>NZ_LMGS01000016.1:0-10310 GCF_001427505.1 Lysobacter sp. Root604 | reverse complement strand
CGCGCGATCGGCGCAAGCGACGGATCGATCCTGCGCTTGTTCCTGCGCCAGGGCGCGCGGCGTCTGGCGGTGGGCCTGGTGCTCGCGACGCTGATCGGCGGGGCGGGGCTGTTCCTGCTCTCGCGTCTGGCCGGGCTGGGAGCCGTGGTGCCGGTGGCGATCGGGCTGGGCGTGGCGATCACGATCACGCTGCTGGTGGGCATGGCCACCTATCTGTCCACCCGCAGGATCCTGCGCGGCGAACCGGCCGAAGGCATGCGGTATGAGTGAGTTTTCGCATACCTCGCCGTGGTGGGTCAGGCAGGTGGGCGATGCGCCCGTGCGCGCACGCCTGATCTGCCTGCCGTATGCCGGAGGTAACGCGCGCGTATTCCACGGCTGGGCAGAGTCCTTGCCGGGGATCGAAGTGCTGGCGATCGAGTCGCCCGGCAAGGGCGGTCGGGTGCTCGAGCCACCCTGTGTCGACCTCGACCGCGTCTGCAAGACGCTGCTGGCCGAACTGGCGCCGTTGTTGAATACGTCAGTGCCGTACAGTTTCTTCGGGCACAGCAACGGCGCGCTGATCGCGTTTGAGCTGTGCTGTCGATTGCAGGCAGCCGGTGCGCGGATGCCGAAGCGGTTGTTGTTGTCGGCATGCGGGGCGCCATGGGCGCGCCAGAAGCTGAGTTACTCGATCCTGGACGACGCGGCATTCAAGGCCATGCTGCGCGACTTCAAGGCGACGCCGCCGGAAGTGCTGGAGTGCGAACCCTTGCTGGATCTGTTGCTGCCGGGGTTGCGCGCCGACTTCGCGCTCGCCGAGAACCACGCATGCGCGTGGCCTTCGTTGCGCGGCGTGGCCACGCGCCTCTTCTACGGCGCCGAGGACTCCATTCCGGAGCCGGAACTCGCGGCCTGGACGCAGCGCATCGAGTTGCCGGTCGATTTCGAATGCTTGCCGGGTGGGCATTTCTTTATTCACGACGAGCGGAAGCGTCTGCTCGCAGCGATCGCTCGAGAGCTGTCGGGCACGCTACGAGCGCGACCGGTCGTGCTCGCAAATTAAGGAAGAGGATATGGATAGCGAGAAACGCTGGTACTTGCGGCCGGACGTCTATGTCGAGCCGCTGGTGAACCACTGGTACGCGTGGCCGAACCTGATCGCGCCGCTGACGTACGCGATGTACATGAGCAAGACGCACCGCCGCCTGATGCATTCCTTCGTGAAGAACACGGAGCTGCACATCCTGGCGAACCAGGATCCCGAGCTGGCCGGTGGCGGCGAATTCGTTGACTGCAGCCGCGAGCAGCTGGGGCAGGTGCAAGCCCTGCTGCAGAGCTTCGACAACGAATACGGTCTGTACGCCGAACTCGCCGAGGCGATCCGCGAACTGGACGTGCTGGTCCGTGCCCATCGCAGCGGCGAGTCGATCGAGCCGCTGTACGCGAAGGTGCCGGAACTGCTCAAGGGCTACGTCGAACTGCACATGGACCTCTATCATCAGCCCGGGTATCGGCTGATCGAGCCCCTGCTGTATCGCAGCCGCTATTACGACGAGTCGATGCAGTCGGTATCGCTGGGCATCCTGGCGCCAGGCCAGAAGCGGCCGTTCGTGCTCAGCACGCCGCGCCTGGCCGATGAGCGGCACCTGCACATCCGCCTGCCGTTCCGCTCGCCATGGTGGGATCGGCTGTTCAGCGCACGCACCAGGCCGCTCTCGCGCGAAGAAATCGATGCGCTGTTCGACGACGCGCCGGGCGAGGGTGGACTGGACTACCTTTCGCTGTTCACCGATACGGCGCCGCCGGTCCACCGGGCACCGAATGATGGCGTCCGGCTACGTTACATGGGACACGCCGGCTTCCTCGTCGAGAGCGGTGCCTGCGCGTTGATGGTCGATCCCGTCATCGCCACCTGCACCGACGACAATGCCGACAAGACCTATTCCTACGCGGACCTGCCCGAGCGCATCGACTATCTGTGCCTCACGCACAACCATGCCGATCACGTGAACTTGGAGACCTTGCTACAGCTCAGGCACAAGGTCGACAAGGTGCTGGTGCCGAAGAACAACGGCGGCACCCTGGCCGATCCTTCGCTGCGCCTGCTGCTGACGCAGCTCGGATTCCAGGCGACGGAGGTGGACGACCTGGAAGAGTTCGCGCTGCCCGATGGCCGCATCGTGAGCATTCCGTTCCTCGGCGAACACGGCGACTTGAACATCCGCAGCAAAACGGCCTGGTTCTTCGAGTTGCAGGGCAGGAAGATCTATGCGGGCGCCGACTCCTCCAACCTGGAGCCGCGCATGTACCAGATGCTGCATGACTTCACCGGCGATCTGGACGTGCTGGCGATCGGCATGGAATGCGTCGGTGCGCCCTACACCTGGCTCTACGGCGCGCTGAATACGGAGTTGGTGCCGAAGAACGTCAAGGAATCCCGTCGCCTCAACGGCTCCGGCTTCCAGGAGGCGGCACGCATGGTCGAGGCATTCCAGCCGAAGCAGATGCTCATCTACGCGCTCGGCATGGAACCCTGGTACGGCTATTTCATGGGTCTGGAATACAACGAGCACTCCGAGCAGATCGTCCAGTCGACACGCATGGTGGAGCACGGCCGGACGCTCGGTCTTCCGGTCGAGCGCCTGTGCGGAAAGTACGCGCTTGAGCTTTGAGTCCGCTGTTCGCGCCGGCGCCGTGCCGGTGCGAGTGGCGCTGTTTGATGTTTCTTTCGAGTAATGACAATGAGAAGTGGTTTTCCGATACTCAAGCGTTTCGCATTGTTCGTGTTCCTACCGCTTGCGCTGTTGCTGGCATGGCTCTACGTGCATGGCCGCCAGGGGCTGCCGCCGCAAACGCAGACGGTGCAGGCGCCGGGCGGCGGATCGGTACGCATCGTGCGCGACGAGTACGGCGTGCCGCATCTGTACGCGGATCGCGACGAAGACATCTACTTCGCGATGGGCTACGTGCAGGCTCAGGACCGTCTGTGGCAGATGGAACTGGAGCGGCGGCTGGCCGCGGGGCGGCTGAGCGAAATCTTCGGCAAGGACCTGCTCATGCAGGATAGCTGGGTGCGCACGCTCGGGCTGCGCCGCTCCGCGCAGAGCGCGCACGCTGCCTTGAGCAAACCGGCGCAGCGTTCGCTGTCCGCATACGCGAACGGCGTGAATGCCTGGCTGCGCGAAGGACACCCGCTGCCGATCGAGTTCAGCCTGTTCCGCGTACGCCCCGAGCCGTGGAGCGAAATCGACTCGCTGTCCTGGGGCAAGGTCTTCTCGCTGAGCCTGAGCGGCAATCTCGATCAGGAAATCGGCAAGGCCGTGGCAGGGCGCTATCTGCGTCCACTGCAGATGCAGTCCTTCTTCCACGGCGAGATCGATCCGACGGCGGACGAAGGTGCGCAGCCGTCGCCCGCTTCGCTGGTATCGCTCGGCACGCTCTCCAAGAACCTGCATCTGGACTGGAAGATCGGTGGTCGCGAGGTGGGCAGCAATGCCTGGGTCGTGGCCGGCCGTCATACCGCGAATGGCGGCGCCCTGCTTGCTAACGACCCGCACCTGGGGCTTCAGATGCCGTCGCCCTGGTATCCCGTGGTCCAGCATGGCGCGACGCTGCGTGCGCAGGGCATGAGCCTGGTCGGATTGCCGCCGGTGATTTTCGGCCAGAACGGCCAGATCGCATGGGGCGGCACCGCGATGATGGCCGACGTGCAGGATCTCGCGGTGCAGCGTTTCGACCCGAAGGATCCGGATCTCTACCTGGCCGATGGCGCATGGGTGCCGGTGGAAAGCCGCACGGAAGACATCAGCGTCGCGCCGGCGTTTCCGTCCTTCCTGCACCAGGCGCTGAAGCCGGTCCGGATCGATGTGCGCAGCACGCGCGATGGACCGATCGTCAGCGGCATGCGCGGCAAGGCCGTCGGCCAGCCGCTAGCCTTGCGTTGGACCGCGTTGCAGCCGGGCGACCGCAGCTACGAAAGCATGTACGCCGTGAGCTACGCGAAGGACTGGGAGACGTTCAAGGCGACCTACCGGCATTACGTGGCGCCCGCCCTGAATATGCTGTACGCCGACCGTGACGGGAACATCGGTTACCTGGGCATCGGCGCGATCCCGATCCGCCGCAAGGGCGATGGCTCACTGCCGGTGCCTGGCTGGAACCCGGATTTTGCGTGGCAGGGGCAGATTCCGTTCGACGCCATGCCATCCCGTTACAACCCGCCGGAGGGCTATATCGCCTCCGCCAACGACCGCCCGGTCGACGACGACTATCCGTATTTCATTTCCAATGACTGGGCACCGCCGGCGCGCGGCCAGCGTATCCGGGAGATGCTCGAGCAGGCGATTGCCTCCGGTCGTCGGTTGAAGCTTGAGGACATGCAGGCGATCCAAACGGACGAACGCAGCCTGTCGGCCCGACGGCTCGTGCCGGTATTGACCGCGATCAAGCCTGCCAACGAGGAAGAGCGCAAGGCATTGGCACTGCTCAAGGGCTGGTCCGGCGACATGAGCGCCTCGAGTGCCCAGGCGGCCCTGTTCAATGTATGGATGAGACACCTCTCGGCGGGGTTATTCGGTGGCGTGCTCGGCGACGATTGGATCCGCCACGACGAGATTCAATACGTGCGCGCTGTCCTGGACACGGCCACGGTCGACCAGATCCAACGGGCGTTGACCGACCCGCATGCGCTCTGGTGCGACCCGCGGGTACCGGAAAGCGGCGACCGGTCCTGTCGCGGCGTGCTGCGTGCAAGTCTCGGTCAGGCGCTGGCCGAGTTGCAGCGGCGCAGCGGCAAGGACGAGGCGGACTGGCGCTGGGGCGACATCCACCATGTCCAGTATGCGCATCAACCATTCAGCAATATCCGCGGGCTGTCCGGCTTGTTCGAGCGTCGCGTCGACAGTGGCGGCGGACCGGACAGCATCAAGGTCTCCGCCTACTCGGTGGACGGCACCAATGGTTACGTCGGTAATTACGGCGCCAGCTCACGCCAGCTCATCGCGCTGAGTCGACAGGGCGTGCAACACCAATACATGAACTCGACCGGGCAATCGGGCAACTGGATGAGTGCTCATTACGCCGACATGGTTCAGCCGTTCACGCGCGGCGAGTACTACACGCTCACCGCTGGAGATAAGAAATGAAGCTGCGCCGACGCAAACCCGACGAACGGCCGCGCCGCCGCCTGAGTCTGATGTCCGAGTTCGGGCGCTTCGCTCCGACCCGCGTGTTCCTGGCGGTGCTGGCCGGCGGGCTTTCCGGCTGCCTCTACGCACTGGCGATTCCGCTGATCCTGACCGCGCTGAGCGGACCCGAGGGCGGACTCACTTCTGCCGACGCCCAGGTGCAGATGTTTCTGGGCTTCGAGGTGAGCAACGGCCGGCTGGCGGCATTCTTCGCCCTGTTTTGCCTGCTCATCCTGATTACCCGGGCTACGGCCTCGATCCTGGTGGCACGCGTGTCGATGGACTTGTCATCGAACCTGCGCCAGCGGCTGTGTCGGCGCATCGTGCAGTCTAGCTATCCGCAGCTCGAAACGCTGGGTCAGGCCAAGCTCACCGTGGCGGTCACCGATGACGTGCGGCGCATCATCGGCGGCGCCGCGGTGGTGCCGCAGTTGCTCATCAATGGCGTGATGCTGGTCGGCATATTCGGCTTCCTCTGGTACATCAACACGCCGGTGTTCCTGTTCGTGTTGGGGGCGGTGATCTTCGGCGTGGTGACGTTCCACATTCCGCTGTTGTTCGCCAATCGCCATTTCCATCGTGCTCGGCAGTTGTACGACACATTGGAAAAGGGCGTGCGCGGCCTGATCCTCGGCATCAAGGAACTCCAGCTAGACCGGCATAAGCGAAGCGGCTATTTCGAGCAGATCCTGCAGCCTTGCGAACGGGAATTGCTCCGCTCCGAGAAGAAGGCAATGACCATCATGCTGGCGGCCAACAGCTATGGCGACCTGCTGTTCTTCTTCGCTATCGGTGCCATCGCGTTCGTGTTCGTCAATTATCACGAAATCTCCGGTAGCGACCTGGTGGCGGTGGTGATGGTGCTGCTGTACATCACCGGGCCGATCGCCGTCATCCTCAATACCTTGCCAAGCATGTCGATGGCTGCGGTGTCGCTGCGGAAAATCGAGGAGATCCTGGGCAAGCTGCCGGAGCAGATCGAGGCGGAGCGTCCGCTGCGCCAGCGCGACTGGAGCGTCGTCTCCTTCGCGGGTGTCGGCTACCAGCATCGCACCGACAAGGCGCACGACGGATTCACGGTCGGGCCGCTGGACTTTTCGATCCGCAAGGGCGAGGTCACCTTCATCGTCGGTGGCAATGGTTCCGGCAAGTCGACGCTGTGCAAGATGCTGTCGCTGCACTACCCGCCGGCGAGCGGTCGCATCCTGTTCGACGAGCAGGCGGTGGACGCGGAGTGCATCGACGACTATCGCCAGAACATCGCCACCGTATTCTCCGATTTCTACCTGTTCGACCGACTGCTTTCGCCGATCGACGACGCGAAGCTCGAGGCGGCCAACCGCTACCTGTGCGAGCTGGCGATCGACCACAAGGTGCAGATCAAGGACGGGTTGTTCTCCACCACCGACCTGTCGGACGGCCAGCGCAAGCGCCTGGCGCTGGTGGTGTCGTTCGTCGACGACAAGGAGCTTTACCTGCTCGACGAGTGGGCGGCGGACCAGGATCCGGTTTTCAAGAGGGTGTTCTACACGGAGATCCTGCGTGACCTGAAGGCCCAGGGGAAGGCCGTTGTCGTGGTCAGCCACGACGACCGCTATTTCCACGTCGCCGACCAGCTATTGATCATGGAGGATGGAAAGATCGTCGAGAAGCGCAACGGGGATGAAGTTCCTCATGTAGCCAGCACCAAAGTGGTCGAAGCCACGCCTGCCTGAAATCATCGGGCAGCAACTACTATGGAAGGAGAAAGTGTATGGAATCGGGTCCCTTTTTGCGCATCGACCACCTTGCGATCGCTGTCCATGATCTGGAAGAGGCAATCCTCCTTTATCGGGACACCTTGAAGTTGCCGCTGGTCGAGCGGCGAGAGACCGTCGGAAAGTACACCGGCATGCGCTCTGCCGTCATGTCGGCGGGAAATTTCCAGATCGTGCTGATCGAGGGCACCTCCCCGGAATCGCAGGTGAGCCGTTACGTCAACGAGTATGGGCCGGGCGTGCAGCACGTCGCGTTCGAAGTCGAGGACATCGAGAACACCCAGCGCGCCCTGGCGGAGAATGGACTGGAGTTCTGCACCAGCGTGCTGGATGCGCCCGGCCTGCGCCAAACCTTCAGCAAGCGCGACAAGGTGTCGGGGATGATGTTCGAGCTGATCGAGCGTACCGGCGAGACCGGTTTCAAGGAGGCCAATATCAACCGTCTGTTCGAGGAACTGGAGCGCGCCGATGCTTATTGAGTGGCTGCACGCCGGCAATACGGGAGGGGCGACGTGAGTACGCAGACGAACACATCGCGGTTGGCGGTGATGAATTTCCTCAACGAAGTCGCGGGCGACTTCCCCGACGCCATTTCCCTGGCGTCGGGGCGTCCGGCGGAGGCCTTCTTCGACCTGGAGCGTTGGCTGGATTCGATTCCGCAGTACCAGCGCGAATTCGCCTCGCGGCGGGACTTGTCGTACGCCGATGCCGGGCGGCTCCTGGCGCAGTACGGCCGGACCAACGGCATCGTCAACGAACTCATCGCCGAGCAGCTCGCACTGGACGAAGGCGTGCACGGCAGGAGCGAGCATATCGTGGTCAGCGCAGGCTGCCAGGAGGCGCTGGCGCTGTGCATGTTGTCGTTGTGTCAGGACAAGAACGACGTGGTGATCGCGCGCGATCCCACCTATATCGGCATGACCGGCGTGGCCGATCTGCACGGTATCGAGATCGTGCCGCTGCATTCGAAGGATGACGGCCAACTGGCGGCCGAGCTGGAGGAGGTCGCGGAAAAGCTGCGTCACCAGGGGAAGCGGGCGCGGGCGTTGTATCTGATCCCCGAATTCGACAATCCCACCGGGACCGTATTGTCGCTGGAAGCACGGGAGGCGCTGCTGAGCGTGTGCGCCGGGCAGCGCATCGCGGTGCTGGAGGACAACCCGTACGGGATGTTCCGCTACGAAGGCGAGCGCCTGCCGACTTTGTATGCGCTCGATCGCGCGGGTTGCGTGATCTACCTGTTCACCTATTCCAAGACGCTGTGCCCGGCCGTACGGGTAGGAGGCGCTTTGGTGCCGGACACGCTGTTCGGCAGTGCGGAGGCGGCCCGCACGCTGGTGGCGAACCTCGGCGAACGCAAGAGTTTCCTGACCGTGAACACCAGTCAGCTGAATCAGGCGCTGATCGGCGGCATGCTATTGGCGCAGCAGGGAACGCTGCGCGAGCTGATCGCCCCGCAGCTGGAGCACTACCGCCGGAATCGCGACCTGCTGCTGGCCGCCCTGGAAAAGGAGTTCGCCGATCAGCGCGATGCCGTGCACTGGAATCGTCCCGAGGGCGGCTTCTTCCTCACGATGAAGCTGCCGTTTTCGTTCGGGCAGGCGGAAGTACTGCGGTGCGCGCGCGAGCAGCACGTCATTCCGATGCCGCTATCGTTCTTCTCCCTTTCGGGAACGTGTCAGGACAGCATCCGGCTGGCCTTCAGCAATGTCGAGCCGTCGCTGATCGGCGAAGGCGTGGCGCGGCTCGGCCAATTCGTCCGCCAATGCCAGGAGGTATGCGATGCGGCGGTATGACGCGGAGGTCGTGCATGCAGCGATGGTCGCGCTGATGCGCGATCGCGGAATTTCGGCGGCGCATGCGGCGGACGTCGCGGATGCGCTGGTGGATGCCTCATTGCGGGGCATCGATACGCATGGCGTGCGGCTGCTCGATTTCTATCTCAAGGAAATCGAAGGCGGCCGCGCCAAGAAGCAGCCGTCGTTCCGCATTCACGGCGATTATCCGGCGGCGGCGCTGTTCGACGCCGACGACGCCCTCGGCGTGGTGGCGGGGGCGGCGGCGATGCGAGAGGTCATCGGCCGCGCGCGGAAGGCCGGCATCGCCGCGCTGGCGGTGAGTCGCTCCAACCACTTCGGCCGTGCCGACTACTTCGCGCGCATGGCCGCCGCCGCCGGGCAGATCGGATTGGTCTTCAGCAACTCCGATGCCCTGGTGGTGCCTTTCGGCGGGGTCGTTCCGCTCAACGGTACCAATCCGCTGGCGATGGCCGCGCCGGGCCTGGACGACGACGGCTTCTATCTGGACATGGCGACCAGCCAGACCGCCTATTCGCGCGTGCTGCTTGCGCTTCGCCACGGCCTGCCGGTGGAGCCGGGACTGGCCACCAACCAGGAGGGCCAGGACCTTTCGCACGGCGGCGATCTGGGCGCGTTGCAGCCCTTGGGCGGCATCAAGGGGCAGGGCCTGGGCATGATGATCCAGATCTTGTGCGCGCTGTTGTCCAACATGCCGTTCGATGCCGAACTCTCCAATCTTTACCGGGAACCCTACGACACGCCGCGCCAGATCAGTCATTTCATGGTGGCGATCGAGGTTGCCGCGTTCGTGGATCCGGCGGTTTTCAGGGCGCGGCTGTCCGAGCTGCTGGCGCAGTTCCGGCAAAGCCAGCCGGCCGGGGCAGCCCCGGTACGCGTGCCCGGCGACCCGGAACGCGAGGTGGAGGCCGATCGCCGACGGACGGGAATCCCGCTGGCCGAGGAAGACGTGGCGGTGCTTTCCGGCTACCTGGCCGTGGAGAGGGTCGCGGCCGACCACCCGGACGTCGCGATGACCTGACAAGGTTGAATCCATTTGGGCCGGTACACGCATCCAAGTTCCTGACAGCAGCCATGACCGCGACTGCGCCAAACAGGAAAGGGATCGCGTGGATATCAGGAGACAAGACATTCCGGTAGCCCCCTGGTGGCGTCGCCACCGGCGGTGGCTGCTGGTGTCGGCGGGTGCGGCAGTATTGGTGGTAGCGGCGATGAGCGTGCTGGGGCGAGCCGACCAGCTGGCGTCGCGCGACCGGGTGGTGCTGGCCAAGGTGAAGCAGGGCGAGTTCCTGGTGCAGGTGCGTGGTGTGGGCGAACTTACGTCCAAGCACATGCAGTTCCTGGGCGCGAAGGTCGAGGGCCAGGTGGAACGCATCGCGGTGGAAGCCGGCGCGGCGGTGAAGAAGGGCGACATCCTGGCGAGCCTGGCCAACCCGAAGCTTCACGAGCAGCTGTCGGAGAGCGAGTGGGAGCTGGCGGCGCAGAAGAAGGAGCAGCAGGCCAACATCGCCAGCATGCAGGCAGAGCTGGTCGACCTGCAGACGGACGCACGGATCGCGCAGTCGGAG
>NZ_LMGS01000015.1:0-16655 GCF_001427505.1 Lysobacter sp. Root604 | reverse complement strand
GCTGATCAACCCGGTGGCGATGGACGACGGCCTGCGCTTCGCGATCCGCGAAGGCGGTCGTACGGTCGGCGCCGGCGTGGTGGCGAAGATCATCAAGTAAGATCTCAGCGACGGTCGCAAGGCCGTCGCGAGCCGCGAACGGCGGGCCGGTAAGCACGGTCCGCCTTCGCTGTTTAGAGGAAACCGAGTCTTGCGGGACTCCCGCGGGCCGGTTCGAAGCAATACGCCAGTAGCTCAATTGGCAGAGCAGCGGTCTCCAAAACCGCAGGTTGGGGGTTCGAGTCCCTCCTGGCGTGCCACCTAGGCAATGCGGATCCCTCCGCGCAAGCCCGGCCCCGCGGTCGGACTTTCACCAAGAAGGCGGCTGCGCAAGCGCCCCCGCGATGGAACGGATGAACAGCAAGGTCGAACAACACGGTTCTGCGTCCGCAGGCGACTTCGTCAAGTACGCCCTGGCGGTGCTTCTGGTCGCCGGCGGCGTGTTCGCGTTCTACTGGTTCGACTGGGCCACCGCGCTGCGCGCGCTGGTCGTGGTCGCCGGTCTGGTCGCCGGCATCGGCGTGTTCCTGACCAGCGCCAAGGGCCACCAGACGCTCGAGTTCCTGTCCGAGTCGCGTTTCGAGCTGCGCAAGGTGGTCTGGCCGACCCGCCAGGAAGCCATGCGCACCACCTGGGTAGTGATGATCGCGGTCGCGATCCTCAGCCTGATCCTGGCCGGCTTCGATCTGATCATCGCCGAACTGGTCAAACTGATTTTGGGGCACTGAGGCAATGACCGAAGTACATAAGCGCTGGTACGTCGTTCACGCCTACTCCGGCTTCGAGAAGTCGGTGGCGCAGGCGCTGCGCGATCGCATCGTGCGTTTCGAGATGCAGGAGCGCTTCGGCGACGTCCTGGTTCCGACCGAGGAAGTGGTCGAGATGCGCTCCGGCCAGAAGCGCCGTTCCGAGCGCAAGTTCTTCCCGGGCTACGTGCTGGTCCAGATCGCCACCCACGACGAAGCCGGCATCCCGCGCATCGACAGCGAGAGCTGGCACCTGATCAAGGAAACCCCGAAGGTCATGGGCTTCATCGGCGGCACCGCCGACCGTCCGCTGCCGATCCAGGACCGCGAGGCGGACATGATCCTGCAGCGCGTTCAGGACGGCGTCGAGAAGCCCAAGCCCAAGGTCCTGTTCGAGCCCGGCGAGATGGTCCGCGTCATCGACGGCCCGTTCGTGGACTTCAACGGCGTGGTCGAGGAAATCAACTACGACAAGAGCCGCCTGCGCGTGGCGGTGCTGATTTTCGGCCGCTCGACCCCGGTCGAGCTCGAGTTCGGCCAGGTCGAGAAGGCCTGACCGGGGCTCCGGAGCCCTCCAGCAGGGTTCCGGAAAGCCTGCTATACTTTCCGGCTGCGCAGCCCAGGGCGCGCACCGAACCAGGAAACCGCAGCCGCCGCAAGGCGGCTGTCGGCGTCTGAAAAAACGTGAAGCCGGGACACGTGATATTCCCGGTCCGATGGGGAGCCTGAGTCCCAGGCGCTTGCACCCGGAGAGAAGAAGATGGCTAAGAAAGTAGTTGGTTACATCAAGCTGCAGGTGAAGGCCGGTCAGGCCAATCCGTCGCCGCCGGTGGGCCCCGCCCTCGGTCAGCGCGGTCTGAACATCATGGAGTTCTGCAAGGCGTTCAACGCCGCGACCTCCAAGCTGGAGCCGGGTCTTCCGACCCCGGTGATCATCACCGCGTACTCCGACCGTACCTTCACCTTCATCACCAAGAGCACCCCGGCTTCGGTGCTGCTGAAGAAGGCCGCCGGCATCAGCTCGGGCTCCAAGCGCCCGAACACCGAGAAGGTCGGCAAGGTTACCCGTAAGCAGCTCGAGGACATCGCCAAGGCGAAGGAAGCCGACCTGACGGCGGCCGACCTGGAAGCGGCGGTGAAGACGATTGCGGGTTCGGCCCGCAGCATGGGTCTCGTGGTGGAGGGCTAAGACATGGCGATCAGCAAGCGCGAAAAAGCAATCAAGGCCGCCGTGGTCCCGGGTAAGGCTTACGCCTTCGACGAGGCCATCAAGATCGTGAAGACCGCGACCAAGGCCAAGTTCGTCGAGTCCGTCGACGTCGCCGTCCGTCTGGGCGTGGACGCGAAGAAGTCCGACCAGCAGGTGCGCGGTTCGACCGTGCTGCCGGCCGGTACCGGCAAGTCCGTGCGCGTGGCGGTGTTCGCCCCCGCGGGCGCCAAGGCCGACGAGGCCCTGGCCGCTGGCGCCGAGGCCGTCGGTATGGACGACCTGGCCGAGAAGATGCAGGCCGGCGACCTCAACTACGACGTCGTCATCGCGACGCCGGACGCCATGCGCGTGGTCGGTAAGCTCGGCCAGGTGCTGGGCCCGCGCGGCCTGATGCCGAACCCGAAGGTCGGCACCGTCTCGCCGAACCCGGCCGAAGCGGTCAAGAACGCCAAGGGCGGCCAGGTGCGTTACCGCACCGACAAGGCCGGCATCATCCACTGCACCATCGGCAAGGCCTCGTTCGAAGACGCCTCGCTGAAGGACAACCTGCAGGCGCTGCTGCTGGACCTGATCAAGGCCAAGCCGTCGACCGCCAAGGGTCAGTACCTGCAGAAGATCTCGATCAGCTCGACCATGGGCCCCGGCGTGACCGTGGACCAGGCTTCGCTGGCGCTCAAGTAAGAAACAGATAGGAGTGAGTGCGGGGAAGTGAGGAGTGAGCGAAAAGCCAAGTTCGCTCCTACTCGTTTCTCGCTGCTCTCGTCTCACTCCTAGATTTTTGAGGGCATCGCCAGGGGCCAGTCCCCGAACGAAGCCGTCAAAGACCGCAGGCGCGGTCAGCGCGTATCGACGACGGGCACGGAAGCTCGGTTTGGCAAGGAGTCGCCGTCGGTACTAGCGGGATCGCTTAATTCGGACTCTTCGGAGCCGGGCCCGCGCAGATGGTGCCGCCCTACTGAAACCTTTCAGGAAAGGCCACCACCCGGGACGCCCCAGGCGTCCCCGGCGCCAAGGACAGGTGCCGCTCAGGACCGCAAGCGGCAGGAGCCGTGAGCGGAGTTCACAAGAGGAGTGTTTATGGCTCTTAATCTGTCTCAGAAGCAAGAAGTAGTCGCCGAGCTGGCAGAAGTCGCCGCGAAGGCTCACTCCTTGGTTGCTGCCGAGTACGCGGGCACGACGGTCGCTCAGATGACCGCCATGCGCAAGAAGGCTCGTGAAACCGGTGTGTACTTGCGTGTCGTCAAGAACACCCTGGCTTCCCGCGCCGTGGCGGGTACCGAATACGAGTGCGCGCAAGACGCCCTCGTCGGTCCGCTGCTGTACGCGTTCTCGACGGAAGAACCCGGCGCTGCCGGGCGTCTGATCAAGGAATTCGCCAAGGGCAACGACAAGCTGCAGGCCAAGGTGGTCGCCATGGGCGGCCAGCTGTACCCGGGCAGCCACGTCGAAGTGCTGGCCTCGTTGCCGACCCGCGAGCAGGCCCTGGCCATGCTGGCGCGCGTCCTCGCCGAACCCGCAAGCATGTTCGCCCGCGCCGTCAAGGCCGTGGCCGACAAGCAAGGCGGCGGCGAAGCCGAACCGGCCGAAGCCGTGGCGGAAACGGCGTAATCGCCGTTCGCTCAGCGAATACCTACTGAACCGATTCGTTTAATTTCCTAAAAGGTTAATCACATGTCCCTGTCCAACGAACAGATCGTCGACGCCATCGCCGAGAAGACCCTTCTCGAAGTGATGGAGCTGGTCAAGGCGATCGAAGAGAAGTTCGGCGTCTCCGCCGCTGCCCCGATCGTCGCTTCGGCCGGCCCGGCCGTCGCTGCCGCCCCGGTCGAAGAGCAGACCGAGTTCAACGTCATCCTGAAGGCCGCCGGCGAGAAGAAGGTCGAGGTCATCAAGGCCGTCCGTGCCATCACCGGCCTGGGCCTGAAGGAAGCGAAGGACCTGGTCGAAGGCGCTCCGCAGACCGTGAAGGAAGCCGCTTCGAAGGAAGAGTCCGAGAAGATGAAGAAGGACCTCGAGGCCGCTGGCGCGACCGTCGAAGTGAAGTAAGTTGCATCGCGTCGCCGGATTCATCATGGCGACCACCTGAGGCTGGGGACGAAAGTCCCCGGCCTTTGGCCGTTGTTGGAATATCGGAAACAAAGTCCCGAGTTGGCAGTCGGAAGTAGCGGGAGAAGGCGTGCTGGTGCCGGCAATACCAGCGACTTCCCACTGTCAGTTCTTCGTTCCCTCTGGGTTTGCGGTCGCGGACGCGCGATCTGCCCGAGACGCCGCAACGGCGTATCGAAAGCCCACCAGAAAACCGAGGCGGTAGCTCACCATGACGTACTCGTTCACCGAAAAGAAGCGCATCCGCAAGGACTTCGGCAAGCGCAAGTCGATTCTCGAAGTGCCTTTCCTGCTGGCCATCCAGGTCGACTCCTACCGCGAATTCCTGCAGGAGAACACCGAGCCGAGCAAGCGCGCCGATCGCGGCCTGCATGCGGCCCTGAAGTCGGTGTTCCCGATCTCCAGCTACAGCGGCAACGCCGCGCTCGAATACGTCGGCTACAAGCTTGGCGATCCGGCGTTCGACGAGCGCGAGTGCCGTAACCGCGGCCTCAGCTACGGCGCCCCGCTGCGCGTGACCGTGCGCCTGGTGATCTACGACCGCGAGTCGTCGACCAAGGCCATCAAGTACGTGAAGGAGCAGGAGGTCTACATGGGCGAGATTCCGCTCATGACCGACAACGGCACCTTCATCGTCAACGGCACCGAGCGCGTCATCGTCTCGCAGCTGCACCGTTCGCCGGGCGTGTTCTTCGATCACGACCGCGGCAAGACCCACAGCTCGGGCAAGCTGCTGTACAGCGCCCGCATCATCCCCTACCGCGGCTCCTGGCTGGACTTCGAGTTCGACCCGAAGGACGCGCTGTTCACCCGTATCGACCGCCGCCGCAAGCTGCCGGTCACCGTGCTGCTGCGCGCGCTGGGCTACAACAACGAAGAGATGCTCGCGCAGTTCTTCGAGATCAACACCTTCCACATCGACCCGAAGGAAGGCGTCCAGCTCGAGCTGATCCCCGAGCGCCTGCGCGGCGAGACCCTCAACTTCGACCTCGCCGACGGCGACAAGGTCATCGTCGAGGCCGGCCGCCGCATCACCGCGCGCCACGTCAAGCAGCTCGAGCAGGCCGGCGTCGCCGCCCTGGCCGTGCCGGACGAGTACCTGGTCGGCCGCATCCTGTCCAACGACGTCGTCGACGCCAAGACCGGCGAGCTGCTGGCCTCGGCCAACGACGAAATCAGCGACGACCAGCTGGCCGCGTTCCGCAAGGCCGGTATCGACAGCGTCGGCACGATCTGGGTCAACGACCTCGACCGCGGCCCGTACCTGTCCAACACCCTGCGCATCGATCCGTCCAAGACGCAGCTGGAAGCGCTGGTCGAGATCTACCGCATGATGCGTCCGGGCGAGCCGCCGACCAAGGACGCCGCGCAGAACCTGTTCCACAACCTGTTCTTCACCTTCGAGCGCTACGACCTGTCGGGCGTCGGCCGGATGAAGTTCAACCGCCGCATCGGCCGCAAGGAAACCACCGGCGCTTCGGTGCTGTACGACGCCAAGTACTTCGCCGAGCGTAAGGACGAAGAGTCCGCGCGCCTGCGCAACGAGCTGGGCGATAGCTCCGACATCCTGGACGTGATCCGCGTCCTGACCGAGATCCGCAACGGTCGCGGCACCGTCGACGACATCGACCACCTGGGCAACCGCCGCGTGCGTTCGGTCGGCGAAATGGCCGAGAACGTGTTCCGCGTGGGCCTGGTCCGCGTCGAGCGCGCGGTCAAGGAGCGCCTGTCGATGGCCGAGTCCGAAGGCCTGACCCCGCAGGAGCTGATCAACGCCAAGCCGGTGGCCGCCGCGATCAAGGAGTTCTTCGGCTCCTCGCAGCTGTCGCAGTTCATGGACCAGAACAACCCGCTGTCGGAAGTCACGCACAAGCGTCGCGTGTCGGCCCTCGGCCCGGGCGGTCTGACCCGCGAGCGCGCCGGCTTCGAAGTGCGCGACGTGCACCCGACCCATTACGGCCGCGTCTGCACCATCGAGACGCCGGAAGGCCCGAACATCGGCCTGATCAACTCGCTGGCCGTGTTCGCCCGCACCAACAAGTACGGCTTCCTCGAGACGCCGTACCGCAAGGTCGTGGACGGCAAGGTCACCGACGACATCGAGTTCCTGTCGGCGATCGAAGAGAACGAGTACGTCATCGCCCAGGCCAACGCGACCCAGGACGACAAGGGCGTGATGACCGACCAGTTCGTGGCCTGCCGCTACCAGGGCGAGTCGCTGCTGAAGCCGCCGCTCGAGATCCACTACATGGACGTCTCGCCGATGCAGACCGTGTCGGTCGCGGCGGCGCTGGTCCCGTTCCTCGAGCACGACGACGCCAACCGCGCGCTGATGGGCGCGAACATGCAGCGTCAGGCCGTTCCGACCCTGCGTAGCCAGAAGCCGCTGGTTGGCACCGGCATCGAGCGCGCCGTGGCGCGCGACTCGGGCGTGACCGTGAACGCCCTGCGTGGCGGCGTGATCGAGCAGATCGACGCCGGCCGCATCGTGGTCAAGGTCAACGAGGACGAGATCACCGACGTCACCGACGCCGGCGTCGACATCTACAACCTGATCAAGTACACGCGTTCGAACCAGAACACCTGTATCAACCAGACTCCTCTGGTGAAGGTGGGCAACGTGATCGCCCGCGGCGACGTGTTGGCCGACGGTCCCTCGACCGACATCGGCGAGCTCGCGCTCGGCCAGAACATGCTGGTCGCGTTCATGCCGTGGAACGGCTACAACTTCGAAGACTCGATCCTGCTCTCCGAGCGCGTGGTCGAGGAGGATCGCTACACCACGATCCACATCGAAGAGCTGACCTGCGTCGCCCGCGACACCAAGCTGGGGCCGGAGGAAATCTCGGCCGACATCCCGAACGTCTCCGAGCAGGCGCTGAACCGCCTCGACGAGTCCGGCGTGGTCTACATCGGCGCCGAAGTGCGCGCCGGCGACATCCTGGTCGGCAAGGTCACGCCGAAGGGCGAGTCGCAGCTGACTCCGGAAGAGAAGCTGCTGCGCGCGATCTTCGGCGAAAAGGCCTCCGACGTTAAGGACAGCTCGCTGCGCGTGCCCCCGGGCATGGACGGCACCGTCATCGACGTGCAGGTCTTCACCCGCGACGGCATCGAGAAGGACAAGCGCGCGCGCCAGATCGAGGAATCCGAGATCAAGCGCGTCAAGAAGGACTTCGACGACCAGTTCCGCATCCTCGAAGGCGCGATCTATGCCCGCCTGCGCTCGCAGCTGGTCGGCAAGGTCGCCAACGGCGGCGCCGGCCTGAAGAAGGGCGACGTCATCACCGAGGCGTTCCTGGCCGGGCTGAAGAAGTCCGAGTGGTTCACCCTGCGCATGAAGGACGACGAGGCGATCGACGCCATCGAGCGCGCCCAGAAGCAGATCGACACCCACGAGAAGGAATTCGAGCGCCGCTTCACCGACAAGCGTTCGAAGATCACCCAGGGCGACGACCTCGCGCCGGGCGTGCTGAAGATGGTGAAGGTGTTCCTGGCCGTTAAGCGCCGCATCCAGCCGGGCGACAAGATGGCCGGCCGTCACGGCAACAAGGGCGTGGTCTCGACCATCGTTCCGGTCGAGGACATGCCGTACGCCGCCGACGGCCAGACCGTCGACATCGTGCTGAACCCGCTGGGCGTGCCGTCGCGTATGAACATCGGCCAGATCCTCGAGGTGCATCTGGGCTGGGCCGCCAAGGGCCTGGGTCAGAAGATCCAGCGCATGCTGGAGGCTCAGCAGAAGATCGCCGAGCTGCGCAAGTTCCTCGACGATATCTACAACCACGACCAGAAGGTGCACGGTCAGCGCGTCGATCTGAAGCAGTTCAGCGACGAAGAGCTGTTGACGCTGGCCCACAACCTGACCGACGGCGTGCCGATGGCGACGCCGGTGTTCGATGGCGCGGCCGAAGTCGAGATCAAGCGCATGCTGGAACTGGCCGAACTGCCGAGCAGCGGTCAGACCATCCTGCACGACGGTCGTACCGGCGAGGCGTTCGAGCGTCCGGTCACCATCGGCTACATGCACATGCTGAAGCTGAACCACCTCGTCGACGACAAGATGCACGCGCGTTCGACCGGTCCGTACTCGCTCGTCACCCAGCAGCCGCTGGGCGGCAAGGCGCAGTTCGGCGGCCAGCGTTTCGGCGAAATGGAAGTCTGGGCGCTGGAAGCCTACGGCGCGGCCTACACCCTGCAGGAAATGCTGACGGTGAAGTCCGACGACGTGCAGGGCCGCAACCAGATGTACAAGAACATCGTCGACGGCGAATACGAGATGGTCGCCGGCATGCCGGAGTCCTTCAACGTGCTGGTGAAGGAAATCCGCTCGCTCGCGATCAACATGGAGCTGGAAGAGAACTGAGAAGCAGTGATTGGGGATTCGGGATTCGGGATTGGCAAAGGCTTAGGCCGGCCGTCCCGATCCATCGAGTCCCCGCTTTAACGAATCTCAAATCTCTAATCCCGAATCCCGGAGTCACACATGAAAGACTTGCTCAATCTCTTCAACCAGCAGCGCCCCGCGCTGGACTTCGACGCGATCAAGATCGCGCTGGCTTCGCCCGACCTGATCCGTTCGTGGTCGTTCGGCGAAGTGAAGAAGCCGGAAACCATCAACTACCGTACCTTCAAGCCCGAGCGCGACGGCCTGTTCTGCGCCGCGATCTTCGGACCGATCAAGGACTACGAGTGCCTGTGCGGCAAGTACAAGCGCATGAAGCACCGTGGCGTGGTCTGCGAGAAGTGCGGTACCGAGGTCACCCTGGCCAAGGTCCGTCGCGAGCGCATGGGTCATATCGACCTGGCTTCGCCGGTCGCCCACATCTGGTTCCTCAAGTCGCTGCCGTCGCGCATCGGCCTGATGCTGGACATGACCCTGCGCGACATCGAGCGCATCCTGTACTTCGAAGCCTATGTCGTCACCGAGCCGGGTCTGACCCCGCTTGAGCGCGGCAATCTGCTGACCGAAGAGCAGTTCCTGCAGGCGCGTCAGGAGCACGGCGACGACTTCGAGGCCGCGATGGGCGCCGAGGCGGTCTACGACCTGCTGCGCACGATCGACCTCCAGGCCGAGATGATCCAGCTGAAGGAAGAGATCGCCTCGACCAACAGCGAAACCAAGCTCAAGCGCCTCACCAAGCGCATCAAGCTGGTCGAAGCCTTCCTCGAGTCGGGCAACCGCCCCGAGTGGATGGTCATGACCGTGCTGCCGGTGCTGCCGCCGGACCTGCGTCCGCTGGTCCCGCTGGACGGCGGCCGCTTCGCGACCTCCGACCTGAACGACCTGTACCGCCGCGTCATCAACCGCAACAACCGTCTGCGCCGCCTGCTCGAGCTCAATGCGCCCGACATCATCGTGCGCAACGAGAAGCGCATGCTGCAGGAGTCGGTCGACGCCTTGATGGACAACGGCCGTCGCGGCCGCGCCATCACCGGCACCAACAAGCGCCCGCTCAAGTCGCTGGCCGACATGATCAAGGGCAAGCAGGGCCGGTTCCGTCAGAACCTGCTCGGCAAGCGCGTGGACTACTCGGGCCGTTCGGTCATCGTGGTCGGCCCGACCCTGCGTCTGCACGAGTGTGGCCTGCCGAAGAAGATGGCGCTGGAGCTGTTCAAGCCCTTCATCTTCGCCAAGCTGCAGCGTCGCGGCCTGGCCACCACGATCAAGGCCGCCAAGAAGCTGGTCGAGCGCGAAGAGGCCGAGGTGTGGGACATCCTCGAAGAGGTGATCCGCGAGCACCCGGTGCTGCTGAACCGCGCCCCGACCCTGCACCGTCTGGGCATCCAGGCGTTCGAGCCGGTCCTGATCGAAGGTAAGGCCATCCAGCTGCACCCGCTGGTCTGTACCGCGTTCAACGCCGACTTCGACGGCGACCAGATGGCCGTACACGTCCCGCTGAGCCTCGAGGCCCAGCTGGAAGCGCGCGCCCTGATGATGGCGTCGAACAACATCCTGTCGCCCGCCAACGGCGAGCCGATCATCGTGCCGTCGCAGGACGTCGTGCTCGGCCTGTACTACATGACCCGCGCCCTCGAGAACAAGATGGGCGAGGGCATGGCGTTCGCCAACGTGGCCGAAGTCAAGCGCGCCTACGACAACCGCGTCGTGCAGATCCACGCCAAGGTCAAGGTCCGCATCAGCGAGACCGTGGTCAACGAGGACGGCACCCGCACGCCGAAGACCTCGATCGTCGACACCACCGTCGGCCGTGCCCTGCTGCGCGAGATCCTGCCGGACGGCCTGCCGTTCGCGCTGGCCAACACCGAGCTGACCAAGAAGAACATCTCCCGCCTGATCAACAGCTGCTACCGCATGCTGGGCCTGAAGGACACGGTCGTGTTCGCCGACAAGCTGATGTACACCGGCTTCGCCTACGCGACCCGCGCCGGCGT
Organism: Lysobacter sp. Root604; assembly: GCF_001427505.1. Classification (NCBI taxonomy): domain Bacteria; kingdom Pseudomonadati; phylum Pseudomonadota; class Gammaproteobacteria; order Lysobacterales; family Lysobacteraceae; genus Lysobacter; species Lysobacter sp. Root604. The sequence goes on along the minus strand of NZ_LMGS01000015.1, from coordinate 6,161 downwards.
CTCGATCGGCATCGACGACATGATCATCCCGAAGGAAAAGGAAGGCATCGTCGCCGAGGCCGAAGGGGAAGTGTTGGAAATCCAGCAGCAGTACCAGTCGGGCCTGGTCACCGCCGGCGAGCGCTACAACAAGGTCGTCGACATCTGGTCGCGCACCAACGAACGCGTCGCCAAGGCGATGATGGACGCGATCGGCACCGATCACATCACCAACGCCAAGGGCGAGGCCGTCGATCAGAAGTCGATGAACTCGCTGTACATCATGGCCGACTCGGGCGCCCGCGGTTCGCAGGCGCAGATCCGTCAGCTGGCCGGTATGCGCGGCCTGATGGCGCGTCCGGACGGCTCGATCATCGAGACGCCCATCAAGGCGAACTTCCGCGAAGGCCTGAACGTGCAGGAGTACTTCAACTCCACGCACGGTGCCCGTAAGGGTCTGGCCGATACCGCGCTCAAGACCGCGAACTCGGGTTACCTGACCCGTCGTCTGGTCGACGTGGCGCAGGACGTGGTGATCACCGAAGACGATTGCGGCACGCTCGAGGGTCTGATGATGACCCCGATCGTCGAAGGCGGCGACGTGGTCGAGCCGCTGCGCGACCGCGTGCTGGGTCGTGTCGTGGCCGAGGACGTGTTCCTGCCGGGCAACGACGAGGATCCGATCGTCACCCGCAACACCCTGCTCGACGAGGCTTGGGTGGCCAAGCTCGAAGAGGCCAGCGTCCAGTCGATCAAGGTCCGCTCGACGATCACCTGCTCCAGCAGCTTCGGCGTGTGCGCCAACTGCTACGGTCGCGACCTCGGCCGCGGCCACCTGGTCAACCACGGCGAAGCGGTCGGCGTCGTCGCCGCGCAGTCGATCGGCGAGCCCGGCACGCAGCTGACCATGCGTACGTTCCACATCGGCGGCGCGGCTTCGCGAGCGGCGGCGATCGACAACGTCACGGTCAAGACCACCGGTTCGATCAAGTTCAACAACCTCAAGCACGTCGCGCACGCCAACGGCCACCTGGTCGCGGTGTCGCGCTCGGGCGAACTGTCGGTCCTCGATCCGCACGGTCGCGAGCGCGAGCGCTACAAGCTGCCCTACGGCGCCACCATCAGCGTCAAGGACGCCGCCGAGATCAAGGCCGGCCAGCAGGTCGCGAACTGGGATCCGCATAACCACCCGATCGTGTCGGAAGTGGCGGGCTTCATCCGCTTCGTCGATTTCGTCGACGGCGTGACCGTCATCGAGAAGACCGACGACCTGACCGGCCTGGCTTCGCGCGAGATCACCGATCCGAAGCGTCGCGGCTCGCAGGGCAAGGACCTGCGTCCGGTCGTGCGCATCGTCGACAAGAACGGCAAGGACCTGTCGATCCCGGGTACCGATCTGCCGGCGCAGTACCTGCTGCCGCCGCGTTCGATCGTCAACCTGCAGGACGGCGCCCCGGTGGGCGTGGGCGACGTGGTCGCCAAGATCCCGCAGGAAGCCTCCAAGACCCGCGACATCACCGGCGGTCTGCCGCGCGTGGCCGACCTGTTCGAGGCGCGCAAGCCCAAGGACCCGGCCGTGCTGGCCGAGCGTTCGGGCATCGTCTCGTTCGGTAAGGACACCAAGGGCAAGCAGCGCCTGATCATCAAGGACACCGACGGCAACGAGCACGAAGAGCTGATCCCGAAGTACCGCCAGATCATCGTGTTCGAAGGCGAGCACGTGGAGAAGGGCGAGACCGTGGTGGACGGCGAGCCGAGCCCGCAGGACATCCTGCGCCTGCTCGGTGTGGAGCCCCTGGCCGTGTACCTGACCAAGGAAATCCAGGACGTCTACCGCCTGCAGGGCGTGAAGATCAACGACAAGCACATCGAAGTGATCGTCCGTCAGATGCTGCGCAAGGTCGAAATCACCGACCAGGGCGGCAGCAAGTTCCTGCACGGCGAGCAGATCGAGCGTCAGCGCTTCGTCGAGGAGAACGCCCGCCTGCTGGCCCGCAACGAGATCCCGGCCAAGTACGACCCGGTCCTGCTGGGCATCACCAAGGCCTCGCTGGCGACCGAGTCGTTCATCTCGGCCGCGTCGTTCCAGGAGACCACCCGCGTCCTGACCGAGGCCGCCGTGCGCGGTACCCGCGACGGCCTGCGCGGTCTGAAGGAAAACGTGATCGTGGGTCGCCTGATCCCGGCCGGTACCGGCCTGGCGTACCACACCCAGCGCCGCAAGAACGCCTCGGGTCTGACCGACTCGGAGATGGAGGCGCTGTCCGGCCCGGTTGCGGTGGCGGTCGAGGCTCCGGCCCCGGCGGCCGTCGAGGCCGAGGTCGCGGCGCCGGCCGGCGACGAGTCCAGCGCCTCCTGAGGCCTGGACCCGCGCCCCGACCCTTCCCCGTACGCGGGGGAGGGCGGCGGCGGGTAGGTGCTGGCAAGGCGGCACCAAGTAACGTATAGTTAGGAGTTCGGACTGTCCCTCGGGACGTCCCAGATCACGAAAAGAGGCGCATGGAGCGCCTCGTGTTCGGCCCAGGGTAGGGCGGGATCGCAGGTAGTAGAACGGCTGTGCCACGCGGAAACCCCGCGGCGGGCGGCTGTTCCGATAGCTCGCGTTGACGGTAACGTCGAACGCGGGCTATACTTTTTCGTCTCGGTGGGCCGGTTTTGCCGGCTTGCCGTTTGCTTCTCAACGTAGTGGCCTCACCGCCCCTCACCAAAGAGTTCCTGATGGCAACGATCAATCAGCTCGTCCGCAAGCCGCGGCAGGCGACCACCTACAAGAGCGCCTCGCCGGCGCTCGCGAACTGCCCGCAGCGTCGCGGCGTTTGCACCCGCGTGTACACCACCACCCCGAAGAAGCCGAACTCGGCGCTGCGTAAGGTGGCCAAGGTTCGTCTGACCAACGGTTACGAGGTCATCTCGTACATCGGCGGCGAAGGCCACAACCTGCAGGAGCACAGCGTGGTGCTGATCCGCGGCGGCCGAGTCAAGGACCTGCCGGGCGTGCGCTACCACACCGTTCGCGGCTCGCTCGACGCCGCCGGTGTCGCCAAGCGTCGCCAGAGCCGTTCCAAGTACGGCGCGAAGCGTCCGAAGTCCTAAGCGCGTAGCTGCCCAGGCGCGCGCCCTTCGGCGCCGCAACCCGCAAGCACGTCTGTCAAGAATCACGAGAATAGGTACGCACCATGTCGCGTAAAGGTTCCACCCCGCAGCGTTCGGTCCTGCCCGATCCCAAGCACGGCAGCGAGACGATCGCGCGCTTCATCAATATGGTCATGCAGAGCGGCAAGAAGTCCGTCGCCGAGAAGATCGTCTACGGCGCCATGGACGTGATCGGGGAGAAGAACCCGAACGCGCTCGAGCTGGTCGAAAAGGCCCTCGGCAACGTCTCGCCCGCGGTCGAAGTGAAGTCGCGTCGCGTCGGCGGCGCCACCTACCAGGTGCCGGTCGAAGTGCGTTCGTCGCGCCGTATGGCCCTGGCGATGCGTTGGCTGATCGAGTCGGCGCGCAAGCGCGGCGAGAACACCATGCCGCGCAAGCTCGCCGCCGAACTGCTCGACGCCTCGGAAAACCGCGGCGGCGCGATCAAGAAGCGCGAAGAAACCCACCGTATGGCGGAAGCGAACAAGGCGTTCGCCCACTACCGCTGGTGATCAGAGCGCCCCAGGGCACCTGAGTGCCCGGGCCTCAGCAGCGCGTCGCGCGCTGCCGCGGCGGCGTAATGGCCGCCTAGCGAACCGGAGGCCGCCCACGAGGCGGCGTCCGGCCATCTGGAATTCGAAAACTTACGAGAGGGTCCCGTGGCTCGCACCACTCCCATCGAGCGTTACCGCAACTTCGGCATCATGGCCCACATCGACGCGGGCAAAACCACGACGTCCGAACGCATCCTTTTCTACACCGGCGTCAGCCACAAGATCGGCGAAGTGCACGAAGGTGCCGCGACGATGGACTGGATGGAGCAGGAGCAGGAACGCGGCATCACCATCACTTCCGCCGCGACCACCGCGTTCTGGAAGGGCATGGACAAGTCCCTGCCGGAACACCGCTTCAACATCATCGATACCCCCGGACACGTCGACTTCACCATCGAAGTCGAGCGCTCGCTGCGCGTGCTCGACGGCGCGGTGTTCGTGCTGTGCGCCGTGGGCGGCGTGCAGCCGCAGTCGGAGACCGTGTGGCGCCAGGCCAACAAGTACTCCGTGCCGCGCATGGCGTTCGTCAACAAGATGGACCGCACCGGCGCCAACTTCGACAAGGTCGTTGAGCAGCTGAAGGCCCGTCTGGGCGCCTACGCCGTGCCGATGCAGGTGCCGATCGGCGCCGAAGAAGGCTTCGAGGGCGTGGTCGATCTGCTCAAGATGAAGGCGATCCATTGGGACGTCGCGTCGCAGGGCACCAAGTTCGAGTACCGCGACATCCCGGCCGACCTGCAGTCGAAGGCCGAGGAAGCGCGCGCGTTCATGGTCGAAGCCGCGGCGGAAGCCTCGGAAGAGCTCATGGACAAGTACCTCAACGAGGGCGAGCTGACCGAGGAAGAGATCATCGCCGGTCTGCGCGCGCGCACCCTGCGCGTCGAGATCGTGCCGGTGTTCTGCGGCTCGGCGTTCAAGAACAAGGGCGTGCAGGCCATGCTCGACGGCGTGATCAACCTGCTGCCGTCGCCGTCCGACCGTCCGCCGGTTCCGGGCATCGACGAGGACGAGAAGGAAGACAGCCGCAAGGCGTCCGACACCGAGCCGTTCTCGGCGCTGGCGTTCAAGATCATGACCGACCCGTTCGTGGGTTCGCTGACCTTCTTCCGCGTCTACTCGGGCGTGCTGAATTCGGGCGACCAGGTGTACAACCCGGTCAAGTCGAAGAAGGAACGCGTCGGCCGCATCCTGCAGATGCACGCCAACCAGCGCGACGAAATCAAGGAAGTCCGCGCCGGCGACATCGCCGCGGCCGTGGGCCTGAAGGACGTGACCACCGGCGACACGCTGTGCGCGCAGGATCACATCATCACCCTCGAGCGCATGATCTTCCCGGAGCCCGTCATCTCGATGGCGGTCGAACCGAAGACCAAGTCGGACCAGGAAAAGATGGGTATCGCCCTGGGCCGTCTGGCGCAGGAAGATCCCTCGTTCCGCGTCCGCACCGACGAAGAATCGGGCCAGACCATCATCGCCGGCATGGGCGAGCTGCACCTGGACATCCTCGTCGACCGCATGAAGCGCGAGTTCAACGTCGAAGCCAACGTCGGCAAGCCGCAGGTGGCCTACCGCGAGACGATCCGCAAGTTGGATGTCAAGTCGGATTACAAGCACGCCAAGCAGTCCGGCGGTAAGGGTCAGTACGGTCACGTCGTGATCGAGCTGTCGCCGATGAACGAGAAGGACCGCGCCAACGAGGACGTCGAGAACGATTTCCTGTTCGTCAACGACATCACCGGCGGCGTGATTCCGAAGGAATTCATCCCGGCGATCGAGAAGGGCCTGCGCGAAACCATCACCAGCGGTCCGCTGGCCGGCTTCCCGGTCGTGGGCGTCAAGGTCAAGCTGGTGTTCGGCTCGTACCACGACGTCGACTCGTCGGAAATGGCGTTCAAGCTGGCCGCGTCCATGGCGTTCAAGGAAGGCTTCCGCAAGGCCGATCCGGTCCTGCTGGAGCCGATGATGAAGGTCGAAGTCGTGACGCCGGAAGAGTACGTCGGCGACGTGATGGGCGACTTGAGCCGCCGTCGCGGCCTGTTGCAGGGCCAGGACGACACGCCGTCGGGCAAGACCATCAACGCGATGGTTCCGCTGGGCGAAATGTTCGGTTACGCGACCACCATCCGTTCGCTGACCCAGGGCCGCGCCACCTTCACGATGGAATTCGATCACTACGCCGAGGCGCCGAACAACATCGCCGAAGCCGTGATCAAGAAGGGCGGCTGATTCAGGTCGGGATCCGGAGGCGGGGATTCGCAAAGCGGATTCCGCCTGCTTCCGGGGCCCGTACCGGCTCTGATCCAGTGCAAGTCTAGTTAGAGGGATTGGGCGGCTTCGATCGTCGAATCCCCAATCCCGAATCACGAATCACAGAACTTTGAGAGAGACATCATGGCTAAGGGTAAATTCGAGCGCACCAAGCCGCACGTGAACGTGGGCACCATCGGCCACGTGGACCACGGCAAGACCACGCTGACCGCAGCGCTGACCAAGGTG
>NZ_LMGS01000014.1:0-39148 GCF_001427505.1 Lysobacter sp. Root604 | reverse complement strand
GACCAGCGAAGCGCTCAACGGCACCTGGAAGCTGCGGGTGCGCGATGCCGCCGCGAACGACGTGGGTTACATCAACAGCTGGAGCATCACGTTCTGATCCTTGCCGCATCAGTCCGGCAGCGCACGTCCCGGCCTCGGCCGGGCGTGCGTTCGCCAACACGGTCGCCGCGCGGCTCGGGCCGCGCGGCACCGAGTGCGGGTCGTCCATCGCATCGCGGCAGCTCCGATACGGGTTGCGCCGTCGATCGCGCACGCTGGCGTCGGCCGTTGCCGCTCGTTCCAAATCGAATACATCTAGGGGTAGGGAATGGAAGTTCGTAAAGTATCCAAGCACCGCGCGCGCCTGGTCGCGTTGATCGCCGTCATGGCGCTCGGCGTGGCCGGTGCGGTCGGCGCCGCACCGCCGACGGAACTGCTGCCGACCGGCGCGCAGTCGTCCGGCGATCCGAACCGGGTCTGGATCCGGTTCCCGCGCGGCCAGAAGGCGCAGTTCAAGGCCCAGCTGCAGCAGTCGGTGAAGGCGCTGCGCGCCACGGCTTCGGCCAAGGGCTTGAGTGCCGCCGCGCTGACCGAAGGCAAGACCCACCACGAATTCGACCAGCTCGATTCGGTGGTCATGACCTTGTCGCCGCAGGTGCTGAGCAGCCTGCGCAACAACAAGAACCTGGTCATCGAGCGCGATATGCCGCGTTATCCGCTGGCCGAGTACGTACCCTTCGGCATCCCCCGCGTGCAAGCGCCCGACACCGTCGCCACCGGCGCCAACGGCAACGGGGTGAAGGTCTGCGTGATCGACTCCGGCCTGCGCAGCAACCACGAGGACTTCGCCGGCATCAGCATCACCGGCTATGCGGACAGCGGCCGCACCTGGAACACCGACGACTGCGGCCACGGCACCCACGTGGCCGGCACCATCGCCGCGGTGGGCGGCAACGGCAAGGGCGTGACCGGCGTCAGCCCGGGCAAGGTCTCGCTGCATATCGTCAAGTACTTCGACGGCCCCAGCTGCAGCTTCTCTTTCAGCTCCGACCTGATCGCGGCCGCCGACAAGTGCGCGCAGGCTGGCGCCAAGGTCATCAACATGAGCCTGGGCGGTGCCGGTCAGAGCAGTGCCGAAAGTGCCGCTTTCAGCAATCTGTATAACCAGGGCATCGTGTTGGTGGCCGCGGCCGGCAACGACGGTACCAGCACCAAGAGTTATCCGGCGTCCTATCCCAGCGTGATCTCCGTGGCCGCGCTGGACTCGAACAACGCCAAGGCTGCGTTCTCGCAGTTCAACGACGGCGTGGATATCGCCGCACCGGGTCAGGACGTTTCCAGCACCTATCCCAAGCGCGGCACGCCGGTCAGCGTGGTCGGCGGCGGCAGTTACGACACGTTGCCGATGGCCAACAGCGCATCGGCGACCGTGGCCGCGGCCCTGATCGATGGCGGTCGTTGCGCCAGCGCAGGCAGCTGGAGCGGCAAGGTGGTGCTGTGCGAGCGCGGCGACAACACCACGCTGGAGAAGGTCACCAACGTCAAGAGCGGCGGCGGCCGCGCCATCATCCTGTACAACAACGTGTCCGATCCGTTCGCTTACAGCACCGGTCTCAAGGATCCGTCCACGCTTACCGGCGTGGCCGTCAGCCAGGCTTCCGGGCAGGCGCTGCGCGGCCTGGTCGGGCAGACCGTCACCGTCAATCCCACCTACGTCTATGGTGTCGACAACTATGCCGTTCTGAGCGGCACCTCGATGGCCAGCCCGCACGTGGCGGGCGTGGCGGCGCTGATGCTCAGCGCCAAGCCCAGTGCGACCCCGGCGGAAGTGCGTGAAGCCTTGTTGTCGACCGCATTGGATCTCGGCCCGGCCGGCCGCGACAACGAGTTCGGTTACGGCCTGGTGCAGGCTTTCGAGGCCGTCGATGCGCTGCTCGCGGGCAGCAATCCGAATCCGCCTGGCGCGCAGACCTACAGCAACGCCACCGACGTCAACATTCCCGACAACAACGCCACCGGTGCCAGCAGCACCATCACCGTGTCGGGCCGTACCGGCAACGCCCCCAGCACGGCCAAGGTGTCGGTCAATGTGCAGCACCCGTTCCGCGGCGATCTGATCGTCGATCTGATCGCGCCGGATGGCACGGTCTACAACCTGTTCAACCGTCCCAACGTCAACGATGGCACCGACCACGTGATCATCACCGACCGCGTGATCGACCTGAGCAGCGAAACGCTCAACGGCGCCTGGAAGCTGCGCGCGGCCGACCGCGCCCCGCAGGACGTGGGCTACATCAACAGCTGGAGCGTCACGTTCTGATCGCCCGCTTCTGAATCGATCGGTTTTCGACGGTCGTCGCGGCGTACCTCGCCCCCGAGTGCGCCGCGGCGGCCCGTCGACTTTTCGATCCTGCACCCACCCCGGCCTTGGCCGGGGTTTTTTGTTGCCCATCGCCAGGGCGGGCAGGCCTGGCCTGCGGCCGCGGCGACGCCGCGATGTCGGCTGTAAATAGTGTGCCGTTTAGGAGCTTTATGCTCACTACGGGTCAGTATCTTTGCAGTGCAGCAAATGATGCTCGTCAAGAAATATGTGGCCTATGTCACGTATTTCCGTGTGACCTAGGTGGCTTACCTCATTGTCCCGGCCTTCGCGGGCTCCTTAGCGTGGTCCCCGTGCAGCGCAATGCTGCACGTCGAGCTTCCGCCCCGAGCCGATCGCGACGACCGCATGCGCGGCCGCGCCCGGACTGGGGCGGTCCCTGCCGCGGACTTGCGGCGCTTGTTTTCCATCGGGGGTTCCAAGGATGTCGATTTCCACTCAAGGCCAGTTCCGCGTACGCGCGCTCGTGGTCGCCACGACCGTCGCGCTGACGGCCTTCGCCGCGCCGGCGTTCGCTGGCCGCATGAACGCGTCGGGCCTGAAGGCCGAAGGCAACTACGACCAGTTCATCGTCAAGTACAAGGACCAGTCGGCCGAGCGCAGCAGCGCAGCCGCGCTGCAGTCCTCGCTCAGCGGCGCCGCGCGCGCGCTGCCGGCGGTGTCCGGCAAGCACCTGGGTCTGAAGCAACTGCGTCGGATGGCGCTGGGCGCCGACGTGGTGCGCAGCGATCGCAAGCTCAGCCGCGCCGAGGCCGAATCGCTGATGCGGCAGATCGCCGCCGATCCCAACGTCGATTACGTCGAGCCCGACCTGGTCATGCAGGCGCTGGCGACGCCGAACGACCCGCGCTACAACGAGCAGTGGCACTACGCCACCAACGCCGTCGGCGCCAATGTCTCCAGCGCCTGGGATACCGCCACCGGTACCGGCGTGGTGGTGGCGGTGATCGACAGCGGCCGCCTCGCGCATAACGATCTCGACGCCAACACCCTGCCTGGCTACGACTTCGTCACCTCGACCACGACGGGCAACGGCGGCTCCGGCGACGGCAACGGCCGCGACGCGGATCCAACCGACGCCTCCAACGTCAAGCACGGCACCCACGTCGCCGGCACCATCGCCGCGGTCACCAACAACAGCCTCGGCGTCGCCGGCGTGGCCTACAACGCCAAGGTCGTGCATGCGCGCGTGCTCGGCAACGGCGGTTACGGCAACACCTCCGACATCGTCGACGCGATCACCTGGACCTCCGGCGGCACCGTCAGCGGCGTGCCGGCCAACGCCAACGTGGCCGAAGTCATCAACCTCTCGCTGGGCGGCACCGGTTCCTGCGGCCTGACCTACCAGAACGCGATCACCGCCGCGATCAACCGCGGCACCACCGTGGTCATCGCCTCGGGCAACAGCAACAGCGACGTGTCGGGCTTCTCGCCGGCCAACTGCCCGGGCGCGATCTCGGTCGCTTCCAGCGACATCAACGGCAATCGCGCCTGGTACTCCAACTACGGCGCCACCATCGACATCACCGCGCCGGGCGGCGAAACCTGCTCGCCGCTGGTCGAGTTCCTGGCCCTGGGCGAGTCCACCGCCGGCAAGTGCCAGCAGAATCACGAGACCCGCGGCGTGCTCTCGACCTACAACGCCAACGGCTACTTCTTCAACCAAGGCACTTCGATGGCCGCGCCGCACGTGGCCGGCATCGTCGCGCTGATGCAGTCGGTGGCGCCGACGCCGAAGACGCCCGCGCAGATCCAGACCATCCTGGCCAACACCGCGCGTCCGATCACGGCCGCCAAGTGCCCGGGCGGTTGCGGTCCGGGTCTGGTCGACGCGGCCGCGGCCGTGCTGGCCGCGCAGGGCGGTACCGGCAACGCCGCACCGGTGGCGAACTTCACGTCCTCGGCCAGCGGCCTGACGGTGACCTTCACCGATACCTCCACCGACAGCGACGGCTCCATCGCCTCGCGCAGCTGGAACTTCGGCGACGGCACCACCTCCACCCTCGCCAACCCCAGCAAGACCTACTCGGCGGCCGGTACTTACACCGTCACGTTGACGGTCACGGATAACGGCGGTGCCAGCAACACCAAGACCGCCACGGTCACGGTGGGCAGCAGCGGCGTGCAGACCTACAGCAACGGCACCGACGTCAACATTCCCGACAACAACGCCACCGGCGTGAGCAGCTCGATCGTGGTCTCTGGCCGCACCGGCAACGCCCCGACCAATGCCTCGATCACGGTCAACATCGTCCATCCCTACAAGAGCGATCTGATCGTGGACCTGCTGGCGCCGGACGGCTCGGTCTACAACATCCACAACCGCACCGGCGGCGACGCCGACAACGTCTCGGGCACCTTCACCAAGAACCTGTCGACGGAAGCGCTCAACGGCACCTGGCGTCTGCGCGCGGCCGACCGGGCCGGTCAGGACGTGGGCTACATCGACAGCTGGAGCATCACCTTCTGATCGCAGGCCGGCGATCGCGGCGCCCTCCGCGTCGCGAGCGTCGTCGTGTTGCGCATCTCAGCCCCGGCTTCGGCCGGGGCTTTTCTTTGCGTGCCCGCCGGGCGGGCGGTGGCGTGCGGTGGTGTGCCGCCAGGCATATTTTCTGTTTTGGCGAGGCAGTGGTCGGCGTGTTCGCGGTTTTCGGTGGCGCGGCGCGTGGGTGCGAGGTTTTTGTCTAATTCATTGATATTAAAAGGGTGGGGAGGGCGGCCTAGTTCTGCGTTGGGCGCGCGCGAGTCCTTTTTGTGCCTAAAAACACGATGATTGTGGCTTTATGGTGGAGCATTAATTTCAATTAGTGAAATTGCGATGTGGGTCACGTTTAAGGCCGTGGAACGCGCGGGTTTCCTGTGCCTTCTGCGTGCGCCGAAACGTAGCTTCGATCTGCATCGCGGCACGCGTCGCGATTCACGGTCCGGTGGGCGCCCGTGCCCGCCCAGCCTCCATCGCCGCAATCCGCGGCCTACCCATGGGCTTCATTCGAGGATCTTTCTACGATGTCGAACTCGAACACCACGCTGCGCGTACGCGCGCTCGCCGCCGCCACCGCGCTGGCGCTGACCTCCATCGCCGCGCCCGCCTTCGCCGGGCATGCGGTCGTTTCCGGCCTGAAGTCCGGCGAGCACTACAGCCGCTTCATCGTCAAATACAAGAACGGCAGCGCACCGACGGCCAGCACCGCCTCGGTCGCGTCGTCCCTGGGCGCGGCCTCCGCGCGCACCGTGCTGCCGGCCGCCTCCAAGGGCAAGCGCCTGGGCCTCAAGCATCTGCGCCGGATGGCGATGGGCGCCGACGTGGTGGTCAACGACACCGCCCTCAACAGCGACGAAGCGCGCGCGGTGATCCAGCAGCTGGCCGCCGATCCGAACGTGGAATGGGTGCAGCCCGACTACATCATGCACGCGCTTGCCGTACCCAACGACACCCGCTTCAACGAACAGTGGCATTACGCCAACAGCGCGGTGGGCATCAATGCGCCGACCGCCTGGAACAGCACCAGCGGCAATGGGGTGGTGGTGGCGGTGATCGATAGCGGCATCGTCTCGCACCCCGATCTGAACGCCAATGTCCTGACCGGCTACGACTTCGTCACCTCCACCACGGGCTTCTCGGCGACCGATTGCGGCGGCGTCGCCGGCTGCGGCGCGTCCGACGACGGCAACGGCCGCGACGCCAACCCGAACGACTCCTCGGGGGTCTATCACGGCACCCATGTCGCCGGCACCATCGGCGCGGTCACCAACAACGCCTCCGGCGTGGCCGGCGTGGCCTACGGTGCGCGCATCGTGCCGATCCGCGTGCTCGGTCGTGAGGGTTCCGGCGCCACCTCGGACATCGCCGACGCCATCGTCTGGGCTTCCGGCGGCGCCGTCGCCGGCGCGCCCGCCAACGCCAATCCGGCCGAGGTCATCAACATGTCGCTGGGCGGCGACGCGCCGTGTTCGGCCACACCGGCCTACCAGACCGCCATCAACACCGCGACCGCCAACGGCTCGATCGTGGTCGCCGCCGCCGGCAACAGCAACATCGACGTCGCCGGTTCCACGCCCGCCAGCTGCAACAACGTGATCAGCGTCGCCGCCAGCGACCAGGGCGGCAAGCGCGCCTGGTATTCGACCTACGGTGCGACCATCGACATCACCGCGCCGGGCGGCGAGACCTGCTCACCGACCAACGAGTTCCTGCCCTTGAATCGCGTGCCCCGCGCCGGCGACTGCACGCGCAGCCACGATGCGCAGGGCGTCCTGTCCACGTACTCGAATGATGGTTATGCCTTCGAGCAAGGCACCTCGATGGCGTCGCCGCACGTGGCCGGCGTAGTCGCGCTGATCCAGGCGGTCTCGGCCACCCCCAAGACCTTCGAGCAGGTGCGCCAGATCCTGGCCAATACCGCGCGTCCGATCTCCGCGGCCAACTGCCCCGGCGGCTGCGGCCCGGGCCTGATCGACGCGGCGGCGGCGGTGGCGGCCGCAGGCGGTGGCGGTCCGGTCAACGCGGCGCCGGTGGCGAACTTCGCTTCCTCTGCCAGCGGCTTGACCGTGAGCTTCACCGATACCTCCAGCGATAGCGACGGCACGATCGCCTCGCGCAGCTGGAGCTTCGGCGACGGCACCACTTCGACCCTCGCCAATCCCAGCAAGACCTACGCGGCCGCGGGCACCTATACCGTCACGCTGACGGTCACGGACAACGGCGGCGCCACCAACACCAAGACCGGCTCGGTCACGGTGTCCGCGTCCGGTAACGTGCGCCAGACCTACACCAACAGCGCCGACTATTCGATCGGCGATTTCGCCACGGCGGAAAGCGCGATCACGGTGTCCGGTCGTAGCGGCAACGCGCCGGCCGACACCTCGTTGTCGGTGGACATCGTGCACACCTACCGCGGCGACCTGGTCGTCGACCTGATCGCGCCCGATGGCTCGGTCTACAACCTGGCCAACCGCAGCGGATCCAGTGGTGGTATCAACAGGACCATCACGGTGAGCAACCTGACCAGCGAGACGCTCAACGGCACCTGGAAGCTGCGCGTGCGCGACGCCGCCGCCGGGGATACCGGTCGCATCAACAGCTGGAGCCTCACGTTCTGAGCCAACGGGCAAGCGGGTCGGGTCCGCCGCGCGAACGGCGGACCCGGCACGCGGGTGCGTCCGGACCCGACCCCGAGTCCGGGCGCACCATTGTCCGGCGGTCCGGCGGCGCGTACCCCCGCGTCGCCGGCCGCACCTGCGACCGCGCCGGTTCCGCGGCGTTCAGCGCGGGCCGACTAGCGTACGAACGCTAGCCTCAACCCCATTCGCACTGCCGGTGCGTTTCGGAATCAGGAACGCCATGACCCAGGAGCCGATGCCATGTCCAGCCCTTTCCGCCGATCCGTGCTCGCCGTCAGCGCAGCCGCGCTGGCCTTGGCGATGAGCGCCTGCATGGCGTCCGCACCCTCCAACGGCGACGGCGGTGCCCCGAAGGCGCATGTGGGCGAGCTGCAGGGCAACGGCCCGTACCAGCAATTCATCGTCAAGTACCGCGACGGCAGCGTGCCTGCGCGCGAGCAAGACAGCGTCAAGGCTAGGTTTGCCAGCACCGCCGGCAACAGCGGCCTGAAGAGCGGCGGCGGCGCGATCAAGCTGGAACACAAGCTGCGCCTGTCGGTGGCTGCCGACGTGTTTCGCGCCGACCGTCCCTTGAGCAAGGCCGAGGCGCAGAAACTGATGCAGACCTTCGCGGCCGATCCGGACGTGGAGTACATCGAGATCGACGGCGTCGTCTCGATCATGCCGATCGGCGGCAGCCTGGACCGCTGAGGCGACCGCTGGGCGCCATCGCGAAAGCGGTGGTGCGGGGTCGAATTTGCGGTGCGGCCGCTCGCCGCACCTTGCGCCACACGCCTCAAGGCCTGGGGCGTTGGCGGGGTAGGGCCTAGGCCAATCTTGTAGGCGCCGTTTGCGGCGGCGCGCGGCCCCGTCACCGGTGGTGCCGCCTGCCTTGTGCCTGACGGCACCTAGAAACGGCCAAGCCATGACGGGTTTGCGTCCAAGATTCCCTGCTAAAACCGCGACTTAACCTGGGTTTCCCGTCTCAGGCGCGCAACCGCATGTTGCGATGCGGCATATTCTCGTGTCGATTTCACGTGAAAGCGGTTACCGCAATAAATTGTGACGATAGTCACAAATACCTGTGCACATTGAGTGGATATCCCCGTTGCGATGGGTACGAAAGGTCGACTAGCGTCACTTTGCGGACACATTTTGTCACCTGTCCGTATCCACCGTTCGAGCCTAAGGCCGCGGTAATCCCGCCGGTCGGAGAGAGGTTCTTGCGGTTTTTTGCCGCGCTTAGCGGCTTATTCCAGCTTCGGGGGTTACATAGATGTCTCAGCTGTCCTCGCGTCGCATTCGCGTGCACGCCCTGGCCGCCGCCACGGCAGCCGTACTGGCTTCGAGCATGATCGCCGCCCCGGCGTTCGCCGCTGGCCGCGTCAATCTCGCCGGCCTGCAGTCTTCCGAAAAAGTTCAGCGCTTCATCGTCAAGTTCAAGGACGGTAGCGCTCCGACCACCAACGCCAGCACGCTGCAGCGCTCGCTGAGCACGGCCGCTTCCACCGCCGGCGCCGGCAAGGCCCTGGGCATCCGCTCGCTGCGCCGCACCGCCCTGGGCGCCGAAGTCGTGCGCAGCGATCGCGCGCTCGACCGTGTCGAAGCCGAGACGCTGATGCGTCAAATCGCCGCCGACGCCAACGTCGAATACGTCGAAGTCGACAAGCTCAACCACGCCTTCCTGACCCCGAACGACACCCGCTACAGCGAGCAGTGGGGCTATTCGGGCACCTACGGCATCAAGGCCAACCAGGCGTGGGACGTGACCAACGGCAGCGGCTCGGTCGTGGCGGTGCTGGACACCGGCATCACCAGCCATAGCGACCTCAGCGCCAACATCCTGCCCGGCTACGACTTCATCATCGACACCACCGTGTCCAACGACGGCAACGGCCGCGACAGCGATCCCAGCGATCCGGGCGACTGGGTCAGCGCCAACCAGTGCGGCGGCACCCATGCCGCGCAGGGTTCGAGCTGGCACGGCACCCACGTCGCCGGCACCATCGCCGCGGTGACCAACAACGCCAAGGGCGTGGCCGGCGTCGCCTACGGCGCCAAGATCGTGCCGGTGCGCGTGCTCGGCACCTGCGGCGGCTACGACTCCGATATCGCCGACGCGATCATCTGGGCGTCGGGCGGCACCGTCAGCGGCGTGCCCGCCAACGCCAACCCGGCCGAGGTCATCAACCTCTCGCTGGGCGGCTCGGGCGCTTGCGGCACCACCACCCAGAACGCGATCAACAGCGCGGTCAGCCGTGGCACCACCCTGGTGATCGCCGCCGGCAACGACAACGTCAACGTGTCCAACGCCTCGCCGGCGAACTGCAACAACGTGATCGCGGTGGCTTCGATCACCAGCACCGGCGCGCGTTCGAGCTTCTCCAACTACGGCGCGCTGATCGACATCGCCGCACCGGGCTCGAACATCCTGTCGACCCTCAACTCCGGTTCGACCACGCCGGGTTCGGAAACCTACGCCTCCTACAACGGCACCTCGATGGCGACCCCGCACGTCGCCGGCGTGGTGGCGCTGATGCAGGCCGTGGCGACCACGCCCAAGACGCCGGCCGAGATCGAGTCGATCATCAAGGCCAACGTCACCGCGTTCCCGTCGACCCCGTCGCAGAGCATCGGCCCGGGCATCCTCAACGCCAAGGCCGCGGTCGACGCCGTCAACGGCACCACCCCGCCGCAGACCGGCACGCTGACCAACGGCACCCCGGTCACCGGCCTGGCCGGCAGCGCCGGCACCGAGCTGCGCTACACCATGGTGGTTCCGGCCGGCGCCAGCGCGCTGAAGTTCGTCACCGCCGGCGGCAGCGGCGATGCCGATCTGTTCGTGAAGTTCGGCAGCGCGCCGACCACGGCCAGCTACGACTGCAAGTCCGAAGGCAGCACCAACGCCGAGACCTGCAACATCGCCACGGCCCAGGCCGGCACCTACCACGTGCTGGTGCGCGGTTACTCGACGTTCTCGGGCGCCAGCCTGACCGGTAGCTACACCACCGGCGGTGGCGGCAGCACCCAGACCTACAGCAACACCACCGACTACACCATCAGCGACAACGCCACGGTCGACAGCCCGATCACGGTCTCCGGTCGCAGCGGCAACGCCCCCAGCAACGCCTCGGTGACGGTGGCGATCGTGCACACCTACCAGGGCGACCTGAAGGTGGACCTGGTGGCTCCGGACGGTTCGCTCTACAACATCCACAACCGCACCGGCAGCAGCACCGACAACATCAACAAGACGGTCACGCTGAACCTGTCGACCGAAGCGCTGAACGGTACCTGGAAGCTGCGCGTCAACGACAACGCCGGCGGCGACACCGGCTACATCAACAGCTGGAGCGTCACGTTCTAAGCGCGAATTCGCTGGCAAGGACGCCGCGAACGCTCTCTCCGACCCCGGCTACGGCCGGGGTCTTTTTTTGCGCGATCGATATCGCCGCGCATGCCGGAGCGGGGCGCCTATACATCAGGTAGTCGTATACAAAAATGACTGGAAGCGGTTACTGGTCATATGCATGACGTGCATCACGAATGCGTTGTCGAATCGCAACGGATCACGCTTGTTCCACAGTTAATGCACGCTTAGCGTCGTGACGGGCGAAAAGGGGTTCGCCCGGTTTCATCGTTCGAGCGCATCGCCGGTTCATCGCGATGCGGCATTGCCCGTGTCAAACACGTATCAACTCGCCGGATGCACGCCGACACCGTCGGTCGCATGCCAAACGATTGATCCGCGCTCGCCATCTAAGGCCATGACGGCCGGCGATTCTGAGCGGCGAGCCGGTCATGCCCTCTACTACGGATGGAGAGAGACTCATGAAACGAATGTACGGTTCCCTGGTCCTGCTGGGACTTTCGTCGCTCGGCGTCGCCATTGCGGCGCCTGGTGCGCGTCCCGCCGCGTTCGACCATAGCCTGACCGCGCTCGACCGCGTCGAGATGCGCACGATGCAGGCGGTGGACGTGCCGGCGCTGCAGGCCGAGGATCGCCAGCGCGAAGCGCACGATCTGCCGCCGCGCTACGCGCAATCGCTGTCCGTCGATCTGACCCCGCTGAATTCCGGCGTGTGGGAAGAAGTCGGCAACGACATGGTCTGGCGCTTGCGCGTGCAGTCGCGCGGCGCACTGTCGCTGAACTTCGGTTTCAGCGAATACAAGATGCCCGCCGGCGGCCGCCTGCTGGTGTATCCGGCCAACCTCAGCCGCGCCGCCGCCTCCGATCCGTCGGTGGTGCGCATGTACACCGCCGCCGACAACGAGTCGCACGGCCAGTTGTGGACGCCCATCGTCAACGGCGCCGAAGCGGTGATCGAAGTGGTGGTGCCGCGCGATCAAGTCGGCCAGCTCAAGCTGCGCCTGGCCAAGGTCGGTCACGACTACCGCGGCTTCACCCGCATGGCCCAGCAGCTGCAGTCCGACATGGTGACCGCGCAGGGCACCTCGGGCAGTTGCAACGTCGACGTGGTCTGCCCGGAAGGCGACGCCTGGCGCGCGCAGATCCGTTCGGTCGCGGCGATCTCCACCGGCGGCAGCCTGTTCTGCTCGGGCAGCCTGCTCAACAACGCCGCCAATGATCGCAAGATGTACTTCCTGACCGCCAACCACTGCGGCATCAGCGCCTCCAACGCCGCTTCGCTGGTAACGTACTGGAACTACCAGAACTCGACCTGCCGCGCGCCCGGCAGCACCCAGAGCGGTCAGAACGGTAACGGCTCGCTGGCCCAGACCCTGACCGGCGCCTTCCACCGCGCCTCCAACGCCGCGTCCGACTTCACCCTGGTCGAACTGGACGACGCCGCGCCCGCCGCCTACAACCTGTTCTGGAACGGCTGGGATGCGCGCAGCGGCGATTTCAGCGGCGCCACCGGCATCCACCATCCCAACGTCGCCGAGAAGCGCATCAGCCACGGCACCAGCGCCACCCGCACCACCAGCTACGGCGGCGCGCAGACCAACCCGACCTCGCCGGGCGACGGCTCGCACATCTTCGTGCGTTGGATCCCGGGCATCGGCGTCACCGAGGGCGGTTCCTCGGGCTCGCCCTTGTTCAGCCCCGAAAAGCGCGTGATCGGCCAGCTGCACGGCGGCCCGTCCTCGTGCTCGGCCGCCGATAACGCCAAGGCCGACTACTACGGCCGCATCTCGGTGTCCTGGACCGGCGGCGGCACCAATGCCACCCGTCTGAGCAACTGGCTGGATGCGGGCGGCACCGGCGTGCAGTTCATCGACGGCCTGGATTCGTCCGGCGGCGGCAACGTCGCGCCGACGGCGAACTTCAGCGTCGCCACCAGCGCGCTGACCGCCAACTTCACCGACAGCTCCACCGACAGCGACGGCACCATCGTCTCGCGTAGCTGGAACTTCGGCGACGGCGGCACCTCCACCGCGACCAACCCCAGCCGCACCTACGCGACCGCGGGCACCTACACGGTCACGCTGACGGTCACCGACGACGACGGCGCCAGCAACACCAAGACCGCCTCGGTCACGGTCGGCGGCACCGGCGTGCAGACCTACACCAACGGCACCGACTTCGCGATCAACGACAACAGCACCATCAACAGTCCGATCTCGGTCTCCGGCCGCACCGGCAACGGTCCCAGCAACGCTTCGATCTCGGTCACGATCAACCACAGCTACAAGGGCGATCTCAAGGTCGATGTGGTCGCGCCGGACGGCACGCTCTACAACATCCACAACCGCACCGGCGGCAGCGCCGACAACGTGATCGGCACGTTCACCAAGGACCTCACCAGCGAACCGCTGAACGGTACCTGGCAGCTGCGCGTGAACGACAACGCCAACGCGGATACCGGCGTGCTCGACACCTGGAGCATCACGTTCTGATCCGACACGTCCTCTCCGGCTTCGGCCGGAGAGGACACGCTACGGGAGCGTAAACCCGGCCGTGCACGTCCTCCCGCTCCCGCGCCGTCCGCGCGGGGGCGGGAGCCCGCGTGCGCGCGCGTTGGTCCCCTTCCACGGGTCGGCTCGCGCCGATCGTTCCGGCACGTTCGCAGCGGGCCCGGGCCCGCACGTCACGGAGTCACGCCATGCGCCTCGTCCACGCTGCTGTGTTGCTGTTCGCTTTCGCCTCCGCGGCGCCCGCCGCCGAGGATGACGCCACGGTGTTCGTCACCGCCCATTACCGCGACCGCGCGCAACTGCAGCGCGTCGCTTCCCGCTTCCAGCATCTGATCGTCGATCGGGTAGCGCGCACCGTGCGCGTGGAGGCCTTGCCCGAAGACATCGAGGCGCTGCGCCGCGCCGGCTTCCGCGTCGAAGTCGACGCCGACGCGACCCGGCGCCTGCAGGCGATGCAGTCGGCGATGGCGAACGCGCCCCTGCTGGGGCCGGCCGCGATTCCCGGCTACGCCTGCTACCGCACGGTCGAAGAGACCTACACGACCATGGACGACCTGGCCGCGGCCAAGCCGAACCTGGCGCGCATCGCCAACATCGGGCCGAGCTGGCAGAAGAGCCGCAACGCCGCCACCGGTTACGAAATGAAGGTGCTGCGGCTGACCAACACCGCCACCGACGCGGCGCTGCCGAACAAGCCGACCATGGTGGTGTTCGGCTCCATTCATGCGCGCGAGTACACCCCGGCCGAGCTGCTCACGCGCTTCGCCGAGTGGCTGGTCAACGGCTACGGCAGCGATGCCGAGGCCACCTGGTTGATGGACAACTTCGCCTTCCAGCTGGTGCTGCAGGCCAATCCCGACGGCCGCAAGAAAGCCGAAGCCGGTGCGTCGTGGCGCAAGAACACCGACAACCTCAACGGCAGCTGCAGCGCCTCGTCCTACGGCGTCGATCTCAACCGCAACTTCCCCTTCCACTGGAACAGCGCCGCCGGCGGTTCCAGCGGCAACGCCTGCGCCGAAACCTACCGTGGCGCGGCCAGCTCGTCCGAACCGGAAACCCAGAACCTGGTGCGCCTGGTCGCCGGCACCCGCAACGCCAGCGGCGTCTACACCGGCGGCATCTTCCCCGACCGCCGCGACGACGCCATCGGCAGCGCCGCGCCCGACGATTACCAGGGCCTGTTCTTCGACATCCACAGCTATTCGCAACTGGTGCTGTGGTCCTGGGGCGACACCACCACGCCGGCGCCGAACAGCGTGCCGCTGCAGACCCTGGGCCGGCGTCTGGCCTACTTCAACAACTACCGCCCGCAACAGTCCAACGAGCTCTACGCCACCGACGGCACCACCGACGACACCATGTACGGTCTGCTCGGCGTGCCCAGCTACACGATCGAGCTGGGCGTGGCCTTCTTCGAGAGCTGCTCGACCTTCCAGAGCGCGACCCTGCCCAACAACCTGCGCGCGCTGCGCTACGCCGCGCGCAATCTGTATGCGCCGTATCAATATCCGTCCGGGCCCGACACCCAGTCGGTCAGCGCCTCGGCGGTGAGCGTGCCGGCCGGTACGCCGGTGACGATCACCGCCAGCGTCAGCGACGCCGCCTACAACCAGAGCAACGGCAGCGAGGCGGTGCACACCATCGCCTCGGCACGCGCCTATCTGGATGCGCCGCCCTGGGCGGCGGGCGCGGTGGCGGTGGCGATGAACGCCAGCGACGGCAGCTACAACGCCAGCACCGAGACGGTGACGGTGGCGCTGCCGACCGCGGGGCTCAGCCCGGGCGTGCACACGGTCTATGTGCAGGCCACCGATGCGTCGGGCAAGCCCGGCACGCCCAATGCGGTGCGCTTCACCGTGTCCGGTAGCGGCGGCAACGCCCCGCCGGTGGCGAACTTCAGCGCCGCGGTCAGCGGCCTGAGCGTGGCCTTCACCGACAGCTCCAGCGACGGCGACGGCTCCATCGTCTCGCGCAGCTGGAATTTCGGCGACGGCACGACGTCCACCGCCACGAATCCCAGCAAGACCTACAGCGCCGCAGGCACCTACACGGTCACGCTGACGGTGACCGACGACGATGGCGCCGGCAATACCAAGACCGCGTCGGTCATCGTCGGCACTACCGGCAGCCAGACCTACAGCAACGGCACCGACTATCCGATCAACGACAACGCCACCGTCGACAGCCCGATAGCCGTGTCCGGTCGCAGCGGCAACGCGCCCAGCAACGCCTCGATCGCCGTCAACATCCTGCACACCTACAAGGGCGATCTGAAGGTCGATCTGGTCGCGCCCGACGGCACCCTCTACAACCTGCACAACCGCAGCGGCGGCAGCGCCGACAACGTGACCGGCACCTTCATCAAGGACCTGAGCAGCGAGCCGCTCAACGGCACCTGGAAGTTGCGCGTCAACGACAACGCCAGCGCCGACACCGGCACGATCGACAGTTGGAGCATCACCTTCTGACCGTGCGCGCGTCCGTCGCTCCGGCCGGCGCCGGAGCGGCAGCGCCGCATCGTCGCCCGCGCGGCCGGGGCGACCCCCAGGTTCCGGCCGTCTTTCCGTCGCGCCCCACACCCAAACACATCGGGCGCAGCCACCAGGAGTCGCACCATGAACCCCGTTCACGCCCCGCTGCCGACGCTGCTTGCGTTGGCCTTAGCTCTGACCGCTGTCCCCGCGCTCGCGCAGACCACGCATGAGCACGATCACATGCGTCCCGCCGACGCCAGCGACGACCCGTTCGCGCCGGTCTACGTGGTCACCTCGCGCGAAACCTACGACGCCGGCGTCAAGACCTTGGCCCGCCAATCCAGCGCCCGCGTCGGCGCCACCGGCGCGCCGCTGGTGATCTCGGAAGTGAAGACCCATCAGCTCGCCGACATCACCCGTCACGTGCACGAAAAGGAACGCCGCTGCGGCGGCTACTTCGCCTTCGCCACCCGCGCCGAGGCCGAAGCCTTCGTGCGCAACGACCGCAGCGCGCAGGCGATGGCCGGCAAGTTCCTGGCCGCCTACACCATCGACAACCAGGCCACGGTGACGCCCTGGCTGGGCCAGGTCGGCGAGGCCAACATCCGCTCCACCATCAGCCACCTGTCCACCCAGTACCCGAACCGCTATTACGCCTCGACCACCGGCCGGACCTCGGCCGAGTGGATTCGCAACACCTGGCTGGGCCTGGCCAACGGCCGCAGCGATGTCAGCGCCGAGCTCTACACCGGCTGCACCACCTGCTCGACCCAGCCCTCGGTGATCCTGACCATCCAGGGCACCGATCTGCCCAACGAGGTCGTGGTGCTGGGCGCGCATCTGGACTCGATCTCCAACTCCGGCAGCGGCAACACCATGAACGCGCCCGGCGCCGACGACGACGCGTCCGGCATCGCCACCCTGACCGAAGTGCTGCGCATCGCCATGGCCAGCGGCTACAAGCCCAAGCGCACGGTCAAGTTCATGGGCTACGCGGCCGAGGAAGTCGGCCTGCGCGGTTCCAAGGCGATCGCCACCGCGTACCAGAGCCAGGGCGTGAACGTGGTCGCGGCGCTGCAGCTGGACATGACCAACTACCGCACCGGCTCCGATCCGCACGTCAAAGTGATCACCGATTACTCCAACGCCGGCATGGTCCAGTTTCTGCAGGACCTGTTCACCGCCTACATGGGCGGTAGCGGACTCAACCTGGCCACCGAGGCCTGCGGCTACGGTTGCTCCGACCACGCCTCCTGGACCGCGGCCGGCTTTCCGTCGGCGATGTACCACGAGGGCCGGCTGTTCCCGAACCTGCACACCTCCGGCGACACCCTGGCCAACATGGGCAACTCGGCGACCAACAGCGTGCCGTTCGCGAAGCTGGGCCTGGCCTTCCTAGGCGAGGCCGCCAAGACGGCCAGCGGCGGCCCCGGCAACACCGCGCCGGTGGCGAACTTCAGCGCTACGGTGTCGGGCCTGACCGCGAGCTTCAGCGACAGCTCCAGCGACAGCGACGGCAGCATCGTCTCGCGCAGTTGGAACTTCGGTGACGGCGCCACCTCCACCGCGACCAACCCCAGCCGCACCTACGCGAGCGCGGGCACCTACACGGTCACGCTGACGGTCACCGACGACGACGGCGCCAGCAATACCAAGACCGCTTCGGTCACGGTCGGCGGCACCGGTGCGCAGACCTACAGCAACGGCACCGATTACCCGATCGCCGACAACGCCACCGTCAATAGCCCGATCGCGGTATCGGGGCGTAGCGGCAACGCGCCCAGCAACGCTTCGATCACCGTCAACATCCTGCACACCTACAAGGGCGATTTGAAGGTCGATCTGGTCGCGCCGGACGGCACGCTCTACAACATCCATAACCGCACCGGCGGCAGCGCCGACAACGTGACCGGCACCTTCATCAAGAACCTGAGCAGCGAGGCCTTGAACGGCACCTGGAACCTGCGCGTGAATGACAACGCCACCCAGGACACGGGCCGTATCGACAGCTGGAGCATCACCTTCTGATCGCGCATGCCGGCGCTGCGCGTCGGCACCGTGGTTCCCCGAGCCCCGGCCTCGCGCCGGGGCTTTCTTTATGCCCGGCGCATAAACGAAAACCCCCGGCAAGCCGGGGGTCATGGGTGCGAGGTCGAGGCGGTCAGATCGCTTCGAAGCGATTGGCCGCGACGTTCTTGCGCACCTTGTTCGGGTCCCAGATCAGGCCGTTCATGGCGATGTACACGCCCGGCGGCAGCGACTGCACTGCGCCGACCGCGCAGCCGACGTTGAACTCGGCGTCGGAACCGCGGAAGCGCGCCGGGCTCAGCGCGCCGGTCAGCACGATGGTCTTGTCGGTCAGCGTGGCCAGCACCTTGGCGGTCTCGACCATGGTGTCGGTGCCGTGGGTGATCAGCACGTGCCGGGCCGGCTGCGCGGCGATCGCGGCGCGGATCAGCTCGCGGTCCTCCTGGGTGATGTGCAGCGAATCCTTGCGGATGATCGGGATCACGTTGAACTGGAACGTCACCCCCAGCTCGCGCAGGATGCCGCCGATCTGCGGCTCGCCGATCTGGTAGTCGGACTTGTCGTCGAAATAGATCTTGTCGATCGTGCCGCCGGTGGTGACGATGCAGAGCTGGTCCATCGAAAGTGGGTCGCATTGCTGGGGACGGCGCAATTATAGGCCCGCGCACCGCGCTTCTGTGGGAGCGGCGTAAGCCGCGATCGATGGCCGACGCGATGGCGAAGCTGCGCAGGTACTCGATCGCGGCTCACGCCGCTCCCACAGAAAACGAGGTCGGCGCCGCTCAGGCCGCGGGTTTGGCGCCGAAGCGAGACTTCAGCCCGGGCAAGCTGGCCGCGAACACCACCACCACCGCCAGCACCAGTTCGATCCAGGCCAGCGTGCGCTCGGGCGGGCGCGAGTAGGCGACCATCACCCCGTGACTGAACCAGGCCAGCGCCAGCACCGCCGACCAGAAGCCGGCACGCGCGCTGCCGCGCAGCACGCCCAGCGCAAGCCAGGCCGGCGGCAGCGCGAACACTGCCAGCGCGCCCCAGGACGGCGGCGTACGGCCGCCGAACCAGACCGCGTACACGGCCACCAGCGCGATCAGCGCCAGGGCCAGGATCTTGCGCGCCAGGCTCATCGGCTCACCTTGACCACCAGTTCGGCGACCCGGCGCCCGAGCACGCGCGCGAGCTTGGCTTCGTCCTCGCTGGGCTGCGGATCGTCCTGACTGCCGGCTACATGGCTGGCGCCGTAGGGCGTGCCGCCGCCGCGGGTGCTGCTCAGCGTGGGCTCGGTGTAGGGAATGCCGAGGATCACGCAGCCGTGGTGCAGCAGGGGCACCATCATCGTCAGCAGGGTCGATTCCTGGCCGCCGTGCTGGGTCGCGGTGGAGGTGAACACCGCCGCCGGCTTGCCGACCAGGGTGCCGCTGGCCCATTCCGCGCCCAGCCCGTCCAGCCAATGCTTGACCGGCGCGGCCATGTTGCCGAAGCGGGTGGGACTGCCCAGGATCAGGCCCGCGCATTCGACCAGATCGCGCGATTCGACATAGGGCGCGCCGTCCTCGGGCACCGGTGGCGCCGCGGTCTGGGTCACCGCCGCGACCGGCGGCACCGTGCGCAGCCGCGCCTGCACGCCGTCGACCTCGCCGATGCCGCGCGCGATCTGGCGCGCCAGTCGTGCCACCGATCCGCCGCGGCTGTAGTAGAGCACCAGAACTTCGGTCATCGCATTCTCCTGTGGCGACAAGGATAGATGATGCGGTGGGCAGGGGCGGGCGCGGCCCTGCATCCCCTCCGCACGCCCCATCGGTTACCCTCCGGTCGATGGAGCCGCTGAACACGATCAATCGCTGGGGCGACCGCATGCGCGACCGCGCGCGCGTCGGCACCTTCTTCCGCTTCCTGGCCCGGCGTTTCCTCGACGACAACCTGTTCCAGGCCGCCGGCGCGCTGTCGTATACCACCGTGTTCGCCCTGGTTCCGCTGTCGATGGTGGTGTTCGGGGTGCTGTCGGCGTTCCCGGTGTTCAGCGAGTGGAGCGACCGCCTCAGCGACTACATCTTCTCCAACTTCGTGCCCTCGGCCGCGCGCTCGGTCGAGGCCAGCCTGAAGCAGTTCTCGGCCAACATCGGCCAGCTCACCGCGGCCGGCGTGATCGCGCTGGTGGTGTCGCTGCTGATCACCCTCAATGGGGTGGAGTCGACCTTCAACCGGATCTGGCGGGTCAAGGCGGCACGGCCCCAGGTTGGACGCTTCCTGGTGTACTGGACGGTGCTGACCCTGGGCGCGCTGATGGCCGCGGCCAGCCTGGCGGTGTCGGCCAAGTTCTTCTCGATGGAAGTATTCGCGACCCAACCCGGACGGCTGCTGGAGCGCGTGATGCTGCAGCTGGCGCCAGTGGCGATCGAATGGCTGGCGTTCGCGGCGATCTACCGCGTGGTCCCGCATCGCACGATCCACTGGCGCCACGCCTTCGCCGGCGCGCTGCTGGCGGCCACGCTGTTCGAGCTGGTCAAGTGGGGCATCGGCCTGTACCTGGGCAGCTTCGGCTCCTATTCCAAGATCTACGGCGCGTTCGCGGCCGTGCCGATCTTCCTGCTGTGGATCTACCTGAGCTGGATCGCGGTGCTGCTGGGCGCCTCGCTGGCGTCCTCGATTTCCGCCTTCCGTTACCAGCCGATCGGCATGCGCCTGCCGCTGGGCTTCGAGATGTACGGGCTGCTGCGTCTGCTGGCGCGTTTCAACGAGGCCCGCGCCGACGGCCGCGGCCTGCACAGCGACGAGATCCAACAGCTCGAGCCCATGCTCACCGACACCCTGGTCCAGCAGATGCTCTCGCAGCTCAACTCGATCAACGTGGTCGCGCGCGCCGAGGGCGGCGAATGGCTGCTGTCGCGCGACCTCGACGATCTGTCGCTGGCCGAACTCTACGAAGCCTGCGGGCTGCGCATTCCGATCGCCGAGGCCATGCTGCCTTGCCGCGACGACTCGCTGGGCCGCTCCGCGGTCGCGGCGATGGACGAACTGCGCGTGCCCCTGCGCGATTTGCTCAAACGCCCCGTGTCCACCATCCACGCCGACCAGGAATGAACCCGATGACGCTACGCCGCCTCGCCCCGATCCTCGCGCTGTCGCTGCTGGCCGTCGCGCTCGCGGGCTGCAATAAGCCGGCGCCGGCGCCCCAGTCCGCCGCCGCGCCCGAGGCGCCCAAGGCCGCCGCAGCGCCCGGGGCGCCTGAGGTGCCCGAGGCGCCCAAGCCCGCCGCGGCGCCGGCCGCGCCCTCGCAGGTACCGGACTTGAGGCTGGCGACCCTGGACAACGGCCCGTTCGACCTGGCCGCGCATCGCGGCAAGTGGGTGGTGGTGAATTTCTGGGCGACCTGGTGCGCGCCCTGTCTGAAGGAAATGCCCGAGCTGTCGGCGATGGACGCGATGCGCGAGCACATCGAAGTGATCGGCCTGGCCTACGAGGAAATCGAGCCGGCCGACATGCGCGCGTTCCTGAAGACGCATCCGGTGGTCTACCCGATCGCGATCGTCGACACCTACGACCCGCCCAAGGCCTTCGACACGCCGCGCGGCCTGCCGATGACCTATCTGATCGGGCCGGACGGCAAGATCGCCGACAAATTCCTCGGCCCGGTGACCGCGGCCATGATCGAGGGCGCGATCGCCAAGGCCGGCGGTCCCGCCGCGCCGGTGGAGGCCAAGCCGGGCCAGTCGTGAGCGCGGCGCGCTACTACGTCAGCGGCAAGGTTCAGGGCGTATGGTTCCGCGCCAGCGCGCGCGAGCAGGCGCTGGCGCTGGACCTGCGCGGCTACGCGCGCAACCTCGCCGACGGCCGCGTCGAAGTACTCGCGGTCGGCGATGAAGCGGCGCTGGCGCGGTTCGAAATCTGGTTGCGGCGCGGCCCGGCCAACGCGCGGGTGGAGGCTTTGGCGCGTGAGGATGCGGATGGGGCCGAGGCGGGCGAGGGCTTCGTTTGCAGCTGAGCGTCTTGCTCGTTTGCGTGTCTCTTCGGTCCCCCGATTCCCTCCGGCCGTCATTCCCGCGAAAACCGGCTCCGCCTTCGCGGGAATGACGGCGAAAGCATGCGACTGACGCGGTTCCAACTGCGCTGTTTGCCTGCGTGCCGACTCAAGCCGGCCCAGGCGCGGGCATCAACCGCCCATTGCGCCACTCGCGCTGCTCGCTCGCATATCCGCGCCGCTGCAGATAATCGAAGATCGAGCGCACCGTCACCACCGGATACTCGCCCGACAATCGCGTGCCGACCGGGTGGTCGGTGAAGGCGGCATTGGCCGAGAACAGACCGCCGAGCACGCGTTTGGAATAGGGGATGTGGATGCGATCGGGGCGGAAGCCGTCGCGTTGCGCCCAGGCGTAGGCCGCGCGGCGATCGTCTATGGCGATGCCGTCCGGCGCGTTCGCGGCCAGCAGTTCCAGCACCCAGGCGGTGGAGTTCTGATAATCGCCGCTGCCGGGACGCGCGATCAGGCTGTAATGCGGCTGATGCAGGCTGCGCCGCGGCAGCGCGCGCAGGTGCGCGGCCAGGCGCTGCGCCTGCGCGGCTTGCAGCCAGACGATGCGCGCGTCCTGGTTGACCAAATCGTCGCTGAAGAAATTGACCAGGCCTTGGGCGTACAAGTGCGAGCGATCGCTGCCGCATTCGTTGAGCAGATGGACCGCGGTCCAGCGCCCGTTCGGGTGATCGCGCACGACGAAGCCGACGTGGCTGTAGACCAGCCCTTGCGCCGACAGATCGGTGCCGACGCGCGCGATCAGGGCCACTGGCGCGTCGCGTTCGTCCAAAGCCTCGGCTACGCGCAAGGCGGTGGCCGCGGCCGCGGCCACCTTGTCCGCCGACACCGTCTGTGCATCGCAGCGTGTGCCGGCCTCGGCGCGCGGCGCGGCGGCGAGCGCCAGCGCGATGGCCAGGACGTAGGCGCTCCAGGCCGACAGTAATCCGGTGCGCACGCGCGATACCTCGTTCAGCCGATGCGGCGGCTGTGCAGCAGGGGGCGCGTGCGTTCGTTCGGCACGAAGCACAAGGCCCGGCCGGCCGCGCTGATCAGCCAGCCGGTGGCGAGCGCGCTGACCTGCACGGCCTGACCGACGTGCAGGCCCAATTCCTTGGCCGCCTCGGCCGACACATAGACCACGAAGGAGGCGCCGATGCCCACGGCCGAGACCGTGATCGCCACGCCCTGGGCGCTGGCGCCAATGCCGGCGACCGCGAACTTGGCGCCTTCCGACAAGGCCAGCGAAACCGCGGCCGGCACTTCCACCGACGCGGCCAGGCTGGCCTCGGACTGGCGGCTGGCGCCGTCGGACTGCGCGGCCGCAAACGCCGGCATCCCTGCCAGCAGACCGATCGCGGCCGAAACGGCCCAGACGAGGGGGAAACACCCGCGGGCTGCGAACCGGTGTGGAGCGGACCTGCGCATCGTGTTTGCTCGTCTGGGCCTGGGGCCAGGCTGGAACGCGCTCACGCCGGTTTCAACGGGTATCGGCGAGGTGGCTCCCGTAGTGCCGTCGGGTAGCGTATTTTTATACCCATGGCCCTGTCCCTAGAACTCGTTGACGCCCTCAAGCGCTTCCTGCGCGCGCAGGACCTCACCTACCGCGATCTCGCGACCCGCCTCAAGCTCAGCGAGGCGGCGGTCAAACGCATGTTCTCCAAGCGCGCGATGAGCCTGGAGCGGCTGGAGCAGATCTGCGACGTGCTCGACGTCGGCCTGGCCGATCTCAGCGCCGAGGCCGCGCGTGGGCGCAAGGTCATGGCCGAGCTCAGCGAGGCGCAGGAGCAGGCCCTGGTCGACGAGCCGGCGCTGTTGCTGGCGCTGTTTCTGACCTTGAACCGCTGGAAGCAATCGGACGTGCAGGAACACTTCCTGTTCGACGACGCGCAGTGGACCCGGCTGCTGGTGCGTCTGGACCGGCTGGGCATCATCGAGCTGATGCCGGGCAACCGCGGCCGTCCGCTGACCTCGCGCAATTTCCGCTGGCGCGCCGACGGCCCGATGGAGCGGTACTTCCGCTTGAACCTGCTCGGCGACTTTTTCGCCGACCCCTTCGACGGCGAGCAGGACGTGCTGCTGCTGCTCAGCGGCAGCCTCAGCATCGCCGGCATCCGTCAGCTCAAGCAGCGCCTGGGCGAGGTCGCGCGCGAGTTCGACGCGCTGCTGGCGCGCGACGCGGCCTTGAGCGCCCAGGAGCGCGTCGGCGTGAGCCTGGTGCTGGCGCAGAAGCCGTGGCTGCTGCAGCTGTTCCAACCGTATCGGCGTTCTCAGGCAGGGTAGGTGCTGCGGTGAACGCCAGGGCGGGTTCTTCGGTAAAGCGATCGCGGCTTACGCCGCTCCCACAGACGCCGCCTCGAGCTTTCTGTGGGAGCGGCGTAAGCCGCGATCGTCATTCCGAACGACCGCGCACCCTTATTTCTTCTTGTTCGCGATCGGCTTGAGCGCCCCGTAGCGCTCCTTCTTCGGCTTGCCCGGTAGCGGCGGGAATTCCAGCGTGCTTTCGGGCAGCTTGTGCTCCGGCGCGCGCGACAGCAGATCGCGGATCAGGGTCAGCCGGCCCTGACGCTGATCGTTGAAGTCGACCAGGGTCCAGGGCGCGTGCTTGCTGTGGGTGGCGGCCAGCATGGCTTCGCGTGCGCGGGTGTAGTCGTCGTAATGCTTGCGCGCCTCGACGTCGATAGGCGACAGCTTCCAGCGTTTGAGCGGGTCGGCCAAGCGTTCGGCGAAGCGCTCTTCCTGCTCGGCCTGGTCGCAGCACAGCCAGTATTTGAACAGCACGATGCCATCGTCGGTGAGCAGCTTCTCGAACGCCGGCGCCTGCTTGAGGAAGGCGGCGACCTGCTCGGGCTTGGCGAAGCCCATGACCTGCTCGACACCGGCGCGGTTGTACCAGCTGCGGTCGAACAGCACGATCTCGCCGGCCGCGGGCAGGTGCGGCACGTAGCGCTGGAAATACCACTGGGTGCTTTCGCGGTCGTTGGGCTTGGGCAGGGCGACCACGTGGCACTGGCGCGGATTTAGGTATTCGGTGATGGCGTTGATCGCACCGCCCTTGCCGGCGGTGTCGCGGCCTTCGAACAGAATCACCACACGGCGGCCGCTGTGCTGGACCCAGCGGGCGACGTCGGCCAGGTCCAGTTGCAGCGCTTCGAGCTGGGCCTCGTAGTCCTTGCGCTTGAGCTTGCTCATCGCTTCGCCTTCTTCTTGGCCGGCGCGCGCGGGGCGCGGCTGCGCTTGGTGCCGGCCATCGCGGTGGCCACTTCCAGCAAGGCGCCCTGCTGGGTGGTGTTGAGCGCGCGGTAGGCGGCCAGCAGATCGTGTTCGCCCTGGGTGCGGGCCGGGTCGAAGGTGCTGGCCAGCTCCGACAGCAGCGCGCCGGCGGGGACGCCGAAGGTACGCGCGAGCGCATCGAGCTGGTCCTTGCCGGGCAGCTTCTCGCCCTGCAGCCAGGCGCTGACGGTGGCCACGCCGGCGCGCGGAATGGCGGTGGCGATGTCGGCGGCGTTCATACCGCGGGCCTTGGCGAGCAGTCGCAAGGTGGTACCAAGCGGCATGGCGATCACTCCTTGTGAGCGGGTTCGAGCAAACGGGGGCGCAGCGTGGCCAGGTTGCAGGGCCGGGTGCGGGCGTCGAGTTGGGCGCGGATGATCTTGTCCCAGGCGGTGCGGCAGGCCGAGGTCGAGCCGGGCAGGCAGAACACGAAGGTGCCGTTGGCCAAGCCGGCGAACGCGCGCGACTGCAGGGTCGAGGTGCCGATCTCCTCGAAGCTCAGCGCGCGGAACAGTTCGCCGAAACCGGGCATTTCCTTGTCCAGCAGGGGCAGCAGCGCCTCGGGCGTGGAGTCGCGGCCGGTGAAGCCGGTGCCGCCGGTGACCAGCACGCCGTCGACGTCGCGGTCGGCGATCCACTGCGACACCGCGGCGCGCAATCGGTAGCGGTCGTCGGGCAGCAGCTGGCGTTCGCTCAGGCGGTGCCCGGCCTCGCTCAGCGCTTGCACCAGGTAGTCGCCGGAGCTGTCTTCGGCCAGGGTGCGCGAGTCCGACACGGTCAGCACGCACAGTCGCAAGGGGATGAAATCGCGTTCTGCGGTCATGGCGCGCAGCCTGGGCTGGGGGCTGAAAAAAAGCAAATCCCGATGGGCCATTTGTGGGGGGCGTGACGTTGCAAAAGCAAATCCCCCCTAGCCCCCCTTTTTCAAAGGGGGAAGGCCAGCGGGGTGCAAGGGCGCGGGCCAGCGTGGTGCAGATGCTGATCGATGCCAGTTGTTCCCCCCTTTGAAAAAGGGGGGCTAGGGGGGATTTGCTTTGCGCCTTACCCGCGCACCGATCAATGCCAGTTGTTTCCCCCTTTGAAAAAGGGGGCGAGGGGGGATTCGCCTTGCGCCTTACCCGTGCACCGAAAACGCCGCCGGCGCCAAGCCCTGCCGATGCCGCTGCGCCATCGCCACCACCGCGGCGGCGAAGTCGGCGGCGTAGGCGTTCATGTCGAACAGCCCGCTGTCGGCGCGCCGCTGCGCAAGCTCGGCACGCAGCGCGGCCAGCGCCGCCGGGTCGCGGCCCAGCGCGACCGCGCGCGCGACGAAGGCCTCGTCGCTGTCGACGTTCAGCGACGCCAGGCCGAGGTGATGGTTGAGGCTGCCGGCCACGCGCGCGGCGAAGGTCGCGCCGGGCCGGGTCAGCACCGGGCAACCCGCCCACAGTGCGTCCGAGGCGGTGGTGTGGGCGTTGTAGGGCTCGGTGTCCAGGAACAGGTCGGCATGGCGCAGGCGCGCCAGATACTCCGCGTGCGGCTGCTTGGGCATGAACACCAGCCGCTGCGGCGCGACGTCCTGGGTCTGTGCGTAGGTGCGCAGGCGCGCGTCGGCCTCGCCCGGCCCCGACAGCAGCCACAGCACGCTGCCCGGCAGCGCGCGCAGCACCGCCAGCGCGCGCGCCATGCTGCGCGGGTTGAGCTTGTAACTGTTGTTGAAGCAGGCGAACACCGTGCCGATCTCGGGCAGGCCGCAGTCGGCGCGCGACGGCGGCGCCAGAAGCGCGCGCGCGGTGTCGGAGGGTTGGAAACAGCGGGGCAGCCAGGCCACGGCTTCGCTGTAGTGCGGCGCCATCCACTCGGGCAGGGCGTAGCGGTCGGCCAGCACGTAGTCGATCCACGGTGCGCCCGAGCTGCCGGGGTAGGCCAGCCAGTTCACCTGCACCGGCGCCGGCCGCAGCGCCAAGGCTTCGGGCACGCCGCCGCCGCCCCAGCCGCGCAGGTCGAACAGCACTTCGATGCCGGCGCCGCGGATCGCCGCGGCGACCTGCGCGTGCGGACGTTGCGAAACATCGTGCAGCGCGTGCGCGGCGGCGTGCAGGCGCTGCCGCACTGGGCCGCCGTCGTCCGCGGTGAGCGCGAACAGATGGGTCTGTAGCGCGGTCTGCGCGCGCAGGGCCTCGAACAGGGCGACCGTGAGCAGGCCGGTCGGGTGCGCGCCGAAACCGTTGGACAGGAAGCCCACCCGCACCGGCGCGCCGTCGTCGGCGCGCGCGGCCACCGCGGGCAAGGGCCGCACGGCGCGAGCGATCTCGCTTGCGCGCAAACGCGCGCAGCGCAGTTGCTCGGCGGCGTCGGCGTCCTCGCTGAGGAAGGCGAAGGGTTCCACCGCCGCGCGCCCGGCCGCGACCGCGTCGCGCACCTGGCGCGACAGCGCGTCCAGATCGCGCCAATCGCAGAGCCGGCGCCGCCAGGCCAGCAGATAGGCCGCCAGCTGCGGTTCGTCGGGGGCGAGCGCGTGCGCGCGCGCGTAGGCTTGCGAAGCGGCTTCGGCTTCGCCGGTGTCTTCCAGCGCATGCCCCAGCCAGACCGCGATGCCGGGGTGGTCGGGCGCGTTGCGCGCGGCCTCGCGCAGGTGGGCCACCGCGTCCTCGCGCCGGCCCAGCATCCATTGCGCGCGGCCCAGACGCGCCAGCGCTTCGGGGTGGCCCGGGCGCAAGTCGAGTGCGCGCTGCGCGGCGTTCGCGCCCGCGTTGGCGTCGCCGGCGTCGAGTTCGTGTTCGGCCAGCACGATCCAGGCGATCGCGTCGCTTGGATTGCGCTGCAGGGCCAGGCGCAGCTCGACGCGCGGATCGTTCAAGGCGATGGCCGGGTCAGGCCGCGCTCAGCGGCAGGTGGTAGCGCAAGGTGCCGTCGTAGCGGTGCCAACCGCTGGCGTCGTACAGGGCCTGCGCGGTCGCGTTGTCGGGGTCGGTCTCCAGCTCCAGCCGGACCGCGCCGTCGGTGCGCGCGAACTCGGCGGCGGCGTTCAGCAGCGCCTGGGCGACGCCGCGACGGCGCGCATCGGCTTCCACGAACAGATCGTTGAGCACCCAGACGCGCGCGGCGCGCACCGAGGAAAAGCTGGGATAGAGCTGGGTGAAACCGGCCGGCGCGCCGTCGAGTTCGGCCAGGAATACCACCGACTCCTCGCGCTGCAGGCGCTGGGCGATGAAGGCGCGCGAGACGGCTTCGTCGTAGCGCTGGGTGTAGAAGTGCCGATAGCGGTCGAACAGCGGCGCCAGGGCGTCGAGATCGTCGAGGTAGGCGCGGCGGACGGTGACGGGCATGGGCGGCACTATTGGTAGAGGGGGCGTGGCCCGATTATGGCGCCGGCCCACGTGTGCGGCGATAGCCCACCCACGTGCATTCTGTGGGAGCGGCGTGAGCCGCGATCGAAATACTGCGCAGCCTGCGCCGCCAATGGCCGCCCCGCGATCGCGGCTCACGCCGCTGCCACAGGCAGCCGGCAGCGATCAGTCGTCGGTCAACCGCGCCAATTCGTCGGCCTGATGCTCCTGCATCAAGCGCGCGACCAGCGCGTCCAGCTCGCCGGCGATCACGTTGGGCAGGTCGTACAGGGTCAGGCCTTCGACGCGGTGATCGGTGATGCGGCCCTGCGGGAAGTTGTAGGTGCGGATGCGCTGGCTGCGGTCGCCGCTGCCGACCTGGAGCTTGCGGGTCTCGGCCTGCGCGGCCGCAGCCTTGGCGATCTGCGCTTCGGCCAGCATCGCCTTCAAGCGCTTCATCGCCTTGTCGCGGTTGGCGTGCTGACTGCGTTCGGTCTGGCTTTCCACCACGATCCCGCTGGGCGCGTGGGTGATGCGGATCGCCGAATCGGTCTTGTTGACGTGCTGGCCGCCGGCGCCGGAGGAACGGAAGGTGTCGATGCGCAGATCGGCGGGATTGATCTCGATCGGCTCGCCCTCGGGCTCGACCGGGATGATCGCCACCGTTGCCGCCGAGGTGTGGATGCGGCCCTGCGATTCGGTCTCGGGCACACGCTGCACGCGGTGGGTGCCGGATTCGAACTTCAGCCGCGAGTAGGCGCCGCGGCCTTCGACGCGGGCGATGATTTCCTTGTAGCCGCCGTGTTCGCCGGCGCTGGAGGATTCGATCTCGACTTTCCAGCCCTGGCGCTCGGCGTAGCGCGCGTACATGCGGAACAGATCGCCGGCGAAAATCGCGGCCTCGTCGCCGCCGGTGCCGGCGCGCACTTCCAGATACAGGTCGCCCTCGTCGCGTGGATCCTTGGGGATCAGGTGCGCGAGCAGTTCCGCGTCCAGGCTCAGCAGGCGTTCGCGCGCGGCGGCGATCTCTTCTTCCGCCAGTTCGCGCAGTTCCGGGTCGGCGCGCATGGCCTCGGCCGCGGCCAGGTCGGCCTTGGCGCGGCTTTCCGCGGCCAGCGCGGTCGCCACCGGCTCCAACTGCGAGAACTCGCGCGACAGCTTGCGGAAGCGGTCGGTATCGCCGATCACGGACGGATCGGCGAGCAGACGCTCCAGCTCCTCGCGACGTTCGGCGAGGGCTTCCAGCTTGCGGCGCAGGGTAGGGGTCATAAGAGCCGGGATTCGGGAGACGGGATTCGGGATTGGCAAAAGCGGGCGACGCGTAGGGGCGTCGCTAGGCTTCGCGGTCCGAATCCGCATCCGATGCGGCATCGCCCGGCTGCTCGGGGAACAGCTTGTCGGCGGCGCGCGCGAGTTCGGCGTTGCCGCTCAGCGCCGCTTCGCGCAGGGCGATGGTGGGCGCGTGCAGCAAGCGATTGGTCAGGGTGTGGGCGAGGAAGTTCAGCACCTCGGCCGGGTCCTGTCCGGCCTCGAGCTGCTGGCGCGCCTTGGCCAGCACTTCCGCGCGCGCGGCCTCGCCGTGCGCGCGCAGGCGCTTGAGCGGGGCGGTGCGGGTGCTCGCGGCCATAGTCTCGACGAAGCGCGCGACCTGCAGGTCGACGATGGCCTCGGCCTCGGTCGCGGCTTCGCGGCGGCTGCGCCGGTTGTCTTCGATCGCGCGTTCCAGATCGTCGACGGTGTACAGGAAGGTGTCCTTGAGCTCGGCCACGTCGGGCGCGATGTCGCGCGGCACCGCCAGGTCCAGCAGCAGCATCGGCCGATGCTTGCGGGTGGCCAGCGCGGCGGCGACCTGCGGCCGGCGCAGGATCGGTTCGCGGCTGGCGGTGGCCGACAGTACGATGTCGGCTTCGCCGAGGTGGCGGTCGAGTTCCGACAAGGGCAGGGCCACGCCGCCGTGGCGCGTGGCCAGGTCCTGGGCGTGGCTGAGGGTGCGGTTGGCGATCAGCAGGCGCTTGGCCTTGGCCTGGACCAGATGGCGCGCGGCCAGTTCGATGGTCTCGCCGGCGCCGATCAGCAGCACGGTCGAGTCCTCCAGGCGGGCGAAGGACTCCTGCGCCAGGCGCACCGCGGCCGAGGCCACCGAGACCGGGTTGGCGCCGATGCGGGTGTCGGTGCGCGCGCGCTTGGCGGTCGAGAACGCCTGCTGGAACAGACGATCGAGTTGGCTGCCGAGGCTGCCGGCGCTGCGCGCGGTGGCCCACGCGTCCTTGACCTGGCCGAGGATCTGCGGCTCGCCCAGCACCAGCGAGTCCAGGCCGGTCGCGACCCGGAACAGATGGCGCACGGCTTCGGCGTCGCGATGGCGATACAGGTAGGCGTGCAGATCGCCCATGTCGTCCGGATGCGTGGCCAGCCAGTCGGCCAGCGCGCGGCCGTCGTCGTCGGCGACCGCGTACAGCTCGGTGCGGTTGCAGGTCGACAGCAAGGCCACTTCGCTCACCTGCGGCAACGCGCGCAATGCGTCCAGCGCCGCGGGCACGGCCTCGGACGAGAACGCGACGCGCTCACGCAGGCTGACCGGCGCGGTCTGGTGGTTGATGCCTAGGACGAACAAGCTCATCGGAACGCGAGGCGTCCAGGGACAGGGGCCGACGGCGGTCGACGGGGCGAAGTGGGAGACATCCGTTCAGGTGCTTGCGATAAGCTGCGGGCTGCTGAAGGCCGCCATTCTACCGGCCCCGTGGGTTTCGACGGATTCTGATGAGTTCGATGTCGATGGATTCGATGGGTTCGATTCACTCCGTCTCAAGCCGCCGCGCCCCGGCGCGCGCGCTGAGCCTGCTCGCCGGCGCCGTCCTGACGGTCCTGCTGGCCCCCGCGTTCGCGGCGCCCACGGCCAAATCGGCCGCGGCCGTGTCCGCCGACGCCTCGGCCGCCACCAGCGCGGCCCTGGAGCCGCTGCTGACCGGCGAGTTCGCGCTCCAGGCCGGCAAGCTCAAGGAGGCCGCGACCGCCTACGCCGCCGCCGCCCGCGCTGCCAAGGACAAGGAACTGGCCGCGCGCGCGACCGACATCGCGATCGTGGCCAAGGAAGACAAGCTGGCCGGCGAATCGCTGGCGCTGTGGCGCGAGCTGGGCGGCGAGGGCGCGCCCCTGCTGGCCTCGCAGGCGATCCTGGCCCTGCGCGGCGGCGACGAACGCGCCGCCCTGCGCGACCTGGACCGCCTGATGCTGGCCGACGACACCGGCTGGCGACGCGTGCTGGGCGTGCTCTCGACCGGCTCCAAGGACCCGCAGCAGGCCGCGCGCCTGCTGGAAAAGCTGATCGACGGCAGCCAGATGCCCAAGGACCTGATGGCCTGGGTCGCGTTCGGCCTGTATGCCCAGCGCCTGGACCAGCCCAAGCTGACCGAGCGCATCGTCGGCGAGGTGGTCGAGCGTTTCCCCGGCAATCCGCGGGTGAGTCTGCTGCGCGCCAGCCAGCTGCGCGAGGACGGCAAGCAGGACGAGGCCCGCAAGGTGCTGGAGTCGATCGCCGCCCAGGCCGACACCGACCCGCAGATGCGCGGCCTGATCGCCCAGGAATACGACGCCCTCGGCGACCTGCCGGCGGCCGCCGCGATCCTGGGCCGCGGCCCGCAGGACGACCAGACCTACGCCCTGCGCGCCTCGCTGATGGCGCGCGCCGAGGACAAGCCCACCCTCACTAAGCTCTACGACGAACTGCGCCGCAACGCCGCCAAGCCCGAACCGGGCCGGCGCCTGCTGCTGGGCCAGATCGCCGAATTCCTGGAGCGCAACGACGAGGCCCTGGATTGGTACCGCGGCGTGCCCGGCGGCCCGCAGCGCTGGGTCGCCAAGCTGCGCGCGGCCAACGTGCTGCACGAACTCAAGCGCGCCGACGAGGCCTACGCGGCCCTGCGCGCGCTGCAGTCCGACGCCTCGGCCGAGGACGACACCCGCCGCGACGCCTACCTGCTGGAGGCCGCGCTGCGCGCCGAGGACAAGAACGAGGCCGGCGAGCTGGACGCCTTCGCGCGCGGCCTGGCCGCGTTCCCGGACGAGCCGGAAGTGCTGTACGCGCGCGCCCTGAGCTATGAGCGCCGCGACGACATCCCGCGCGCCGAGGCCGATTTCCGCCGCATCCTGGTCGCCGAGCCGGACAGCGTGGCCGCGCTCAACGCGCTGGGCTACACCCTGGCCGACCGCACCACGCGCTTTCAGGAAGCGCTGGAGCTGATCCAGCGCGCGCGCACCGCCGAGCCCGACAACGCCGCCATCATCGACAGCTACGGCTGGGTGCTCTATCGCCTGGGCCGGAATCAGGAAGCCCTGGTGGAACTGCGCCGTGCCCTGACCCTGCAGAAGGATCCGGAGATCGCCTCGCACCTGGGCGAAGTGCTGTGGGCGGTGGGCAAGAAGGACGAGGCGCGCAAGTATTTCGAGCAGGCGCGCAAGCTGGATCCCGAGAACCGCGCTCTTAAGCGCGCGCTGGAAAAGACCGGCGCATGAAGGCGCGCGCGCTGACCGTGGCGGCCCTGGCCGCAGCGCTGAGCGCGTGCGCGGGGCAGGCCGTACGCGGTCCTGCGCCGCCGCCTGTGGCGCCCGCCGCCGCCGAGGCCGCCCAGTCCGCGCGCGAGAGCGAATTGCGCGCTCAGACCGGGTGGTCCCTGAGCGGCCGCATCGCGCTCAGCAACGGCCGCAACGGCGGCTCCGGGCGGATCGAATGGCGGCAGGACGGCGATCGCTACGAAGTCGCGCTCAGCGCCCCGGTGACCCGGCAGAGCTGGCGTTTGAGCGGCGATATCGCCGGCGCGCGCCTGGAAGGTTTGGAAGGCGGTACCCGCAGCGGCCCCGACGCCGCCGCGCTGCTGCGCGAGGCCACGGGCTGGGAAATCCCGGTCGCGGCCCTGAGCGATTGGGTGCGCGGCCTGCGCGCCACAGGACAGGGGCCGGCGAGCGTGCGTTACGGCGCAGATGGCCGCCCGGCTCGAATCGAGCAAGGCGGCTGGGGCATCGACTACCGTTGGCCCCCAGCCGATGGCGCGGGCGGCCCGGCGTTGCCGTCGCGGTTGGATGCGGTGCGCGGCGAGGCCAAGGTCAAAGTCATCGTGGATGAGTGGCAGACGGCCACGCCTGCGCCCGTGCCCATGGCCGCGGTGCAGACGCCTTGGGTGCCGATCGACAATTCGATGGCGGCGCAACTGCGCAAGGAGTTGGCGGGACTCAATCTCGACGATCCCGCTGCGGACATGTTGGCCAATGTCGAACGCGGCGATCTGGGCGCGATCGGTATCTGCGGTTTTAGCTGCGACACGCCAGGGCTTGCGCATGACGCGCCTGGGGTGCGTGGCGGGCGCAATCTCGCCGGCACCAGCGACATGATCCAGGGCGCCGAGCATATGAAGCTGATGAACCAGGCCAGCGCTTATGCGCTCGCCTACAACCGCGCGTTGGGCGATTGGCTGCGGCGTCACCCGACCGGTTCACCCGCCCCGAAAGGCCAATAAGCGGCCGCGCCGCGCGATCCGCCGACCATGTCCGCCGCCCCCCCCGAACACCCCTGGTCCCTCTGGCCCGCCCCGGCCAAGCTGAACCTGTTCCTGCGCATCACCGGCCGCCGCGCCGACGGCTACCACCTGCTGCAGACCGTGTTCCGTCTCCTGGATTGGGGAGATTCGATTCGCCTGCGCCTGCGCGACGACGGCCGCATCGTGCGCCACGGTGCCTCGGTCGCGGGCGTGCCCGAGGATCAGGATCTCACCGTTCGCGCGGCCAAGTTGCTGAAAGAATCAGCTAACGTCGCTCAAGGTGCCGATATCATCATCGAAAAGCGCATCCCGGCCGGCGGCGGTTTCGGCGGCGGTTCGTCCGATGCGGCGACCGTGCTGGTCGCCCTGGACGCGCTTTGGAGCACCGCTGTGGGCGTGGATCGCCTGGCCGCGCTGGGTCTGAGGCTGGGCGCGGACGTGCCGGTGTTCGTGCGTGGCGACAACGCCTGGGCCGAAGGGGTTGGCGAGGCGCTGTCGCCGATCGCCCTGGCGCCGGCCTGGTACCTGCTGGTCGACCCCGGCGTGCACGCGCCGACCGCGGCCTTATTCCAATCGGCTGAATTGACGCGGGATGCTGCGCCCGCGACAATATCGGACTTCGTTTCGGGTATGCCGCTCGGGAATGCGTTCGAGCCGGTTCTGCGCCTGCGCGAGCCGGCTGTGGAAGCCGCGTTCGTCGCCTTGTCGCGAGTCGGTTCGCCGCGTCTGACCGGCTCCGGCAGCGGCTGTTTCGTCGAGTTCGCCACGCGCGAATCCGCCGAATCGGCGCTGGCGGCGCTGCCTTCCGGCCTTCGGGCCTGGACGGCGGCCGGCGTCGCACGGTCTCCGTTGCACGCCGTACTCGAAACACACCTTATGCAGGGGCGTCGCCAAGAGGCCCAAGGCACCAGGTTTTGATCCTGGCATCCGTAGGTTCGAATCCTACCGCCCCTGCCAGTAACAACGGTTTTTGAATAGGCCCGATCCGGCCCAGACCTCCGGATCGGACATGGACGTCGCCCGCCACGGTCAGAGCGAAGCGGAGAAGACAAAGTGCAGAACGATCGCAGCCTGCTGGTATTCAGCGGCAACGCCAACCGCCCGC
This sequence comes from Lysobacter sp. Root604, assembly GCF_001427505.1. NCBI lineage: Bacteria > Pseudomonadati > Pseudomonadota > Gammaproteobacteria > Lysobacterales > Lysobacteraceae > Lysobacter > Lysobacter sp. Root604. The sequence goes on along the minus strand of NZ_LMGS01000014.1, from coordinate 4,084 downwards.
TCGCCTTGGCTGTATGCAAGGAACTCGGCATCCGTCTCGGCAAGGCGCTGGTCGGTCGGTTCTCCGACGGCGAAGTCCAGGTCGAGATCGAAGAGAACGTGCGCCGCCAGGAGGTGTTCGTCATTCAGCCGACGAACGCGCCTACGGCCGAGAATTTCATGGAACTGCTGGTGCTGATCGACGCGCTCAAGCGCGCATCGGTGACCAGCGTGACCGCGGTGGTGCCTTACTTCGGCTACGCCCGCCAGGATCGCCGCATGCGTTCCTCGCGCGTGCCGATCACGGCCAAGGTCGCGGCCAAGATGTTCGGCGCGGTCGGCGCCGACCGGGTGCTCACGGTCGATCTGCATGCGGATCAGATCCAGGGCTTCTTCGACATCCCGGTCGACAACGTCTACGCCTCGCCGCTGCTGCTGGCCGATATCTGGCGCGCGCACGGCACCGACAACATGGTGGTGGTGTCTCCCGACGTGGGCGGCGTGGTCCGCGCCCGCGCGATCGCCAAGCGCCTCGACGACGCCGATCTGGCGATCATCGACAAGCGCCGTCCGCGCGCCAACGTCTCCACGGTGATGAACATCATCGGCGACGTGGCGGGCAAGACCTGCGTGCTGGTCGACGATATCGTCGACACCGCCGGCACCCTGTGCGCGGCCGCGGCCGCGCTCAAGGCGCAGGGCGCGACCAAGGTGGTCGCGTACTGCACCCATCCGGTGCTGTCGGGCGCGGCGATCGATAACGTGACCCGTTCGCAGCTGGACGAGCTGGTGGTGACCGACACCATCCCGCTCACCGACGCGGCCCGGGCCTGCGGCCGCATCCGCCAGCTCAGCGTGGCCGAGCTGCTGGCCGAGACCATCCGCCGCATCGCCTTCGGCGAGTCGGTGAGTTCGCTGTACGTGGATTGACGAAAGCGGGCCGACGAAATCCGCGTTTCCGGCCCCGGCCGGGAACGCAACACCGCTCACCTGGTCGCGGGTGAGCGTTCTTTACCGCCGCGAGGCGGTTCAACGCAGTAAATGTGAGTAAACGAAAATGTCCGAACACATCATCAAGGCCACTGGCCGCAACGTCGAGGGTAAGGGTGCGAGCCGCCGCCTGCGTCGTGCCGCCAGCATCCCGGCCATCATCTACGGCGGCAAGGCCGCTCCGCAGCCGGTCCAGCTGGACCACGAGAAGGTCTGGCTGGCCAGCCAGAACGAGTGGTTCTACTCCTCGATCCTGACCCTGGACGTCGACGGCAAGTCCGAGAGCGTGCTGCTGCGCGATATGCAGCGCCACCCGTTCAAGCAGATCATCATGCACCTGGACTTCCAGCGCGTGGATGAGAACCAGGCGATCCGCGTCGCCGTGCCGCTGCACTTCCTCAACGAGGACAAGTCGCCGGCCGGCAAGTCGGCCGACGTCGTGGTCACCCACGAGCTCAACGAAGTCGAAGTCAGCTGCTTGCCGAAGGACCTGCCGGAGTTCCTGGAAATCGACCTGTCCGCGCTGTCGGTCGGCGATATCGTCCACCTGTCCGAGATCAAGCTGCCCAAGGGCGTCGAGATCCCCGAGCTGAAGCTGGGCAAGGAACACGATGTCGCCATCGTGATCGCCAAGCACGGCAAGGAAGAAGTCGAGGAGCCGACCGAGGCTCCGGCCGAAGTCCCGGCGGCCAAGGTCGCCAAGAAGGACGACGACAAGAAGTGATCGCCTGCCGGCGCGCCCTGACCGGCGCGCCGGTTCGCGTTCGCGGACTGTACTGATCCATGGCGGGACTGCGCCTGATCGTCGGCCTGGGCAATCCCGGCGCCGAATACACCCGGACCCGGCACAATGCCGGGTTCTGGTTTGTGGACGCCGTGAACGAGAAGTTCGGCGGGCGCTTCGGTCTGGAGTCCAAGCTGTTCGGCGAGACCTCCAAGGTCGAGATCGGCGGGCGTCCGGTCTGGCTGCTCAAGCCGGCCACGTTCATGAATCTGTCCGGCAAGTCCGTGACCGCGGCGCTGCGCTACTGGAAGATCGAGCCCGAAGAGGCGCTGCTGGCGCACGACGAGCTGGACCTGGCGGCGGGCACCGCGCGGCTCAAGTTCGACGGCGGCCACGGCGGCCAAAACGGCCTGCGCGACACCATCAAGCTGCTCGGGCACGGCAAGTTCCACCGCCTGCGCGTGGGCATCGGCCATCCCGGCCACAAGGACAAGGTCACCCCGTGGGTGCTGGGACGTCCCGGCCGCGACGACGAGGCCTCGATCCTGCGCTCCATCGACGACGCCATCGACGTGCTGCCGCTGGCGGTGCAGGGCGACGTCAACGAGGCGATGAAGCGGCTGCATACGAGCCGAGATTAGGGATTGGGGATTAGGGATTCGTAAGGCCTTGGCCTTTGCGAATCCCTAATCCCGAATCACGAATCCCGGATTGAACGCCATGGGCATCAAATGCGGCATCGTCGGCCTGCCTAACGTCGGCAAGTCGACCCTATTCAACGCCCTGACCAAGGCCGGTATCGCCGCGGCCAACTTCCCGTTCTGCACCATCGAGCCCAACGTGGGCGCGGTGCCGGTGCCGGATCCGCGCCTGAACGCGCTGGCCGAGATCGTCAAACCGCAGAAGCTGATCCCGACCGCGGTCGAGTTCGTCGACATCGCCGGCCTGGTCGCCGGCGCGGCCAGCGGCCAGGGTCTGGGCAACAAGTTCCTGGCTCACATCCGCGAGGTCGACGCGATCACCCACGTGGTGCGCTGCTTCGAGAATCCGGACGTGATCCACGTCAACAACAAGGTCGACCCGATCGCCGATATCGAGACCATCGATACCGAGCTGGCCCTGGCCGACCTGGAATCGGTGGAAAAGGCCCTGCAGCGCGCCGAGCGCAGCGCCAAGACCGGCGACAAGGAAGCCAAGCTCCGCGCCGAAGTCCTGGGCCGGGTCCGCGCCGGCCTCGACGCCGGCCAGCCCGCGCGCGCGCTGGGCCTGTCCGAGGACGACGTGGCCCAGGTCCGCGATCTGTTCCTGCTGACCCTGAAGCCGGTCATGTACGTGGCCAACGTGCTCGAGGACGGCTTCGAGAACAACCCGCATCTGGACGCCGTGCGCGCCCGCGCGGCCGGCGAGGGCGCCCAGGTGGTGCCGATCTCGGCCGCGATCGAGGAGGAACTCAGCCAGCTCGAGGACGCCGACCGCGACGCCTTCCTGGCCGATCTGGGCCTGGCCGAGCCGGGCCTGAACCGCCTGATCCGCGCCGGCTACGCCCTGTTGGGGCTGCAGACCTATTTCACCGCCGGCGTGAAGGAAGTCCGGGCCTGGACCGTCAAGGCCGGCTCGACCGCCCCGCAAGCCGCGGCGGTGATCCATACCGACTTCGAGAAGGGCTTCATCCGCGCCGAGACCATCGGCTACGACGATTTCATCAAGTACAAGGGCGAAGCCGGCGCCCGCGACGCCGGCCGCCTGCGCCTGGAAGGCAAGGAATACCGGGTCCAGGAAGGCGACGTGCTGCACTTCCGTTTCAACGTTTGAGGCTCGGAACGGGCCGAGTCGCGCGCTCCGGAAAAAAATCTGCGAAACTTGTGTCCGGACACGTTGACTTCCTCCGTTTCGAGCGCCAGAATTGCGGGCTCTTTTGGAGGGATACCCAAGCGGCCAACGGGGGCAGACTGTAAATCTGCTGGCTTACGCCTTCGGTGGTTCGAATCCACCTCCCTCCACCAGTTAGTTCCAACGCTGTAGCGGTTTTCGGCGCGGGAGTAGTTCAATGGTAGAACCTCAGCCTTCCAAGCTGATGGTGCGGGTTCGATCCCCGTCTCCCGCTCCATTGATTCTGCTCCAGGCGACACCATTACAGCGGTAGAAAAGTTTCACGCTCACGTAGCTCAGTCGGTAGAGCACCTCCTTGGTAAGGAGGAGGTCGAAGGTTCGATTCCTTTCGTGAGCACCATCCAAGCAGTACGTCAAACGCAGCAAGCCACCTAAAGAAACCAAGCGAGAAGCGAGTCATGGCCAAGGGTAAATTCGAGCGCACCAAGCCGCACGTGAACGTGGGCACCATCGGCCACGTGGACCACGGCAAGACCACGCTGACCGCAGCGCTGACCAAGGT
>NZ_LMGS01000013.1:164139-221406 GCF_001427505.1 Lysobacter sp. Root604 | reverse complement strand
TGAACGGCGCCGTGGGCTCGTCGATGTGCGCCAGTTCCTGGCGGAAATAGGCCTCGTGCGCTGCCGCAGGCACGCGCAGCGCCTGCGCCACCAGCTGGCGCATCGGCACCTCATCGGCCAGATCYGCACCGYTTCCACYGCGTATCGCATCGATCTCGGCAAGCGCCAGGGCCAGCGTCACGTGATCGCAGACCAGGTGATGCTGCAACATCGACAGCATCCAACCGCCCGCGCGGTCTTCGGCGACGTAGGCCGCCAGCAARGGCGCACGGGTGAGATCCAGCCGCAAGCTGCGCGGATCAGAGAGCCCGGCAAGTTCTTCCAGGGCGTCGCCYACACCCGGCAAGGYCAGTTCGTGCACGGGCACGCGCGCCTGTCGATAGACCACCTGCACCGGCGTCGACAGTCCTTCCCACACCACGGCGGTACGCAGGATGTCGTGACGCGCCACCACCACGTTCAGCGCGCGCAGGAAATCATCGAGTTCCTCGCGGCGATCGAACGCCAGCAGCGCCCGCAACAGGTAGGTGTCGCCCTCGCCRTCCAGCATGTGATGAAACAGGATGCCTTGCTGGGACGGCAGCAGCGGRTAGATGTCCTGGACGTTGGCGACGCCACCGGGCACGGTTGCGACAACGCAGTCGATTTCGGCCTGCGTCAGGCTGACCAGCGGCAGCAGCTCCGGCGATATCGACYGCAGCTCCGGCGTCARCAGGCTGGGCGGTACGGCCTCMGCCTCTTCCCGCAAGGTGGCGGCGTAGGCGCTCAATACCGGCGCGGCAAACAGGTGGCGCACCTCGCCGCGCAAGCCCTTCGCGCGCAGACGCGTGGTCATCGCGACYACCAGCAGCGAATGCCCGCCGAGCTCGAAGAAGTGATCGTGGCGACCCACCTGCTCGATATTCAGCAGCGACTGCCAGACCTCGGCCAGCTCTTGCTCGATCTCGCCCTGCGGCGCCTCGTACTCGCGCCGCATCAGCGACGTTGCGTCCGCTGCCGGCAAAGCCTTGCGATCCAGCTTGCCGTTGGGCGTCAGCGGGAACGCGTCGAGCACCACGAAGGCGCTGGGCACCATGTAATCGGGGAGCTGCGCCGATAGATGCGTACGAAGCTCGGCCACCGAAAGCTCCGCGCCCGTATCCGCCGTCAGGTACGCCACCAGGCGTTTGTCGCCCGGCTCATCCTCGCGCGCCAGCAGCACCGCCTCGCGCACGCCGGCACACGCCGTCAGCCGGGCCTCAATCTCGCCCAGCTCGATGCGGAAGCCGCGGATCTTCACCTGGAAATCGTTGCGCCCCAGGTACTCGATGTTGCCGTCCGGCAGCCAGCGACCGAGGTCGCCGGTCTTGTACATGCGCGCCTGCGGGTCGGCACTGAACGGATCGCGCACGAAACGTTCGGCCGTCAACGCCGGCTGATTCAGATAGCCCCGTGCCACGCCATCGCCGCCGATGTAGAGCTCGCCCGCCACGCCCACCGGCACCGGCTCGCCCTGCGCATCCAGGATGTACACCTGGGTGTTGGCGATNCACGCCATCGCCGCCGATGTAGAGCTCGCCCGCCACGCCCACCGGCACCGGCTCGCCCTGCGCATCCAGGATGTACACCTGGGTGTTGGCGATCGGTCGGCCAATCAGCACCGGCCCCGCATGGCTGCGGTCCATCCGCACCCAGGTCGAGTACGTGGTGGTCTCGCTGGGACCGTACAGGTTCACCACCTCTTCGGCCGACGTGCCGGCAAACAGCTGCGCCACCAGCGCCGGCTTCAAAGCCTCGCCGGCGAGGTTGATCGTGCGTACCGTATCCGGCACGCACTGAGAACGCAGCAGCGCGTCGATGCCGGAGGGCACCGTGTTGATCAGCGTCATCGTGTCCTGTGCCGTCACCGCCAGCACATCCGGGCGCAGGCTCACCATGGCCCCGCACGACAGCGGCACGAACAACTCGAACACCGCCAGGTCGAAATTGGTGGACGTGGCAAACAGGGTGTGGCTCAGCTCGGCCGCCGTGAAACTGGCCTGCGCCCAGGCCAGCAGGTTGAGCGTGTTGGCATGTTCGATCGCCACGCCCTTGGGCGTGCCGGTGGAACCGGAGGTGTAGATCACATAGGCCAGGTGACGCGAACTCAGGCCCTGCCGCCGTGCGTCGACGTTGTCGACCGGATGGCTCGCCAGCGTGGCTGGCGCCTGGTCCAGCCATAGCACGGGCACGTCGCCGGCGGGCAGATGCCCGTCCAGGTGCGTGGTCGAGAGCAGCAGCCTGGGCGCGCTGTCCTTCAAGATGAAAGCCAGCCGTTCGGCCGGATAGGCTGGGTCCAGCGACACGTAGGCGCCACCGGCCTTGAGGATGCCCAGCAGGCCGACCACCAGGTCGAAGCTGCGTTCGCAGCAGATCGCCACGCGATCATCCGGCCGCACACCGCGCGCGATCAGTTCGTGCGCCAGCTGGTTCGCGCGCGCGTTCAACTCGCCGTACGTCAGACGGTGGTTTTCGTAAACCACCGCCACCGCATCCGGCTGCGCGGTCGCCTGCTGCTCGAACAACTCGTGGATCAGGGCGTCGCGCGGATAGGCGGCCTCGGTGGCATTGAACTGCTCCAGGATGCGTTCGCGCTCTCCATCCAGCAGCATATCCGCCGGAACGAGCACGGCATCGGGCGAGAGCACCGTCAGCTTCAGGGCTTTCGCAAAACGCTGGGCGAGCAGCGCGGCCTCATCGCGGGTGAAATAAGCCTCGTTGCAATCGAAATGCACCGCGACGTCGCCGTTCGCACGGACGTCCCATACGGTGACCATCAACGGCGTTCTTTCGCTCTCATGACTGACATAAGTCAGCTCGAGTCCGCAGCCCTCGATTTCCAGCGCGCTGTCGGCCTTGAGATAACTGAACCCGACATCGCCCAGCAAGGCATGGCCACCGGTCCGGCCCAGATCGCGCAGCAAGTCGCCGTGCGGATAGCGCTGATGACGAAAATGCGCCTTTTGACTGCTCGCAACCTGGCGTACCAGATCCGAAAAGCGCGAGCCGGCGACCTGTTTCAACGGCAACGGACTGACGCCCGAAAATGCGCCGATAAGCTGCTTCTGCGCGGCGCCGCGACGGTTGTGCACCGCGACGGAAATCAGCACGTCCGGCTGTCGGTATGTCAGTCCAAGGCAGGCCCCGAGCGCTCCCAGCAGCACCGCATGCGGCCCCACCCCCAATTGCGAAGCGAGCTGCTCCACGCATGCGAATGTGTCGGACGACACCTGCTGCGTGACACGGAAACTGCGGGTCGGCGCATCGCCGGCGCTGCCTGCGTAAAACGGTTGAAGCAAACGCTCCGGCAACGTTGCGCATTGCTGCGCCCAGTAGTCCCGATCGCGCAGGTATCTTTCGGTTCCCAGATAGGCATGCTGCTCGGCCGCAACGCTCACGCAGCTCGACACCTGCGCTGCCGCTTCGCCGTTGTAGTACTTCGCCAGCGCCTGCGCCCAGTTGGCGAAGCCCCAGCCATCCACCGCCAGATGGTGGGCGATACCCACGTACCAATATTCGGAATCGCTCAATCGTATGAGCGCCGCCTTGAACATCTCCGTGTTCTCGAACGCCAGTGGCGTGGCGAAAAGCTGGCGAATCCAGACTTCCGCCGCCATCGAAGGGCGCGCCTCAGACGACAGATCCACTTGTTGCAGCACTGTCGTGCGCTCGTGCACGACACCTTGCGCCACATCGTCGTCGGTACAAAAAATCCGTAGACCGAACGCGTCATGTTCCATCACCAGGTCGCTGTGCGCCTTGGCAAGCCGTGCCGTATCGACAGCACCCAGCTTCAGATAGCCGCCTACGTTGTAGCAGGGGCTTTGCGGACGGCGAATCTGATCGAAGTAAATGTCGCTTTGATGCGGACTCAGATGAGCAAGCCGATTGACTCCCCGCATGACATTTCCCTGTCCTTGCATCAGCAACGAAAAATAAGCACCACTGGCTGCGACGCCTATCGCAACCACTCGAACACACGAAGAATCAGGCACCGCACGTATTTGGGATACGTTGCTTCCGAGACGCGGCGTGAGACAGCCGCCCCTTTTACCTGGCTCGTAAGCAATACCCGCAGCACCGCAGCACCCGCAGCGCGCTAAGGCAGCCCTGTTTGACCCCTTTGTTCGACTTGCTTAACTACCCCGCCTCGACTTTCGCAAAATTTGTGAGGGTCGTCAATTCGGAAGCACGACACCAAAGGCAACGCTGCAAAAGTCCTTTGGCAACTTTCGCGTGCATTTCCAAATAGGTGTTCATGGCGTTACGCCTCAATCGAACGTGGCGAACGCAAGCTCACCATGTGGACGATGTGGCGTGTCGCGGAAGGTCTCGGCGCGGTGCCATCCGAGTCGCTAGCTGACGCCAACTTGCAGGAAAGCATCCGGAAGTTGCTGCCGTCGTTGCCGTGGGAAGCCCCGCAGGTTGAAGTCGCTCGAAAGGGACGCATACAGCCGCATGAAATTGGCGAGACTGCCCGTACCGAGGCGTATGCGTCCACCGGCAGTGCTCGACGGACTCCTATCGACGGATCAATTTCCTAAAGAACGCCCATCACGTGAGAGGTCCTCTCAAGCGACACAGTAGCTCATTGGAATACTTGTGCGCGAAACCTTTGGCAACTACTTACTTTTCTTCGGCGGAACGGTGCTTACTCTTGCTCTCACGGCGACCTGACCGACTCGCAGCAGGCAACGGCTGCCGTACGACGCCACGCTCGCGGGTCAAGGTGCCCAGCGCTTGCGGCGCGTGGCGCGCCGGCCGCGCAAGCTACACCGGGAGTCAGCCTTGTGATCGCGGGTACTTCACCTGCTGAGCGAAGACCGGTCACCGCAACAGGTCAGTCGCACACTGCACCGACGGTTCCCTGATCGGCCGGCGTGGCGGGTGACGCGCGAAACAATCTATACCGCGATTGACGCCACGGCTCGAGGCGCCATGCGGCGCGAGCCGGTGCAATTGCTGCGCCAGCGCAAATACGCCCACCGTCCACGCGGCCAGGGCGCGAACCGTCGTGGCCAGCTGGCGGATCTAGCCAGCATCCACGTACGCCCAGCGGAGACGGACGCACGTATGATCCCAGGCCACTAGGAAGACTACTTCATCAAAGGCAGGCGCAACCGCTCGGCGGTCGGCGTGCTCGTCGAGCGCACCACGCTGTATGTGAGCTTGGTTCGGATGGCGGGCTGTTCGGCGCAGGCGGCGCTGGAGGGGTTCGCCAAGGTGTCTGTTCCGCTGCCTGAGTCTGCCCGACAAACCCTGACTTACGACCAAGGCAAGGAGATGGCGTTACATCGCCTCCTGCCACAATGCACCGGCCTGGCAATTTGCTTCGTCGACCCCGCACAGCCCTGGCAACGGAGCATCCGCGATCTGCGAGAACAGCAATGGCTTGCTACGGCAGTACGTACCGAAGGGGACCGGTCTGTCCATCTACAGCCAGCGTCAACTGGATGCCATCGCCAAACGGTTGAACTATCGACCCGCGCAACACTCGGCTATCACTGTCCAGCGAAAACATTCAAGCGTCACTTAGGGCTTCACGATCTCGCGGATCGGATCGATTGACTCCGCCACGGTTTTTGAACTGCCCAGTAAGAAGAAGCCCTCTTGGATAGAGGGCTTCTTCGTTCCATCTCTCTAAAAATCAGAGATGTGTTTCTTAGAACGGGATGTCGTCGTCGGCGAAGTCGTCGCCGAAGTCGTTGGACTTGGCCGGGGGCGCATCGCGGCGCGGGGCAGATTCCTGGCGACCGCCACCACCGTAGCCGCCACCGCCGCCACCACCGCCGGCAGGACGCGCGGCACGCTCGCCACCGCCACCGCCACCGCCGCGGAATTCGCGACCGCCGCCACCACCGCCGCCACCGCCCTCGCCGCCCGGGCCGCCGAGCATCTGCATGTCGTCGGCGACGATATCGGTGAAGTACTTCTCGACACCGTCCTGACCGGTGAACTTGTCGTAGCGGATCGAGCCTTCGATGTAGACCTGGCGGCCCTTGCGCAGGTACTCGCCGGCGATCTCGCCGAGCTTGCCGAACAGCTTGACCCGGTGCCACTCGGTGCGCTCCTGGGTATTGCCGTCCTTGTCCTTGCGCACGCTGGTCGTAGCCAGGCTGAGCGTGGTCACGGCCATGCCGCCCTGGGTGTACTTGGTTTCGGGGTCGTTGCCGAGGTTGCCGACCAGGATGACCTTATTGATGCCACGTGCCATGAGGATGCGGGTCCTTAAGTTGTCGCCGAAAGCGGGCGATAGATAGTGAAGTATAACCGCCGGCCCAGGACCGTCGGGCCGCCGCCCGGTCCGGTGTCGGGAAATGCCGCGGCGAGGGGTAGGCCCGGCCGACCGGCCGAAATGGCTCAGAGCCAGCAGGGACGGGCTTCGCGCGATGGCGGCCGGCAGCGACCGGGCCCTTGGCGCCCCGCTCCGGACCCCACCGGGGCCTCCGCCGGTCGTCCCGCCGCGCCGCCTTCGCAGCCCCACCTGCCCGCCCCGCGCCCTGGGTCGTCCGCCGCCCCCGTCTGCCTGCGTGCTGCCCTTGCCGCCCGCGGTGGCCGAGCCCCGGAGACCGAGCTGCGCCGGCGGGTCCAGGAGAACCCGGACCCGGTTGCGCACCCCCGCACCTGGCCGCCCCCTGGGCGGGCACGGCCGAAGGCCGGAATCTGATCGCCGAGCAGGTTCGGGCCTTGCAGGCCGATCCGCCGCCACGGGCGCCGCCCGCCGAACAACTGTGCGGCCAACACGGCGCGCGGCCCGGCTGTCGGCCAACCCCGTTGCGCCGCGCAGGCAACGTCCTAACCTGCGAGCGTAGCGTCCAGGCGGCGACCGTCCATCGCGCCCAGGTCATCGATGTTCTTCGCACCCGCGCACCCACTCATGCGACGAAGTTGCCAACGCGACGCGCAGGGCCGCGCCTTCGGTTTTTAGATCGTCGCGAAGGTTTGGATATCCGTACGACCCGAGCGGCGAGCGCAGCGCGGTTCGGATGACTCCGTCGCGACAGGCCCGATCGCCGCGACAATTCCATCGCGCATGGATCACGCGTCGCCGCGACTCGCGCGACGGCGCCGCACGACGCGCAGCGATAGCCACGACGGGCGTTCGCGGCCGGCGCGCTAACAGGTTAGCGGTGCGCAGCGCGCGCATCTCAAGGCAGCGCGAGTCTCATTGCATCGTCGCGTGCGCATGCCGCGCGCGAACGCAAGAGTCGCGCGACACCGGCCGCGCACTGGAAAAAAATCGCGTGTCCGGTCGCGCGTTCCATCGCCGTTCTTTTTCCAGTACCCCGAACGGCGGACGGCCAGGCAGGCCGGCAGCGACCAGCTGCACAGATTCGGCGAACCAAGGAAGGAGTGATGTATGCCGCACGGCGCAGCGCTAGGACGATCGCCCCACATACGCGGATTTCTCTACGCCAGCGATGCGTGCGCGAAGGTCGCCGAGCGCCTGCCGGTGATCGCCGGCAGCGATTCCAGCGTGTTGATAGTCGGCGAGACCGGGACCGGCAAGGAGATCTGCGCGCAGGCGCTGCACTATCTGTCGCGGCGCTCGGCCGGACCTTGGGTCGCGGTCAATTGCGCGGCGGTGCCTGTGGAGCTGATCGAGAGCGAGCTGTTCGGCCACGTCAAAGGCGCGTTCACCACCGCCCACAGCTCCCGCCACGGCCTGGTCAAGGAGGCCGAGGGCGGCACCATGTTCCTGGACGATATCGATTGCCTGCCCCTGCTTGCGCAGGGCAAGCTGCTGCGCTTCCTGCAACAGCAGGAGTACCGCCCGGTCGGCTGCAACGCCGTGCAGCGCTCCGATGTGCGGGTGATCGCGGCCAGCAACCGCGACCTGCGCGTGCTAGCGCGCCAGAACAGTTTTCGCCAGGACCTGTACTTCCGCCTCAACGTGCTGCCGATCGCGCTGCCGCCGCTGCGCGAGCGGCGCGAGGACATCGCCCTGCTGGCCGGCCACTTCGTCCACCAGTTCGATCAGGCCCACGGCGGCGGCGACGGCCGCCGGCTCACCGCCGAGGCGCTGCAGAAGCTGTTGGCCCACGACTGGCCCGGCAACGTGCGCGAGCTGCGCCACGTGATCGAACGCTCGGTGCTGCTGGCCACGGGCGACAGCATAGGCGCCGACGACATCGACATCGATCCTGATCTGGACGCCGACGCGGACGCGGGCAGCGGCGAACTGGCCGGCGAGTCCTTCCAGTCGGCCAAGAAGCGTGTGGTCGAACGCTTCGAGCGGCAGTACATCGAAACCCTGCTGGCCCTGCACCACGGCAACCTCACCCACGCCGCCCACGCGGCCAAGAAGAACCGACGCGCGTTCTTCGAGCTGGTCCGCAAACACCAGATCGACACCCGCCGCTTCAACGACGCCTCCTGATGACTTCCACCTCGATCACCACGGCGCCTGGCGCCGGCGAAGCGCTGCGCCCGCACCATGCCGAATCGGTCCGTGCGCGAGCCGTTCGCGTGGAATTCGTTCGCGCGGCAACCGCGCACGAGCGCAGCGCCACCGCACCCGGTCGGATTCGTCCGCTTTCCAGGACAAAAACGCCCTACCCCGTACAGCGCGTCGCAGCAGGCTTTCGCCGCATCGGCGCGGCGCGGGCGCAGGACAAAGCAGCACCGATGTCGGCCAAGGCCGCAACCCGCAATCGTTTGGAATCAATCGTTTGCGGTACCGACGGTGTTGGCACGCGACTTGCGCTCTTCAGTCCAAGGCTGGGACGCATGGACGACTACCCCGAAATGCTAGCGATCGTAAGAGCGCTCGCCCGCTACCTGCGGGTGAATCCGAACAGTTCCGATACCGCGGAGGGAATCGCCATGTGGTGGTTCCGCGAACAGACCGTGGTCGACGGGCGCGCCTTGCTCGATGCGCTGGATTGGATGCGCGAACGCGGCCTGGTCGAGATGCTCAGCGCCAGCAGCACCGGCGACCGCTACCGCTGCACCGCCAGCGCCGACGAGCTCGACGGCGTGCTGCAGGAACTGTCGAGGCGCCGGCTGACATGACGTCCGCTCACGCAAGGATGCAGGAGAGTCGCTCGTGCCGTCGCTGACGCTCGCCGCCTTCACCCAACTCGCCGGCTGGCAGACCCTGCAAGGCGATGGCGTGACGCCGTCGGCGCAGATCGCGGTGGCCGAGGACCTGCTCAGCGACACGCCCAGCGGCGACCATCGCAGCCTGACCCTGGCTTACAGCGCGGCCTCGCTGGACCACATCGCGCGGCGTCCGCTGGCGGCGCTGGACCTGGACGACTACGACGAGCTGCGGCTGGTCCTGCGCGGCGATCGCAGCTCCGCGCCCGGCTTCTATATGGAACTGCGCCTGGGCAGCGTCGCCCTGCCGATCGGCGCGCCCGGCAACACCTGGCACCGGCGCGTGCCGGTCGGCGGTGGCGCGGGCTGGGACGTGGTGCGCTTTTCGTTGGCCGACTTGCCAGCCGCGGTACGCGGCGCGGTCACGGTCGCGCAGTTGCACTGCATCGATGCCGGCCAGGGCTATAGCGTCGCCATCGACGAGGCGCTGGCGGTGCGGCCGAGCATGCTCGCCGATCTGGAGCAGGCCTTGCTGGCGCGTTTGCACGAGCGCACCAGCCTGGGCGGCATACCGGTGCCGGCCGAGTTGGTGAGCGCCGGCGGACCGTGGCCCGCGACCACCCCTTGCATCGCGATCGTGCCGATGGACGTGCGCAATCTCGCCGAGCGCAGCGTCGGCAGCGCGCAACGCTGCGATTTCGTCGCCGATGGCTACCGCGTGCGCCCCGCGCCGAACGCGTTCGAGGCGGCGTACGCGATCGAGGCCGTCGCCGCCGAACGCGCCGATCAGGGCGCGGTGATGGATTTCCTGCTGCGCGAAATCGGCCCGCGCGGCGCGCTGCGCGTGGCCGCGCATCCGTGGTCGATCGAGACCCAGACGCCGCCGGCCTACGAATACAACCCCCACCTCGACCCCGCACCGCGTCAGCGGCTGTATTGCCGCGTGTACGCGTGGCAGGACCACGACGCGCCGTCGTCGGTGCAGCCGGTGCAGGGCCTGGTCAACCACATCGATTGGAAGGAGTCCGGCCATGGCTGAAGACAAGGCGAGCGAACGCGTCCGCCTGATCAATACGCGCTCGCAGCCGGTCGAGCTGCATCTGGGCTCGTCGGTGCACGTACTCGCGGCCGGGCAGAGCCTCGAGCTCGACGCCGCCGCGCTGGCGTCGCCGCAGTTGACCTATCTGCTCAACCGCAAGGCGCTGGCGGTACGCAGCGCAACGCCGCCGGAGGCCGCCGAGGCCGCCGGCAACGCAATCACTCCGCGCAGGCGCGGCCAGGGTGCCGCCGATGGATCCGCGCGGCCCCCGCAACCACCCAAGAGGAAGAAAGAATCATGAGCTTCATCGGCATCAATGTGCGGGAAGTCGACGGAACGGGCGCGCCGGTACTGGCCGCCGCCCCCACCTCCATCGCGGGCTTCAACATCCTGACCCGGCGCGGCACGCCGAATCAGGCCGTGATGGTCGATTCCTACGCTCGCTTCGTCGAGCGTTTCGGCGGCTATTTCCCGGGAGGCCTGGGCGCGTATCTCGTCAAGGGCTACTTCGACAACGGCGGCCAGGTCGCCTACGTCAATCGGGTGGTCTCCGACGACCCCGCCACCGGCCATGCGCCGGGCACGCTGGCGCTGCGCGACGGCAGCCCCGCCGACACGCTGCGGATCTCGGCCGGCTTCCGCGGCACCGAAGACCCGGGCAGCTGGGGCAACGGCCTGCAGGTGCGGGTGGCGCGCTCCACGCCCACCACGACACGCCTGCGCGAAGCCGCGGCTGCCACCATTACCGGCACGGTGGCCATGGTCGCGCCGGTCGACATGAGCACCCTGCCCAGCCTGACGCTGCGCGTGGACGGCTCGCCCGACAACACCGTGATCACCTTCCTGCCCGCGGACTTCCCGGGCGGCGCCGCCAACGCCACCCCGCAACAGATCCGCGACGCCATCAACGGCCGCCAGAGCCGCGTGGTCGCGTCCCTGACCGGCCCCGGCAACCTGGTGCTGACCTCGACCGGCGAAGTCGCGCGCCTGAGCGACGGCTGGACCTCGATCCAGGTCATCGCCGCCAACGCGACCCTGGGCTTCGCGATCGCCGCGGCGGTGCCTGGCACGGCCAGCGCGGTCGCTACCAACGGCGCGACCCTGCGCCGCACCGAGGACTTCGACCTCGGCGACGCGATCGAGGTCTTCGACCCGACCGTGCCGGCCAACACCGCCATGGTCAAGCTGCTGTCACGCAATCCGCTGACCGGCGCGGTCACCTGGGGACCGCCGATCGCCGGCATCGCCGGCTGGACCGCGCAGAACATCCGCGTGCGCAACCTGCGCTTCACCGTGACCGTGGCCGAAGGCGGCACCGAGGCCGAGAACGTGCGCGAGACCTGGTCGGACCTGTCGATGGAGGCCGACACGCCCAACTACGCGCCGGCCCGCATCAACGACACCATCCGCGGCTCGCGCTATATCGTCGCCGAGGACATGCTCAGCGCCAGCGCGGTCGGCGTTGATCGCCCCGCGGTGCTGGCCTGGACGCCGCTGGCGGCCGGTCGCGACGGCACGCCGACGTCGGCGCATTTCAACGGCGACGCCTCGGTGCGCAGCGGCTTCTTCGCCTTCGATCCGCACGACGTGCAGTTGCTGACCTGCGAGCGCACCGATCCGGGCATCGTCGCCGCCGCCCTGGCCTACTGCGAGAACCGCGGCGACTGCATGTACGTGGGCGCGGTGCCGGAAGGCTTCACCGAGGCCGGCCAGGCGGTCGCCTATGGCCAGTCCTTCCAGGCCAAGAAGGCCTACGGCGCCCTGTACGCGCCGTGGATCACCATCGCCGATCCGGCCGGCGTGGGCGACAACCCGCGTCGCAACCTGCCGCCGGTCGGGCATGTGCTGGGCGTGTTCGCTCGCGTCGAGCGCTCGCGCGGCGTGTGGAAGGCGCCGGCGGGCGACGAGGCCAACCTGGCCGGCGTGCTGGACGTGACCTATCGCCTCACCGACGCCGAGCACACCCAGTTGGTCAAGGACGGTAGCGTCAACGGCATCCGCGCGATCCCGCGCGCCGGCATCGTGATCGATTCCTCGCGCACGCTCAGCACCGATCCGCGCTGGATGTACGTCGGCGTGCGCCTGCTCTTCAACTTCGTCAAGAGCAGCCTGAAGAACGGCCTGCGCTGGGTGCGCCAGGAACCGAACCGCAGCTCGCTGTGGAACGCCGTCAAGTTCAATGCGGTGAACCCCTTCCTGCTGGGGCTGTGGCGGCAGGGCGCGTTCGGCACCGGTTCGCCGGAGGAAGTGTTCACCGTCATCTGCGACGCCTCGAACAATCCGCCGGACCAGGTCGATCAGGGCTTGCTCAACGTCGAAGTCTATTTCTATCCGTCCAAGCCGGCGGAAACCATCGTCATCACCGTCGGCCAGCAGCCCTCCGGGGCCGCCGCGGCCGAAGCTTGAACTCATCACTAGCGCACGCAGGAGGGCGTCATGCCACAAGTCGGAGACATTTGGGAAAGTTATCGCGCGAGCGAGTTCGTACTGGTGATCGACGGGCGCGAAAGCCCCGGCGTGAGCAAGATCGGCGGACTCAGCGAAGGCGAGATTGAAACCGTGGAACAGCCGCACGGCGGTTCGTTCCGGGTGTTCAAGACCGCCGGCGCGAAGGTCAAGTTCGACTCGCTCACGATCGAGCGGTACGTCGACGGCAGTCCGGAGGACCAGCGCTTCAAGGACTGGTTCCAGGAGTGCTTCAAGCTCAATCGCGACGATCAGGGCGGCTCCGTCCCGCGTCGCGACGGAATGATCGTCAAGCGCCACAACGGCGCCGACGTGCTGACCTTCGCCTTCTACGGGGCCTGGGTGAAGTCGTCGAAGTTCACCGACCTGGAAGCCGGGTCGACCAACCACTTCAAGCAGACCATCGTCCTCGAACACGAAGGACTGGAGCGTGTCGAATGAGAACCGAAGCCACCGCACTGCGCGAGGTCCCGCTGGCGCCGCCGCCGAGCACGACCCACCGCACCTACGAGTTCGAGCTGCCGATCGGCGTCTACGACGACGAAGGCCGCCTGCACCGCCACGGCATGCTGCGCAAGATGACCGGCCGCGACGAGGCGATCCTGGCCGATCCGCAGAACCAGCGTAACGGCGGCAAGCTGGTCACCGAACTGCTGGCCAGCTGCATCGTCGGCCTGGGCGAGCTCAAGTCCACCGGCCCGTCGGTGGTCGCGGAAATGTACTCGGCCGACCGCAACTACCTGTTGCTGCGACTGCGCGGCGCGACCTTCGGCAACGAGCTGCAGGCGAGCTACAAGTGCCCGTCCTGCGGCCACAGCCACGAGGTCACCGAAGAGCTCGATGCCCTGCCGGTGCGGCGCATGCCGGAAGAGGAATCGGCCGGCGAGATCCGCATCCGCCTGGAGGACGGCTACATCGACAACCAGGGCGTGGCCCACCACGCGATGGTGATGCGGCTGCCCACCGGCGCGGACGAGTCGGCGGTGGCGCCGCAGATGCGCAAGAACGCCTCGCTGGGCAAGAACGCGCTGCTCGCCCGCTGCCTGAAGTCGCTGGGCGACGTGCCGCAGCACCGGCTCAACGCGATCGGGCCGAAGCTGCTGGCCGAGCTGACCATGACCGACCGGCGCTTGATCGACCGGGCGCTCAACTCGGCCGCGCCCGGCGTCGATCTGATACGCGCGCTGGAGTGCCCGGCCTGCGGCCACGAGTTCAAGGCCAGCCTGGATCTGTCCCATTTTTTGGCATTGGACTGACGCTCGAGGATTTGCGTCGCGAGGTGTTCTTTCTGGCTTACCACCTTCATTGGCCGCACGCCGAGTTGATGGACATGCCCACCGAGGACCGACGCAGCTTCGCGCGTCTGCTGATCGAGCAGATCGAGCGGGAAAACGCCGAGATCGAATCGTCCCGAGGACGTTGAACCGCAGGTCGTTGAATTGGAGCCGTTGAATGCCCATCGGGCTGCTACTCACATCGCTCTCTGCGCCGTTGGCCGGTATGGCCACGGCGTTCGAGCGATGGAACGCGGTACTACGGCTGGAAGCCGTGGTGATGGACCGCGCGCGCGGCGCCTTCCTGGTGGAATGGTTCGGCGTGCGTCTGCCGCGGCTGGATAGCCGCCTGCGCGTGGTGATCGCCAACATCACCGCGCTGGGCGAGCGCTACCGCGAGGCGCGCGCGCAGTCCAAGGGCGGCCAGACCGGCCCCAACCTGCTCGAACCGGTGGCCGGTATGGCCGGCATGGCCGTCGGCATGTTCATCAGCCCCAGCGGCATCGTCATGTATCTGTACGTGAAGATCCGCGAATCCATGTGCGCGATCGCGGCCAGCCTGCTCACGATTCTCTACAGCCCGATCTTCCTGGCCGAGTTCACCGGCCTGGGCACCGCGGCCGCGGCGATCCTGTTCCCGCTGGCCTTGCTAGGCGGTTTCGTCGTCGCCATCGTCGCAGCCGCGCAGGGCGCTAACGGCGTCCTGGTCATGGCCTACGAGCTGGTCGGCGACGCGACCCGCGCGATCCAGGCGCTCACGCGCTTCATCAACCTGCTCACCGGTCCGCGCGAGGCGATCCGCAACCCGCTGCTGCGCGGCATCCTGGAGCTGGTCGATCGCGTCGCCGCGTTGTTCGCGCAACTGATCGGCGCCGCGGCTTGGCTGTTGACCCGCTTCGGCAGGCTGATCCTGCCGACCGCGATGCAGTTCCACGCCCTGATCGAATTCGGCAAGGGTATCTGGGCGGTGGTCAAGAGTATCGGCGAAGGCACGGTCGCCGCCCTCGAAGGCGCCGATCCGGAAGCGTCGCCGATGGCGATCCTGACGCGCATGATCGACCACGTCATGGCGATGGCGCGGCACCTGATCGCAGGCGCGGGCGCGATGCTGGCGCAGATGGCGATAGCGCTGAAGGACGGTTTCGGTTCGATCGCCAACCAGACCCGCGCCTCGATCGATCTGTCGGTGTCCGCCGCGCGCGGACTGATCGAGGACATCCCGCTGATCCGCCAGTTCCGCGCGGCCGCACGCGTGGTGACCGAGGTCCGCAAGATCTTCGCCAGCACCGGCGCGGCCGCCCCGGCGGCGCCGCCGGCCGCCGCGCCGCCGCCATCCTCGTCCGCCAGCCCGGGCGCGATCAGCAGCGCGCTGGCGCCGGCACGCGTGCTGAGCGGCATGCTGGTGGCGCCGCCCACGCCCAGCATGGACATGGCCAAGCGCATGGTCGGCGCGGCGCGCGGCGGCATCACCCTGTCCACGCCCTGGGGCCCGGAGTTCGACGTGGACATGGCGGCGCCGTTCGCGCTGGACCCGGCCACCGACGCATTGGCGCAGCAGCTGATGGCGCCGCCGGCGAGCGTGTTCCGAGGCGAACCGGCGCTGATGGCGCAGGAGTTCGGCGTCGATACGCCCGACCAGGCCTTCGAGTTGCTGCGCACTCACGAGCTGCGCTACCGCGATCTGCTCTACACCGTGGTCGCGCGCATCCTGCCCGCGCAGGTGCGCATCCGCGTGCCCGACCTGCTGGACGCGTTCGACCGCCTCGACCGCGAGGTCTACGGCCGCGACGTGCCCGCGCGCGACCCCGATTTCCCGGTGCGCGATCTGCCCGACAACGGTCGCCTGCGTCCGGTCGTGCGCAAGATCACCGTGCGCTGCCCCGGCGGCGACGCGGTTTCGCTGCGCAATATCGGCAACGACCTGACCCGGCTGCTGCGCGAGCAGACCTACCTGGCGCCGGCGAGCTGACGATCATGCCCATCGATCTGATCCCGCTCGCCTCCGACTGGCTGGCCGCCTTCGACAGCCAACGCCGCCGCATCGGCGGCCTGTCGGCGGCGCTGCAGCGCTGGCTGACTCAGCGCCTGGAGCGCATGGGCGAACTCGAGCGACGCACCCGCGCGTTCCCGATCTTCCTGTTCGAAGGCACCGCGCTGTCGGTGGCCATCGACGCCCAGCAGCACGGCGCGTTGCGTCCTTACCGCAGCGCCGGCGCGACCTGGGCGGCTCCGTTCGTGGCCTTCGGGCGCGGCTTCACCCGCATCCC
Organism: Lysobacter sp. Root604; assembly: GCF_001427505.1. Classification (NCBI taxonomy): domain Bacteria; kingdom Pseudomonadati; phylum Pseudomonadota; class Gammaproteobacteria; order Lysobacterales; family Lysobacteraceae; genus Lysobacter; species Lysobacter sp. Root604. Next base: position 205,300 of record NZ_LMGS01000013.1, on the reverse strand, counting down.
GCAGGCGGTCGAGGACGAGATGATCCTGCCGAACCTGCTCGGTGCGATCGAGGGCATCGTCACTGCGATCGCCGATTCCGTCGACCGCCTGGCCGACCCGCGCGCCTCCACCTTCGATCCGCGCAATGCGCGCGCCTCGGATCTGTTCGGCCTGCTCGGCATGGCGTGGCGCGGTCTGACCACCAGCACCGGCCAGCTGCGCAACATCGTCGGCGACTTTGCCAAGGCCAAAGTCCTGTTCGATGGCCCGGCCGGCGCCGCTGGCGCGGCCGGGGGCGCCGCCGCGGCCACGCCCAGCGCCGCCGTCGCGGCGGCGGCGCCCGCGCCGGCCGGCATGGGCGGCGGCGACAACATGCTGGATACCGTGCTGCGCGGCTTCACCGCGGTGATGCTGATCCTGCCGATCATTCCGGACTGGATCCGCACCCTCGCCAACGCGATCTGGCTGCGCATCCGTCTGACCATCGTCAATGCGCTGCGCGGCATCGAAGCGCGGGTGTTCCGTCTGCGCCGCGAGGTGCTGGCGTTCTTCTTCGAGTCCCTGCCCAAGATGCTGCGCGAGGTGCCGGCCCTGGTCGGGGCCATGGCCACGATGCTGCAGTGGAGCATCAACTACTTCGCCGTGGTCGCGCGCATCTACCTGGAAGTGGCGTTGTTCGCGCTGCAGCGCTTCCTGCACGGCCTGCGCCAGCAGGTCAACGAAGTGATCATCATCGTCAACATCGTGTTCCACATGATCGACGAGATCCTGGCCTTCGATCTGCTGGAGCTGGTCAAGCCCTTTATGGGTCCGACCGCGATGCTGATCGACATGATCGGAGTCACGCTGACCGTCAATCAGGTGATCGATGCGGCCGGCACCGCGATCAACTGGACCCTGTGGGGCGCGGCCAAGGCCGGCATCAACACCGCACGCGCGACCATCGTCTCCACCGCCTTCATGCCGGTGATCAACGACGTGCCCTGGGTCGGGGGCAAACTGGCCGCGCTGCGCGCCAGTCTGCTGCACGACCTGAACCTGATCGACCAGATCGTCGATGCGCTGTTCGCCGATACCGGCGGGCCGATGGTCGAGACAGAAAAGCCGCGCATCAAGCGCATGCCCAACTTCTACGACCTGCTGTTCGGCGTCCCGCCGGGCGTGCTGGGCCGCGAGGTGCGGGATTTCGGAAGCGCCCTGGGCGCCAATGTGCGCGGCCTGTTCGAGAATGTGTCGCGCAGCCTCGCCGACCTGGGCCAGGTGTTCTCGCGCACCGCCACCGATTTCGCCCGCACCGGCCCGGCAGGACGCATGCAGGAGTTCGCGCGCGAGTCGGCCGGGCTGGCCAACGGTCTCTACAACGACCAGATCCGCGCCCTCGGCGACCGCATCCACACCGCGCCGATCGGCGCCTTCGAACGCTGGCTGGCCGGTAACGGCTTCCGCATCATCGAAGCGGCGATCCCGCTGTACATCGGCGAGATGCGGCGCTGGTGGCGCGAGCGCGCCATGGCCGGCGAGGAAAGCTACGTCGAACTCACCCCGACCTCGCCGCACATCCTGGCGCGCCGCGCGCGCCTGGGCCGGGTGCGGGTGCCGCGCCTGACCCTGCGCGCGCACGACCGCGCCCATGACGAATCGCTGGTGCGCGACCTCGCCCAGCATTTCCGCGACGCGATCGGCCAGGCCTACGCCGAGGGCCGGCGCCAACTCGATCAGATCGCAGCGGGAGCAGCCTGAGCCATGGCCGACGACCACGCCTCCGACGATATGGTCACCCAGATGGGTCTGATGCTGACCCAGCTGAAGGGCCTGCGCGGCACCTTGGAACAGGTGGCGCAGGCGACCGCGCGCTATGCCGGATTCGCCTTCGCCGAGGCGTTTACGCCCAGCGGCCGCTTCGGCGCGCCGCCGATGCGCGGCGGCGCCCTGCTGGTGCACGTAAACAACCTGCGCGACCTGGTCGCCAGCAGCGGCGTGGCCGGCTTCTTCGAAGGCCTGCTCGGCGGCATCGGCCGCTTCTTCGGCGGCCTGTTCGGCGGATTGATCGGCGGCACCATCGCGGGCGTGGCCTTGCCGGTGATGATCTGGAAGATCGATTCCATCGTCACCAAGCTGCAGGACATCCTCAAGCGCCTGGGCATAGGCGGCGACGACAAGAAGCCCGCCGCGGCCGCCAAGAAGGGCGCCGGCAAGGCGCTCACGCCGACCGAGGCCGCGGTGGCGGCGGCCGACGCCGAGCCGGCCGCCACGGTCGCGGGCGCGCCCCTGACCGATCAGATCGGCGAGTTCCGCGAAATCCTGAATCTGCTCACCGGCCTGTTCGAGGCCGCCGGCAGCGGCGGCGGCAGTGGCGGCGGCTCGCCCGCGCCCGAGCGACTGCAGGCCTCGCTGACGCCGCAGCACGAGCGCTGGATGGCCATGCTGCAGTCGGTGGAGACCACCGTAGGCGGCGTGACCCGCATCATCAACGGCCTGATCATCCTGGTGCCCATGCTGGTGGGCAGCATCGCCCTGCTGTTCGACAAGCTCGACACCTTCAAGCTGGCGGTGGTCGAAATCCTGCAGTTCCTGGTGCGCAACGTGCTGTTGTTGCGCGGCGTGGTGCTGGTGACCGTGTTCGACCTGCTAGGCGTGGTCGCACGCCTGGCCGCCGGGCTGGCCCAGGTCATCGGCCAGATGGTCCAGGGCATCCTGGGCAGCCTGTTCGATATCGCCGGCACGGTGCTGGAAGGCGCGCTGGCGGTGTTCCAGTTCCTGGCCGGCGGCCTGCAGCGCACCGTCAACGGCATGCTGCGCTGGTTGGTCGACACCTTATTCATCGTGCTCGCGCGCTTCAGCGACCTGCGCGTGTTCCGTTTGATCACCCACCTGATCCAGGTCCTGCCGGCGGTGCTGCCGCCGCTGTACGAACTGCTGCGCGACAAATCGACCAGCGCGGGTGGCACCCCGGTCAGCGCACCGCTGACCGGCACCCAGATCAAGGCCCTGACCGATGCCGCCGCCCTGCCCTTGCCGGGCCCGATCACGCCTTCGACCACGTTGCCTTCGACCCTGATGCCGGCCATGCCCGATCCGGCCGCGTTGGCCGCGCCGCCCGCCGCGCTGGTGAGCCTGCGCGCGCAGATGGATGCGCTGCGCACCGGCCTGCTCGACGGCGTGCGCGACTTGGCCGGCAGCGTCGCCACCGGCTTCGGCCTGTTGTCGGATCGCTTCGATCAACTGATCTCGACGGAACTGGACCGCAGCCGCAGCGATTACGCCACCAACTTGAACGCGGTGCGCCAGCGCTCGGCCGAATTCGCCGGCGCCTTCGCCGAGGCCGAACGCGCGGTGCGCGAGCGCCCGGAGACGGGCCTGGAAGCGATCGCGCGCGCCTACGAGCAATGGCTGTCCGGCAACGGCCTGGCCACGCTGCTCGATCAGATCACCCGCCAGTTCTCCAGCACCCCGGCCACCGCCGGCGACTCCATCCCCGGCCGCATCGTCGGCGAAGCCGTCGACCGCCCGCGCGCCTCGATCGAAATCCAGGAAGTGATCATCGACCTGACCGCGGCCACGGTGGCCGGCGGCGACGGCCCGGTCGCCGCCTTGCCCGCACCCGAAGTGCTGTACGCGCAATTGCTCGCCTATCAGCGCGAACTCGCCCAGCGCGGTTCCGACGACCCCGCCTTGATCACCGCCTGAGCCCACGGAACCGGAGACGCGCCATGGCCTACGGATACCTCGCCTGCTGGAACAGCCTGCCGCCGCTGGTGTTTCGCTTTCAATTCAATCCCGAGGCGCTGACCGAGAAGCGCGCCTACAAGTACACCGACGTCGAAAACTTCGGCAATTGGGCCTTCGACAAGACCTCCGCGGCGATGAGCGCCAGCCAGCCCTGGTACGTGAAGCTGGCGACCGCGCCGGCCGGCGCGCTCGAGGACCTGAAGGAGTTCGGACCGCAGCTGGTGCGCACGCATCCGCTGGAGGCCGGTTGCGGTGAGGCCCGCACCTTCGCCCTGGATTTCGTGCTCGACGGCGCGGTGCGCCCGGAAGGTTCGACCTCGGACGTGGGCAACCTCTACGACGGCGACATCTCGCCGGACCTGGCCCTGCTGCGCTCCTTCGTCAATCCCGGCGTCGACGTCGGCAGCCTGGTCGAGTGGATCAGCAGCGGCTTCGAAAAGACCTTCGCGCCGCCGCTGTGCACGCTGATCTACGGCGGTATCAACACCGACTGCGTGATGGAAAACCTGAGCATCAAGATCACCCGCTTCAACGCCGATACCTCGCCGGCGCGCGCCGAGATCAGCGTCAGCCTCAAGCAGCAGACCAAGGCGATTTCGCCGCTGGTCGAAACCATCGAGCGCTACGTCAACGTCGCCCGAACCATGGGCCGCTCCGGCTACGGCATGGACTACGTCAACGTGCTGCCGGGTGCGTCGGTCATCAAACACATCTTCGATCTCTGAGCAGGAGCCCCCATGCCCGTTTCCGCACGATCGCGATACGCCCGCCTGGCGCCGATGCAGGCGCCCGACGCCGACGGCGAGCCGCGCACCGGCCTGCCGATCCGTCGCCACGAGAGCGTGCCCGCCAGTTCGGCGCGCTATGCGCACCTGGTCACCGGCGCCGAGTCGCTGGAGTATCTGGCATGGCGCTATCAGGGCTCCAGCGAAGGCTGGTGGCGCCTGGCCGACGCCAATCCGCTGCGTTTCCCGCTGGAGTGGCGCCCGGGCGACAAGCTCGACATCGCCTCCGGCGGCAGCGCCCCGGGTCTGGTCGAACGCGACCGGCGCTTCTGAGGACGCGCCATGAGCGACAGCCGCCAGCCGTACAAGCGCGTGCACCTGCAGGGCATCGACATCAGCGCCAACGTGCGCAGTGCCGAAGTCGAGGACAACGATCGCCTGATCGACAAGGCGGTGGTGGTGCTCAACGACCCCAGCGGCAGCGGCAGCGAAGCGCCGCGCGAGGGCAACACCTTGCTGGTCGACCTGGGTTGGGGCGAGAACCACGCGGTGCTGTTCGAAGGCGAAGTCACTCAGATCGCGAACGCGGCCGCGGGCTGCAATCCCAAGCAGCTCACCATCACCGCGCTGGACCTGTCCTACCGCATCCGCAAGCGCCCGTTCCGCGCCACCCACCACGTCGGCACGCTGAGTTCGATCCTGCGCGCCATCGTCACCCGCGAGCCCACCACCGGCATCGCGGTCGGCCAGATCGAGCCCAGCCCGGATCCGGAGTTCACCGAAGCCGCGCCGCTGCGCCAGACCACCCAGAACGACTGGGACTTCATCGTGCTGTTGGCGCGTCGCTACTCCTGCCGCGCCTTCGTCGAATACAACGGCGGCGCCTCCAAGTTCTATTTCATTCCGCTCGCGCGCCTGACCGAGGGCGAGGCGATGGGCACCTTGGCCGCCACCGGCATGGCCGGGCGCATCACCCGCTTCTCCTACGAGCGCACCGCCAGCGCCGCTTCGCCGCGACGCAGCACCGCGACCGTGGATCCGCTCACCGGCGACACCGTCACCACCACCGCGCCGCCGCCGCCGGCCGAGCCCGCGCATGCGCCCAGCGAGACCGTCGCTGAAGCCGGCGGACCCGCGCTGGACAGCGCGCTCAGCGTCGCCGGCGAAGCCACCGAAACGCCGCAAAGCCAGCGCCCTGAAACCTTCACCCCCGGCACGCCCTCCAGCGCCGCGCGCGCGACCAGCGACGCCGCTCAGGACCCGACCATGGCGCTGGGCTTCACCGCCCGCGGCGCCTGCGTGGGGACGGTGATGTTGCGCGCCAAGGGCGCGGTCGACGTCACCGGCATCAGCGGCTGGGGCGCGGGGCGCTGGTACGTGCGCAAGGTCAAGCACACGGTGCGCACCAGTTCCGGCGGCGGGATGTCGCCTGGCTACACCTCCGAATTCGAACTCACCCGCTAGGACGCCATGAACGCCATCCACCGCCACGCCGAACGCTGGTACGGAAAATACAGCGGCACCGTCACCGGCAACGAAGACCCGGACAAGCAAGGCTGCGTCCTGGTCAACGTGCCGGCGATCTTCGGCACCGAGCTCGCGGTCAACGCGCGCCCCTGCTTCCCCTACGGCCACTTCTTCGTGCCGCCGGTGGGGGCCAAGGTGTGGGTGGAGTTCGAAGGCGGCGATCCCGAGTTCGCGATCTGGGTCGGCACCTGGTACCCCAAGACCGCGACGCCGGAGGAGAGTCGGGTCACGCCGCCCGACAACCGCGTGATTCAGACCGCCAGCGGCCACACCATCGAACTCAACGACACCGACGGCGGCGCCAAGGTCGTGATCCGCCACAAGGACAACTCCTTCCTGGCCATCGACGACAAGGGCAGCGTGGTGGTGTCGAACAAGAGCGGCTCGACGCTCTATCTCAACGCCGACAAGGGCGAAGCCTCGCTGATGTCCGAGCAAGGCCACGTACTGGCGATGAACGCCGATGGCGTGGTGCTGATGAACAAGGACGGCGCCAGCCTCGACCTCACCGGCGACACCGTGCGCATCACCGCGGCCAATATCCTGCTCGAAGGCACCACGGTATCGGTGGGTTCCGGCGCCAGCGAACCGACCCTGCTGGCCAAGCAGTTCGACATCCTGTGGAAGCAGTTCATGTTCCACACCCATCCGTCCGCGATGGGCCCGACCGGTCCGGCCACGCCGCCCGCGATGTTGGTGCCGCAGCAGCACTTCAGCGCTTCGGTGCTGGTGAAGTGAGGAGACCGCGCGCATGAGCCGCTGCAGCTTCCCCGAACTGCCGATCCCGCTGTCGCTGCCGCCGTTGCCGCCGCTGCCGCTGCCGCCCGCGTTGCCGTCGATGCCGGCGCTGCCCGCGTTGCCGTCCCTGCCGGGACTGGCGCTGCCGACGCTGCCGATCGCGATCACCCTGCCGCCCTTGCCGCCGCTGCCAGTGCCGCCCTCGCTGCCGGCGCTGCCGGAGTTGCCGGCCTTGCCGGATCTGCCGGGCCTGACGCTGCCGACCTTGCCGATCGCGATCACCTTGCCGCCGCTGCCGCCCCTGCCCGTGCCGCCTTCGCTGCCCGCGTTGCCGGCGCTGCCCACCCTGCCGCCCTGCCCCCTGGACTGATGCCATGGCCCTGGACCGCAACACGCTCGAATCGACGCTGGCCGCGACTTTGCGCACCAATTTCCAGAAGGGTGTAGACGAGGAATGGAGCGGCGACGACGCCGCCGACGCGATGGCCAAGGCCATCGCCGACGTCGTCCATGCCTACGTGGTCGGCGCGCGCGTGACCGGTGTGCAGTCGCAAGTACGTGATAACGGCAACGTGCCGATAGGAACCGCCACCCAAACCGGCGAAGTCGGACTGAGCTGAGGAGCACTAGCGACATGGACAACGTCATGGGTTTCGCCTTTCCCTTCGCCCTTTCCGACGGCGGCGTGCAGCGCGCCAACGGTCAGGACAAGATTCGCCAGAACATCCGCGCGCTGCTGGCCACGCGCTTCGGCGAGCGCGTGATGCTGCGCGAGTACGGCACCCGCATCCACTCGCTGGTGCACGACCCCAACGACGACGTCATGGCCACCCTGGTCAAGCGCCAGCTGCAGGAATGCCTGCTGGCCTGGGAACCGCGCGTGCTGGTCACCAACGTCGCCTTCGAACGCCGCGAGGCCGAGCTGTACGTGCGCCTCGACTACACCCACACCAGCGAACCCAGCACGGATTCGCTGCTGGTCCCGTTGGCCTGAGCAAGGAGCGCCGTCATGGCCGTCACCGATCCGTTGCCGCCGGCGATCGATTACACCAACAAGGACTACGCGTCCTTGCGCCGCGCCATGCTCGATCTGGCGCGCCTGCGCCTGCCCGAGTGGACCGACCACACCCCGTCCGACCTGGGCGTGGTGCTGACCGACATGGTCGCCTACGTCGGCGACGTGATCCTGTACTACCAGGACCGCATCGCCAGCGAACTGTTTCCGGGCACCGCGCGCGAACGCCGCAGCGTGCTGCAGCTGCTGCGCCTGATCGGCTACGAACCCACCCCGCCGCTGCCGGCGCGCGCCGACCTGCTGCTGACCTTCTCGGTGCCGGTGGGCCCGGCGGTGATCGCGATCCCCAGTGGCGCGCAGTTCATCGCCAGCCAGCCCAGCGACGATCCGGCGACTTTCGAATACCTGGGCCCGGCGCTGTCCATCGATCTGCATTCGGATCAGGTCCTGCCCGGCGCGGTCGCCGGCCAGGCCCAGTTCGTGCTGCCCGTCTCGCACAGCCGCAGCCTGCCGCCGACCCTGCTGGGCTCGTCCAGCGGCGAGCCCAACCAGAGTTTCCGCCTGCCGCACAAGCCGCCGATCCTGGAAAGCCTGGTGGTCGAAGTCGACGAAGGCGCGGGTTGGGTGCGCTGGGACCGCCGCGACAACTTCCTCTACAGCACCGGCCCCGACGGCCGCACCCTGCTGTCCACGCGCGACTCGCGCGACTACATCTGCCAGTTCGACGAGAACGACGCCTGCGCCATCCTGTTCGGCGACAACGTGTTCGGACGCGTGCCGCCGCGCGGCACCAACAACGTGCGAGCGACCTGCCGCGTCGGCGGCGGCGTGCGCGCCAACGTGGCCGCCAACACCATTACCCGCGCGGTCACCGTGCTGCCCAACCTGCTGGCGGTGACCAACCCGGCCCCGGCCGCGGGCGGCAGCGCCGCGGAAAGCAGCGAGATCGCGGTGCGCAACGGCCCCATGGTCTATCGCAGCGGCCGCCGCGCCGTAACGCCCGACGATTGCGTCGCCCTCGCCCACCACGCCGGCGGCGTGGCCAAGGCGCGCGCGCGCGCCCGCAACTGGAATCAGATCGACCTGATCGTCGCCCCGCAGGGCGATAGCTGGCGTCCGGTGCCGGAGGCGCTACGCACCGCGCTGTTGGCCTACTTCGAGGACAAGCGCATGGCCGGCACCCAGTTGCGCGTGCTCGACGCCAGCCCGGCGCCGGTCGCGATCGCGATGACGGTGCGCTACGACGCGCGCTATCAGGCCGATCCGCTGCGCCAGCAGATCGCCGACACGGTGGCGCGCTACCTCGCCTACGACGCGGTCGATTTCGGCCAGGCCCTGTACCCCAGCGACCTGTTCGCGCTGATCGAGGCGATACCCGGGGTGCTGTCGCTGGACATCTACCGCTTCAACCGCGCCGACCAGCCCGCTTCGACCCTGGACGACGATCTGCGCCGCTACGACCTGCCGTCGATGGCCGAGCTGCCGGACTTCATCCGCAACGCCCTGATCTCGCGCAGCGCGGTCGCCAGCCGCGTCGATGTCGGGCCCTACGAGCTGCCGGTGCTGTCGCAGCTCGAACTCAGCCTGCAGATCGGCTGAGGGGGCCGGCGTGATCATCGACCGCTTCATCGCAGAATCCGACCTGGTCGCCCGCCGCGTGCGGGTGTGCTGGACGCTGACGCCGGGTCCGGGCGAGACGCTGGCCGACGCGCCACGGCAGACGCTGCGGCGCAAGACGCGCGATTTCGAATTCCCGCAGCCGCCGCTGGCGCCCGACCCCTACCTGGTCTACGACAGCGCCGCGTTCCCGCCGACTCCCGGTGGCGGCATCAGCGTGATCGATCTGCCGGCCTGGGAAGAACGTGACGGCGCCGAGCGCATCGTGTTCGAGGCGATCAGCGTCGCCCAGGACGTCGGCGGCCAGCCGCTGGAGCGCGTGCGCCGCATCGTCGCCACCAGCTACGGCGCCGACGGCCAGCCGCTGCGCCGGCGCATCGAGATCGTCGACGGTGGCGACGCGCCGCTGTCGCTGACGCCCGGCGACGCCTGCTACTACCAATTGTTCAGCGCGGCCTTCGATCCGGTCGAGGCGCAGCGCCATCGCGCCATCGCCACGCCGGCGGCGCCGCACGGCCTCAACCGCACCATGTACGACCTGCTGCCGGCCGTGCACCGCCAGTTCGACGTCAATCTGCGCCCGACCACCCCGGGTTCGGAGGCGATCCCGGAAATGGCCGCGCGTTCGGGCCAGCTGCGGCGCCTGCTCGACGTCTACGGCGCGTCCATGGACAGCGCGCGCAGCTCGGCCGAAAACCTGTGGGACCTGCACGACATCGACCGCGTCGACGGCCGCCGTCTGCCGCAACTGGCGGGCTGGTTGGGCTGGCGTCTGGGCGATGCCGATGCGCTGCCGCTGGCGCGCAACGAACTCAAGGCCACGCCGCGCCTGTACGAATCGGTCGGCACGGTGACGTCGGTCGGCGCCCTGGTCACGCGCTACACCGGCTGGACCACGCGCACCGCCGAGTTCGTGCAGCACCTCGCGCGCAGCAACCACGCGCCGCGTTATCAGATCCATGCAAGCGTGCCGGCGGGCGCGAGCTGGCGTTCGCCACTGGACGCGGCCGCCCTGCTCGGCTTCGGCGCCGGCAACGACGAAGCCTTCGGCGTCGGCCCGACGCCGGCGACCCTGGTCGGCAACGTCGCCGGCCCTTACGCGATCTTCCCCGGCGCCGAACTCAGCATCGCCGTCGACGGCGGCGCTTCGTTCCGGGTGCGTTTGGGCGCGTCGGCCTTCGCCAATCCGGCCGCGGCGACCGCGGCCGAAGTCGCGGCCGCGATCGCGGCGGTCGCCAGCGACATCGTCGCCGACGCGGTCGGCGGTCAGGTCCGACTGCGCACGCGCAGCGTCGGCCCGGAATCGCAGATCAACGTCAGCGCGCGCGAAAGCGAAGCCCTGACCCTGGACGCGGCCGGCGCCGACCGCCTTGCCGCAGCCGCCGATGCGCTGGGCCGCGTGCGCGTGTTCGCCAGCGACGCCGCCAGCGCGCCAGATCCCGATCAACGCGAAGGCGAGCGCGCGCCCTACGGCGGCCTGGTCTGCAAGACCTGGGACGCCGGCCAATGGCGCGGCGCCACCCGCTTGCTGTCGACGCGACCTGACGACGACGCCGCGGTCGCACATCCGGCCGCGGCGACCCTGGCCGACGGCCGCGTGTTCCTGGCCCGAGTCGAAGCGGCCGAGAGCGCCAACGCGCGCGTGCGCTGGAGCTTGGGCAGTTCGCGTCCGCGCTTGCCTGCCGTTCTGCAAGGCCGCCAGCTGCCGCGTTTCCGCCTGGTGGTCGGCACCCGTCTGACCCTGCGCACCGCCGGCGCCAACGACGTGTTCCAGGTCAACGCGATCGATTACGCCAATCCCGCGCTTGCGACCACGGCCGAAGTTGTCGCCGCGATGAACGCGCAACTCACCCAGGCCGTCGCCAGCCCGGCCGGCGACGGTTCGATCCGCCTGACCAGTACCGCGGTGGGTCCGACCGCTCGCTTGTCGGTCGACCTCGCGCTGTCCAGCACCGCACGCGCGCTCGGCTTCGCCCACGCCACCGCGCCCAGTTTCGGCAGTTGGGACGACACCCTCGATCTGACGCCCGCGCAGACCTTGCCCGCACTCACCCCGGGCAGGCCGACCGAACTCAGCGCGCTCGCCTCCGGCGACGGCGCCGTGCTGGCCTGGAGCGAACACGCCGACGGCCGCTGGCGTCTGCGCGCGCGCGCCTGGCTGGGCGCGTTCGATGCGATCGCCACGGTCAACGGCCTGGCTCTGCGCGCCGAGAACGGCACGATCAACGTGCTCGACAGCGCCGACGGCTTGCCCAGCGACAACGTGCGCCATTGCCTGGTCGACGGCCTGGGCGCGCTGTGGGTCGCCACCGACGCCGGCGTCGCGCGCCGCCGCGGCAACCTCACCTGGCAGGCCTTCGACATCGGCGACGGCCTGTCCAGCGACGACTGCCGCCGCCTGCTGCAGACCGACGACGGCGCGATGTGGGTCGCCACCGACACCGGCCTCTCGCGCGTCGCCGCCAACGGCGCGATCACCACCCTGGATGTCGGCGACGGCCTGGCCGGCAACGACGTGCGCGCGCTCGCGTTGGCCGGCGACGGCGCGCTCTGGATCGCCACCGCGAGCGGCCTCAGCCGACTCGATCGCAACCTCAACTTCGCCAATACGCTGGCGCCCGATCTGCCCAGCGACGACGTGCGCGATGTCGCGCTCGCCGCCGACGGCCGCGTCTGGGCCGCCACCGCCGCCGGCATCGCCGAGCGCAGCGCCGCCGGCGTGTGGTCTACGCTGGCGCCGCCGCTGGCGATCGGCAACGACGTGCGCGGTCTGGCCTACGCCGACAACGCCCTGTGGATCGCCGCCGCCAGCGGCGTGTGGCGGCGCGCGGCCGATGGCGCCTGGCGCGGCTGGTCGCTGGCCGACGGCCTGCCCAGCGTCGATGCGCGCGCCATCGGTGTCGACGGTGCCGGCAATGCCTGGGTCGCCACCGGCAACGGCGCCGCGCGTATCGATCGCAACGATGCGGTCATCGCCGTACGCAGCGCGCAGGGCCTGCCCAGCGACGACGTCAGCGCCTGGTCGTCGCCGTGGTCGGGCGCGATCGCGATCAGCGACGGCGGCGCGGCCGCCGGCGCACGCGGCGACCGCGAACCCCATCTGCTGCGCGAAGCCGGCGGCACCGTGCTGCTGCTGTGGTCGCGTTGGCTGTCCGGCGCCGCCGGACAAGACCGCCGCGCGTTGCGCGCGCGTCGCTACGACCCGGTGGCGCTGAGCTGGGGCCCGATCGCCGACGTCACCACCCCGCCCGCGCCCGGCGCTGCCGATGTGCAGCCGTCCGCGCTAGCGCTGGGTGGCGGCGGCACGCGCGTGTTCTTCAGCAGCGACCGCAACGGCGGGCGCAGCCTGTGGGAAGTGTCCTTGAGCGCGGCCCTGGTCGCGGCCGCGCCGATCGCCCTGCCCTGGGACGAGAACGCGCGCATCGCGCCGCTGCCGCTGATCCTGCCCGTGGCCGGGTTGACCCTGTTGCACCGCTGCGATGCGTCGATCGCGCTGGACCAGCTGGCGCCGATCCTGGCCGGCGCGGCGCCGACCGCCGCGCCCACACGCGTGCCCGAAGCGGCGACGCTGCGCCGGCACTGCAACACCATCACCCCGCGCATGGCCGAAACCGCGCGCAACACCCGCCACCATCAATGGGGCGATCTGCTCGCGTATACGCCGCATCGGCCGCTAGGCGGCGACGACGAACCGCCGCTGTCGCCCAACGAGTTCTACACCCGCGGAACGCTGGGCTTGTACGTGACGCGCGGCCGCTTCGGCCAGGCGCTGACCGTGGCCAATGCCGCGCGCCTGAAACAGCTGCTGGCCGAATTCCTGCCGATCAACTTGCGCGCGGTGATCGTGCTGGCGCCGTCGCTGACCACCGAGGTGCTGTACGCGCCGGGCGCGGATCTCAGCGATTCCTATCTGGACGACTACCCCTTCGTCGAACAGTTCCTCGATCTGGCCGATTCCACCAGCGCCGCCCTGCCCGACTGGGTGTTGCTGCTGAGCAATCAGGTCGCCAGCGTCAGCGCCAATCCGACCAACCTGACCACCTTGCGCCGCCGCACCTACTTCCCACCGCCGGTCTGAGCGCGTGCGTTCGCGCAGCGATCCAGCAGGCCTACCACCGAACACGCTCATCGAAGGAATCGAATTATGGACACGGACACCCGGATGCCCCTACCGCAAGGCATGTACCGCGACGTGCTGCGCGACGCCGACGGGCGCGTGATCTGGGACCGCGGCTGGGCCAAGAACGCGATCCTCACCGATTGCCGGCGTTTGCTCGCCGCCTTCATGGGCGGCACACCGGGCGCCACGCTCGGCATTCAGGGCCTGGCGGTCGGCGCCGGCCTCGCCTCCTGGGACCAGGTGCCGCCACCGCCGCCGACCGGCAACGAAACCGGACTCACCGATCCCTCGCCCTTCGTGGTGCCGGCGGCGAATCTGGATTTCACCTTCATGGACGGGCCGGTGCCTTCGGCCACGCCGACCAATCGTCTGCAAATCGTCGCCACGCTCGGCCCCAACGTACCGCCGTGGCCGAACGGCAGCCACGCCAGCGGCAATCTGCGCGAGTTCGGCCTGATCGCCCAACTCGGCGGCGCGCCGACGCAAATCAATCTCGTGCGCCATCCGGTGGTCGCCAAAGACCCGGCCAGCACGCTCGAACGCACCATCTGGCTCGTGTTCTGACACGACCACACGACGGGGACACGCCATGGCCATCATCTCGCCCAATACTTTCGATCCGATCCGCCGCTACGTCAGCGTGCGCCTGGCCCAGGGCGTGCCCCTGGCCGACGCCGACTGGAACGAAGGCGACGACATGCGTCGCTACGAGCTGCGCGCCTTCCTCCGCTGGTTCGTCGGCGACGGCGTGCCGGTCGGCAACGACGGCTTCCGCATCGCCGCGATCAATTCCGCCACCAGCTTCACCATCGTCGCCGGCGGCGGCCCGCAACCGCTGCAGGCCGGGCGCATGCTGGTCGACGGCATGGAGGCCTTCATCACCGCCGACATCGGCTTCAGCGCGCAGCCGCTGCACGCCGGCCAGGCCGGCGCCGCCGCGCTCGCCGCGAGCTGGGGCGTGCCGGTGATCGCCGCACTGCCGGCGCCGCCGGTCGCGCCGGCCACGCGCACCCTCACCGTCTATCTGGACGTGTGGGAACGTCTGGTCACGCTGGCCGAGGATCCGGCACTGGTGCTGCCCGGCCTGGGCACCGAAACCTGCTCGCGCCTGCGTCGCGAATGGGCGGTGCGCGTGCGTACCGGCGCCGCGCCGCCGGTCAACGGCGACCCCGATTTCATTGCAGGCCACAGCTACGCCGCACTGGCGACGATCACCCAGACGTCCGCCGGCATCATCGATGCACCGGCGGTGGTGGATCGCCGCCGGCGCGGCATCTCGCTGCCGTCGCAGATGGACTTCAACCAAGTGCTGTCCGACACCTTCGGCGGCGGCTATTCGGTCAACGGCAGCGGCGTGCCGCAACTGCCGTATCCGATGCGCGACGTGATCAACGCCATGCTGCGCGAACGCCCGGCCGCGGTCGGGCCGACCACCGTGCTCAACGCCGGCCCCTACAACACCCCGACCGCGGTGATCGATGCCAGCGGCGTGCCGTGGGTGTTCTGGGTGCGCGTGAACGGCCCCAACCGCTTCCTGTCCTTCAGCCGCCGCATCGCCGGGGTGTGGACGCCGCCGGCCGACGCCTTCCAGTTCACCGGCGTGCTCAGCGTGAGCAGCCTGGCGGCGGCCGCGCAATCCAACGGCACGATCCGCGTGTTCTACTCCGCGCTGTCCGGCAACAACCGCATCTTCAGCCGCGCCTTCACCGGCGCCTGGGGCCCGGAGGAACTGGTCGACTCGATCGATCAGAACTCCCAGGTCAGCGCGGTCACCGATCAGACCGGAACCATCATCGTGGTCTGGCGCCGCGACACCGCTGGCGTGTTCACCGCGCAGAGCGTGCGCTATCCCCTGGGCGGCGCCGCCGGCGCGGTCACCAACGCCGGCACCATGGTGCGGCCCGGCGATCACGCCATCACCATCGATCCCACCGGCGCGCCGCAACTGGTCTACGTGCAGGAGCCCAATCCCACGGGCCCGAACTGGAGCGTGTTCACCAAGCGCTTCATCGCCAACGCCTGGGAAGCCAACTTCACCGACTCCACCCTGACCGTCCCGGTCACCACCTTCATCGACCTGGCCGCGGGCTACACCGCCGACGGCTCGCTGTGGCTGTTCTATTCCACCGTGAGCGCGCCCGGCTTCAGCACCTTGCGCGCGCGCCGGCTCGTGCTCGGCGTAACCGAAACCCGCGAACTGCTGCCGCCGCAACAGACCGCGCGCTTCCCCAGTCTCGCGGTCGACGCCGCCGGCAACGCCGGCCTCTACATCCAAAACGGCGCCCTGCTCCAGCAGGTCGGCCTGGTCCAGCACATCTGAGCGAAAGGAGCTCCTCATGAAACGTCAACTTCCGCTATGGCGGGCCTGGGCGATGATGCTCGCCCTGTTCGTCGGCACCGACGCGGTGGCGGCCACGGCCAGTCCCAACGTCACCGCCGCCAGCACCTCCGAGCCCAAGCTCAACGGCACCGGCGACGCCTGGGTGCCGTTCACCAACGCGCTCGGCTTCCCCAACTCGAGCAAGTCGATCAAGGTCTTCTACTTGTCCGACGATCTGGCCGTGTACCCGCTCAACGGCGCCGCCGCGACCGTGCAGCTGCGCGCCAAGACCGGCGGCCCGATGATCAACTGCACTTTCAACGCCGGCGTGCCGGTGCTCAGCGGCACCAACGGCGGCACTTGCACCTTCCGCATCATCAACACCGCCGGCCAGGTCGACACGCTGGAGATTTTCCATCTCGGCATGCTTGCGGGCGACATCCGCGTCACCGCCACCGGCATCACCGCCAGCGGCGGCGGCAACACCGTCGATCCCTACGACAGCGACACGGTGATCCCCGCCAAACCCGCGCCAGCCTTGGGCCCGCCGCTGTCGCGCCTGCCCGCGCGCCTGGTGCTGGTGTTCGACAAGTCCGGCTCCATGGCCTGGTCGTCCAAGCTCAACGGCGACCCGGTCTGCGGCGCGTTGTATTCGCCCAATCCCGACTGCCAGCGCTGGAAGGTGCTGCGGCGCGCGACCGAGCAGATGATCTCGGTGGCTAAGGCCTATCAACTGCCGACTGATAAGCTGGGCGTGGTGTTCTTCGACAACGACGCGACCAACACCGGTGGCATCGCCGCGATGAGCACCGTCAATCTGGATGCGGTGCTGAGCGAAATCGACAAGCCGGCGCATCAGCCCGGCGGCGGCACCTCGATCGGCGACGGCATCGCGAACCTGAATTCGGATCTGGTCGGCGGCGATAACGCCAACTTCAACAACACCATGCTGCTGTTCACCGACGGCGCCCAGAACACCAGCAAATTCCTGGTCTGGGACGGTCTGGACCTGCGCGTCAATACCAACAACAGCCCGATCGGCGGCGACTTGGTGCGTCCGGCCGGCAAGCAGCTGAGCCTGTGCCCGTTCCGCCTGCGCCTGGACGATCCCAGCGACCCGGACTCGAGTTCGCTGCTGCAGAACATCGCCAACTACAGCGGCTGCGGCGCGCTCAACATCGAGACCACGCTGGACAATCCGCCCGCCGGCGCGATCCAGTATTTCCTGCAGGTGCTGGCCGACACCCTGATCGGCGACAAGCTGGAACTGCTGCACACCGACAAGGGCGAGCAGGCCGCGCCGTCCGGTGCCATCGCACCGCCGCCGCTAGACATGAGCTTCAAGACCAGCAAGAAAGATCTGGCCTTCACCATCCTGCTGGGCTGGGACCAGGCCTTCCAGGCCGACGGACGCCCCAACATCAAGCTCAGCAAGGACGGCGTCGACTTCGATCCGCTGCATAACCCGCAGTTCACCATCAGCGGTGGCGCCGGCCATGTCGCCTTGACTCTGCGCGCGCCGTTCTGCGACGCGCACGGCAAGTGCGTGTCCAGCGACGGCGATTGGAAAATGCGCGTGGCCCGCACCCTGCCGCGCGGTCTTGGCCACTGGAACCTGTTCGTGATCGGCGACAACGCCAGCATCGTCTCGCGCTACAACGTCGGTCAGACCAAATCCGGCATCGGCGAGCCGCTGCAGCTCAAGGCCACCCTGACCGAAGGCGGCAAGCCGCTGGTGGGCCTGCCCGCCGGCACGGTGCGCGCCTTCATTTCCGGTCCCGCGCTGAGCTTGGGCAACATCCTCTCCGACGGTAAGGCCAAGGCGGGCGAAGCACCGCAGGGCGACGCGCTCAGCGCCTCCGGTTTGAAGCTGCAGGCCATGCTGGCCGACCCGGCACAGCGCGACAAGATCCTGAAGGCCCTGGAACTCGGCGCCGAGAAGGGCATCGAGCTGAAGGAAACCAGCCCCGGCGTCTATACCGGCGAGTACCCGGCCACGCTGGCCGAAGGCGTGTATCAGGTCACCTACCGCATCGACAGCACCAGCTCGGACAACGGTGCCTTCACCCGCGTCTTCACCACCGACCACTACGTGCAAGTGGCGCCGGATCCCGCCGCCACCGCCAAGACCATCAAGCACGAGCCCGCACGCACCTGCCCCTCCACCCACGCAGGCGGTTGCATCAAGCTGACCCTGACGCCGGTCGACGGCAAGGGCAACCGCGTCGGTCCCGGCAAGTCGACGAGCTTCCAACTGGTGCAGCCCTTCGAGGGCGCCATCGTCGGCGATGTCACCGACAATCTCGACGGCAGCTACAGTCTGGTGATCGGCTACAACAAGAAGGGCATGGCGCCGCCGGTGTTGCGCATCGACGGCCAAACCCTGACCCTGCCCGACGCGGTCGGTACCGGCGGCAAGGGCGGTGGCGGCAAGCTCACCGGCGACGGCGACAAGCCGATCTGGCAGCAGTGGTGGGTCTGGCTGATCGCCCTGCTGGTGCTGCTGGTGCTGATCCTGCTGATGCGGCGCAAGTAAGCCGTCTTGGGGGGCGCGAGCCGCGCCCTATAGGATACGAAGACGCCGCGAGTTATCGCGGCGTTTTCGTTTGTATCGGCCGCATGCGAAAGGGATCACCGCACCGGCGGCGGCAGCATGGTCTCGCCGCACACGCAGCGTCCGTTCCACAGCAGCATCTCGAAGCCCGGCGCGCATTTCAGGAACTGCTTGCAGGTGTCCACGCCGCCCAAGCTATCCAGCGGCCCCGGGCTGCGATCGGTGCGCGGCGGCGCGTCGCCTGGCGCCGGTTGCGGCGTGCTCAGGTCGCGACAGCCGCATTCCGGCCACTCGCCCACGCCGATCTGGTTGCCCTCGGCGCAGCCGAAGTTGTTTTCGCAGGTCAGGGGCGTGCGCGGCGGGGGCACCTTCTCGCAGCCGCATTGGGGCGGCTCGCCGGTCGCGATGGTTCCTTCCGCGCAATCGACCAGCTCCGCGCAACTGCGTTGCGCCGTGGCCGAGGGTATCGCCGCTAACGCCGTCAACCCGATCAAAAGCGCTAGCGCCGCTCGCGATCTCGTTCGCGCATTCATGCCTGGCCTCCTTGCGACGTTTCCGCAATGACAAGGCAAACACAGAATCGCAGCGGTCGGCGCTACCGCTCGTCGGCAGCGCGCCCGGCGGCCGGCTTATCCGCGCCTGGCGCGCATCCGGGGCTCAGGTGCCGCGGCGTACCTCTCGCCAGACCAGGATCAGCGGGGTCGCGAACACCAGCAAGGCGAAGGCCGCGTAGATCAGGGCCGGAAGCACCTCGCCCCGAAACAGCCACAGGAAGGCCGGCAGGATCACCAGCAGCAGACCCGCCGGCCGGCGCCGAGTCAGCAGATAGGCGCCCACCGCCACCAACATCCACAGCAGCGACAAGGCCATCGCCTCAAACGACGAGACCGGCTTGGCCTGCTGCGCGTCCGGCCCTGGCCCCAGGAACAACACTGCGACCACGGCCAGCACCGCGACCGTCATCAGCATCCAGGCGCACAGGTCGGAGAGACCGAACAGTATTTTGGTAAGGCGCATCGACCCGTTCTCCGATCAGTCTTCGCTGTCGATCGCGTGCAACCGCGCATATCGGCGCAGAATTGCGGCCGACACGAATTGGTGCAGCACGATCACTCCGGCGAGCAAGACCATGTACAAGGCAAGCGAGAGCTCGCCGTCTCCATACCAGCGCACAGCCCACAGCGTCAGCATCATCGTCCCCAACGAAGCGATGCAGGCAATGATGGAGACTCTGCCGGAGAATATGGAAAGTCCCGAGCACTCGCTGCATTTGAAGGTGCCGCGCACGAACGAGACTCCTGGCATGAACCGATGCAGTCCCGAAGCTGGGGTCTTGCCGCAGTGCGGACAGACGATAGTGCTCAACGATAGGATCCCGATGCTTCGGCCCCTTCCACTGCGATGCAGCGCAGGAACCCGTTCGCCGCCGACCGCGGCCAAGTCGCCAGAACCCCTGGCACGCCGCGCATCCTGCGCGGCGGAGAGGCCCCGGTCAATGACGGACCATGCAGCGAACGAATGGGAAGTGGCTCGTTAGAGCGCAATAAGCGTCGAAGTTTCCAAAGCACCCCGGCCAAATCGCGTTCGCCGCCGCCCAGATCGCCGACCTCAGTTCGGAACGGACGGCTCGTAAGCCGCGAACGGGCCGAAACACACCCAGTCGGGCGATGCCAGACCGGCCATGACCTCGGCCTGGGAGGGGAAATGCTCGCGAAATTCGGGCCAGACCCCGGCCACGTACTCATCCCACCGCAACGGGTCCAGCTGATGGACTTTGCCGTCGGCCAAATCGATGAACTCGTAGTCGCGCGCCTGGATCTGCGCCACGCCCTGCACCAACGCGGCTTCATGATTGGCTGCCGCTACGTAGACGGCGACGAAGGCGCCGGCCAAGTGCGAAGGCATCTCGCGATTCTGGCCGCGGCCGATCTGCAGGTTGAGTAGGAACAGCTGATTCATCGCCTCACCCGTCCTTGCTCGCACGCGTGGGATCGCCCACGCTATGGTTCAATGCCACCGCCTGCTTGGTCAGCTTGCGCACGGTTGTGGCCGCGATCGTCATACCCTCGCGCAGGTCCAGGTTGGCCAGCTCGTATTTGCCGCCCGGCTTGAGGCGTGGCTCGATCTCCAGCAGGCGCTTGCCGCGCCAGAAGCCGAACAGGACCCGCTGCGCTTCGACGCGGATCAGCAGCACCGGGCCGTTGCTGAAATAGACCAGGTGGCCCCACTTCACCACCTCTTCCAGCTTCGCTGCGCCGAGCACGCCCGCGCGCAGGCGTTCGGCGAGGTCGCGTCGCCAACCGTCCAGCGCGGCGATGTAGGCATCGGGACTTTCGGCGGGTTTGATCTTCTGCATCGCGGGCTCCCGGAGCGGCCAAAGTCGGACAGGGCGAACTGCATGCTATCGAACCAGCCGAACGTCGCCGCGACGCCACGCCGGCCGTCGGCCCGGCCTTGGCAGGCTCAGCCGGTGTACGGCCCCTTGACCTCGCCCCAGCCCCACTTCGGCATGGGCGCATCCGCGTCGACGGTGGCGCCGGGCTGCGAATTGATCACGGCCAGGCGCGAGCCCCATTCCAGGTAACCCACCAAAGCGGATCGGAACTCCGGATCGTCGGGCATGCCCAGTTCGTCCGCGGTCTCCAGCAACAGGCCGACCCAGCGCCGGCGTTGCTCCTGTCCGAGGTGCCGATTGAGGTGGTGCTGGATCATTTGCGGATGCCCGCCGTGCTTGCGCGAGTAGTCGTCCGGGCCGCCCAGCACTTCGGCCAGGAACGCCGCGACGTGGGCCGGATGATCCGCGCCCATATGCGCGAAGACCTCGCCCAGCAGCGCATCCGCGCGCACGTGTTCGTAGAAGCGTACGGTCAGGCGGTTGAGCGCTTCGATCCCGCCCAGCCACTCGTACAAAGTCGGAACGTCGGTGTTCTGCATGTTCGCTCGCTATGGGCTGGCGCACCGGCGCCCGGCGGGTCCGGCCACGCGCGGCGCCGGGACCCGCGCATGCTAGAGCAAGTCCGCGCGCTTACGCAGGCGCAGCGAAGATCTCCGCCAACCGCGTCACGGAAGCGCCGCCCGCGTAGCCCACCGCCCCGACCGGGACACGTCCACCGGTGGCTTCCATCACCCGCCCCGGCCAGATCGGATCGAAGCCGCCGCAGAGCTCGATGAACTGCGCGCCCTCCTCGACCAGGGCCACCGCGACGGCGACCACCGCTGCCTGCTCCGGCACGCCGACGATGACGGTGCGTACGCCGCCGCGTTCGACGACCATGCGGTCGACGGCGGAATCCATTTCTGGCGCTTCGAATATGAATGCCCAGCTGATCACTACCACCCTCCCTGCCTATGCGGCGCTATGCGTGGCGTCAGCCACAGACCCGGCCGGGCATCGGTCTGATCTTGAAACTCCGGTTGCCGAGATCCGACACCTGGCTGGAGCTCACCCTGCCCGAGTTCGGACCTGCGGTGAAGTGCGCATGGATGGATGGCCGACCGTCTTTTGCCGACCGGCCAACGCGTCGCTGAATCGGCAGCTTCCGGGCTTAAGCGAAAGGATGAGGCGAAAGCGCCGCAGCCATCACGTCTTCTGACCCCGCCCTGCGCTAAAAGAGCCCATCGAAGCTGCGAGAGTCCCCCATGACCAAGTCCCTGACGACGGCGTTGGCGATCATGGTGCTGTCTTCGGCCTGCACGCCGATGGCGCATGACGCAGGCGGAGAGGCCGGCGGCACCCAGGAGACGACGCGCGCGCGATCTCCGGTGGCGCTCGCCGTGCGGACGCCGGAGACGCCTCCAACGCCGACCGCCGAATCGACGCCCGCACCGATCGCGCCGGTCGCGTCGGCGCAGCCCCTGGCCGAGCCGGCGGTAATGAAGGGCGGCCCCAACCGTCCCGCCGTCGAACCCGATCCGCCTTTCGTCGCCACCGAGTTCGGCCGCTTCAACGAGCCCTGGGCGATGACCTTCCTGCCCGACGGCCGCCTGCTGGTGACCGAGAAAAATCGCCGCCTGCGGCTGTTCAACACCGCCAGCAAGCAGACCACCGAAATCACCGGCCTGCCGACCGCGGCCTACGGCGGACAAGGCGGTCTCGGCGACGTCGTCCTGCATCCGCAGTTCTCCAGCAATCGCTACGTTTATCTCAGCTACGCCGAAGCCGGCCCCAACAGCACGCGCGGCGCGGCCGTGGCGCGCGCGCAGCTGACGCTCAATGCCGACGGCAACGGCGGCAGCCTGTCGGGCCTGCAAGTGCTGTGGCGGCAGACGCCCAAGGTCACCGGCGAAGGCCACTACAGCCATCGCCTCGCCTTCGGCGGCGACGGCAAGTTGTGGATCACCTCGGGCGATCGCCAGAAGTTCGACCCCGCCCAGGACATGCAGCAGAACCTGGGCAAACTGATCCGCCTCAACGACGACGGCTCGATCCCAGGCGACAATCCCTTCGTGGGCGTGGGCGGCGTCGCGTCGCAGGTCTGGACCCTGGGCCACCGCAATCTGCTGGGCATCGCCTTCGACAATGCCGGGCGCCTGTGGACCCACGAAATGGGACCGGCCGGCGGCGACGAACTCAACCTGATCGAGCGCGGCACCAACTACGGCTGGCCCATCGTCTCCAACGGCGATCACTACGACGGCACTCCGATCCCCGATCATCCGACACGCCCGGAGTTCAACGCGCCCGAGGCCTACTGGTCGCCGGTGATCGCGCCCGCGGGCTTCATCATCTACAGCGGCGATCTGTTCCCCTATTTCCGCGGCCAAGGCTTCATCGGCGGCCTCGCTTCGCAGGCGCTGGTGCGGATCCAGTTCGACGGCATACGCGCCAGCGAGTACAAGCGCTATCCGATGGGCGCACGCATCCGCGAGGTCGAGCAAGGGCCCGACGGCGCGATCTGGGTGCTGGAGGACAGCAGCAATGCGCGGCTGTTGAAACTCACACCCAGGCCCTACTGAGGATTCGCGGCCTTACGCGGTGCGGTGGCGCGCAAGCAGACCAAACTGGCGATCACCGCGATCCCCAGGCCGGTGACGCCGGTCCGCGTGGGCACCAGCAACAACGCGACACCCGCGGACAACGCCGAAATCGCGAACAGATAAATCCCGGCCCTGGACCTGAGCCACAGCATCACGGCACCGGCCAGCAAGCAGACCGCGGCACTGACCGAAGCCAGGAAAGCGACGACGCTGATTTCGCCGGCCTGCACGGCGCGCAGACCCGATGCCGCGTTGAAGGCATAGAACAACAACTGCAACAGCACGAGGATCAGGACGCTGGTACGCCAGCCCTCGGCTTGGTACGGCGCAGGGCCGACCGCAGCGGCCGGCGGCCGATAAGGATCGTTCTGGTCCAAGGTCTTCATCTCCAGGTCGAAAGCCGACTGCCCCGATGCAGTATGCCCGCACGGCCGATCCCTCCGCCCGCGTTCTACTGCACGCTCGGCGGCGACTAAACCGCCCGCGAGTACCGGCCCGGCGCCTGGCCGACATGGCGACTGAAAGCGGTACTGAACGTACTGGCCGACGCGTAGCCGACACGCTCGGCGACTTCGGCCAGCCCCAACTCCCGGCGGCGCAGCAGATCCTTGGCCACGGCCATGCGCCAGGTCAGCAGATATTCCATCGGCGGCAACCCGACGGTACGCACGAAACGCTCGAAGAACGAGGAGCGCGACAAGGCCGCCTTCTTCGCCAGTTGCTCCACGGTCCACGCGCGCGCGATCTGCGCGTGCATCTGCCGCAGGGCCGGCGCGATCCGCCCATCGGCCAGGCCTCGCAGCAACCCAGGTGGCGCATCTTCGCTGGGCGTGGCGCGCAAGGCCTCGATCAACAGCACCTCCACCAATCGCGTCAGCACCAGCTCGCGCCCCGCCCTGCGCTCGCCGGACTCCTCACCGACCAGACGCACCAGGGTGGAAAGGCGCTCGACGCCGCGTATGTGCACCAGCGCGGGCAGCAGCGGCACCAGCAGCGACGCATCCGGCGAATCGAACAGGAAGTAGCCACCCAACAGACGCGCATCCGCGCGCCGGCCCCGGCTGCCGTGGCGGACCTCGCCGGTTCGCTCGGCCTCGCGGTGCGGGTCCAGTTGGTGCGCCTGCACCGGCGCCCCGCCGGAAAGCGTGAAGCCGGGCGTGGCCGGCAGCAGCACGAAGTCGCCGGCCTCCAGCAGGGCCGTGGGTTCCCCGTCCACGTCCAGGCGGCAACGGCCTTCCAGCACCGCGCAGAAGCTCGGCTGGCCGAAGGCCGAATAGCGCACGGCCCAGTCGCCGGCGCCGCCGATGCGCTTGGCGAATACCGTGCGCGGCTGCAGCAGGGCGATGACGTCCGCCAGGGGGTCGCTCATTCCGGACTCTCGCAAACGAATATCGGATTTTTCATAGTAGATCGTCCTATCCGTGCCCGGCAAGATGGCCATCCGCACCCTCCACTACGGACACCCTCATGAAAACGGTACTGATCACCGGCTGCTCCTCCGGCTACGGCCTCGAAACCGCGCGCCACTTCCACGCCCAGGGCTGGAACGTCGTCGCCACCATGCGCAAGCCGCGCGAAGACCTGCTGCCGCGCTCGGAGCGCCTGCGTGTAGTCGCCCTGGACGTTACCCGCCCCGACAGCATCGTGGCCGCACTGGAAGCCGCCGGCCCCATCGACGTGCTGGTCAACAATGCCGGCATCGGTGTGGTCGGCGCCTTCGAGGCCACGCCGATGGCGACCGTGCGCGAAGTGTTCGAAACCAATACCTTCGGCGTGATGGCGATGACCCAGGCCGTGCTGCCGCAGTTCCGCGCGCGCCGCTCCGGCGTGGTCGTGAACGTCACCTCCAGCGTGACGCTGGCGCGGATGCCGCTGGCGGCCGCCTACACGGCCAGCAAAGCCGCCATCGAGGGCTTCACCGGATCGCTGGCGTTCGAGCTGGAGGCCTTCGATGTGCAGGTGAAACTGGTGGAACCGGGCTACGGCCCCACCACGGCTTTCGGCCAGAGCGGCGGCGCGCGCATGCAGGGCCTGGTGCCCGAACCCTACGCGGCGTTCGCCGAGCGCGTGTTCGCGGGCTTCGCGCAGCCCGCCGCCGTGACCACGGAGGCCGACGTTGCGCAGGTGGTCTGGCGCGCCGCCAACGACACGTCCGGGCAACTGCGCTTCCCAGCCGGTGCGGACGCGCTGGCCCTGGCCCAGTCCCGATAATCGGCACCAAGGCATGCACACCCATGGGCGCGGCCGCACATGGGTGGCGTGCGCTTACTTCTTGCAGGCCTTGGCCGGATCCGCCTGGGCCACGTCCGCGCTCCATAGACAGACGATACGGTCCAAGGCCAAGCCGGTGCGCGAGTTGCTGAAGAAAACGATGCCGTCGCCGGTGCTGGGACGCATCAGGAATTTGGCGCGAAAACCGGCCTGATTGCGCCCATCGTGCCCCACCGCCGTACTGCCATCGGCTAGCCGTTCGATGAAATGACCCAGACCGTAGATGGCGTCGTCGGGCGCGCGGGGCGTGCTCAGTTCCGCCGGCGCGTACATCAGGCTCAGCTGCGCTTGGCCCAACGGATGGGCACCAGGGCTATCCGCCATGCCGGCGATCATCCAACGCGCGAAGTCGTTGACGGTCGTGCTCAAGGTCGAAGGCGCCTGCTCGACGTAATAGCGCATCGGCACCGGATCGCCGTCGTCGCCATGGCCTTGCGCGGCGCCAGCCAGCAACTTCGGCGTCATCGTCACGCTGCTGTGCTTCATGCCCAAGGGCCGGAACACCAGCTCGCGCGCCAAGTCGGCGTACTTGCGTTTCGTGGTCCGCTCGATCGCCAGCTGCATCAGGGTGTAACCGCCGCCCGAGTACTGGAATTTGGCGCCGACGGGCGCGAACAGCTCCACCGCACCGCGCCCATTCGTTTTCCCTGCCAGCGATTCTTCCAGCGTCGGCAGTTCCTTGTAGTCCAGCCAGCCCTGATATCCGCCCAAGGTGGTGCCCGCGGTATGCGAAAGCAGACGGCGGATGGTGATCTGGCGATAGTCGAACTGGTTCTGCGCCAAGGGCCACGGCGACACCAGCTCGGCCACCGGCTGATCCAACCGGATACGCCCTTGCTCGGCCAGACGCATCGTTACCCAACTGGCGATCGGCTTGGACAGCGAGGCGGCGACGAATACGGTGTCCGGCGTCGCGGGCACCTTGCCGGTATGATCCGCGTAGCCGTAGCCACGCGCATAGACCAGCTTGCCGTCGACGATCAGGCCTACCGCAGCGCCTTGGATCTTGGCGTCCTTCATGATCGCCGGTACTTCGCGCTCGATGACCTGCGCGAACGCCGGAGGCTCCTGGACGGACGCCGCGTGGATAGGCGCGACCACCGATGCGGTCGCGATCAGGGCCCAGCATGCGAGCGCCTTGGGCGAGACGATGCTGCGGGCGATTGCGGAGTAGCGTCCGTGGCGTAGGTGGGTCATGGCGTCCTGGCTGAGCTGGGTGGCGGATACGGCTGAGGGCCCCGACGAGAGCGTTGGCCTCGCGAGGCGGAAAGAATCGGGCCCGAAATAAGTCATGCGACGGCGCACCGACGCCCCCGACGTCGCGCTGTCGACACGATGTCGGCGCCAGTAGGATGCGTCGCTTCCGCGCCAGGTTTAGACCGTCGCCCCCGCGTCCGCTTCGATCCGCAGACGCTAAGGCCGTACTTGACAGGCTCCAATAATTCGAAAATACTGGAATTATGGAAACAACAACCGCACTAGGCGCACTCAACGCCCTCAGCCACGAATCCCGCCTGGCCGCCTTCCGTCAACTGGTGCAAGCCGGGCCGGATGGAATGTCGGTAGGCGAGCTACGCGAAAAGCTGGACCTTCCACCGGCGACGCTCACCGCTCATCTCAACGTGTTGCGCGGCGCGGCCCTGGTCCACGACCAGCGCGAGGGGCGCGTGATCCGTGTGCGCGCGAACTACCTGCAGATGAACGCCCTGCTCGCCTATCTCACCGAGAACTGCTGCGCGGGCGTCGAGACCTGCACGCCGGCCGCAGCCTGCACCCCACGTCCGAAAGGAGCCCGTCGATGAATCGCTTCCACGTGCATTTGAATGTCGCCGACCTGGCGTCCAGCATCCGCTTCTACAACGAATTGTTCGCCACCGCGCCCAGCGTGCAGAAGGACGACTACGCCAAGTGGATGCTCGAAGATCCGCGCATCAACTTCGCCATCTCCAGCACCGGCCGTGCCGTAGGCGTCGATCACCTGGGCCTGCAGGTGGATAGCGGCAACGAACTCACCGCGCTGGGCCGTCGTCTCGACGCGGCCGGAGGCACTGTCGCCCCCGAAGCCGCGGCGGTGTGCTGCTATGCGCAATCGGACAAGCTGTGGACCGAGGATCCCCAGGGCGTGCGCTGGGAGTCGTTCCATACTTTCGGCGAATCCACCACCTATTACGACCCCGAGGTCGGTTGCGCCGGGGAAGGCACGGCCGCCTGCGCGCCCACCGCCCAGGCGCAGCCCGTCGCGGCGGCCTGCTGCGCTTCCTCTTGCGGCTGAGACGCGCGATGTCCATTCGTCCAGCGCACCCATCCGAGCACGCCGCGATCCGTGCGTTGCTGGCCGACAACGGCCTGCCGGTGCAGGATTTGACCGACGCCGACGTCGGCTTCCTGATCGCGGACACCGGCGGTGCGATCGCCGGCGTCGTCGGCGTGCAGCGCTTCGGCGACACCGGCCTGCTGCGCTCGCTTGCCGTGCACGCCGATGCGCGCCGCTCCGGCACCGGCGGCCATCTGGTCGCCGCGGCCGAAAGCGCGGCGCGGGCGCAGGGCCTACGCGAGCTGGTATTGCTGACCCAGACCGCGTCGGCCTTCTTCACCCGACGCGGCTACGTCGCCATCGATCGCGCATCTGCGCCCGCCGCCGTGCACAGCAGCGCGGAATTCCAGTCGCTGTGCCCGGCGTCCGCCACCTGCCTGATCAAGTCCCTCGAATGAACCAGCGCGACTCATCCCCGCGACAGCCCCATTGGAACGTCCAGAGCTCATGACATCCGCCCCGTCCAAGAAACGCGTGCTATTCGTCTGCGTCGAAAACGCCAACCGCAGCCAAATGGCCGAAGCCTTCGCGCGCATGCACGGCGGCGATCGCGTCGACGCCTACAGCGCCGGTTCCGCCCCATCCGGCCGCATCAATCCCAAAGCCGTGCGCTACATGGCCGAATTGGGTTACGACTTGAGCGCCCACGCCTCCAAATCGCTGGACGAGATCGAAGGCGCCTTCGATGCGGTCGTCACCATGGGCTGCGGCGACGACTGTCCTTGGGTGCCGGCCCAGCGCCGCGAAGACTGGGCCCTGCCCGATCCCAAGCACCTGGACGACGACGCCTATCGCGCGGTGCGCGACGAAATCTCGGCGCGGGTCCGGACCTTGCTGGCTTCGTTGCCGTGAGCCTGCGCCGAAAGCTGCTGGCCGAGTTCGTCGGCACCTCGGCGCTACTGGCCACGGTGGTCGGCTCCGGCATCATGGGAGCGAACCTGTCGGGCGGTAACGACGGCTTGGCCCTGCTGGCCAACGCCGCTGCGACCGCGGGCATGCTGTATGTGTTGATCGCCGCGCTGGGCCCGATATCAGGCGCGCATCTAAACCCGGCCGTCACTTTGGCGATGCGCTTGCGCGGCGAGGTGACCACGACCGTAGCCGTCGCCTACATCGCCGTGCAGACCGTCGCGGCCGTGACAGGCGTACTGCTAGCCCATGCCATGTTCGACCTGCCGCTGTGGCAGCCCGGCCTGCGTGCGCGCAGCGGCTCCGGGCAATGGTTGAGCGAAGCGGTGGCGACCTTCGGCCTGCTGCTCACCGTCCTCCTGGGCGCACGCCACCGCCCCGCCGCCCTGCCCATGCTGGTGGCTGGCTACATCTTCGCCGCCTATTGGTTCACCGCCAGCACCTCGTTCGCCAATCCAGCAGTCACCCTGGCGCGATCGCTGACCCAGAGTTTCGCGGGCATCCGGCCCGATGACGTTGCGGGCTTCGTGCTGGCGCAGCTAGTGGGCGCGATCGGCGCGCTATGGTTCGCGACGCTGCTGTTGACGCGGAGCGCGGATGGAGCCGACTCATCGCTCGACCCGAAGCCAGCGAACGCCGAAGCGCCCTAGGCTAACGGCCTGGGAGCTTCGACCCGTCGCAGTAGCAGCACCAGCAAGAACCCCGCCCAGGCCAGCAGCCACAGCACGACCACGAAGACGAAGCCCGTGGCGTACATCAAGAACAGCACGCAACCCAGGATCGCGGAAACGCCTACCCAAGGCAGCACCAGTCCGAACAACAGCGAAGACAGAAGACGTTTCACCGCGCATGCCTCATCAGGGCGCGAATCGAGCCGCTGGCAGGGCTGCGTCCGGACGGATCGCTCACTGCCGCAGCCTCAGGTGCCGAAGGCATTGAACGCCCAGAACACCCCGGCGTACAAGGAAATCCCCGCCGCCGCGATAGCGAACAGATGGCGTAGAGGCGTGCGGCCCGAGAACCAAGCCAGCCCGGCCGCCGCCCTGGCGTAAGCGATACCGGCCGCGATGGTGGAGACGCCCAGCCAAACCGCCATCGTCGCGTTGTAAGACAGCGGCAGGCCGAAGAACCTGGCGCCGTAGCAGCCGTACAGAAAGGCGATGTGAGCCGCGGCGATCAGCGCGATCAAGGCGATCCGTTTCATGAGAATCCTGTCGCGAATGGAACAGCCGTCATGCCCGTTACGCTGGCGTCGTTCGATTCATGCGCTTCCCCTGGCGCCCGGACGCTCGGCCTAGGCCGCGCCCCGGCGCGGTTTCGACTTGAATGGATCGCCGGACGGCTTGGGCGCGCCAAAGCGCTTGGCCGAAAGCTCCGCGGCCTTGCCGCGCTCGATCTCGCGGTTCTTGGGCGGGCTGAACGTGGTCAACGAGTTGATGAGCGTGGCCGCAGCCTCGCTGACTTGCTTCACGGCCAGGTTGAAGGCTTCTTCGTTCGCCTTCGACGGGGCATTGAATCCGCTCAATTTACGAACGAACTGCAACGCCGACGCACGGATCTCGTCGTGCGTGGCCGGCGGCTCGAAGTTGTACAGCGTCCGGATGTTCCTGCACATATCGCCTCCAACATCGACGTTTGCCGACGCGAATCGCCCCGCATCGGGGCGCCGCGCTCAATACTCGGACCGGCGCTCGAAGGCTGTCAACCCATCAGCGCCAGAGCGGAGGTCGGCGTACGCGGGCTCACTGACACGGATCCAGCGCTTTCATAGCGGCCTTCTGGACCACCGGATCCCCCGACGCCGCGACCTCTTGCAGCTTGATGTAGGACGGCATGCTGACGATGGGTGTGATCTGCTTCAGTTCGTCCTTGCTGAATTCGCTATGGGAGGCGCCACCTGTCTGTCCGAAGCGGATGTTGTCGTCGGTCCAACGCGTGCCGAGCGAAGTGCCGAAAAAGAAATCCAACTTGACGATGTCGGCCGCGGGCATCGTGCGGACGATGACGGATTGATAGGCTTCGCTGAGAGCGTAGTCGCTGATCTTGCCGACGCAGGTCGCCATGGCCGGGTGGCTCTTCGCCAGTCCGTACTTCATGCCCGCGACGGTGAGCCTGGAGAATTCATTGGCGGTCGCGTGCCTGGACTTGCCGGCATACGCCGCGGAGCTAAGCGACAATATGAGCGTCGCTGCGATACAAAGCGTCTTGAGCACGGATGCCCCCTGGATGCCACGGCCGAGTACGGCCCTAAGCGGCCGTTGCGGCGATGGTCCGGTGGGCATTGCGCCTTGTCAATGAAACGGCCGACGCATTCGGGGCGATGCGCCACGCCGGTGCGCTTCAGCATTCGCCGCGAACGGGGCGGTCGCGGCCCTCGCCGCTCCCACAGCGCTGGCGTCGCGTCCATTGGGTTGGCATCGCAGGCCCCACGCCCCTGCCTGGAGCAAAAAAAACGCCGCGGAGGCCGCGGCGTTTGTTGGAGCCTCCGAAGACGGCGGGTCAGTAATAACCCGCCAGATTCAAGAACCAGCCCTTGTTGTCGTACTTAAGATCGGTCAGGTCGTCGCTGAAGTCGGTGAAGTTGTAGCCCACGCCGACCTTGAAGTTGTCGCCGAGCTGGCGGTCCAGGCCGATCAGCCAGCCGCGCTTGTCGCCGCCGTCCTTGACCTGCAGCCAGCGGTACTCGACCAGACCTTCCCACTTGGCGATCAGGTGATAGCGCAGCTGGCCGGCTGCGAAGTCGGCGCGGCTGTCCAGCCACTGGCCTTCGCCGCGACCGATGCGGTAGTCGCCCCAACGGCTGGCGAGCTTACCGGCCACCTCCCACTTGTCGTCGATGCGGTAGACGCCTTCGAACGACAGCACCTGCGAGCGCTGGTCGTACGTGGCGCCGCCGTCCTGGCCGAGCGTGGCCAGGTCGTACAAATAGGTGTATTTGCCGAACAGGCCCCAGCGGGTGTTGTCGTGCGGGCGGTAGGCGAAGCCGAGGTTGGCTTCGGCCAGCTTGGCGCTTTCGGCCGGATTGAGGTCGTCCTGGGTATCGGCGTAATTGGCGCGCAGGGCCAGGCGCAGGTCTTCGTTGACCTTGTAGAACAGGCGATTGGTGGTGACCCACTGCTCGCGCTGCTCGGCACCGGTGTCCTTGCGGTACTCCAGCTTGCTGTTCCACTGGGCGATTTCGTCGGTGCGGCCACCGCTGACGCTGTAGGCGCGACGGTCGACGCGACCGGTCGTGGCGTCCAGTTCGCCGTCCATGATGGTGAAGCCGATGTTCCAGCCTTCGGACGGATAGAAGTCCATGCCGTAGGTGTGGACGATGCCCTGGCTGTTGTCGCTGGGGTCCTTGAGGAACTGGCTTTCGTTGAACAGGTTGACCTGGTTGCTCAGACGCCAGCGCTGGCCGAGGGTCCAACCGTTCTGCAGATCGCGGTTGAACAGCGGATCGGTGGCGGTGGTGTCGGTGCTGTAGCTGTAGGCGCCGTAGATCGTGTGGTCGGGCTTGAGGCGGTACTCGGCCTCGACTTTGCCGCCGTGGCCGCGGCTGCCACCGCTGACTTCGGCGCCAACGCTGGAACGATCGCCGAACAGGTACTTGCCGCCCAGGGTGATCAGGTTGTTGCGGTCGTAGGCGCCATTGTCGTCGTCGGCGGTGAACTGGCCGACGCCGTACAGCTCCAGCGAGGAACCGAAGCGGCGGCGGTAGCTCACGGCCGCCAACAGGGCGTCGGCGGTGCCGCTGAGGCGCTCTTCGCGCACGCGACGCAGCTCGGCGCCCAGCTGGGTGTCGTTGGTGATGCGCCAATCGGCGGTCAGCTGGCTCTGCTCCAGGGCCTCGGCGCCGCGTTCGGCGCGCGAGTACTTGCCGTACAGGCTGAAGTTGTCGGTGAAGTAGCCCAGGAACTCGGCGCCGTATTCCTCGATATCCAGGCCGGTGTCCGCGCGCGAGACCGAGAAGCCGGCGTCGACGTCGCGCCACCAGGCGCCCACGCTCCAATCGCGATCGGTCCAGCCCAGCTCCTTGAAGTTCGCGCGCGCCTCGACGGCCTTGGCTTCGCCGCTGCGCGCAGCGGTGGTCGGATTGCGCTGGATGAAGCTGAGACCGCCGTTGTCGGAATAGAAGATCGGCGCGACGGTGGATTCGCTGCGGGTCTGTTCCAGCTTCAGGTAGGTGCCGCGACCGGCCTGCAGGGTCAGATCCGCGCCCTTGAGGGTGTAGTCGTCGCCACGTCGGTTCTCGTCGATGTAGGTACCGCCCACCGCGACGTGCTCGCCGAACCACTGCTTGCCGCGGAAACCGGCGCTGACGTCATCGGCATCGAAGCCGACCGGCACGTATTCGTAGTCGACCAGCAGCAGCTGGGTGTAGCCGTCGAGCGGGTTGTCGCGGGTCAGGGTGCGCACGTTCTCGCGCGTGACCTGGGCCAGCGGACGGGTCAGGATCAGGCGACCCTGCAGCTCGTCGATCTCGTAGTCGGCGCCGCGCTGCAGGTCCACGCGGCTCTCGGTGCGGCCGGTGGTGCGATCGCGGATTTCCAGGGTGACCTTGTCCGAACCCGGCAGCACGTCGGTGTGCTTGAGGTAGTACAGGCTGCCGCCGGTGCCGAGGAACTCGGTGTGGCCGTAGGCGCTCTGCGCTTCGGAACCGAACGCGCGCACTTCGCTCTTGGGCGCGCCGAGCTGGGTGGTGGCGCGCGAACGCCAGGACAGCGCCGCGCCGTACAGCGAGCGGTCGTACTGACCGTACTCGGTACCGGTGATGCCGGTGTTGAAGTTGCCCCACAACGCCTGGTTCTGGTCCCAGTCCACGCGCACGTACAAACGGCCCTGGGTATCGACGTCGCGGTAGGTGCTGGAGTCGTCGCCGTAGACCGGGTAGTACAGGTCCGGATCGAGACGGCGGAACACGTCCTGGGCGTCGGCATCGAAGAAGCCGTTGAACAGCTGCTTGATCTCGCGCTCGCGGGTGTCGGCCTGGGCGGTGATCAGGTACTTGCCCTTGACCTTGCCCTTCAAATAGAACGCCAGGCGGCCTTCGCTGATGAAGTCCTTGTCGTAGCGTTCGTCGCCGGCCAGCGGTTCGATGTTGCCGCTGACGTTGTTCTCGGACACGGTGACATCGGCCAGCGCGACCAGGAAGGCGTACTTGCCGGTGACGTCGACGTCGAGGCGGTGCTGCAACGGCGCGCCGCCGCGCGGCTTGACCGCCACGTCGTAGCCGTGACGGCCGATCGGCTCCAGGAACTCGGCCACGAACTTGCGCTCGAGGTCGATCGGGAAGGTTTCGCCGTTGATGGTGAGCTGGGTATCGCGCGGGATGTCGCGGCCGTAGATGCGCACGCGCGAGCCGTAGATCGGGATGTTCTGGATGCGCAGCGAGCTGCGCCCGTAGATCGCGTTCTCGATGCCCTGCGACTCGGCGTCCTCGGTGTCCAGCGCCTTGCCCAGCGAACGCTGGTTCTCGTCGCGCAGCACCTGGATGCCGCGCTCGTAGTCTTCCGGACGCACCAGTTGCACGCGCTTGCCGACGGTTTCGTCGAAAGTGCCGTCCTTGCCGTAGGCGCGGGCGACGTAGATCAGCTCGTCGCCCGGCTGCAGGTTGAGATCGGCCGGCAGGGCGCCGTCCCATTCCTGGTCGGTGACGTTGGCCACCGGCAGGTCGATCTTGGCCAGCGGCGTGACCAGGTCGGCGTCGCTGCCGCGGTACACGGTGACTTCGATCTTGTCGATGAACGAGGCGTAGTTGGTGTAGCCGTGGAAGCGCAGCGGCTTGGCGATGCGGCCGTTCTCGAAGGGCACGGTCGAACCGCCCTGCACGTCGAGCACGGGGCGGCCGAGGGTGGGATCTTCGGTGGCCCAGATCACGCCGCCGTTAGGCAGGTCGATGCTGAAGCGGCCGGCGATCTTGGCGCTGCCGGGCAGCACGTCCTCGCGCACCACATCGACGCGACGATTGCGTTGCAGCGCGTCGGCGTCCGCGCCCTGCGCGACCGGGCGCTCTTCGCCTCGGGTGCGCACGCGGAACAGCAGGCCTTCGTCGCTGCGGCATTCGCCGCCGTCGCAACGTGCCGCGGCGCCCTCGCCTTCCGACTTCGGTGCCGCGTCCTGAGCCAGCGACGGGCCGGCGGCGCCGGCCGAGAGCAGGCCGATCAGGGTCATGTCCAGAAGCTTCATTTTCATCTTCATGGCCATGTCCTCAGCGGCCGCCCACGCCGACGGGGGCGTTGGTATCGTCAGTTATGTCCACTCGCACCTTCTGTCTCACCTTCGGCTCGAGCTCGGCCGATATCGCCTCGTACACGGCCTTGGCGCGGCGCATGCCGAGCTGGACGTTGTAGGCGTTGGCGCCGCGCGGATCGGCGCGGCCGACGATACCGATCACACCGCGACCTTCGCGGTTGAGGGTCTTGGCGATTTCCGAGATCAGGCCGCGATACTGCGGACGAATCGTGGCCTGGTCGGTGTCGAACAGCAGCTCGCCGAGCTTGATCGCCTGGTCCAGGCTGACCAGCGCCGTGGCGTCGGTGCCCGCGACCACCTCGATGCGGACCTTCTCGGCGAGGTCCGGTTCCAGTTCCTTGCTCAGCGCCGCCTGCACCGCATGGGCGCGGGCGAACGCCAGCGCCTCGCCTTCGGCCTGAGCGGTGATGGTGACGCTGCCGCCGTCGGCATCGCGCAGGCGCTGGGCGATCTTGCCGAACATCGGCGCGTAATCGCTCTTCACCTGGTCGCTGCCGGCTTCGAACATCACCTCGCCCAGCTCGACATCGGTCTGGCTGCTGCCGCCGCGGATCTCGCCGGCGGGCAGCTTGACGCCGAAGTCGAAGCGGGTCGGCACGCCCTGGGTCACGCGGCGCACGCGCGGGTTTTCGGTGGTGAACACCGAGCCCGGCGGCAACGTGGCCTGGTCGACCTTGAGGATGAAGTTGCGGCCGCGTGCGGCGTCGCCGCCCGAGATACCCTCCAGGTGGTAACGGCCGTAGGCGTCGGTCTGCATGATCAGGCCTTCCACCGAGGCGATGCGCACGCCGGGGATACCGCGTTCGTCGATGCCTTCGTTGCGGATCACGTAAGAGACCTCGTAGCCGTCGGCGACCTGGCTGACCTTGCGCGTGACCTGCAGGTCCTGCGCGGTCAGACCCTTGGCCGCGTCGCCGCGGGTGCGTTCGACCGTGGTCTGGCCGGCGGCGTTCATGCGCACGGTGCTGCCCTCGTCGGTGGTCAGGACGAAGTCGTCGCTGAAGTCGAGCGAGCGCAGGGTCTGGCGCACCACCACCTGACGGCGCTGAGCGCTGTCGGCGCTGGAGCTGCGGCCGGCGATGTCGCCGATCGCGATGCCGTGCAGCAGCGGCGCGCTGGCGTCGGGCTCCGGCTGCGGGCCGGTGCCGCGATCGACTGTGGTCGAACCCGCGACGTAGGCGCCCGGGGCGAAGCCGCCCTGCACGCGCACGCCGCCGGCCTTGGCCGGATCCTGCCAGCCGTCGCCGTCGCGGTCGTCGTAGACCGTACCCATGATCAGGCTGTCTTCCAGCAGCGGATCGCCGGCCATGTCGACATCGGCGGTGGCGACGTTGCCGATCGAGGTGCCGTTGACGTCGAGCGCGGTGACGCTGTTGGTGTGCACGCCCTTGCCCACGCCGGCGCCGACGCGCAGGAAGTAGACGATGGTGGCGCGCTGACCGATGGCCACGTCGATGCCGTTGATGCGCAGCGGATTGGTGCCGCCGACGCTGGCGGCGTCGTCCTCGTCGTCCACGCTGAGCGAGCCGTCGACGTAGGTGAAGCCCGCGGGCGGCGTATCGACCAGGGTCGCGTTGCGCGCCGGCGAGTCGCCCACGTTCTCGGCGATCACCGTGTAGCGCACCAGATCGCCGATCTTCACCGAGCGCTGAGCCGCCTGCTTGGTCAGGCGCAGCACCGGGGCGTTGGCGTTCACCGTGATGGTGACCACGGCGGTGTCGCAGACCGGGGTCGGCACCGAGGTGTCGCAGACGCGGTAGGTGAAGCTGTCGGTACCGGCGAAGAACTGGTTCGGGGTGTAGGTGCACACGCCC
The DNA here is from genome assembly GCF_001427505.1 of Lysobacter sp. Root604. Lineage (NCBI taxonomy): Bacteria > Pseudomonadati > Pseudomonadota > Gammaproteobacteria > Lysobacterales > Lysobacteraceae > Lysobacter > Lysobacter sp. Root604. The sequence continues at coordinate 168,453 of NZ_LMGS01000013.1, read as the reverse complement.
GCCACGCAGTTCACCGTGCCGTTGGTCGGCGCCACGGTCACGCTGACCGAGGCCGGATCCAGCGGCGCGCTGAGCACGCTGTCGTTGGTGAGGACGCTGATCGTCACCGGCACCTGCTGATCGGTGCTGGTCACGTCGTCGACGGCGTCGACCCGGTTGGGCTGGACCAGCACCGAAACGGTGGCGGTGGCGCAGTTGGCCGGATTGAGCTTCTCGCAGATCGTGTAGGTGTAGCTGTCGTTGCCGCTGAAGTTCGGGTTGGGCGTATAGGTCACGGTGCCGTCGCCGTTGACCACGACCGTGCCGTTCGCCGGGTTGCTGGCGATGGTGATGTTGACCAGGGCCGGATCGATCGGCGCGCCGTTGAGCGTGTCGTTGGTCAGCACGCTGGTGATGATCGGCGTGTTCTGCGGGGTGACGCCGCGGCCGCCGCCGACCAGATCGTCGGTGGCGGTGATCGCGGGAGCGACCACGGTGACCGTGACCACGGCCGTATCGCAGTTGCTCGGGTTCAGCACTTCGCAGATGCGGTAGGTGACGGTGTAGGTGCCGGCCGGGGTGTTCGGCGCGACATCGACCGTACCGTTGGCGTTCACCGTCAGCGGGCCGCTGGTGACCGGCGTCAGGCTCACGTCGGCCGGGTTCAGGGTGCTGCCGTTGAGCGTGTCGTTACCGAGCACGTTGATCACGCCGGTGCCGCCGGTGCTGCCGTTGACCGGCGTGGCGAGGGTGTCGTCGACCGCGTCGATCGGTGCGGCGTTGACCGTGACCGTGACTGTGGCGGTATCGCAGTTGCTCGGGTTGAGCACTTCGCAGATCCGATAGGTCGCGGTGTAGGTACCGGCCGGGGTGTTCGGCGCGACGTCTACCGTACCGTCGGCGTTCACCGTCAGCGGGCCGTTGGTGACCGGCGCCAGGGTGACGTTGCCGGTCGTGGCCGCGCCACCGTTGAGGGTGTCGTTGCCCAGCACGTTCACCACACCGGTGCCGCCCGTGGTGCCGTTGATCGGCGTGGCGACGGTGTCGTCAACCGCGTCGATCGGAGCAGCGTTGACCGTCACGGTGACCGTGGCGGTATCGCAGTTGCTCGGGTTGAGGACTTCGCAGATCCGGTAGGTGACGGTGTAAGTGCCGGCCGGGGTGTTCGGCGCGACATCGACCGTACCGTCGGCATTCACCGTCAGCGGGCCGCTGGTGACCGGCGCCAAGGTGACGTTGCTGGTCGTGGCCGCGCCACCGTTGAGGGTGTCGTTGCCGAGCACGTTGACCACGGCGGTGCCGCCGGTGCTGCCGTTGACCGGCGTGGCGACCGGGTCGTCCACCGCGTCGATCGGCGCGGCGCCGACCACCACGGTGATCGAAGCCGTGTCGCAGTTGCTCGGACGCGCGGTCTCGCACAACTGGTACGGAATCACGTAACTGCCGGCCGGGGTGCCCGGGGCGACCGAGACGGTGCCGTCGGCCGCGACCGAGACGCCATCGCCCGTGTTCGGGTCGTTGACGGTGAAGGTCACGAAGGCCAGATCGATCGCGCCGCCGTTGAGGCTGTCGTTGGTCAGCGCGTTGCCGACGTTGGCCGAGCCGGTGGCGCCGTTGACCGGCGTGCCGCTGTAGTCGTCGTCGTTGGCCACGATCACCGCCTGCGCCACGGTCACCGTGGCGGTCGCATTGGCGCAGACCGGGGTCGGCGTCGAGACGTCGCAGACGCGGTACACGAAGCTGTCGCTACCGCTGAAGCCGGCGTTCGGCGTGTAGGTGCACAGACCCGCGCTGTCGCAGGTCACGCTGCCGTTGGTCGGTGCCGTGACGATGCTGACCGAGGCCGGATTGAGCGGCGCGCCGGTGGTGGTGTCGTTGCCGATCACGTTGATGCCCACCGGCGTGTTCTGCGGCGTGCTGGCGCTGTCGTCGAGCGCGGTGACGGTATTGCCACCGACGGTGATCGACACGGTCGCGATATCGCAGACCGAGCCGTTCGGCGCCGGCAGGCACAGACGGTAGCTGAAGCTGTCCGGGCCGCTGTAGTTGGCATTCGGCACGTAGGTGTAGCTGCCGTCGGCGTTGAAGGTCAGCGTGCCGTTGCTGGTACCGGTCACCAGTGCATAGACCGAGCCCACCGGTGCGCTGTCGCCGCCGGTGACGGTGGCGTTGAGCGTGGTGTTCTGCGGCGTGGTGGCGGTGTCGTCCACGGCATCCGGGCCGACCACGACCGGCACGCTGGCATCGTCGCAGGTGGCCGGCGAGGTGGCCGGCAGCGTGCAGATGCGGTAGGTGACGGTGTAGGCGCCCGGCGTCGAACCAGCCGGCACGGTGAAGCTGCCGTCCGGATTGGCGATCAGACCGGTCAGGCCGCCGTTGCTGACGACGGTCGGCGCGGTGGCGTTGACGCCGATCGCGACGGCGACGCCGTTGGTGGTGTCGTTGAGGGTCACGTTCGGCACGGTGCCGCCTGCGAACGGCAGGACCGCGGCCGAGTCGTCGACGGCGTCGATCGAAATCGAAACCGGCGTGGTTTCGGTATCGCTGTCGTTGCCGCCGTTCGGATCGGTGGTGGCGCTGCTGACGCTGGCGGTGTTGCTGATCGTGGACGCGCCGCCGTAGTTGGACGGCACCGCCAGGGTCAGAGTGATCGCGGCATTGGCGCCCGCGGCCAGGGTCGGACGCGAGCATTCCACGGTGCCGGCGTTGTTCACGCAGGCCCAGCCGGCGCCGCTTGCGCTGACGAAGTTCAGACCCGCCGGGATGGCGTCGCTGACCACGATCGAGGACGCCGCCGAAGGACCGGCGTTGGCGACGGTGATCGTGTAGACCACATTGTTGCCCGGTACGACCGAGGCGCCGGCATCGTCCTTGTCGATCGACAGGTCGGCCGAAGCCACCGGGGTCGTCGTGGCCGTGCCGGTGTTGTTGGTCGTGGTCGGATCGTTGGTGGTCGAGGTCACCGTCGCGGTGTTGGCGTAGGTTCCCGTGGCGTTGACCGTCGCGGTGATCTGCAGCGAAGCGCTGGCGCCGTTGGCCAGGYTGCCGATCGTCCACACGCCGGTGCCGGAGACATAAGCGCCCGCACCGTTRTCGGAGACATAGGTGTAGCCATTCGGCAGCAAGTCGGCGACCGAGACGCCGGCCGAGGCCGACGGACCGTTGTTGGTGACGGTCAGGGTGAACACGACGTTCGTGCCCACCGTCGGAGTCGCGTTATCGACCGACTTCGCCATGACCAGATCGGCCGAGGCGACCGGGGTCGTGGTGGCCGTGCCGGTGTTGTTGGTCGTGGTCGGATCGTTGGTGGTCGAGGTCACCGTCGCGGTGTTGGCGTAGGTACCCGTGGCGTTGACCGTCGCGGTGATCTGCAGCGAAGCRCTGGCGCCGTTGGCCAGGTTGCCRATCGTCCACACGCCGGTGCCGGACACGTAAGCGCCCGCACCGTTGTCGGAGACGTAGGTGTAACCGTTCGGCAGCAGATCTGCGACCGAAACGCCGGCCGAGGCCGACGGACCGTTGTTGGTCACCGTCAGGGTGAACACGACATTGGTGCCCACCGTCGGGGTCGCGTTGTCCACCGACTTGGCCATGACCAGATCGGCCGAAGCGACCGGGGTCGTGGTGGCCGTGCCGGTGTTGTTGGTCGTGGTCGGATCGTTGGTGGTNACCGACTTGGCCATGACCAGATCGGCCGAAGCGACCGGGGTCGTGGTGGCCGTGCCGGTGTTGTTGGTCGTGGTCGGATCGTTGGTGGTCGAGGTCACCGTCGCAGTATTGGCGTAGGTACCCGTGGCGTTGACCGTCGCGGTGATCTGCAGCGAGGTCGACGCACCGTTGGCCAGGTTGCCGATCGTCCACACGCCGGTGCCGGACACGTAAGCGCCTGCACCGTTGTCGGAGACGTAGGTGTAACCGTTCGGAAGCAGGTCGGCGACCGAGACACCGGCCGAAGCCGACGGACCGTTGTTGGTCACCGTCAGGGTGAACACCACGTTCGTGCCCACCGTCGGGGTCGCGTTGTCCACCGACTTGGCCATGACCAGATCGGCCGAAGCGACCGGGGTCGTGGTGGCCGTGCCGGTGTTGTTGGTCGTGGTCGGATCGTTGGTGGTCACCGACTTGGCCATGACCAGATCGGCCGAAGCGACCGGGGTCGTGGTGGCCGTGCCGGTGTTGTTGGTCGTGGTCGGATCGTTGGTGGTCGAGGTCACCGTCGCGGTATTGGCGTAGGTACCCGTGGCGTTGACCGTCGCGGTGATCTGCAGCGAAGCGCTGGCGCCGTTGGCCAGGCTGCCGATGGTCCACACGCCGGTGCCGGACACGTAAGCGCCT
>NZ_LMGS01000013.1:0-164115 GCF_001427505.1 Lysobacter sp. Root604 | reverse complement strand
GTCCACACGCCGGTGCCGGACACGTAAGCGCCTGCACCGTTGTCGGAGACGTAGGTGTAACCGTTCGGAAGCAGGTCGGCGACCGAGACGCCGGCCGAAGCCGACGGGCCATTGTTGGTCACCGTCAGGGTGAACACCACGTTCGTGCCCACCGTCGGGGTCGCGTTATCGACCGACTTGGCCATGACCAGATCGGCCGAGGCGACCGGGGTCGTGGTGGCCGTGCCAGTGTTGTTGGCCGTGGTCGGATCGTTGGTGGTGGACGAAACGGTCGCGGTGTTGAGGTAAGTACCCGTGGCGTTGACCGTCGCGGTGATCTGCAGCGAAGCGCTGGCGCCGTTGGCCAGGCTGCCGATGGTCCACACGCCGGTGCCGGACACGTAAGCGCCTGCACCGTTGTCGGAGACGTAGGTGTAACCGTTCGGAAGCAGGTCGGCGACCGAGACGCCGGCCGAGGCCGACGGACCGTTGTTGGTCACCGTCAGGGTGAACACGACGTTGGTGCCCACCGTCGGAGTCGCGTTATCGACCGACTTGGCCATGATCAGATCGGCCGAGGCGACCGGCGTGGTCGTGGCCGTACCGGTGTTGTTGCTCGGGGTCGGATCGTTGGTAGTGGACGAAACGGTCGCGGTGTTGAGGTAGGTACCCGTGGCGTTGACCGTCGCGGTGATCTGCAGCGAAGCGTTGGCGCCGTTGGCCAGGTTGCCGATCGTCCACACGCCGGTGCCGGACACGTAAGCGCCTGCACCGTTGTCGGAGACGTAGGTGTAGCCGTTCGGCAGCAGGTCGGCGACCGACACCGCCGCCGCCGGCGACGGGCCGTTGTTGGTGACCGTCAGCGTGAACACGACATTCGTGCCCACGACCGGGTTCGCATTCGACACGCCCTTGACGATGGCGAGGTCGGCGGTCGGGACCGGGCCCGGCGTCGAGGTGCTGGTGTTGTTGCCCGGGGTCGGATCGTTGGTGGCCGAGGTCACCGTCGCGGTGTTCGCGTACGGGCCGGCGGCGTTGACGGTGACCACGATGTTCAGCGCGACGCTGGCGCCGTTGGCGAGGTTGCCGATGGTCCAGGCGCCGGTGCCCGGCACGTACGCGCCCGCGCTGTCGTCGGACACGTAGGTGTAGCCGGCCGGCAGCAGGTCGGTCACCGACACGCTGGTGGCGGCGGACGGACCGTTGTTGGTGACGGTCAGGGTGAAGGTGACGCTGTCGCCGACATTCGGGTTGGCGTTCGACACGCCCTTGACGATCGCCAGATCGGCCGAAGCCGCCGGGGTCGGGGTCGAGGTCGACGTGTTGTTGCCTGGGGTCGGGTCGGTGGTGGTCGAGGTGACCGTCGCGGTGTTGGCGTAGGTGCCGGTGGCGTTGACCGTTGCGGTGATCAGCAACGAGGTCGACGCACCGTTGGCCAGGTTGCCGATCGTCCACACGCCAGTGCCGGAGACGTAAGCACCCGCGCCGTTGTCGGAGACGTAGGNTGGTGGTCGAGGTGACCGTCGCGGTGTTGGCGTAGGTGCCGGTGGCGTTGACCGTTGCGGTGATCAGCAACGAGGTCGACGCACCGTTGGCCAGGTTGCCGATCGTCCACACGCCAGTGCCGGAGACGTAAGCGCCCGCACCGTTGTCGGAGACGTAGGTGTAGCCGTTCGGCAGCAGGTCGGCGACCGAGACGCCAGCCGCAGCCGACGGGCCGTTGTTGGTGACCGTCAGCGTGAACACGACGTTGTTACCTACCGTCGGGGTCGCATTATCGACCGACTTGGCCATGACCAAGTCGGCGGACGCGACCGGGGTCGGCGTCGAGGTGCTGGTGTTGTTGCCCGGCGTCGGATCGTTGGTGGTCGAGGTGACCGTCGCGGTGTTGGCGTAGGTGCCGGTGGCGTTGACCGTTGCGGTGATCAGCAACGAGGTCGACGCACCGTTGGCCAGGTTGCCGATCGTCCACACGCCAGTGCCGGAGACGTAAGCACCCGCGCCGTTGTCGGAGACGTAGGTGTAGCCGCTCGGCAGCAGGTCGGCGACCGAGACGGCCGTCGCGGCGGACGGACCATTGTTGGTGACCGTCAGCGTGAACACGACGTTGTTACCCACCGTCGGAGTCGCATTATCGACCGACTTGGCCATGACCAAGTCGGCGGACGCGACCGGGGTCGGCGTCGAGGTGCTGGTGTTGTTGCCCGGCGTCGGATCGTTGGTGGTCGAGGTGACCGTTGCGGTGTTGGCGTAGGCGCCCGTCGCATTGACCGTTGCGGTGATCTGCAACGAAGCAGACGCGCCGTTGGCCAGGCTACCGATCGTCCACACGCCAGTGCCGGAGACGTAAGCGCCTGCGCTGTTGTCGGAGACGTAGGTGTAGCCGCTCGGCAGCAGGTCGGCGACCGAGACGGCCGTCGCGGCGGACGGACCATTGTTGGTGACCGTCAGCGTGAACACGACGTTGTTACCTACCGTCGGGGTCGCATTGTCGACGGACTTGACCATGACCAGGTCCGCCGAAGCGACCGGGACCGGAGTCGAGGTGCTGGTGTTGTTGCCCGGTGTCGGATCGTTGGTGGTCGAGGTGACCGTTGCGGTGTTGGCATAGGTGCCCGTCGCGCGCACGGTCGCCACGATCTGCAGCGAAGCGCTGGCGCCGTTGGCGAGCGTGCCGATGGTCCAGGCACCGGTGCCAGGCACGTATGCGCCGCCACCGTTGTCCGACACATAGGTGTAGCCGTTGGGCAGCAGATCGGCGACCGACACCGCAGCCGCGCTGGACGGACCGTTATTGGTGACGGTCAGGGTGAAGGTAACGTTCGTACCCACGACCGGCGCGCTGTTCGACACGCCCTTGACGATGGACAGGTCGGCCGAGGCGCCCGGCGTCGGCGTCGAGGTGCTGGTGTTGTTGCCCGGCGTCGGATCATTGGTGGTCGAGGTGACCGTTGCGGTGTTGGCATAGGTGCCCGTCGCTCGCACGGTCGCCACGATCTGCAGCGAAGCGCTAGCGCCGTTGGCGAGCGTGCCGATGGTCCAGGCACCGGTGCCCGGCACGTATGCGCCGCCCCCGTTGTCGGACACGTAGGTGTAGCCGTTCGGCAGCAGGTCGGCGACCGACACAGCGGCCGCGCTGGACGGACCGTTGTTGGTGACGGTCAGGGTGAAGGTAACGTTCGTACCCACGATCGGCGTGCTATTCGACACGCCCTTGACGATGGACAGGTCGGCCGAGGCCACCGGCGTCGGCGTCGAGGTCGAGGTGTTGTTGCCCGGGGTCGGGTCGTTGGTGGTCGACGACACGGTCGCGGTGTTGGCGTAGGTGCCGGTGGCGCGCACGGTGGCCACGATCTGCAAGGAAGCGCTGGCGCCGTTGGCCAGGCTGCCGACGGTCCACACACCGGTGCCGGACACGTACGCGCCAGCACCGTTGTCGGAGACATAGGTGTAACCACTGGGCAGCAGATCGGCGACGGCAACAGCCGCGGCGGCCGAGGGGCCGTTGTTGGTGACCGTCAGGGTGAAGGTGACGTTGCTGCCCACCACCGGCGTGCTGTTGGACACGCCCTTGACGATGGACAGGTCGGCCGAGGCCACCGGCACCGGCGTCGAGGTGCTGGTGTTGTTGCCCGGGGTCGGGTCGTTGGTGGTCGAGCTGACCGTGGCTGTGTTGGCGTACGGGCCGGCCGCGCGCACGGTCGCGACGATCTGCAGCGAGGTGCTGGCGCCGTTGGCGAGCGCACCGATGGTCCAGGCGCCGGTACCGGGCACATAAGCGCCCGCGCCGTTGTCCGACACGTAGGTGTAGCCATCCGGCAGCAGGTCGGCGACGGAGACCGCGGCCGCGGCCGAGGGACCGTTGTTGGTGACGGTCAGGGTGAAGGTGACATTGGTGCCCACGGCCGGCGTGCTGTTCGACACGCCCTTGACGATGGACAGGTCGGCCGAAGCCACCGGGGTCGGCGTCGAGGTGCTGGTGTTGTTGCCCGGGGTCGGGTCGTTGGAGGTCGAGGACACCGTCGCCGTGTTGGCGTAGGTGCCCGTCGCGCGCACGGTCGCCACGATCTGCAACGAAGTCGAAGCGGCGTTGGCCAGGTTGCCGATGGTCCACACGCCGGTGCCGGACACGTAAGCGCCCGCGCCGTTGTCGGACACATAGGTGTAGCCGTTCGGCAGCAGGTCGGCGACCGACACGCCCGTCGCGGGCGACGGACCGTTGTTGGTGACGGTCAGCGTGAACGTGACGTTGCTGCCCACGGTCGGGGTGCTGTTGGACACGCCCTTGACGATGGACAGGTCGGACGACACCACGGGCACCGGCGTCGAGGTGCTGGTGTTGTTGCCCGGGGTCGGGTCGGTGGTGGTCGAGCTGACCGTAGCCGTGTTGGCGTACGGACCGGTCGCGCGCACGGTCGCGACGATCTGCAACGAAACGCTGGCGCCATTGGCCAAGGAGCCGATGGTCCAGGCACCGGTACCGGGCACATAAGCGCCCGCGCCGTTGTCCGACACATAGGTGTAGCCAGCCGGCAGCAGGTCGGCAACGGAGACCGCGGCCGCGGCCGACGGGCCGTTGTTGGTGACCGTCAGGGTGAACGTGACGTTGGTGCCCACGGCCGGCGCGCTGTTCGACACGCCCTTGACGATAGACAGGTCGGCCGAAGCGACCGGCACCGGCGTCGAGGTGCTGGTGTTGTTGCCAGGCGTCGGGTCGTTGGTGGTCGAGGTCACCGTCGCCGTGTTGGCGTAGGGCCCGGTCGCGCGCACTGTCGCCACGATCTGCAGCGAAGCGCTGGCGCCGTTGGCGAGCGTACCGATGGTCCAGACGCCCGTGCCCGGCACATAAGCGCCGCCACCGTTGTTCGAGACATAGGTGTAGCCGGCCGGCAGCAGGTCGGCGACCGACACGGCGGCGGCGGCGGACGGGCCGTTGTTGGTGACCGTCAGGGTGAACGTGACGTTGCTGCCCACGGCCGGCGTGCTGTTGGACACGCCCTTGATGATGGACAGGTCGGCCGAGGCCACCGGCACCGGCGTCGAGGTCGCGGTGTTGTTGCCCGGGGTCGGATCGCTGGTGGTCGAGGTGACCGTCGCGGTATTGGCGTAGGGCCCGGTCGCGCGCACGGTCGCCACGATCTGCAACGAAGCGCTGGCGCCGTTGTTGAGCGAGCCGATGGTCCACACGCCGGTGCCGGACACATAGGCGCCCGCGCCGTTATCGGACACATAGGTGTAGCCGGCCGGCAGCAGGTCGGCGACCGACACTGCAGCCGCGGCGGACGGGCCGTTGTTGGTGACGGTCAGCGTGAACGTGACGTTGGTGCCCACGGCCGGGGTGCTGTTGGACACGCCCTTGGTGATCGCCAGATCCGCCAGCGCCACGATGGTGGTGTTGGCCGCGCTGCTGTTGTTGCCGGCGGTCGGATCGCTGGTGCCGGCCGGGGCCGCCACCGTCGCGGTATTGGTGATCGCACCCGGCGTGGTCGCCGTGCCGGTCACGGTGATGGTGACGAAGCTGGTGTCGGCCGAGGTGGCCGCGCCGGTGTCGACCGGCAGGTTGGCGGTCAGGCTGATGGTGTTGCCGGTGCCGCTGGCTGCGCTGCAGGTGGAGCCCGCGCCGGTGCCGGCGCAGGTCCAGCTGACCGAGGTCAGATTGGCCGGCACGGTATCGGCGATGCTGGCGCCGGTGACGGCGCTCGGGCCGTTGTTCCAGACGCGGATGGTGTAGCTGACCGCGCCGCCCTGATTGACGGTGGCGGTGCCGGTCTTGCTGATCGCCAGATCGCTCAGCGCGGTGATCGTGGTATTGGCGGAGCTGCTGTTGTTGCCCGGGGTCGGGTCGGTGGCGCCGGCCGGCGCGGCGATCGTCGCGGTGTTGATGATCGCGCCCGGCGTGGTCGCGGTGCCCGTGACGGTGACGGTGACGAAAGCGGTGTCCGGCGTGGTGGTCGCGCCGGTGTCGACCGGCAGGTTGGCGGTCAGGCTGATGGTGTTGCCGGTGCCGCTGGCCGCGCTACAGGTAGAGCCCGCGCCGGTGCCGGCGCAGGTCCAGCTGACCGAGGTCAGATTGGCCGGCACGGTGTCGGCGATGGTCGCGGCCAGCGAGCCGCTGAGGCCGTTGTTCCAGGCGCGGATCGTGTAGGTGACCGTGCCGCCCTGATTGACGGCGGCGGTGCCGGTCTTGCTGATCGCCAGATCGGACGAGGCCGCCAGGGTATTGGTGTCGGTGGAAGAGCAGACGCCGGCGCTGAAGCTGCGGCCGGCGCCGGTGCACGAAGCGCCGCTGTTGGTGACGCCGCTGGGCGGCGAAATCGACGCCGTGTTGCTCAGCGACGGCGGGAAGACCTGGGCCAACGCCAGCGGGGCCGCGAGCAGCAGCATCGCGGCGAGCGCGATACGCGACACGGTCCGGGACAGACGCGTTCCCACGCCCTCCTCGCGGCGGTTATGCAGCGGGCGAGCGAGCGGGCGGGTGTTGGCAGTCTTCATGCGTAGGCCCAGACAGGGTCAGTAAGCGCCGGCGTTGGCGTTGAACGCCACCGGTACGGTGATGGTGGCCGTGCCGTTGGCAAGCAGGTTCACGGTGAGCGAAACGGTATTGCCGCCGACGGCGCCGCCGTTGGCGACGCTGCAGCTGGAACCCGCGCTGGCGGCGCAGCTCCACGGACCCGACAAGGTCGCGCCGGCAGGCAGCGTGTCGGCGATCTGTGCGGCGGTGATCGTCAGCGCGCCGAAGTTGCGCGCGATCAGCGTGTAGCTGGTGGTGCCGCCCGGCGTGTAGCTGGTGGCGACATCGCTCTTGGCGATCGTCAGATCGGACGTGGTCGCGTTGACGAAGGTGCAGGTGATGTTCTGGTTGGCGCGGTAGTTGGCCGTGGCGATGGTCAGCACGTTGCCGGCCAGGGACGAGGTCACCACCGCGTTGCTCTGATCGCGGCAAGTCGCCGACTGCAGAACGAAGCCGGCCACCGCGGTTTCGGTGACGCTGATCGCCGCGGCGTGATTGGTGATCGGAAACACCGCCGAGGTCTGAGGATTGAGGGTCGCGGTGTTGAGCGTCGGCGAGCCCACGCCATTGGTGCCGGTGAAGGGGAAGCTGCCGGTGTTGGCCAGGGTCTGCTTGACGATGCGCAGGTCGGAGCCGGCGAGCGACCAGATCACTTCCAGGCCGTCGCCAGCGCTGCCGCCGCCCGGATCGATGGCCGAAACGGTGAAGGTCAGGCTGGTGATGCCGGTGCCGTCGAAGCGGATCGAACCGCAACCGGTGCCGTTGGCGGCGGTGGTGCTGCATTCGGTGCTTGCGGCGGCGACGCCACCGGTCGTGCGCTGGAAGCTGTTGCCGGTAACGGTGAAGACCGAGTTTCCGCTGAGTCGGGTCAGACCGACGGTGCCGCCGGTGGACACGCTACTGCTCAGGGTCCACAAGGAGGAGTTGTTCAGGCCGCCCGAGGAACCGCCGATGCGGTCCATATGCAGCACCGGGTTGTCCACGGCTTTGCTGAAGGTGACGGTGATGGTGTAGGTGTTGGGAGGGATCGTCATGAGCAGCGCGTTGGCGCCGGCGACCGTACCCGTGTAGGGGTTGTTCCAGAAGTTGGTGGTGTTGAACGTGTCGTTGCCGTAGGGGCTGCCGCCGCCGATCGCACCGGCCCAGTTCACGGTGACGCCCGCCGCGGTCGCGTTGGCCGAGTTGCCGGGCGTCGCCCAAGTGCCGGTAGTCGCGGCGGATACCGAGCCGGCGACCCACAGCAAGGCCCACGACGCGCATAGCGCGAGCGAACGACGGATGCGGCGGGCGCTGTCGCGCGTTACGACGCAAGTAGGCATTGCTTCGGTCATGAGATTTCGTGCGCTGCGCGCCATCGCGCCGACCACGCCCGACTCCTCGTCGTGCGTACTCGAGCTGCGTGACTTTGGTTGAAGCCCCCAGGTACCAAATAGGTACCCAACATGTGCCAATTCCGTGCTCAGCCCTTTGCCTGAGCCCCGGTTCGCGCGGACGCAATGAGCGACCTGTCCCTGTCTCCCCTTCCGCACTACGCGCCCCCGTCGGCCTTGGCTTCCGGGAGTACGTTGCAAATAGTGTGCCACCCATCACACAACACCTGCAACCAAGCGCACACTAACCTTCCGCTGGAGTCACCGTCAGGTGTGCCAGACGCACAGGTCAGATGCCGCCGTTGTACGTCACTTTTGTGACCTATTGAATAGGGAAATCCCCTATAAACCACTGATTGCGCAAAGTGCGTGGCTTAAAACACACATATAAAGTGTGATTTTTATGCGCATTCGCCGGGCGGCCCCTCGCCCCCGATGCGCCCATCCGACCTACGCTGAAAAACACCGGGCATTCGGCCGAACACGGCCGCGCCCTATACTTTCCATCCCCACCGCATCGGCCGTCCCATGCCCTCCAGCGCACCGTCCCTGTCCGTCCCCGACCTGGCGACCATCCAATCCCTGGCCCGAGACGACATGGCGGCGGTCGATGCCCTGATCCGGCGCCGGCTGGCCTCGGACGTGGTCCTGATCAACCAGGTCGCCGAGTACATCGTCGGCGCCGGCGGCAAGCGCCTGCGGCCGATGCTGCTGCTGTTGGCGGCCGGCGCCCTGGGCCACCGCGGCCCGGACGCGCACCAGTTGGCGGCGGTGGTCGAGTTCATCCACACCGCCACCCTGCTGCACGACGACGTGGTCGACGAATCCGACCTGCGCCGCGGCCGCAAGACCGCCAACGCGGTCTGGGGCAACGCCGCCAGCGTGCTGGTCGGCGACTTCCTGTATTCGCGCAGCTTCCAGCTGATGGTCGAACTGGACCGCATGGAAGTGATGAAGATCCTGGCCGACACCACCAACGCCATCGCCGAGGGCGAGGTGCTGCAGCTGCTGCACGTGCGCAACCCGGATACCGACGAAGCCGCCTACCTGCGCGTGATCGAGCGCAAGACCGCGGTGTTGTTCGCCGCTGCGACCCGCCTGGGCGCGCTGCTGTCCGGCGCCGCCCCGGCCACCCAGCAGCGCCTGCACGATTACGGCATGGCCCTGGGCTACGCCTTCCAGATCGCCGACGACGTGCTCGACTACGCCTCCGACGCGCAGACCCTGGGCAAGAACCTCGGCGACGACCTCGCCGAGGGCAAGGCCACCTTGCCGCTGATCCACGCCATCGCGCACAGCGACGACGCGGTGCGCGCGCGCCTGCGCGCGGCGGTCGAGCACGGCGACACCGACGCGATGCCGGACGTGATGGCCGCGATCCAGGCCACCGGTGGCCTGGACTACAGCCGCCAGCGCGCGCGCGACTACGCCGACGCCGCCGAGACCGCACTGGAAGGCCTGGACGAGAATGACTACACGGCGGCGCTGCGCGGGCTGGCGAGGTACGCGGTCAGCCGCGATCATTGAATCCGCTGGGGGGAGAAGCAAATCCCCCTCAATCCCCCTTTTTCAAAGGGGGAGGTTAAGAGCGGTGCGCTTCGATACCGTCGCGCGCGGCTTCTGCTTCGAATGCAGCTCCGCTTCGAATGCAGTCCCGCTTCGAATGCAGCCCCGCTTCGTACGCATCCCGCTTCGTACGCATCCCGCTTCGAATGCAGCCCTCTTTCGAGTGCGCCCCCTCTTTCGAATGCAGTCCCCCTCTTTGCAAAAGAGGGGTTAGGGGAGATTTGCTTTCCGCTCGAAGGACACACCCCCACTTACCCGCACACCGCTCACTCCGCCGCGAAACGCTCGGCGAAGAAGTCGCGCATCATGCGCTCGGCGCGCTTGGCGGCGCGTTCGTTGTAGACGCAACCGGGCGGATTGTTGGCTTCCGGCTCGGCGAAGCAATGCACCGCGCCGCTGAAATTGACGAACTGCCAGTCGGCGCCGGCCGCGTCCATTTCCTTCTCGAAGCTGGCGATGTCCTGATCGGTGATGCCGCGGTCGTCGGCGCCGTTGAGCACCAGCACCGGCGTGCGCGCGCCATCGTCCTGGGCCGGCAGATCGGTGGACAGGCCGCCGTGGAAACTGACCACACCGGCCAGTTCGCTGCCGCCACGCACCAGTTCCAGCACCGTGCTGCCGCCGAAGCAGTAGCCCAGCGCGCCGATCTTGCCCGCGTCCACCGGCGCCTTGCCGGCCTGGGCCTTGAGCACCTTCACCGCTTCCTGGATGCGCGCGCGCAACTTGGGACGGTCGGCGCGCAGCGGGCCGGCGACCTTGCCGGCCTCCTTGTCGTTCTTGGGCCGGATCTTGCTGCCGTAGACGTCGGCGACCAGCACCACGTAATCGTCGCCTGCGATGAGCTTGGCGCGCTCGATCGCGGCCGGGGTCACGCCCTTCCAGTTCGGCACCATCACCAGGCCCGGGCGCTTGATCGCGTTGACGTCGTCGTAGACCAGCACCCCGGTGAAGGCATCCTTGCCGACTTTCCACTTCACCGGCTTGGCCTGCATCGCGGCCAGCGCCGGCGAGGCGCACAGGACGAGGACGATAGCGGCTACGAGACGACGGCGCATGGCGGGGCTCCTGGACGGGTGTCCGGGCAGCGTAGTGCTTCGGCGTGACGATCGGGAGAAAGGGGGCAAGCGAGCAGTGAGCGTAGAGAAGTGAGTAGTGAGTAGTGAGCGGGAGCCAAAGCGTTCGCGCCCTGGTTTTCTCACTCCTCACTCCTCACTCCTGCCCTAAGCCACACCCAGGCCCGGGATCGAGCTGATCGCGTCGGGGTCGAAGCCCGCGAGCTCGGCGAAATGGCGGCCGCGCGCGACGTAATCGCGATAGGGGCCGAAGCTGGGCGCGCCCGGCGACAGCAGGATCACGCCCTCGCCGGCCAGGGCCGCGCGCGCCTGCGCCATCGCCTCGGCCAGATCCTGTGCCGCGCTCAGGCGGAAATCCGCCTGCGCTGCCAGCGGCGACAGCAAGGCATGGATGCGCGGGCCGTTCTCGCCCATGGTCACGATCGCCACCGGCGCCTTGCGCCGCATCGCATCGGCGAACACCCCCCACTCCACCCCGCGGTCGTGGCCGCCGACCAGGATCGCGATGCGACGGCCGTCGTAACAATCCAGCGCGGCCAGGCTGGCGTGCGGCGTGGTGCTGATCGAATCGTTGACGTAGGCGATGCCGTCGCGCGTGCCGATCGGCTGCAGACGGTGCGGCAGCGGACGGAAGCTCGCCGCGTGCGCGGCCAGCGGCGCCGCGTCCAGACCCAGCGCTTCTATCGCGGTCAGCACCGCGCACAGATTGCCGCGGTTGTGGCGCCCCGGCAGCGGCAGCGCCGAGGTATCCATGATCTCGACATCGCCGCGATACAGCGCATCGCCGCGCAGGTGCCAGCCGTCTTCGCGCCCGAACCAGCGCACTTCGCTGTCGGGCAGCGCCAATGCGGCCAGGGTGGCGTCGTTGGCGTTGAGCACGGCGATACGCGGCTTGGCTTCGGTCAACAGGCGCAGCTTGTCCTCGACATAGCGCGCATGCGAACCGTGCCAGTCCAGGTGTTCGGGGAACACGTTGAGCGCGATCGCGACCTCGGGCCGCACGCCGCCTACGGCGACGTCGCCGGTCTGATAGCTGGACAGCTCGATCGCCCAGAATTCCGGCGTTTGCTCAGGCGCCATCAGCTCCAGCAGCGGCAGGCCGATGTTGCCGGCCAAAGCGGTGCGATGACCGGCCGCGCGCAGCAAATGGGCCAACAGTGAGGTGGTGGTGCTCTTGCCCTTGGTCCCGGTCACGCAGACCGTGCGCGCTTCGGGGTGTTCGCCGAACCACAGCGCGGTGCCGCCGAGCAAGCGCGCGCCCTGTTCGGTCGCGGCCACGGCCTCGGCGCGGTAAGGGCTGATGCCCGGCGACTTGATCACGAACTCGAACGCGCCCAGGCGCTCGGCGCTGGCGGCGGTCTCGATCAGCAGGCGCGTATCGCCGAGCGCGCGCGCATCGGCGGCCTCGTCCTGCGAACACAACAGGGTCAGGGTCTGCTCGGGCAGGCGCTCGCGCAGCAGCCGGTAGGCGGCGCGGCCTTCGCGGCCCCAGCCCCAAAGCGCTACGCGGCGTCCGTCAAGCTGCGAAATGCGCACGCAGGCGCTCCCACAAGGCGGGCGGCAGCCGCTGTTCCTCGTCCAGCACCAGCAGCGGTTCGATGCGCAGATCCTCGGCGCTCAACTGCGGCCGGATCTCGCGCGCGAAACGTTCGACCAAGGTGTCCTCGCGCCACTCCGGGCGCTCGCTCAGCGCGGCCATCGCGGCGCGCGATTCGCGGCCTTCGCCCACGCATTCGAAGGGTTTGTGGTCCTGATACTCCAGCAGCGCGTCGTAGCCGCCGATCTGGCCGGCATCGTCGAGTAGGTTGCGGCCGAAGATGCCGACCAGGCGCGGCTTGGGCATGAACGGCGCCAGCGCCAGGAACACGAAGTGGCATTTCGGGCACACGCCGCACCAGCGGTTGGCCGGGCGTTCGCCGAGGATATGGAAGTTGCGGTTGCAGCTGCTGAAGTGGGCGTCGTAGCGGTCGCTGCGCGCGAACTGGCGCGCGACCGCGAGCTCGCTGAGCGGACGCAGCAGCGAGTAGTACTGCAGGTCGGCCGCGACCTGGCGCTGCACGTGGTCGCCGAACGCCTGCTCGCAGGCCCAGCCCTTGGACCACTGGTGATTCACCTCGCCGGTGCCTTCGATCAGGCTGCCGTAGCTGGCCGAGCGTTCGTTGGAGAACACCACCTGATCGACGCCGTGCAGCAGCGCCGCCAGCACCATGATCGCCGAGTTCACCACCGTCACCGGGATGTGGCCGTTCCAGGCGCCTTCGCGGTTGTAGTCGAACAACTGCGGCGCGAGCGCGCGGCCCAGGTTGAGCGTGGGCAGGCCGGTACGCTGCGCGCAGGCGGCGATCAGCTGCGAACCGCCGATCCAGGTCACGGTCTGCTCCTCGCCCAGGCTGCGCAGGGCTTCGATGCTGACCAGCGAATCCTTGCCGCCGCCGATCGCGACCAGCGCGTGCGCGCTCAGGCCCAGCGACGGCGCCACCGGCGTCGCCGCCGTGGTATGCGGGAAGCGGATGCGGCCGTGCAGGTTCAGACCGTTGCGATAGGCGAACTCGCCCAGGCCGTTGACGTAGATGAGCTCCAGCAGCGCCGCGGTGTCGGCATCGATCTCGTAGGAATCGATGCGGATGTCCTCGGGCACCGCCGCTTTGTAGTAGCTCACGCCCGCGATCAGATGCAGCAGCCGCAGCGCGCGTTCGACCGCGGCCGCGCGCTGCGTGTCCAACTGGAACGGCGCGCCCGGCACGGTGATCGTTTCGATCAGCTCCGGGCCGTCGTCGAACGCGTAGACCAGCTGCGCCACGCCGCTCGCCGCGTCGAAACCGCAACGCACGAAACGGAACGCGCGGATCGCATCGCGCTGGAAACGCCAATCAGTCATTACAGATCACCTTCTTGCAGTACTTGCTCGGCGGGCAGCGCCCGCAGGTTGTAGGTATGCGCCATCGCCATGCCATAGGCGCCGGCGTCGGCGACCAGCAGCACGTCGCCCTCGGCGGTCGCGCGCGGCAGCGGGCGGCCGCGGCCGAGCACGTCGCTGCTCTCGCAGATCGGTCCGACCACGTCGAAGGCGACGTTGTCGGCGTCGTCCAGGCGGCTGAGGTTGTGGATGCCGTGATAGGCCTCGTACATGGCCGGACGCATCAGCGCGTTCATGCCGGCGTCGCCGCCGACCCGGCGCACGCCGTCCTTCTCGACCACCTGGGTGACGGTCAACAGCAGCACGCCGCTCTCGGCGACCAGGTAACGGCCCGGCTCGACGATCAAGCCGTAGCGCGGGTACGCGGCCTTGATCTCGGCCAAGCCGGCGCGCCAGGCGGCGAGATCGAACGCCGGCGCCTCCGGCGTGTAGGCGATCGGCAGGCCGCCGCCGATGTCGATGGTCTCGATGGTGCCGATGCCGTCGGCCAAGCCGGCGAGCTGCGCGTACACGCCGCGCCAGTGGCGCGGATCGTCGATGCCGCTGCCCAGGTGCGCGTGCAGGCCGGCGATGCGCACGCCGAGACGGCGCGCGTGCTCGACGAAGGCGTCGAAACGCGACATCGGCAGGCCGAACTTGGCGGCGACGCCGCCGGTGCGGACCTTTTCGTGATGGCCTTCGCCGTGGCCCAGATCGATGCGCAGCCAGATCGACCGGTCGCGAAACACCTCGGGCCAGTTCTGCAAGGCTTCGAGGTTGTCCAGCGTGACGGTGACGCCGCGCGCGAACGCGGCGACGTACTCGCGCTTGGGCGCGAAGCTGGGCGTGAACAGCACGCGCGCCGGATCGAGCTGCGGCAGGGTTTCGAACACGCGTTCGATCTCGCCCAACGACACGCATTCCAGGCCGAAGCCTTCGTCGGCGATGGCGCGCAGGATCTCGGGATGCGAATTGGCCTTGATCGCGTAGTAGCAACGATCGATAGCCGGCGTATCGCGCAGCGACCGCGCGCGTGCGCGCACGGTCTCCAGGTCGTAGACGTAACGCGGGGTGCCGGCCGTCGCGACGTCGAGCAGACGCTCGCGCGCGCCGCGCCACCAGGCCGGCGCACGCGTGGGCTTGCCGTGCGCTATCTCGCGCCAGCTCGGGCCGAACACGCTGTCGTCGCGCACCGGCATCGCGCCGCCGCGGATCAACTCGTGGTGCAGATGCGGCAGCAGGCCATCGGCATCGGCTTCGTCGATGACGAAGGTGAGGTTGAGGTCGTTCGAGGACTGCGAGATCAGGTGCACGCGCTCGCGGCCGAACGCGGCCCAGATGTCCGACAGGCGATGCAGCAGCGAACGCATGCCGCGCCCGACCAGGGTGACCGCCGCGCAGGGTGCGATCACCTTGACCCGGCAGACCTCGGCCAGATCGGCCGACAGCGCTTCCAGCACGTTGCTGTTGACCAGGTTCTCGCTGGGATCCAGCGACACCGTGACGTTGGTTTCCGACGAACCGATCAGGTCGATCGACAGGCCGTGGCGCTTGAAGCGCTCGAACACATCGGCGAGGAAGCCGACCTGCTGCCACATGCCGATGCTTTCCATCGACACCAGCACGATGCCGTTGCGGCGGCTGATCGCCTTGACGCCCGGCACGGTCGCCGCGCTGGCGTCGATGCGGGTGCCCGGCAGATCGAAGCGCTCGGTATCGAGGATCGCCATCGGCACGCCGGCGTCGCGGCAGGGCGCGATCGAACGTGGGTGCAGGACCTTGGCGCCGGTGGTCGCGATTTCCTGCGCCTCGGCGTAATCCAGGCGGGTCAGCAGGCGCGCGTCCGGCACTTCGCGCGGATTGGCGCTGAACATGCCGGGCACATCGGTCCAGATCTCGACCCGTTGCGCCTTGAGCAGCGCGCCGAAATACGCCGCCGAGGTATCCGAACCGCCGCGGCCCAGGATCGCGGTGCCGCCGTCGTCGTGGCGGGCGATGAAGCCCTGGGTCAGCAGCATGGGCGCGGCCTGGCGGGCGAAGCGCGCGGCGAACTCCGGATCGGGTTCGCGCCGGCAGTTCACCGACAAACGCCGCGCCCAGGCGCTTTGATTCGGCAGCGAGACCGCGTCCAGCCAATCGCGCGCGTCGCACCAGCCGAAATCGTGGCCCTGGCTGCGCAGATAGGCCGTGCCGATGGTCGAGGACAGCAGTTCGCCCTGGGCCAGCACCTCGGCCTGCCAATCCAGCGCGCGGCTGGCCATGCGCGGATCGACCGCCAGCGCCTGCAGCGCGGCCAGGCGCTCGCCGAGCACCGCGTCGGCGTTCAGGTCGAGTTCGGCGCAGAACGCGCGATGGCGTTCGACCAGGGCGTGCACGCGCGCCGCGATCTCGTCCTGCGCGCCTTCGGGCGCGCTGGCGATCGCCTGCAGTTCGTTGGTGACGCCCGACAGGGCCGAGACCACGACCACGACGCGTACGCCGTCCTCGTGCATGCGTTTGGAAGCGAGGCGTCCGATGGTGTCCCAACGGTTGCGGCGGGACACCGAAGTGCCGCCGAACTTGAGTACTACCCAACGAGATGCTTCCGCCACCGCCACTGTCTCCGGTCTGTTGTCGCGCTCTAATCGATGCCCGGCCGCGGCCGGGCGTGTGTTTGGGAACCATGCCGCGGCCGCCGGGCGCGACGACCGGGCCCACGGACGTGCCGAAGCCGGGTCTGAAGAGTCGCGCTCGCCCGCGCCGCGGGCATGAAGCTGCGATTCTAAACGGGAAAGCACCGGCGCAGGCC
This sequence comes from Lysobacter sp. Root604, assembly GCF_001427505.1. NCBI lineage: Bacteria > Pseudomonadati > Pseudomonadota > Gammaproteobacteria > Lysobacterales > Lysobacteraceae > Lysobacter > Lysobacter sp. Root604. The sequence continues at coordinate 147,932 of NZ_LMGS01000013.1, read as the reverse complement.
GGCGGCGCGCGCAACACTGGAACGACCGTGGCGGAACGGTTCTACTGACCCGCCCGCCCCGCGTACGAGATCGCCATGACCCTGCGCCGCTATCTGCAACTGGACGTATTCGCCGACCGGCCGGGAGCGGGCAATCCGCTGGGCGTGGTCTTGAACGCCGACGGTCTGGACACCGCGGCGATGCAGGCCTTCGCGGCCTGGACCAACCTGTCCGAAACCATCTTCCTGCTGCCGCCGGTCGAAGGCGCCGACTACCGGGTGCGCATCTTCACCCCACGCCAGGAACTGGCCTTCGCGGGCCATCCCAGTGTGGGCGCGGCCTGGGCCGCGATCGACGCCGGCCTGGCCAGCCCCCGCGACGGCGCCCTGGTCCAGGACTGCGCGGCGGGCTTGCTGCCGGTGCGCGTGGCCGGCAGCGGCGCGCGTGCGCTGGTGTCGGTGCGGGCGCCGCGCGCGCAGCGCATCGAGATCGCCAGCCTGGGCGAACCCGAGGCGATCGCGGCCGCGCTGGCCGTGGTGAGCGCCCCCCTGCCGCTGGGCGCGCGAGCGCCGACGCTATGGGACAACGGCGCGCGTTGGTGGGTGCTGGAGCTAACCGACGCCGCCGCGGTGCGCGCGCTGCAGCCGGACCTGCCCGCCATCGCGGCCCTGACCCGCGCCTGCGCCGCGGTCGGCCTGGCGGTCTACGCGCCTGCCGAGGCGCCCGACCACCAGCTCGCGGTGCGCGCCTTCTGCCCCGCCGACAACATCCCCGAGGACCCGGTCACCGGCAGCGTCAACGCCGCGATCGGCGCCCAGCTCGCCGCCGACGGCGGCTTCCCGGGCGGGGCCACGCGCTATGTGGCCAGCCAGGGCCGCGAGCTCGGCCGCGACGGCCGGGTCGAGGTCGCCCTGGACGAGCAGGGCGAGATCTGGATCGGCGGCCGGGTCCAGGCGGTTATCCGCGGCCGCGCCGATTGGTAAGCTGCGCGACCCAGCGGACCCCACGCCGCGACGCGATCCGACAATGAAACGCCGCTACCTGCAATTGGACGTATTCGCCGACCGTCCCGGCGCCGGCAACCCGCTCGCAGTGGTGCTGGATGCCGAGGGCCTGGACGAGGCCGCCATGCAGGCGATCGCGCGCTGGACCCGCCTGCCCGAGACCACCTTCGTGTTCGCGCCGACCGCGCCGGGCGCGAGCTACCGCATCCGCATGTTCAGTCCGCGCCGCGAGGTGCCGTTCGCGGGCCATCCCAGCGTCGGCACCGCGCACGTGGTGCTGGACGCCGGCCTGGCCGCGCCCGTCGACGGCCGACTGCTGCAGGAAGGCGTGGCCGGCCTGCTGCCCTTGGCGGTGGACGGTGAAGGCGCCATGCGCACGATCGCGGTGCGCACGCCGCGCGCACGCGTGCTGGAAACCGCCGGCGCCGAGGATCCGCGCCTGAGCGCCGCCCTCAACGCTCTGCCCCTGGGCGCACTGCCGCCGGCGCTGATGGACGGCGGCCGCCGCTGGTGGCTGGCCGAACTGCGCGACGAAGCCGCACTGCGCGCCGCGACGCCTGACTGGAACGCGATCGGCGAACTCGCCGAACGCACCGAGAGCATGGGCCTGTGCGCATTCGCGCGCGCCGATGCGGGCCAGGATTACGATCTGGTGGTGCGCGCCTTCGTCGGCGCGCCCGCGCAGTTCGAAGACGCCGCCTCCGGCGCCGCCAACGCCACCCTCGCGGCCTGGCTGCAGCACAACCACGCCCTGCCCGGCCGCGACGGCCGCTACACCGTCAGCCAGGGCCGCGAAGTCGGTTTCGACGCGCGCCTGCAACTGCGCGTGGATGCCGACGGCGACGTCTGGTCGGGCGGTCAGGTGCATCCGATCGTGAGCGGGCATATCGATTGGTGAGCAGCCAACGGGACAGCATGACGTTCAGGAGCAAACCTGGGGCGTTTCTCGTCACGTTCGTCATGTATTGCGGCTTTTTTGCCGCCGCGGCCAAGTGCGCCATCCTTCTGGCGTCAGGGACGCTTCGCTACGGGACCACCGGCATCGTCTGCATCGTTGTGATCATGATCAGCATGGCTTCACTGATGGCGGCGCGCACACTGGCACTGTTCCGGTATCGGATCCCCGGAGAAATGGCGGGAGCGGGAGCAGGGATGCTCGCGATTCCGGTGATCTGGCTGCTGTCGCAACTGGACTAGGCGACACGCGAACGAGAGGGTGCTTTACTCGGATCGATCGCGCTTGCCGGGCCCACCGGCCGCAGTACGAGAAACTGGGCCAAAGCGTCGCCGCCCCAACCCAGCGTTCAGATCAGTAACACTGCGCGATGCCGTAGGTGATGTAGCCACCGCCGGACTGGTAGGTTTGCACCTCTTCCACCGAGGCTCCGAAATAACCGTTGCCGATGCATAGCTGGCGGCCGAGTGAAAAAGCATCGTCGCGTGCCGCGCCAGGGCTGATGCCATAACCCCACACGTCGAACACTTCTGTTGCCAGCGCCGCACCGGCCGTAAACAACAACACCGCGGCGATCGCGAATTTCCCTATGCGCTTGCTCATTCCTTCGCTCCTTCTGTTAGCCCCAGCGGGCAGAAAAATGCTAGCACTTGGGCGAAGAGTGCGCGGCGGCATATCTAAGGCACAAAAAAAGAGGACCAGCTCTCGCCGGTCCTCTTGCTGTTGTTTATCGCCGCGGTCGTTCAAGTTGCCGCGCGACCGTAGGCGCGTTTACTCCGGACGCACGTCCACGCGCACGCGGATCTTGTCGCCGGGGTGGTAGTTGGTGCGGGTGCGGTAGCTGCGGCCGCCGTATTCGTAGGTCACGTCGTAGGCGCTGACCGCGCGATCGTCGCCGCCATAGCCGGTGTTGCCGTAGCCGGTGTTCTGGACCGGGTCGCAGACGCGCACCGAACCGACGCGATCGCGGTTGCTGTTGCGCTTGCTCTGTTCGTACACGCTGCGGCCGGCCATGCCGCCGACCATAGAGCCGACTGCCGAGGTCGCGTAGCGCGCGCTGCCGCCGCCGACCTGGCTGCCGACCGCGGCGCCGAGGATGCCGCCGATCACGGTGGCCACGGTGCGGCCGGTTTCGGTGCCGGCCGAGTGGCGGGAGTTGCCGTACTGGTCGGTGTAGCCGTCGTCGCGGCGGTAGTTGTCGTCGTAGCCGCGGTCGTCGTAGCCGTCGTAGGTGCCGCCGCCGTTGACGTAGGTCGGACGCTCGTAGCAACGCTGCGCGCCGTACTGGCCGCTGTTGTAGGAATCGAACACCGGATCGACGCGCAGCACGCGCGCATAGTCGACCTGCGAACCGGTAGAGGCCGGATAGGCCGAACCGTAGCCGTTCTGCGGATAGGACTGCGCCGAGGCGACGCCGGTGGCGGCGGCGAGGACCAGGCTAAGGGCGGTGACGGACAGGCGCTTCATGGCGGGCTCCACACGCCGGGATGGCGTGGATCGCATCGTCGGGTCGGCGCGGTCAACGCCGGCTGAATCCGGGCCCGGTTTCGGTGCCGGCCCTGGCGGCGTTTACCTGGCCGACAGCCAGTCGGCGACGCGCCCCGCCAATTCGGCCGCGCCGCGCCCCAGCAGAGGGCCGACGTGGCTGGGCGACGGTGCGCGCAGGCAGTCGGCACCCCAGGCCGCGGCCCATTCGGCGGTGAGCTCGGGCGGGACATCCTCGTCCTGCGCCGATGCGACCAACAAGCTGGCGCAGCTCGGCGCGACGGCGGCGATCCCGTCCTGCGCGGCGCGCAGCACCGCCCCGGACTCGTCGCGCCAGCGCCGGTAGGCGTAAAGCGCGGCGGCTTCGTCGGCATCCGCCAGTGCGCGCCGGGTCGAGGCCAGACGGGCCTCGCGCCGCCAGGGCACGATCGGCGGCCATTCGCGCGCCGGCAGGCGCGCTGCCCAAGGCGCAGGCGGCAACGGATTGATCAGCACCAGGGCGTCGGCCGCGTCGGCGCAAGGCAAGGCCAGCAGCCCGCCGAGACTGGCGCCGATGAGCGCGCGCGGACGCGGCAGGCGCACGAACGCGGCGCGCACCTGCGCCGCATAGTCGTCGAAACCGGTCGCGGCCAAACCGGCGTCCGTGGCTTGCAAGTCCGGCGCATGCGCATCGAAGCCGCGCGCGCGCAAGACTTCGCACCACCGGTTCCATTCCCAAGCGCCGCCGCCCGCGCCGTGGATTAGCAGGACGTGGCGGATGGGTTCGCGCGCGGACATCAACGCAGACCGCGCGTCGCGGGCGTCGCGCGCGGACTCAAGCCAGCGTCGCTTCCAGGCTGATCGGCACCGCGCTCAGCGCCTTCGACACCGGGCAGTTGGCCTTGGCGTCCTCGGCGATGGCCTGGAACTTGGCGGCGTCGATGCCGGGCACGTCGGCGCTGACCTTGAGCCGGATCTGCGAGAAGTTCGGGCCGCCTTCCATCGACAGATCGACTTCGGCGCGGGTGTCCAGGCGCGCCGGCGGATGCCCGGCCTCGGTCAGCTTGGCCGACAGCGCCATGGTGAAGCAGCCCGCGTGCGCGGCCGCGATCAACTCTTCCGGGTTGGTGCCCTTCTCGTCGCCGAAGCGGGTGTTGAAGGCATAGCGGGTGTTGTCCAGCACGCCGCTCTGGCTGCTGAGACGGCCCTGTCCGCTTTTGAGATCGCCTTCCCAATGCGCGGTGGCGTGTCGCGAAATACCCATGAGTGGACTCCGGAGGATGAAGGGCGGTCAGGGTAACTGCGGGGGTGTTAGTTCTGTATTGCGGCTAAGAGCAAATTCTCCCTAGCCCCCCTTTGCAAAGGGGGGAACAGCCAGCAACGAAGTGGGGAGACTGATCTGCCTTGCAACGGCGGGTCTTCCCCCTTTGGAATGAGGGCGCGCGGCCTATGAACCGCAGGTTCGTGCGCGACTGAGCGCCAGCGGGCTGTGCCCGCTGGCCGGATGGATCGAGGGGATTTGCTTCTGCGACCCATGTTGCAACGCAACCCAAGCCGGGCTTGACCCGCCCCCTCGCCTGCGGGAGTCTTGATTCCCGGCCCCCCGAAAGCCGGCACCCGCCATGACCGCCCGCCGAGCGCTCCACGCTCGGGCGCGCAGCGCGGACAGCCATGACGGCCTTCCCACCCTCACCCAGGGAGAAGTCCGCTCATGTCCTACAGCACTCAATCCATCCGCAACGTGGCCTTGGCAGGCCACCCCGGCGCCGGCAAAACAACGCTCTTCGAAGCCCTGCTGCAGGCCGGCGGCGCACTCCAGACGGCAGGCAGCATCGAACGCGGCAGCACCGTCTCCGACTTCGATCCGATCGAGAAACAGCGCGGCCATTCGCTGGACGCCGCCATCGCCAGCACCGATCACGCGGGCATCCACGTCAACCTGATCGACACCCCCGGCTATCCCGACTTCCGCGGCCCGACTCTGTCGGCGCTGGCGGCGGTGGAGACGGTCGCGATCGTGGTCGACGCCGACACCGGGGTCGAGTACGGCACCCGCCGGATGATGGAGCACGCCAAGGCGCGCAACCTCTGCCGGGTGCTGGTGGTCAACAAGATCGACCACGAAGGCGCCGATGCGGCGCGCGTGCTCGAGGACCTGCGCGAGAGCTTCGGCCCCGAATGCCTGCCCCTGAACCTGTCCGCCGACCGCGGCCAGCGCGTGCTCGACTGCTACGCCGCCTCCGCGGCCGGCAGCGCCGAGGGCAGCGACCTGGGCAGCGTCGGCGACTGGCACCAGAAGATCATCGACCAGGTGGTGGAGATCAACGAAACGGTGATGGAGCATTACCTGGACCTGGGCGAAAGCGGCCTGAGCAGCGCGGAGCTGCACGACGCCTTCGAGCAATGCCTGCGCGAAGGCCATCTGGTGCCGGTGCTGTTCTGTTCGGCGCGCAGCGGGGTCGGGGTCAAGGAACTGCTGGACGCGGCCGAGGCGCTGTTCCCGAATCCGGCCGAGGCCAATCCGCCGCCGTTCGTAAAAGGCGTGGGCGAGGACGCACAGCCGATCGTGGCCGCGCCCGATCCCAAGGCGCACGTGATCGCCGACGTGTTCAAGATCGTCAACGACCCCTTCGTCGGCAAGCTCGGCGTGTTCCGCGTCTATCAGGGCACGCTCAAGCGCGACACCCAGCTGTTCGTCGACGACGGCAAGAAGCCGTTCAAGGTCGGGCATCTGTTCAAGCTCAAGGGCAAGGACCACGTCGAGATCGAGCAGGCCATCCCCGGCGACATCGCCGCGGTGGCCAAGGTCGAGGAACTGCACTTCGACGCGGTGCTGCACGACAGCCACGACGAGGACCATATCCATCTGGCCCCACTGAACTTCCCCAAGCCCATGTTCGGCCTGGCGGTGGAAGCGGCCAGCAAGGGCCAGGAGCAGAAGCTGGCGACCTCGCTGCACAAGCTGTCGGAAGAGGACCCCTGCTTCCACGTCGAGCACGAGACCGAGACCAACGAAACCGTGATCCGCGGCCTGTCCGACCTGCACCTGCGCATCAACATCGACCGCCTGAAGGACAAGTACGGCGTGGAAGTGAAGTCGCGCCCGCCGCGCATCGCCTACCGTGAAACCGTGAGCGGCAAGGCTGAGGGCCATCACCGCCACAAGAAACAGACCGGCGGCGCCGGCCAGTTCGGCGAAGTCTTCCTGCGCGTCGAACCGCTGCCGCGCGGCGGCGGCTTCGAGTTCGTCGACGAGGTCAAGGGCGGCACCATCCCCGGCCAGTTCCTGCCGGCGGTGGAGAAAGGCGTGCGCCAGGTGCTGCACCAGGGCGCGCTGGCCGGCTATCCGATGCAGGACGTGCGCGTGATCGTCTACGACGGCAAGCACCATCCGGTCGACAGCAAGGAGGTCGCGTTCGTGGCCGCCGGCAAGAAGGCCTTCCTCGACGCCATCGGCAAGGCCCGCCCGCAAGTGCTGGAGCCCATCGTCGACCTGGAGGTCAACGCACCCGAGCAGCACATGGGCGACATCAGCGGCGGCCTGGCCAGCAAGCGCGCGCGCATCAACGGCACGGATGCCGCGCGCGGCCAGGAGATCATCGTCAAGGCGCAGGTGCCGCTGTCGGAACTGGAAGGCTACGCGGCCGAGCTGAAATCGGTGACCGCCGGGCGCGGGCGCTACTCGCTGGATTTCAGCCACTACGAGCCGGTACCGGCGAACGTGCAGCAGAAGCTGGTCGAGGCCTTCAAACCGCGGGCCGAGGAGGACTGAGCGCGCGTTCCCCCTGGCGTTCCCGCGCGCTGGCGCGGGACGCTGGCGATGTTCACAATCGCCGCAGGCCGCGCGCTGCCTCGCGCGCGGCCCCCTCCCCCAGCCGAGCCTGCGCATGAAGCCCGACACCCCCGCCGCGGCGGTCGATCCAGAGCTCGAAAAGACCTTGGACACGGCCCTGTCCGTGACCGCGCACCCGGTCGAGGCGGTGATCGCGCTGGCGCTGGTGATCGCGGCGCTGCTGCTGTCCCACTACCTGAAACAGCGCCTGCGCCCGCGCCTGAGCGAGCGGCCGCGCCTGCGCATCCTGCTGGACTATCTGTTCACGCCCACGCTGGCGCTGTTGCTGCTGGCCATCCCCGGGCCGCTGGGCATCGTCAACGAATTCGGCCGCGCCGCGATCTCGCTGGTGTTCCTGGCCCTGGGCGTATTCGTGCTGGTGCGCATCCCCGGCGCCCTGGTCGAGTTGCTGTTCCGGCCGACGCCCTTGCTCAAGGTCCTGATGCGAGTGGCCACGGTGCTGGCCTGGGCCATGACCATGCTGGCGGTGTTCGGTGCGCGCTACCCGCTGGTCGCCAAGCTGTTCGCCTCCAAGCTCACGCTGGGCAACATCACGCTGAGCACCGAGGACGTGGTCAGCGGCCTGGTGGTCGGCGTGATCATCGTGATCGTTTCGTACTGGGCCACGCGGACCCTGGACAAGGCCATCCAGCGCAGTCCGCACCTGGCGCCCAACCACATCCTGGCGCTGTCGCGCATCGCCGGCGTGCTGGTGTGGCTGGTCGCGCTGATGCTGATATTCAGCGTCAGCGGCATCAATCTGGCCGCGCTGGCCGCGTTCGGCGGCGCCCTCGGCATCGGCCTGGGCCTGGGCCTGCAGAAGCTGGCGGCCAGCTACGTCAGCGGCTTGATCGTCCTGTTCGAGCAGTCGGTGCGGGTAGGCGACAACGTGTCCGTGGGCGGCGTGACCGGCAAGGTCACGCGCATGACTGTGCGCTACACCGTGATCCGCACCCGCGAAGGCCTGGAAGCGATCGTTCCCAACGACACCCTGACCGGCAACACCATCCTCAATCAGTCGTGGTCGGACCGCAACGTGCGTCTGACCTCGACCCTGCTGGTCAAGGGCGATACCGACACCGTGGCCGCGCGCACCATTTTCCTGCGCGCGGTCGCCGCCCAGCCGCGCGTGCTGCGCACGCCCGAACCCGGGGTCTACGTCAGCACCGTCACCGACAAGGGCATCGTGCTGGAAGCGCAGCTGTGGATCGCCGACATCGAGAACGGCCAGCACGCCCTGCTGTCGGACATCTACGACGCCACCCTGGCCGAATTCCGCGCCCAGGGCATCGAACTGGCGGTGCCCTAGGCGGGGGCGCGCGGGTCGGATTCCGGGAGTAGGATGAGCCCGTGAGCGACACCACCATCCCGCGCTTCTTCTGGACCTTCCCGATGCGGCTGGTGCGCGAGGCGCGGTTGGACGAAGCGCTGGCCGAGGACGAACGCCTGCGCATCCTGTTCCTGTGGGGCAAGGACTGCCCGAACTGCGATATCGCCAAGGGCCAGATCCTGCTGGCGCCCGAGCGTTTCCGTTGGCCGGATATCGAGTGGCTGCACGACAACGTCTACGAAGACCCGCAGATGGGCACGCGCTTCGGCCTGCATGGCGTCCCCGCCTTCCTGGTGTTCCGCGGCGCTAGGAAATTGGGGCGCATCGGCCAATGGCCGGGGTCCGACGCCTTCGTCGCGGCGATCGAGAAGCAGCGCGCGGCCGAACCCACCGCCGCCACCGGCTAGCCGCACCCGCTTTGGGGTAGGAGCGGCGTAAGCCGCGACCACGAACCTACGTCTGCTACCGAACCTGCGCTGGCTCGCATGGTCGCGGCTTACGCCGCTCCTACCCCACAGACGTACGGCGTGCGCAACGCTGAGTCCTGCGTCAAGCCGCCGCGCGCACTTGGCGCGCGCCCACGCACAGCGCAGACTGCGATTCCGCCCCGCAACGCCGCCGCCATGTTCGACACCGCCACCCTCGCCGCTTACCTGGTCGCCGCCGCCGTGCTGGTGCTGATTCCCGGCCCGGGCACGGCCTGGATCCTGACTCAGGCGGCGACCGGCGGCACCGCGCGCGGCGTGCGCGCCGCGTTCGGGCTGGAGACCGCCACCCTGATCCACGCCCTGGCCGCGAGCCTGGGCCTGTCGGCGCTGCTGGCGACCTCGGCGATGGCCTTCGAGGTGCTCAAGTACGCCGGCGCCGCTTATCTGATCTGGCTGGGCATCAAGGCCTGGCGCGCGCCGGCGGAGACCGCGCCCGCGGCCGACAGCGATGCGCCGGCGGTAGCCGAGCCCAACATCTACCTGCGCTCGGTGATCACCGGCGTGCTCAACCCCAAGGTCGCGCTGTTCTTCCTGGCCTTCCTGCCGCAGTTCGTGCACCCCGAGCGCGGCTACGTCTGGCTGCAGTTCCTGGTGCTGGGCGCGTTGTTGTCGCTGATCGGCTTCAGCCACAGCCTGATGCTGAGCTTCGCGGTCGGCCGCTTCGGCCGACGATTCTCCACCGGCGCCGGGCGCTGGAAGCAGCGCGTGACCGGCAGCGTGTTCATCGCCCTGGGCCTGCGCCTGGCGGTGCAGCAACGCGGCTGAGGTGAACCGCGCCGCGCCGGCCGCCGCCGGCGCGCTTGAAGCCCGCACCCTGCGCCCTCAGGTCGTGAATTCACGACCTTAACGACGGAGTTGCGCGCATGAAAACCCAGGGCTTGCTCGACCAGCTGCTGAAGACCGCCCAGAGCAGCCTTGGCGGCGGTGGGCTCGAGAGTCTGCTGGGCGGCGGCAAAGCGCCGGCGCGTTACGAGGGCAAGGAAGAAAAGCGTGGCCTATTGAATGCGGATTTCGGCAAGGGCGCGCTCGCCGGCGGCGCGCTCGGCCTGCTGCTGGGCAACAAGAAGATGCGCAAGATGGGCGGCAAGCTGGCCCTGTATGGCGGCGTGGCCGCGGTCGGCGTGCTGGCCTACAAGGCCTACGGCGAGTACCGCAAGCAACAGGACGGCAGCACCGCCGAACCGCAGACCGTGGACCGTCTGCCGCCGCCGCAGGCCGAGCTGCACAGCCAGGCCATCCTCCAGGCCCTGGTCGCCGCGGCCAAGGCCGACGGCCATATCGACGCGCGCGAACGCGAAGTGATCGAAGGCGAGTTCACCCGCATCGACAACGACCCGAACCTGCGTCAGTGGCTGCACGCCGAGCTCGAAAAGCCGCTGGATCCGGCCGAAGTGGCGCGTGCCGCCACCTCCCCGGAGATGGCCTCGGAAATGTATCTGGCCAGCCTGCTCGCGGCCGACGAGCAGAGCTTCATGGAACGCGCCTACCTGGACGAGCTGGCGCGCCAGCTCAAGATCGACGACGCCCTCAAGGCGCGCCTGGAAGCGCAGTTGCAGGACGCGCGCGAGGGCTGAGCCTCGAGACCCTGGGGTAGGAGCGGCGCAAGCCGCGACCGAGCGCCTGCGTCGCCAACGCAAGCGGCGCCGGCTTGCGTCGCTCCTACCCGGGGGTGGGGATGGGCCACGCCATCCCCCTGTGTCGCCGTTCATGCGGTCCGGGTATCGTGCGCGCATCGCCCACGGAACTTGCCGATGTCCGCCCGAGCCCGCCTCCGCCCCACTCTAGTGCGCTCCCTGCTGCTGGCCGCCGCGCTGCTGACGCTGGCGGCCTGCTCCACGCTCAATGCGGTCAGCGCCTACCTCGGCAACGAGGTCGCGTTCACCGCGCCGCAACTGCAGCAGTCCCTGAACCGCAATTTCCCCAAGCGCTACGAGAAGCTGGGCGGCCTGGTGGCGGTGACCCTGATGAATCCGCGCCTGTCGATTCCCGACGACGGCGACCGCCTGCGCCTGGACTTCGACATCGGCCTGGCCGCGCTCGGCAGCGGTTCCTCGCAGCGCCCATCCGGGCGTTTCACCCTGACCAGCGCCCTGCGCTACGACGCCGCCACCCAGGGCCTGCACCTGCGCGACCCGCGCATCGACTACGTCGACGTGCCGCAGCTGGGCGGCGTGATGACCGGCGCCTCGCGCGAACTGCTCAACGCCTGGCTCGGCGACTATGCGCGCCAGGAACCCGTCTACCGCTTCGACAACAGCCTGCTCGACAAGCTGGGTTCGCGCCGCATCGGCAGCACCCAGATCGAACACGGCCGCGTCGTCGTCCACCTCGATCGCTGACATGCGCGCATCCCGCCACCACCGCCTGCTCGCCGCCTGCCTGCTCGTATTCGCGCTAGGCGCCTGCGGCAAGCACGACGATCCCCAGGCCGGCACCGCCAACGGCGAGGCCGGCGAGCTGTTGCCGGCGCCGCAGGGCGCCAGCGGCGGCGTCACCGGCATGCCCTCGCAGCCGGGACCGGGCCAGGTCGGCCCGCCCAGCGCCGCCATCGTCGAGGAGCCGGTGCTGGACGAGAACGGCAACCCGATCCTGCCGGCCACGCCCGAAGACGGCAGCCTGCCGATCGCCGACGACGGCACGCCGCTGGTCGAGGACGGCACCGCCGTGCCCGGCGAACCCACACCGCAGGACGCGGTCGCCGTGGTGCGCGACTACTACGCCGCGATCAACGCACGCAGTTACGCCCGCGCCTATGCGCTGTGGTCCGATGGCGGCCGCGCCAGCGGCCAGTCGCCGCAGCAGTTCGCCGACGGTTTCGCCGACACCACCGGCGTATCGGTCGAGATCCTGCCGCCGGGCCGTGTCGATGCCGCCGCCGGCTCGCGGTATCTGGAAGTGCCGGTGGCGCTGACCGCGAGCCAGCGCGACGGCAGCCAGCGCAAGTATGTCGGCGCCTATGTACTGCGCCGCGCCGTGGTCGACGGCGCGGGCCCGGAGCAACGCGCCTGGCGCATCGGCAGCGCCGATCTGAGGGAAGTGAAGCCATGAAGCTGCGCACCTTGCTGGTCCCGTCCTTGCTGCTGGTGGCGCTGAGCGCTTGCGAGCGTGCCGCGCCGACCGCGAACGCGCCCGCGGCGCAGGCCGACGCGAAGCCCGCGCCGGCCGCGGCCGCGCCCGCGAGCGGACAAGCCGCGAGCGCAGCGGCCGACAGCGCCACCGCCGCCGACTTCGTGCTGCCCGGCGATTTCGCGCCCGACACCGGCCCCGACGAACTGCGCAAGCGCTATGGCGCCGCCAACGTGCGCCTGGGCAAGGTGGCCGGCGCCGAGGGCGAGGGATTCTCCGGCGTGATCCTGTTCCCCGACGATCCGACCCGTCGCGCCTATCTGTACTTCCAGAACGAGCAGAGCCTGCAGGGCCTGTCGCTGGTGCGCGTGTTCGGTCCGCAATCGAAGTGGACGCTGGACAACGGCCTGCGCGTGGGCATGCCGCTGCCCGAAATGGTCGCCCTCAACGGCAAACCGATTTCGTTCTACGGGCTGGAGTGGGACTACGGCGGCACCATCGTCGATTACCACGGCGGCAAGCTCGATGCGCGCAAGGACGAACAGGTCGGCCGCAGCGCCAGCCTGGGCCTGCGCGACAACGGCGATCAGGGCGTGCCGCAGGGCAAGACGCCGGTCGGCGAAGGCACGTATTCCAGCGACGATCCCAAGTACCCCGAGCAGGGCCAGTGGATCGTGATCTCGGAACTGTCGGTCTCGTTCCCGGGCGAAGACGATCTGTAAGCGGTGGCGCACGCGATGACGGCGCCGCGACCGCGGCTGGTGTTGGACACCAACGTCTGCCTCGATCTGTTCGTGTTCCGCGACCCGCACGCGGCCGCGCTCGCCGACGCGCTCGCCAGCGGCCGCGTCGAGGCGGTCAGCGACGCCGACTGCCGCGACGAATGGCAGCGCGTGCTCGCCTATCCCCAGCTCGGCCTGGATGCGCAGACGCAGGCGGACGCACTGCGCGCCTACGACGCCGTGGTGCGCGTTCTGGCCGACAGCGAGCGGCGCCCGCCGCCCGAGCGCGCGCTGCCGCGCTGCGCCGACCCGGACGATCAGAAGTTCCTCGAACTCGCGTACGCCGCCGATGCCAGCTGCCTGCTCAGCCGCGACCATGCGCTGACCGTGCTCGGCCGTCGCAACGCGCGCGCCGGCCTGTTCGAGATCATGACGCCGCAGGCCTGGGCCGGGGTGGACGCGTTCCGCAGCGCGCGCGCCTAGCCGCGCGACCGCCACGCGCCGGCGCGACGGCGCATGCGATACTCGGCCCATGCAAGGCGTACCCGAGCAATTCGTCCACGCCCACGACGCCGCCGAGTTCCGGCAGCCCGCGCATCGCCGCGGCATCGAGCTGTACCGCGCCCACATCGTCCGCCACGCCTTCGAGCCGCATACCCACGAAGCCTACGGCCTGGGCGCGATCGAGTCGGGCGTGGAGCGTTTCCGCTACCGCGGCAGCGATCACCTGGCGCCGCCGGATTCGCTGGTGCTGATGAACCCCGACGTGCTGCACACCGGCCGCGCCGAAACCGAGGGCGGCTGGCGTTACCGCATGGCCTATGTCGATCCCGACCTGGCCGCGGAGGTCACCGGCGAGAGCGGCTGGTGGTTCGACGAGGCGGTGCGCCACGACCCCGCCCGCGCGCGCCGCATCGGCGCGCGCCTGGACGCGTTATGGCAGGCGCGCGAGCCGCTGGCCTTCGACAGCCAGCTGGCGGCCCTGCTGGACGAGTTCCGCGCGCACGCGCGGGTGCCGCAACGCGAGCGCGCCGAGGCCGCACCGCGTTTCGCGCCGGTGCTGGATTACCTGCGCTGCCATCTGGCCGAACGCCTGAGCCTGGAACAACTGGCCGCCGTCGCCGGCCTCAGCCCCTTCCACTTCCTGCGCCGCTTCCGCGACCACTACCACGTCACCCCGCAGCAGATGCTGATGGCGCTGCGCCTGCACCAGGCCAAGCGCCGGCTCGCCGACAACATCGCGCCGGCCCAGGTCGCCGCCGAAACCGGTCTGGCCGACCAGGCCCATCTGACCCGCGCCTTCGTGCGCCGCTACGGCATCACTCCAGCGCGCTATCGCAGGCAACTGCGCGGCTGAGCGCGGCCGCAATCTCGTACAAGAATCGCCGGCCCGCGCGCGCCATGCTGCGGCCATGCTGATCGGAACCCTCTACGCGCTGTTGGCCGGCCTGATCTGGGGCCTGGTCTTCGTCGGCCCGCTGCTGCTGCCGGAGTACCCGGCCGCCCTGCAGTCGGTCGGCCGCTATCTGGCCTTCGGCCTGATCGCCCTGCCGCTGGCCTGGTTCGACCGCGCCGCCCTGCGTCAGCTCGGCCGCGCCGACTGGATCGAGGCGCTCAAGCTGTGCGCGGTCGGCAACCTGCTCTACTACCTGTGCCTGGCCAGCGCGATCCAGCGCGCCGGCGGCCCCTTGCCGACCATGATCATCGGCACCTTGCCGGTGGTGATCGCGATCGCCGCCAATCGCCGCAACGCGCAACGCGACGGCCGCCTGCCGTGGGCGCGGCTGGCGCCGTCGCTGCTGCTGATCGGCGCCGGCATCGCCTGCGTCAACCAGGTCGAACTCGACGCACTGCTCAACGATGCGGACGCCGACCTCACGCGCTATCTCAGCGGCGGCCTGCTCGCGATCGGCGCGCTGATCTGCTGGACCTGGTACCCGCTGCGCAACGCCGACTGGCTGCGCGCGCATCCGGGCCGCAACCCACGCACCTGGGCGACCGCGCAGGGCCTGGCGACCCTGCCCCTGGCCTTGCTGGGTTACGCCGCGCTGTGGGGCGGCAGCGCGGCGCTCGGCAGCGACTTCGCGATGCCGTTCGGCCCGCGGCCGGCGTTCTTCATCGGCCTGATGGTCGCGATCGGTTTGCTCGCGTCCTGGGTCGGCACCTTGTGCTGGAACGAAGCCAGCCAACGCCTGCCGACCGCGCTGGCCGGGCAGCTGATCGTGTTCGAAACCCTGTTCGCGCTGGCCTACGCCTTCATCCTGCGCGGCGCGATGCCGCGCCCGCTGACCCTGGCGGGCATCGGTCTGTTGATCGCCGGCGTGCTGTGGGCTTTGCGGGTGAAGCCGGTGCCGGTCGCACCCGCGCCCTGAGGACGGGGCCTCAGATCTCGAAGCGGTACGACAGCTTGATCAGCAACTGCTCGCTGTCGCGCAGGTCGAAGGCGTCGCCGAACTCGCTGCCGGCGCTGCCCTGCAGATTCAGGCCTTCCTCGAACAGATCGCCGCCGCGCACGTAGGCGATGTACAGGTGCGACAGCGGCGCCAGCTCGTAGCGGTAGCGGATCTGGAAGCCCAGATTGCGCAGGTTGAAGTTCGGAATCGACTCGTTGACCTTGAGCGGGCGGCCGTCGGCGGCGACGCGATAGGCCTGGCGGCTGTGCGCGTCCAGGCCGATCGCCTCCAGGCGCACGCGCAGTTCCTGCTTGTCGTCGATCAGCCACACCGAACCGGCGTTCAGCGAAATCATGTCGGAGCGGAAGCTGCCGAGCAGATTGCCGCCGCGCCACAGCAGCCAGTCCGGGTTGTGCGAGATCTCCATGCCGCTGAAGAAGCTCAGGCGGTCGTTGACGTGATAGCGCGGCTCGAAGTACAGCCGCGACTTGCCCTCGTCCATGCCGCCCAGGCCCTCGGCCGCGTACTGGGCTTCGCCGTAGAAGGCCCAGCGCCCGTCGTTCTGACGCGGGCGGAAGCGTTCGAAGTACAGGTACAGCTTGGAGGGCACGTCGACCACGCCGTTGCCGCGCGTGATCAGGTCGTCGTGACCGGCGCTCCAGGCCGCGATCTCGACGAACTGGTTGCCGCCGTCGCGCAGATCGCTGCGGCGGTTGATCGCGCCGGCGTCGGCGATGTGCACGCCTTGGTCGTTGTAGCGGCGCGAGACCGCGTAGTGCCAGTCGTGGCCGGCGTACGGCGACGAGGCCGGCAGGTCGGTCACGCGCCGGCCGAGGTCGTAGCGCAGGTAGTTGAAGTTGTTGCGCTCGAGATAGCCGAAGTCGTTGAGCTGCAGGTCGCGCCCCAGGTGCACCATGTACAGCTGGTGGCGCCAGCTATTGCCCATGTCGTAATCCATGCGCAACTGGGCGCCGCTGTCGCGCACGCCGACGCCGCCCTGATCGACGTTGGAGCCGACCAGGGTGCTGCGGATCGACCACTGCGAATTCGGGGTCCAGCGGTGGTCGAACTCGTACACCGTCGCTTCGCGGTCCAGGAAGGGCCGGTTCACGCGCGTGACCATCGCGCCCACGCCTTGTTCGGCGAAGTCGCGGGTGGCGCGCACCGCATAGAAGTCGCGCCCGACCTCGTCGGCCTCGTTGGCCGCGAACACGCCGTAGTTGAAGCCGCCGGCGCTGCCGTTGACCTTGATCGCGGCGGTGACGTCGCCGGAACCGACGCCGTCGTCGTTGCGGCCGCCGACGCGACGGGTGTAGATCAGACGGCTGTTGTTGTTGAGCGAACCGAAGGGCACGTCGAAGAAGCCCTGGTTCTCGGTGAAGAACGGGCGCTTGTCGCTGAAGAAGGTCTCGGTGGCGCTGAAGTTGACCGTGAGCTCGTCGCTCTCGACCTGGCCGAAGTCGGGATTGAGCGTGGCGCTGAGCTGGAAGCGGCCGTTGGGTTTCCAGAACAGATCGACACCGCCGTCGAAATCGCTGCCCTTGCCGACCGCGTCGTAGACGCCGGACACGTAGGGCGTGATCGCGAGCAGGGACTGGCTGTAGGCCGGCACCTCGACGCGCTCGAACGCGCTCAGGAAGCGGCTTTCGGTGTAGCCCACCGCCGGCCACGAGGCGCGCTCGCCGGTGGCGCCGATCACGCGATCCAGCGACACGCCGATCGTGCGCTTGCCGTCGCTGGGCGCGCGCATCGGCGCGATATGCCAGGGGATCAGCATCTCGGCGTACCAGCCCTGGTCGTCCTCGCTGGTGGCGTGACGCCAGTCGCCGTCCCAGTCGTCGTTGAACTGGTTCTCGTTGGTGAGGGTGGTGTCGATGATGCTGTTGGACAGCAGCACGGTGAAGTTGTAGCCGTTGCGGCCGTCGCCGTCGAAATCGACGTACAGGTTGACCCGGTCCATCGGCCCGCCCTGGTCGCGTTGGGCGAACTGGCGCCGGCGCGGAATGCTGCTGGGCTGGGTGTTGCGGAAGCCGATCGCCAGGCCCTCGGGGGTGGCCAGCAGCAGCGCCTCGGTCGGCTGCGGCGCGGGCGCGCGCGACAAGGGCTGGGTCAGGCGGAAGTCGGTGATGCGCTGCGCGCCCTCCCACTCGGCGGGATCGAGGCGGCCGTCGATTTCGACCGCCTGCGCCAGTGGCGCGGCGCCGGCGAGCGCGGCGAGGATGGCCAGGGTCAGGGGTGCGCGCATGGCGGATGCCTCGATACTGATGGGGTTGGCCGCCGCAAACCGCAGCGCGGGCGTCGGGCATCGATGGGATGCGAACGCCTGCCGAAAGGTTGCGTGTGGTGCTGGCCCTGGCGGTTGCGCAGCCCGAGCGTGGCGAAGCCTAGACGGCGTGCGCCGGGTTACCGCATGGCAAAAGTCATGGCAACCATCGGCAGGGTTTGCGCATCCGTCGTTGGCACGGATCCTGCCTCGTCGCGGTGCGCGCGAGCGCGGGCGCTTGTTTCAAGGCGCGGTGGCGTCGTGGGATACGAACGCGACCTCGCCGGTCGGCAGTTCCAGCCATTCCGGATGCGCCAACGCACGCGCGATGTCGGCTTGACCAGACAGCCAGTGTTCACGCATCGCGACCCGGCCGAACTGATAGTCCTTGAAGTGGCCGATGCGCGCGCGTTCGCGATAGATCAGGTGGATCACGCTGTAGCGGCGGTCGCAGGCCAGTTCGGCCGCGTACAGCGCCCAGGGGTTGCGGCGGCGCACGTCCTCGGGGATCTCCTCCAGCAGCTCGCGCAACAGCCGGCGGTAATGCTGCTGCACGCGTTGGATGTCGGTGATCAGGCGGGTACGGCTGGAGTACTGGATCTCCTTCTGCCGCTCGGCCACGTCCAGCAGGGTCTGCGGCAGCTCGCCCTGCGCGCTCCACAGGTCGACCTGGAACACCAGGGTGTCGCGGCGCGGCTCGCTGGCCAGCACCTGCGACAGCGGCGTGTTCGAGACCAGGCCGCCGTCCCAGTAGTACTCGCCGTCGATCTCCACCGCCGGAAACGCCGGCGGTAGCGCGCCCGAGGCCAGGATGTGCCGGGCGTCCAGGCGCATCTGGGTGTTATCGAAGTACTCCAGGTTGCCGGTGCGCACGTTGACCGCGCCCACCGACACCCGGATGCCGCCGTCGTTGAGACGGTCGAAATCGACCATGCGCTCCAGCGTCGCGATCATCGGCGCGGTGTCGTACCAGCTGGCCGTGGCCGGACCTGAGGCCGCCAACGGATCCCAGCCGCGCGGCCGGTAGAAGCCGCGCTGGCCCTCGACCAGCGCGCGCCAGGCTTCCCAGGTGTCCAGCCAGGCGCGCAGGTCGTCGCCGAGACCGGCGTAGCGTGCCTCCTGGCCCAAGGTGGTCGCCGGCAGCAGGGTCGGCTGCGAGATCGTGTCCCAGAACTCGCGCAGCGCCTGGACCCGCCGCCCGGGCGGATTGCCGGCCACGATCGCGGTGTTGAACGCGCCGATCGAGATGCCGGCCAGCCAGTCAGGCGCGATGCCGGCCTCGTCCAGGCCCTGATAGACCCCGGCCTGGTAGGCGCCCAAGGCGCCGCCGCCCTGCAGCACCAGAGCGGTGCGTTCGGGGCGGCGTTGCGGCGGCGGCAGCCCGGCCGGCTTTGCCGCGCGCTTGCGCGACGCCGTCTTGCGCGGCGCCGAAGAGGAACGCTTGCCCGGGGGACTCGCCATCGGGCGACCTTACTGCATGTACCAGCCGTGGCTGACCACGATGCTCTGCCCGGTCAGGGCCGCGCTCGGGAACTCGGACAGGAAGCGCACGGTCTTGGCCACGTCCTCGACGGTGGTGAACACGCCGTCGACGGTGTTGCCCAGCATCACCTTGCGGATCACCTCGTCCTCGCTGATGCCCAGCTCCTTGGCCTGCTCCGGGATCTGCTTGTCGACCAGCGGAGTGCGCACGAAGCCGGGGCAGACCACGTGGCTGCGCACGCCGTGCTTGGCGCCTTCCTTGGCCAGCACCCGCGCCAGCCCGAGCAGGCCGTGCTTGGCGGTGACGTAGGCCGACTTCAGCGGCGAGGCCTCGTGCGAATGCACCGAGCCCATGTAGATCACGATGCCGCCCTTGTCGCCCCGGTACATGTGCGGCAGCACCGCCTTGGTGGTCAGGAAGGCGCCGTCGAGGTGGATCGCCAGCATCTTCTTCCAGTCGCCGAAGGCGTAGTTCTCGATCGGATTGACGATCTGGATGCCGGCGTTGGAAATCAGGATATCGACGCCGCCCAGTTCGGCGACCACGCGCGCGATGCCGGCGTCGACCGCGGCCTCGTCGGTGACGTCCATGGCCACGCCGATCGCGCGGCCGCCGGCGGCGACGATCTCGTCGGCCACGGCTTGGGCACCGGCCTGGTTGAGGTCGGCGATCGCGATCGCGGCGCCGGCGCGGGCCAGCTCATGGGCGATTTCCTTGCCGATGCCGCTGGCGGCTCCGGTGACGACGGCGACCTGGCCTTGGATCGAACTCATGACGACTCCTGGGAATGCGGATGGGGGCGCGCCGGCAGCGGACGCGAAAGCGGCCATTGTCGCCGCCCTGCGTTATCGCGGCGTTGCGGCGCGGGACCGCAGTGTCCCGCGAGCGCGGCGCGGGCGGCCATCGGCCATTGGTACCAGCCGGCCGGCCCCGCGCCGCGGACGTGTCCGGCGCAGGAACGAGGCCCGCTTTCTACAGGAGCGGCGCCAGGCGAACGCGCTTCCTGTGGGAGCGGCGCCAGGCGAGCGCGCTTCCTGTGGGAGCGGCGTGAGCCGCGATCGCGACACCGCGAACGCGTCGCAGGCATGGGTGCCGGCGCGACATCGCGCCTTCGTCGCTGGTCAGGAGGCGCGGTCGCGGCTCATGACCCAAGGAAATCCCTGTGGGACGCCGCTCCTACCCCAAAGCAGGCACTACCGTGCTGACGCGCGCCCCACTCAATCCTTCTTGGACTTCTTCTTGTCCTTCTTTTTCTTCTTGTCCTTGTCCTTCTTCTTTTTCTTCTTGTCTTTCTTGTCCTTCTTCGGCTGCAGCATCGTGCCGGTGCAGTTCTCCGAGCCGCAGCGGCACTCCCAGATCTGCTTCAGGCGCTTGGTGTGCTTCTCGGCCAGGGTGATGCCGTAGTTGTAGGACAGCTCCTCGCCCGGCGCGATCGCGCGGATGGCCTCGATGAAGACCCGGTCCTGGCGGCGGTCGTCGCCCTCGTCCTCGTCCAGCACGGCTTCGCAGTTGGGCGCGCAGCTGTGGTTGATCCAGCGCGCGCTGTTGCCTTCGAAGTTGGCGTCGATCACGTACTCGTCGTTGAGCGTGAACAGAAAGGTGTGGCCGGAGTCGGTGTCGCCGGAATCGCCCGCGTCGACCTCCTCGTGGGTGCGGCGGCGGCCTTTGTATTCGATTACGCGTTCGCCCTTGGCGATCGGGGTGACGGCGAATACGCCGTTGCCGTGGATGGCGGAACGACGGGCGGCGATCTTGCGCGGCATGCGGTAATCCAGAAGAGACGTCCGCGCATTTTGACCGCAAACGCGCGTCCGCGGCCATCGTGGTCGCGGACGCGTGCGCGAACGCGACGCGAGCCGCATTGCGCGGCCCCGTGGAGTCGCCTCCTGCACGGGATGCCGCGTCGCGTCGACCAGGTCGATATCCCCAAGGCCGCCGCAAGCCCCGGCTGCGCCGCCTCGACGCGCGCTTGCCGCCCTACCTGGCGCGAACGGATCTCCGTCCCAGCGCCGCTCCATCGCCCCTCGCCCCGCCACGTCCCGCCCCGCTGCAACCCGCCCAAACCGGTCTGCCCGCCCGGAGCGCCCCAACGCCCCGTCCGGCAAGGGGCGCGCCCCCGCCCCTGAACCGCCTGAATGCGGGCGCTGGCCCCGTCGGGCCGGAAACCGTACAATTCCGGTACGGATTAAACCGACACCCACGCCGATGCTCCGCGTCACCAAGCTCACCGACTACGCGACGGTCGTTCTGACCGTGCTCGCCGCCCAATTGGACGGCGTGCCCGATGCCGTGCTCAGCGCTTCCGAGCTGGCCGAGCGCGCCGGCCTGGAGACGCCGACGGTGAGCAAGCTGCTCAAGCCGCTGGCCCAGGCCGGCCTGGTCGAAGGCTTCCGCGGCGCCAACGGCGGCTACCGCCTGGCCCGCCCGGCCGAGCAGATCGGCCTGATCGAAATCGTCGAGGCCATGGAAGGTCCGCTCGGCATGACCGAGTGCAGCGTCCACGCCGGCAATTGCGGCATCGAACAGCAGTGCGGCGTGCGCGCCAACTGGCGCCGCATCAACGACGTCGTGGTCGAGGCCCTGCGCAGCGTGACCCTGGCGCAGATGCTGGCCCCGCCCGTGCCCCCGCCCGAACCCGACACCAGGCGCATCGCTTTGCGCCTGGCCAACGCATAGACAGTAGGCAGCCCCCATGGCCACCGACATCATCGAACAGACCTCCGTCGCGCCCGCCGCAGCGGATCTCGCCAACCGCGAGATCCACGAGCAGCTGGGCCGCCGCTACGAGGCCGGTTTCGTCACCGACATCGAATCCGACAGCCTGCCGCCGGGCCTGAACGAGGACATCATCCGCGCGCTTTCGGCCAAGAAGGACGAACCGGAGTGGATGACCGAATGGCGCCTGGCCGCGTACCGGCACTGGCTGACCATGCCGATGCCGCACTGGGCCAAGCTCAACATCGCCCCTATCGACTTCCAGGGCGTGAGCTACTACTCCGCGCCCAAGGCCAAGTACGCCTCGCTGGACGAGGTGCCGCAGGAGCTGATCGACACCTACGACAAGCTCGGCGTGCCGCTGCACGAGCGCGCCAAGCTGGCCGGTGTCGCGGTGGACGCGGTGTTCGACTCGGTCTCGGTCGGCACCACCTACCGCAAGGAACTGGCCGACAAGGGCATCGTGTTCTGCTCGATGTCCGAAGCCATCCGCGAGTACCCGGACCTGGTCCGCAAGTACCTGGGCAGCGTGGTCCCCACCCACGACAACTATTTCGCCGCGCTCAACTCGGCGGTGTTCTCCGACGGCAGCTTCGTGTTCATCCCCAAGGGCGTGCGCTGCCCGATGGAACTGAGCACCTACTTCCGCATCAACGCCATGGGCACCGGCCAGTTCGAGCGCACCCTGATCGTGGCCGAGGACAAGAGCTACGTCAGCTACCTGGAAGGCTGCACCGCGCCGATGCGCGACGAGAACCAGCTGCACGCGGCGGTGGTCGAGCTGGTCGCGCTGGAAGACGCCGAGATCAAGTATTCCACGGTGCAGAACTGGTACCCGGGCGACGAGAACGGCGTCGGCGGCATCTACAACTTCGTCACCAAGCGCGGCGAATGCCGCGGCGCGCGCAGCAAGATCAGCTGGACCCAGGTCGAAACCGGTTCGGCGATCACCTGGAAGTACCCGTCCTGCGTGCTGCTGGGCGACGACTCCAGCGGCGAGTTCTATTCGGTCGCGCTGACCCACCACCGCCAGCAGGCCGACACCGGCACCAAGATGATCCACGTCGGCAAGCGCACCAAGTCCAAGATCGTCAGCAAGGGCATCAGCGCCGGCCGCGGCCAGAACACCTACCGCGGCCTGGTCAAGGTAGAGCGCAGCGCCGAGGGCGCGCGCAACCACACCCAATGCGACAGCCTGCTGATCGGCAAGAAGTGCGGCGCGCACACCTTCCCCTACATCGAGGTGCGCCACCCCAACGCCACCGTCGAGCATGAGGCCACCACCTCCAAGATCAGCGACGACCAGTTGTTCTATTGCCGCAGCCGCGGCATCGGCGAGGAAGACGCGGTCTCGATGATCGTCGACGGCTTCTGCAAGTCGGTGTTCAAGGAACTGCCGATGGAGTTCGCGGTGGAGGCCAAGAAGTTGTTGGAAGTGAGCCTGGAAGGCTCGGTCGGCTGACGATGTTGCTTTGCCCTTCTCCCGCCCGCGGTAGAAGGTGCCCGAAGGGCGGATGAGGGCAAGCGGACCCCGCGGCCCTCACCCCAACCCCTCTCCCGCAAGCGGGAGAGGGGCTAAAAGCGGCCTCTCGGCAATCGGGGCGCCGCTCAACCACTGGATACGAAAAGATGCTGAAGATCGAAAACCTCCACGTCCGCGTCGCCGGCAAGGACATCCTCAAGGGCCTCTCGCTGGAATTGCAGCCGGGCCAGGTGCATGCGGTCATGGGCCCCAACGGCGCCGGCAAGTCGACCCTGGGCAACGTCATTGCCGGGCGCGAGGGCTACGAGGTGGTCGAGGGCTCGGTCACCTTCCAGGGCCGCGACCTGCTGGCGCTGGAGCCGGAAGAGCGCGCCGCCGCAGGCGTGTTCCTGGCTTTCCAGTACCCGGTCGAGATCGCCGGCGTCAACAACACCTATTTCCTGCGCGCCGCGCTCAACGCCCAGCGCAAGGCCCGCGGCGAGACCGAGCTGGACTCGATCCAGTTCCTCAAGCTGGTGCGCCAGAAGCTGGCCGTGCTGCACCTGAAGGACGAACTGCTCAACCGCGGCGTCAACGAAGGCTTCAGCGGCGGCGAGAAGAAGCGCAACGAGATCTTCCAGATGGCGGTGCTGGAGCCCAAGCTGGCGATCCTGGACGAAACCGACTCCGGCCTGGACATCGACGCCCTCAAGAACGTGGCCGAGGGCGTCAACGCCCTGCGCGCGCCCGACCGCGCCTTCCTGGTGATCACCCACTACCAGCGCCTGTTGGACTACATCAAGCCCGACGTGGTGCATGTGCTCGCCGACGGCCGCATCGTCGAGAGCGGCGGGCCGGAGCTGGCGCTGGAGCTGGAGGCGCACGGCTACGCCTGGCTCAAGGACCGCATCGCGCCGACCGCGGTGGCCTGACATGAGCGCCCTGCTCGACTCCTTCTCCGACGCTCTGACGCCGCTGCTGGCGCGCCAGCAGTACCACGGCCTGCGCCGCGTGCAGGCGATGGAAGCCGCGCTGCAAGCCGGCCTGCCGCATGCGCGCAGCGAAGCCTGGAAGTACACCCCGCTGCGCAACCTGGAGCGCCGTCGCTATGCCGCACCGCAGCCCGGCGTCTTCGATGCCGCCCTGCTGGCGACGATTCCGGCGCCGCGCCTGGTGTTCAACAACGGCCGCTACGACGACGCGCTGTCCGACCTGAGCGGTCTGGCCGCCGGGGTCTCGCTGCAGCCGCTGTCGCAATTGCTCGCGGACGAGGACGCGCGCGCCTCCAACTTTCTTGAACGCCGCTACGAACGTCCGGAAGAAGTCTTCGCCCGCGTGAATGCCGCACTGGCCGAAGACGGCGCCGTGCTCAAGGTCGCTAGCGGTGCGCAAGGCGGCACGGTACGGCTGGTCTTCGTGGGCGCGCCGGCGCAAGGCGGCGACGCGGCCTGGCATCTGCGCAACTTGATCGAACTGCAGGAAGGCGCTTCGCTGAGCGTGATCGAGCATCAGCTCGGCGGCGGCGAGCATAGCCACCTGGGCAACAGCCTCAGTCACGTGCATCTGTCGCCGCGCGCGACGCTCGCGCATGCGCGGGTGCAGGACGAAGCCACTGGCGCCGTGTCGATCGCGCGCACCGACGCCGTGCTCTCGCGCGAGTCGGTCTATCGCCGCCTCGATCTGGAACTGGGCGCGGCGCTGTCGCGTCACGAACTCAACGTCGCCCTGCACGGCGAAGCCGCGCAGCTGCATGCCAACGGCGTGCTGCTGGCGACCGGCAAGCGTCACCTCGATACCCGCCTGGGCATCGACCACGTCGGCCGCGACAGCCGCTGCGACCTGGTCTGGCGCGGCATGGCCGCCGGCCGTTCGCGCGCCGCCTTCCATGGCGGCATCCTGATCCGCGAAGGCGCCGACGGCACCGCCGCGATGCTGTCGAACAAGAACCTGCTGCTGTCCGAGGGCGCCGAGATCGACACCCAGCCGGTGCTGGAGATCCATGCCGACGAGGTCCAGGCCGCGCACGGCGCGACCGTCGGCCAGCTCGACGCCAACGCCCTGTTCTATCTGCGCTCGCGCGGCCTGCCCGCCGAGCAGGCGCGCTCCCTGCTGACGGCGGCGTTCTGTCGCGAAACCCTGTCCGTGTTCGACGACGCCGAGCTACGCGCCGCCCTGGAAACGCGTCTGGACGCGGCCCTGAACGGCCTGGACGAGGGCGCTGCCGCATGAACGCCCCCGCCGTCGCCATCGACTGGAACGCCGTACGCGCCGACTTCCCGCTGCTCACGCGCGAAGTCCACGGCAAGCCGTTGATCTACCTCGACTCGGCCAACACCGGCCAGAAACCCGAAGCGGTGATCGCGGCGGTCGACGACTTCTACCGCCGCCACAACGCCAACGTCAGCCGCGCCGTGCACGCGCTGGGCACCGAGGCCACCGAGGCCTACGAGGGCGCCCGCACCAAGCTGGCCAAGTTCCTCAACGTGCGCGCCGACGAGCTGGTGCTGTGCAGCGGCACCACCTTCGCGCTGAACCTGGTCGCCTATTCCTGGGCACTGCCGCGGCTGCGGCCCGGCGACGCGATCGTGCTCACGCGCATGGAGCACCACGCCAACATCGTGCCCTGGCAGTTGGTCGCCCAGCGCACCGGCGCCACCATCAAGGTCGCCGAGATCGACGAGCTCGGCCAGCTGGACCTGCCCCAGCTGTATTCGCTGCTGACCCCGGAAGTGAAGCTGCTGGCCCTGACCCACGTCTCCAACGTGCTGGGCACGGTCAATCCGGTGCGCGAAATCTGCCGCGAGGCGCGCAAGCGTGGCATCGTCAGCGTGATCGACGGCTCGCAGGCCGCGCCGCACCGCGCGCTAGACATCGCCGCGATCGGCTGCGATTTCTACGCGATCACCGGTCACAAGATGAACGGCCCCACCGGCACCGGCGCGCTGTGGGCGCGCCGCGAGCACCTGGCGCAGATGCCGCCCTTCCTCGGCGGCGGCGAGATGATCAAGGAAGTGCGCTTCGAAGGCACGGTGTTCAACGATGCGCCGCACAAGTTCGAGGCCGGCACCCCCAACATCGCCGGCTTCGTCGGCCTCGGCGCGGCGGTGGACTACCTGTCGGCGCTGGGCATGAACCACATCGAAGCGCGCGAGCAGGCCCTGCTCGACTACGCCACCCGCGCGCTGTCGGAGGTGCCCGGCCTGCGCATTTTCGGCCGCGCGCCGGAGAAGGCGGCGGTGATCAGTTTCCTGGTCGAGGGCGCGCACGCGCACGACCTGGCCACCCTGCTCGACCTGGAAGGCGTGGCGATCCGTTCCGGCCACCACTGCGCCCACCCGCTGATGCATCATTTCGGGGTGCCGGCGACCTGCCGCGCCTCGCTGGCTTACTACAATACGTTCGACGAAGTCGACGCCTTCGTCGCCGCTTTGAACAAGGTACGCACGCTGCTCGCATGAACGACACGCCCCTGAGTTTCCGCCCCGCCACCCATGCCGATACCGACGCCCTGATCGCGCTGGTCGAGTCCGCCTATCGCGGCGACAGCAGCCGGGTCGGCTGGACCACCGAGGCCGACCTGCTCGGCGGCCGCCGCACCGGCGCCGACGACATTTCCGAGTGCATCGACCGCGCGCACAGCGTGCTGCTGATCGCCGAGCGCGCCAGCGCCGACGGCGGCACGCCGGAGCTGCTGGCTTGCGCGCATGTCGCGGTCGAGGATGGCGCCGGCTACTTCGGCCTGTTCTCGGTGCGCCCGAACCTGCAGGGCGGCGGCATCGGCAAGATCGTACTCAACGAGGCCGAGCGCATCGCGCGCGAGGACTGGAAGCTGCCGGCGATGCGCATGACCGTGATCGACGCCCGCGAGGAACTGATCGCGTACTACGTGCGCCGCGGCTACCGCCGCACCGGCATCATCAAGCCGTTCCCCTACGGCGACGCGCGCTTCGGCTTGCCCAAGCGCGACGATCTGCGTTTCGAAGTTCTGGAAAAATTGTTTTAAGAACTGGGATTGGGGATTAGAGATTCGCAAGAGCCGCTCTTTCCAATCCCGAATCCCGAATCCCCAATCTCGGATTTGAAACCATGGGCGACTGGGTCTTCGTTTGCGCTACCTCGCAATTGCTGCCGGGCGAATCCACCGTGGCCTGGGACGGCGACACGCCTATCCTGGTCTGCAACTACGACGGCGATTACTACGCGCTGGAAGACAAGTGCTCGCACGAGGACTTCGAGCTCTCGGCCGGCAACTACGACGGCGAGGAAGCCACGGTCGAGTGCGTGCTGCACGGGGCCAAGTTCGACATCCGCGACGGCCGCCCGCTGTGCGCGCCCGCCTACAGCCCGGTGACCAAGTTCCCGGTCAAGGTCGAGAACGACGGGGTCTGGACCCGCGACGACCGCGCCTAAGGCGGCGTAGGGCGCTTTCCTCGCCCTGAGCAGCGCCCCAATCCCCTGTCCAACGGCCGCCCGCGCGGCCTCGCGCGAGCGACCGATCCCCGACGGCCCCAAGGCCCGCCTGCGGTCGTCCCGCCGCGCCCGCTGCGCCGTTCCCGTCCAGCGCACACGCAAATTGCGAGCGCCGCATTCACTTTTCGTTGCAAATGCGAATCGATCTCATTAATATTCCCGGTTAACGCGGACCTGCTTGGCCCGCTCCCCCATCGTCAGCCCTGGACCCCCCATGTCGACCACGAAGTTCGTCGTGTCGCCGCTCGCCGGTGCACTTGCCCTCGCCCTCAGCGTTCCCGCCATCGCGGCGCCGGCGCCGGATCCCCAAGCCAAGGATCTGGACGGCGTCGAAGTCCGTGGCGTGAAGGTGCTCAAGGCCAGCTCGGGCAAGTACACCGCGCCGCTGCGCGACACCCCGCAGACGATCACCGTGATCGACCGCAGCACCATCGACGGCCAGAACCTGCTGTCGCTGCAGGACATCCTCGCGACCCTGCCCGGCATCACCTTCGGCGCCGGCGAAGGCGGCGGCGGCTTCGGCGACAAGATCAACCTGCGCGGCTTCGACGCCAGCAACGACATCACCGTCGACGGCGTGCGCGACAGCGGTCTGTACAGCCGCACCGATCCGTTCAACCTGGAATCGGTGGAAGTCATCAACGGCGCCAACTCGGTCTACTCGGGTGCGGGCTCGGTGGCCGGCACCATCAACCTGGTCAGCAAGTCCGCCGGCGCGACCGAATTCAACCGCGCCAGCATCGCCGCCGGCACCGACGACTACGCCCGCGTCACCGCCGACAGCAACTTCCTGCTGGGCGAAAGCAGCGCGTTCCGCATCAACGTGATGGCGCACCAGAACGACATCCCGGGCCGCGACGTCGAGCGCAACGAGCGTTGGGGCATCGCGCCCTCGCTGAGCTTCGGCCTGGGCAGCGACACCACCTGGACCTTGAACTACGTCCACCAGGAAGACGACAACGTCCCCGAATACGGCGTGCCGTTCTTCAACGGCGGCCCGTTGCCCGGCGTCGATCCGTCGACCTACTACGGCTACAAGAACATCGATCAGCAGGAAATCGAGTACGACTCGCTGACCTCGATCCTGGAGCACCGCTTCAGCGACACCATGAAGGTGCGCAACCTGACGCGCTGGCAGCAGGTCGACCAGTTCTCGCTGGTGGACGCGGTGCAGGGCACCTGGTGCATGCCCAACGGCCTGACTCCGCTCGGCGTCGCCTGCCCGGCCGGCGTGGCCCCGGGCCGCTACCTGCCCAGCGGCCCGCGCGGTTTCGGCCGCGACACCCGCAATACCACCCTGTACACCCAGACCGACCTGACCACCGAGTTCAACACCGGTTCGGTGCAGCACACCCTGGTCGCGGGCTTCTCGGTGATGCACGAGAGCTTCGACCTCGACACCACCAGCGATTTCCGCAACGCCAACGGCACCAACCCGTACATCAACGGCTTGCCGACGATGGACATGTTCCATCCGGACAACGTCTACCGCGGCCCGATCAACCGCACCCTGACCGGCCGCACCGAAGGCGAACTCGACAACCAGGCCGTCTACGTCTTCGATACGATCAAGTTCAGCGAGCAGTGGCTGCTGAGCCTGGGCGCGCGCTACGAGCACAACGAAGGCAAGACCAACACCGCCACCGTGGTACTGGCGCCGACCACCGTGGGCGCGCCGCTGCCGGCGCAGCCGATCGGCACTGTCACCGGCTACGGCGTGCCGGCCAAGAACACCGACGACCTGTTCTCCTACCGCGCCGGCCTGGTCTACAAGCCGGTCGAGAACGTCAGCGTGTACGCCGCCTACGGCAACTCCAAGACCCCGTCCAAGGCCTCGGTCAACGGTTCCTGCACCCTGACCAGCACCACCGGCACCGCCAACTGCACGGTCGATCCGGAAACCGCGGTCAACTACGAAATCGGCGCCAAGTGGGATCTGTTCGAGGGTCGTCTGGCGCTGACCGGTTCGCTGTTCCGCAACGACCGCGAGAACTACAAGGTCTCCGACCCGGGCAACCCGAACAATCCGACCGGCGCGCAGCAGCTCGACGGCCGCGCGCGCGTCGACGGCGCGATGCTGGGCGTGTCCGGCCTGCTCACCGACCATTGGGCGGTCTACGCCAACTACGCCTACCTGGACAGCGAAGTGCTGCAGGGCGTGTCCGACCGTCAGGCCGGCCTGGGCCTGGACTACACCCAGGGCGATCGCCTGTTGAACGTGCCGGAGCACTCCTTCAGTCTGTGGACCACCTACGACCTGTCGCCGAAGTGGCAGATCGGCTACGGCGCGACCTACCAGGGCAAGATCTGGCTGACCCAGCACAGCGCGACCAACCTCAACGGCCCGCTGGTGACCGCGGACAGCTATTGGACCCACCGTGCGATGGTCAATTACAAGATCAACCGCAACGCCGCCCTCCAGCTCAACGTCAGCAATCTGGCCGACGAGGAGTACTACACCCGCATCCGCAACAACGGCTGGGCGACGCCGGGCGAGGCGCGCCAGGTGGTATTGAGCGCCAACTTCACGTTCTAATCCGGACTTCCATAGTCCGCGCGCGCCGCCCGGGACCTCCCGGGCGGCCGCATTGAGGAAGACCATGCTGCTGCACGTGCCCAAAGTCCTCAGCCCCGAACAGGTCGCGCACTGCCGCGAGCGGCTGGCGCAGGCCGGCTGGGCCGACGGTCGCATCACCGCCGGCTACCAGTCGGCCAAGGCCAAGGACAACGCGCAGCTGCCGGAGAACGACCCGGTCGCGCGCGAGCTGGGCGCGATCATCCTCGACGCACTGGCCAAGAACCCGACCTTCTTTTCCGCAGCCCTGCCGCAGCGGGTGTTCCCGCCGCTGTTCAACCGCTACGAAGGCGGCCAGGCCTTCGGCTTCCACGTCGACAACGCCATCCGCTACGACCGCAGCCGCGGCGGCATGGACACCGTGCGCACCGATCTGTCGGCGACTCTGTTCCTGAGCGCGCCGGAGGAATACGACGGCGGCGAGCTGGTGATCGAGGACACCTACGGCAGCCACAGCATCAAGCTGGCAGCCGGCGATCTGGTGCTCTACCCCGGCACCAGCCTGCACAAGGTCACCCCGGTCACGCGCGGCGCGCGCCTGGCCTCGTTCTTCTGGATCCAGAGCCTGCTGCGCGAGGACGCGCAACGCCGGCTGATGTTCGAACTCGACGTCTCGATCCGCCGCCTCACCGCCGACGTGCCCGAGCATCCGGCGCTGGTGCAGCTGACCGGCGTGTACCACAACCTGCTGCGTCGCTGGAGCGAGCCTTGATCGCCAACGACGCCACCGCGCGCGCCCGCGACTCCGCGGCCAAGGCCGGCGATCCGAACCGGCGCGCGTACTGGCTCAAGATCCTGCACCGCTGGCACTGGATCAGCGCGGCGCTGAGCCTGTTCGCGCTGCTGATCTTCGCCGCCACCGGCATCACCCTCAACCATGCCGCCCAGATCGAAGCCGAGCCGCAGGTGGTCACGGTCAAGGACACCCTGCCGGCCAGCGCCCTGCGCGGTCTGCAAGGCGAGCGCGCGGCCGATGCGCCGCTGCCGGCCGGCGCGCGCGACTGGATCGAGGCGCAGCTGGGCGTGAATACCGAAGGCCGCAGCGTGGAATGGTCGGACGGCGAGGTCTACGTCTCGCTGCCGCGTCCCGGCGGCGACGCCTGGCTCAGCATCGACCGCGAAAGCGGTGCGATCGAATACGAAGTCACTCGCCGCGGCTGGATCGCCTGGCTCAACGACCTGCACAAGGGCCGCAACACCGGCGCGGTCTGGCGCTGGTTCATCGATCTGTTCGCGGTCGCCTGCCTGCTGTTCGCGCTCACCGGCCTGTGGCTGCTGCAGCTGCATGCGCGCCAGCGCGGCAAGACCTGGCCGCTGGTCGCCGCGGGCGTGGCGATACCGGCGCTGCTGATCGTCCTTTTCATGCATTGAACCCCTGGAGACCGCGATGAAGTTGTTGCCCCGCACCGCACTGATCGTCGCCCTGGCGATGCCGGTGTCGGCGTTCGCCGCCGACCTCGACCTCAGCATCGAAATCCCGCGCCTGAAGGTCGCCGAGTACCACCGTCCCTACGTTGCGGCCTGGATCGAACGTCCCGACAACAGCGTCGCCGCCGACCTGGCGGTCTGGTACGACGTGGACATGAAGAACGGCGAAGGCACCAAGTGGCTGAAGGACATCCGCCAGTGGTGGCGGCGCAGCGGCCGCAGCCTGAAGATGCCGGTCGACGGCGTCAGCGGCGCGACCCGCGCGGTCGGTCAGCACAGCCTGAATTTCAAGGGCGGCAGCAAGCCGCTGGCCGGTCTCGCGCCGGGCCAGTACACCCTGGTGGTCGAAGCCGCCCGCGAAGTCGGCGGCCGCGAACTGCTGAGCATTCCGTTCCAGTGGCCGGCCAAGGGCGGCGCGCAGACCCTGTCGGCGCAGGGCAAGACCGAGCTGGGCGCGGTGCGTCTGGCGGTTAAGCCTTGAGATTCGGGATTCGAGATTCGGGATTCGCGTAAGCGCTAAATCGCGTCCCCGGTTTCGACCCGCATTCCACGCCATCGCTGTTACGAATCCCGAATCCCCAATCTCCAATCCCGGATTTCAACCATGAAAATCAAACTCATCGCCGCCGCCGCGATTGCCGCGCTCGGTTTCGCCACCTCGGCGCAGGCGCACAAGGCCTGGCTGCAGCCGTCGCAGACCGTGTTCTCCGACAAGGGCGCCTGGCTCACGGTCGACGCGGCCGTGTCCAACGACCTGTTTTACTTCAACCACGTGCCGCTGCCGCTGGAACGTCTGCGCATCACCGCGCCGGACGGCAGCGCGGTGCAGGCGCAGAACGCGTCCACCGGCAAGCTGCGCAGCGTGTTCGACGTCGAGCTGGCGCAGGAAGGCACCTATAAGATCGCGATGGTCAACGAGGGCATGTTCGCCAGCTACAAGCTCGGCGGCGAAGCCAAGCGCTGGCGCGGCAAGGCCGAGGACTACAAAGCCGGCATCCCGGCCGGCGCGACCGAAATCAGCGCCTCGGAAAGCCTGGGCCGGGTCGAGACCTTCGCCACCGTCGGCTCGCCGACCACCACCGTGTTCAAGGCCAGCGGCAAGGGCATCGAGCTGGTGCCGGTGACCCACCCGAACGACTTGTTCGCGGGCGAGAAGGCCACTTTCCAACTGCTGGTGGACGGCAAGCCGGCCGCGGGCCTGAAGATCGAAGTCGTGCCGGGCGCGACCCGCTACCGCGATCAGCAGAACGAGATCCACCTGACCAGCGGCGCCGACGGCAAGTTCGAAGTGAACTGGCCGCAGGCCGGCATGTACTGGCTGGAGACCGCCAGCGAGGACGCCAAGACCACGCTGCCGGACGCCAAGCAGCGCCGTCTGAGCTACGTCGCCGTGTTCGAAGTGCTGTCGCAGTAAATCGGCCGACGTGCAACCGCCTGAGATCCGCATGAGCTGGAGCGGCACGAGCTGGGGCGGCAGCGCGCCGGCCGCGCGCGCCGTGCACGCGCTCGCGGGCCACAGCATGGGCACGCAATGGTCGGTGAAGCTGGTGGCCGATGCCGCCGCGCTGCCGGAACTGGAGCGCGGCATCCAGGCCCGTCTGGACGAAGTCGTGGCCCAGATGAGCACCTGGGAAGCGGACTCGGACCTCAGCCGCTACAACCGCGCCGAGGCCGGCACCGTGCAGCCCCTGCCCGACGGTTTCCACGCGGTGCTGGACGCGGCGCTGAAACTCGCCGCCGACAGCGGCGGCGCCTACGACCCCACGATCGGGCCGCTGGTCAATCTGTGGGGCTTCGGCCCCGACGGCGGACGTGAGTCCGCGCCGTCGGA
Organism: Lysobacter sp. Root604; assembly: GCF_001427505.1. Classification (NCBI taxonomy): domain Bacteria; kingdom Pseudomonadati; phylum Pseudomonadota; class Gammaproteobacteria; order Lysobacterales; family Lysobacteraceae; genus Lysobacter; species Lysobacter sp. Root604. The sequence continues at coordinate 114,471 of NZ_LMGS01000013.1, read as the reverse complement.
CGCCGAGATCGCCCAGGCGCAGGCTCGCGTGGGCTGGCAACGGGTCGGCTTCGATCCGCACGCGCGCACCGCCACCCAGGCCGGCGGCAGCTATCTGGATTTCTCTTCGATCGCCAAGGGCTACGGTGTCGATCGCGTGGCGCAGTGGCTGGGCGAGCGCGGCATCGACGCGTTTCTGGTCGAGGTCGGCGGCGAACTCTACGGCCGCGGCCGCAAGCCCGACGGCAGCGCCTGGCGGATCGCAGTCGAACGCCCCGACGACGACGCCGGCGACGAGGGTACCGCGGTGCTGGCGCTGGACGGTTTCGCGATCGCGACCTCGGGCGATTATCGGCGCTACTTCGATCACGATGGCCGTCGTTACTCGCACACCGTCGATCCGCGCAGCGGCCGGCCGGTGACGCATGCGCTGGCCTCGGTCAGCGTGTTGCATCCGCAGTGCATGCAGGCCGATGGCCTGGCCACCGTGCTCGCGGTACTGGGCCCGCAGGCCGGCATGGCCTACGCCAACCGTCGCCAGCTCGCGGCGATGTTCGTGCTGCACGACGGCGACGGTTTCCTGACCCGGATGACGCCGGCCTTCATCGCGCGCCAGCGCGCGGCTTGAGCGCGCACGAATCGCCTATGTCTGTTTCCGAATCCTCGTCCACCGCAAGGCGTATCGACGCCAGCACCGTCGGCAATGCGCTGGTGCTGCTGGCCCTGATCGTGCTGGCGTATCTGCTGCTGCGCTGGCAGGCCGAGCCGGTGCGTTGGCTCGCGCCGGAGCGCACGCGTCTGCTGTGGGCGGCGGGATTGGCGACGGCGTATGCGGCCTTCGTCGGTGGCGTCGCTTGGGCGCGCGCGCGTCGCGCGCGTGCGCAAGCGCTGCCGCAGGCCTCCGCGCACGCCGCCCATGAGTGGTTGATCGCGTTCGCCAGCCAGACCGGCCATGCCGAATTCCTGGCGCGCCGCAGTTGGCAGACCCTGGCCGACAGCGGCGTCGGCGCCGATATCCGCATGCTGGGCGGCTTGGATGCGGCCGCGCTCGCGCGCTACCGCCAGGTCTTGTTCGTGGTCAGCACCACCGGCGAAGGCGACGCGCCGGACACCGCCGCGCGCTTCGTACGCCTCGTGCTGGGTACCCACGCCGCCCTGACAGGCCTGCGCTACGGCGTGCTGGCGCTGGGCGACCGTCAGTACGAGCAGTTCTGCAGTTTCGGCCACCGCCTCGACCATTGGCTGCGCCATGCCGGCGCCGAGCCGATGTTCGACTTGGTCGAAGTCGACGACGGCGACCCCGGCGCGCTGCGTCATTGGCAGCATCATCTGGGCCTGCTCGCGGGGCATACCGAACTGCCGGACTGGAGCGCGCCCGCCTACCGGCCGTGGCGACTGAGCGCGCGCACGCAGCTCAATCCCGGCAGCCTCGGCGGGCCCGCTTTCCATCTCGCGCTCACGCCGGAACACGCCGCCGATCTGCGATGGCAGGCCGGCGATATCGCCGAGATCGGTCCGCGCAACGGCGAGGCCGATGTCGCCGCGTGGCTGCTCGCCGCAAATCAGGACGGCACGGTCACGGTCGACGCGGACGGCGAAGCCGACACGCTGGCCGCGCTGTTGCGGCGCTCGCGCCTGCCGGACGCGATCGCTATGCAGGCGCTGGCGCCGCAGGCCGTCGCTGACGCGCTGCAGGCCTTGCCGCATCGCGAGTATTCGATCGCCTCGTTGCCCGCCGACGGCAGCCTGCAGTTGCTAGTGCGGCAGATGCGCCAGCCCGACGGACGCCTGGGCAGCGGTAGCGGCTGGCTGACCGCCCACGCAGGCATCGACGAACGTATCGACCTACGCATCCGCGCCAATCCCTCCTTCCACGCGCCGGCCGATGCGCGGCCGCTGATCCTGATCGGCAACGGCACCGGCATCGCCGGCCTGCGTGCGCTGCTGAAGGCCCGCGTCGCCGCCGGGCATACGCGCAACTGGCTGCTGTTCGGCGAACGCAGCGCGGCGCACGACTACCACTACCGCGACGAGCTCGAAGCCTGGCTGCGCGATGGCGCCATCGAACGCATCGACCTGGCGTTCTCGCGCGACGGCAGCGAACGCGTGTACGTGCAGCAGCGCCTGCGCGAGCACAGCGCGCGCGCGCGCGAATGGCTGGACGATGGGGCCGCGGTTTACGTCTGCGGCAGCCTGGAAGGCATGGCGCCGGCGGTGGATGCGGTGCTGCGCGAGATCGTGGGATTGGAGGCGTTGGAAGCGATGGCGCTGGATGGGCGTTACAGGCGCGACGTGTACTGAGTCGCTCAGGCGCCTAACCCGGTGGAGTGGCGCGCCGCTTGTTGGCTACTGGGGTCGTGCGGTTCGCGCGGATCGCCGGCCATGGTTCGACTAGCTCACCACCAACGGCTCGTGACGTTGCGCCACTCGTGTCGTTGCATGGCTCGTCTCATTACGCCGCCCCGCGTTTCCTCCCCCTTTGGAAAAGGGGGATTGAGGGGGATTTGCTCTTAAAACCGCGCAGCTTCGCCACTCAAGGCTCGACTAACTCATCACGAACAGCTCAGGCAGCGCACCAAGCGAACGCATCACTCGACAACCCGCGCCACCCGCACCAGCAACACCTCGCCACCGCCCTCCAGCACCGCGCGCAAACGCGCAGCGCCCGCCGCCAGCACCGCGGTATCGCCCGCCGCCAGCGGCGGCAGGCCGGTGTCGTCGGCGAAGCGGGCTTGCCCCGCGATCAGGTGCACGGCCCAGGTCTGGCCGGGCTCGGCGAAGATCACCATCGGCCCGACCAGCGGGCGATGCCAGAGCTGCGCCTGCACGCGCTCGCGCCGCCACATCAGGTTGAAATCGTGGGTGGTGCCGTCGATCAGTTCGCCGTGCACGACGCGCTCGCCGGCGAAGCGCAGCTTGTCGTGCGGCGGCAGCAGTTCGTGCAGCTCGCCGTCGTCGAAGCGCAGGCGCAGGCCGTTGCCGCTGAGCAGCACCAGTTCGCGGTCGATGCCCGGAAACGCCGAGAACGCGGCGTCGCGCTCGATTTCGGCGATCGACAGCCGCCAATCCCAGTCCTCGCCGTCCGCCGGGCGCGCTGCCGCATCCAGGCGCAGGATTTCGCGGGTCCAGCCGAGTTGGTTGCGCCAGCGTTCGCGCCGGTATTCGTTGGCCGGGATCGCCCAACAACGCCCGCCCTGGGCGGTATCCGTTTCGTCTGTCATCGCCATCGCTGTGGTCGGCCTGGATGGCGCAGAGTCTAACCAGCACGGCGACCGCGCGCGGGCCGCGGCAGGCCCTGTCGACGATTTCGAGCGAGAGCCGGCACCGCGACCGGGCCGCTTACGGCGCGCCACCGCGGCGGCGCGCCACAAATAGCGCCGCCGCCCACGGATCCTTCCGTGGACGGGCGGCTCACATCCTTGTCCAGGGCTCTCCCCCTGCATTCGTCGGGCGTCCTGCCCGTGCGTTGTCAGCCACCGCATCCATGCGGGACCGACGGTTCCTCAGCGGCGGTTGGCCGCGCGCTGTGCGCTGCCGCCGCCGACGGCCGGCGCAGCGGGCTTGCGCGCCGGTGCTGCCTCGCCGATGACGATGCGGTCGCGATTCTTTTCCACGGTCTTCAGGCCGATGCCCTTGACCAGGGCCAGCTGTTCGGGGCTGCGGAAGGCGCCGTTGGCCTTGCGGTAGGCGACGATGGCCTCGGCCTTGGAGGCGCCGACATTGAGCAGGACGCGGTCCAAGGTGGCGACGTCGGCGCTGTTGATATTGACCTGTTCGGCGGCCAGGGCGCTGCCGGCGAACAGCAGCGACAGCAGCAGCGCGCGGAGGGCGAGCGCGAGGACGTTCATCTTGTTCAGCTCCATGGAGTGGATTCCGTTCCGATACCGGGCGGTGGGAGGGTCCGCCGGGGGATTCGGTCTCCGCGACTCGATGGGGTCAGCGTATCGCCGCGGCCTTGCGGAAAAAGCCAGCGGATGCCGCGTCGCAGGGTAGGAAAAGTCCTACAGGGCCGGGAGGCGTAAACTTGCGGGTCTCACCCCCAGCTCGAGGCCCTTCGATGGACGCCAGCAAGGTCGACCGCTACGTCGGCGAAAAATGGGACGACGAAATCGTCCCGCAACTGGTTGAATACATTCGTATTCCCAACAAATCGCCGATGTTCGACGCGGACTGGGTCCAGCACGGCTACATGGACGACGCGGTCAAGCTGATGGAGTCCTGGGCGCGCGCCCAGACCATCCCGGGCATGCAGGTCGAGGTGGTGCGCCTGGAAGGCCGCACCCCGCTGATCTTCATCGACATCCCTGCCGCGCACGGCGGCAGCGACGAGGATTGCGTGCTGCTGTACGGCCACCTCGACAAGCAGCCGGAGATGACGGGCTGGGACGCCGACCTCGGCCCCTGGACCCCGGTCATCAAGGGCGACCGCCTGTACGGCCGCGGCGGCGCCGACGACGGCTACGCGATCTTCGGCTCGTTGGCCGCGATCATGGCCCTGCAGGAGCAGCAGCTGCCGCACGCGCGCTGCGTGATCCTGATCGAGGCCTGCGAGGAATCCGGCAGCTACGACCTGCCGGCCTACGTCGATCACCTCGCCGAGCGCATCGGCAAGCCGTCGCTGGTGGTGTGTCTGGATTCGGGCTGCGGCAACTACGAGCAGCTGTGGTGCACGACCTCGCTGCGCGGCCTGGCCGGCGGCAACTTCACGGTCAAGGTGCTCAGCGAAGGCGTGCACTCCGGCGACGCCTCCGGCATCGTGCCCTCGAGCTTCCGCCTGCTGCGTCAACTGCTGTCGCGCCTGGAAGACGAAACCAGCGGCAAGATCCTGGTCGAAGGCCTGTACGTGGACGTACCCGAGGAGCGCCTGGAGCAGGCGCGCCAAGCCGCCAAGGTGCTGGGCAACGCGGTCTACGACAAGTTCCCGTTCCTGCCCGGCATGCAGCCGATGGCCAGCGAACTGTCGGAGCTGGTGCTCAACCGCACCTGGCGCCCGGCGCTGTCGGTGACCGGCGTGGACGGCATGCCGCCGCTGTCGTCGGCCGGCAACGTGCTGCGCCCGCACACCTCGGTCAAGCTCAGCCTGCGCCTGCCGCCGACCCTGGACGGCAAGCGCGCGGGCGAGCTGCTGAAGGAAGTGCTGGAACGCGACCCGCCCAACGGCGCGCAGGTGACGATGGAACTGGAGAAGGCTTCGACCGGTTGGAACGCGCCGGCGCAGTCGCCCTGGCTGACCCGCGCGATCGACGCCTCCAGCCGCGATTTCTTTGGCCAGCCGGCGATGTACATGGGCGAAGGCGGCACGATTCCGTTCATGGGCATGCTCGGCGAGAAGTTCCCCGGCGCGCAGTTCATGATCACCGGCGTGCTCGGCCCGCATTCCAATGCGCACGGTCCGAACGAGTTTCTGCACATCCCGATGGGCAAGCGCGTGACCGCCTGTGTCGCGCGCGTGGTGGCCGAACATCACGCCGCCAGTCAGCGCGGCGAAACCAGCGGCGTGGCCGCGGTCGCCGGCGGCGAGCAGCACGGCGATCACGGCTGCTGCTGATCGCGCAGGTCACGGGCCGGATCTCGACGATCCGGCCCGTCGTACACGGACCACGGACGCGGCGCACGACGCCATCGTCATGCTTGGCGCCGCGCGCTGCGACCGGCCGAATTCCGACAGCGTCTTGCGTGCCTGGCCGCGTAGCCGCCGCCGCTCCCGGCCCAAGGCAATATCGTCCGGCCCCTGAGCAGCGCCCCTGCTGCGCCGCGACACGGCGCTCACCGCCACGACTGCTAGGATTCCCGGGCGTCACCACGACCCTGAGGAGGGGAACGCTATGGGCGGTATCGTTTATACGATCATCATCGGTGCGGTCATCGGTGTGCTGGCTCGTTTCTTCAAACCGGGCGCCGATCCGATGGGGTGGATCCTGACCATCCTGCTGGGCATCGCCGGCGCCTACGTCGGCAGCCTGCTGTACGTAGGCGGCGGCATGATCGGCTTCATCGTCTCGATCATCTGCGCCATCGTGCTGTTGTTCCTCTACGAGATCATCCGCAGCAAGACGGCGAAACGCTGATCCGGCGTCGGTCGTGCGAGAGGACGCCCCGGCTTCGGCTGGGGCGTTTGCGTTTGGGGGTGAGTGCCCCGATCCTCGATGCCCCTGCTCCCGCTTGCGGCGACTGCAGGAAGTGCAACGCCGAGTAGGTGCCCGCAGCGCGGATGAGGGCAGCGGGATCAAGTGGGAGTSGCGCGGCCCTCACCCCAACCCCTCTCCCGCAGGCGGGAGAGGGGCTTAAGCGTGGAAGGCCGATGGCCGGGAAGCGCTGCGCGTCAGCCCAAAGTGCAACGCCGAGTAGGTGCCCGCAGCGCGGATGAGGGCARCRGGATCAAGTGGGAGTGGCGCGGCCCTCACCCCAACCCCTCTCCCGCAGGCGGGAGAGGGGCTTAAGCGGGAAAGGCCGATAGCCGGCAAACGCTGCGCGTCAGCCCAACAAGCGATCGATCACCCGCTGCGCCAGGTCCTCGGCGTCCTGCTCCACCGTGTTCAGCACCAGCTCCGGCGCTTCTGGCGCCTCGTAGGGCGAATCGATGCCGGTGAAGTTGGGGATCTTGCCCGCGCGGGCCTTGGCGTACAGCCCCTTCACGTCGCGCCCCTCGGCCACCGCCAGCGGCGTGTCGACGTAGACCTCGACGAACTCGTCCGGCCCGAACAATTCGCGCGCCATGCGGCGTTCGGCGCGGAACGGCGAGATGAAGCTGACCAGCACGATCAGGCCGGCGTCGGTCATCAGGCGCGCGACTTCGGCGACGCGGCGGATGTTCTCGACGCGGTCCTCGTCGGTGAAGCCCAGGTCCTTGTTGAGGCCGTGGCGCACGTTGTCGCCGTCGAGGATGTAGGTGTGATGGCCGAGCGCGTGCAGGCGCTTCTCGACCAGATTGGCGATGGTCGATTTGCCCGAGCCCGACAAGCCGGTGAACCACACGCAGCGCGGCGTCTGCGCCTTGCTGCGCGCGCGCGCGGCCTTGTCGACATCGACGTGCTGCCAATGGATGTTGCCGGCGCGGCGCAGGGCGAAATCGAGGGTGCCGGCGGCGACGGTGGCGTTGTCCTCGCGGTCGATCAGGATGAAACCGCCGAGCGCGCGATTGTCGCGGTAGGCCTCGAACGCGACCGGCTGATCGAGGTTGAGGTTGCAGTAGGCGACCTCGTTGAGTTCCAGGTGCTTGGCGGCGAGCTGGGCCTGGGTGTTCACGTCGATCTTGTGTTTGATCTCGGTGACGGTGGCGCTGACCGTGCGCGTGCCGATCTTGAGCCAGTACGGACGGCCCGGCAGCAGCGGGTTCTCGCCCATCCACAGCAGGTGGGCGGCGAACTGGTCGGCGACCTGGGCCGGCGCGTCCGCGGAGGCGATCACGTCGCCGCGACTGATGTCGAGCTCGTCGTCCAAGGTCAGCGTGACCGCCTGGCCGACGCCCGCGATGTCGAGATCGCCCTCGGCGGTGACGATGCGCGCGATCTTGGAGCGCCGGCCCGAGGGCAGCGCCGCAATCTCGTCGCCGGGCCGCACTACGCCCGCGGCCACGGTGCCGGCGAAACCGCGGAAGTTCTGATTCGGGCGATTCACCCATTGCACCGGCAGACGGAAGCCGACCTCGACCTCGTCGCGCGCGACATCCACGGTTTCCAGATGCTCGAGCACGCTGACGCCGTCGTACCAGGGCATGGCCTGCGAGCGCTGCAGCAGGTTGTCGCCACGCAGCGCCGACAGCGGAATCGCCGTGACCTGGGCGATGCCGCGTTGCGCCGCGAGTTCGCGGTACTCGGCGACGATGGCCTCGAACACCGCCTGGTCGTAGCCGACCAGGTCCATTTTGTTGACCGCCAGCAGCACGTGACGGATGCCGAGCAGCGCGGCGATGTAGGTGTGGCGACGGGTCTGGGTCAGCAGGCCCTTGCGCGCGTCCACCAGCACCACGGCCAGGTCGGCGGTGGACGCGCCGGTGGCCATGTTGCGGGTGTACTGCTCGTGGCCCGGGCAGTCGGCGACGATGAACTTGCGCCGCTCGGTGCCGAAATAGCGGTAGGCGACATCGATGGTGATGCCCTGCTCGCGCTCGGCGGCCAGGCCGTCGACCAGCAGGGCGTAATCGATCTCGCCGTTCTGGGTGCCGTGGCGGCGGCTGTCGGCGCTGAGCGCGGCGAGCTGGTCGTCGAACAGCAGGCGGGTGTCGTGCAGCAGGCGCCCGATCAAGGTGCTCTTGCCGTCGTCGACGCTGCCGCAGGTGATGAAGCGCAGCAGGCCCTTGGATTCGTGCAGGCGCAGGTACTCGACGACTTTGTCGCCGACGGGGTTGGGGATTCGGGATTGGGGATTCGCAACAGCGGCCCCCGTATCCGAACCTGTTCCAGCCTTCCCGAATCCAGAATCCCGAATCTCGAATCCCGGCTTCATCAGAAATAGCCCTCCTGCTTCTTCTTCTCCATCGAGGCGGAGGGGTCGTGGTCGATCACCCGGCCCTGACGCTCGGAGGTGGTCGCCACCAGCATCTCGGCGATGATCTGCTCCAGGGTCTCGGCCTCGGATTCGATCGCGCCGGTCAGCGGATAGCAGCCCAGGGTGCGGAAGCGCACCTTGCGCAGCTGCGGGGTTTCGCCCGGCCGCAGCGGCAGGCGCTCGTCGTCGACCAGGATCAGGGCGCCGTCGCGCTCCACCACCGGACGTTCGGCGGCGAAGTACAGCGACGGCACCGGGATCTTCTCGCGGTAGATGTAGAGCCACACGTCGAGCTCGGTCCAGTTCGAGATCGGAAACACGCGCACGCTCTCGCCGCTGCGGATGCGGGTGTTGTAGAGATTCCACAGCTCGGGACGCTGGTTCTTGGGGTCCCAGCGGTGCTGTTCGTTGCGGAACGAGAAGATGCGCTCCTTGGCGCGCGACTTCTCCTCGTCGCGGCGCGCGCCGCCGATCGCGGCGTCGTGGCGCGCCGCATCCAGCGCCTGCTTCAGGCCCTGGGTCTTCATCACGTCGGTGTGCACGCTGGCGCCGTGGCTGATCGGACCGATCCCACGCGCCAGGCCGTCGCGGTTGGTGTGCACGCGCAGGTCGACGCCGGTCTCGGCGGCGCGGCGGTCGCGGAAGGCGATCATTTCGCGGAACTTCCAGCCGGTGTCCACGTGCAGCAGCGGGATCGGCGGGCGCGCCGGATGGAAGGCCTTGAGCAGCAGGTGCAGCAGCACCGAGCTGTCCTTGCCCACCGAGTACAGCATCACCGGGTTACGGAATTCGGCCGCTACTTCCCGAAGGATATGAATGCTTTCGGCTTCGAGGCGGTCTAGGTGGCTCAGGTCCAAGGTCGGGCTCGTGGCTGCGGGGCGTGCGTAGGCGCCGCGCCGGGGCCCGGCGCGACCGGGACTATCTGACCACAGAAGGGAATCGGGAGACATGCCAGCGGCGACGCACCTGCGAACGGGCCGCCATTAAGCCGCCCCGGCCGGCGTGCCCGGAAATGAGCGCAGGGCATGAACGCATAACGCAGCATCCTTTCCGCGCGTCTCGCGCGGGGCCTAGCCTGCAGGCTCCGAACCTCGCCGTTCCCTGCCCCGAGCCCGCCCTCCGCCATGCCCGCGCCCGCGCTACTTGCCACTCCGCTGACCGAGGACCGGCTGTCCGCGCTGCTGCGTCTGACCGACGACCTCGACCGCGACGGCCTGTGGTGGCTGTCCGGCTACGCCGCCGGACTGGCCGCACGCACCGCCGGCGGCGCCCTGGCGCCGGTCCCACTGGCGCCCGAGGCGCGCAGCGGCGAACGCCTGACCGTGGTCTACGGCAGCCAGACCGGCAACGCCAAGCGCCTGGCCGAGCAGCTCGCGGCCCAGGCCGAGCAGGCCGGCCTGGCGGTGCGCCTGCTGCGCGCCGACGCCTACCCGACCCGTGAGCTCAAGAACGAACGCCACCTCTACCTGGTGGTGAGCACCCAGGGCGACGGCGACCCGCCCGACGACGCCCGCGGCCTGGTCGAGTTCATCGCCGGCAAGCGCGCGCCCGAGCTCAAGCAGCTGCACTACGCCGTGCTCGGCCTGGGCGACTCCAGCTATCCGCAGTTCTGCGCGATCGGAGCCAAGCTCGACGAGCGCCTGGCCGAACTCGGCGCGACCCGCCTGCTGGCGCGCGGCGACGCCGATCTGGACTTCGAAACGGTATCCACGCCCTGGCTGCAGCAGGCCCTGAGCGCGGCCAAGGACGCGCTCAAGCCGAGCGCGCCGCTGGCCACCGTCACCCCGCTGCGTCCGCTGCCGGCCGCGCCGGCCTACACCCGCGAATCCCCGTTCGCGGCCGAGCTGCTGGTCAACCAGCGCCTGACCGTGGGCGGCAGCGACAAGGATGTGCGCCATATCGAACTGTCGCTGGAAGGCTCGGGCCTGAGCTACGCGCCCGGCGATGCGCTCGGCCTGTGGCCGCGCAACCCGCCGGCCCTGGTCGAGGCGGTGCTGCAGACCCTGGAACTGGACGGCGACAGCGAAGTCGAGCACGGCGGCCAGCGCCTGCCGCTGCGCCAGTGGCTGGGCGAGAAGCGCGAGCTGACCAAGTTGGCGCGCCCGTTCGTGGCCAGCCACGCCGCGCATGCGCGCAGCGACGAACTCAACCGCCTGCTCGCGCCGGACAACGCGGCCGCGTTCACCCGCCTGCTCGCCGACACCCAGGTGATCGACCTGCTGCAGCGCTACGACGGCGCCTGGTCGGGCGAGGAACTGGTGGCGGCGCTACGCCCGCTCACGCCGCGCCTGTACTCGATCGCCTCCAGCCAGAAGCTGGTCGGCGACGAGGTCCACCTGACCGTGGCCCACGTCGAATACGCCAGCGCCGGCGGCACGCGCTGGGGCGCGGCCTCGCACCTGCTGGCGCGCAGCGAGGAAGGCGCGCGCCTGCCGGTGTTCGTCGAACACAACGAGCGCTTCCGCCTGCCGCGCGACGGCGCCCGCGACGTGATCATGATCGGCCCCGGCACCGGCGTCGCGCCGTTCCGCGGCTTCGTCCAGGAGCGCGCCGCCGACGGCGCCAGCGGCCGCAACTGGCTGCTGTTCGGCAATCCGCATTTCCGCAGCGACTTCCTCTACCAGACCGAATGGCAGGCGGCGCTGAAGGCGGGCCAGCTGCAGCGCCTGGACCTGGCGTTCTCGCGCGACCAGGCCCACAAGGTCTATGTGCAGGACCGCCTGCGCCAGGCCGGTCGCGATCTCTACGACTGGCTGGAAGGCGGCGCCCATCTGTACGTCTGCGGCGACGCCACCCGGATGGCGCGCGACGTGCACGCCGCGCTGCTGGCGGCGATCGCCGAGCACGGCGGCAAGAGCGCCGAGGACGCCGAGGATTACCTCAACGGCCTGCAGCAGCAGGGCCGCTACGCGCGGGACGTGTACTGATGAGCGCGCATTCCGTCGAAGACATCAAGCGCTCCAGCGCACGCCTGCGCGGCAGCCTGCTGGAGAGCCTGGCCGACCCGGTCACCGGCAGCCTGCGCGAGGACGATCAGACCCTGATCAAGTACCACGGCAGCTACCAGCAGGACGATCGCGACATCCGCGACGAGCGCCGCCTGGCCAAGCTGGAACCGGCCTACAGCTTCATGATCCGCACCCGCACCCCGGGCGGCGTGGTCACACCGGCGCAGTGGCTGAAGCTGGACGCGATCGCGACCACCTACGCCGAGCGCGGCCTGCGCATCACCACCCGCCAGGCGTTCCAGTTCCACGGCGTGATCAAGACCGAACTCAAGCCGACCATGCAGGCGATCAACGCCACGCTGATCGACACCCTGGCCGCCTGTGGCGACGTCAACCGCAACGTCGCGGTGGCCGCCAACCCGCTGCGCTCGCACACGCACGCGGCCGTGTACGCCCAGGCCGCGGCGCTGTCCGAACACCTGCTGCCCAACACCCGCGCCTACTACGAGATCTGGCTGGACGAAGAACGCGTGGCCGGCAGCGGCGGCGAAGAAGAGCCGATCTACGGCAACGTCTACCTGCCGCGCAAGTTCAAGATCGGCTTCGCGGTGCCGCCCTACAACGACGTCGACGTGTTCGCCCAGGACCTGGGCTACATCGCCGTGCTCGACGAGGCCGGCGAACTGCTGGGCTACAACGTCAGCGTCGGCGGCGGCATGGGCGCGACCCACGGCGACCCCGAGACCTATCCGCGCCTGGGCAACGTGATCGGTTTCGTCACGCCCGAGCAGGTGATCGCGGTCGGCGAGGCGGTGGTCACCGCCCAGCGCGACCACGGCAACCGCGCCGTGCGCAAGCGCGCGCGCCTGAAGTACACCATCGACGACCATGGGCTGGACTGGTTCCAGGCCGAAGTCGAACGCCGCGCCGGGTTCCCTCTCCCCCCGGCGCGGCCGTTCGCCTTCGCCCACAACGGCGACCGCTTCGGCTGGGTCGAGGGCGAGGACGGGCGCGCGCATCTGACCCTGCGCATTCCGGCCGGCCGCATCGTCGATGGCGAGTCCGCCGACGGTTCGCAGGTGCGCCACCTCAGCGGGCTGCGGGAGCTCGCGCAGCTGCTGAGCGCGCAGCAAGACGGCGCGGGCGCGGAATTCCGCATGACCCCGAACCAGAACCTGACCGTGGCCGGCATCGCGCCGGCGCTGCGCGCGCGCGTCGATGCGCTGATCGCGCAATACGGCCTGGACGGCTACCGCGACGCCAGCCCGCTGCGCCGCAACGCCCTGGCCTGCGTGGCCCTGCCGACCTGCGGCCTGGCCATGGCCGAGGCCGAACGCTATCTGCCGGAACTGATCGGCAAGGTCGAAGGCCTGCTTCAGAACCACGGCATCGGCGATGCCCCGATCCACCTGCGTATCAGCGGCTGCCCGAACGGCTGCTCGCGCCCCTACCTGGGCGAGATCGCCTTGGTCGGCAAGGCGCCCGGCCGCTACAACCTGATGCTGGGCGCCGATCACCGCGGCCAGCGCCTCAACACCTTGTACCGCGAAAACATCGCCGAACCCGAGATCCTGGCTGCGCTGGATCCGTTGTTCGCCGACTACGCCGCGCAGCGCCAGGCCGAGGAAGGCTTCGGCGACTACCTGCTGCGCAGCGAAACCGTCGCCATTCCGCCCCACGCCATCCGTCCCAGCATTCCGATCGCCGTCGTCGCCACCGAGGTCCGCGCATGAGCCCGCCCGATCCCATCACCGCCGCCGAATCGCCGCGCGCGCTGGCCGATCTCAACCGCTGGCTGGAAGGTCTGAGCGCACAGGATCGTGTGGCCTGGGCCTTGGAGAACACCGCCGGCGAACACGCGCTGTCGTCCAGCTTCGGCGCGCAGGCCGCGGTCTCGCTGCACATGGTCACGCGCCAGGCGCCGAAAATTCCGGTGGTCCTGATCGACACCGGCTATCTGTTCCCGGAGACCTACCGCTTCATCGACGAGATGAGCACGCGCCTGGATCTGAACCTCAAGGTCTATCGGCCACAGATCGGCATCGCCTGGATGGAAGCGCGCATGGGCAAGATCTGGGAACAGGGCGTGGACGGGATCGAGCGTTACAACCGCCTGCGCAAGGTCGAGCCGATGCAGCGCGCCTTGAACGAACTCGGCGTGCGCACCTGGATCGCCGGCCTGCGCCGCAGCCAGTCCAGTACCCGCGCCAATCTCGACTTCCTGAGCCTGCGCGACGGCCGCTGGAAACTGCATCCGCTGGCCGATTGGAACGACCGCGACGTCTGGCAGTACCTGCAGGCGCACGACCTGCCCTATCACCCGCTGTGGCACGACGGCTATGTGTCGATCGGCGACGTCCACACCACCAGCAAACTCGAGGACGGCATGCGCGAGGAAGACACGCGCTTCTTCGGGCTCAAGCGCGAGTGCGGGCTGCACTTCGACGATGAAGGCGCGGCCGAGCAGGCGGCTTGAGGCGCGCTTGCGCAGAAGCAAATCCCCCCTGCCCCCTTTTTCAAAGGGGGGAACTCCGACGGAAGGAAGGGAGGAACTTCGATGGAAGGACACCGCAATTCCGCGCTTGCATGCGCGCTGCCTCCCCCTTTGGAAAAGGGGGATTGAGGGGGATTTGCTTTCGCTCCCTTCGTCAAACCGACGAACGAAGCCGATGCACAGCGCCTGCGACGGTGTCGCGAGCCAGCCCGAACGCTGCGCTCAGACCGCAGCCGTACGCATCAACTCTTCCCAACTGGGCGCGCGCGGCCATTGCGCCTCGAGGTTGCCCTCCAGCACGCGCCGCAGATCGCGGCGGTCGATCTGCGGGGCCAGGCCGTGCAGCAGTTCCAGCGCGTAGTCGCGCAGCACGCGCGCGCGCGGGATCACCGCCCAGGTCACGCATTCGGGCAGCGCATCGGGCGCGGTCAGCGCCTTGAGGTCTTCGTCGCGGCCGGTCACCGCCATTTCGGCGAGCACGCCCACGCCGAGGCCGGCGCGGACATAGGTCTTGATCAGGTCGGCGTCGCGCGCGGTCATCGCCAGCTGCGGCTCGACCCCGCCGGCGGCGAAGGCGCGGCGCAGCGAGGATTCCGGACGCGTCGAGGACTCGTAGCTGATCAGCGGATGCGCGGCCAGTTCGGCCAGCGTGGGCGCGCGCTTGAGCGAGGCCAGCGCATGCGTGCGCGGCACCAGCACCACCCGGCGCCAGCGGAACAGCGGCACCGCCAAGCCGCCTTCGGGCGCGGCGCCGGCGGTGCTGATCACCGCCAGGTCGGCGTTGCCGTGCGACAGGTGCTCCAGCACCTCGCCGTCGGCGGTCGCCTGCAGATGCACGCTGACCTGCGGGAAACCGCGCTTCACGTTGGCGATCACCGGCGGCAGCACGTAGCGCGCCTGGGTGTGGGTGGTGGCCAGGACCAGGCGGCCGGCGTGCTGGCCGCGCTCGTTGGCGGCGTAGGCGCGGATGTTGCCGGCCTCGTCGAGGATGCGACGCGCATGCGCGAGCACACGCTCGCCGGCCGGCGCGATCGCTTCCAGGCTGCGGCCCTTGCGCACGAACAACTGGAAGCCCAGTTCGTCCTCCAGCTGTTTGAGCTGCTTGGACAAACCGGGCTGAGTGGCGTGCACGCGCTCGGCGGCCAGGGTGATGTTGAGGCCGGAGTCGGCGATCGCGACGAGGTAGCGCAACTGGGTGAGAGTCATAACGGCGGAATCCGGAACAGGGAGACGAGAGGACGGCGGCAGGCGACGGCGCGGCAACACCCGGGCATCCGGCACGACATCGTGTCCACGTTTATCTCTCTATACGGATAGAAGGATTTATAGCCTAAGCCGGCCCGCGGCCGCTGTCCAGTAGTGTCGGCCCGGTGGCGGCCCCGCGCTCATGCCGTTAGGGCATGGGCACAGGCGGGGGCGTCATTTCCCCCGCCGGGCCGGGGTTTGTAGGTTCGCCTCAACGTCTTCGGCCCTGCGCGCCCCGCCACTGAACATGAGTACCGGTCTTTTCCCCCTGTTCGCCGCCCTGCGCGGCCGCGCCGTTCTCGTGGTGGGCGGCGGCGCGGTCGCGCAGCGCAAGGTCGAGGCCTTGCTGGAGGCCGGGGCGCAGGTCCGGGTCGGCGCGCCCGCGTTGCAGCCTTCGCTGGTCCAGTTGGCCGAACAGGGCCGCATCCGGCATCTGCGCGGCGAGTTCGCCGACCGCTGGCTGGACGAGGTCTGGCTGGCGATCGCGGCCACCGACGATGCGCAGGTCAACCGCGCCGTCGCCGCCGCCGGCGAAGCGCGGCGGGTCTGGGTCAACGTCGTCGACGATGCCGAGGCGTCCAGCTTCCACGTGCCCGCGCGCATCGAGCGCGGCCCGTTGCAGATCGCGATCTCCAGCGGCGGCGGCGCGCCGATGCTGGCGCGCCATCTGCGCGAACGCCTGGAAACCCAGCTCGATCCCTCGCTGGGCGAACTGGCCGAATTATTGGGGCGCGAACGCCTGCGCATCCGCGCGCATTACCCCGACCTGGGCGCGCGGCGGCGCTTCTTCGACCGTCTGCTCGACGGCCCACTGCCGGCGCTGCTGCGCCAACGCCGCCATCGCGCCGCCGAACGCGCGTTCGCGCAGGCCCTGGAAACGCGTGAACCGCGCACCCCGCGCGGCTCGGTGGTGCTGGTCGGCGCGGGCCCCGGCGATCCGGGCCTGCTGACCCTGCGCGGCCTGCGCGCGCTCAACGAAGCCGACGTGATCCTGCACGACCGCCTGGTCAGCGCCGAGGTGCTGCGACTGGCGCGGCGCGACGCCGAACGCATCGAAGTCGGCAAGCAGGCCGGCGACCATCACACCACCCAGGACCGCATCCACGAGTTGATGCTGGAACATGCGCGCGCCGGCAAGCGCGTGGTCCGGCTCAAGGGCGGCGACCCGTTCGTGTTCGGGCGTGGCGGCGAGGAAATCGAAGTGCTGCGCGCGCACGGCATCGCCTTTGAAGTGGTGCCCGGCATTACCGCCGCCCTGGCCTGCGCGGCCTACGCCGGCGTGCCGCTCACCCATCGCGAGCACGCCCAGTCGGTGCGCCTGGTGACCGCGCACTGCAAGGACTCCGAGGACGAACTGGACTGGGCCGCGTTGGCGCAGGAACGCCAGACTTTGGCGGTGTACATGGGCGTGGCCGGGTTGGAGCGCCTGCGCGATCGTCTGATCGCCCACGGCCGCGCCCCGGGCACGCCGTTCGCGCTGATCGAGAACGGCTCGCGCGCGAACCAGCGCACCGTGGTCGGCACCCTGGCCGAACTGCCCGACGCCGCGCTCGCGCACGACGTGCGCTCGCCGGCGTTGCTGATCCTGGGCGAAGTCGCGGGCCTGGCCGAACGCCTGCACTGGTACGGCGCGGCGCCGCTGCGCCACGCGCCGGCGCTGGCAGCCGCGGCCTGAATCCGCCCCTCCCTCTTTTCCGAATCAGGACCCGCCATGGCCCTCTACGACAGCATCCTCGACACCATCGGCAACACGCCCATCGTCAAACTGCAGCGGATCGCGCCGGCGCATGTCTCGCTGTACGCCAAGGTCGAATCCTTCAACCCGGGCGGCTCGGTCAAGGATCGCCTAGCGCTGGCGATCGTGCTGGACGCCGAACGCAGCGGCGCGCTCCAGCCCGGCCAGACCATCGTCGAGGCGACCTCCGGCAACACCGGCATCGCCCTGGCCATGGTCGCGGCCGCGCGCGGCTATCCGTTCGTGGCGGTGATGACCGAAACCTTCTCGGTCGAGCGCCGCAAGCTGATGCGCGCCTACGGCGCCAAGGTGATCCTGACCCCGGCCGCCGAGCGCGGCAGCGGCATGGTGCGCAAGGCCGCCGAACTCGCCGCGCAGCACGGCTGGTTCCTGGCCCGTCAGTTCGAGAACCCGGCCAACCCGGCCTACCACCGCAGCACCACCGGCCCGGAAATCCTGCGCGATTTCGCCGGCAAGCGCCTGGACTATTTCGTGACCGGCTGGGGCACCGGCGGCACCCTCAGCGGCGCCGGCCAGGTGCTCAAGCTCGCGCGTCCGGATCTGAGGATCATCGCCTCCGAACCCGCCGGCGCTTCGCTGCTGAGCGGCAAGGACTGGCAGCCGCACAAGATCCAGGGCTGGACCCCGGACTTCGTGCCGGCGGTGCTGGACCGCGGCGTGGCCGACGAGATCCGTCCGGTCGACGACGTGCTCGCGCGCGACACCGCGCGCCGCCTGGCCGCCGAGGAGGGCGTGTTCGTCGGCATCTCCGCCGGCGCCACCGTCGCCGCCGCGCTCCAGGTCGCCGAGCAGGCGCCGGCCGGCAGCGTGCTGCTGGCGATGCTGCCCGACACCGGCGAGCGCTACCTCTCCACCTTCCTGTTCGAAGGCGTGGCCGAAGGCTCCGACGACGAATGGCTGGCCGCGCTGGCGCAGGAAGACGTGGCGGCCTGAGCCCCGCTGCCTGTGGGAGCGGCGTGAGCCGCGATCGCCTTACTCGCGCCTTCCCACAGCGCTCCCCGCGCCCAATCCGCGACCCGCCATTCACCGCGCGCACCGGGGCGTTTACCCTGTGCGCTCGCGGCCCCCTTGGCCGCGCGGAGATCGCATGACCCAGCTTCACGCCGACGAGCGCGCCGACCAGCGCCTCGCCTGGGCCCGCCGCGCCACCGGCGACAGCCGCCTGCAACTGCAGCGCGCCTCGGTCGACGCCGGCTTCCGCAGCTATTGGCGCGCCGCGCCCGACGCGGCCGGCATGCCCGCCAGCGCCATCGTCATGGACTCGCCGCCGACGCTGGAGGACGTACGTCCCTGGCTGCGCATGCGCGCGTTGCTCGAAGACGGCGGCGTACGCGTGCCGCGCGTGCTGGTCGAGGACACCGAACACGGCTTCCTGCTGCTGGAAGACCTGGGCGGCCCGACCCTGGCCCAGATCATCGACGCCGACAGCGCCGACGCGTATTTCGAAGCCGCGATCGAACAATTGTTGAAGCTGCAGGCGATCGCGCCGCCCGAGGGCATGGGCGAGTTCGGCGAGGCCCTGCTGCAGCGCGACGCCGGCCTGTTCGAGGAGTGGTTCCTGCGCCGTCATCTGGGCCTGGAACTCGACTGCGACGATAGCGACCGCCTGGAGCTGGTGCAGCGTCGCCTGATGGACAACGCGCTCGCGCAGCGGCAGGTGCTCACCCATCGCGATTTCATGCCGCGCAATCTGATGCCGGTGCAGCCGGGCCCGGCGGTGCTGGACTTCCAGGACTGCGTGCGCGGCCCAGTCGCCTACGACGCGATCAGTCTGTTCAAGGACGCGTTTCTGAGCTGGCCGCTGGACCGCGTCGACGCCTGGCTGGCGCGTTACCACGAGCGCGCCGTCGCCGCGGGCGTGCCGGTGCCGACGCTGGCGCGCTTCCGTCGCGACGCCGACTGGCTGGGCGTGCAGCGCCACCTCAAGATCCTGGGCATCTTCGCGCGCCTGCATTACCGCGACGGCAAGACCAAGTACCTGCCCGATGCGCCGCGCTTCATCGCCTATCTGGATGAAGTACTGCCGCGCTATCCCGAATTGCAGGCGCTGACGGAGCTGCTGGACACGCGCATCCGTCCGGCGCTGGCGAGGCTCGCGGCATGAAGGCGCTGATCTTCGCGGCGGGACTGGGCGAGCGCATGCGCCCGCTCACCGACACCACGCCCAAACCCTTGCTCGCCGTCGCCGGCAAGCCGCTGATCGAATGGCATCTGGAAAAGCTGGCGGCGTGCGGGGTGTGCGAGGTGGTGGTGAATACCTCCTGGCTGGCCGAGCAGTTCCCGCGCACACTCGGCGACGGCGCACGCTGGGGCCTGCGCATCGTCTATTCCTACGAAGGCACCACGCCGCTGGAAACCGGTGGCGGCATGCTGCATGCCCTGCCCCTGCTCGGCGACGCGCCCTTCCTGCTGGTCAACGGCGACGTCTGGACCGACTTCGACTTCGCGCGCCTGCCGCGCGAGCCCGAGGGACTGGCGCATCTGGTGATGGTCGATCGGCCGCCGCAGGCCACCCAGGGCGATTTCGCGCTGGACGAGGACGGACTGGTGCGCAGCGACGGCGCGCACCGCCTCACTTACGCCGGCCTCGGCGTGTATCGCCCGCAATTGCTGGACGGGTGGCGTGCGCACAGCCGCGATGCCGGCGCCGACGACACTCCGCCGCGCTTCCGTCTGGCGCCGATCCTGCGCGCGCACATGGCCGAGGGCCGCATCCATGGCGAACACCACCGCGGCCGCTGGACCGACGTGGGCACGCCGCAGCGGCTGGCCGAACTGGACGCGGCCCTGCCGGGCTGAGCGCCAGGCATCGTCCGACGAACTGCTAGCATGCGCGGCGATATGACCGACCGACACAAGCCGCTCAGCAAATTCCTCAGCCTGATCCTGCGCCATGAACCCGAGGCCATCGGCCTGCAACTGGACGCGGAAGGCTGGGCCGACGTGGACGAACTCATCGCCAAGGCCGCCGCGCACGGCAAACGCTACGACCGCGAGCTGCTGCGCGAGTTGGTGCGCGACAACGACAAGCAGCGTTTCAAGCTCAGCGACGACGGCGATCGCATACGCGCCAATCAGGGCCATTCGATCGACATCGACCTGGCCCTGGCGCCGATTGAGCCGCCGGCCCGGCTGTTCCACGGCACCGCCACTCGCCACGCTGAGGCGATCCGCGCCGAAGGCCTGCGCAAGCAGAGCCGCCAGCACGTGCACCTGTCCGCCGACCGCGATACCGCACTCAAGGTCGGCAGTCGCCACGGACGGCCGGTAGTGCTGCAGGTGCGCGCCGGCGAGATGCACGCACAAGGCGCCGCTTTCTTCCGCGCCGACAACGGCGTGTGGCTGACCGACGCGGTCCCGGCGGAATTCATCGAATGGCCGGCGCAGACATGAGGCCGACGCCCGCAACGCGACGCCACCACAGGAGCATGGGCGCATGAGCGCCGGGCACCGTTTCTCCGACGCTGAACGCGGCGGCGTCTACCGCGCCATCTTCGAGCGCCGCGACGTGCGTTCGCAGTTCTTGCCCGACCCGATTCCCGCGGACGTGCTTGAGCGCCTGCTACGCGCCGCGCACCATGCGCCGTCGGTGGGATTCATGCAGCCCTGGGACTTCATCGTCGTCGAGGATCCGGCGGTCAAGCACGAAGTGAAGGCTCTGCACGCGCAAGCCAATGCGCAGGCCGCGCACAACTACCGCGACGAACGCGCCGAACTTTATCGGCAGCTCAAGCTGGAAGGGATCGTCGAAAGCCCGATCAATCTGTGCATCACCTGCGACCGCGGCCGCGGCGGCGAACATGTGTTGGGTCGCAACACCATGCTGGACGCGGACCTGTTCAGCGCCTGCCTGGCGGTGCAGAACTTGTGGCTGGCCGCGCGCGCGGAGGGCATCGGCGTGGGCTGGGTCAGCATCCTGGAACCCCGCGAACTGGCGCGCGTGCTCGGTCTGCCCGAGGGCGTCGAACCGCTCGCTTACCTGTGTCTGGGCTATGTCAGCCAGTTCCTGGAGCGACCGGAGCTGGAAACGCGCGGTTGGCGCTCGCGCCTGCCGCTGCAGGATCTGGTGCATGCCAATGCCTGGGGCGGTGAGGTGCAGGACCCCGCGCTGCGCAGCGCGCTGCTGGCCGGCGAGCCCGATCGGGACCCGGCTCGCGGCGGTTAGGAGGAGTCCGCCCGCCCCTGCGTCCGCGGGCATCGTTCATTGGGAGCGGATCATGCGTGGAGTCGCCACCGCCTGCCTGCATGTCTTGCTGCTATGCGGCGCCCTCGCAAGCGCTCGAGCGGCCGAAGCCCGAGCCGGGGCGCTGTACGTACTACCTGGGCGACGTGCTGTTCGACGACGACCCGCGCCTGACCGCCGCGCGCGCCAGCAACTGGCTTACGGCGGCAACGGCATCGCCCATCCGTAAGGCGACGCGCGCACGGGCTGGCGCGTGCAGCGCGACATCGTGCTGGGTTTGAACGTGCCGGGTTACACGCGCTGCGGGCGTTGAGCCATTCGCTCGACGTCCCGTCTTGGGGCTTTGGAGTAGGAGCGGCGTAAGCCGCGACCGCGCCACTGCGACAACGACGCAGGCCGCGACCACCACTTGGCACCCCACTCACGACGCAAGCGAGTCCCGCGATCGCGGCTTACGCCGCTCCCACAGTGGTGGGTGCGTCGCTACGGCGAGGCTTGCGATGACCACAACCACAATCGTGCACACAGGCGCGTGCAGCCCTGCTTCCTGTGGGAGCGGCGTGAGCCGCGATTGCGTTAGCGCGGCGACACACACATTCGACGCAAGCCGATGTCGCGGTCGCGGCTTGCGCCGCTCCTACAGGGGCTAGCGCCGGCCTCGTAGCGGGCCGGTATCGTTAACGCCTCAACGCTGCTCCAGCGTCTGCTTCAGAAACGGCACCGTGATGCGGCGCTGCGCGGCCAGGGAGGCGCGGTCGAGGCGGTCAAGCAGCGCGGTCAGGCCGGCCAGCTCGCGGTCGACGCGCTTGAGCATCCAATCCAGCGCAGCCTCTTCCAGGACCAGACCTCGGCGTTGCGCGCGCTGGCGCAGCACTTCGGCGCGGCCGTCGTCGTCCAGCGGCGACAGCGCGATGCGCGCGCATTGCGACAGGCGCGAGCGCAGGTCGGGCAGGCTCAGGGCGAGGCCGTCGGGGGCTTCGCGCGCGGCGTAGATCACCGCCGCGCCGGCGGCGCGCGCGCGGTTGTGGGCGTCGAACAGGGCGATCTCGTCCTCGCGCGTGCCGGCGATGACCTCCAGGCCGTCCAGTGCCAGCAGGTCGTTGCCTTCCAGCGCTTCTAGCGCGTCGCGCAGGCGCCCGGCGGCCGCGACCAGCGGCAGGTAGGCGGCGCGGCGTCCGGCGGCTTCGGCGGCGGCGCAGGCGGCCAGCAGCAGGTGGGTCTTGCCGACGCCCGCGGGGCCGGCCAGGTACAGCCAATCGCCGCCGGCCTGCTCGGCCAAGGCGCGCAGTTGCGCGATCGCTCCTGCCGGCGCGGCGACGAAGGTGTCGAGTCGCTGGTCCGGCGGGTAGCGCAGCGCCAAGGGCAGCTGCGGCACGCTCATCGCTGCAGGTTCATCGCGGCAGACTCATCGCGGATCGCAGCCGGCTCACTCGGGTTCGCGTTCGGCCGACGTCGGCACGACGAGCGGGCCCGGCTCCAGCAGGATCGACGACGGCGTGCCCGCGTACAAACGGCTGCGGGTGTAGCGCTCCTGCGCGTAACGCAGCAGCACGTTGGCCACCGCCGCCACCGGCAGCGCCAGCAACATGCCCAGGAAGCCGAACAACTGGCCGCCGGCGAGCACGGCGAAGATCACCGCGACCGGATGCAGCCCGATGCGGTCGCCGACCAGCTTGGGCGTGAGCCAATAGCCTTCGATCAGTTGGCCGATGCCGAACACGGTGAGTACGCCGGCGACGTACTTCCAGTCGCCGTACTGCACCAGCGCGGCGATGGTGCCCAGGACGATGCCGCTGGCCGGGCCCAGGTAGGGCACGAAGGTCAGCAGGCCGGCGATCAGGCCGATCAGGATGCCCAGGTCCAGGCCCACCGCCCACAGGCCCAGGCCGTACATCACGCCCAGGATCAGCATCACCAGGAACTGGCCGCGCAGGAAGGCGCCGAGCACGTCGCTGGACTCGCGCGCGAGGCGGCCGACGGTGCTCAGGTGGTTGCGCGGCACCAGCGAGGCCACACGCGCGACCATCAGGTCCCAATCGCGCAGGAAGAAGAAGGTGATGACCGGCAGCAGCGCGATATTGGCGGCCATGCCGACCAGGGCGAAGCCCGAGCGCGACAGATAGCCCAGCAGGGTGCTGGCGACGCCGCCGGCGCGCTCCCAGTTGCTACGCACCAGCTGACTGATGTGCTCCAGATCCAGCCAGGTGGTGATCTCGAATCCGGTACGCATTTCCACCCACGGCAGCGCGGTGTTCATGAACCAGTCGCGGTAGCTGGGCAGCGAGGCGATCAGGGTGGAGATCTGGCGCTCGATCAGCGGCACCAGGATCACCAGCACCAGCAGCACCAGCAAGGCCATGGCGGTGAACACCAGGGTCACGGCGACGTTGCGCGAGCGCCCGGCGCGTTCCAGGCGGTCGACCAGCGGGTCGCCCAGCCAGCCCAGCAGGGCGGCGACCACGAACGGGGTCAGGATCGGCGCCAGCAGCCACAGCAGCCAGCACGCGCCCAGGCCGAGCGCGGCCCATTGCAGGCGGCGCAGGAATTGGGCGATGTCGTGCAGGGGGGTGGTTTCCATCCGCGGATCCTATGGGTTGCGAGCGGGCGGCGCGCCGGTGAACGGCGCGTCGCCATGAGGGCCCAGCCTAGCCGGTCAGCGCAGGCGGTAGACCGGCGGCTGGCCTTCCAGGCCTTCCTGCGCCTCGAGCACGTCGTCGCCCTCGGTCATGCGCTTGAAGCCCTGCAGGCCGGAGATCAGCTCCAGCTCGAACTCGACCCCGCTGGGGCTGGCGCGTACCGGGGTGATCCGGCGCACCACGGCCAGCCGCTGCAGGTAGCCGGACAGGCGGATGAAATCGTCGCTGCTGGTGATGCCGGTGAAGGTCACGCGGTAGTTGCCCGGCGGGCCGGCGGCGGTGCCGCGCTTGGCGTAGCGGCGCATCAGGGCGTCGGCGGCGCCGTCCGCACCGCCGGACAAGGCGCGGCGGGCGTCGGCCTCTTCGCTGGTCCAGGTCGACAGCACCTTGCCGCTGTCGACGAAGATCCAGTCGGCCTTCCAGCCGGCCTTGGAGCGGTAGAGCTTGCCGATCAGCTGCATCGGCGGGCTGTAGCGGGCCGAGGCGCGCGCGACCGCGGCGCTGTCGCCGCGCCAGATCGCGCCGACCGCGGCCTGTTCAGCCGCGTTGCCGGTGGGCAGGCCGAGGCGGTAGCCGCGCTCGATCGCGCGGTTCAGGGTCGAGCGAGCGGCGTTGGCCTGGGCCAGGCCGACCAGGCGCGGGCCGCTGCCGTCGTCGATGGCCAGCCACAGCACCGGCTTGGGGCGCGGGGTCGGCCAGACCGGCAAACCCAGCACCGAGGCCAGGCTGTCGACCTGGGATTGGTCGAAATTGACCACCAGGGTGGTGCGGTAGCTGGGCGCCCCGGTCGGGCCCACGCCCTCGTCCTGGCGGTAGTCGTAGCCGGCCACGTAGTCCTTGGCGCGGCGCAATTCCTGGCCCACGCCCGGGCGCGCGGCCGCGCCGCGGTCGCCGGACAGCTTGCCCAGCACCTGCGCCAGCGCGCGCGCGAAGCCCGCGTTGCGCTCAGCCTCGCCCTGGCCGTTGACCGGCACTTCGGCCGCGTAAACGCCCTCGGCCTTGGCACGATCGCCTTCGACACGCTGCGCCCAGGCGGCAGAGCTCGCCAGCAGCAGGGTCGCGACCAGTAAAACGCGGATTGCCCGAACCATCGCTGTCCCT
The DNA here is from genome assembly GCF_001427505.1 of Lysobacter sp. Root604. Lineage (NCBI taxonomy): Bacteria > Pseudomonadati > Pseudomonadota > Gammaproteobacteria > Lysobacterales > Lysobacteraceae > Lysobacter > Lysobacter sp. Root604. Next base: position 89,642 of record NZ_LMGS01000013.1, on the reverse strand, counting down.
AGATAGGTGCGTAATGGATGAAATGGTGCCGTAGTGGGGCCGGAACGTCCATTCGCGCGCTCCGCGACTGGTAAAATGTCGGGCTTGTCCTCTTACTCGCGCCCGCCGGAGCCGCCGTGACCGCTTCCATCCCCGACGCTCCCACTCCCCTGACCTACCGCGATGCCGGCGTCGATATCGACGCGGGCAACGCCCTGGTCGAACGCATCAAGCCGATGGTCAAGCGCAGCTTCCGTCCCGAAGTCATGGGCGGGCTGGGCGGTTTCGGCGCGCTGTTCGACCTGTCGGGCAAGTACCGCGAGCCGGTACTGGTCTCGGGCACCGACGGCGTGGGCACCAAGCTGAAGCTGGCCCAGCAGCTCGGCCGCCACGACAGCATCGGCATCGATCTGGTCGGCATGTGCGTGAACGACGTGCTGGTGCAGGGCGCCGAGCCGTTGTTCTTCCTCGACTACTTCGCCACCGGCAAGCTCGACGTGGACACCGCCGCGGCCGTGGTCAGCGGCATCGCCACCGGCTGCGAGCAGTCCGGCTGCGCCCTGATCGGCGGCGAGACCGCCGAGATGCCCGACATGTACCCGCCGGGCGAATACGACCTAGCCGGCTTCACCGTCGGCGCGGTCGAGAAGTCGCAGTTGCTCGACGGCAGCCGCGTGCGCGAGGGCGATCTGCTGATCGGCCTGGCCTCCAGCGGCCCGCATTCAAACGGCTATTCGCTGATCCGCCGCATCTACGACCGCGCCGGCCGCCCGGCCGACACCGACCTGGGCGGGGTCAAGCTGATCGACGCGCTGATGGCGCCGACCCGCCTGTACGTGAAGCCGGTGCTGGAACTGCTGCGCGCCAACGGCGGCGCCCACAAGATCCACGCCATGGCCCACGTCACCGGCGGCGGCCTGACCGAGAACATCATTCGGGTGGTGCCCGACGGCCTGGGCCTGGACATCGACGCCGCGTCCTGGGAACTGCCGCCGGTGTTCCAGTGGCTGCAGCGCGAAGGCGCGGTGACCCAGGAAGAAATGTGGCGCACCTTCAACTGCGGCATCGGCTTCGTGCTGATCGTGGCGCCGGAAGACGCCGCCGAGATCGAAGCCGAGCTGGAGCGCATGGCGCTGGCGAACTGGCGCATCGGCCGGGTGGTCGCGCACGCCGACGGCGAACGCGTGCATATCGGTTGAAGCAGGAGTGAGCTTAGAGGAGAGAGAAGTGAGTAGGAGCAATACCCCTGCGACGCGGGCGCTTTCGCTCGCTGCTCACTACTCCACGCTCACTTCTTGCTCCAAGCCATGAACGCCATCAAGAAGGCGGCGCTGGCCGTGGTCCTGGCCGTGTTCGCGATCAGCTGGATCGCGCCGACCAGCCCTTTCGAGCAGGGCATGCACAGTGTGCTGACCGTGGTCGGCCTGGTCTGGCTGTGGCTGCACAACCGGCGTTGGCCGATGCGCGATAGCCACTTCATCGCGATCTGCGTGTTCATGATGGCCCACTGCGTGGCCGCGCGCTGGCTGTACTCCTACGTGCCCTACGACCGCTGGATCCAGTGGTTGACCGGCGGTTGGTCGCTGGATCGCGCGCTGGGCTTCGAACGCAATCACTTCGACCGCTTGATCCATTTCCTCTACGGCGTGTGCTTCGCGCCAGCGGTGCGCGAGTACTTCCGCCAGCGCTGGCCGGCGCTGAGCGCGCGCCAGGCCTTCGTGCTCGCAGTCGCCGCGATCATGTGCACCAGCCTGATCTACGAATGGATCGAATGGGCGATCGCGCTGGGCATGTCGCCGGAAGCGGCCGAGTCCTACAACGGCCAGCAGGGCGACGTCTGGGACGCGCACACCGACATGTTCCTGGCCACCCTCGGTTCGCTCGCGGCCTGGCCGCGCCGCCGCGCCCGCGCATGAACGCCGTCGCGCTGCCGCCGGCCCTGCAGGACTTCGAGCGCCGCGTCGCCGCGGTCGATTGGGACGCCTACGAGCGCCCGCAATGGAGCGACGCCGCGCAGGTACGCGCGGCGCTGGCCGACGCCCTGCACGCGCACGACCGCACCAGCAGCGAGCGCGCCTATCACGCCGTGCTGTACGCGGTGGGCAACAACCACGCCGGCACCTACCACGCGATCGCGCTGGCGGTGCTGCCGTTTCTGGGCGAACTGATGCGCCACGGCCAGGGCTGGGCGCGCAGCACGGCGCTGGAGGCCTTCTTCGACCTGGCGCTGTCGTTCGAGCCCGACCGCGACCAGCAGGCGCTGGCGCCGGAACTGGCGCGCCAGGCGCGCGCCCTGCGCCCGGTGCTGGAAGCCATCGCCGCGCAAGGCGGCGCCGACGCCGTCACCGCCCACGAAGCCCTGCTGGCGCTGGAGCCCGGCGCGGACTGAAAGCGCCGCGAACGCGCGCCACCTCAGGTTTCTTGCGACACTGCGCGCTCGCAGGCGGCTTGGCCGCGCCCGCGCCGACTCACCCACACGGCGTTCGGCCCGCCGTCACGGAGGACGCATGGGCGCTTGGGGCATCGGTTCGTTCGACAACGACCACGCCAGCGATTGGCTGCTGGACCTGATCGAAGGCGAGGATCTCGCGCCGATGCGCGCGGCGATCGCGCAGGTGCTGGCGGAGGACGACTACCTGGATTCGGACCTGGCCGTGGAAGCGCTGGCCGCGATCGAAGTGCTGGCCGCGACCCTGGGCCGGCCCACCGCCGCGATCCAGGACGAGGCCGAATTCCAGGCCTGGCTGGCGCGGCTGCAGTTGCAGGGCGACCCCAGCCTGGTGCCGGAGGCGCTGCGCGCGCTCGAGCGCATCCTGGCCCCGGAATCGGAACTGCGCGAGCTTTGGGAAGAGACCGAGGACTACGAGGACTGGTGCGCGGACGTCGCGCGCCTGCGCTCGCACGTGGGCGCCTGAGCGCGACCGTCGCAAGGCAGCGCAATCGCGGCCCGAACCGCGCCCAGCGCAGCGGATCGCCTAAAATGCGGGCCCGCTCCCGAATCCCGCCCGCATGCCCCAGCTTCCCCGCATCGCCGTCCTCGCCTCGGGACGCGGCAGCAACCTGCAGGCGGTGCTGGACGCGATCGCCGACGGCCGGCTCGCCGCCGAGGTGGTTGGGGTGTGTTCCGACAAGCCTGGGGCGGCGGCACTGCAACGGGTGCCGGCCGCGCTGCGCTGGAGCGACGACCCGCGCGGCTATGCCTCGCGCGAGGCCTTCGACGCCGCGCTAGGCGACGCGGTCGCGGCCTGCGCGCCGGACTGGGTGCTGTGCGCGGGCTACCTGCGCATCCTCGGCGCCGACTTCGTCGAACGCTTCCGCGGCCGCCTGCTCAACATCCACCCCTCGCTGCTGCCGCTTCATCGCGGCCTGCGCACGCATGCGCGCGCGATCGAGGCCGGCGACCGCGAACACGGCGCCAGCGTGCACTTCGTGATCCCCGAGCTAGATGCCGGCGCGGTAATCGCGCAGGCGGTGGTGCCGATCGCCGACGGCGACGACCCCGAGGTCCTGGCCGCGCGCGTACTTTCGGTGGAACACCCGCTGCTGCTGGCCACGCTGCAGCTGGCGGTCGCGGGCCGGATTGCTGAACAGGGCGCAACCGTGACCCTGGATGGTCATCCGCTATTTACCCCCCTGCGTTTAGATTCCGCCGGACACACGCTGCAGCCCTGAACCCGAGCGCGTACGCCCGGTCCAATACGCATACGCGCCCTTCCGCCCTACTCGTCCGTCGACGCCCTCGCGCCCCAAGGACCCCGCTCCCGCCATGAAGTCATCGCTGCCCCTGCTCGCCGCCGTCCTGCTCGGCGCGCTGCTCCCCGGACGCGCCTGCGCGCTGGAGCCGTTCGTGGCCGATTACCAGGTCTACAACAGCGGCAAGGTGCTGGGCGACGCGACCATGCAGGTGGTGCCCTCCGGCAGCCATTGGCGCATCGACCTGGATATCCGCGCCGAGCACGGCATGATGGGCCTGGCCGGCGCGGCCGCGCAGCAGAGCACGGTGTTCGACCTGGTCGGCGACACCTACCGCCCGCTCAGCCAGGCGCTGGTGCGCAAGGTGGTGTTCTCCAAGCGCCAGGTGATCGGCATCTACGACTGGAACAAGCGCAGCGCGCGCTGGACCGGCGACGTCAAGGAAAGCCGGCAAAAGCCCATCGCGCTGCAGGACGGCGACATGAGCGGCCTGCTGATCAATCTGGCCGTGATCCGCGACGCCCAGCCCGGCAAGACCCTGGCCTACCGCTTCGTCGACGGCGGCCGCGTGCGCCCGCATCAGTACGTGGTCGCGCAGGAACTGGAAAGCGTGTCGGTCGCCGACATGGGCTACAACGCCATGCGCGTGAACCGGGTCCAAAGCGGCAACGAAGAGACCGTGATCTGGGTCGTGGAAGGCGTTCCGACCCCCGTTCGCATTCTTCAACGCGAAAACGGTCAAGATACCTACGACCTGCGTCTGGTCGAATACCGAGGAGTGAACTGATGGCCCTTACCCCCAAGGTTCCGTCGCTGCGTCCGTCGCCCTGGCTGCTGGCCGGCGCGCTGGCGCTGACCAGCCTGCCCGCGCTCGCGATCAAGCCCTTCAGCGCCGACTACACGGCCAGCTACATGGGCATGCAGGGCAACGGCCGCATGACCCTGGCCGCGGCCGGCCCCGGCCGCTGGAAGTACAGCCTGGAAGTCAGCAGCCCGCTGGCCAACCTCAGCCAGTCGACCGTGTTCGAGGAAAAGGGCGGCCAGTGGCGCCCGATCTCGGGCAGCGACTCGAGCAAGGTGCTGACCCGCAAGCAGGTCAAGAACGCGAACTACGACTGGAACCGCGGCGTGGCCACCTGGACCGGCGACGTCAAGGAAAACCGCGCCGGCCCGATCCCGCTGCTCGCCGGCGACATGGACGCGCTGCTGATCAACCTGGCCCTGGTGCGCGACGCCGGCGCCGGCAAGCCCATCAGCTACCGCATGGTCGAGGACGGCCGCGTCAAGCAACTGACCTACACCGTGGCCGGCAAGGAAAGCATCGACATCGGCGGCAAGAGCCAGACCGCGACCAAGCTGATCAGCAGCAACGGCGACAAACAGACCATCGCCTGGGTCGTCGACGGCATGCCGGTGCCCGCGCGCATCCTGCAACGCGACAAGGGCCAGGACGCGATCGACCTGCGCGTGCGCGGCGTGCGCTGACGTCCGTTCTCGCCCGTGAGCGACAACGAGAGCCCCGCGATCGCGGGGCTCTTCGTTTTAGGGCGCACGAGGTTCGACCGGCCTGTCGATGCCGTCCTCCGCGGCCGGCGCGAATATCCTCACCCCTGCAGCGGGATTTTCGCCTTGCAGGACCACACCCCTTGCCGCCGCCCGAGCTGGGCATAGCGTCCTCGCATGTAATCGATCTGGTAATCGTCGCCGCGCGGCAGCTCGCTGAACACGATATCGCTGGACAGCAAGGGAACCAACACGCCGCGTTGCGCGTCGTAGCGGCCGATCTGGAAGCGCGGCTCGATCGAAGCCTGGCTGGCGGTGTGGTGGCCGTCGGCCAGAACGACCAGCCCGCCGTCCTTGACCGCGCAGGAGGGATCGATGATGGACGTGCCGCAGGATGCGATCAGCTGCAGGTCCAGGCCCGGCACCTCCGGCCCGAGCACGCGGCCCAAGTAGTTCATATCGTTGCGCAGGGTCTGCTGGCCGTGGTCCAGGCCCAACTCCACGCCCAGCATCATTCCGTCCCAGCGAATCAGGTTGTCCAGGCTTTGCTCCGGGTCCAAGGCGTAGCGGCTGGCCAGGCTCTGGTCGGCGTCGGCCAGGTGCGCTGCAGCGGCGTCGTCCAGGCGCGGACGGTACAGCTTTTCCAGCAGCACGTACGGCGGCGATGCATCCATCTGCGCGCGCTGGCCGCGCAGCACAAAGGTGGTGTTGAGCAAGCCCCTTCGCTGCGTTAGCGACGCGCACAGGCTGCCGGCTACCAGCAGCCAGTTCTTGAACAACGGCGTCCCATTAATCGCGCTATACAGGGCTCCGGCCAACTCGTGGCGCAGGGATTCCGGATAGGCGCCGAAACCGGCATCGGTGGCTGCGGTGGCGGCTTGCGCTCCTTTCCGGAACAGGAACTCTGGCGCCAGGAAGACTTTTAAAGTCTGCTCGTCGACCATGCCGTCGAGATTGGCATGGCGCTGCGCCGTCCAATACAGCACGTTGAGCAGACGCTGGGCGCGGGCCTGCAGATCCGGATCGGGCAATTGCAGCAGCGGTGCGCCGCTGGAGGGAATCACCTTGCCCGCCGGCGCCGCGTAATAGGTGGGCAGCATCCAGGCGAACGGCAGCAGATGGCTGTAATCGCCACGGCCGGCACCGCCGCGTACGAGCGTATCGAGGTCCATATCGTCTCCGTCAAAAGGCGTGCGTCATACGCCGCGCCGGCCGCATCGAGGCCAGGCGATGGCGTTCCGTGATCGTTCCCCTACCGTAAACGCCGCACCGCTCACCTGAAAGTGCGAGCCTTCGTCGGCATCGGCCCAGGGAGTGTACCTAGCGCGCGAACCCCGCCGCACATCAGCCGGCAGGCGACGCGCAACCGGCATCGCCACCGCCAATTTTGGAGGGCATTGACGATGTGGTGTTGGTGAGCGTGCAAGTAACGGCGGAGGGAAGCGGACGGGAGCCGCAACGCCGTCGCTCAAGGGCGAAAAGAAGGAGTAGGCAGCCGTTGTCGCCCGCCACTGAGAAAGCCCACTCTGCAGCCTGTTTTCGGCCTCTCTAGTCTCCTGTAACACTCTCGAAGTTGCGATCGTCATTGAACTGCAGAACAACCGCTACGCCTCGCGCGCAAACGCCGTAGTAGACGCATTTCGAACTACGAGGCCTTGACTCCGAATGCAGCTCAAAAACTTCGAGCTGGCAGGGCCCCTCGAAGACAGCCGATATCATGTCCATGACCTTGAACGACAAGTGATGCCGCAGATTGAGCAGGTCACCCTGACTTGTCTTCGGAGCATCCCTGACCAGATACGGGCGGAGTGAATGTTCCAGATCCCGCGTCCCTCTTTCCAACCGTATCACCGAGGAAAATCGCAGCTGAGGAAACCAGTGGCAATAGTCCTTGATAGCCCTATCTATGGACTGCCCATCATCGATCCGAACGATGTAGCAGAATGACGAATAGTCGCGCAGCCCTCCATTCATGGCGGCCAATCCCGCGAGAAACCCGTCGAGCCTGGCAACTCCTCGTTCCAGATCTAGTGCGTCTCTAGCGTTCATATCGGACAGAATGCACCGTAAGCACCACCATCGGCAGCTTCAAGTTTAGCCAGTGCCTCATCGTAAAGGCTCCGCGCACGCGGACTCTTTGTGCGCGCGGCGCTTTTCGCAGGGCGGCCAAAGAAAAGGCCCGCATCGAGCGGGCCTCTCATGTTCAAGCGCGGAGCGCTTAACCAATCCGACGAATCTTCGCCCCCAACTGCGACAATTTCGCCTCAATGTTCTCGTACCCACGATCCAGGTGGTAGATGCGATCGATCGTAGTCTCGCCATCGGCAACCAACCCGGCCAGGATCAGCGAAGCCGAGGCGCGCAAGTCGGTGGCCATGACCGGAGCGCCGCTGAGCTTGGCCACGCCGCGCACCACGGACGTGTGGCCATCGACGCGAATGTCGGCGCCCAGGCGCAGCAGTTCGTTGACGTGCATGAAGCGGTTTTCGAAGATGGTTTCGTTGATCACGCCCGCGCCTTCGGCGATGCAGTTGAGCGCCATGAACTGCGCCTGCATGTCGGTCGGGAACGCCGGGTACGGGGCGGTGGTCAGGTCGACCGAACGCGGGCGGCGGCCCTGCATGTCCAGGGTGATGCGGTCGCCGTCGACTTCGATGACGGCGCCGGCGTCGCGCAGCTTGTCGAGCACCGCATCCAGAGTGTCGGCGCGGCTGCGGGTGGTGGTGACGCGGCCGCCGGTCATCGCGGCGGCGACCAGGAAGGTGCCGGTCTCGATGCGGTCGGGCAGCACGTCGTGGCTGCCGCCGTGCAGGCGTTCGACGCCGTGCACGACGATGCGGCCGCTGCCGGCGTGTTCGATGTTCGCGCCCAGCGCATTAAGGCAGTCGGCCAGGTCGACCACTTCCGGTTCCATCGCGGCGTTCTCGAGCACGCTGGTGCCCTCGGCCAGGACCGCGGCCATGAGCACGTTCTCGGTGCCGGTCACGCTGACCACGTCGAAGACGAAGCGCGCGCCCTTGAGGCGGCCGTTGCGATGGGCCTTGATGTAGCCGTTCTCGACCGAGATCTGCGCGCCCAGGGCCTGCAGACCCTTGATGTGCTGGTCGACCGGACGCGAACCGATCGCGCAGCCGCCCGGCAGCGAGACTTCGGCCTCGCCGTACTTGGCCAGCAACGGGCCCAGCACCAGCACCGAGGCGCGCATGGTCTTGACCAGCTCGTAGGGCGCGACGTGGCTGTTGACCGTGGTCGGATCGACGGTGATGGTGGCGCCGTCGGTGACCACGCCGGCGCCGAGCTCGCCCAGCAGCTTGGCGGTGGTGACCACGTCGTGCAGGTGCGGCACGTTGCGGATGGTCACCGGCGCGTCGGCCAGCAAGGTCGCGCACAGAATGGGGAGCACGGCGTTCTTGGCGCCGGAAATCTGGACTTCGCCGTTCAGCGGCTGTCCGCCTTCGACCACGATCTTCTGCATGTTTTTCCGCCGGGAATCGGGAATGGGGAATCGGGAATGGTTAAGAGCGGGCGATAGGATTGAAGGTCGCGGCGAAATCGGAGCGCGACAGGCGCGGCCCGATTCCCGACTCCCTATTCCCGATTCCCGGCCTCTTCGGGGGTCAGGGTCTTGAGCGCGAGGGCGTGGATTTCTCCGCCCATGCGCTCGCCCAGGGTGGCGTAGACCAGACGGTGGCGGGCCAGCGGCAGCTTGCCGCGGAAGGCTTCGGCCACGACGGTGGCTTCGAAATGCACGCCGTCGTCGCCGCGCACGTCGGCGCGGGCGCCGGGCAGGCCCTGTTCGATCAAGGATTGGATGGTTTCGGCGTTCACGTCTGGGGCACAGCCTTGGGGTCGGTCGGAGGACGACGGCACGACGGTCGGCGCGATGCTGCGCGCGGCCCGGCGAGCCGTGGAGGGGTGAGGGTGCCGCTGGCGGCCCGCCTGTCGGAGGTCGAAGCGCGCCCGTCCGGGGCGCCCCTCGCGTCGCCAGCCCGGGACCAGCCCGGACGCGCTCGCGGCGATTCCTGCGCTTGCGCGCGGGTTTCGCCGACGCGGCCAGTCCCTGGCCGCGCTAGCTGGGCGTTTGCGACGCCCGGCTAGACGGGCATTCAGCGGACGAACCGCATAGAATTCACGGATTAGCCTAGCGGAAAGCCCCGCGGTCCGGAATGGCGGCAAGGGAACGGCCCGTCCCACCGACCTGTCGGCCACGCGCCCCGGCGAGCCAGGCCCGCCTGCGCGCCGCGACCCGCCGGCCCCTTTCCGACCCGGAGCGCCCCCGCCGCCCCGCCCCAGAGCGAATGTCCCGATGACGATCTCCCCCCTCAGCGCGGCGCCCGCCCCGCACCCGGTCTCCGACGCCGGCCTGGCCGCCAGCGGCCGGCGCGTGTTCGAGATCGAGGGGCAGGCCCTGGCCGCGGTCGCCGCGCGCATCGACGGCGCCTTCACCGCGGCCTGCCGCTTGATGCTGGAAGCGCGCGGGCGGGTGGTCTGCACCGGCATGGGCAAGTCCGGTCACGTCGCGCGCAAGATCGCCGCCACCCTGGCCTCCACCGGCACCCCCGCCTTCTATGTGCACCCGGGCGAAGCCGGCCACGGCGACCTGGGCATGATCACCGACGCCGATATCGTGCTGGCCCTGTCCTACTCGGGCGAGAGCGACGAAGTGCTGATGCTGCTGCCGGTGCTCAAGCGCCAGGGCAACAAGCTGATCTCGATGACCGGCCGCGCCCAGTCGACCATGGCGCGCGAGTCCGATGTGCACCTGGACGTCAGCGTGCCGGCCGAGGCCTGCCCGCTGGCGCTGGCGCCGACCTCCAGCACCACCGCCTCGCTGGCGATGGGCGACGCGCTCGCGGTGGCGCTGCTGGAAGCGCGCGGCTTCACCGCCGACGATTTCGCCCGCTCGCATCCGGCCGGCGCGCTCGGCCGGCGCCTGCTGCTGCACATCACCGACATCATGCACGCCGGCGACGACGTGCCGCGCATCAAAGCCGACGCCAGCGTGAGCGAGGCGCTGGTGGAAATGAGCCACAAGCGCCTGGGCATGACCGCGGTGGTCGACGACGGCGGACGCCTGCTCGGTCTGTATACCGACGGCGACCTGCGCCGCACCCTCGACGACCCGGGCGTGGACCTGCGTTCGACCCGGATCGTCGAAGTCATGACCCGCGCGCCCAAGACCATCGGCCCCGAGGCCCTGGCGGTGGAAGCCGCGCAGCTCATGGAAACCCACAAGATCAGTGGCCTGCTGGTGGTGGACGCTGAACAACGCGTGGTCGGCGCCCTCAATATTCATGACTTGTTGCGCGCTAGAGTGGTTTAAAGGCCGGGAATGGGGAATAGGGAGTTGGGAATCGCCTTTGGGCTTCCTCCGATTCCCACCTGTTCGCCGCGTATAACAATTCCCTATTCCCGATTCCCCATTCCCGTGCCCTATAGCCACCTCAACGACTACCCCGCCGAAATCCGCGAACGCGCCGCCCGGATCCGGCTGGCCTGCTTCGACGTCGACGGCACCCTGACCGACGGCCGCCTGATCTTCGACAGCGAGGGCCGCGAACTCAAAGCCTTCCATGTCCACGACGGCCAGGGCCTGGTGCTGCTGCGCAAAGCGGGCATCGCGGTGGCCTTCGTGACCGCGCGCGCCAGCACCATCGCCGAGCAGCGCGCGGCCGAACTCGGCCTGGAGGCGCATACGCGCGTCGCCGACAAGCTGGCCTGCGTGCGCGAGATCGCGCAGCGCCTGGGCCTGGGCCTGGACGAGGTCAGCTTCATGGGCGACGACCTGCCCGATCTGCGCGCGATGGCCCACGTCGGCCTCGCGGTCGCGCCCGCCAACGCCCACCCCTGGGTACGCGAGCGCGTGCACTGGCGCACCGGCGCCCAGGGCGGCTGCGGCGCCGGCCGCGAGCTGTGCGACCTGCTGCTGGCCGCGCAGGGCCACGCCGAGCGCCTGCTGGCGCAGGTGCTGGAATGAGCTGGCGCGGCCTGATCACCGCCTTCCTGGTGCTGGGCGCGCTCGCCAGCGGCTGGGCGCTGTGGTCGCAACGCAGCAAGGACCACGGCGGTCCGGCCGCCGGCGGGCGCTCGGACTACGTGCTCAACGATTTCGAAGTGGTGGTGCTGGACAAACAGGGCAAGGAATCCTTCACCCTGCGCGCGCCCAAGCTGACGCGCGATCCCAACGTCAAGACCATGGACATCGCCACCCCGACCTTCCTGATCCCGCCCACCGGCGAAGCCGGCGGCGGCGCCTGGGAAGTACGCTCCAAGGCCGCCTGGGTCAGCGCCAAGGCCGACGAGGTGCGCCTGCGCGGGGCGGTCAAGGCCGACAGCACCAACGCCGGCGGCAAGCCGATCAGCATCACCTCCGAAGAACTGAACGTGTTCCCCGACACGAACAAGGCGACTTCGGCGGTTCCGGTTAAGGTGGTTCAGCCGGGCACTATAATGACCGGCTCGGGATTGCAGGCCGATCTCGATACCAAGAACGTCAACATCCCCAACGTCAAGGTCCGCTATGAAGCGAAAGCCCGCTAAGCAGGTGCTGTGCCTGATCGTCGCCCTGCTGGCGGCCGCCGCGGCGCATGCGCGTTCTTCGGACCGCAACCAGCCCATGGACGTCGGCGCCGACCACAGCAACTGCTCGGTCGCCAGCGACACCGGCCCCTGCGTACTCACCGGCAACGTCAAGATCGTCCAGGGCACCCTGGTCATCAACGCCGCCAAGGCCGACATCAAGCGCGCCGACGGCGATATCAGCTACGTCGCCCTGACCGGCTCGCAGGTGACCTTGAAGCAGCAGCTCGACGACGGCTCGCCGTTCAACGGCCGCGCCAACAAGGTCGACTACGACATGCCCAAGGACACCGTGATCCTCACCGGCAACGCCTATGTCGACAAGGCCGGCGACACGATCAAGAGCGAGCGCATCGTCTACAACATGAAGACCGGCCAGATCGAGAGCGGCGGCACCGGCGGCCGCGTGAACCTGCGCCTGCAGCCCAAGGGCAAGCCCGCCGCGCCGGCCAAGGGAGGCCGCTGATGCTGGTCGCCCGCGGCCTGCGCAAGGCCTACCGTTCGCGCGAAGTGGTGCGCGATTTCGGCCTGACGCTGGACGCCGGCGAAGTGGTCGGCCTGCTCGGCCCCAACGGCGCCGGCAAGACCACCTGCTTCTACATGATCGTCGGCCTGGTCCCGGCCGATGCCGGCCAGATCGTGCTGGACGGCAAGGACATCACCAGCGAGCCGATGTACGCGCGCGCCAAGTACGGCGTGGGCTATCTGCCGCAGGAACCCTCGGTGTTCCGCAAGCTCAGCGTGGCCGACAACCTGCGCCTGGTGCTGGAACTGCGCGAGGACCTGGACCGCAACGGCCGCGAGCGCGAGCTGGCCAACCTGATGGACGAGCTGCAGGTGAGCCACGTCGCCGAGCAGATCGGCGCCAGCCTGTCCGGCGGCGAACGCCGCCGCGTCGAAATCGCGCGCGCGCTGGCCGCCAAGCCGCGGCTGATGCTACTGGACGAGCCCTTCGCCGGCGTCGACCCGATTTCGGTCGGCGAGATCCAGCGAATCGTGCGCCACCTCAAGAATCGCGGCATCGGCGTGCTGATCACCGACCATAACGTGCGCGAGACCTTGGGCATTTGCGACCGGGCGTATATCCTCAACGAAGGCGGCGTGCTCGCGCAGGGGGCTCCGGACGCGCTGCTGGCCAATCCCGACGTCCGTCGCGTATACCTGGGCGAAACCTTCCGCCTGTAACCTTAGCTCGATTGCGCAGGGTTCCAGTCGGCGTTTCCGCCACATTCTGGAACACGCGTGCGGCCGTCCGCCCTATCAGGTCGCGTTAGACACCGAGCATGAAGCCCCGCCTCCAAGCCTCGCTAGGTCAACAGCTGGTGATGACGCCGCAATTGCGTCAGGCCATCCGTCTGTTGCAGCTATCGGCGGTGGAACTGGAAGCCGAACTGGTCACCGCGGTGGAGAGCAATCCGCTGCTGGACTGGACCGAGACTGCGATCAGCGTCAGCAACGGCGCCGACGGCGGCAGCGTCGGCGACGAGCGCGAGAGCGCGCCGGAGTCCTCCGGCGAGGACCACCGCGACGCCCTGCCGCCGGAGGCCGATTGGGGCACCAGCGACGGCGAGCCCTGGTACCAGCGCATCGGCCCCTCCGATCAGGACGACGACGGCCCGGTCGCCGAACAGGTCGCCGACGCCGACACCCTGCACGACCACCTGCTGTGGCAGCTGCACCTGAGCCCGCTGACCGCGCGCGACCGCCTGATCGGGGTGTCCCTGATCGAGGCCATCGACGACGACGGCTACCTGCGCGAGCCGCTGGACGCGATCGCCGCCTCGCTGGGCCCGGCGATCGACGCCGGCGTGGACGAGCTGACCACGGTGCTGCACCAGATCCAGCGCTACGACCCGGTCGGGGTCGGCGCGCGCTCGCTGGGCGAGTGCCTGCGCCTGCAGCTGAGCCAGTTGCCCGCCGAGACGCCCGGACGCGAACTCGCCAACAGCCTGGCCAACGGGCCGCTGGAGCGCCTGCCCAAGGTCGGCGTGGCCGGGCTGGCGGCCGAGCTCAAGCTCGAGGTCGCCGAGGTCGAGACCGCAGTGCAACTGCTGCGCTCGCTGGACCCGCGCCCGGGCGCCCAGATCGGCGCGATCGCAGCCGACACCTATGTCGCTCCCGACGTGGTGATCTGGCGCCAGCACGGGCTGTGGCGGGTCGCCCTGGCCGACGGCATGCGCCCGCGGGTTTCGATCCACCGCGGCTACGAGGGCATGATCCGCCACGCCAGCGCGGCCGACGCCAGTTATCTGCGCGGCCACCTGCAGGAGGCGCGCTGGCTGCTCAAGAGCCTGGAAGCGCGCGGCGACACCCTGCTCAAGGTCACCCGCTGCCTGCTCAAGCAGCAGGCCGCGTTCCTGGAATTCGGCGACAGCGCCCTGCGCCCGCTGACCCTGCGCGAGGTCGCCAACGAGATCGGCCTGCACGAATCCACGGTCTCGCGCGCGATCTCGCGCAAGTACGCGCGCACCCCGCGCGGCACCGTGCCGCTGCGCGCCTTCTTCGCCTCCGGCATCGACACCGGTTCCGGCGGCGAGGCCTCCAGCACCGCGATCCAGGCCATGATCCGGCGCCTGATCGAGGCCGAGAACCCGCGCAAGCCGCTGTCCGACGCGCGCCTGGCCGAAACCCTCAAGGCCACTGGCGTGCCGGTGGCGCGCCGTACGGTAGCCAAGTACCGCGAGGCGATGAGCATTCCGTCGTCGCAGGATCGGGTGCGGATGGCCTGAGGGCCAGGTTGTGGCTTGGGCCTAGCCCGAAGCCCCTCAGGCCGCCCTCATCCGCCCTTCGGGTACCTTCTCCCGTAGGCGGGAGAAGGGAGATCAAGTGCGCCTCACCCCAACCCCTCTCCCGCTCGCGGGAGAGGGGTTGGGGTGAGGGCGCGCCGCAGGCCGCAAGCTCCCACCTCACYCGWCGCCCTCATCCGCCCTTCGGGCACCTTCTCCCGCAGGCGGGAGAAGGAAGATCAAGTGCACCTCGCTTTAGCCCCTCTCCCGCTCGCGGGAGAGGGGTTGGGGTGAGGGCGCGCCGCAGGCCGCAAGCTCCCACCTCACTCGTCGCCCTCATCCGCCCTTCGGGCACCTTCTCCCGCAGGCGGGASAAGGAAGATCAAGTGCGCCTCACCTCACCTCCTCTCTCGCAGGCGGGAGAAGGGCTCAGCCCCAAGACGGATCCTCGCGCGTGGAGCATCGCCGCCGCGCGTGGAACATTTTCGCAGCGATTTATTAACTTCGTTTTCACCCGCCCACCCGACTTTGGTCGCAGTCCACGCGAAACCCCCATCGGATCAACGCTTTTCACCCCAGCCGCCAGATTTAGTGTCGTCCACCCCTTGCGCCCACGCCTCAGCGTGCGATGCTGGGTTCGTGGCTCCGGCTACGGAGCCGCATTCCCTGCAACGTGTAAGGAGGCCTCCGATGCGTATCGAAACCCACAGCCAGCAGATCGAAGTCACCACCGCCCTGCGTGACTACGTCGAAACCAAGCTGGCGCGGCTGCAACGTCATTACGAACAGCCTTTCGACATCCGCACCCAACTCAGCCTCGACAAGCCCGACCATCGCGCCGAAGCGACCGTGAACCTCGCCGGCCGCACCCTCCACTGCGACGCCGCCGCCGTCGACATGTACGCAGCCATCGACCTGCTGGCCGACAAGCTGGACCGCCTGCTGATGAAGCACAAGAGCAAGCTCGTCGACCATCACCGCGGAGAAAGTCTCGCCCGGAACGGCGAATTCGGCTGATCGTTCGGGGATAATGCGGCGCCTCCCGACGCTGTGTTGAACGATGCCGCTTCATGAACTGCTGAGCGCGCAACGGGTCGCGATCCTGGAGGAATCCGGCGATCGCGACGCCGTTTTGGACGCCGCCGCGCGCCTGCTGGGCGACGGCACGCCGACGGCGATCCGCGCCATCGGCGACAGCCTGCGCGAACGCGAACGCCTGGCCAGCACCGCCATCGGCCACGGCGTGGCCATTCCGCACGGGCGCAGCGCCCTGTTCGACGACAGCCGCGGCGCCTTCCTGCGCCTCGAACAACCAGTAGACTTCGGCGCCGCCGACGGTGAAAAAGTCGATCTGGTGCTCGCCATGACCGTGCCCGAACATTACGTGCAACAGCATCTGCAGCTGCTGGCCGAACTGGCCGAACGCTTCGGCGACGCCGATTTCCGCGCCGCCCTGCGCGGCGCGGCCGACGTCGACGAACTCGGCTGGCGCCTGCTCGGCGGCACCGCCCTGCGCAGCGGAGCGCGCGCATGACCACCAGCATCAGCGCCGGCGAGCTGTTCGAGCAGCAGCGCGAACGCCTGGACCTGCGCTGGCTGGCCGGCCAGCGCGGCGACGACCGCGTGGTCGCGGCGGTGGAAACGGTCGCCCGGCGCCCGTCCCTGGCCGGCTACCTCAACGCGATCTATCCCAACAAGGTGCAGATCCTGGGCAGCGAGGAACTGTCCTGGCTGGACGGGCTGGACTCGCGCCTGCGTTGGGAAACCATCGAGAAGATCATCCAGTTCCGCCCGTTGGCGCTGGTGATCAGCAAGAACCAGGCCTGCCCCGAGGACCTGCGCCAGGCCGCCGAGGAAAGCGGCACCGCGCTGTGGGTCTCGCCGCGTCGCGGCCACGAACTGCTCAACCACCTGCAGTACCACCTCGCGCGCACGCTCGCGCCGCGCATCACCATGCACGGCGTGTTCATGGAGATCTATTCGATCGGCGTGCTGATCACCGGCGAATCCGGCTCGGGCAAGAGCGAGCTAGCGCTGGAGCTGGTCACCCGCGGCCACCGCTTGGTCGCCGACGACGCGCCCGAGTTCACCCAGATCGCGCCCGACGTGCTCGACGGCACCTGCCCGGAGATGCTGCAGGACCTGCTGGAAGTGCGCGGCCTGGGCGTGCTCAACATCCGTCAGATGTTCGGCGACACCGCGGTCAAGAACAACAAGTACCTGCGCCTGATCGTGCACCTGACCAAGCCCATGACCGAGCCGCTGCCTTCGGGCATCGAGCGCCTCACCGGCGACACCGGCCTGCGCCGGGTGCTGGATCTGGACGTGCCCATGATCACCCTGCCGGTGATGCCCGGCCGCAACCTGGCGGTGCTCACCGAGGCCGCGACGCGTCTGCACAGCCTGCGCATGAAGGGGCTGGATCCGGCCGCGGCCTTCATCGCGCGCCACAGCAATTTCCTCGAGCGCGGCGAATCATGAATCAGAGCGTGGAACCGGTCCTGATCATCGTCAGCGGCCTGTCCGGATCGGGCAAGTCGGTGGCCCTGCACACCTTCGAGGACCTGGGCTACTACTGCGTCGACAACCTGCCGGCCGAGCTGCTGCCCGAGTTCGTGCGCAGCGTGGTCCAGGCCGACGACGGCGCGCCGGCCAAGCTCGCGGTCAGCATCGACGTGCGCAACCGCCATAGCGACCTGGCCAATATCCCGGGTTGGCTATCGACCGTGGGCGCACTGGGCGTGGACCCCAAGCTGGTGTTCTTCGACGCGCGCGACGAGGTCCTGCTCAAGCGCTACGCCGACACCCGCCGCCGCCATCCGCTCAGCCAGCTCGGCCTGGCCCTGGCCGACGCGATCGCGCTGGAACACCAGGTGCTGCGCCCGCTGCGTCAGATCGCCGACGCAGTGGTCGACACCAGCGACCTCAACGTGCATCAGCTGCGCCGCTACGTGATCACCGAGTTCGGCATGGGCGGCGAGACCGGGATGTCGTTGCTGTTCGAGTCCTTCGCCTACCGCCGCGGCGTGCCCGCCGACGCCGACTTCGTGTTCGATGCGCGCGCGCTGCCCAACCCGCATTGGGACCCCTCGCTGCGCCCGCTGTCGGGCCGCGACGCGGGCGTGCGCGACTACCTGCAGGCGCAGCCCTATGTGCAGCAGTTCGTAGGCCAGGTCGGCGAATTCCTGGACACCTGGCTGCCGCGCCTGCAGGCCGACAGCACGCGCAGTTACGCGACCATCGCCTTCGGCTGCACCGGCGGCCGCCATCGCTCGGTCTATCTGGCCGAGCGTCTGGCCGAGCACGCGCGCGAACGCGGCTGGAACGAAGTCGCCGTGCACCATCGCGAGCTGGACTGAGCGCGCGGTCGCGACTTCCGCCTGTCGCATCCATCGCCGCGTCGTGGCGGCGAATCGCCGCCGACTTCGCGCGCGTCTTACGAAACTTTTGCGCATTCGTACCGCTGCTCTACGTCGGCGCCGCTACGGTGGATACGCGCTCTCCGGCGCACTCCGCACCCTCCGGAGCACCGACGATGACCCATCGCATACGCAATCCGCTGCCCGTCCTGCTCGCACTGACCGCCGCGCTGGCGGTACCGCTGGCGTTCGCGCAATCCCCGTCCATGCCGCAGGATCCGTCGCCGACGACCGGCGGCGATGCTGAGCCGACGAGCCCGGCCGCCACCCGCGCGACGCCCGCCTTCGCCGAATTCGATGTCGACGGCGACGGCCAGATCCGCCAGGCCGAAGCCGCGATCGACAGCCCACTCAGCCGCCACTTCGCCACGCGCGATGAAAACCGCGACGGCGCGCTGAGCGAGGTCGAATACCAAGCCGGCGCCGCCGAGCGCGAGACCGACAAGCGCAAGTAAGCCGGACGCCGCGACCGCGGCGCCGCGCGGCGCGATCGCGAACCGGCCCAGACATTAGGAGACCGTCATGAACACCCATGCCCACCGCCCGCTGACCCTGGCCTTGAGCGCCCTGCTGGCCGGCGCCGCGTTGACCGCCTGCAGCAAACCCGAGCCGCCGGCCGGGGAAATGCCGCCGCCGACCACCGAGCCGGCAGCGCCCGCGGACATGGCACCGCCGCCGGCCGATACCGCGCCGCCGGCGACCGACACCGGCGTGCCGCCGCCGGTCGAAGGCAGCTCCAACCAGACCCCGCCGGACCAGGGCAAGACCGACGCCAAGCAGCCACCGGCGCACTGAGGGCCCGCCCCTAGATCCCGCAAGGGCGGCCTCCGGGTCGCCCTTGCCGCGAGCGTCGCCGACCGCCCTCGCAAAATCGCAAACGCGGCGCTTCCGGCGCTTCCGGGCTGTCACCGCGGTCTGTTAAGTTTGCCGCATGAGCGTCGGCATCCTCCTCATCACCCACGAAGGCATCGGCAACGCGCTGGTCGCGGTCGCGAGCCGGTTGATGCGGCCGTTGCCGCTGAAACTGGAAGCGCTGGAAGTGCCGTTCGACGCCGACCACGAGCTGCTGCTGCCGATGGCCAGCGCCGCGCTGCGCCGCGTTGACGGCGGCCAGGGCGTGCTGGTGCTGACCGATCTGTACGGCGCCTCGCCCAGCAACCTCGCCGCCCGCGTCGCCCGTCTGGGCACGCCGGTGCGCCGCGTGTCGGCGCTGAGCCTGCCGATGCTGCTGCGGGTGTTGAACTATTCCGACCTCGACCTGGACGAACTCCCCGCGGTCGCCGCGGCCGGAGCGCGCAACGGCGTGATCATCGACGAGGCCTGATGTCCGACCCCAGACCGCAACGCGACACCGCAACACCGAGACGGATTTTGAGGAACCCGCAATGATCGAACGCGAACTGACCGTCTCCAACCGACTGGGCCTGCACGCCCGCGCCACCGCCAAGCTGGTGCAGGTGCTGTCCGGCTTCCGCAGCAGCGCCACCCTCACCGCCAAGGGCCGCGAGGTCAACGCCAAGAGCATCATGGGCGTGATGCTGCTCGCCGCCGGCCAAGGCACATCGGTCAAGCTGCGCGTGGACGGCGAGGACGAAACCTCCGCGGTCGATGCCGTGATCGCCTTGTTCGATCGCCGCTTCGACGAAGACAGCTGAGTTGAGGGCGCGTCCATGAGAGAGACTCGATGAGGCAAGCGTTCTTCGGACATGGCGCATCGCGGGGCAGCGCGCTGGGCCGTGCCCGGGTCCGCCTGCCGCACGCGCTGGAAGTCGCCGAGGAACGGATCTCGCCGGCACAGGTCGAGGCCGAACTGGCGCGCCTGCACGCCGCCATCGAGACCGTGCGTGGGGAAATGCATGCCCTGCGCGAACGCCTGCACGGCGCGCTCGCGCACGAGGTCGGCGAGTTCCTCGACCTGCACACCCTGCTGCTGGACGACCCCGAACTGCTGCACGGCCTGGACGAGCTGATCCGCACCGGCCGCTACGCCGCCGACTACGCCCTGCGCCTGCAGCGCGACCGCATCGCCTCGGTGTTCGAGGCCATGGACGACGCCTACTTCCGCAGCCGCGTCGACGACATCGACCAGGTCATCGGCCGCATCCACGCCGCCCTGCATCGCCGCGCCGGCGAGATGCAGGGCGTGGCCGGCGAGATCCTGATCACCGACAACGTCGCCCCGGCCGAACTGGCGCAGCTGCAGACCCAGGGCGTGCTGGCGATCGTGACCTCCGCCGGCAGCGCGCTCTCGCACAGCGCCATCCTGGCGCGCAGTCTGCACCTGCCGCTGGTGGTCGGCGCCGCGCAGGCCCTGCTCAAGATCAACGACGGCGACGCGCTGACCGTGGACGGCAGCAGCGGCACGGTGATCCTGGAACCCAACGCCGACGACCTGCGCGCGCACCGCAGCCGGGTGCGCGAGCACGCGCGCGAGCGCAAGCAACTGCACCGCCTGCGCCGCGAGCCCACACGCACCACCGACGGCGTCGACATCAAGCTCTACGCCAACGCCGAATCGCGCGAGGACGTGGCCGAGGCGCATGCCCTGGGCGCGGCCGGCGTCGGCCTGTACCGCACCGAATTCCTGTTCCTGCAGCGCAACGAACTGCCGACCGAGGAAGAACAATTCCGCGCTTACCGCGACGTGGTGCTGGGCATGACCGGCCGTTCGGTCACCATCCGCACCCTGGACCTGGGCGCGGACAAGGCCGATCGCACCGGCCTGGCCTTGCGCGACGAACCCAATCCGGCCCTGGGCCTGCGCGGCGTGCGCCTGTCGCTGGCGCGCGACGGCCTGCTCGAAACCCAGTTGCGCGCGCTGCTGCGCGCCTCCGGCTACGGTCCGCTGCGCGTGCTGGTGCCGATGGTGAGCTCGCGCGAGGAGATCCGGCGGGTCAAGCGCATGCTCGACCAGGTCGCCGCCGATCTGCGCCACGAGGGCCATGAGATCGCCGAACACGTGCCCCTGGGCGCGATGATCGAAGTGCCCGCGGCCGCGATCGCCCTGCCCAGCTTCATCGGCGCGATCGACTTCCTGTCGATCGGCACCAACGACCTGATCCAGTACCTGCTCGCCGCCGATCGCAACAACGAGGCCCTGGGCGAGCTCTATACGCCGCTGCACCCGGCCGTGCTACGCCTGATCCGCGACGTGATCCGGCTGGCGCGCGCGCGCGGAAAATCGGTGGCGGTGTGCGGCGAGATGGCCGGCGACCCGGCCTTCGCGCCGCTGCTGCTGGCCCTGGGGCTGGAGGAATTCAGCCTGCATCCGGCGACCCTGCTGGAGCTGCGGCGCGCGATCCGCGGCATGGACCTGGGCGCGCTGCGCGCGCGTGCGCCGGCGTTGCTGCGCGCGCGCGACCGCAAGGCGATCGAGGCCTGGCTGCGCGCGAACTGAAGCGCGGCGGCGACGGCCGGTCTACTTCCAGCCGTCGAAGTAGAAGCTGCCGGTCACGCAGTTGCTGCTGATCTTCTGGCACATCTGCGCGCCCTTGCCGCAGCGCGCCAGCGCCGTCGCCAGCGCCTGCTCCTCGCTGCGGCCCTTGTCGGCGAACAGGCTGGCGTTGCCGTCCGGCCCCATGCCCACCGCGATCGCCGCGCACTCGGCGCGATAGGCGAGCAGGACCTTGCAGTCGGCGCCGCCGCCGTTGGCGCGGCAAGCTTCGATCGCGCCCCGCTCGGCTTCCTTGCGTTCGCTGATGCCGTTGTCCTGTCCGGCCATGCCCAGGCTGCGCTTGACCGGATCGTGGGCGATCGCGGCCCAGGCCTTGTACTCGTGTTTGATCGCCTGCGGATCGCCGTCGGGGGCCGACTGCGCGGGTTTGTTGCCGCCGTTGATGCCGTAGCCCGGCAGCGGGATGCACAACTGTCCGGCCGAACTGCCGCCGGGATAGAGTCCGTCCGGGCAGCCCTGCTCGGCGCGCGCGCCGCCGGCGGCCAGCAGCAGGCCGATCAGGGCCCACGTTCTGATGTTCATCTTCGTTTCCCCCGGGCTGGCCCGCAGCGGTCCGCACTCGCGTCGAATACGCGAGTGCGCGCCCCGCCATTGTCGCCGGCACGCGCGCGCCGTTCGAATGCGCCACCGGACTGTCCGCCGAATTTGCGGCGGGCCGGTCGCGCACGCGCAGGCATGCGCGTGCCTGGATGCGTCCGGCGATACGGCGTAGGCCACGCTGTCGCGTCGGCAAGCCGATTTCTCTGGGCTTTGCCGCCGCCGCGGGCGATAATGACCGCATGAACGCTTAACCCAGTCGCCGCCCTCGTGGCCGCGACGCGCCAACGGAAGTACCGCATGGCCGAAGCCGTCCGCCACGACAAGACCGCACGTCAGCTGCGACTGCTTTCCGACGCGCTCGACAGCGGTCGTCTGGGGCCGGTCCGGCGCCTGGTCAACACCCTTTCGCCCGCCGAGATCGGCAACCTGCTCGAATCGCTGCCGCCCGGCAAGCGCGTCGTGGTCTGGGGCCTGGTCGATCCCGAGGACGACGGCGAGGTGCTGGTCCACGTCGGCGACGAAGTGCGCGAAAGCCTGCTGGCGGACATGGACACCGACGAGATCGTGGCCGCGGTCGAGGACCTCGACATCGACGACCTCGCCGATCTGGTCGAGGATCTGCCCGACACGGTCATCGACGAAGTCCTCAAGTCGATGGATCGCGAGAACCGCGAGCGCCTGGAGCAGGTGCTGTCGTACGCGGAGGACACCGCCGGCCGCCTGATGAATCCGGACGTGGTGACGGTGCGCGCCGACACCACCATCGACGTGGTGCTGCGCTACCTGCGCCTGCGCGGCGAGCTGCCCGAACACACCGACCACCTGTACGTGGTCAGCCGCCGCCACCAGTATCTGGGCCGGATCGCCCTGGCCGCCCTGCTCACCCACGAGCCCGGCACGCCGATCAACGAGCTGATCGACGACGAGCAGCCGGCGATCGACGTGACCGAGACCGACAGCGAAGTCGCGCGCCAGTTCTCCGACCACGACTGGATCAGCGCCCCGGTCGTCGACGACAACAACATCCTGCTCGGCCGCATCACCATCGACGACGTGGTCGACATCATCCGCGACCAGGCCGAGCACCAGGCCTTGAGCGCGGCCGGCCTGGACGAGGACGAGGACTTGTTCAGCCCGGTCCGGCGCGCGTTCCGGCGCCGCCTGATCTGGCTCAGCGTGAACCTGTGCACCGCCTTCCTGGCCGCCAGCGTGGTCGGCCAGTTCGAGGATTCCATCGCCAAGCTGGTCGCGTTGGCGGCGCTGATGCCGATCGTCGCCGGCATGGGCGGCAACGCCGGTACCCAGGTACTGGCGCTGATGATCCGCGGCCTGGCCCTGGGCCAGATCGGCGCGTCCAACGTCGGCGTGCTGCTGCGCAAGGAGCTGTCGGTCGCGCTGATCAACGGCGTGGTGCTGGGCATCGGCCTGGGCCTGATCGTGCTGCTGTGGTTCCGTCAGCCCGGTCTGTCGCTGGTGATCGGCGCCGCGCTCACGATCAACCTGCTCACCGCCGCGGCCGGCGGCGTGCTGGTGCCGGTCACGCTCAAGCGCCTGGGCTTCGACCCGGCCCTGGCCGGCGGCGTGGTGCTGACCACGCTGACCGACGTGATGGGCTTCCTGAGCTTCCTCGGCCTGGCGACGCTGATCCTGCTGCGCTGAACGCGCTCGGACGCAGCGGCGCACACGTGGATCGTGCTGCGCATCACCGCGCTCGCTGAACGGGATCCACGAACGTGAACGACGACTTTTCCCAATGTGGCGGTCGCGGCAAATCGCAGGATCGCGCATGGACAGCGCGGAAATCGCACGGAATGATGCGATCAACAAGGATGCCGTGGACAGCACGATGCTGCGACCCGTTACCGTTCGCCTGTGGGCGATCCTGCTGCCGTTGGCCGTGATGATCGCGGCCTCCTGCACGCACACGCCCGCGGCCCGCGAACACGGGGCTTTCGTCGAACGCAGCCTGGACCTGGACGGCAAGACCTATCGCTATCAAGTGTTCGTGCCCGCGCGCGCGGCCGGCGGCCGGCATCCGCCGGTGCTGCTGTTCCTGCACGGCTCGGGCGAGCGCGGCGACGACAATCAGCGCCAGCTCGCGGTGGGCCTGGCGCCGCACATCCGCCGCGTCCAGGACGAGTTCCCCGCGATCGCGGTGTTCCCGCAGTCGCCCGCCGACGAATCCTGGACCGACGGCACCGCGCGCATGGCGCTGGCGGCGCTGGATGCGGCGATGCGCGAATTCGACGGCGACCCGGACCGGGTCGCGCTGACCGGGCTGTCGCGCGGCGGCTACGGCGTCTACGAACTGGCGCTGCTGCAGCCCGACCGCTTCGCCGCGCTGGTGCCGATCTGCGGCGGCGTGACCGCACCCGGCGCACTGGGCGATCTGTACGTGCGCGGCGTGGCCACCGACGACGACCCGTTCGCGATCGCGGCCCAGCGCCTGCACCGCCTGCCGACCTGGATCTTCCACGGCGACCGCGACGAGTCGGTACCGGTGCAGCAGTCGCGGCGCATGGCCGAGGCGCTCAAGCAGGCCGGCGGCGACGTGCGCTACACCGAGTTCGCCGGCGTCGCGCACAACGCCTGGGATCCGGCGTATGCGAGCGACGCGCTGTGGTCTTGGCTGTGGCAGCAGCGGCGGCACTGAGGCGGAAGGCTCGGAGCAACAGCAACAGCAAATCCCCCTCAATCCCCCTTTTTCAAAGGGGGAAGACAAGCGGGGCGCGATGCGCCTTGTTGAGCTTGCTTCCTTATTCAAAAAGAAGACAAGCGTACGCTGGGACCGGTCAGCCATACGCTTCCTCCCCCTTTGAAAAAGGGGGATCGAGGGGGATTTGCTCTACCCGCTATAAAGCGGGATTCGCCTCTACCCGCTCAAGCCTTCTTCAGAAACTCGGTGCGCAGCACCAGTCCCTTGACCTTCTCGACGTTGCACTCGATCAACTCTTCGTCGTCGGTGAGGCGGATGTTCTTGCACAGGGTGCCGCGCTTGAGCGTCACCGAGGTGCCCTTGACCTTCAGGTCCTTGATCACCAACACCGAGTCGCCGTCGGCGAGCGCGGTGCCATTGCTGTCTTTCACGATCATGCGTCGGTGTCCTTAGCCGGCGCCGAGGGCGTCGCGGCTGGTGATGGGTTCAACCCTTGAGCAGGGCTTCGAGTACGGCCATGCGCGCGGCGACGCCGTTGGCGACCTGGGTCAGGATCAGCGACTGCGGGCCGTCGGCGACCTCGTCGGTGATTTCGACGCCGCGATTGATCGGGCCGGGGTGCATCACGATCGCGTCCGCGGCGGCGCGCTGGAGGCGCGCGGCGGTGAGGCCGTAATCGCGGTGGTAGTCCTCCAGCGACGCCACCAGGCCCTCCTCCATGCGCTCGCGCTGCAGGCGCAGCATCATCACCGCGTCCACGCCTTCCAGCGCGGCGTCCAGATCGTGCGACACCGTGCAGCCCTGCAGGGTCGCCGCGTCGGGCAGCAGCGCGGCCGGGCCGCAGACGCGGATTTCGCCGGTGCCCAGCGCGCGCAGCGCGTGCAGGTCCGAGCGCGCGACCCGCGAATGGCGCAGGTCGCCGACGATCAGCACGCGCAGGCCGGAGAAATCGGTGCCCTTGGCCTGGCGCAGGGTCAGCATGTCGAGCAGGCCCTGGGTCGGGTGCGCGCTGCGGCCGTCGCCGGCGTTGATCAGGCTGGTGCCGGGGTTGGCGTGCTCGGCCAACGCCGCGACCGCGCCGTCCTCGTGATGGCGGATCACGAAGCCGCGCACGCCCATGGCTTCCAGATTCTTGAGCGTGTCCAGCGCGGTCTCGCCCTTGCGCGTGGACGAGGTCGAGGCGTCGAAGTTGATCGTGTGCGCGCCCAGGCGCTGGGCCGCGAGCTGGAAGCTCATGCGGGTGCGCGTGGACGGCTCGAAGAACAGCGTGCACACCGCCAGCCCGTCCAGCGCGCGGCGGTCGTAGTGGCCTTCGGCGAAGGCCTGGGCGCGGATCAGCAGCGCGGTCAGAGCCTCGTGCGAGATTCCGTCCAGGGTCAACAGATGGCGCGGCGCGGCGGCCGGCGGCGTATGCGAAAACGTCGAGTTCATGCGGCGGGCAGTTGGTTCAGGTCGAGAGCGTCGTCGGGGGCGGCCAGGTAGCGCTCGACGATCACCGCCGCGGCGACCGCGTCCAGCGCCTCGGCGTCGCGCCGGCGCTTGCGGCCCTCGGCGCGGTCGGCGGCGAAACGCTGCGCGGCCTCGATCGAACTCAAGCGCTCGTCCACCAGCACCACCGGCAGGTTGTAGCGTGCGTGCAGCTCGCGCGCGAACGCATGCGCGCGCAGGCGGGCCGGCTGATCGCCGCCCTCCAGGGTCATCGGATCGCCGACGATCAGGCCGTCGGGGCGCCATTCGTTGCGCAGGCGGTCGATCGCGTTCCAGTCGGGGCCGTGGCCGTGCACGTCCACCACCGCCAGCGCGCGCGCGCCGTGGCCGAAGGCGCTGCCCACCGCCACGCCGATCCGGCGCGCACCGACATCGAAGCCCAGTACCGTGCCGTCGCGGCGGATGACCGTACGCTGATCGGCGTCGGCGTTCATGCGTGCCCGGCGTAATCGGCCAAGTGCGCGAAATCCACGCCGATACGGCCCGCCGCGGCGTGCCAGCGCGCGTCCAGCGGCAGGTCGAACAGCAGCTCGGCGTCGGCCGGCGCGGTCAGCCAGTCGTTCTCGGTCAGTTCGTGTTCGAGCTGGCCCGAACCCCAACCGGCGCAGCCCAGGGCGACGATGGCGTTCTCCGGACCTTCGCCGCGCGCCATCGCTTCCAGGATGTCGCGCGAGGTGGTCAGGAACAGCGCATCGGCGATCGCCAGGGTCGAGTCCCAGTGCATGCCGCCGTCGTGCAGCACGAAGCCGCGCTCCGGATGGACCGGGCCGCCGGCCAGCACGATCTGCGAACGCAGGCGGTCGTCGCCGCCGTCCACGCCCATCTGGCCGAACACCTCGCCCAGGGTGTACTCGGACGGTCGGTTGACCACGATGCCCATGGCACCGTCGTCGTCGTGCTGGCAGATCAGGGCGACGCTGCGCGAAAAGTTGGTATCCGACAGCGCGGGCAGCGCGATCAGGAGCTGGCTGGCCAGGGGTGTGGGCATCACGGACATGGCGCCATTCTAACGTGCGTGCCGCGTTCGCGGGTCGTGACCGATCCGTCGTAGCATGGGGTTTGCCCCCTACCCCGGACCCGAGCCATGCCCCGGCCGATCCTCCGTTTTCCGGCGCCCGCCACGGCCGCCGTCGGCCTGCGCCACGGACGCGCCTGACCGTGTCCGGCTACTGCGACTACGCCCCCGGCCATCCCCTGCACGGCCCCTATCACGACCGCGAGTACGGGTTCCCGCAACGCGCCGAGGCCGAGCTGTTCGAGCGCCTGATCCTGGAGATCAACCAGGCCGGCCTGAGCTGGGAAACCATCCTGCGCAAGCGCGAGGGCTTCCGCCTGGCCTACGACGGTTTCGACGTCGACACCGTGGCCGCCTACGGCGATGCCGAACGCGCGCGCCTGCTCGCCGACGCCGGCATCATCCGCAACCGCCTCAAGGTCGACGCCGCCATCCACAACGCCCGGATCGTGCAAAGCCTGCGCGACAGCCACGGCGGATTCGCGCAATGGCTGGACGCGAACCTGCTGCTGGACGGCCGCGCGCGCGACAAGACGGCCTGGGTCAAGCTGTTCAAGAAAACCTTCCGCTTCACCGGCGGCGAAATCACCAACGAATTCCTGATGAGCCTGGGCTACCTGCCCGGCGGCCATCGCGAGAGCTGCCCGGTGTACGCCAAGCTGGCCAAGCTGCGCCCGCCGCCGCCGTGGATGCGGGCGGCGAAGGGCTGAGCGAGCGCCGCGCGCGGCAACGCGAAACGGCAGGCGTGCGCGCCAAAAAAAGAAGAAGCCCGGACCAGCCGGGCTTCTTCGTGTGGCGGTGCGCGTCGCGCGCGTCAGCGCACTTCCGCGACCTCGACGCCATCCATGCCCTGGGCCAGGGTGCGCGCGTCGCCGCCCTGGGCGAGCTTGATGCGCAGGCGCACTTCGTTCTGCGAGTCGGCGTAACGCAGCGCGTCCTCGTAGCTGATCTCGCCGGCCTGGTAGAGCTCGAACAGGGCCTGGTCGAAGGTCTTCATGCCCAGCTGCACGGACTCCTTCATCACTTCCTTGAGCTTGTGGATCTCGCCGTCGCGGATGTAGTCCTGGACCAGCGGCGTGCCCAGCAGGATTTCCATCGCGACCCGGCGCGCCTTGCCGTCCGGGGTCGGGATCAGCTGCTGCGCGACCACGCCCTTGAGGTTCAGCGACAAGTCCATGAGCAACTGGCCGCGGCGATCCTCGGGGAAGAAGTTGATGATGCGGTCCATCGCCTGGTTGGCGTTGTTGGCGTGCAGGGTGCACAGCACCAGGTGACCGGTTTCGGCGAAGGCGATGGCGTGGTCCATGCCCTCGCGGGTGCGCACCTCGCCGATCATGATCACGTCCGGCGCCTGGCGCAGGGTGTTCTTGAGCGCGGCGTCCCAGCTGTCGGTGTCGATACCGACCTCGCGCTGGGTGATGATGCAGCCCTCGTGCTTGTGCACGAACTCGATCGGGTCCTCGATCGTGATGATGTGGCCGCTGGAGTTCATGTTGCGGTAGCCGATCATCGCCGCCAGCGAGGTCGACTTACCGGTACCGGTCGCGCCGACGAAGATGATGATGCCGCGCTTGGTCATCGCCAGCGTCTTGATGATCGGCGGCAGGTTGAGCTCTTCGACGGTCGGGATCTTGGTCTCGATGCGTCGCAGGACCATGCCGACCTGATTGCGCTGGTAGAAGCAGCTCACGCGGAAGCGGCCGACGCCGGTCACGCCGATGGCGAAGTTGCACTCGTGGGTCTTTTCGAACTCCTCGCGCTGCTGAGGGTTCATGACGTTGAGCACGAGATCGCGGCTTTGCTGCGGGGTCAGCGGGTTCTGGGTGATCGGCGAGATCTTGCCGTGGACCTTCATCGACGGCGGCATGCCGGCGGTGATGAACAGGTCCGACGCCTTCTGATGCGCCATCAGCTTGAGGAACGAGGTGAAGTCGATGGTGCTCATGGGATGCTCCTACTGAGCCGGGATGGGGGATTCGGGATTCGGGATTTGCAAACCCCGACCCTGCACCGCAACTCCGGCCTGAACTGAATACTGCTTTTAACCAATCTCGAATCCCGAATCTCGAACCCCGGTCTCAATCGAACAGGCGCTTGTCCTTGGCGTACTCGCGGGCCTGCGGGCGCAGGATCATGCCGCGCTTCACCAGGTCCTGCAGGTGCTGGTCGAGGGTCATCATGCCGTGGTTCTGGCCGGTCTGGATCGCCGAGTACATCTGCGCGACCTTGTCCTCGCGGATCAGGTTACGCACCGCCGGGATGCCGACCATGATTTCCCAGGCCGCGGTACGACCGCCGCCGACCTTCTTCAGCAGCGCCTGCGAGATCACCGCGCGCAGCGATTCGGACAGCATCGAGCGCACCATCGGCTTTTCGCCGGCCGGGAACACGTCGATGATGCGGTCGACGGTCTTGGCCGCGGACGAGGTGTGCAGGGGGCCGAACACCAAGTGGCCGGTTTCGGCCGCGGTCAGCGCCAGGCGGATGGTTTCCAGATCTCGCAACTCGCCGACCAGGATGTAGTCCGGGTCTTCGCGCAGCGCCGAACGCAGGGCCTCGTTGAAGCCGTGGGTGTCGCGGTGGACTTCGCGCTGGTTGATCAGGCACTTCTGCGAGGTGTGCACGAACTCGATCGGGTCTTCGACCGACAAGATGTGCGCGTACTCGTTCTTGTTGATGTGGTCGATCATCGCCGCCAGCGTGGTCGACTTGCCCGAACCGGTCGGTCCGGTGACCAGGATCAGGCCCTGCGGCTGCTCGATCAGTTCCTTGAAGATGCGCGGGCAGCCCAGGTCTTCGAGCGACAGCACTTCCGAGGGAATGGTACGGAACACCGCGCCGGCGCCGCGGTTCTGATTGAACGCGTTGACGCGGAAGCGGGCCAGGCCGGGAATCTCGAACGAGAAGTCGACCTCGAGGAATTCTTCGTAATCGCGGCGCTGCTTGTCCGACATGATGTCGTACACCAGCGAGTGGACCTGCTTATGGTCCAAGGCCGGGATATTGATGCGCCGCACGTCGCCATCGACGCGAATCATCGGCGGCAGGCCGGCCGACAGATGCAAGTCGGATGCCTTGTTCTTGACCGAAAACGCCAACAGTTCGGCGATATCCATGCGTGCTCCCCCGCACTGCAACAGAACTTCAGATGGAAACTTCAGACCACACGTAGCGACGCCACAGCGAAACGCCTAAACGCAAACGAGCGACAATAACGGCCAGCCGCAAGTGGCGGGAAGCATCCCCTGCGAGGCAGTATAGCCCCGTACCCGCATTGCCGAACCAGCCCTCTTTCACAGGATTCCTCACGTGCGCGCGCACGCCCTGCTCGGCATCTTGCACCAGTTGGATAACGCCGCGCGCCTTGCGCAACGGCCAGTACCGCAGTTGCTCGCGGTCAGCAAGACCCAGGATGCGACCGCCGTCGCGGAACTGGCGGCGGCCGGGCAACGCGCGTTCGGCGAGAACTATGTTCAGGAAGCCGCGACCAAAACCGCGGCCCTGGCCGAACTGAGACTGGAGTGGCATTTGATCGGCCACTTGCAGTCGAACAAGGCCGAGCAGGCCGCGCGGCTGTTCGACTGGGTGCAGACCGTGGACCGGCCCAAGCTGGTCGCGGCCCTGGCCCGCCACCGCGATCCGGCGCGGGCGCCGCTGCAGGCGCTGATCCAGGTCAACATCGACGACGAGGCCAGCAAGCACGGCTGCCGGCCCGAGGATGCGCCGGCGCTGGCGGCCGCGATCGCGGCCGAACCGCGCCTGCGGCTGCGCGGCCTGATGGTGATCCCGACCCCGCACGCGGATCCCGAGCGCCGCCGTCCCGCGTTCCGCCGCGCCCACGCCTTGTTCGAGTCGCTGCGCGCCGACCACCCCGGCCTCGATACCCTGTCGATGGGCATGAGCGACGACTACGCGATCGCGATCGAGGAAGGCGCGACCATGGTCCGCATCGGCACCGCGCTGTTCGGTGCGCGCCCGCCCAAGGCCGCCGCATGAGCGCCGCGCCAGACGGGCAGGACCGCATCGTGTTCCCCGGCAATCCCTGGCCGGAAGGCCACGCGATCGCCGAATTCGACTGGAGCGCGCGGGTCGAGGGCGAGGATGTGTGGTTCGATCTGCACCTGGTCGGCGCCAAGTACTACGCCGAACGCGAGATCGCCGACGACGGGAACGACGCGGCTTCGGACTGGGCCTCGCCGATCGTGTGGGGCAACTACCACCACTGCATCCTGTCCTCGGTCTATTGGGGCGAGAGCGGCGGCATCCGGATCGGGCCGCTGGCGCAGTTCTCGCTGGCGGCGCTGGACGGTGCCGAATTCGTGGCCGATCCGTTCGACGGCGACGGGGAGCTGCCCGACGCCGACGAAGATCCGGCGTTCGGGCTGTACCTGCTCGGTCACGACAGCGCGGTCGATCACCGCATCCGCTTCCAGCGCCGCGGCGACAGCGACCGCTACGACCTGCTGTGGTCGGGCCGGATCGCCCTGAGCTACGCCGGCGACTACGTGCCGCGCTACCGCTTCGAAGCGCGCATCCGCGATCGGCCCTGTCCACCGCTGCCCGGCGCATCCCCGCGCACGAGGTTCTAGCGCGGGAGCGCGGCCGCCTCGGTATGCTGACGCTCCAGTCCCGCACGCCGCGAACGCCATGCCCGCATCCGAAACCGCCCTGTGCCCGCTCAGTCCGGTCGCCTTCATCGGCGGCGGCAACATGGCGCGCAGCCTGATCGGCGGCCTGGTCGCGCGCGGCGGCGACGCCGACGCGATCCGCGTGGCCGAGCCGGTGGATGCGCTGCGCGAGGCCCTGCAGCGCGATTTCGGCGTACCCAGCTACGCCAACGCGGCCGAGGCCGCGACCGGCGCCGGCGTGTGGCTGCTCGCGGTCAAGCCGCAGGTGATGCGCAGCGTATGCGCGGCGCTGGCGCCGCTGGCGCAATCGCAGCGCCCGCTGGTGATCTCGATCGCGGCCGGCATCACCGCCGGCCAGCTCGACCTGTGGCTGGGCGACGGCCAGGCGGTGGTGCGGGCGATGCCGAACACGCCCGCCCTGCTCGGCGCCGGCATCACCGGCCTGTACGCCAACGCCGCCACCGCCGAACCGCAACGCGCGCGCGCGGCGGCGCTGCTGGACGCGGTCGGTCCGACGGTGTGGATCGCCGAGGAGGCGCAGATGGACGCGGTCACCGCGGTCTCCGGCAGCGGCCCGGCCTATGTGTTCCTGCTCGCCGAGGCCATGCAGGCCGCGGGCGTCGCCCAGGGCCTGGCGCCCGAGGCCGCGCGCGCCCTGGTCAATCAGACCCTGCTGGGCGCGGCGACCATGCTGAGCCAATCCGACGAGTCCGCGCAGGTACTGCGCGCGCGCGTGACCTCGCCCGGCGGCACCACCCAGGCGGCGATCGAGACCTTCGAAACCGGCGGCTTCCATGCCCTGGTCGAGGCCGCGATCGCGGCCGCTACCCGACGCGGCCGCGAGCTCTCGGCCGCCAACGATTGACCCTTCCCACCGGAACCGCCGCCATGCGCACCGCCCTCGCCGTCTGCCTGCTCACCCTAGCGCTGCTGAGCGGCTGCGGCCGCGAGGCGGCGGCGCCCACCGGCTCCGGCAGCGCCGGCGCCGCGCCGCAGGAGGCGACCGTGCGCAGCGGCGACGTCACCGTGCGCGCCAGCGCATTGCAGACCTCGGCGCTGTCGCCGGCGGTCGCGCAGCAGTACGGCATCGCGCGCGACGACGCCACGGTCTTGCTGCTGGTGGCGGTGCGACGCGGCCCGGACGGCCAGGACAACGCGATCCCGGCGCGCGTGAGCGCGACCGCAACCGACCTGCGCGGCCAGCGCCGCACGCTGGAACTGCGCGAACTGCGTACCGGCGAGGCGGGCAGCGCGCAACTGCTGGACTACGTGGGCACCGTCGAGATCGCCCTGCCCGACACCCTGCGCTTCGAGTTGAGCGTGGCGCCGGAGGGCGGCGCACCGACCACGCTGCAGTTCAGCCGCGAGTTCTATCCGCGCTGAGGGTCGCGCGCGGACGTTATCCATCCGAACCGCGACAGTTGATCGGGATGGGGCGCCACGTCGCTCCACGATGCGTTCGCGGTGAACCCGTCTGACCATGAGCGGATCGCCAGCGCGGCGCCACGATCAGTCGTTGCGGGTCAGCGCCTCGACGCGCAGACGCTCGCGCGCATCGAACGGCGCCAGCAGCGCCGCCAGCCGGGCTTGACGCTGGGCCGCGCTCAAACCGCGATCGGCCAACACCTGCGAGCGCGCGGCGCGATACGCGGCCACGCGCCGATTCCATTGCGCGCGGCGTAGATCGAGCTCGCCCAATCGCTGCGCCGCTTCCCGCCCGAACGCCGCTTCGCGTTCGGCGTAACGGCGTTCCGGGGCGGCGCCCTCGGCCTCGAAGCGCGCGCTCTGGCGCATCGCCAGGGCGACCGTGTCGCCCTCCGTGCGGGTCGGGTCCAGGTCCAGGCCGTACGCGGCATCGAGTTCGCGCAGGCGCGCGGCGCGTTGCGCGGGCGCGAGACCGCGATCGCGCTGCAGCGCCTGGCGCGCGATCGCGTGCTCGAGGCGACGCTCGTCTTCGCCGTACCAGGCCTGCGCGACCGTGGCGCCGAGGCGGCGGCGGCGCAGCTCGCGGCGACGCTGCAGATCCGCGCTCAGATCGCCGCTGGCGCCCAAGGCCGCGCTTTCGCGCTCCAGCGCGACATAGGCATCGAACCAGGCCAGTACCTGCGCCAGCACCGCCGCGCCGACGCGCGGCTGCAGATGGCGGCGCAGGTCGTCGCGGATGGTCGCGGGCGAGCGCTCGCCCAGGCGGGTGAGGAAATAGTCGAACAGCCGCCGCATCGCACGATCCGGAACCGCCTTGCCCGCGGCATTCAAGGTCAAGCCGCCGTCGACGCCGGTGCCGCGCAGCGAGTCGTCCGCGGCGGCAGGCGGGCGCCCCATGCGGGCCTCGGCGGCCGCATTGGTGGCCGCCGAGGGCGGTGCCGGGCTCCGGGCCGGCGTGGTCTCGCGACTCCGGCCCGACAGCCCCAGCACCAGCGCCAGGCCCGCCGCCAGCATCAGTACCAGCGTGAAACGCAGCATGCCTACAGCCCGGCGTTCTTCAGCCGGTTCAGATGGGCGCGGTAGACGCTGGGCGGATTGGACGCGAACAGGCCGCGCAGGCCGGCGACCTGGTTGACCTCGTCGAGGTGGTTCCAGGCGTAGTCGTCGCGGATCACGCTGCCCAGATGCGAGGAACAGCGCCCGACCAGGCCGTCGTTGGCCTCGAACCCGAAGAACAGCGCGCCCGCGCCCAGCAACAGATCGCTGGGATCGAACACGTTGCTCAGCGGCGAGGTGCCGCCCATCGAGTAGTAGCGCACGCCGCGCACGCTGGCCGCGCCCTGGCCGCAGGCGCTGCCGGGCAGGCCCTCGGGATAGCGCGCGTTGAACGCGGCCGCGCCGGCGCTGTCGAGCGAAGCCAAGGCGGCCAGCGCGTCCTGCGGATCGTCGTCGCCGGACAGGAACTCCAGGAACGATCCCAGCGCATCGGCGAGGCCGGCGACCAGGCCGCGGCCAGGCGAGCCGGGCGGGAACGCGGTGCCGATGCCGTCGGCGACCTTGCTGCCGGTGTGCGGGCTGCCCATCGAGGTGATCGAGGCGACCAGGTCCGGGCGCACCGAAGCCACGTAACGCGCGGTCGGTCCGCCATGGCTGTGGCCGATCAGGTTGAAACGGCTGTAGCCGTAAGTGGCCTGCAGGGTTTCCAGGTAGTCGATCAGCTGTTCGCCGCGCAGTTCGCTGGAGTTGGCCGAGGACACGTTGGCGACATAGACCTTGGCGCCGCCCGAACGCAGCTGCCCGGGAATGTCGTACCAGTAGTCGTAGATGCCGCCGAGTTCGTCGAAGCCGAACAGGCCGTGCACCAGCACGACCGGGTTCTTGGTCTTGGTGTAATCGTCGGCGCTGGCCGGCAGGGCCGCCGCCAGCAACAGCAGGACCGCGAACAGCCTGGCCCAGACTCCGGCGCGCAACGCGCCCATACGCAGGATCGATCGCGACATGTTCCCTCCCAGAAACGGTGCCGTACCGCAGGCGAGGCCGGCGGCGCCGGCCCGATCGACTGTACGAATGCGTATGGAACCTGCACGCCGCAGTGCACCATACGGGAGCGAACCGTGATGCCTATCGCGCCAGGCCGGGCTGGCCAAGCGCCGAGCCCGGGCTAATTGTTGCGCTGCACCCAGGCGCGGATATGCGCGGCGATCTCGGCCACGCCGTCGCTGAGCGCGGCCGGACCGGGCTGCAGGATCAGCGGCGATTTGATCTCGTGCAGCTCGCCGTCGCGCACCGCCGGGATCGCGTCCCAACCTGGCCGCGCGGCGACGCGCTCGGGACGGAATTTCTTGCCGCACCAGGAGCCGAACACGATGTCCGGCGCCAGCGGGATCACCTCGGCCGCGTCGGCCAGGATGCGGTGCTTGGCCAGCGACTGCGCCGCGTGCTGCGGGAACACGTCGTCGCCGCCGGCGATCCGCACCAACTCGGCGACCCAGCGGATGCCGGTGATCAGCGGCTCGTCCCACTCCTCGAAATAGACCTTGGGCCGGCGCGGATAGGTCTGCGCCTCGCGCTCGATCGCGTCCAGCCCGCGCCGCAGTTCGTCGGCGTAGGCCACGGCCCGGTCGGCCGCGCCGACCAGGGCGCCCAGGCGCGCGATGTAGTCGAGGATGCCCTCGACGCTGCGGTGGTTGCTGATCCAGACCTCCACGCCCTGCTTGATCAGCGCGGCGGCGATCTCGGACTGGATGTCGGAGAAGCCGATCACGAAATCGGGCTGGAGCTTGAGGATCTCGTCGATCTTGGCGCTGGTGAAGGCGCTGACCTTGGGCTTTTTCTTGCGCGCGATCGCCGGGCGCACGGTGAAGCCGCTGATGCCGACGATGCGGTGCTGTTCGCCGAGCGCGTACAGGGTCTCGGTCGGTTCTTCGGTGAGGCAGACGATGCGTTGGGGGCCCATGTCGCGAT
This sequence comes from Lysobacter sp. Root604, assembly GCF_001427505.1. Taxonomy (NCBI): domain Bacteria; kingdom Pseudomonadati; phylum Pseudomonadota; class Gammaproteobacteria; order Lysobacterales; family Lysobacteraceae; genus Lysobacter; species Lysobacter sp. Root604. The sequence continues at coordinate 53,573 of NZ_LMGS01000013.1, read as the reverse complement.
TGTCGCATTACCGGGGGGCGCCGACGCGGCCGGCGGCGATTGCCAGGCGCGCCGCGCGATGCGATCTTCGCCGCATGCAACCCGCTATCGTCTACGCCCGCGAGGCCACCGTCGCCGTCGCCGACTTCCGCCACGTCCTGGTCGATTCCGGCCTGGGCGCGATCCGTCCGGTCGACGACGCGCCGCGCCTGCAGCGGATGCTGGATGCGGCCGATCTGATCGTGAGCGCGCGCCGGCCCGACGGCGAACTGGTCGGCATCGCGCGCTGCGTCACCGATTTCGCGTGGTGCTGCTATCTGTCGGAGTTGGCGGTGTCGAAAGCGGCGCAGGGACTGGGTATAGGCCAGGGTTTGCTGGACGAGACGCGGCGCCAGCTCGGGCCGACGGTGAGTCTGATCCTGGCCTCGGTGCCGGACGCGGTCGGCTTCTACGAACGCGCAGGCATGGCGCCGATGCAGCACACCTTCTGGTACAAGCGCGAGTATTGAGGCGGTTGCGCGGCGGTTTCGGCGCCGGCGTCGTTGCCCGAGCGGCGCGGCGATGCGGTTCGCTTTGCTCACCGCATCCTACGCAAGGCAGCTGGGCCCGCAGGGTGCGGTGCCAACCGCACCATCGCGCTCCCGCAAATGCTTGCGGAAATGCATCAGGCGTTTCGGTACAAGCGCACGGATTAAGGATGAGCCACGGCGATATCGAGGCCGGCGGCGTTGCCGCGGTGGCGCGGCGATGCGGTTCGCTTTGCTCACCGCATCCTACGCAAGCCAGCTGGGGCCGTAGGGTGCGGTGTTAACCGCACCATTGCCTTACCCAAGGCGCTTGCGGAAATACACCACGCGCTCGGTTTCCTCAAAGCCGCAGGCCGCGTGCGCGTGGTGGGCGTCGTGGTTGTCCAACAGCGAATCGGAAGCCAGCTCCTCGCAGCCGCGTTCGCGCGTCCAGCGCTCGACCGCGCCGATCAGGGCGCGTCCGACGCCGCGGCCGCGCTGTTCCGGCGCCACGTACCAGCCTTCGAGAAACCCGACCGGCGAGCTGTCGGTGCCGTTGACGTAGTCCGTGCGCAGGCTGGCTTCAGCGAAGCCGCAGGCGCGGCCGTGCGCGTCGAATGCGAGCACGCATAGATCGCGCTCCGGACGCGCCAGCGCCTCGCGCATCTCGCCCTCGTGATCGTTGGGCTCCTCGCCCTCCTCGTCCGGCCACAGCGCGCCGCGCAGCCGCGCCCAGTCGGCCAGGTCGGCCGCGGTCGCCGGCCGCACCCGCCCGGCATCGCTCACGGATACAGCATCCGCTTCGACCAGTCGCCGGCGCGGTCGCATTCGTACAACCAGCGCTCGTGCAGGCGGAAGTCGGCGCCGTACCAGAACTCGATCTTCTCCGGCCGCACGCGCAAGCCGGTCCAACGCGGCGGACGCGGCACCTCACGGCCGTCGAAGCGTTGCTCGACCTGGGCCAGGCGCTGCTCGAAGGTCTCGCGCGATGCCAGGGTTTCCGATTGCAGCGAAGCCCATGCGCCGAGCTGGCTCACGCGCGGACGCGAGGCGAAGTAGGCGTCCGCCTCGGCGTCGGAGACGATCTCGACCGCGCCTTCCACCCGCACCTGCACGCCGTTGCGCACGCGCGGCCAATGGAACAACAGCGCCGCATGCGGATTGGCCTGCAGCTCGCGGCCCTTGCGCCCGTCCAGATGGGTGTAGAACACGAAACCGCGCGCGTCGTGCGCTTTCAGCAGCACGGTGCGCGCCGACGGACGCGCGTCCAGGCCGGCGGTGGCGATGGTCATCGCGGTGGGATCGGGCTCGCCGGCGACGCGCGCCTCCTCGAACAGACCGGAAAATCCTGCGATGGCTTCGGCTAACAGGGGATGTGGGTTCATTGGGTTATTGTCGCGCGATGCCGCCCGCTACGCATCCCTCCGCCGCCAGCGCCTACGCCGCGGACTTCGTCGAACGCGTGCTGGCCGACGCCCTGCGCCACGACGCCCGCGTCTACGCGATCGCCGGCCTGCAGGGCAGCGGCAAGTCGACCCTGGCCGCGCAGGTCGCGGCGCTCGCCGGCGAACGCGGACTGCGGGTGGCGGTGCTGTCGATCGACGACTGCTACCTGGGCCGGCGCGAACGCGCGCAACTGGGCCGCCGGGTGCATCCGCTGCTGGCCACGCGCGGCCCGCCGGGCACCCACGAGGTCGAACTGGCCTGCGCCACCCTGGACGCCTTGCGCGCCGGCGGCGCCGCGCGCCTGCCGCGCTTCGACAAGCTCGGCGACCGCCGCCTGCCGCCCTCGCGCTGGCCGCGCCTGCGCGCGGCCGATCTGACCCTGTTCGAGGGCTGGTTCCTCAAGACACCGGCACAGACGGGGGCGGAGCTGATCCAGCCGATCAACGCCCTGGAGCGCGACGAAGACCGCGACGGCGTCTGGCGCGGCTACTGCAACCAGGCCTTGGCGCAGGACTACCCGGCGCTGTGGGCGCGCCTGGACCGGCTGCTGTTCCTGCAGCCGCCGGGCTTCGAACACGTACCGGAGTGGCGCTGGCAACAGGAGCGTGCGCTGCAGGCCGCCAGCCCCGGGCGCGCGGGCATGGACCGCGCCCGGATCGAACGCTTCGTGCGTCTGTTCGAACGGGTGAGCCGGCAGGCGCTGGCGCGGCTGCCGGAGATCGCCGACTGGACGGTGCCGGTGGACGCGCGCCGGCGCGTGCTCGCCTAGAGCCGCGCGCCGGCGCGCGACGGCGCCGTCACTCGACGATGAAGCTCACCCGCAGGTTGACCCGCCACTCGGTCACCGTGCCGTCGTCCTCGGTCACGACCTTGATCTCGTTGACCCACGCCCCCTTGATGTTCTTCACCGATTCGCCGCACTTCTTCAGTCCCGATTTGACCGCGTCCTCCATGCTGGTCTTGGAAGAGGCGTTGAGTTCGATGATCTTGGCGATCGCCATGGGCGTGCTCCTGTCTGGCCGGCGCGCGGGTTTGCGACCGGAACGGCGAGCCTAGGCTGGCCGGCGTTAAGGCCACGCAACAGCCGCCGCCAGCGCGGGGCCGCGGCTGGCTACAATCGCGGCATGAATCCCGCGAGCAATCTGATCCTGGTGGGCCCGATGGGGGCCGGCAAGAGTTGCATCGGCCGTCGCCTGGCCGAGCGCTACGGCCTGCGCCTGGCCGACGCCGACCGCGAGATCGAACAGCGCACCGGCGCCACCGTCGCCACCATCTTCGAATGCGAGGGCGAGGCCGGCTTCCGCGCGCGCGAGCGCGCGACCCTGGCCGAGCTGCTGGCCGAGGACGGCCTGCTGCTGGCCACCGGCGGCGGCGCGGTGCTGGACCCGGACAACCGCGCCCTGCTGCGCGAGCGCGGCTATGTGGTGCACCTGCAGGTCAGCGTGGAGGCGCAACTGGAGCGCCTGGCGCGCGACCGCACCCGCCCGCTGCTGGCGCGCGACGACCGCGAGGACGTGCTGCGCACGCTGTCGACGCAGCGCGCGCCGCTGTACGCCGAAGTGGCCGATCTGCGCTTCGACACCGAACGCATGACCGCGGCCGACGCCGCGGCCAAGCTCGCCGACGAACTCGACCTTTGCTGGCGCCGTCCCGCGCACGCGCACGGAGCCTCCGCATGACTACCCCCGCCTCCCAGCCCTTGCACAGAGTGAAGGTGTCGGGCGACGCCGCCTATGCGATCGACATCGGCCCCGGCCTGCTCGCCGACGCCGAGCACGTCGCCGTGCACCTGCGCGGCCGCCACGCCCTGATCGTCAGCGACGGCCACGTCGCGCCGCTGTACGCCGATGCGCTGGAACGCGCGCTGCGGGCGGCCCGCCCCACCCTGTCGCTGGCGCGCTACGTGCTGCCGCCGGGCGAACACGAGAAAACCCTGGCGCGCTTCGGCGAATGCCTGGATGCGCTGGCCCGGCTCGGCGCGACCCGCGACGCCACCGTGCTGGCCCTGGGCGGCGGCGTGGTCGGCGACCTCGCCGGTTTCGCCGCCGCCTGCTGGATGCGCGGCGTCGACGTGGTGCAGCTGCCGACCACCCTGCTGGCGATGGTCGACTCCTCGGTCGGCGGCAAGACCGCGGTCGATCTGCCCAGCGGCAAGAACCTGGTCGGCGCCTTCCATCCGCCGCGCGCGGTGATCGCCGACACCGCCACCCTGCGCAGCCTGCCCTCGCGCGAACTGCGCGCCGGCCTGGCCGAGGTCGTGAAGTACGGCGCGATCTTCGACGAGAGCTTCCTGGCCTGGCTGGAGGCGCATGCCACGGCCTTGCTCAGCGGCGACGACGCGACCTTGGCGCAGGCGATCGCGCGCAGCTGCGCCTACAAGGCCGACGTGGTCGCGCGCGACCCCTACGAGCGCGGCGATCGTGCCCTGCTCAATTTCGGCCATACCTTCGGCCACGCCATCGAAACCGAACAAGGCTACGCCGGCGCCACCGGCGATGGCCTCAATCACGGCGAAGCGGTCGCGGTCGGCATGGTGCTGGCGGCGCGGCTGTCGGCGGAGCTGGGCATGGCCGACGCCGCCGACACCCAACGCTTGCGCAGCCTGCTGGAAGCGCTGGGCCTGCCGACCACGATCCCGGCAGGCCTGTCGCCCGACGCCCTGCTCGCGCGCATGCGCCTGGACAAGAAAGCCGACGCCAGCGGCCTGCGCTTCATTCTGTGGGATCGCGCCGGCCTGGCCCGGATCGTGTCGGGGGTGGCCGACGAAGCGGTGTTGAACGTCCTCGCCAGCGGCTAATCGAGCCCGTTACCGGCGGGCCTTGCCTCGCCGACCCCGGAGCCGCACAGTGCGCCACCGGCCCGCTGCCGCAACGAGCGGTTCCATCCGTTGCAGGCGCACAGGGGCACCGCATGAGTTCGCAGTTCGACTTTCTCGACAAACACTATTGCGCGACCGAGTCGGTGCAGGTCGCGGCGCAAGCCGTGTTCGAACGCTACGGCCCGTATCCGCGCGCGCGCACCGCGGTGGCGGTCTACGCCATCGACTGGCAGGCCTGGACCGACACCATCGCCGACGTGGTGCGCGCCTATGCGCAACGCGGCGCGGCATCGCGCGCGGGCACGGCCACGCTGGACGCCAGCGGCAAGGAGTGGCGCATCGTCCTCACCGGCATGCGCTACGTGAGCGCCGGGCGCTATTCGCAGGGCGGCGGCGCGACCTACCGGGTCAACGAGTACCGCGACGGCACCGTCCAGCTGAAGGCGAGCGCGGTCGGCAATCCGCCGCAACTGGGCGAGGTCACTCACTTCGAACATCTGTCCGGAACCTTGGTCGGGCCGGTTGAGTTGTCGCAGCAGTAAACGGCGTTGCCGCGTAGCGCGCTAGGGAGTCGGACCTAGCTTCGTCCGCCTGCGCCGCCCCTCGCCCGATAGCGAGCGAAGGGCCGGCGAGTCGCGCTTACGCCGCCGCCTTCATCCGCGCCAGGGCGCGCTGGTTGGAGGCGTACGGATTGTCCAGATAAGGCACCGCGTCGGCCTGGATCGCCTCGATCCACTGCTGCGTGCTCAGCACCGCGGCGAAGCGGCTTTGGAAGACCACGGAAAACACCCGGTGGATCTCCTCGGCGCTGGCCTGGCCGGCGCTGTTCTCGTACGACAGCGAACCGCTGGCGTCGCTGAGGAACTCCACGTTCAGCTGCAGGTGCGCGGCTTCGAAGATGGTCGAGGCGTCGCAATTGTGGGTCATGTAGCCGACCACGCTGAGGGTGTCGACGCCGTTGGCGGCGATCCAGTCCTTGAGATCGGTGCCGGTGAACACGCTGGGGAAATTCTTTTCGATGTAGTGGTCGCGCGGACGGCCGCCGACGACCTCGTTGAGCTCCCAACCCGGCGTGCCTTTGACGAATACCGGCGCCTCCGGCGGCGCGGTGTTCTGTACCACCACCACCGGCACGCCGGCGGCGCGCGCGGCGTCCATGGCGCGGCCGATGTTGGGCAGGGTCTGGCTCACCGGCGGATGCTCGATGAGCAGGCCGCCGCTGAAGTACTCGTTCTGGACGTCGACGACGATCAGGGCGCGCTTGCGGGTCATGGCGGAATTCCTAATGAGTGGGGAAGGGATCGGACGAGGCACATGCTCCGCTTGAGGCGGAATCGCCGACAGTGGCCCGATTGCCAATATTCGATAGAATCGGGCCATGAACGCCGACACCATCGCCGTGGTCGCCTTCGACCGCATCAGCCCCTTCCATCTGTCGGTGCCCTGCATCGTGTTCGAGGACCGCGGCTTCGACGGCCAGCCGCGCTTCGAATTGCGCGTGTGCGCGGCCGAACCCGGCCCGCTGCGCACCCAGGCCGGTTTCAGCATCGCGGTCGAGCATGGGCTGGAAGGCCTGGACGAGGCCGGCGTGGTGATCGTGCCGTCCTGGCGCGATGCCGACGAACGCCCGCCCGAGGCCCTGCTGCAGGCCCTGCGCCGGGCCCATGCGCGCGGCGCGCAGATCGTCGGCCTGTGCCTGGGCGCCTACGTGCTGGCCGAGGCCGGCTTGCTCGACGGCCGCCGCGCCACCACCCATTGGCATTGGAGCGAGCACTTCGCCCTGCGCTATCCGCAGGTGCGCCTGCAATCGGACGTGCTCTACGTCGACGACGCCGAACTGACCACCTCGGCCGGCACCGCGGCGGCGCTGGACTGCTGCCTGCACCTGCTGCGCCGGCGCTGCGGCGCCGACCTCGCCAGCCGGGTCGCGCGCCGGCTGGTGGTGGCCCCGCACCGCCAGGGCGGCCAGGCCCAGTACATCGAGCGGCCGGTGCCGGCCTCGGCCCAGGACGAGCGCCTGTCCGGGGTGCTGAGCTGGGCCCTGGCCCATCTGGAGCAGCCGCACAGCCTGGACGCGCTGGCCGAACGCGCGCTGATGAGCCGACGCAGCTTCACCCGCCGCTTCCGTCAGAGCACCGGCACCACGGTTGCGCAGTGGCTGGCTAACCAGCGCCTGGCGCGCGCGCAGCGGCTGCTGGAAAGCACCGATCGGCCGATCGAGGCGATCGCCGCCGACACCGGATTCGGCTCGGCGGTGTCGCTGCGCCAGCACTTCGCGGCCGCGCTCAAGACCTCGCCCTCGGCCTATCGGCGCGAGTTCCGCGGCGGCTGACCCCGTTGCGGCGCCGCCTGCCGCTACAATCCAGGCGTGCGCCTACTCCTACAACAACGCCCCGACGGCCGCGAAGCCCCGCGCTTCGTGCAGCTGATGCTGCAGCCCGACCTGCTGGGCGGCTGGACCCTGGTGCGCGAAACCGGCCAGATCGGCGGCCGCAGCAGCGTGCGCCGCGAGCAGTTCATGGACCGCGACAGCGCCTTCGCCGCGCTGGAACATGCGCGCGATCAGCAGCTCAAGCGCGGCTTCCAGCTGATGTTCGCCCAGGGCGCGGAAGCGCCGACGGAGTGACGGCGCGCCGCGCGGGCGCCCGCGCGGAACACAGCAACGCAGCCACGCAGCGCTGCGCGGCTCGCTTCGGCCCCGCCGCACCGCGATAATGCGCGCCCAGCCGACGCCCCGCGCACCAGGAATCCAGCATGAGCCTTACCGACGCCGCACCCGCCAACGACCGCTTCCTGCGCGCCCTGCGCCGCGAGCCGGTCGATCGCACGCCGGTGTGGCTGATGCGCCAGGCCGGCCGCTACCTGCCCGAGTACCGCGCCACCCGCGCCCAGGCCGGCAGCTTCCTCAACCTGGCCAAGAACCCCGAACTGGCCTGCGAGGTCACCCTGCAGCCGCTGCGCCGGTTCCCGCTGGACGCCGCGATCCTGTTCTCCGACATCCTCACCGTGCCCGATGCGATGGGCCTGGGCCTGTACTTCGCCGACGGCGAGGGTCCGAAGTTCGAACGCCCGATCCGCAGCGCGGCCGACATCGACCGCCTGGCGGTGCCGGACATGGAAGGCGAGCTGCGCTATGTGATGGACGCGGTGCGCACGATCCGCCGCGAATTGAACGGTTCGGTGCCGCTGATCGGTTTCTCCGGCAGCCCCTGGACCATCGCCTGCTACATGGTCGAGGGCGGCGGCAGCGACAACTACTCCAAGGTCAAGGCGCTAGCGCTCAACGATCCGGCGGCGATGCACAAGCTGCTGGGCGTGGTCACCGACGCGGTGATCGCCTACCTGCAGGCCCAGCACGCCGCCGGCGCGCAGGCGCTGCAGGTGTTCGACACCTGGGGCGGCGTGCTGTCGCCGGCGATGTACCGCGAGTTCTCGCTGCGCTACCTGCAGCGCATCGCCGCCGAGTTGCCGCGCGGCGCGGGCACGCAGCGCGCGCCGCTGATCCTGTTCGGCAAGGGCAACGATCCCTATCTGGAAGACCTGGCCGGCAGCGGCGCCGAAGCGGTGGGCGTGGACTGGACCATCGGCCTGGGCGACACCGCGCGCCGCATCGGCGGCCGCGTCGCGATCCAGGGCAACCTCGACCCGGTCACCCTGTACGCCACGCCCGCGGCGATCCGCGACCAGGTCGGACGCGCGCTGGACGATTATCGCGACGGTAACGGCGGTTCGCGCGAAGGCCACGTGTTCAACCTCGGCCACGGCCTGTCGCCGGACATGAGCCCGGACCACGTGGCGGCGATGGTGAGCGCGGTGCACGAACTCAGTGTTAGGAGCCGGGATTAGGGATTAGGGATTAGGGACAAGCTTGAGGACGTCACTCTTGCGAATCCCGAATCCCGAATCCCGAATCCCGGCCTTCAACCCACGTCGATCTTATTGCTGCGCAGCAGCCGCGAAGGGTCCGCCGGCGCGTCGCTGGGCGCGCCGTACTCGAGGCGGATCTCGCGCATGTCCTTGGGCACCGCCTGCTCGATCTCCTCCGGCGGTTCACAGCCCGGCTGCAGGCGCTTGTGCAGGCCCATACCGATCATCATCAGCGCGCGGGCCTCGTCCGACTGCGGCTCGCGCGCAAGCACGCGGTCGCTCATCAGGTAAACGCTGTCCACGCCGTCCTTGGACAGGGTGGACACCGCGCCGCTGGGCGTGGGCGCGCCGGCTTCGAGTTTTTCGATCGGCAGCGGGTCCCAGCAGCGGCCTGTGCTGGCCACGGTCAGGCGCCCGGACAGATCGGACGCGAATTCCTCCAGCGAAGCGCGCGCCTGCGCGGGCGTGGCCGCCTTGGCCGGCACGCTGTAACGGCCCTTGACCAGATACATGCGATCCAGTTGCAGGGTCATCGCCGAACTCTTGCGCTCGCCCTGGCTGGTGTAAGCCAGATCCAGCGAGCGCCCGCTGACCGCACCGTCCTTGCGGCGCGCCGAGGCGAAGCTGCGTAGCTCGCCCATGTCCATGTCCTGGTAACCGCCGGGCTGACGGCCGACCTCGGCCAGGGCCTCGCGCTCCTCGCCGACGACGCGCTCGAACTCGTCCGACGACAGCACGCCGGCCGGATAGAAGTACACGTCGATCCAACGATCGCTGCGGTTGCTCAGCGCGTAGCGTACCGACACGCCGAACTCCTGGCGGTCGTAGCGGTGTTCGTCCACCGCCTGCCATTTGCCCACGCGCAGCGGATACACCACCCGGGTCTCGCGCAGGTAACCGCCCAACAGCGGCACCGTCTGCGTCTGCGCCGTATCGGCGCTGGCGACGGCGTCGGCGCCGAGCGCGACGGCCGGTATCCACGCGAGCGAACCGAGCAAGGCCCAGCCCATCGCCCCCGCGCAGCCCACCCCGCGCACCGCTTTACCGATCATCGTCGCTCCCGATTCCGCCTGCCTGCAGCGCCGCTTCCGCGCCCCTGCTTACGTCGCGATCATGCGCCGCTTCGGCGGCACCTGCCAGCCTGCCGCACGCCGCCGGGACAGCCGGCCTTCACGCGGTCAGCGGCAGCGCCTCGTCGAGCACCGCGGCCAGCATCGCGCCGGTCACCGGCTTGCGCAGGAAGCGGTCGAACCCGGCCGCGATCGCCTGCGGTTCGGCCTCGGCGTCGGCGCGCGCGGTGACCGCGATCAGCGGGCGCGCGTAGCCCTGGGCGCGCAGTTGGCGGGCCAGGTCCAGGCCGTTGAGTCCGGGCAGGTCGAGATCGAGCAAGGCCGCGTCGTAGTTCGCCGTCGCCACCTCGGTCAGTGCGCCCAGGCCGTTGCCGACATGGGTCACGCGATGCCCCTGCGCACGCAGCAGGCCGGCGATGACCAGGGCCACGGTCGTATCGTCCTCGACCAACAGCAGCGCCAGCGGCGCGCGCCGCGATGCGCCGACCCGTTCGGGCGCGCTGGCGCCGCTGGCGACGATCGCCGCCGGCAGCGGCAGTTCGAAGCAGAAGCGCGCGCCTTCGCCGGGCCGGCTGTCCACGGTAAGTAATCCGTTCATCGCCGCCGCCAGCTCCTGACAGATCGCCAGCCCCAGGCCGCTGCCGCCGTAGCGCGCGGCGGTGCGTGCGCCCTCGGCCTGCTCGAAGCGGCGAAACAAGCGCGACTGCTGCTCTTCGTTCAAGCCCGGGCCGGTGTCGGCGACTTCGAAGCGCACGCCCTGCGGCGCCATCGCCGACACCCGCAGCGAGACCTGGCCCTGTTCGGTGAATTTGATCGCATTGCCGAGCAGGTTGAGCAGGATCTGCCGGACCCGATGCGGGTCGCCGCGCAAACCGCGCGGCGCGTCGTGCGCGATGTCCAGCTCGAAGGCCAGACCGCGCTTGCGCGCCAGCGGCGCCATCAGCGCGCTCGCGTCCTCGACCAGCGCGCGCACATCGAAGGCCTCGTCGGCCAGCTCCAGCTTGCCCGATTCGATCCGGGCCAGATCCAGCGCGTCGTTGACCAGACGCAGCAGGTGCTTGCCGGCGCGCTGGATCGATTCGGTGTAACTGCGCTGCTGGGTATCCAGCGGCGTGTCCAGCAGCAGTTCGCTCATGCCCAGCACGCCGGTCATCGGCGTACGCACTTCGTGGCCCAGCGTGGCGAGGAAGCGGGTCTTGGCCAGCGAGGCCTCCTTGGCGATCTCGCGCTCGTGCTCGGCGGCCTGCCAGTCGAGACGACGCTTGAGCCGTCTGCGGTAGCGATCGGCCGCCCACCACGCGCCCAGGATCGCGATGCCGATCAGCGCCGCCAGCGCCGGTGGCGTGCGCCACCACGGCGGCTGCACGGTCAGCGAGAACTGGCGCGACTGCGACCAGATGCCGTCGGCGTTGGCCGCCTGCACTTCCATGCGGTAAGTGCCGGGTTCCAGCTTGGAGAACACGCGCTCGCCGTTGCCGGACTGGATTACCCAATCCGGGTCGTAGCCGTGCAAACGGAAGCGGTAGCGATGCGATTGCAGATCGACGAAGGACAGCAGGCGCGCCGACACGCGCAGATCGCGGTCCTGCGGGCCCAGCACCACCGGGCGCTCGGGATCGAGCTTGAACTCGTCCTCGTCGCGGCGGTAGCTCAAGGTTTCGATCACCAGGCGCGGCGACTTGGCCGCCTCCGGCGCGCGCCCCGCGTCGAACAGGACCACGCCGTCCATGGTCACCGCCGCGGCCACGCCGGAGGGCGTGAGCAGCGGATTGCGCTCGGTGAACTCCTGGCTGGGCAGGCCGTCGCGCATGCCGTAGATGCGCAGGCGCTGGCGGGTCTGGTTCCAGCAGATCAGCCCGCGGCGCGTGGTCAGCCAGACGTTGTCGCCCCAGGCCAGCACGCCGCCGGACTCGGTCGCCGGCAAACCTTCGTCGCCGCTCACGCGCGCCAGCAGGCGCAGCTCGCGACCGTCCCAGGCGTATTGCTCCAAGGCTTCCAGACGATGCAGCCACAGCCGGTCCTTGCCGGCCATCGCGAAGCCGAACACGCGCCCGGCCGGCCCGCCCGGCAAGGCGTCGAAGCGGCGCGCGGCCGCGTTCCAGCGCGACAGGCCGGAGGGCCCGGCCATCCACAGCGCGCCGTCGGGGCCGACATCGATCTGCTCGATGTACAGGCTGTCGACGCCGCGGTCGTCCTCCGGCTTCACCGACAGCTGCACCCGCCCCTCGCTGTCGCGCATCTGCAGCGCCGGCGGCATGTAGGCGATCCAGACGTTGCCGTCGGGCGTCTGCACCAGTTGGTCGGTGATGCCGTCGTCGCCCAACGCCGCGTCGCGCGGCGAGCTCGCGCTCCAGTTGCGCACGCTGCCATCCGGCGCCACCCGCGAGAGGCCGTGGTTGTCGCCGAACCACAAGGCGCCGTCGCGCGCCTCCAGCATCGAATACAGCGCGGCGTCGGCCACCGCCGGCACCTTGCGCCGGGTCGAGCGGCCGTCGGCCAGGTTCAGGTGATCGACCACGCCGCGCTCGCCGACCATCCACACGTTGCCGTCGCGGCTGGTCGCAAGGTCGCGCATGTAGCCCACGCGCGTCGCGCCGGGGCGGCCGGTGCCGGGCTTGAGCACGGTGAACTGCCGCCAGTTCGGCGCCAGATAGGCGACGCCCTCCTCCTCGGTCGCGAACCACCAACCGCCTTCGTGGTCCTGCAGCAGATCGAGGGTGTTGATTTCCGAGATCGCGATGTCGCCGGCCGGCGGCATCAAGCGCCCGCCGAGCACGCGACGCAGACCGCGATGGGTCGCGACCCAGTAGCTGCCGGGACCGTCGCCGACCACGCCGTACACACCGATCTTGTCGGCGGGCTGAAACCACGGCATCTGCGCGATGCGGCCGTCGGGCGTGCGCCGGAACGCGCGCAGACCGGCGCCGATCCACAGCGTACCGTCGGCGGCCGGCGTCAAGGCGGTGACCCAGGCGCCGCTGATGCCCGCATGCGCGACCGTGCGGAAACGCGCGCCGTCCCAGTAGGCCAGGCCGGTGGTCGTGCCCACCCACAGCCGACCGCTGCTGTCGGTCTTCATGGTCCAGATGTATTCGCCGGGCAGACCGCTCTGCGCCGCGGGCGCGCCCTTGGCCGCGCCGGCCTTGTCGGGCATGTAGCGGGTGATGCGGCCTTCGGCGTCGAGGCGGTGCACGCCCGCGCCGTCGGTGCCGAACCAGATCGCGCCGTCGGGCGTGGACGTGATCGTGTAGATCTCGTCGCTGCCGATGTCGGGATGGGTGTCGCGGCTGTAGTGGACGAAGTTCTGACGCTCGCGGTCGAGCATGTGCAGGCCGCCGCCGCTGAGCCCGACCCAGACCCGGTTGCGCGCATCCACGTGCAAGGCCTGGACCATGTTGCTGGGCAGCGAGCCCGGATCGCCGGGCACGTGGCGCCAGACCCGGAAGCTGATGCCGTCGTAACGCGCCAGGCCGTCGTGGGTGGCCAGCCAGATGTAGCCCTCGGCGTCCTGGGCGAGCGCGGCCACGGTGCTGGAGGGCATGCCCTCGGCGACGCCGTAGTAGCGGAACTGCGGCGTCTCCGGCAGCGCCGCGCGCACCGGCAGCGCCAGCGCCGCGAGCAGCAGCCAGCACAGCCAACGCGCCCATCCCGGGCTTCCATGCACGACCGCTGGCCTGAGCATCCTCGGGTCCGATTCCTTGCTGTACGGCCGCTAGGCTCCCCGATCCGGGCCCGGCGAAGCAAGGCCCGCGACCGCGCGCCCCACCCCCGCGTTCCGCGACCGAGCCGCAACGGACCGTTGCGGACACGCGGCTACGGGTTCATCGTGCGGTCCATAGAATCCCCGGACGATGCAGGTCGGACCTGCCTTAGGAGCGCCGCGTGCCGAATTCGTCCTACCGTCCGCTGTGGTGCGCGCTGGCGCTGTGCGCGCTGGCGCCGCAGGCGCGCGCGGCCGGGCCGGACACCTACGCGCTGGACCCGGTGCACACGCGGGTGATGTTCGCGATCTCGCATGCCGGCTTCTCCAAGGCCCTGGGCACCGTCTCGGGCAGCACCGGCACGCTGAGCTTCGACCGCGAGGACTGGCGCAGCGCGCGTCTGGACGTGCGCGTGCCGCTGACCCGATTGGACCTGGGCGATGCCAAGTGGAACGCGGCCGCGCTGGCGCGCAATCTGCTCGATGGCGAACGCTATCCGGAAGCGCGCTTCGTCTCCGACCGCGTCGAGCCGGTCGACGCCGATCATGCCAAGGTCTGCGGCCAGCTCAGCCTGCACGGCCGCAACGCGCCGCTGTGCATGGACGTGACCCTCAACGCGCTCAAGCGCCATCCGCTGCCGCCGTTCCGCCGCACCGCCGGCTTCTCAGCCACCGCCACCCTCAGCCGCGCCGCGTTCGGTATCGACGCCTGGAAATCGGTGATCGGCGACAGCGTCGAGCTGCGCATCGAGGCCGAGGCCGTGCGCGATCGCCAGGCCGGCGAAGCCGACGAGCCGTCACCGGCCGCCGAACCCGAAGTCGCGCCGTCCGCGCCGCCGAGCAAGCCCGACAACGACCCCTACGAACCCGCCCCGGTACCGCACGCATGACGATCAAGAACACCGAACTCCGCTGGGGCGCGATCAGCCAGCTGCTGCATTGGGCGATCGTGCTGCTGATCACGGCGATCGCGATCATCGGCCTGACCATGACCGACATGGCCAACGGCCTGCCCAAGATCAAGATCTACGCCCTGCACAAATCGCTGGGCCTGACCCTGCTGGCGCTGGTGGTCCTGCGCCTGCTGTGGCGCTTCTACGCCGGCGCGCCCAAGCCGGTCGCGGGCACGCCGCATTGGCAGGAGCGCATTGCCTCGCTCACCCATTGGGCGCTGTACCTGCTGATGTTCGCCATGCCGATCACTGGTTGGCTGTTCAATTCCAGCTCCGGCTATCCGCTGCAGTACTTCGGCCTGTTCAACCTGCCCAAGATCGCCGCGGTCAACCCCGGCCTGGCCGATCTGAGCGAATCGCTGCACGAGAACGGCTTCTGGCTGCTGCTGGTGCTGGTGCTCGCGCACGCGGGCGCCGCCTTCTACCACCACCTGTTCCAGAACGACGACACCCTGCGGCGCATGCTGCCGATGCGCCTGCGCCAGGCGCCGGCCGCTGCCCAAGCCGTGCCCGTCGCCGCCGTCGCCCCCACCCCCATTCCGGAGAATCCCGATGTCCCTTAAGCCGCTCGCCGTCGCCCTGCTGTTCGCCGCCGCACCGGTCTACGCCGCCGACTACGCGCAGGCGCCCGGCTCCACCCTGACCTTCGCCACCAAGTACCAGGGCGAAGTGTTCAGCGGCCGCCTGCCCGGTTTCACCACCAAGCTCAGCTTCGATCCGGCGAATCTGACGAACTCGAAGCTCGACGTGGTCATTCCCCTGGCCGGCGTCAGCACCGCCAACGCCGAACGCGACGACAACCTCAAGGGCGCGGATTTCTTCAGCATCGCCAAGTTCCCGCAGGCGCGTTTCACCGCCACCAAGTTTCGCAGCCTGGGCGGCAACAATTACGCCGCCGACGGCAGCCTGAGCCTGCGCGGCGTGAGCAAGCCGGTCACCCTGACATTCACCTGGACCCCGGGCGCCAAGCCGGTGTTGAGCGGCAAGGCCACGGTCAAGCGCCTGGACTTCGGCGTCGGCGGCGGCGATTGGGCCGACACCTCGGTCATCCCCAACGAAGTCGCGGTCAGCACCAAGGTCATTCTGGTGCCGGCGAAGTAAGCCCGAAAGCGCGATCGCCCCGCACCCTACGCCTCGCGTAGGGTGCGGCAAGCCGAAGGCGCACCGCACCATCGCCCGCTCGGGGTGCGCCGGCTCAGCCGCCCAGAAACGCCCGCAGCCGCGCCGCGTCGAACGGCCACTCCAGCTCCAGCCCGCGCGCCTCGTCGCGCAACACCGGCACGCGCGTGCCGTAACGCGCCTCCAGCGCCTGGTCCTCGTCGATGAAGACGCTGTCGAATTCAGGGGCGCGCGCCTGCGCCAAGACCTCCAGGGCCAGGTCGCAGAGATGGCAGTCGTCGCGTTGGTACAGGATCAGGTGCATGCGCTTGCGTACTGAGGTGGCGGGGTTCGCGAGCGTCTAGAATACCTAGAGTCCATCTTGGGACGGCTCATGGCCTTCCGCCCGATCCACGCTGCGATCCTGGCCGCGCTGCTGCTGGCGCCGGCCGTGGCGTGGGCCGCTCCGGCCTGCAAGGTCCAACCCGCGCAGCTGATCGCGGCCTGGGAAAGCGACGACGACGGCCATTTCGAGCAGTTCGAGCTAAACCAACGCGACGGCCAGCGCGGCTTCGACTCCTGGCTGCACGAGCGCCCGGACCTGCTCGACGGCCGTTGGAGCTTCGACCCCAAGACTTGTCGCCTGCGCATAGACCACGCCGCCAGCGGGCAGCGCTGGGACTACGCGGTGCGCATGAGCGGCCCTGACATCCTGCTGCTGCGCGAAGCCGACGAAACCAGCAGCGCCCGCTACCGCAAGATCGCCAACGGACGCTGACCGCGTCCCATCGCCCTCCAGCCGAGCATCCCCCGCCCCATGGCCGTCAGCACCTTCGATCTTTTCAAAATCGGCATCGGGCCGAGTTCCTCGCACACCGTCGGCCCGATGCGCGCCGCGGCGCGCTTCGTCGAACGTTGGCTGGTCGAGAACGGCGAGCTCGAACGCTGCGCGCGGCTGCGCGCCGAAGTGTTCGGCTCGCTGGCGCTCACCGGCCGCGGCCACGGCACCGACAAGGCCGTGCTGATGGGCCTGGAAGGCCATTGGCCGAACCAGATCGATCCCGACATCATTCCCGAGGCACTGGAGCGCATTCGCAGCAGCAAGCGCATCCGTTTGTTCGGCCAGCGCGAGATCGGCTTCGACGAGAAGCACGATCTGATCATGAACAAGCGCCAGAAGCTGCCGTTCCACACCAACGGCATGCGCTTCACCGCCTACGACGGCGACGGCGAAGTGATCGCCACGCGCGACTACTACTCGGTCGGCGGCGGCTTCGTGGTCAATCAGGACGAGGCGGCCGAAGACCGCATCGTCGCCGACACCACCGACCTGCCCTACCCCTTCCATTCCGGCGACGAACTGCTGGCGCAGGCGCAGCGCAGCGGCTTGAGCATCGCCGCGCTGATGTACGCCAACGAACAGGCCTGGCGCACTCCGGAGCAGATCGACAGCGGCCTGGACGAGATCTGGAAGGCGATGCAGGCCTGCGTCGAACGCGGCATCCGCCAGACCGGCACCCTGCCCGGCGGCCTGCACGTGTCGCGGCGCGCGCCGGCGCTGTTCGGCGAACTGTCGAGCAAGCCCGAAGCGGCGATGCGCGATCCCTTGACCGTGCTGGACTGGGTCAACCTGTACGCGCTGGCGGTCAACGAAGAGAACGCCGCCGGTGGCCGCGTGGTCACCGCGCCCACCAACGGCGCGGCCGGCATCATCCCCTCGGTGCTGCACTACTACGACCGTTTCTGCCCGGGCGCGAACATCCAGGGCGTGCGCGACTTCCTGCTGACCGCGGCCGCAGTCGGCATCCTGTACAAGGAAAACGCCTCAATCAGCGGCGCCGAAGTCGGCTGCCAGGGCGAGGTCGGCGTGGCCTGCTCGATGGCCGCCGCCGGCCTGGTCGCGGCGCTGGGCGGCACCGCCAGCCAGATCGAGAACGCGGCCGAGATCGGCATGGAACACAACCTGGGCCTGACCTGCGACCCGATCGGCGGCCTGGTCCAGATCCCCTGCATCGAGCGCAACGCGATGGGCGCGGTCAAGGCGATCAACGCCTACCGCATGGCCATGCGCGGCGACGGCAAGCACAAGGTCAGCCTGGACAAGGTCATCAAGACCATGCGCGACACCGGCCGC
The DNA here is from genome assembly GCF_001427505.1 of Lysobacter sp. Root604. Taxonomy (NCBI): domain Bacteria; kingdom Pseudomonadati; phylum Pseudomonadota; class Gammaproteobacteria; order Lysobacterales; family Lysobacteraceae; genus Lysobacter; species Lysobacter sp. Root604. The sequence continues at coordinate 36,002 of NZ_LMGS01000013.1, read as the reverse complement.
GACATGCAGGACAAGTACAAGGAAACCTCGCGCGGCGGTCTGGCGGTCAACGTGATCGAGTGCTGAGGCCATGAGCGAGCCGCTGCGCCACCGCGATACCGGCAAGTGGCTGGGATCGTTCGCCGATCGCGTCGAAGTGTCGTGCCCGCGCTGCGGTCACGGCGGTGTCGTACGCGCCGGAGGCGAGTCGGCCGCATGGTTCGTTTGTGCGCACTGCGGGCTCGAAGCCCGTAGTGAACGTAGCGACTGGTTCGGCAAGGTGCGCCTGCATGGCAAACGTTCCTGCGGCCACTGCGGCCATCAGTGGGTACGCGTAGATCACACACGAAGCGGATCGTCCGTGCCGGCCAAAGTCTCCGAGTGGAGACCCACTCCCATGCCGGACTTGATTGCAGCATCTTGTTCGGTTTGCAAACGTGACAGCAACGTCGTGATCGATGCGTATCGCGAACGCGACGGCGAAGCTCACGACCCGCATTTCGGTCTGCCGCTGCGGCTGATCGAGCGTACCCGCGTCGGCTTGCTGTGGGCCTACAACGGCGAGCACATCGACGAACTCCAGCGCTATGTCGCCGCCGACTTGCGCGAACGACGCGGCGCCATGTCCAACAGCACCATGGCCTCGCGCCTACCGACCTGGATGAAGCTCGCACGCCATCGCGCGCGCGTACTGCGCGGGTTGGACCGCCTGGCCGCGAAGCTGGTGTCATCGCGGCACGCATGATCGCGGTACGCTGCCTGCTGCTCCCCGGCATGGACGGCACCGGCGAACTGCTCGGCGATTTCGTCGCAGCCATGGCGCCCGAATTCGACGCCGACATCGTGCGCTACCCGGACGACGCCGCGCTAGGCTACGACGAACTCACCGACTACGTACGCGCGCGCCTGCCGCACGACCAGCCCTTCGTGTTGCTGGGCGAGTCCTTTTCCGGCCCCATCGCGATCCGCATCGCCGCCGCGCGGCCCGCCGGTCTGCGCGGCCTTGTGCTATGCGCGTCCTTCGCACGCGCTCCCAGTCCGCCGGGCTGGCTGTTACCTGCCTCGTGGCTGGGATGGATCGGTACCGTCTTGCCGATCGACCGTGTCCCGACCCGGCTAACGGCGGCGACGATGCTGGGGGCCTGGGCCGACGATAAATGGCTGGCGCGCACTCGCGAGGTACTGGCCACGCTGGACCCGGCGACGATCCGGGCGCGCATGCGCGCGGGCAGCACCGCCGATGAAACCGCCGCCCTGAGCCGCGTCGCCTGCCCGCTGCTGTACCTGCGCGGCCGCCAGGATCGGCTGGTGTCGCGGCGCAGTTGGGAACACATACGCGCGACCCTGCCGCAGGCGAAGTGCGTGGAACTCGACGGCCCGCACTTCCTGCTGCAGGCGAAAGCCGTCGAGGCCGCCGCCGCGATCAAGCTCGCGTTCGAGACTTGAACGCGCTGCCCCGGCGGACGACCGGGCCCGTTCGCACGGCCTACGCGGCCAGGCCGGCGCGGATGGCGGCGGCGCCCGATGGTTACTATGTCTCGACGAACAGGACGACCATGACCCTCGAGACGGAACCTCAGCGTACGCCCCGCATCCAGCCCGCCCACCCGCGGTGGGAGCAGGACCTGGCATTGCGGGATGCGCCGCCTTCCGGCAAGGCCGACAGCTGGGATGAGTTGAACCATCTGGACGAGACCTATCTGGAGTTCTCGATGGCCACGGACATACCCAGAGGCCCCCTGTTTTGGTGCGGCATCATCTGCCTGGCCACGGGCTTGTTTCCCGGCTACCTGATGTCCATCACCTGGCCGGCGCGTGGCTTCGACATCTGGGCCGATGGCGTGTTGATTGCCGCGTCGCTGCCGATGTTCTGTCTGGCCCTGTTCTTCCTGCGCCTCGATCTGCGCCTGCCCAAGGACCGGCCTGTCCGCTTCAATCGCCGCCAGGGCTTGGTCTACGCCAACCGCTACCTCTGGAGCCACAACCCCTTCGGCCGCTGGGGCGGCGACGCGAAAGTCTTCGCTTGGTCCACGCTGCAGGCCGAGATCACCCAGCAGATCGACTCCGGCGGCGAAGTGGCGACGTGGCGCTATGCGTTCGAACTCGTGGCCTGCGCGCCGGGCTCCTTCGAGGAAGTCGACCGCTTCCGGCTGCAACAGGGCGCGCAGACGACCGGCCAGTACGAGGAGCAGTGGGAGCTGCTGCGCCGCTACATGAACGACGGCCTGGAAGGCCTGCCTGCGCAACAGCTGCGCGATCGGACCCCGCGCTTCATCGACTGCCTGCTGTTCGCCATGCCTTGGTTCGCACCGACCCCAACGGGCCGGCGCGCGCGCGAACGCATGCGCGGTTTCTTCGGCACGTTGATGATGGTGTTGATGTCGCTGCTGTTCCCGCTGTGGCTGTTGTTCGGCGTGGGCAACGTCATCGTGATGCGGCTGGCTCCGGACGCGACCTGGCCCGCCGGCGTGGACGAGGCCTCGAAGCGGCCAGGCTGACCGGCCGGCGCCCTCGCCCTCACAAGGTCTACACATCGCCGACGGCGTAAGCGCGCCCTGCGCCGGCCATGCGGCGCACGGCGATTTTTCCCGCCGGACTTGTGGTTACTATGCGCTGGAGCCAGCTAGGACGCCCTCCATGCCAGCCCGCCTCAGCCGTCGCGATTTCCTCAAATGCAGCGTGGTGGCCGGGATCTCGGTCTACGTCGCCGCGCCGGGCAGCGCCGCGCTGGCCGCCCTGTTCGAACGCGAGCGCCTGCGGCCCATGCCCTGGGACGCGGCCACCGGCAAGATCCGTTACCGCACCGACGCCACCGCCAAGGTCACCGGCGAGAAAGTCTTCAGTTTCGACATGCGCGCGCACGACCTGCCCGGCTGGCCGCGGCAGCAGGCGCACGCGATGCTGCTGCGCGTGACCCGCGCCGATCGCGCCTATGCCGGCTACGACCTGTCCGTGCTGGGCGCGGGCCTGCAACCCGACCGCATCGTCACCGCCGCTGATCTTGCGCGCGACGGCGTCGGCTTTCCGCCCTTCTACGGCGAGCACATGCTGCTGCCCGAAGGCCAGACCCCGGCCTACCTGGGGCATGCGGTCGCGCTGCTGATCTGGCACGACTTCGACCGCTTCCGCGCCGCCAAGACCCGGCTGAAGTTCCGCGACGATCTCATTCGCTGGGGCGCCGAGACCGGCCCCTTGCAGCGCGATCCCTGGGCGAGCTTCCGCTACGTGCGCGTGGGCGGCGCCACCGCTTACGACGACGACGCCTATTCCAGCCTCAAGGACACGCCGCTGTTCCCGTCCGGCTATCGCAAGAACCAGCCGCAGTGGCCGGCCGCGAACGCCGACGGCGCGATCGACGCACAGGGCGCGGCGCATGCGGCGGCGATGGCGGCCAGCCTGGATGCGCCCGCCGAAGGGCGCCTGGTGCTGCAGCGCGAGTACTACTCGCAATCCATCGACACCGCCGCGCTGGAACCCGACAACGGCAACGGCTGGTACGACCGCGACAACGCCACGCTGCACTTGGTCGCCGCGACCCAGTCGCCGCAGGAAATCGCCGAGGACGGCGCGCGCATGCTGGCGGCGAGCGCGCTGGGCGTGAAGCGGCTGGTGCTGCACCCCTGCTACACCGTCGGCTACGGTTCCAAGGACCACAACCCGTTCCCGTTCTACGCCCTGATCGCGGGGCTGTACGGCGACGGCCGCGCGGTGCGCCTGGCCAACGACCGCTACGAGCAGTTCCAGGCCAGCCTCAAGCGCCACAGCTTCCGCATGCGCTACAAGATCGCGGTGGATCGCAAAAGCGGCCGCTTCGAGATCCTGCAAGGCGACATGACCGGCGACGGCGGCGGCCGGCGCAACTTCTCGCCCTCGGTGTGCCTGGTCGCGGCGACCGCGGCGCAGTCGATCTATTACTTCCCGCGCAGCGACCTGGCCAGCACCGTGATCGCCTCGCGCGCGCTCGACGCCGGTTCGGCGCGCGGCTACGGCACCCTGCAGAGCATGGGCGCGACCGAGATGCTGGTCGACGAGGTCGCCAGCGAACTCGGGCTGGACCCGATCGAGCTGCGCGAGCGCAACGTGTTCAAGTCCGGCATGAAGAACACCCAGGGCGCGATCCCGGGCGGCGCCCAGCGCGCCGACGAAGTGCTGGCCCAGGCCAAGGCGCATCCGCTATGGCGCGAGCGCGGCAAGCGCAAGCGCGAGTACGAGGCCGCGCATCCGGGCAAGCGCTACGGCGTGGGCTTCGGCTGCGTGCAGAAGGATTTCGGCACCGGCGCCGAATCCGGTTTCGCAGAAGTCGCGCTGTCCAAGGACGGCCACATCCTGCTGCGCCAGGTCGCGATCGAGATGGGCACCGGCATGACCACCAGCCAGGCCGCGATCTGCGCGCAATGGCTGGGCCGGCCCGCCGACGAGGTACGCACCGGCGAGATCGAATGGCCGGAGCTGCCGATGGTCGCGACCGGCGATCCCTGGCTGATGTCGCAAGCCGATCAGGACCGCCATCAGGGCGATCCGCGCTGGACGCCGAACCGGGTGATCCCCAGCAGCGCCAGCAACTCGGCGTATTTCTTCGGCCACGCCACGCGCGAGGCCGCGCGGTTGTTGTTCACCCAGGGCCTGTGGCCGGCCGCGCGCGCCCTGTGGGGCCAGGGCTACGGCGGCGGCAAGTTGGCGCCGCTGGTGGTGCGGCGCGAGGACGCGCGCTGGATCGAAGGCAAGCTCACCGCGGCCGGTCTGGTGCCGCTGACCCTGGCGCAACTGGCGGCCAAGGCGCATGAGCTGGGCCTGGCGACCGGCGCGATCGTGCACACCTTCAACCGCTGGCAATGGGCCGAAGCCGAGTTCCCGCTGTCGGGCGACGACGCACGCCTGCCGCTGGACGGCGTGGCGCTGCGTTGGGGCGACGGCAGCGGCGCGGGCGTCGGCACGCCGACCGCGAACGGCTACCGCATGATCGAGCGCACGCGCGCCCACTACCCGCCGACCCAGCGCAACAACGCCGGCGTCGTCTACTACAGCGCGATCGGCACTCTGGCCGAGGTCGCGGTCGACACCGCCACCGGCGCGGTCGAACTGCTCAACCACCACTCCATCCTGGAATGCGGCAACCAGATCGTGCCCGAGCTGGTCTCCGGCCAGCTCCAGGGCGGGCTGGCGATGGGCATCGGCCATGCCTTGCACGAGTTCCTGCCGTTGTACGAAGACGGCCCCGGCAACGGCACCTGGAACTTCAACCGCTACACCCTGCCGCGCGCGCACGACGTGGCGGTATGGAAGCAAAGCGGCGAAGTGCTGGCGCCGCTGTCCGACACCGACCCGCCCAAGGGCATGGCCGAGGTGGTGATGATCGCGGTGGTGCCGGCGATCGCCAACGCGGTCGCGCACGCCACCGGACGGCGCCTGCGCGAACTGCCGATCACGCCCGAGAAGGTGCTGGCGGCGCTCGCCGGCGGCGCCACGCCGCCAAGCTCGGACAGCGCCACCTCGGAGAACGCCGCATGAGCGCGCCCATCGTCAAGCGACCGCTGGCCCTGCACGTCAATGGCCGCGCCCACGGCCCGATCGACGTGCCCGAGGACATGATGCTGGTCGACGTGCTGCACGAGTACCTCGGCCTCACCGGCACCCGCTTCGGCTGCGGCCAGGGCGTGTGCCGCGCGTGCACGGTGATCGTCGACGACGAGCACGGCCCGCGCGAAGTACGCAGCTGCATCACCGGCGCGCACTACTTCGCCGGCAAGCGTATCCGCACCGTCGAAGGCCACGCGCAGCGCGACGCGGCCGGCACGATCGTCGAACTCTCGCCGGTGCAGCAGGCCTTCCTCGACCATTTCAGTTTTCAGTGCGGCTATTGCACGCCGGGCTTCGTCAACGCCGCCACCGTGCTGCTGGAACGGCTGAAGAAAAACCCGGTGGCCGCAGCCGAGGTCGAAACCACCATCACCGAGGCCCTGGACCCGCACCTGTGCCGCTGCACCGGCTACGTGCGCTACTACCAAGCGGTGAAAGCGCTGGTGCTGGCCACACCGGGCCTGGTGCGGGAGCGCACGCCATGACCCGGGTCGGCTGGCGGCGCGTCCTGGCCTGGGCGGTGCTATTGCTCGCGATCTGGCTGATCGCGAGCTGGCTGCTGCAATGGTGGGGCGGGCGCGGCCCGACTCAGAAAGTCGAGGCCAGCGCCCAGCAACTCGCGCGCGGCCGCTACCTCACCGATGCCGCCGACTGCGCCGCCTGCCATACCGCGCCCGGCGGCGCGCCGTTCGCGGGCGGGGTGGCGCTGGCCTCGCCGTTCGGCGCCATCCACGGCACCAACATCACCCCCGATCCCGAACACGGCATCGGCCGCTACACCGCCGACGATTTCCACCACGCCCTGAGCCGCGGCGAAGCGCGCGACGGGCACCAGTTGTATCCGGCCATGCCCTACGTGTCGTATCGCACCATCGCGCGCGAGGACTCGGACGCGATCTACGCCTATCTGATGAACCAGCCTGCGGTCGCGCAGCCCAATCGCAAGAACGGCGTGAGCTTTCCCTTCAATATCCGCAGCGGCATCGCGCTGTGGAATCTGGCCTTCGCCGGGGCAGGCGCGGACGCGACGCCGGCCTCGCAAGGCGCGTCGCCGGCCTGGCAGCGCGGCCGCTACCTGGTCGATACCCTCGGCCATTGCGGCGAATGCCACAGCCCGCGCGGCTGGGCCGGGCAGCTCAAGCGCGCCCAGCCCTTGGCCGGCAACAACGAACTCGGGCGTTTCGCCGCGCCCGACATCACCCCGCAAGGCCTGGCCGCGCGCGGTTGGGACGCGGCGCAGCTGCGCGGCTATCTGGCGACCGGACTCAACCCGCGCGCGGTGGCCTCGGACGAAATGCTGACCGTGGTGCGGCTGTCGACCAGCCGGCTCACGCCCGGCGATCTGGATGCGATGACCGTCTACCTGCTCGGCGACAAGCCCCTTGCCGCGCAAGCGATCGCTCAAGCCGGCACCGCGGCGCCCGAGGGCGGACGCCGCCATTACCTGGACCTGTGCGCGGGCTGCCACGGCCGCGACCGCGAAGGCGTACCGCATGTCGCGCCCGGATTGCGCGACAACAGCAGCGTGCGCGATCGCGATCCGCACAACCTGATCGTCGCCATGCTCGACGGCCTGCCCGAGCACGACCTGGTCGGCCTGGAACGCATGCAGCCGATGCCGGGCTTCGCCCAGGATTTGGACGACGCTCAGGCCGCCGAACTCGCGAACTGGCTGCGCACGCAAAGCGGCGCGGCCCCCGTGAACGCAGACGCCGTCGCCGAGCTGCGCAAGGGCAAGCGCGCGCACTGAGCGCTGCTGCGCTCGGTGCAGGGGCGGTGCAAGCCGCAACCGTCATCCATCGGACGACCGCGTCGACGCCCGCGCGCGCAGGGGCGCGGTCGCGGCTCGCGCCGCCGCCTCTTGAGCCGCGCCGATCGCCCTCCCGCAACCGCCGCGTGCCGTCGCAAGGCACACCGCGATTGTCTCTAGGTCATTTACACCTCGCTGCAACGCAACATACACGACCTCTGGTGACCGACGTTGTCATGTAATTCTGTGAACTGCACCGCAAACCCATACGCACGCGATTGACAACGTTGTCAGCAAAAAACAGCCTCGGCCCTCGACACAGGCGAGCGGGGCGCTGAAACGGCCCCGCGCGCCGCCACACGGGCTGCGGGGAGGGAACCACCAGGCACGCACGGGCCCTGCCCGACCGTTTCACGCCGTTCCACGGCGACCTACGAGGAGGTTCGAACCTCCCGCGCAGCACCGAGGCCACGCGCCTCCTTTCCAGACACAGAGGGACAGCACCGGCCGGCGACGGCGCGGGATTTCGCATCGGACTTCGCAAGGGAGAGGACGCTCATGAAGCACGCAAGATCGACCACACTGGCGCTATGGACCTGCCTGCTCGCGGCGTCCTGGGGCTCCAACGCGCTGGCGCAAAGCGCGAGCTGCGCCAATATTCCGGCCTGGAACTCGGCGACCATCTACAACCCCGGCGACAAGCTGGTCTATCAGAACCGGCTTTACCAGGCCAACATCCAGATCTGGAACGCGCCGCCGACCCACTGCCCCAGCTGCGGCTGGTATCAGGATCTCGGCGCCTGCGGCGCGGGCGGCAATCAGCCTCCCAGCATCAGCCTGACCTCGCCGGCCAACGGCGGCAGCTACAGCACCGGCGCCAACATCGCGGTGAGCGCCAACGCCTCCGACAGCGACGGCAGCGTCGCCCAGGTCGAATTCTTCCGCGGCACCGTCTCGCTGGGCGTGGACACCAGCTCGCCCTACAGCGCGATCTGGAGCAACGCCAGCGCCGGCAGCCATGCCTTCAAGGCGGTCGCCACCGATAACCAGGGCGCCAGCACCACCTCATCGACCTCGACCATCACCGTGACCGCGCCGTCCACCGACACCACGCCGCCCAGCGTGCCGGGCGGCCTGAGCTCGCCCGCGCAGACCTCCAGCAGCATCTCGCTGACCTGGAACGCGTCCACCGACAACAGCGGCGGCAGCGGCGTGGCCGGCTACGACGTCTACCGCGACGGCAGCCTGGTCGGCTCGCCGGCCGCGACCAGCTACACCGCCAGCGGCCTCACCGCCAACACCGCCTACGCCTTCCGCGTGCGCGCCCGCGACAACGCCGGCAACGCCTCCGCGCAGAGCGCGCAGATCAGCGCCAGCACCACCCAGGGCGGCGGCGGCGGCAACAAGCGGGTGATCGGCTACTTCACCCAGTGGGGCATCTACGGCCGCAACTATCGGGTCAAGAACATCGACACCAGCGGTTCGGCCTCCAAGCTGACCCACATCAACTACGCCTTCGGCAACGTGCGCAACAACCGCTGCGAAGTCGGCGTGATCCAGCCCTCCGATCCCAACACCGGCGTCGGCGGCGACGCCTTCGCCGACTACAGCAAGTCCTTCGGTGCCGGCGAAAGCGTGAGCGGCGCGGCCGACACCTGGGACCAGCCGCTGCGCGGCAACTGGAACCAGCTCAAGCAGCTCAAGGCCAAGTACCCGGGCCTGAAGGTGCTGATTTCGCTGGGCGGCTGGACCTGGTCGCGCGGTTTCGCCAGCGCGGCGCGTCCGGAAAACCGCCAGGCCTTCGTCGCCTCGTGCATCGACGCCTACATCCGCGGCAACCTGCCGGTGACCGATGGCGCCGGCGGCGTGGGCGCGGCGGCCGGCGTGTTCGACGGCATCGATCTGGACTGGGAATACCCGGCCGCGTGCGGCCTGACCTGCGGCACGGCGGAGGAAAGCGCCAACTTCACCGCCCTGCTGGCCGAGTTCCGCAGCCAGCTCAACGCGGTGCGCCCCGGCCTGCTGCTGACCATCGCCGCCGGCGCGGGCGTGGACAAGGTGCGCGTGACCAACCCGGCCGCGTATCACCAGTACCTGGACTACATCAACGTGATGACCTACGACTTCCACGGCACCTGGGATGCGAAGACCAACCATCACTCGGCGCTGTTCGATTCGCCCAACGATCCCTCTACCGGCGATCAGAAGTTCTACAACACCAACGACGCGCTCGAGGCCTTCCTGTCGCGCGGCGTGCCGGCGGCCAAGCTCAACCTGGGCATCGGCTTCTACGGTCGCGGCTGGACCGGCGTGGCCAACGTCAACAACGGCCTGTACCAGAACGGCACCGCGGCGCCCGGCACCTACGAGGCCGGCAACGAGGACTACAAGGTGCTCAAGAACCGGCCCGGCACGATCTACACCGACGCCAATGCGCGCGCGACCTGGAAGTACGACGGCAGCACGTTCTGGAGCTACGACACGCCGGCCATGATCATCGAGAAGATGGGCTACGTGAAGGCGCAGAACCTCGGCGGCGCGTTCTTCTGGGAGTTCAGCGGCGACGACCCGCAGGGCAGTCTGGCCACCGCGATCCGCGACGGCCTGCAGTGAGCTTGCGCAGCGCCGGACCGTTCGCGGTCCGGCGCTTGCCTCGGGGCGCCGGCCTCCCCTCGGGCCGGCGCCCCGGATTTATCCCAACGTACCGAATCAGTTGAACGCGAACGGCCGCATGCGCGCATGCGGCCGTTTTGTGTGCGACACATTCGCCGAAGCACTAGCTCTGCGTGGGAGCGGCGTGAGCCGCGATCGCGGCAACACGCACGGCCGCGGATCCAGATACGCCGATGACATCGCGACGGCGGAGGGGCTTGCTTTCGCCATCGGGGCGTTCGATGGAATCTGCGGTAGCGCGATCGCGGCTTACGCCGCTCCCACAGGAAGCGGGTGGCAGCGCCGTCGCGATTTGGTTCTTCCTTGGATAGGAACAGCGCAAGCCGCGAGCACGTCGTGGCCGAAGCTTCGTGGTCGCGGCTTGCGCCGATCCCACACCTAGGCCGTGGCAGATCGACGGCGACCTCCGCGCTCAGCTCACCAAGCGCAGCACATCGTCCAGCAAGCCGGCGGCGGTGACTTCGGCGCCCGCGCCCGGGCCCTGGATCACCAGCGGCTGCTCGCGATAGCGGTCGGACCAGATCGCGACCTTGTTGTCGGTGCCGGCGCCGCCGGCCAGCGGATGATCGGCCGGCAGCGACTCCAGCCCCACCCGCGCCGCGCCGTCCTGCAGGCGCGCGATGAAACGCAGGCGCTCGCCGTTCTTGTAGGCGGCCGCGTAGCGTTCGCGCAGCGGCGCGTCCAACGCCGGCAGCGCGGCATCGACGCCATCGCGCGACAGGATCGCCAACTCCGGCGGCACCAGCGAGGCGACCTCGACTTCGCCGGCCTCCAACGCCACGCCCGAGGCACGCGCCAGGATCAGCAGCTTGCGGCGCACGTCCTCGCCGGACAGATCGTCACGCGGGTCGGGCTCGGTGTAGCCGGCGTCGCGCGCCTGCCGCACCAGCGACGAGAACGGGCGCATGCCGTCGTAGTGATTGAACAGCCAGGCCAGCGAGCCGGACAGCACGCCGGCGATCGCGCGGATGCGGTCGCCGCCGGCCTGCAGTTCGCGCAAGGATCGAAGCAAGGGCAGGCCCGCGCCGACCGTGGCGCTGTCGCCGTAGCCGCTGCCGCCGACCGCGCAGGCGCCGCGGATCGCGCGCCAGCGCGCCAGCGAGGTGCCCTGCCCGATCTTGCAGGCGGTGACCACATGGATGCCCTGCGCCAACCACTGCGCATGGCGTTCTGCGACCGCGCTGCTGGCGGTGGCGTCGATCACCACGCGCGCGCCGCCGTCGCCCAACGCGAGGGCGACGCTGTCCAGCGAACTGGCCTGGCTGGCCTCGGCCAGCGCGGCGGCCGCGCGTTCGGGGGCAAGGCCGGCGCCATCGGCCAGCGCGCGCCGCGAATTGGCCACGTGCACCAGCGCCAGGCGCTCGCCCAGCGGCGAGCCCTGCCACGCTTGCAAGCGCGCGAGCACCGCGCCGCCGACGGTGCCGGTGCCGAGCAGGGCCACGCGCGCCGGCGCCGCGCTGCGATAGGGATGCGGCGCGAGCGCCTGCTGCGCCTGCGTCTGCAGGACGTCGGCCGCGGCGCTCATCGTTTCGCGCGCGCCGCCGTGGCCACCGCGTCGGCCGCGCGCTCCAGCGCGGCCTCGAGGTCGGCGATCAGGTCGTCCACATGCTCGATGCCCACCGACAGGCGCAGCAGGCCGTCGCCGATGCCGGCCGCGGCGCGCGCTTCGGGCGACATCGCCGCGTGGGTCATGGTGGCCGGATGCGCGATCAGGCTTTCCACGCCGCCCAGCGACTCGGCCAGGGTGAAGCACTCCAGGCCCTCGACGAAAGCGCGCACCGCCGCTTCGCCGCCTTCGATCTCGACGCTGAGCATGGCGCCGAAGCCGAGCTGCTGGCGCGCCGCCAGCGCATGGCCCGGGTGCGATTCCAGGCCCGGGTAATGCACCACGCGCACCGCCGGGTGCGCGTCCAGCAGCGCGGCGATGGCCTGGGTGTTCTCCTGATGCACGCGCAGGCGCGCGTCCAGGGTGCGCAGGCCGCGCAGGGTCAGGAAGGCGTCGAAGGGCGAGCCGGTCAGGCCCAGCGCGTTCGCCCACCAGGTCAGCTGCTGGTGGTGCTCGGCGTTCTTGGCCACCACCGCGCCGCCGACCACGTCGCTGTGGCCGTTGATGTACTTGGTGGTCGAGTGCACGACCAGGTCGGCGCCGAACGCGATCGGGCGCTGCAGGGCCGGCGACAGGAAGGTGTTGTCGACCACGGTCAGCGCGCCCTGGGCGTGCGCGGCCTCGATCACGAAGCGCAGGTCGGTGATGCGCAGCAGCGGGTTGGACGGCGTTTCGATCCAGACCACGGCCGGCTTGCTCTGCAGGGCCTCGGTCAGCGAACGCGGATCGGTGAGGTCGGCGGTGATCAGCTCGAACGCGCCCTTGGCGGCCAGCGCGTTGAACAGGCGCCAGCTGCCGCCGTAGCCGTCGTGCGGCACCACGATGCGATCGCCGGGCTTGAGGAAGGCGTGCAGGACCAGGGTGATCGCGGCCATGCCGGTGCTGGTGATGACGCCGCCGACGCCGCCTTCGAGCTCGGCGATCGCCTCGCCCAGCAGATCGCGGGTGGGATTGCCGCTGCGGGTGTAGTCGTACTGGCGCTTGTCGTTGTAGCCGGCGAAGCTGAAGTTGGACGACAGCACGATCGGCGGCGTAACCGCGCCATAGGCCGCGTCGCGGTCGATGCCGGCACGGACGGCGGCGGTGCAGGCGTTGCGGGTGCGGTTCTGGGTCACGGCGGTCGTTCCTTCGTTATGGGTGCTCATGCCGCCGCCTGGGTACAGTCGGCCAGCGCTTCGCGCAGGATGGTGTCGATGTCGCCGGCCTCCTTGAGGCAGGCGTCGTGTCCGTAGATCGAGCGCAGCACGCGCAGGCGGGTTTCGCCGCGCAGGCGCTCGACCAGGTCGTAGGATTCGGACAGCGGAATCAGGCGGTCTTCGCTGACCGCGACCACGGTGACGGGCACGCGGATCAGGCTGGGATCGACCTGCTGCAGGTCGATCGATTCCGACAGCCGCAGGAAGGCCGCGGTCGGGGTGCGCGCCACGTACTTGGCGCCGCAATGGTCGAGGTAGTCCTCGGCGTCCACGCGCACCCGGCCGTCGCGCACCTGGGCGGCGCCGAAGCGCTCGGCGAACTCCTCCGGCGTGCGGTAGCTCAGCACCGCCAGTTCGCGCGCCAGCGCCAGGCCCTGGCTCTCGTCGCATTGCAGCGCGCCCAGCGCGACCGCGCGGCGCTGCAGCGCGCGCCAGGCGGCGGCATAGGGGTGGGCGCGGTGGGTACCGCTGATCGCGACCAGCGCGCCGACGCGTTGCGGGTGGCGCGCGGCGAACTGCAGGCCGACCATGGCGCCGTAGGAATAGCCGACGAAGGCCTCCAGGCGCTGGATCCGCAGCGCATCCAGCAGCGCGGCGATCGCGTCGGCCTGATCGGCCGGGTCCAGGGCCACGTCGAGCGCGCCGTCGGCGCCCAGCCAATCGAACGCGAGCAGGCGATGGCGGCTGGGATCGAGGGCGCGGCCGCGGCCGACCTGGGTCTCCCACCAGCCGCCTTCGGGATAGGCACGGCTGGGCGCGAGATGGCGGTGCGCGGAGATCCCACCGGCCACGAACAGCACCGGCAGCGAGGCCTCGCCCTGGATTTCGTAGCGCAGCACCACGCTGCGGCGGCCGGCATGGCGCAGGTCGAGCTCGATGCGCAGCTCGCCGCGCGCGGCGTCGCGCTCGCCGCTCAGGGCGACGTAGGCGTCGCTGCGTTCGAACGCGGCCGGGGCCTGCGATAGGGAGGAGTCTGCGTAGGCGGTAGCGGGGGCGAAGCTCATGGCGGGCATCCGAAGTGACGGGGCCATCGAGCTTGCAAGTCGCTCGTGCGCAGCAGCGCACGTCGCAACCATCTTCCGACCAACGCCTAGGCGGGCCGCAGGAATTGGCACCTTCACGCGACTTGCGTCGCGTTGGGTTGCCCCGGCTTCTAAGGGCCTGTCCCTCAGCCGGTCTCGATGGATGCGGCCAGTCTGCCCGCGCTCCGAGGGCGTGTCAATCGCTTCATCCGCATATAGCGATTAATCATAAGCTCGCGACCGGCATCACAAAAAGGTGCGCGCCCCGCATACACTTCGTGCCCATGACCCCACGCCTCCTTGTCGCGGCGACGCTCGCCGCCCTGCTCGCCGCCTGCGCGACCACGCAACCCGCTTCCGCGCCGGCCGCCGGCACCCCCGGCATCACCTCGATCGCCGAGCGCTACGTATCGGCGGACACGCCGAAGGAAGAGCTGGATTCGCTGGCCACCTGGCCGACCGAGGACGGCAAGACCTGGCTGATCGCGACCGCCAAGTCGACCCACCGCCTGGACGTTTACGACGCCGACACCGGCGCCGCGCTGCGCACGGTCGGCGGCGAGGGCAAGGCGATCGGCCAGTTCGACCGCCCCAACGGCATCGCGGTGTACGCCGACCACGTGTTCGTGGTCGAGCGCGACAACCACCGCGTGCAGGTGTTCGCCCTGCCCGACTTCACCCCGCTGGGCAGCTTCGGCGACAAGGAACTGCGCAGCCCCTACGGCATCTGGCTGACCGAGACCGAACCGGGCGAACTCGAGATCTACGTCACCGACAGCTTCATGTACGGCAAGAAGTTCGATCAGGTGCCGCCGTGGGCCGAGCTCGACCAGCGCGTGCGCCGCTACCGGGTCCAGTTCGACCAGGACGGCCGCCTGCGCGCCAACTACGGCGGCGCGTTCGGCGACACCAGCGAAGCCGCGGCGCTGCGCATGGTCGAGTCGATCGCCGGCGACCCGGCCAACGACCGCCTGCTGATCGCCGACGAGGACCGTCGCCACGAATCCACCCTGCGCGAGTACACCTTCGGCGGCAAATACACCGGCCGCAGCCTGCCCGACCGCAGCTTCGGCGCCGAGGCCGAGGGCGTGGCGCTGTGGACCTGCCCGGACGGCGGCGGCTACTGGATCGCGGTCGACCAGCTCGCGCCGCTGACCGTGTTCCACCTGTTCGATCGCGTCAGCCTGGCTCCAGTCGGCAGCTTCGAAGGCAAGGTCACCTCGCATACCGACGGCGTCGCCCTGCACGCCGCCTCGACCGCGGCCTTTCCCAGCGGCGCGCTGTTCGCCGTGCACGACGACAAAGCCGTGACCGCGTTCGACCTCGCCGACGTGGCCCACGCGCTAAACTTGAAGCCGGGCTGCACCGAGTAGGAATCCGCATGGTTTGGGGGCCGCGCGCCTTGGCCGTATCGCTGTGCGTGGCGGCTGTGGCCGCCGCGCCGCAGGCGCACGCCGGCAAGATCTACCGTTGGACCGATCGCAGCGGCATCACCCATTACGGCGACCACGTGCCCGAGGCCGCGCCGCCGTCCGAGGTCAGGGTGATCCCGGTCCACAGCGAGCCCGGCGCGATCGCGCGCCTGCGCATCGAGTCGGACGGCAGCCGCTACCTGGCCTGGGCCGACAACAACCTGTCCGGACCGATCGAGGTCAAAGTCGACTACAGCCAGAGCTACGGCGGCGGCGGCGGCACCTCGACCCTGCCCGCGCGCGCCACCGTGGCCGCGCGCGCGAGCGCGCTGGTGGCGGTGCTGAGCCCTGAGGATTCCGGGCGCGGCATCGAGCTGCAGATGGAAAGCCTGCCCGGCGACCCCAGCGCGCAGCCGCGCAACGTCGACTACGTGCTGCCGCTGCGCCAGAACAACTTCCGCATCGACCAGGGCTACGGCGGCCAGTTCAGCCACAGCGACCCGGAGAACCGTTACGCGGTCGACTTCGCGGCGCAGATCGGCACGCCGGTGCTGGCCGCGCGCGAGGGCGTGGTGATGCAGGTCGAGTCCGACTTCGACAAGGCCGGGCTCAATCGCGAGAAATACGGCGGCCGCGCCAACTTCGTGCGCATCGTCCACGACGACGGCAGCATGGCCCTGTACGCCCACCTCAAGGCCGATGGCGCCCTGGTCCGGGTCGGTCAGCGCGTGCGCGCGGGCCAGCAGATCGGCCTGTCCGGCAACACCGGCTTCACCACCGGGCCGCATCTGCACTTCGCGATCCAGGTCAATCGCGGCATGCGCCTGGAGTCGATTCCGTTCCGGATGACCGGGCCGGCGGGGCCGTTGCGGATTTCGGGCGGGCTTTAAGGGTTGGAACGGTGCTTCCGGGCTGACGGGGTGGCCGGGATTCGCGCGCCCCCAACCGGCCCTGCGGGCCACCTTCCCCCGCTAGGCGGGGGAAGGGAGCAAGGAAGAAGGGCTTTCTCTAGGGTGGCGGTTATAATCGCGCCCCTACTCCTCACCTTCCGGCGCGCCCGGTGCGCGCCGTCGCCATGTCCGACGTTTCCCTAGAAGCCCTCCGCCGCCGCACCTTCGCGATCATTTCGCATCCGGACGCCGGCAAGACCACCCTCACCGAGAAGCTGCTGCTGTTCGGCGGCGCGATCCAGATGGCCGGCTCGGTCAAGGGCCGCAAGGCCGCGCGTCATGCGACCTCGGACTGGATGGCGCTGGAAAAGGAGCGCGGCATCTCGGTGACCTCCTCGGTGATGCAGTTCCCCTACGAGGGCCGCATCGTCAACCTGCTCGACACGCCCGGCCACGCCGACTTCGGCGAGGACACCTACCGCGTGCTGACCGCGGTCGACTCAGCGCTGATGGTGATCGACGTCGCCAAGGGCGTGGAGGAGCGCACGATCAAGCTGATGGAGGTGTGCCGCCTGCGCGACACGCCGATCATGACCTTCATCAACAAGCTCGATCGCGAGGGCAAGAACCCGATCGACCTGCTGGACGAAGTGGAATCGGTGCTGGGCATCCAGTGCGC
Source organism: Lysobacter sp. Root604 (assembly GCF_001427505.1). Lineage (NCBI taxonomy): Bacteria > Pseudomonadati > Pseudomonadota > Gammaproteobacteria > Lysobacterales > Lysobacteraceae > Lysobacter > Lysobacter sp. Root604. Next base: position 19,218 of record NZ_LMGS01000013.1, on the reverse strand, counting down.
GCCGATCACCTGGCCGATCGGCATGGGCCAGCGCCTCAAGGGCGTGGTCCACCTGCTCACCGGCGAGGTGCATCTGTTCGAACAGGGCCGCAACTTCACCCGTCAGGATTCGACGATCTTCGCCTCGATCGACGATCCGGCGCTGGAGGCGCGCATCGGCGCGGATGCCTTGCGCGAAGTGCGCGAGGAACTCGAGCTCGTGCAGGGCGCATCGCATCCGTTCGACAAGCAGGCCTATCTGGCCGGCAAGCAGACGCCGGTGTCGTTCGGCTCGGCGGTAAACAACTTCGGCGTGCAGCTGCTGCTGGACTTCTTCGTCGAGCACGCGCCGCCGCCCAAGCCGCGCGAGACCACCGGCCGCGAGGTCGCGGCGACCGAGAACAAGCTCACCGGATTCGTGTTCAAGATCCAGGCCAACATGGACCCGCAGCACCGCGACCGGGTGGCGTTCATGCGCATCTGCTCGGGCAAGTTCAGCGCCGGCATGAAGGCCTTCCAGGTGCGCACCGGCAAGGAAGTGAAGCTGGCCAATGCGCTGACCTTCATGGCCTCCGACCGCGAGATCGCCGAAACCGCCTACTCCGGCGACGTCATCGGCATCCACAACCATGGCACGATCTCGATCGGCGACAGTTTCACCGAGGGCGAGGCGCTGTCGTTCACCGGCATCCCCAACTTCGCCCCGGAACTGTTCCGGCGCGCGCGCCTGCGCGATCCGCTCAAGCTCAAGCAGTTGCAGAAGGGTTTGGCCCAGCTGTCCGAGGAAGGCGCGACCCAGTTCTTCCGTCCGTTGATGAGCAACGACCTGATCCTGGGCGCGGTCGGCGTGCTGCAGTTCGACGTGGTCGCCTACCGGCTCAAGGACGAATACGGCGTGGACGCCAGCTTCGAGCAGGTCGGCGTGGCCACCGCGCGCTGGATCCGCTGCGCCGACGCCAAGAAGCTGGAGGAGTTCCGCGACAAGAACGCGATGAACCTGGCCCTGGACGCGGCCGGCGAGCTGGTCTACCTGGCGCCCACCCGGGTCAACCTGCAGCTCGCTCAGGAGCGCGCCCCGGGCGTGCAATTCCTGGCCACGCGCGAACACGCGCACGCGGTGTCCGTCGACTGATGTCGCGCTTGCGGCAGTGGTGGCTGTACCTGTTGAGCAAGCGCAGCGAAGTCGCCGCGCTCGACTACAAGGACGCCTACATGGCCAAGGTGATCATGGACATCCACCGCCTGCGCGGCGACAAGGCGCAGGCGATGGTGCCGCTGCACGCGCTGCAGCCGATCCACCGCATCGATCGCGAGTCCGCGCGACAGGCCACGCAGGCGCGCGCCCAGGTCCTGACCGCGCGACGCGAGGAACTGCTGGCCCACGGCCGCCTCGACCTGGCCGCCTTGACCGACCTCATTCCCTCGGTGTCGCAGATCAAGGTCGTGCGCGACGGCGAGCGTTGGCTCGCGTTCGAGGGCAACGGCCGTTTGTACGCGATGCGCGAGGCCTTCGGCGAAGACTGCGCGCTGCTGGTCGAGGTCGAGGAATACCGCTTCGCGCGCCCGCGCAAGATCCAGCGCCGGCTACGGCGGGTGCGGCGGCTCAATACGCTGGAATAAGGGCCCGTCTCGGCCCGCCCCCTAAGCGCAAACCCCATCACACTTTCCTCCGGGATCGGCTAGCATCGATCCACCGCGGCGGGGATCGCGGCAACCTACTGCAAGGGGAATGCAATGTATCTACTGGGTTTGGCGCTGAGCGTGATCGGCGGCTTGTGGATCATCGTCAACGCGTTTCGCGAAAGCGTGCTTTGGGGGCTGGGATCGCTGCTGATCCCGTTGGTCGCGCTGGTCTTCGCGATCATGAACTTTTCCGAGAACAAGATCCCGCTGCTGATCTGCGTGGTCGGCACCGTGCTGACCATCATGGGCATGCCGTCCATGTCCGAGATCGCCGCCACCGCGCAACCGGCGGCCTGAAGGCGCTGGCCCGGCGCGCGCGTCGCGCCGGGCCTGTTTCAACGCCGCGGCAGCCAGTCGGGTTCGGGCTGGTCGCGGTCGTAATACTCGAAGATCAGGTGGATGCGGTCGCTGTCACCGGCGTTCTCCACCGCGTGCACCGCCATGTTGCTGACCTCCACCGCCTCGCCTTCGACGAAGTGGTAGCCGACGCCGTCGACGAAGAAGGTCACACGCTCGTTGGTGATCAGCGGCACGTGCACCTTGTGCGGCCATTTCGCGGCCGGGTTGGCGTCGCGATGCGGCTTGATCACGCCGCCCGGCGCCATCCGCGCCAGCATCACCCGCGGGAACGCGGCGTTGGCGTAGCCGTAGGGCCGCACCGCCTGCGCCAGCACCGGCTCCAACAGCTCGCGCCACTGCGCCCACAGCGGGCGGTCGTAGGAATCACGCCAATCCTGGAAGTTGCTGACGAAGCGGAAGACCACGTGGCGGGTCTTGTCCAAGGCCTCGAAGCGGTTGGGCTTGTCGGCGTTCTCGGCGTCCCACACCGCTTCGGGGATCTCCAGCACCGCCGCGCGCAACGCCGCGATGTCGACCGGCCCGAGCCGGCGTATCGAGGTGGTCTTGCGCGGGTTGGGTTGGATCGGGCTGGCATTCATGGGCGTCGCGTTCATGGCATCGGACCGGGTCAGAACGAATAACCGAACAGCTCCAGATCGCGCTGGTAGAGCTCGCCCACCGCGTCGATCAAGGGCTGATCATAGTAGTCCCGATACCCGCCGCGGCGGGAACTGTTGACCTGGCCCAGTTGGGCGCTGGGGATGCCGATGCGGGCGCAGATGCTGTCGTAGGAGGCCTGCATCTCCTCGACCCGGCCCACGTAGTCGGCCAACAGTTCGCCGTCGGCGCCGGTGACCAGGCTGTGCTGCGGCTGGAACAGCACGTGCTGCATCGGCCGCGCCTCGAACAGGATATGCCGCATGACCGCCTGCGGACGCTGCAGGAAGGCGCCGTCGGCGCGGGTCATGAACGCGCAATAGGAAATGAAGCGATCGTAGGGGTTGCGCACGAACGCGAACTTGAAATAGCTCGCGAAGGCCTCCTCGCCCAGGAACGGACGCACCTGCTGCAAGCTGAGGTGGCCGTGCTTGATCGCGGCCAGTTCCTCGAACGGGAAGCGCTTGTTCACGAACAAACCGACCTGCTCGATGTCGTCGGCGCTCATGTGCTCGCGCAGGGCCTGGCGGACCGAATGGGTGCCGGTTTTGGGGATCGCGGCAAAAACGAAACGGTGCTGGTGGGAGATGATCATGCGTCTGGCCCTGGAATCGGCCTATCCTAAGCCAGCGGCGGGTGCGCAGGGCATCGCCCAGGCCCGTCGCGCCGGCTTCGCCGCTCCGATTCCGAGCATTTGCTCCACCTCCCCCGAGGATGCTGCATCGATGGACAGCGCACGCCCTGGCAGCGAAAGGCCCGACCGCGCGAACGCGCTCACGCCGCACGTGGCGTCGGTGCGCGAGGAGATCGCCAACGCGCTCACCCACGGCCTGGGCGCGACCGCCGCGTTGGCCGGCGGGGCGGTTCTGATCACCCTCGCCGCCCTGTACGGCGACGGCTGGCAACTGGTGGGCGCGACCGTATTCGGGATCAGCCTGCTGCTGCTCTACGTGGCCTCCACCCTCTACCACGCGATCCAGCACCCGATCGCCAAGGCGCGCCTCAAGGTCTTCGACCATTGCGCGATCTACCTGCTGATCGCCGGCACCTACACCCCGTTCACCCTGATCGGTTTGCGCGGCCCGTGGGGTTGGGGCCTGTTCGCGGCGATCTGGGCGCTGGCCTTCGCCGGCATCGTGTTCAAGCTGTTCTACACCGGCCGCTTCAAGCTGCTGTCGACCGGCATCTACATCGCGATGGGCTGGCTGGTGATCGTGGCGATCAAGCCGCTGCTGGGCGCGCTGGACACCTGGACCCTGGGCTGGCTGCTCGCCGGCGGGCTTTGCTACACCTTGGGCACGGTGTTCTACCACCGGCCCAAACTGCCGTATTCGCATGCGATCTGGCACATGTTCGTGATCGCCGGCAGCGTCTGCCATTACATCTCGGTGATGGCGCAGGTGATCCCCGCGCGCTGAACGCGCGCTGGCGTTCGCTGAACGCCGCACAACGCGTTCACCTGCGCTTGACCGCCAGGTGGGGATGGTGAGGCCACTCCTAACGAAGGACAGCGGCACTGGCGCGCATCGATGCGCGCCGTCCGGGTGCGGCCCGATCGGGCGGCCCGGAATCGGCCGATCAACATGCGCGAGAGCGAGCCCCACTCCAGCCCCGAGCCGACCGCAGCCAACGACGGCGCCGCAACACCCGCGTCCGGTACGGCGCGCGCTGCGCGGGCCATGCGTCTTCATCCCTGGCGCAGCGCCGCCGCGCTGCTGGCGATCGCGCTGCTGGCGCTGATCGCGCTGTGGGATTGGAACTGGCTGCGCGGCCCGATCGAGCGCCAGGTGCAGGCGCGCACCGGTCGCGACTTCGACATCGGCGGCGATCTGGATATCGCGCTGGGCCGCACCGTGCGCGTGCGCGCCGACGCCGTACGCTTCGGCGATGCCGACTGGTCGCGGCGCCGCGACATGGCGGTCGCCGATCGTCTGCAATTCGACATCGAACTGTGGCCGCTGCTGCGCGGCGATGTGCGCATCCCCGATCTGCGCCTGCAACGCCCGAGGCTGCATCTGGAAAACGACCGCAAACGCGGCGGCAACTGGGTGTTCGGCGAAACCGGCGGCGCCGGGCCAAGCTTCGGCCGCGTCTGGATCGAACAGGGCGAGCTGAGCTTCCTCGACCCGGTCAGCCGCAGCGACATGCGTTTCGAGATCGCCAGCCTGGCGCCGGGCGCCAACGACGCCGCCGCGCCGATCGCCGCGCGCGGCGGCGGACGCTGGAAGGGCAATCGCTTCAGCTTGCAGGGCCGCGCCGAATCTCCGCTGGAACTGCGCGATCGCGAACGTCCGTACCGTCTGGATCTGCGCGCGACTGCCGGCGCCACCCGCGCGCATGCGCGCGGCAGCCTGGTCGATCCGCTGCGGCTGCGCGACTTCGACCTGCGCCTGGCGCTGTCGGGCCAGGATCTGGCCGACCTGTACCCGCTGATCGGCGTGGCCACGCCGCCGACGCCGCCGTACTCGCTGGACGGTCGCCTTACCCGAGACATCGCCGGCGCGCGCACCACCTGGCACTACGACGATTTCACCGGCAAGGTCGGCGACAGCGACCTGGGCGGGCGCGCGAGCGTGGAGACTGGCGGCGCGCGCCCCTATCTGCGCGCCGATCTGCGTTCGCGCCGGCTCGACTTCGACGACCTAGGCGGCTTCGTCGGCGCCGCGCCGCAAACCGGACGCGGCGAGTCCAGCAATCCCGAACTCGCGGCCCTGGCCGCGCGCGAACGCGCGAGCGCACGCGTGCTGCCGGATACGCCCTACCGCCTGGACAAGCTGCGCGCGATGGACGCCGACGTGCGTTGGAAGGCGCAGCGCATCGACGCGCCGGGCTGGCCGATCGACAACATGGACGCGCATCTGCTGCTGGAAGCCGGCGTACTGCGCCTGCAACCGCTGGATTTCGGCGTCGCCGACGGCCGCATCCGCTCGACCGTACGCATGGACGCGCGCCAGCCCACCATCGCCACGCACGCGCAGATCGATGCGCGCGGCCTGACTCTGGCCAAGCTGCTGCCGACGGTGGACCTGGCGCGCGACGCGGTCGGCAAGGTCGGCGGACGGATCGCCCTGGACGGACGCGGCAATTCCATCGCCGACATGCTCGGCAGCAGCGACGGCGACATCGCGCTGGGCATGGGCTCGGGCAAGATCAGCAATCTGCTGATGGAGTTCACCGGCATCGACATCGCCGAGATCATCAAGTTCAAGCTCGGCCACGACCGCCAGATCCCGATCCGCTGCGCGTTCGGCGATTTCGAAGTGCGCGATGGCGTGATGCGCACCCGCGCGCTGGCCTTCGACACCAGCGACACCCTGCTGGTCGGCGACGGCAAGATCGACCTGGGAGACGAGACCCTGGACCTGATCCTGCGCGCGCGCCCCAAGGACCGCAGCCTGTTCACGCTGCGCTCGCCGCTGAAGGTGTCGGGCACGTTCAAGCACCCCAAGGCCAAACCCGACTACGCGCGCCTGGGCCTGCGCGGCGCCGCGGCGCTGGCCCTGGGCACGATCGCGCCGCCGGCGGCGTTGCTGGCGACGATAGAACTGGGACCGGGCAAGGACGCCGCGTGTGGCGGCAAGTACGCGCGTTGAGCGGCGCGCACCTTCGGGCGCGGTGACGACCGCAGCAGCATGCGAATCCGGGCGGGACGATGATGCGGTTCGCTGGCGCTCACCGCATCCTACGGCGACGCGGCCGCTCAGCTGGCGATGTAGCGCTGCAACTGGTCCAGCTCGAGTTGCTGGTCCTCGATCACCGCCTTGACCAGGTCGCCGATCGAGACCACGCCCTGCACCTGGCCGCCGTGCACCACCGGCAGATGGCGGATGCGGCGGTCGGTGACGATTTGCATGCAGCGCTCGGCGCTGTCTTCGAGGCCGACGCTGACCACCTCGGCGGTCATGATGTCGCGCACCGGCGTGTCGGCCGAGGAGCGGCCCTGCAACACGACTTTGCGCGCGTAATCGCGCTCGGACAGGATCCCGGTCAGACGCGGGCCTTCCATCACCAGTACCGCGCCTATGCGCTTTTCGGCCATCAGCCGGATCGCGTCGATCACCGGCGCGTCCGGGCCGATCGCGAACACTTCAGATGCTTTCGCTTCTAGCAGTTGCCGCACGGTGCGCATGGCCTTCTCCTTCGGCGATCTGGGAGGGGGGCAGCGAGCCCTGTCCCGAGGATACTCCTGCCGCCGGCTGCCAGGTGTCGACGAGGTACAGCGGCCGCTGCTTGGATTCCTCGTACAGCCGGCCCAGATATTCGCCGATCAGGCCCAGCGCGATCAGCTGCACGCCGCCCAGGAACAGGATCACCGCCATCATGGTCGGCCAACCCGCGACCGGGTCGCCCCAGAGCAGGGCCTTGGCCACCACCCACACGCCGAAGCCGAACGCGAACAGCGCGGTCGCCAGGCCCATATAAGTCGCCAGCCGCAGCGGCGCGGTCGAGAAGCTGGTGATGCCTTCCAGGGCCAGGTTCCACAGCCGCCAGAAATTGAACTTGCTGGCGCCGGCCACGCGCGCCTCGCGGTGGTAGGGCAAGGCGACCCGGTTGTAGCCGACCCAGCCGAACAGGCCCTTCATGAAGCGGTGGCGCTCGCGCAGCTGGCGCAGCCCGGTCAGGGCGCGCTCGGACAGCAGGCGGAAGTCGCCGGTGTCGGCCGGAATCGGAGTCTTCGACAGACGTCCGATCACCCGATAGAAGGCATGCGCGGTGCTGCGCTTGAGCCAGCTTTCGCCCTCGCGTTCGATGCGGGTGCCGTAGACGTCGTCGTAGCCTTCGCGCCACTTGGCGACGAAGGCGGCGATCAACTCCGGCGGGTCCTGGCCGTCGGCGTCCAGGATCAGGGCCGCGCCGCGCTCGACCCGGTCCAGGCCGGCGGTCAGCGCCAGTTCCTTGCCGAAATTGCGCGACAGGCGCAGCAGGGCGATGCGCGGATCGGCCGCGGCCAGGCTTTCCAGCACGCGCCAGGTCGCGTCGCGGCTGCCGTCGTCCACGTACAGCACGCGCCCCTCGACGCCGTCGGCGGCGATCGCATCCAGGGCCGCGGCGATGCGCGGCTGCAGCAGCGGCAGGCTCTCGGCCTCGTTGTAGGCGGCGACGACGACGGTCAGCAGATCGCGATTCATGCCTTCAATCATAGCCGGCGGCGCGGGCGGGGGTTTTCGATCTCATCGCAACGTCGCTGAAAACTGGCCGAGCGACCCTAGCCGGTGCCGCCCGCCACCGTTCCGGAGCCGCTCATGCCCACCGATGCCCGCTATCACGTCCTGTTCCTGTGCACCGGCAATTCCGCGCGCAGCGCGATGGCCGAAGCCCTGCTCAACACCTTGGGCGGGGACCGCTTCCGCGCCTGGAGCGCGGGCAGCCGCCCGGCCGGCTTCATCCAGCCCATGGCCGCCGAGCTTTCGGCCAAGCTCGGCTACGACCCGGCGCGCCTGCGCAGCAAAAGCTGGGACGAGTTCGCCGGCGCCGACGCGCCGCGCATGGACATGGTGATCACCGTCTGCGACGACGCCGCCGGCGAGTCTTGCCCGGTGCGCTTGGGCGAGGCTGCGACCGCGCATTGGGGCGTGGCCGATCCTGCCGCCGCGGTCGGCGACGAGGACGCGCGCCGCCAGGCCTATGTGGCGGCGTTCGCGCTGCTGCGCCGGCGCGTCGAACTGCTGCTGTCGCTGCCGCTGGACAAGCTGGACCGCCTGGTCGCGCAGGATCGCCTGCGCGACATCGGCCGCGGCGCGTGAGCGCGCCTCAGTCGATCTGCTTGAGGTAGCCGCTGCCGCCGATGTAGCGCATCTGGCGCTGGATCGCGTTGGCGCGGCGCTGCACGTAAGGGCCCGGGCGCGCGATGCTGTAGCGCTTGGGATTGGGCAGCACCGCGGCCATGCGCGCGGCCTCGGCCGGGCCCAGGCGCGCGGCGTCCTTGCGGTAGTAGGTGCGCGCGGCGGCCTGCGCGCCGTACACGCCGTCGCCGAACTCGGCGATGTTGGCGTAGACCTCGATGATGCGGTGCTTGGGCCACATCAGTTCGATCAGCAGGGTGTACCAGGCCTCGACGCCCTTGCGCACCCAGCTGCGCCCGCTCCACAGGAACAGGTTCTTGGCGGTCTGCTGGCTGATGGTGCTGCCGCCGCGGACCTTGCGGCCGCGTGCGTTGTTCTTGCGCGCCTTCTCGATGGCCTTGAGATCGAAGCCGAAGTGCTCGGCGAAGTTCTGGTCCTCGGAGGCCACCAGGGCCACCGGCACGTTGGAGGAGATCTCGTCCAGGTCGCGCCAGTCGTAGGCGACGCGGAAGCCGAAATCGCCGCTGCCCCAGGCCTGGAACTGGCGCGCGGCCATGAAGGCGCTGAACGGCGGATCGATGAAGCGCAGCACCGCGACCTGCAGGATCGAAGCGGCCAGGAACAGGAACGGCAGCGCGATCAGCCAGCGCAGCCAGCGACGGCGCCGGCGCGTGGCCGGGGGCGCGGGGACGGTCTCGTTCACGACTTGCACTGTCTGCACTCCATCCCCATCTTGCCCGGTCTCCCCTTTCACGCGGTCGCGCGCATTATCCGCGATAGAGCGCGCGCCGCCGCACGAGTCCAGCGATGAACGATTCCAGCCCCACCGACGCCGTCGGCCCCGACCACGACCACGACCGCCTGACCCGATTCCTGATCGAGGGCGCCGGTGTGCGCGGCGTGCACGTGCACCTGGACCAGACCTGGCGCCAGATCCGCGAGCGCTCCGAGTATCCGCCCGCGGCGGCCGAACTGCTGGGCGAGGCCGCCGCCGCGGCCGCCCTGTTCACCGGACACGCCAAGGTCGAGGGCCGCTTGTCCGTGCAGCTGCGCGGCGACGGCGCCCTGCGCACCCTGTTCGCCGAGTGCACCGCCGCCGGCACCCTGCGCGGCATCGCCCAGCTGGCCGAGGACGGCGGCGAGGTCTCGCGCGACCTGCGCCAGCTCGGCCCGGATGCGGTGCTGGCGATCACCATCGAGAACCCGCCGATCGGCGGGCGCGCCGGCGACGACCGCGATCCGGCCCGCTACCAGGGCCTGGTGGCGCTGGATTCGGACTCCCTCAGCGGCGCCTTCGAGGACTACTTCCGCCAGTCCGAACAGCTGCCGACCCGCCTGCTGCTGGCCGCCGACGGCGAGCGCGCGGCCGGCCTGATGCTGCAGAAGCTGCCCGGCGACGGCGGCGACGAGGACGGCTGGACCCGGGCCGGGGCCTTGTTCGACACCCTCCAACCTGGGGAGCTGCTGGGCTGGGACACCGTCACCGTGCTGACCCGCCTGTTCCATGAGGACGGGGTCCAGTTGCTGGGCGGCAAGCCGCTGAGCTTCGCCTGCTCTTGCTCGCGCGAGCGGGTCGAGGCCATGCTGGTCTCGCTGGGTCAGGAGGAGGCCGAAGCGGCCGCCGCCGCGGCCGACGGCGAGGCCCAGGTGCGGTGCGAGTTCTGTGGCCAGACCTATCGTTTCAACAGTAACCAAATCAGTCACTTGTTCGCGGTTGCGGCCACCGAGGTCGCGGCACCGGACCGTTTGCAATAGGTCCTTCACACGGCCGTCTCGGTTTGTTAAATAAACATAAACCGTCTATAGTCCCATTCCAGGTTCTAGGGGAACTTGACCGGCCCAGCCCGGTCGTATCGTCACCATGCACGCACGCTCGCTACGTCTGTCGTTCGCCTTGATGCTCGCCTTCGGCGCGGCATCGGCTGCGCATGCGCAAACCGCGAAGCGCAGCGATACGACGTATCTGCCGGTCTGGAACCAGTCCAACGGCAAGGTCGAATACCTGTTGCAGCTCGAGCCCACCAATGCACCGGTGGCCGGCGCGCGTTGGCGCGTGGGCAGCAATTCGCTGGACGCCGCATTCGGTCTGGATGCGGGCGATACCCTGGGCCTGGTCTGCGACCGCAAGACCGGCCTGGCCGGCGCGATCGGCAACCTCGCCAATCACTGCATGCTCGCCGCGCTCGACGAAGACGATCGCGGCGGTTCGCGTCAGGTGTCCGCGGGCGCCGCGCTGAGCCGCCCCGGCGGCAAGATCGGACTCTCGATCGGCAACGGCAAGGACACCCTGCCGGCCTGGCTGAGCCCGAACGGCCGCAACAGCAAGCTCGACCAGAACACCCTGACCGTCTACGGCCAGAAGAACATCGGCCGCGAGGCCACCGTGTCGATCGGCGGCACCTGGGCGCGCGCGCGCCTGATCCCGGCCGGCGAAATGCCGACCATCGCCGATCGCTGGAACAGCAAGAGCCTCACCATCGGCGCCGGCTACGGCAACTTCGGCGCCAATATCGTCGGCCGCGTGGTCGACACCCCCGGCCAGCCGGGTCAGTGGGAAGGCCTGGGCGTCGGCCTGACCTGGCGCACGCCCTGGAGCGGCCAGCTCACGGTGGGCGCCGAGAACGTGATTACGCGCGGCAAGAACCCGTTCGCGCCGGGCAACACCGACAAGGACGAAGGCACCGTGCCCTACGTCCGTTACGAGCAAGACCTCTAAGGCAACGCCTTCGCCGCGTCGGGCTTTCGACGCGCGCTATCGAATCGCCCAGACCGAAGCGGCCAGCCAACGCCGGTGGCTTCAGCCTGCCTTTGCGCCGGCTCGCAAGCCCATCTGACTAGCGCACCTCGGACGAGAAGCATGGCCTTCGGCGCTTGACCCTCGATGCGCCACTCCCGAACCGCCCCGAATCGGCGCCCAAGGCGATGCCGATGGCCTCGTTGCGCCCCTACAGCGGCGCGCAACGCCCCCGCATGAGCGCGCGTCGCTGAGTAGTGCCTCGTTTGCGCCAAAGCGGTGATCCACCGCACCAATCGTGTCGTGAATTCGCACCGTCCGTCGCGCTAATCACGCACAAAAACACTGTACGCATGCGTATTTAGGCCTGAAATTGAACGTAAACCCGCTCAATTGGAACGCCAGCTGAATAGTGTGAAGAATTTGTCAAAAGACGACGTTTAACGACACTTTAATTACTCACTTCTGACGGCTAGTATCGGCGCCACCTTGCAGGAATTGGCGTCTTATTTGACTCCGCCAGCTTGGTCCCATGGGTACCACCAATTCCGATTTTCTGGAGAGAGAGATGACCTTCAAGACCACCCAGCTCCGCGACGCGATTACTTTCGCGCTCGCCGTGGGCGCCACTGCCGCTGCCGGCACGGGTGTGGCCTTTGCTCAGGAAGAGAGCAAGGACCCGACCACCCTCGACCGCATCGAAGTGACCGGTTCGCGCATTAAGCGTGCCGATATCGAAACCTCGCAGCCGATCTTCTCGCTCAGCCGCGAAGACATCAGCGCGCAGGGCCTGACCTCGGTCGGCGACGTGATCCAGAACATCACGTCCAACGGTTCGACGCTGAACAGCACCTTCAACAACGGCGGTAACGGCGAAACCCGCGTCAACCTGCGTAACGTCGGCTCGAACCGCACCCTGGTGCTGGTCAACGGCCGTCGTTGGGTCGGCGGCACCGGTCTCGGTGGCGCGGTCGACCTCAACACCATCCCGACCGCCGCGGTCGAGCGCATCGAAGTCCTGAAGGACGGCGCCTCGACGATCTACGGTTCGGACGCCATCGCTGGCGTGGTCAACGTGATCCTGCGTCGCAACTTCGAAGGCGCTGAAGCCAACGCTTACATCGGCGCGTTCGACAAGGGCGACGGCGAGCGTCAGGCCTACGACTTCACCATCGGCACGTCCGGCGACCGCTACAGCGCGATGCTGGGCTTCGGCTACGTGAAGGAAGAGCCGGTCAAGGCTGGCGATCGCAAGATCTCGGCCGTGCCGAACTTCGGCTCGACCGCTGGCTTCGGCAGCTCGGGCACCACTCCGCAGGGTCAGTTCTCGCTGGCCGGCGGCCGCCGCCCGGACGGCACTGTCGGCACCTTCATCCCGACCCCGACCGGCGCCGGTTCGACGGCGTTCCGTCCCTTCACCGCGCCGGATGCCTACAACTTCGCTCCGGACAACTACCTGCTGACCCCGCAGGAGCGTCGTTCGGTGTTCGCGTCGGGTTCGTTCGACATCACCGACAACGTCCGCTTCAAGACGACGATCACCTATAACGAGCGCATCTCCGAGCAGCTGCTGGCGGCTAGCCCGATCACCCTGGGCACCGCGGCTCCGGGCACCAACGGCGCCAACATCTCGATCTCGGCGCAGAACATCTACAACCCGTACGGCCAGGCCGTCACCGGCATCCAGTACCGTCCGACCGAGCTCGGCGGCCGTAGCTTCAACCAGGAAGTGAACACCTTCGCGTTCGACGGCAGCCTCGAAGGCAGCTTCGAAGTCGGCGAGCGTGCGTTCGACTGGGAAGCCGGTTACTTCTTCGGCGAGAACAAGCGCTACGACACCACCTTCGGCCTGTACAACATCAGCGCGCTGCGCAATGCGCTGGGCCCGTCGTTCCGCGACGGCCAGGGCGTGGCCCGTTGCGGCACCCCGACCGCGATCATCGCCGGTTGCGTGCCGCTGAACCTGCTCAGCGGCGGTGGCGGCTTCACCCCGGAAATGGCTGCGTACTCCGGCTTCGTCGCCCACGACACCCGTGGCTACAAGCAGAAGACCTACTACGCCAACGTCGGCGGCGACCTGTTCGACCTGCCGGGCGGCCCGCTGGCCTTCTCGTTCGGCATGGAACACCGCACCGAGTCCGGCTTCGACCAGCCCGACGCGATCGTCAACACCGGCGACACCACCGGCAACGCCCGTAAGGCGACCGCCGGCGGTTACTCGCTGGACGAGGCTTACCTCGAACTGTCGGTGCCGGTCCTGGCCGACGTGCCGTTCGCCAAGCTGCTCGACTTCTCGGTGGCGACCCGCTACTCCGACTACAGCAACTTCGGCGACACGCTCAACAGCAAGTTCGGTTTCCGCTGGAAGCCGATCGACGACCTAATGGTCCGCGGCAACTGGTCGGAAGGCTTCCGCGCTCCGTCGATCGCCGAGCTGTTCACCGGCGTCTCGGACACGTTCCAGACCATCACCGATCCCTGCAACGGCTCGCTGCAGGGCGCTCCGAACACCAACCGCCCGGCGGCGTGCGGCTCGGTGCCGGCGTACAACCAGATCAACACCCAGATCCGTACCACCACCGGCGGCAACCCGAACCTGGGCGCGGAGAACTCCACCTCCAAGACCCTGGGCTTCGTGTACAGCCCGAGCTGGGCCGAAGGTCTCGACATCTCGCTGGACTGGTGGGAGATCAAGATCGAAAACGCGATCTTCACCCAGACCGCGCAGGCCATCCTGGACAACTGTTACCGCAACGGCACCGCCAGTGCCTGCGCCCTGGTGCAGCGCGCGTCTGACGGCCAGATCTCCGGCCTGCAGTCGACCCCGTCCAACGTCGGTACGATCTTCAACGAAGGTTACGACCTGACCGTCGGCTACAAGCTGCCGGAAACCTCGTACGGCAAGTTCCGCGTGGTGTGGGACACGACCTACCTGGCCAAGTCGACCACCGACGTCAACGGCGACGGCATCGTCTCCGAAGATCCGGTGACCGGCGAAGGCGGCAACACGGCAGGCGAGTATCAGGGCGGTTCGGCACGCACCAACAACTGGCGCATCCGCTCCAACCTGGCCCTGAACTGGGAGAAGGGCGACTTCGGCGCGACCTGGTTCGTGCGTTACTTCTCTCACCAGGAAGAGTCCTGCGCCACCATCGCCGCCGCACAGCGCGTCAATCTGTGCTCGGATCCGACCCGCATCACCAACCTCGACGGCAACGACCCGGGCACCGCTCCGGACGGCCCGCAGCTGCGTCCGCAGAACCGCATCGGCGGCGCCACGTACCACGACGCCAGCGTCTTCTTCAACGCGCCGTGGAACGCTCGCATCACCGTTGGCGTGAACAACCTGTTCGACAAGGATCCGCCGCGTTCCGCGTCGACCTTCGCCAACAGCTTCGACCCGCAGTACGAAGTCCCGGGCCGCTTCATCTACTTCCGCTACGCGCAGAAGTTCTGATCGACCCCGTAACATCCGCAGTAACCGCTACGGCCCCTCACGGGGCCGTAGTTTTTTGTACGGCACCCGTCTCGCCCGACATCGATCGGCCGACGACGCCAGCGCGGGACGATGCAGCGACTCGCTCGCCGCCAACTTCGTCGCGACATCATGTATCGCGACGCGCGCATGTCACATGCATGAATCGGCAGCGACGCTGCCGAGTGACGAGGTAGCGATTGGCCCGCCTCCGACTTCGTCGCAACATCATGTGTCGCGGTGTGCTCGCGTCGCACGCGATTAATCGGTCAACGACGCCACCGCGAGACGACGCGGCGAATCTCGCCCACCTCTAACTTCGTCGCGACATAACGCGCCGCAGCGCGCGCATCGCGTCATCGCCCGCTGACATTGCGCCCCGGTGCGGGCCGTGTTTTTTGGCAGGCATCTCGCCAGTCAAAACCAAATCCTTATCCTTCGATGCCACCGCGGCAGAACGACGGCATAGCTGCGCATGTTTCCAACAAGCGCAGCAACGCGTCATCGAGACGTGCGCGACGCAGCAAGGCAGACCTAGCGGATCGTCTGCATGCCGAGCGCCATGCGAGCAATAACAGCGCGAAAAACATGCCTTTCGAGTGTCTAAATTGATACTCATCACACCATAAGCGCACAGATATTTTTTGCGTTAGGCACCAATAAGAACTCACTAAGAAACGCATTACGCGCACGCACTCATCACATTGAGTGCCAATACATGTAGCGCCAAAAAAACACTGTTAAAACCGTGTTGGATTCGCTGGAACTAGCGGCTACGATCCGCCGCACCTTGCTGATATTGGCGTCTTTCTTGACTCCCCCGGCCGGGTCCCATGGGTTCCACCTATTTTGATTTTCTGGAGAGAGAGATGACCTTCAAAACCACCCAGCTTCGCGACGCGATCACCTTCGCGCTCGCGGTGGGCGCCACCGCCGCGGCCGGCACCGGTGTTGCCTTCGCTCAGGAAGAGAGCAAGGAAGCCACCACCCTCGACCGCATCGAAGTCACCGGTTCGCGCATCAAGCGCGCCGACATCGAGACCTCGCAGCCGATCTTCTCGCTCAGCCGCGAGGACATCACCTCGCAAGGCCTGACTTCGGTTGGCGACGTGATCCAGAACATCACCGCCAACGGTTCGACCCTCAACAGCTCTTTCAATAACGGCGGCAACGGCGAGACCCGCGTCAGCCTGCGTAACCTGGGCGCGGCCCGCACCCTGGTGCTGGTGAACGGCAAGCGCTGGGTCGGCGGCACCGGCCTCGGTGGCGCGGTCGACCTCAACACCATCCCGACCGCCGCGGTCGAGCGCATCGAAATCCTGAAGGACGGCGCTTCGACGATTTACGGCTCCGACGCCATCGCCGGCGTGGTCAACGTGATCCTGCGTCAGAACTTCGAAGGCGCCGAAGCCAACGCCTACATCGGCACCTACGACAAGGGCGACGGCGGGCGCCAGTCCTACGACTTCACCATCGGCACGACCTCGGACCGCTTCAGCGCCATGCTGGGCTTCGGCTACGTCAAAGAAGAGCCGATCATGGCCGGCGACCGATACATCTCCAAGGAACCGACGGTCGGCACGGGCAACGCCCGCGGTAGCACCAATACGATCTTCGGCAACTTCTCGCTCAACGGCCGCCGTCCCGACGGCACCACCGGCACCTTCACTTACAACCCGGGCCAGAGCGGCACCAACTGGCGTCCGTTCGTCGCGCCGGCCGACCTGTACAACTTCGCGCCCGAGAACTACCTGCTGACCCCGCAGGAGCGCCGTTCGGTGTTCGCCAACGGCACGTTGGACATCACCGACAACCTGCGCTTCAAGACCACCATCACCTACAACCAGCGCGAGTCCGAGCAGCTGCTCGCCTCGATGCCGATCAGCCTGGGCACGGCGCCGAACACCACGCCGGCGCAGCGCGCGATCAACATCAGCGCGCAAAACATCTACAACCCGTTCGGCCAGACCGTGACCGCGGTCGAGCGCCGCGCCAGGGAAACCGGCGGCCGCTCGTTCAACCAGGACGTGCGCACCTTCGCGATGGACGCGATGCTGGAAGGCACGCTGACCTTCGGCGATAACTTCTACGACTGGCAGGCCGGCTACTTCCGCGGCGAGAACAAGGCCAACAACACCACCACCGGCCTGTTCAACCTGATCGCCCTGCAGCAGGCGCTGGGCCCGTCGTTCCGTGACGGCCGTGGCATCGCCCGCTGCGGTACCCCGACCGCCACCATCACCGGCTGCGTGCCGCTGAACCTGCTCGGCGCGCCGGGCTCGATCACGCCCGACATGCTGAACTACGTGACGTTCACCGCGCACGACGAGTTCAAGTACGAACAGAACACCTACTACGCCAACATCGGCGGCGACCTGTTCGATCTGCCGGGCGGCCCGGTGGGCTTCTCGTTCGGTCTCGAGCACCGCACCGAGTCCGGCTACGACTCGCCGGACGCGCTGATCAACTCCGGCAACACCACCGGCAACGCCCGCACCGCGACCGCCGGCAGCTACAAGGTCGACGAAGCCTACGTCGAGTTCGCGATCCCGGTGCTGGCCGATGTGGCGTTCGCCAAGCTGCTACAGCAACTTCGGCGACACGCTGAACAGCAAGTTCGGTTTCCGCTGGAAGCCGATCGACGACCTGATGATCCGCGGCAACTGGTCCGAGGGCTTCCGTGCACCGTCGATCTCCGAACTGTTCGCCGGTCGGGCCGACTCGTTCCCGACCGTCACCGACGCCTGCAACACCGCGCAGTTCGGTCAGCAGAGTTCGGTCGCCCAGGCACGCTGCGTCACCGAAGGCGTGCCGGTCGGCGGCTACGTCCAGCCGAACACCCAGATCCGCATCACCGTCGGCGGCAACCCCCAGCTGAAGCCGGAAACCTCCGAATCCAAGACCCTGGGCCTGGTCTATAGCCCGAGCTGGATCGAAGGCCTGGACATCTCCCTGGACTGGTGGAACATCAAGCTCGAGGACGCGATCACCACCCTTGGCGGCAGCACGATCATTCAGCAGTGCGTCGACTCCGGCGGTACCGATTCGACCTGCGGCCTGTACACGCGCAGCCCCGGCGGCGCCATCAACACCCTGCTCAACTCCACCATCAATATCGGTGGCCGGGAAGTCGAGGGTTACGACCTGACGGTCAACTACCGTCTGCCGGAAACCGCGTGGGGCAAGTTCGGCTTCATCTGGGACACCACCTACCTGGCCAAGAGCCTCCAGGACCTCGACGGCGACGGCAAGTATGGCGAGGACCGCCAGCGCGAGCCCAAGATCGGCGAGCGCCTGAACTTCAATGAAGGCGGCGACCTGGTCGGCGAATTCGCCCAGAACAACAACCGCTGGCGGATCCGCTCCAACCTGGCCGTGCGCTGGGAGAAGGGCGACTTCGGTGCGTCCTGGAACATGCGCTACTTCTCGTCGCAGACGGAAGCTTGCTCGGCGCAGTTCGAGGCTTTGGGCAAGTGCTCGGATACGACCCGCTTCATCGGTGTCCCGTCCGACACCAACCGCAACGGTGTTTGGGACGGCACGGCCGGCGGCGATCGCATCAACGTGCTGAAGGAATCGCAGCACCGCATCGGCGGCACCACGTACCACGACGCCAGCGTCTTCTTCAATGCACCGTGGAACGCTCGCGTCACCATTGGCGTCAACAACATCTTCGACAAGAACCCGCCGGTGGTTCTGAACTCGTTCGCCAACTCGTTCGACCCGCAGTACGAAGTCCCGGGCCGCTTCGTGTACTTCCGCTACGCGCAGAAGTTCTGATCGACTCCGCGACATCCGCAGTAGCCGCTACGGCCCCTCACGGGGCCGTAGTTTTTTGGGCGGCGCGCGGTGCCGTCCCGCTATCGGCGACACCGCTCGACCCGGCGCAGCGATCGGGCATGCACCGTCATCGCCTGCATTCGCACCGCACAGCGCGCGCATGTCTGCGCACTTAATACTCTCGCTACAGCCTGTGATTAGTAGCGCCAAACGCGCACGCGCTATTCGTAAAAGAGTGCTCTTCGCGTGCCTATGACAATCAACTTCACATCAGACATGTGCCTGGATTATGAGCATTAGTCACCGATACGAAGTTACGAAGAAACGCATTGTGTGCGCGCACTCAGCGCATTGCGTGCCAATGCATGTAGTGCGCGAAAAATATCGTTAAAACCGTGTTGGAATTCGCATAACGAGCGGCTACGATCCGGCGCACCTTGCTGAAATTGGCGTCTTGCTTGACTCCTCCGGCTGGGTCCCATGGGCAACACCAATTCCGATTTCTGGAGAGAGAGATGACCTTCAAGACCACCCAGCTCCGCGAGGCGATTACGTTCGCGCTCGCCGTGAGCGCTACTGCCGCCGCCGGCACGGGCGTGGCCTTCGCTCAGGAAGAGAGCAAGGACCCGACCACCCTCGACCGCATCGAAGTCACCGGTTCGCGCATCAAGCGTGCCGACATCGAAACTTCGCAGCCGATCTTCTCGCTCAGCCGCGAAGACATCACCGCGCAGGGCCTGACCTCGGTCGGCGACGTGATCCAGAACATCACGGCCAACGGCTCGACG
>NZ_LMGS01000012.1:0-256393 GCF_001427505.1 Lysobacter sp. Root604 | reverse complement strand
GTGTGGCCTAAGCCATGCAAGAGTAGGTCATCGCCAGGGGCTTCATCCGAAGGCCGGTTCCCGCAAGGGGGCCGGCCTTCTTCTTTGCGCGAAACAAAAGTCTATGCGTTGCGTCGGCGGACGATGCACGCGTTTGAATGGAGTTGCGCGAGCGCCCAGCCCGCGCCAGCGGCGCGGGCGTTCACCGATGCACGCGCCAGTGGCGCGTAAGCCGCATCGGCTCACCCCATCCCGAACTCGGAAGTGAAACGCATATGCGCCGATGGTAGTGTGGCCTAAGCCATGCAAGAGTAGGTCATCGCCAGGGGCTTCATCCGAAGGCCGCCGATGGTAGTGTGGCCTAAGCCATGCAAGAGTAGGTCATCGCCAGGGGCTTCATCCGAAGGCCGGTTCCCGCAAGGGGGCCGGCCTTCTTCTTTGCGTGAAACAAAGTTAATGCACCGGCACGGCGAGTTAATGCGGCCCGAATCCGCGGTGCCGACGAGTTAATCCCGATGCGTTCGTTCGGACCCCACTCTGTGGGAGCAGCGTCAGCCGCGATCGCGGCACATCGGACTACGGCGCTGCTCCACCGACATCGCGGCTTACGCCGCTCCCACAGGAGGCAGGCCCCCGAACCGGCGATGTCGTTCGAAGAGGCAGGCCCCCGAACCGGCGACGTCGCTCGGACTGGCGCGGTCGCGGCTCACGCCGCTCCTACCCCAAAGCCGGGCGAGCACCGACGCAACCGACCCGCCTAAAGCCGAGGCAACGGAGCAGGAGGCTGCGGAGCCACAAGCCGGCCGCATCCCGCCCTGTGGGAGCGGCGTCAGCCGCGATCGCGGCACATCGGACTACGGCGCTGCTTCACCGACATCGCGGCTTACGCCGCTCCCACAGGAGGCAGGCCCCGAACCGACGATGTCGTTCGGAGAGGCCCCCGAAGCGGCGACGTCGCTCGGACTGGCGCGGTCGCGGCTTGCGCCGCTCCTGCCCCAAAGCCGGGCGGCGCGCTTGGGGGACCGACTTGCCCGCCGTTAGGTATGTGCGGATCTTGGCGTTTCACCGCCGCGCCTGCATCCGCGGGGCGCTCTCGCTACACTCTCGTTTGCCGTCGCGCGATTCAGCGCGGCGTGCCGGTCGCGGCCCGCTCGGGCTCGCGATCCTACTGATCCCCGGATGGGGAGGAGACTTGAGCATGAAGTTCACCAACATCGGCGCGGTACACCGCTAAGTCCGCACACGCGGCCTGGTTTCAGGCCGCGCCAGGCAGACCGTCCGTCGTCAGGGCCTGTTGTGGCCACTGATCGCGCGCGCTCGTCCGCCGCCCCACTCCCGATTCGTTGATCCGGCGCCACGGGCGCCCGTTCGCCTACGCGCGTTCGTGTTCCCGGGCCTTGGTCCCGGAACGCTGCCGCGCGGCGGGAGTTTCCACGCTCAACCTAGGCTCAAGGCCATGATGATATTTCGTTGGTTCGAATCCCTGATCGACCCTTTCCGCCCCGCGCCGGAAGTCATGCCTCCGCGCACGGTCGCGGCGTTCTACTGGCATTACATCCGCCAGGCCTGGCCGGTGTTCGCGGTCCTGACCGTGGTCGGTTTCTTCGTCGCGATCGTCGAGGTGGTGATGTTCGACTACCTGGGCAAGGTGGTCGACCTGGTCAACACCGCTTCGCCCGACCGACTGTTCGCGCAACACGGCGGCGACCTGCTGTGGATGGCGGCGGTGATGCTGATCGCGCGGCCGTTTTTCCTGGGCTTGCACGATCTGCTGCTTAACCAGACCGTGCATCCCAGCATGACCAACCTGGTGCGCTGGCAGACCCATCGCTACATGCTTCGGCAGAGTCTGGGCTTCTTCCAGAACGACTTCGCCGGCCGCGTGGCCAACCGGATCATGCAGACCGGGCCATCGTTGCGCGAATCCACCACCCAGGCCTTCGACGCGCTGTGGTACGTGATCGTGTATTCGGGTTCGGCGATCTACCTGTTCGCGCAGGCGGATGCGTGGCTGGTGGTGCCGTTGCTGGTATGGATCGTGGTCTACATCGGCCTGCTGCGCTATTTCGTGCCGCGGGTGAAGCTGCGTTCGTGGCGCGCTTCGGACGCGCGCTCCAAGCTGATGGGGCGCATCGTCGACGGCTACACCAACATCGCCACGCTCAAGCTGTTCGCGCACTCGCGGCGCGAAGAGCAATATGTGGCCGAGGCGATGCAGGAGCAGACCGCGCGTTCGCGCGACATGACCCGCATGACCACGCTGATGGGTATGAGCATCACCGTGGTCAATGGCCTGCTGATCGTTGGTACCTGCGGCCTGGCGCTGTGGCTGTGGCACCGCGGCGCGATCACGGTCGGTGCGATCGCGCTGGCCACCGGCCTGGTGATTCGCATCCACAACATGTCCGGGTGGATCATGTGGACGGTGAACGGCATCTTCGAGGACATCGGCACGGTGCAGGACGGCATCGAGACGATCTCGCGGCCGTTGACGGTGGTCGATCGCGAGGACGCAAAGGCCCTGACCGTGGCCGAGGGCGGGGTGCGCTTCGAGAACGTGCATTTCCACTACGGCCGCGACAGCGGACTGATCGCCGACCTCGATCTGACGGTGCGGCCGGGCGAGAAGATCGGTCTGGTCGGACCTTCGGGTGCGGGCAAGTCGACCCTGATGAACATCCTGCTGCGCCTGTACGACCTCGAGGGCGGCCGCATCCTGATCGACGGGCAGGACATCGCCGGCGTCACCCAGGAGAGCCTGCGTTCGCAGATCGGCGTGGTCACTCAGGACACCTCGCTGCTGCATCGCTCGATCCGCGACAACCTGCTGTACGGGCGACCGGATGCGAGCGAGGACGAGATGCGCGCGGCCGCGCGCGAGGCACGCGCGGACGAGTTCATTCCGCGTCTGGTCGACGGCGAGGGCCGCCAGGGTTACGAGGCGCTGGTCGGCGAGCGCGGCGTCAAGTTGTCCGGTGGTCAGCGCCAGCGTGTGGCGATCGCGCGCGTGTTGTTGAAGAACGCACCGATCCTGATCCTGGACGAGGCGACCTCGGCGTTGGATTCGGAAGCCGAGGCGGCGATCCAGGACAGCCTGGACTCGCTGATGCAGGGCAAGACGGTGATCGCGATCGCGCACCGCCTGTCGACGATCGCGCGCATGGACCGGCTGGTGGTGATGGACCAGGGACGGATCATCGAGACCGGCACGCATGAGGAACTGATCGCGCACGACGGCTTGTACGCGCGTTTGTGGAAGCGGCAGACGGGTGGGTTTGTGGGGGTGGATGCTTAAGCGTTGGACCCGCCCTCACCCCAACCCCTCTCCCGCGGTGCGGGAGAGGGGCTTAAGCAGGGCGCTTTGTAGTACTTGCTGCCGATTGTGGGAGCGGCGTCAATGCGAAGGAGGCTGGATTCTCAGAACAGCGAGCCCGTGCTTCCGCGCTCGCCATCGCCGGGTTGGCCGCGGCGTTTGCGTACCCAGCCGCCGACGCCCGAGGGTTGGTGCGTGGCGGCGGCGGCCGGTTTCGGCTCGGTGCCGTCGCGCGCCTGGCGGTGCACGGTCTCGGCCAGTACGTTGAACTGGCGCAGGCGCTGCAGCCAGAGTTCGTCCATGCTCGGATCGGCGACCAGCGGCGCGGCGCCGAGGTCGGCTTCGGTGGCTTCGTCGGGGATGTGGCCGAACGGAATGCGCATCGGTGCGGCGCCTTGGGCCAGGGCCTCGTGCATCGCGCCGAAGTACAGGCGATTGTTGCCGTAACGCTGGTTGACCTGATCGAGCACGCGGGTCAGGGCCTGGTTGCGATGGCGGTCGGCGAACAGGGCGCCGGTCTCGGCGGCGCAGGGCTGCAGATCGATCAGGGACACCGCCACCGACAGCGGCGGGTGGCGTTGCAGATTCCAGCGCCCGCTGGCGGCGGCGCGCATCAGCGGTTCGATCGCCTCGGCCAGCAGTTGCAGCAGGGTCGGTGTGTCGTCCAAGGCGGCGAAGGACAGGCCGCGGTCGTAGCGCTGTTCGCGGCCGATGAAGCGCACGTGCAGGCTGAGCCCGCGCGCCTGGCAGCGCTCCTGGCGCAACCGCATCGCCGCCTTGGCCAGCAGCTTGAACATCACTGAGCGCATGCCTTCGGCGTTGCGCATCTGCGGGTCCAGCACATGCGAGTGGCCGACCGAGCCCACCGCCTTGCGCTGGCGCGAAGGCGGCTCGATACCGCGCAGCTGGGCCCAGAATCGCTCGCCCTCGATGCCGCCCCAGATCGCGCGCAGGTGTTCGCGCGGCGCGGCGGTAAGCTGCGCGACCGTGCTCAGGCCGGCGTCGTGCAGGCGTTGCAGCATCGAGGGGCCGACGCCGCACAGGTCCTGCAGGTCCAGACCGTGCAGCGCATGCGGCAGGTCGGCCAACTCGACCACGGTGAGGCCGTCGATCTTCTCCAGGTCGGAAGCGGTCTTGGCCAGAAAGGTATTGGGCGCGATGCCGATCGAGCAGCGAATCGCCGGGCTCAGGCCGCGATCGATCAAGGTCTGCTTGATCCGCTGCGCGATCGCGATGGCGTTGTCGCGCTGGCGCTCGCGCCCCATCAGGCGGCACGCGACCTCGTCGATCGACAGCGGTTTGCCGTCGATCGGGATGCAGTCCTCGATCGCCGCGATCAGTTGATGGTGCAGCTCGACATAGCGCGCCGGTCGCGCCTGCACGATGGCGATATCGGGGCAGCGTTCCAGCGCTTCGCGCACCGGCGTGCCGGTCTTGACCCCGTGCCGCTTGGCTTCGCGGCTGGCGGCGATGCAGCAGGTGGTCGCCGCCATCACCGGCACCACGCCGACCGGACGCCCCCGCAGATCCGCCCGGTCGTACTGCTCGACCGAGGCGAAGTAGGAGTTGAAGTCGACGAACAGGCAGCGCAGGGTCACGGCGGCGGGCCACGCAGGGGTAGCGAAGTATCGCGCCGCGCGACGGGCCCTGCGAGGGCCGCCGGCCGGCGATCCGCCGAGCATGCCGGCGGATCGTCTCGGATGCTGAGATTTATTTCAGGATCAATCGCTTACAGCACGATCGGCGGTTCGCCGCCGACGATCACGACATCGGCCGGGCGGCGCGCGAACAGGCCGACGCTGACCACGCCCGGGATCTGGTTGATCGCGGTTTCCAGGGCCACCGGGTCGGTGATGGCCAGGCCGTGGATGTCGAGGATCCAATTGCCGTTGTCGGTGACCACGTTCTCGCGCCAGACCGGCTGGGCGCGGGTCATGCCCAGGATCTCGCGCGCGACCAGGCTGCGCGCCATCGGCACCACTTCCACCGGCAGCGGGAACTTGCCCAGCACGTCGACGCGCTTGGCCGGATCGACGATGCAGACGAACTTGGCGCTGGCCTCGGCGATGATCTTCTCGCGCGTGAGCGCGGCGCCGCCGCCCTTGATCAGGCGCTTGTGCGGATCGCACTCATCGGCGCCGTCGACGTACAGCGAGAGCGGGCCGGTGGCGTTGAGGTCCAGCACTTCGATGCCCAGCGCCTTCAGGCGCGCGGTGCTCTGCTCGGAGCTGGACACGGCGCCCTTGATGCGCTCCTTGATCCGGCCCAGCGCATCGATGAAGTAGGCGACCGTGGAACCGGTGCCGACGCCGACGATCATGCCGTCCTCGATGTAGTCGATGGCTTTTTCGCCGGCCAGGCGCTTGGCTTCAGTCATGAGTAGGGATTCGTGATTGGGGATTCGGGACTGGTTAGAGCGGGCGGCGGCGCGGATTTCGCAGATTCGTTTGAGTCTCGAGGCGCTTTTGCGAATCCCGAATCCCCAATCACGAATCCCGGCTCCACTCACTCCATCGCCAACAGCAGCTTCCACTGCGCCGCCGTCACCGGCAGCACCGACAGGCGGTTGCCGCGTCGGGTCAGGGCGAAGTCCTCGCCGAGTTCGTCGGCGCGCGCCTTGATCTCGTCCAGGGTGATCACGCGCTTGAGCTTGCGGTCGAAGGCCACGTCCACCAGCAGCCAGCGCGGGTCTTCGCGCGTGCTCTTGGGGTCGTGGTAATCGGACTTGGCGTCGAACTGGGTCGGGTCCGGGTAGGCGGCGCTGGCGATGCTGGCCAGGCCGGCGATGCCGGGCACGGCGGTGTTGGAATGGTAGAACAGCACGCCGTCGCCGACCTTCATGCCGTCGCGCATGTAGTTGCGCGCCTGGTAGTTGCGCACGCCGTTCCAGGGTTCGGTGCGCACGCGCTCGAGGTCGTCGATGGAAAAGGTGTCGGGTTCGGACTTCATCAGCCAGTAGCGGCGGCGTGCGGTCATGGGGGCGTTCACGCGATCAGGGAATGTCGGCAGTCGTAGACGGCGGCGTCGCTGCACACGGCGTCGAGGGCCACGTCCCAGTCGGCGCGGTCCAGCGCGTCGACGCGCTGGACCTCGAACGCGGCGCCGACCAGCCAGGGCGGCGCGGGCTCGCGCTGGCGGAACGCGAAGCTGCGATCGTACCAGCCGCCGCCCATGCCCAGCCGGTGGCCGCGCGGGTCGAAACCGACCAGAGGGGCCACCGCCAGGCTCAGGTCTTGCGGCGCCAGCAGCGAGCTCGCGGCCACGTCGGGCTCGGGGATGCCGTAGCGGTTGCTGACCAGCGGGTCGCCCGCGCGCCAGGGCGCGAAGCGCAGGGTGCCGTCGTCGCCGAGCACGGGCAGGCAATAGATGCACTCCGGCGGCAGCCGCAGTTGCCAGACGTGCAGGCCGATTTCCCCGTCCAGGGCCCAGTAACCGGCCACGTAGCCGGCCTGGGGCGCGAACGGCAGGCCCAGCAACCGCGCGGCCAGGCGCTCGGCGCCGGCGATGCGGTCGGCCGCGCTCAAGGCGCGGCGGCGCTCGCGCAGGTCGCGGCGCAATGCCGCACGGTCAGCCGTCATGCGGCGGGGCTTCCATCTGGGGGCGGCACGCGACCGCTCGCGGCGGCGCGCCAACAAGGAACGGGCGCCGCGAGGCGCCCGTCCGGAATAAGTAGTCCTCCGCCAATGGCGATGCATGCCAAACGACCTTGAACCCGGGGTTCAAGTGGGGACGCTTGGCTGCCTTCGGGCTTCCCGCTACGAGGCGGACTTGCACTCCGGGCTTCCGCTGCGCCCCCGTGGTCGTAATTAAGGGACAAGGCGAATGTTTGTGCACGCCGTCGCGCACAGCAGAGGACGTTGGCGAAGTATAGCGCGGGAGTGCGGGTGCGCATGCCCGCTCGTCGGCGATGCTGCGTTGCGATTCATCGAACATGTGATCGCGTCGGCGCAAACGGCCGATCGGCTTGCGTTCACGGGCGCCGCCAGCGCGCGTTGGGCGCGAGCGGTGCGGATTCGACCATGCGCGGACTCAGCGCGGCGCGGTCTCGAACAGGCCGTCGAGCTTGCGATGCAGGTCGCCCAGGGTGCGCGCGAGTTCGCGATCGCGGCTTTCGTTCTCGCCGCGCAACTGTTGTAGTTCGTGGGCGAGATTCAGCGCGGCCAATACCGCCACGCGGTCGAGCGCGGCCATGCGGTTGCCGCCGCGGATCTCGCGCATCTTGCTGTCCAGCAGCTTGGCCGCCGACAGCAGGCTGTCGCGTTCGGACGGCTCGCAGCCGACCGTGTACTCGCGGTCGAGCAGGCGGATGCTGACGGGTTCGCTGGCGCTCATCGGCTCGTGCTCAGGTGTGCTGCTCGAGCGACTTCAGCCGCGCGATCATCGCTTCGACGCGGGTGCGCGCCTGCTCGTTCTTGGCCAGCAGGGCCGAGCGTTCGCCGGCCAGCTGTTCCTGTTGCTGGCGCAGGCTGCGGTTCTCGTCGTGCAGACGACGCGCGCGCTCGGCCAACTCGTCGACGCGGTCGGCGAGCGATTGCATTTGGGCGAGCAGTTCGGCGCGGTCCATACGGCCACGATAGGCAGGGAGCCGGGAGCCGGTCAAGCAGGCGACGGCGCGGACCGGACCGCCAGGTGAACGGATGCGCCGGAGCGGGCCGGCGGTCTCAGTCCGCGGCCGGCGGGGGCGCGGCCACGGCGGGCGTGCGCGCGAGGATGAAGGCCAGGCATTGCTCGACCTCCAGCGGCCGCGCCAGCCAGTAGCCCTGGATCTCGTCGCAGCCGTGTTCGCGCAGGAACTCCATCTGCGCCTCCGACTCCACGCCCTCGGCGACCACGTTCAGGCCCAGCGAGTGGGCCATGGTGATGACGGTGCTGGTGATCGCCTCGTCGTCGGGGTCGCGGCCGAGGTCGCCGACGAACTCCTTGTCGATCTTGAGGGTGTTGATCGGCAGGCGCTTGAGGTAGGCCAGGGAGGAGTAGCCGGTGCCGAAATCGTCCACCGCCAGGCCGACGCCGAGGTCGCGGATCGCCTGCAGGGTGGCCGCGGTCTGGACCGCGTTGGCCATGATGACGCTCTCGGTGAGTTCCAGCTCCAGGCGCCAGGCGGGGATGCCGCTTTCGTCGAGCGCGCGTGCGACCGTGCGCGGCAGATCGCTGCGCAGCAGTTGCAGGGCCGAGACGTTGACCGACATCGACAGCTGGTCCAGGCCCTGTTGGCGCCAGCGTTCCAGGGTGCGGCAGGCCTCGTGCATGGCCCATTCGCCGATCTCCAGGATCAGCCCGCTTTCCTCGGCCAGGGGGATGAACTGCGCCGGCGAGATGTCGCCGTACTCGGCGCTGCGCCAGCGCAGCAGGGCCTCTACGCCGGTGATGCGTTGGTCCTGCAGCGACAGCCGCGGCTGATACACCAGGCGCAGCTCGCCGCGGTCCAGTACCTTGCGCAGCGCCGCCGAGATGGTGGCGCGGCGACGGATCTCGACGTCCATCGCCTCGGTGTAGCGCATGTAGGTGCGGCGGCCGGCGGCCTTGGCCTGGTACATCGCGGTGTCGGCGTGCTTGAGCAGGTCGGTCGGGACCTGGGCGTGATCGGGGTAGAGGCTGATGCCGATCGAGGGCGAGATCGACACGTCGTGGCGCTCGTCGAAATCCAGCGGGGTCTCGAACGCGCGCATCAGCCGGCGCGCGACCGCCTCGGCGTCCTCGGGCGTGTCGATGTTTTCCAGCACCACGGTGAACTCGTCGCCGCCCAGGCGGGCGACGGTGTGCTCGGCGCCCACGGTTTCCTGCAGGCGGGTGGCCGCTGCGCGCAGGATGCGGTCGCCGGCGGCGTGGCCCAGCGAGTCGTTGATGTCCTTGAAGCGGTCCAGGTCCAGGAACAGCACCGCGATGCGGTGACCCTGGCGGCGCGCGCGCACGATCGCGCGCGACAGCCGCTCCGACAGCAGCGTGCGGTTGGGCAGGCTGGTCAGGGTGTCGTAGTTGGCCAGGTAGCGCAGTTCCTGCTCGGCGCGCTTCTGGTCGGTGATGTCGCTGAGCACGGCGACGTAGTGGCTGCGCTGGCCGCCGGTATCCAGCACCGCGCTGCCTTGCAGCCAGCACAGGAACTCGGCGCCGTCCTTGCGCGACTGCCAGATCTCTCCCGACCAGCGCCCGCTGCGCTGCAGTTCGGCGCGCATCTCCTGGTAGAACTCGGGGTCGTGCTGGCGGCTGTCGAGCAGGCTGGCCGAGCGCCCGATCACCTCGGCGTCGCCGTAGCCGGTCATGTGGGTGAACGCGGGGTTGATCGAGACGAAGTTGAAGTCGCGGTCGATTACCGCCACCGCCTCGGCCATGCTGCGCAGGACCTCGCTGGAGATGCGGCGATCGCGCTCGGCGCTGCGGTTGGCGGTGATGTCGCGCGCGGTGCCGGCCACGCGCAGGGCGCGGCCCTTGGGGTCGCGCTCGACCACCCTGCCGCGCGCGCGGATCCAGCTCCAGCCGCCGCCTGGGTTGCGGATGCGGTGCTCGGACAGGAACAGCGCGGCGTCGCCGCGCAGGTGCTGCTTGAGCAGGTCGAGCACGCGCGCCTGGTCGTCGGTGTGGATCTCGTGATCGTCGACCACGTGGGTCTGGACGCCGATGTCCGGGGTCTGCGCGTGCTGTTCGTCCACGCGCATGCGGTGCATCTCGCGCCGGCTCAGGTCGTAATCCCAGAACTGCTCGCCCGAGGCCCACAGGGCCAGCTTCAAACGCTCCTCGCGCTCGCGGATCTGCTGGAAGTAGCCGCGCTCGCGTTGGCGCGCGCGGTGCCAGCGCCAGCCGGCGCTGGCGAGCAGGGCGACCAGGGCCAGGACCGCGGCCAGGATCACCATCGGGTGCCGCCACAGCGGCGGCGCGACGTGGATCGGGATGACCAGCTCGCGCGAGTTCCACACCCCGTCGCGGTTGGTGGCCTGGGCGCGGAAGGTGTAGCGGCCGGCGGGCAGGCGGGTGTAGGTGATGTCCTGGCGCATGCCGTTCTCGATCCAGCCGCGATCGAAGCCGTCCATGCGGTAGCGGTAGCGGATGCTGGAATCCGGCGCGAAATCCAGCGCGCCCACGCGCAGGCGCAGGATGCCGGCCGCGGCGGGCACGTCCAGGCGCGCGGGCTGCCACAGCGCGCCGCTGTCGACCGTGGCCTCGGCGCCGATCCAGGCCCCGAGCAGGCGCACCGGCGGGGTGTAGCGCGAATCGACCATGCGCGCGGGCAGGAACAGGTTCAGACCGCGCACGCCGCCGAACACGAAGCGGCCGTCGCGCAGCTGGGTGACCGCGCCGCCGTTGAACTCCAGGTCCTGCAGGCCGTCGGCCAGGCCGTAGCGGCGCACCCAGCCCGGCGCCACGTCGAAGCGCAGGATGCCGGCGTCGGTGCCCAGCCACAGGCGCCCGTTCGGCCCTTCGGCGACGGTGAACACCACCGGCACCGGGCGTTCGTTCAAGGCCGCGCCCAGCGGATGCACGAAACGGATCTCGCCGCCGCGTTCGACCACGCGGTCGAGCCCGGCGTGGCCGCCGACCCAGACCGTGCCGTCCTCGGACTGGTGCAGGGCGCGCACCAGATTGCCGGCCAGGCTGTTGGGGTTGTTGGCCTGGTGGCGGTAGTGGCGCATGCGCCCGCTGGCGGGTTCCAGCAGGTCCAGGCCGTCGCCGGTGCCCAGCCAGATGCGGTTCTGGCGGTCCTCCAGCAAGGCGTGCACCACCGGATGGCTGAGGCCCTTGGGGTCGCCCTCGCGGTAGCCGTATTGGGCGATCGCGCCGCTGGCGGGATCGTAGTGCAAGGCGCCGGTGCCGGTGCTGCCCAGCCACAGCGTGCCGTCGTGGGCGACGATCAGACTGCGCAGCGCGGTCGCGCTGTACGGCCCCAGGTCGATGCGTTCGAGTTGGCGCGCGACCGGGTCGAGCCGGCGCAAGCCCTGGCTGGTGGCGACCCAGAGCCGGCCGCGGTCGGCGCGTCCGAAGGCCATCACCCGCACGCCTTCACCGATCAGGCGGGTGTAGTCGTCGAACCGGTCCTGCTGCAGGTCGTAACGCAGCAGGCGCGCGTTGTCGCTGCCCAGCCACAGCGCGCCGCCCTCGTCCTCGATGATGGCGCGCATGCTGTCGTCGGCGGCGGCATTGCGCGGCCGTCCGCTGTCGATATCGAGCACGTAACTGAAGCGGGTGCCGCGCGGATCGGCCAGGGCGACGCCGCGGAAGGTGCCGCCGACCCAGAGCAGGCCGCCGTGATCGACCATCAGGCTGGCGATGGTGTCCTCGGGCAGGCCGGCGCCGATACCTGCGTCCTCGCGCACCGCTTCGATCCTGCCGCTATCGGGGTCGTAGCGGCGCAGGCCGTCGCCGAACACCGACAGCCACAGGCGGCGGTCGGGCGCCTCGACGATCGCGCGCACGTCGGCGGGCGACGCCGGCGCGTCGGTGTCGGCCGGCAGGACGCGGATCAGGCTGCGGCCGTCGCTGTGCACGCGGAACAGGCCGTCGTTGCGGCCGACCCAGATCTGGCCGCGGTGGTCGCGCAACAGGCTGGCGACCGGCTGCGGCTCGATCCGCTCGACCCGGTCGTCGGTGCCGATCCGGTACAGGCCGGCGGCGTTGCCGTACCAGACATTGCCGTCCCTGTCCGACACCAGCTTCTGCCAGGGCCGGTCGCGCGTGCTGTCGGGCAGCTTCAGCAGGTTCTGGCGGCGGCCGCTGGCCGGGTCCAGGCGCTCCAGCCCGGCCACGCTGCCGACCCAGACCCGGCCGCCGCGGTAGAGCAGGGCCATGACCTGGCGCGAGGCCTGGCTGCCGCCCGCGGCCGAGTAGCGGCGGATGCGGCCGGTGGCCAGGTCCAGCCGGGCCACGTATTCGGAATAGGTGCCGACCCAGAGCGCGCGCTCGCTTTCCAGCGCCAGGGTGGTGACGTAGCTGTCGGGCAGGCTGGCCGGATCGCGCGGATCGTGGCGATAGGGCACGAAGCGCTGGCCGTCGTAGCGGTGCAGGCCGCCCTGGGTGCCGACCCAGACGAAGCCCTGGGCGTCCTGGGCCAGCGCGGTCACCGAGTTCTGGGCCAGGCCGATTTCGCTGCCCAGACGGGTGAAGTAATAGTCCCGGGTTGCCGCTGCGACCGGCAACACCGTGCCCGCCAACACCAGCAGAGCGCTGAGCAGGCCGGCGACGCGAATAGCGGCGATGGGGGATGGACGCACGGACACCGGGGCGCAGGGCGTGGCAACGCGCAGTGTAGGCAGGCGTCGTCCGCCGCAACAAGCCGCGTCGCTGCGTTGCTAAACTGACGCAACCCCCACGCAGCCATGCCAGTGCCCTCCATCGAACTGCCCGACCTGTCCGCCGTCGACGCTCAGAGCCGCCAACTCGCGCTCGCCGCGTCGCCTTCCGAACTCCATGGGGCCCTGTGCGGCTGGCTGGCCGGCGGCGGCGCCTCGCTGCGCGAATGGCCGGCCAAAGTGCTGGCCGACGATGCCCTGACCGCGCCGGAGGCCGATAGCGCGCTCGACCAGCTGCGCCTGGCCAGCGCCGCGCAGCTGTCCGACCGCAGTTTCGATTTCGCCCTGCTGCTGCCCGACGCCGAGGCTTCGCTGTCCGAGCGCAGCGGCGCGCTGTTCGAATGGTGCCGCGGTTTCCTCGGCGGATTCGGCCTGGCCGGCGCTTCGGCCAACGCGCTGTCGGTGGAAGGCCGCGAGGCGCTGGGCGATCTGGCCAAGCTGGCCGTCGCCCAGCCGCAGGACGACGGCGACGAAGAGGACGAGGAAGCGCTGGTGGAGATCGAGGAATTCGTGCGCGTGGCCGCGCTGCTGCTGCACGGCGACTGTGTGCTGGCCAGCCAGCACCGGCAACGTTTGAACTGAATCCAAGGGCGTCGCGACGATGACTACCGCCGGCATCGCCAGCCAGATTTCCGCCAAGGTCTACGCGCGCCGCCGCAAGCAGCTCATGCGCATGGCCGGCGACGACGCCATCCTGGTGCTGCCGTCGGCGAACGAGCTGATTCGCAGCCGCGACACCCATTACCCGTACCGGCAGGATTCCGACCTGTGGTACCTCACCGGCTTCCCCGAGCCGGAGGCGGTGCTGGTGCTGGTGCCGGGCCGCAAGCACGGCGAAACCCTGCTGTTCTGCCGCGAGCGCGATCTGGAGCGCGAAGGCTGGGACGGCCCGCGTTTCGGCCCCGAGGGCGCGGTCGAGGCCTTCGGCCTGGACGACGCCTATCCGATCGCAGACCTCGACGACATCCTGCCCGGCCTGCTCGAAGGGCGTTCACGGGTGTACTACCACTTCGGCCGCGATCAGGAGTTCGACCTCAAGCTGATCGGCTGGCTCAACCGCGTGCGCGCGATGGTGCGACAGGGCGCGCAGCCGCCGCACGAGTTCCTCGAGCTGGGGCATCTGCTCGACGAGATGCGTTTGTTCAAGGACCGCGACGAACTCAAGCTGATGCAGCGCGCGGCCGACATCAGCGTGCAGGCGCACGAGGTGGCGATGCGTGCCGCGCGCCCGGGCGTGCGCGAGTACGAACTGCAGGCCGAGCTGGAACGCGTGTTCCGCATGCACGACGCCGAGCCGGCCTACGGCAGCATCGTCGGCGCCGGTGCCAATGGATGCGTGCTGCATTACCGCGCCAATAACGGCGTGGCGCGCGACGGCGATCTGGTCCTGATCGACGCCGGCGCGGAATTCCGCGGTTACGCCGCCGACATCACCCGCACCTTCCCGGTCAACGGCCGCTTCAGCGCGCCGCAGCGCGCGCTGCACGATCTGGTCGGCGCGGCCCAGGCCGCTGCGCTGGCGCAGGCGCGCCCGGGCGTGGCCTACGAGGCGGGCCACAATGCCGCGGTCGAGACCTTGACCGAGGGTCTGCTCAAGCTCGGCCTGCTCAAGGGCAAGCTGGAGAAGAACATCGCCGACGGCAGTTACCGCCGTTATTACCGGCACAAGACCGGGCATTGGCTGGGGCTGGACGTGCACGACGTCGGCGAGTACCGGATCGAGGGCGAGTCGCGCCTGCTGGAGCCGGGCATGGTGTTCACCATCGAGCCGGGGTTGTACGTGTCGGCCGACGACACCAGCGTGGATCCGAAGTGGCGGGGTATCGGCATCCGCACCGAGGACGATGTGTTGGTCACCAAGGATGGCTATCAGGTGCTGACCGACAAACTGGCGCGCAGCGCTGATGAGATCGAGGCGTTGATGGGGTAGGGGGCGTTGTTTTCGCTCCGCGCCTCTCGTTCTGGTCGCTCGCTGTCGCTGTCGCTGTCGCTCGGCGGTGCTCACCACTTCTCGCGCTTCGGGGCGGCCTAAGGTCGACGCTAGCTGTTGCTCGTCATCTCCGCGAAGGCGGGCTCCGCTTTACTTCGGCGAAGCCGAGCATCCAGTGTCTTTAGCATGCGCTCACATGCAAGTCCGCTTTCGCCTTTGATTCCCTCCTTTGCTTTTGACTCCCTCCTTTGAAAAAAGGGTGAAGCCGCGCGGCTTACGAACCGCAGGTTCGTGCACGGCTGAACGCCAGCAGGCTGCGCCTGCTGGCCGGGCGGGTTGGGGGGATTTGCTGTCGCTTTGCTTTCGTCTTTTTTAGACCGAAGGTCAACGGCTTCCGCCTGCCGCGTATGCGGGCCACTTCCTTTTGCCCCTAGCTCCCTCCTTTGTAAAAGGAGGGTTGGGGAGGATTTGCTATTGCTTTGCTTTCGTCTTTTCAGACCGAATGTCAAGGGCTTCCGCCTGCTGCGCATGCGGGTCACTTTCTCTTGCTAGCCCAAGAGAAAGTAACCAAAGAGAAGGGCTGGCGTGACCAACCCTCCCCTGCGAGTTCGAGGCTTTCGCCGGGATTTTTCGAATGGACATCCCTGTCCATTCGAAAAACGGCGCGCGTCCTGCGCGCCGCCCTTCGGGTCTACGGTTGGTCGGGTGAGTGCGGGGCTTTTGGATTTGAATGCCGCGGCAACGGCAACGGCAACGGCAACGGCAACGGCAACGGCAACAGCAACGGCAACAGCAACGGCAACAGCAACGGCAACAGCAACGGCAACAGCAACAGCAACGGTAACGGTAACGGCAACGGCGTGCTGGCGCTGTCTTGCGGACGCGATCGGGCTCGTAGGATGTGGTGAGCCGGAGGCGAACCGCATCGTTGCGTGGTGGCCGGTGCGGGCGAGGGGTGATGCAGGCTTTAGGTCGACATGCGCGGCGGCCAGCGCATGCCCGGCCCTCGGGCCTACGGCCCCATGGCGGCCAACACCGCGTCGACGAAGCGGCTGAGTTTGGGCAGGGGCTGGCGGTCGCGTGGGTATAGCAGGTGTACCGGGCGTGGCGGCGGTAGGTCGTGTTCGAACAAGGGCAGCAATCGGCCGGTGGCGAGGTCGTCGGCCAGCAGCACTTCGGGCTGCAGCAGAATGCCGCAGCCGTCCAAGGCCGCGCGACGCAGGGCGTCGCCGTGATTGGAGGCGAAGCGGCCGCGCAGGCGCAGCGGCTCGCCGCCCAGGCTGGCGAATCGCCAGCCCGCGTTGGGGTGCCAGAGCAGATGATTCAGGCAGCTGTGCTGGGCCAGTTCGCTCGGGCTGTGCGGCGTGCCGCGTTCGCGCAGGTACTCGGGCGAGGCGCATACGATCATGCGGTAGGGCCGCAGCGGGCGCGCCACCAGATGGTCGGAATCGGGCAGGGGGCCGATGCGGATGGCGGCGTCGAAGCCTTCGGCGATCAGGTCGCTCATGCGGTCGGCCAACACCAGGTCCAGCGACACGTCCGGGTGCGCGCGCAGGAACGCGGTGGCCAGCGGCGCCACCGCGGCGGTGCCCAAGGTCAGTGGCGCGGTCACGCGCAGGTGCCCGCGCGGGCGCGCGTGGTCCTGCAGGCGTTCGGCCACGGTCTCGGCGCGGCGTACTTGCTCCAGCGCTTGCCGCGCCTCTTCCAGGAAGGCCGCGCCGACTTCGGTGAGCCGCTGCTTGCGGGTGTCGCGCTGGAGCAGGCGCGCGCCCAGGTGGGTTTCCAACTGATGCACGTGCTTGCCCACCATCACCGCCGACACCCGCTGCGCGCGCGCGGCCGCGGCGAAGCTGCCGGTGTCGGCGACCGAAACGAAGACCGCCATCGCGCGCAGCAGATCCATGGCTAACTCGCAGTTAGGGGTGCCGGAAATGCTAGCGCATGCCCCGGCTCGGGTTCGGCGCGCAAACTGGACACCACTCCTACCGTAAGAGGTCCGTCATGAAGATCCTGCTAGTCGGCGCCAGCGGCACGCTGGGCCGCGCCATCGCCCAGACCCTGTCCCATCACGAGGTGCTGGCCGCCAGCCGCAACAGCGCCGAGTACCCGGTCGATATTACCGACGACGCCAGCGTGGCCGCGCTGCTGCGCAAGACCGGCAAGGTCGACGCCATCGTGTCCGCGGCCGGCGTGCTGCATTTCGGCCCACTGCCGGAAATGACGCCGGCGCAGTTCGCGATCGGCCTGAACGATAAGCTATTGGGCCAGGTGCGCTTAGCGCTGCTGGGCCAGCATGCGCTCAACGACGGCGGTTCGATCACCCTGACCACCGGCATCGTCGCCGACGAACCGATCCGCGCCGGCGCCAACGCCAGCGCGGTCAATCGCGCCTTGGAAGGATTCGTGCAGGGCGCGGCGTTCGAACTGCAGCGCGGCGTGCGCATCAACGCGGTCAGCCCGAGTGTGCTGGCCGAATCCTGGAGCGACTACGGCGCGTTCTTCCCCGGTTTCGAGCCGGTGACCGCCGCGCGCGCCGCGCTGGCTTACCAGCGCAGTGTCGAAGGCGTGCAGAGCGGTCGGGTGTATCGGGTCTGGTAAGAGCTTGCGGCGCCCGTGCGGATAGTGGCGCGGGCGCGGCGGTGCCGCGCAGGGAACCGCACCGGCCGTCGCGCGAACCTAGCTCACAAGTACCGCGGCACCTTCGCTTCCAACAGCCGCACCAGCGCCGGGTCCATATAGTCGTACTCGTCCGGTATATCCAGGCAAACCACGCGCTTGCCCAGCAGCTGCGCGCGAAAGCGCTGCTGCAGCTTGGCGCGCTGCGCTTTCTCCATCACGAAGATCAGCTGCGCCCAGTCCACCAGCTCGGCGCCGAGCGGTTGCTCGGCGTCGTGCTTGAGGCCGGCCGAGGCGACCTCCAGATCGGCGCGGTCGCCGAACAGGTGTTCGGCGGTCGGGCTGCGCAGCCGGTTGTGGCCGCACACGAACAGCACACGATGCGGGGGCGTGCGTTGCAAGGGCGCGCGCGTCTCAGGCCGCTTCCGCGAAGCCGTCGCGGGTGAGGTTGATCGGGGCGCCGTCGGTGCAGACCACGTCGTCCTCGATGCGGATGCCGCCGTAGGGGCGGAACTGGTCGATCCGGTTCCAGTCCACCGCGTCGGCATGTGGGCCCTGCTTGAGGCCGTCCAGCAGCAGGTCGATGAAGTACACGCCCGGTTCGATCGTCACCGCCATGCCCGGCGCGAGCTCGCGGGTCAGGCGCAGATAGGGCTGGCCCTCGGGCTTGGCGATGGTGCCGCCGCGGTCGGAGGCGGCGAAGCCGGCGACGTCGTGCACCTGCAGGCCGATGCCGTGGCCGATGCCGTGCGGGAAGAACACGTTGCTGACGCCGGTCTCCAGCGCCGATTCCGGCGAAAGCTTGATGACGCCGAAGTCCTTGAGGATGCCGGACAGGGCGAGGTGGGCGTCGAGGTGGATGCGCTTGTAGTCGTGGCCGGCGCGGACCTGGTCGCACATCTTCAGCTGGGCGGCGTCGACCGCGTCGATCAAGGCCTGGAACTCGCCGCCGGCGTCGGCGGCGTAGGTGCGGGTGATGTCGCAGGCGTAGCCGTGGTGGCTGGCGCCGGCGTCGATCAGGAAGCTGCGCAACTGCGCCGGCGCCTCGCGCTCGAGTTCGGTGTAGTGCAGCACGGCGCCGTTGTGGTTGAGGGCGACGATGTTGTTGTAAGGCAGATCGGCGCCCTCCTGGCGCGCGGCCGCGCAGTACGCCAGGTGGATGTCGAACTCGCTGGCGCCGTCGCGGAACGCGGCTTCGGCGGCGCGGTGCGCGCGCACGCCGCGGCGGGTCGCCGCGCGCATCATCTGCACTTCGTAGGGCGTCTTGTAGGCGCGGTGGAACTCGAGATAGTCGATCGCGGCCTGCGGATTGTTGGGCACGTAGGCGCCCAGCGCGCTGCGCGGCTCGCCCAGGATCGCGCAGCGCGCGGGGTCGGCCGGCAGATGGGCCAGGGCTTCCTCGGGCTTGCGGATCACCACGATGTCGTAGTGGTCGACCCAATAGCCGCTCGGCGCCTGCGGCACCACGTGCCAGTAATCGAAAGGTTGCAGGTAGATCAGCTTGGGTTTGCGGCCGGGCGTCGCGACCAGCCAGCTGCCGGGGTTGCGGGTCAGCGGCAGCCAGGCCTTGAACTGCGGGTTCACCGCGTAGGGGTAGTCGCGGTCGTCGAACACCTGGTAGTGCGAGTTCCCGCTGGGCACGACCAGATGATCGAGGCCGGCGCGCTCCAGGGCCTCGTGTACGCGGCGCTGCAGCTCGGCGAGGTGGGCGGGGTACAGGCTCGCTGGATCGTGGGACATCGTGGGAGGTCTCGTGGAGGGGCGTGCGGGGATTTTGACGGATTCCGCTCGCCGCCGCAGGTCGCGGCGATGCGCATCGGCGCGCGCGACTTTGCCGGATCGGTCGCTGCGGGCCGGGCGTGCGCGCGGCGGTCGGATGCGCCACGTCCGTCGAGGCTCCGATGCCGCCGCAACTCGCTTGCGCGCATCCGAAATGCTGCGCCGCCGCATCGGATGGCAGTCGAATGAATCGCGGTTTTTCCCGGGAAAATCGCCGGTTCTCAACATCCGGCCGGACCGCGTGCGGGCCGATACACCCGCGCCGCTCCGACGGAGTATGCTGCCGGCCTGCGCATACCAACGCGTATGGGAGGGGACTCGATGGCCGATCCGGCGCCGTCTACGCGCGAACCGGCATCGCTCGCCGACTACGGCGAGGATTGCTCCAGTCAATGGGAGAACATCTCCCAGCAGTACCGCGCGCCACTGCGCGGATTCTTCTCCAAGCGAGTCAAGGATCCCGCCGAAGTCGAGGACCTGACCCAGGAAGTGTTCCTGCACCTGCTCCGGCGCGCGCGCGGCGGGCCGATCGAGCACGTCAAGCAGTACGTCTTCCAGATCGCCGCCAACGCCCTGCGCGACTGGGGCCGCCGTCGCCAGGCCCGCGACCAGGACGCGCACGTGTCCTTCGACGAAGAAATTCATCAACCCGCTACGGAAATCTCGCCGGAGCGCGTCTTACTAGGGGAGGAGGCGGTGAAATTGGCTGTCGCCGTCTTGCGCGCGCTGCCGCAGCGTACGCGCGACGTGTTCGTGTTGCGCACCATGGAGAAGCGGAAATATATGGACATTGCCAACATGCTGGGAATTTCGGTGCGCGCCGCCGAAAAGCACATGGCCAAAGCGCTGGCGCAGTTGGGCCGCGCGATGGACGCGGAGAAGCCGGAATGAGCCGGGCCACGCCGATCCGGGCCTGTGCCCCGGGCTCCTGGGGCCGCGCCGCCGGACCGAAGCGGTCGCTAGGGGGTGTCGGATGAAATGGCAGACCACCCCCATCGCCAACGGACCGGGCCCGCTGCCGGACGATATCGACGAAGCGGCCGCGCGCTGGAGCGAGGTCCTGAGCGACGCCGACGGCGCCGACGGCACCCTGCGCGCGGCCTTCGAGGCCTGGCGCGACCGTTCGCAGGCGCACGCCGCCGCGTTCCGGCGCGTGGAAGCCGCGCGCTCGCTCGCGCAGGCGGTCGCCGATGCGCCCGACATGCTGGCGCTGCGGCGCGAGACGCTGGCGCGCGCATCCAAGTCGCGGCTGTCGTGCGCGGCGCGCACCTATGGCTACTCGATCGCGGCCTCCCTGTTGGTGGTCGCCGCGGTCGGCCTGCTGATCCTGCGGCCCGACGCGCCCGGCCGGATGGTTCAGGGCGTGCAGGACGCGATCGCCGGCAATGTCCACGAGACCGCCGTCGGCGAGCGCTCGGAAGTGACCCTGGCCGACGGCTCGGTGATCACCTTGAACACCGACAGCCGCGTGTCCGTGCATTACCAGGGCAAGACCCGCGCGGTCACGCTGGAACGCGGGCAGGCCCTGTTCAAGGTGGCCAAGGACCGCACCCGGCCCTTCATCGTCACCGCCGACGGCCGCCAGGTCACGGCGCTGGGCACCGAGTTCGAAGTCCACATGTCCGAGCGCCTGTTCGAGGTCACCTTGCTCGAGGGCCGCGTAACCGTGACCCGCGAGCGCACCCGGACCGCCGCGATGGCCGCCGCGCCCACCGCGGAGCTGCAGCCGGGCCAGCAGTTCGTCGCGCTGGCCGCGACCGTGCCGCAGGTGCGTGTGGCCGACGTCAGGCGTGAGGTGAGCTGGCGGCATGGCCAGGTGGTGTTCGAGAACGAGAGCCTGGCCGACGCGGTGGCCGAGATCAATCGCTACTCGCGCAACCGCATCGTGCTCGGCGATACCCGTCTGGCCTCGTTGAAGATCAGCGGCGCGTTCAACACCGGCGACACCGACACCTTCGTCGAGGCGGTGACCGCGTACTTCCCGATCGAACGCGCGACCAGCAAGAACGCAGCGATCGTACTCAAGCCGCGCGCGCCCGAGCGCGGCTGATACCCGCGGCATCCCGACGCATGGCGCGGCGCAGCAATGCGCCATGCCGCCATGCGCATCCGCCGCCCCTCGCGCGCCCGCGCGCGGCGGCATTCTCAGGCCATGGGACGACGCAGGCCGATGCTGCGTCGGGGCGATGGCGCGCGCGAATTTGCTGCGCTGCAAAACGATTGCCAGGCGAAACACGCGCTATTCGCGGCCGCGATCGCGCGTGGCACCACGATCGTGCCGGGACGGGTTCGGGTTTTCGGAGACGCTGCGTCCCTATAGAGACCAGGCCACATGAAGTGGGCCCGCAACCGGAGGGGAGTCGATGCGAGTGGGAGACCAGAAGGGACTGTCGAGGCGTGTACTCAAACCCTGCGTGCTGTTGCTGGCGCTGCTGCCGTATCTGAGCGCCCACGCGCGCGGCGATGCGGCCACCGCCAAGTTCGACATCCCGCAGCAGCGCCTCGACGCCGCCTTGTCGGAGTACGCGCGCCAGAGCGGCCAGCAGCTGCTGTACGCGCCCGAGCTCGCGGTCGGCAAGACCGGGCGCGCGGTGCGCGGTGAGAAGCCGGCCTTGCAGGCGCTCGACGAACTGCTCAGCGGCACCGGTCTCCAATACTCCACCAGCGCCTCCGGCGCGATCCTCATCAACGGCAACGCGGGCGGCAGTTCGGCGGCAGGGGACGCCAAACCGCCTTCCGACGCGGTACCGCCGGGAAACGCAGAGGGGACCGCTGAGACGCAGCCGGCAGCGGATTCCCAGGCAGAGTCGACGGCGCCCAATCCCACCGCCGCGGCCAATGCGCAGGCGGCGACCAATCTCGACACCATCGTCGTTACCGCGCAGAAAAAGGTCGAGAACATCCAGAAGGTGCCGATCGCGATCAGCGCCTTCAGCGGCGACGATCTGGGCAGCCGCAAGATCGAAACCGGCGGCGACCTGGTCACCGCGACCCCGAACGTCAGCTTCAGCAAGACCAACTTCGCCAGCTACAACTTCCAGATCCGCGGCATCGGCACCCAGGCCTTGTCGGTCACCACCGACCCGGCCGTGGCGATCAGCTTCAACAGCACGCCGATGATCCGCAACCGCCTGTTCGAGCAGGAGTACTTCGACGTCGAGCGGGTCGAGGTGCTGCGCGGCCCGCAGGGAACCCTGTACGGTCGCAACGCCACCGCCGGCGTGGTCAATATGATTCCCAATCTGGCCAACCTGGATGGCTTCGATGCGGACGTGAAGGCCGAGGTGGGCAACTACAACACGCGACGCATCAACGGCATGATCAATGTGCCGCTCAGCGATACGTTCGCGCTACGCCTTGCCACCCAGTACACCAAGCGCGACGGCTACGACCACAACACGGTCACCGGCAAGGACATCAACGATCGCGATCTGCTTTCCACCCGCTTGTCGGCCAGCTATACGCCCAGTGACCGCTTCAACGCCAGCCTGGTGTGGGAGCACTTCCAGGAAGACGACACGCGCTCGCGCACGGGCAAGCAGCTGTGTCACAACGATGCCGGGCCGACCTCGATAGGCAACGTGACATTGCGGCCGAACGACGTCGGATTCCTGAGCCAGGCCTGTAAGGACGGATCGCTGTACGACAACGATGCTTTCGGCGTGCCCAACGGCAACAGCCTGCCGTCGGTGCTGGCCGCGCAGACCACGGCGGGCGCCCTGGGATTCTTCGCGGACAACTTCAATCCGGCATACCTGATCTCGCAAGGCGTCGATCCGTATTCCGGAGTCAAGCAATCGCGCGATCTGCGCGAGATCGCGACCAGCTACGATCCGAAGTTCCACGCCACCAACGACATCCTGCAGTTCAATTTCGATGTCGGAATCGGCGACCACCTGAACTTGGTGTCGCAGTCGCTGTATACCCGCGATCAGTACTATTCCACTCAGGACTACGGGCGCTTCCAGTCCAACCCGATCTTTACCGATTCCAACAAGGTGGTTCAGTTCGATCCGGACGGAAACCTCGTCCCCGCCTATCCGCTTACGCCCGGCGGCGTGTTCTGCGACCCGCAATTGGGTTGTTCCGACCGCCTGCTGCTGGTCGATCTGGTCGATGCCGACAGCCGGCAGTGGTCGCAGGAATTCCGCCTGCAGTCCTCTTACGACGGTCCGTTCAATTTCAGCGTCGGCGCGAACTACCTCGAATTCAAGATCGACGAGAGCTACTACGTTTTCAGTAACCTCTTCACTGCTGCTGCTCAGAACTTTTTCAACGGAAGAGGCGGTGTGCTGAGTCCAGCCACCTGTACGCCAGGGACGGCCCTTTCGGTGGAGACTGACTTCTTCGGAAGGCATTTTCCTTGCGTGTACATCGATCCCAATCCCTTGGGATCCATCAACGGCCAAGGTCACAACTACTTCCGTAGCCGCAACATCGCCAACACCCGCTCCTCGGCGGTCTTCGGCGAGGGCTACTGGCAGATCAACGACAAGTGGAAATTGACCGCCGGCCTGCGCTGGACTCGCGACGTCAAGACCACCACCCCCGTGCCGAGCCAGCTGCTGCTGGCGAGCTCCACGGATCCGGACTTCCCGCTGCTGGGCGGCGGCTACGTCGGTTACGGCTATCCGGCCGGCGGGACGATCAAGCAGACCTGGAACGAGCCGACCGGGCGTCTGGTGCTGGACTGGTCGCCCGATCTTTCCTTCACCGACAGCACCATGGTCTATGCGTCGTTGTCGCGGGGCTACAAGGCCGGCGGCACCAACTCCCCGGGCATCGGTGCCAATCCGGAGGTGTTGTCCTTCATTCCGAAAGACCCGCGCTTCAAGGCCGAGTACGTCAATGCCTTGGAAGTCGGCATGAAGAACGTGATGGGCGGCGGCCGGTTCATCCTCAACGCGACCGCCTTCTACAACGACTACAAGGGCTATCAGGTCTCGCAGATCATCGACCGGCAGACGGTGAACGAGAACTTCGACGCTAAGACCTGGGGCGCCGAGATCGAAGCGGTGTGGCGGCCTACCTCGCAGTTCCAGCTCAGCGGAAACGTCGGCCTGTTGCGCACGCGTATCGGCGCCAACCAGTACTCCATCGACGTGATGGATAGGACGGCGGGCAATCCCGACTGGGTGGTCGTGCGGCCGTGGATGCAATTGGCGTCGAACTGCATCGCGCCGAAGGCGATGGTGGAGCGGTTCTTCGAGAATTTCTATCAGATATTCGACGAGAGCAGCCTCGCCAATTACTTGAACAGCTTCTGCACGGTCAATCTGCCCACCGGCCTGGGCGGCTTCACCCAGGATCGGGGCCTCAATGGCGGCCCCGGCGACAACGCGTGGTTGCTGGGCGGCGCTTTCTACAATCCGGAAATCGATGCGCCCAACGGAGGCGCCGGATTCGCCAAGAACGTGGGCGGCCACGAATTGCCGAATGCGCCGAAGATCACCGTCAGCCTCAGCCCGCAGTACACGTTCGCGCTGGCGGAAAGCGACCTGACCTTGCGCGCGGACTTTTATTACCAGGGCAAGAGCTGGGCGCGCGTCTATCAGGACCGGATCGATCGCCTGCACGACTGGGGCAACGTCAATCTGTCGCTGACCTGGTACAAGCCCGAGCAGGATCTGACCGTGCAGCTGTACGTCAAGAACGCGCTGGATGGCGAGGCGATCACCGGCACTTTCCTCAACAGCGACGACAGCGGCCTGACGTCGAACGTGTTCTTGCAGGACCCGCGCATCTTCGGACTCTCGATCCGCAAGGGGTTCTTCTGAGTAGCGGTTTCACCCCATCAACCGCCCGCATCCGTGGGCGGTCGATACAGACCAAGGACGCATCTGTTTCAGCGCTCTGGCGAATGAGAGCAAGAGTTCGAACAGGCTGATGTTCGGTGCCCCTCGGTTCGGTGCCGCCACGGCACTTGCCTTTCCCCCGTGGCACGACCTCCGCGCGCTTCGCGTTCGGGGATTTCGATTATCGACTGTGGAGCAAATACGATGACTAAGTTGAAAGCCACCCTTCTCGCCTCCCTGATCGCGGTGGGCCCGCTCGTGGCCTCGCCCGCGTTCGCCGGTTGGGAGTATTGGAACGGTAGCGCCTGGGTTGACACCACGCCCGCCGGTACTTACGTGACGATCACCGGCAGCACCACCGCTACGGTCTCGGGTATCGCGGTTCCGTGTTCCAGCGCCACCTTCAACATGCAGCTGACCAGCGGCGCTGCGTCGATCGCCAGCGCCACCTTCACCGGCGGCTCGGCCTGCACGGGCAACGTGACGGCGGAGAACCTGAGCTGGGGCGTTTCCCCGGGCGTGGGCTCGGGCGCGACCAGCTCGAGCGTGACGATCGGCGGAACGTCCTATCCGAACCCGATCCAGGTCAGGTTCAACACGCCGGCGCGCGTGTGCACGGGCGGCGTCGCCGCCGGTTCGCTCAGTAACCTGAACAACACCGCGACCAACGCGACGTTCACCTTCACCGCGCAGTT
This sequence comes from Lysobacter sp. Root604, assembly GCF_001427505.1. Classification (NCBI taxonomy): domain Bacteria; kingdom Pseudomonadati; phylum Pseudomonadota; class Gammaproteobacteria; order Lysobacterales; family Lysobacteraceae; genus Lysobacter; species Lysobacter sp. Root604. The sequence goes on along the minus strand of NZ_LMGS01000012.1, from coordinate 231,008 downwards.
CCTCCCCGCACCGTCGCCTTGCACCAACGTCAGGTCCACCTCGACGCTGACGGCCAACGCGCCGCTTCGCTTCATGTAAGTAGGACGCGAATCTCCTCGCTGCTTGGAGCGATTGCCGAGGGACGCGGGGATGTCGTGGAAATAGCCGCTTAGCCATCCGCTGCATCAGGCGCGCGAGACACGCGCCTGATGCGGCGTTCTTGGCGGGCGGTATCGAAGGCGCTGGGGCGGAGCATCGGGCCCCTCCGGTTGGATGGGGCTCGATCGAACCGGCGCATGCAGCGATAGCCCGGTGATGCGGCGATCGCCAACGGGCGGCGGACTTGCGTCCGCTGGGCGCAGATCAGGATTCTTCCTTAGATTCAGGAGTTCATCATGTCCAAGGCATTGCTATTCACGGCCCTTGCCACGGCGTTGGCCGGAGTCGTCGTCACGCCTGCCGCGACGGCGGCACCACCGGCCGCAGGTTACGAGAGGTTCCAGTTCTGCCCGTACGAAAGCCTGCCCCTTCAGGAAGAAGGGACCGCTTGCGTGCACAGCGTCACCACCTCGGGCTCGTTCACCATCGGCACCACCACCTTGCCGATCGACAAGCCGATCGTCTTGCAGGGCGGTATCACCGGGATCCAGCCTTCGCCGCTGTTCGAGGCGGTAGGCGCGCCGACGCTCAATTCCCCGCCGGGCAAGGTCCCGGGCGGCCTGCTCGGCATCGTCAACCCGGCGCCGAATTGGCCGCTGCCCTTGTGGCAGGCGTTCTGGAGCGTGGTCAATTCGGTCAACGACGTGACCGCCACGATGGAGCCGGTGCAGACGATACAGACCGATTTCGGTGCGGCGCTCAACCCGAACTGGGGTGGCGACCCGACCGCGGTGAGGCTTGCGCTGCGCGTGCGCCTGCAGAATCCGTTCCTCGGCAACTCCTGCTACATCGGTTCCGCGCAGAATCCGGTCGTGGTCAAGCTGCAAACCGGCACCACCGCTCCGCCGGCGCCCACCGCGCCGATCTCGGGCAGCCCCGGCAGCCTGGATTCCATCCAGGTCGGTAACGACCCGTACGCGTATTTCCAGAACACCGGCAATATCCTGGTCGACAATACGTTCGCCGTGCCGGCGGCGAAGGGCTGCGGCAACATCGCCCTGGGTTTGCCGATCCTGACCCAGTTGCTCGACTCGCTGGTCTCGGGCGCGGTTAATCTTAAGGTGGGATTGCCGTCGGCCGCAGGCAAGAACCAGGCGATCTTGAAGGGCGATACCGGCATTGCCGCCGCCGCATACGTGCGGGACGGTTCGCCGTACCAGTAGCGCTTCACCGGTGAGCGCAGGGCGGCCTCGCGAGGGGTCGCCCTGTCCGGTTCGGCATTGATTGGGCGTCGCGACAGCGGCCGGCATCTCGCGACAACGGCAGGCGGCTAGTCCCGTTGCCGATGCTTCTTGCGGTTCTGGAGTGGATTCGGGAATGCAATTGCGCTACATCCTGATCGCCTTGTTCGGATTGGCCGCGCTGATCGGCGCCTACTTCCTGGGGCGAGGCCGGAGCCCGGAGGCACCGGCGGCGGCTGCGTCCATCGCCACCGCTCGGGGGCCGCAGACAGGCACGAATGCCGCATCGATCGACCCGGTCCGGATGATGGCGTCGCTGCCGTCACGCGATGTGCCGTTGAAGCGCATCTTCAACGACCTGCGCTCGCGCGCCGATGCCGGCGATGTCGCGGCGGCCACGCGCTTGTACCAGGACCTTCGTACCTGCGCCGGCCTCGACAATCTGGAATGGTTCCTGACACGGGTGGCCGACGAGACCCTGGCCGACAAGATCGACGGGACCAGCGCGCAGGCCTTGGAGCGCTATCGGGTGCAGTTGGAGGCGGTGGAATCGCACAAGCAGGCCATCCAGAAGACCCGAGCGCTCTGCGACGGGCTCGATCGCGGCATGCTGGATTCGCAACTGTCGAGTTTGCAAAGGGCGGCGCAACTGGGCGAGGCGCATGCGCGCGCCTGCTATCTCGCCAGCGGCCCAGGCTACGACGCACGCGGGCTCATGCGTCATCCGGAATGGATCCAGGAGTACCGCAGCAGCGTCAAGTCGATGGTGGACGCTGGCATGGCCGCGGGCGACTGGAAAGTGGTGGACATACTGCGCCGCTCCTACGAGCCTGGCGCGGATGGCATGCTCGCCGGGACCTTGGGTTCGGATGCCGTCCAGTACTACCGCTACCTCAAGCTCTACCGCCTCGGCGCGGAACGCGGCCGCGCCGCCGACATGGATCGGAAGTTGGCGCTGGCGGCTGCGCGGATCCAACCGGAACAGCGCGCGGATGCCGATCGGTGGGCGCAGGAAAAATTCCAGAACGAGTTCAGCAGCAGCAACTCCACCGATTCGACCGCACCCGGCTGGGATCCATGCTCATTCGCCACGTCTCAAGAATGAATGCTTTCTGGCTTCCATCGTTGCGGGTTTCGCTACGAATCGGCCACCGAATCGGGCCTGTGCCGGCCCCAGCGAGCAAGACTTCGACATGAGCCGATATCGACTACTGTTTCTGGCCGTCCTGGCCCTGGCGGCCATCGTCGGTGCCTACCTGTACGGCCGCAACCAAGGCGCGCGCGTGCCCGCGCCGCCGGTGTCGGCCGCGGCGACCGAGCAGCCGGTCGGCGGAGCGCCGGGCAGCAACCTGGCCATGGTCGCCCAGGCCTCGCTGACCTTCGATCGCGGCGCGCGGCTGCCGCCCTTGGACGCGCCGCTCAAGTCGGTGTACGCGCAACTGCAGGCGCAGGCGAACGCCGGCGACGGCCGGGCCGCGGCGCGCCTGTTGCGCGACCTCAACCGTTGCAGCCGCCAGCGCGCGATCGAGTGGTCGACGATGCGCAACACCCACGATCTCACCGAACAGAAGACCGAGAATCTGAGCGCGGCGCAGTTGCGCACCTACCAGGCCTTGCTCGACACCGCCGCGATTCGCCAACGCGACGTCGACCAGGGACGGACGCTGTGCGAGGGCGTCAGCGACGAGATACTCGATACCTTGAACGCGAACCTGGCGCAGGCGGCTCGGCTCGGCGACGCCGACGCGCGCGCCTGCTACCTCAGCCGCGGGCCGCTGTACGACACGCGCGGCCTGCTCAAGCAGCCCGGCGCGCTGGGCGTCTACCGCCAGCAGGCGACCCGGCTGATCCAGAGCGGCCTGGCCGCTGGCGACTGGCGCGTGGTGGACCTGCTGCAAAGCGCCTACGAGCCGGGCGCGCAGAGCATGCTCGCGGGCCTGGTCGGCTCCGACCCCTATCAGCACTATCGCTATCTCAAACTCTATCGTCTGGGAGCGGAGAGCTTCCGGATCGCCCAGATCGATCGCCAGCTCGCTCTGGCTGGCGCAAGCCTGAGCCCGGCGCAGCGCGGCGAAGCCGACGAATGGGCGCAGACGACGCTACGCGAGAACTTCAATGGCGATTCCACGGCCGGCACGCCGCAGGGCTGGGATGCCTGCGCCGCGCTCGGCGGATGATCCAGGTCGACCGCTGAGCATGAGCCCCGCCTAGCGCAACCTACGGCCCGATCGCTGCTGCGTTCCGGTTCTATCCAGCCGGCGAGCGTGGCACAGACACCGCCGATGCTCGCCGTGCTGTCGCCCACGTCACAAAATCGTGCTGCCCACGTCACAAAATCGAACCGGCGCGCCGACACGATCACGGCGCCTACGTCGCCGATGGCCGCTCGCATCGCCCTGATTGCGTAAGGCTTCTTATAGGTGTGTCGGGACCCGAGGCGCGGACGCGGTTCGCACGTGCCGTCGATGGCCACCGGCACGCCCAGGCTTTGTGAACGCAACGTCGAAGCTCAACGAGATCGACGCGGTATAGGATCGCCGGATCGTGGGACATCATGGAGGGTCGCTTGGGGACGTCCAGGGATTTATCAGGAGTCTCTTCGTCCTCGCAGGCCGGCGCCTTGGGCGGCGCTCGTCGCTATGGCGGCGCAGCCGAGCCGCCGGGCGGGGGAGTGCCCGAGCGGATCGCGCCGCTGGGCATCCCGGCCTGGGCCTGGAGCCTGCTCGCGCTGGCCTTCGGCGTCGGCCTGACCCTGTGGTTGGGCGGCGCGCAGCAGCGCCGCGTGGTCGACGACCGCACCGCCGCGCTCGACAGCAGCGCCGAGCGCGGCTACCACGCCATCGTCGACCGCCTGCAGTCCTGCGAGCTGCTGCTGCGCTCGGTCCAGACCCTGTTCCTGACCTCGGACGCGATCACCGCCGACGAGTACGCCAACCTCTACGCCAACGTGCGTCCGCGCGACCGCTTCCCCAGTCTGGAGGCCATGGCCTATTCGCGCCGCGAGTCGCGCGTGGACGGCGATCACTACATCACCGAGCTGGTCGCGCCGCTGCGCGGCAACGAGCGCCTGATCGGCCTGGACGTGAATCTGCAACCGACCAACCTGGTCGGCGTGCTGAGCTCGCGCGATAGCGACCAGGCGGTGCTGTCGGCGCCGTTCCGCCTGGCCCAGCAGGGCGCGGCCGATCCGCGCCGCGACGGCGTGACCATGCGCCTGCCGGTGTTCTCGGCCGGACCGCCGCCGCTGGATATCCAACAGCGGCGCGCGCGCATGCGCGGCTCGATCGCGATCTCGTTCCATGCCGGGCAACTGATCGAAGGCAGCCTGAGCGAGGACGCGCGCCGCGAGCTGCAGGTCGAGGTCAGCGACATGAGCGACGGCGCGGCGCTGCTGTTCGCGACCGGCCCGGCGCCAGCGACGGACACCGGCTATCGCTTCGAACGCCAGCTCGACTACGGCGGCCGCCGCTGGCGGGTGCGCATGCACGCGTTGCAGCCGATCGCCGACGTGGCCAGCGAGCGCAACTGGATTCTGTTGCCCGGCCTGCTCGCGAGCGTGCTGCTGGCCCTGCTGGTGTGGTCGGTCGCGCGTACGCGCCGGCTCGCGCTGGAGCTGGGCTCGCGCATGAGCCGGCGCTACCGCGAGAGCGAGGAGCGCTTCCGCGCGCTCAACGAACTGCTGCCGGCGCTGGTGCTGCTGGCGCGCCGCGACGACGGCCGCATCTCCTACGCCAACCAGGCCTCGCGCGCGCGCCTGGGCGAGACCGTTTACGAAGTACCGCTGCCGGAGCTGTTCGAGGATGCGCTGCTGCGCGACAAGCTGCGCGCGGCCGATCTGGTCGACTGCGCCAACGCCGAGGCGATGCTGCGCAGCGTCAACGGCGATCGCTTCTGGGCCAACGTGTCGATCACCAGCGTGGTCCTGGAGGGGCGCGCCAGGCTGCTGATGGTGGCCTCCGACATTTCCGAGCAGCGCCAGCTCACCGAACTGCTGACCTATCAGGCCAGCCACGACACCCTGACCGAGCTCTACAACCGGCGCGAGTTCGAGCGCCGGATCGAGCGCGTGCTGGCGGGCGTTGCCGCGGGCGGTTCGCCCTGCGCGCTGCTGTATATCGACCTGGATCAGTTCAAGCTCATCAACGACACCTCCGGCCACGTCGCCGGCGATCAGCTGTTGAGCCAGTTGGCGACCATGATGAGCAGTCACCTGCGCGGCGGCGACGTGCTCGCGCGCCTGGGCGGCGACGAATTCGGCGTGCTCGCCACCGAAGTCCACGACCAGGCCGGCGCGGCGCTGGTCGCCGAACGCCTGCGCGAGCACATCGACGGCTACGTGTTCGTATGGGAGCAGCGCACCTACACCATCACCGCGAGCATAGGCGGGGTGATGCTGGACCGGCCCAACGTGACCCTCAAGGACCTGCTGTCGCAGGCCGACACCGCCTGCTACATGGCCAAGGAGAGCGGGCGCAACCGCGTGCATTTCTATTCCGAGCACGACGACAACGCCGCGCGCCGGCGCAGCGAGATGGAATGGGCCAACCGCCTGCGCTGGGCGATCGACGAGGGCCGCCTGCTGCTCAAGTACCAGGAGGTTTGGCCGCTGTCGCCCAGCGCCGAATCCGGCCTGCACCTGGAACTGCTGCTGCGCTTCCGCGACGAGGAGGGCCGGCTGGTGGTGCCCGGCGCTTTCATCCCGGCCGCCGAACGCTACGGCCTGATGCCGATGATCGACCGCTGGGTGATCGAAACCGCGCTGGCCAATTTCGACCGCCTGCATCCTTCGGGCGCGCAATTGCGCACGGCGACGATCAACCTGTCCGGCGCCAGCATCGAGGACGAGACCCTGGCCGATCTGATCCTGGAACTGCTCAAGCGCCACGCGGTCGCACCCGAGCGGGTCTGCTTCGAGATCACCGAGACCGTGGCGGTGCGCAACCTGGCCCAGGTCGCGCGCTTCATCGAGCGCCTGCGCGCGGTCGGCTGCCGCTTCGCTCTGGACGACTTCGGCGCGGGCATGTCCTCGTTCGGCTATCTCAAGAATCTGCCGGTGGACATCATCAAGATCGACGGCGCCTTCATCCGCGACCTGCTCACCGACCCGATGAGTCATGCGATCGTGAAGGCGGTGACCGACATCGGCCATCAGCGCGGCTTGAAGATCATCGCCGAGTGGGTGACCAGCGACGAGATCCTGCTGGAGCTGGGCGCGCTGGGCGTGGACTACGCGCAGGGCTACGCGCTGCACCAGCCCGAGCCGGTGCCGTTCCATCGACGTTGAGCGCCTTGATGCGGCGGTTCGGGCCGATGGCGATGGTGCGGTCGCCACCGCACCTTACGGCGGGCCGGCCAGGCCACCGAATCGGACGACGGACGTAGGATGTGGTGAGCCGAAGGCGAACCGCATCGTCGCGCCATTCCACGCATCGAACGCGGCGCGCGTCGCAAGCGCCTCGCGCTCGCTACTCACTCCTCCCCGCTCACTCCTGCCTTACCCGCCTCACTCGTAAGTGCCGCCCGGCGAATCCAGCCACTGCCGCAGCTGCAGCATCTCGCTCTCGAGCATGGTGATGAAGCGGAAGCCGCTCCAGGTCTGGCCGGGCATGCTGGTGCGGTCCTGCCACAGCAGGTGCGCGCCGACTTCGATCGGCGAAGCGTGGTGCGGGGCATCGCGCAGACTGAAGCGCAGCTGGTACAGCGCGTCGTCGACCAGCGGCGTGTTCGCGATCAGCAGCATGCCGGTCTCGGACAGATTGCTGAGTTGACCGATCACCACGTCGGTCATGGTGTCCACGACCTGCACGGTGTCCTGCACCCGGCGTCGGCGCACGCGGCGGAATTCCTCGCTCATGCCTGCGCCTCCTCGGTCTTCTGGCCGCCGACGAAGCCGCGCAGCACGCCTAGGGCCGCGTTCCAGGCCCGATCGACCAGACGGCCCTTCTCGGCGGTGACCACGCGCGCCTGGCCCTGCGCCATCATCCGCGCCAGGCTGTCCAGCGACTGCTCGCCGATGCGTTGGCCGCGCTGGTTCACGAACAGCGCGTTGTCGGTGACGGTGCTGAACCACGACAGTCGTCTGCGCACCGCATCGCCCTGCTGATTGACCACGAATTCGAACCAGGTGCCGAAGGGCAGGGTGCGGATGTGCTCCCAGCAGATCTGTTCCTGCTCGCCGCGCGGCGGCAGGTCGCGCTTGACCGCGCTGTTGTCCTCGCCCAGGCGCGCGCGCGCCTTGAGCTTCATCGCCAGCTCGGTGCGCGAGGCCACGTCATCGTTGGCGGCCGTGGCGCCGACGGTGAGCTGGCGCGAAATCGCGTTGGCCTCGTCGGCGTGGTAGCCGACCAGGGTCAGGGCGTGTTCGATATCGCCGTCCAGTCCGCCGGGCGCCCGTTCGCTGGCGCCGACCACGTTGGCGGCGACGATCTGGCGGGTCGCCTCGACCTGGCGCCGCCATTCGTCCGATTCTTCGCCGTGGCGCAGCAGGGTCAGGGTCAACACGTCGGACCAGGCCTGGGTCAGCAGCGCCTGCACGAACTTGGGCAGGGCCTGGCCGTGCACCGCGGACTGGATCGCCTCGCCGGCCTGCTGCTTGGCCATCTCCAGTTTTTCTTTGCCGCGCGCGGCTTCGACGTGGCGACGTTCGGCGACTTCGGCCTTGCGCGCCATCGTGCGCAGATGGTCCTGCAGGCTCTGGTTGGCCGCCTCGAACACCGTGGCGTCGCCGTCGTAGTGCTCGACCACATGATCGACCGCGCGCCGCAGTTGCTCGTTGAGCTGGGGATCGGATTCCTCTTTCGGAATCCAGCTGGCGCCGGCTTCGGCGACCGCGTTCAACAACTGGCGCGCCGGATGCTGGCTGCGCACGAAGAAGGCGCGGTCCTGCAGCGCCAGGCGCAGCAGCGGCACCTGCAAGCGCCCGAGCAGGCCGGTGGTGGCGGCGTCGCCGCGCAGTTCGCGCTCGATCTCGCCGTAGAACAGGTCCAGCAGCTCGAAAGCGTCGCTGTCTTCGCGCGACAGGGTCGCGGCCTCGCCGCGTTGCTGGCGGGCCTGGGCGAGCAGGGTCTGGCGCAGGTCGGAGACGCTGCGCTGCGGCGGCGCGGCCTGCGCGGGCGTGGCCTGGAGCGCGCGCAGGGCGTCGATGAGGTCGTCGGTGGGCAGCGGCGGGCGCGCGGCAGGCTGCGCGCCGGGGCGCAGTTTGCCGAGCAGGTCGCGGCGCCCGGACAGCAGTTGCTGCAGCGAGGCGTAGTCGCCGCCCTCGTCGCCGCCGGCCGCGATCGCGGCGACGTCGGTCTGGCCGGTCCAGGCGGTGTACGGGCGCGCGCCGCGCGGCCCGCGACTGCCGTCCTCGCGCGCGCTGCGCGGGTCTTCGCCGCGCTCGACATTCTGCGCAGTCGGGCGGGCGCGGATCGGCACGAACGACAGGCTGGGCAGCACGTTCTCGCGCGCCAGCAGGGCATTCATGGTTTCGACCAGTTGCGCGTAGCCGGCCATCACTTGCACGTCGTAGATCCGGTACAGGTCGAGCTTGGCTTCCTGGCCGATCTGCAGCACCGAGCAGGCCTCGGCCAGGATCCGGCCCAGACTGTGCGGGCCCAGCGGCAGGCGCTCGGCGTCGTAGGCGGGTGCGCCGGCGAGCACGCCGAAGCGCTGGCCCAGCAGCATCAGCGGCAGGCCGGCGCGCGTTTCCTGGCGGGTCGCGATCGTGCGCAGGGCGGTGTGTTCGTCGATTTCGCGATCGTCGACCAGGCGCAGGTCGCGGAAGGTCGGCAGGGCTTGCTGATCCTCGGCGGCCACCACCGGCTCGCGCACCTTGGTCAGCGCGGTTTCCAGCCCGACCAGGTAGCGCGGCACCAGGTCGACCCGGTTCAAGCGCACCAGGCGCAGAGTTTCCAGGTGCACCGACTGCAGGCTGGGGTTGCGCGCCTGATCGGCCTGGCGGAACAGCTGCTGCTCGTACTCGATCAGCATCAGGTCCAGCGCCCGCGCCATTTCGTCGGAGACCAGGGCGTACAGATGCTCCAGCACCCGCCGCACGCGCTTGGGCATCGCCGCGGAGGCCAGCGTGGGCCGCGGAAACGATTTGCCTAGCGGTTCGAACGTCGCGGACATGCAGGACTCACCAATACCGAATCGGGCGATCTAATCACGCCCCCTTGAGACCCGCCAGCCCTGTCGCGGCCAAGCGGCCGGAATGGAGCGACCACCGATTCGAACGCGGGCCGGAGGCAGGCGCGGCCAGCGCGCGTTGGACGACAGTCGGGCGCCATGCTGCGGGACAGCACGACGGGCGCGCGAAACGCGCGCGGATGCGGGCGCTCAGTCCTCCAGGAACAGCGCGATCACGTCGTTGGTGTAGCGCCGGCCCAGCTCGGTCGGGCGCACGCGCGCGCCGTCGCGCTCCAGCCAGCCCTGGGCGTAGGCGGCCTGCAGCGGCGCGGCGATGCTGGCCTCGGGCAGGCCGGTGCGGGCCTCGAAATCGCTCAGGGCGAAGCCCTCGACCAGGCGCAGCGCGTTGAGCATGAACTCGAACGGGCGCCGCTCCAGCCCGATCCGGTCGTCGCCGCCGATCGCCTCGGCGCTGCCGGCGCGGGCCAGGTACTGGGTCGGATGCTTGAGCTTCCAGCGCCGCAGCACCGCCTGCTCGGCGCCCAGGGTGATCTTGCCGTGGGCGCCGGCGCCGATGCCCAGGTAATCGCCGTAGCGCCAGTAATTGACGTTGTGCGCGCAGCGCCGGCCCGGGCGCGCGTAGGCGCTGACTTCGTACTGGGCGTAGCCGTGCGCGGCCAACAGGGCCTGGCAATGCTCCTGCATGTCCCAGGCGCCGTCGTCGTCGGGGATGCCCTGCGGCGGGCGCGCGGCGAACACCGTGTTCGGCTCCAGAGTGAGCTGGTAGTGCGAGACGTGCGCGGGCTGCAGCGCGAACGCGCGCTCCAGGTCGCGCTCGGCCATGGCCAGGCTTTGCTCGGGCAGGGCGTACATCAGGTCGAGATTGAGGTTGTCGTAGCCGGCGTCCTGGGCCAGCTTGACCGCCGCTTCGGCCTCACCGCTGTCGTGGATGCGGCCGAGGCGGCGCAGGCAGCCGTCGTCGAAGCTCTGGATGCCGAAACTCAGGCGGTTCACGCCGGCGCCGCGGTAGAGCTCGAAGCGGCCGTGTTCGGCGGTGCCGGGGTTGGTTTCCAGCGTGATCTCGCAGCCCGGCGCGAAGCGCAGACGCGCGCTCGCAGCCTGGAGGAAACGGTCGATGGCCTCGGGCGGGAACAGGCTGGGCGTGCCGCCGCCGAAGAAAACGGTCTGCACGGTGCGGCCCCAGACCAGGGGCAGGTCGTGATCCAGGTCGGCGAGCAGGGCGTCGACGTAGTCCGCGAACGGCAGCGGGCCGCGGCCCTCGTGCGAGTTGAAGTCGCAGTAGGGGCATTTGCGCACGCACCAGGGCAGGTGCACGTACAGCGACAGGGGAGGCAGCGACAGCATCGGCTTAGCGGGCGGCGCGCGGCTGGCGCGCGCCGAGGTCGATGCGGTAGTCGACGATGCGGATGCCGTAGTCGCGGCGCATCGACAGCGCATCCAGCAGGGCCGCGTCGTCGGCTTCGCCGGCGTCCGGGCCGATCGCCACGTAGGAGGGCTGGTCCTGGCCATGGTTGACCAGCAGTTCGCAATCGCCGGGGTCGTAGGCGACCTGGCGGTCCTTGCGCGGCGCGCCCAGGCCCACGTACAGGCCGCGGCCTTGGGCCAGGGACATGCTCCAGCGGTTGGCGTTGTCGCAGTCGCCCAGGTACTCGCGGCCGCGATAAACGCAGATCAGGCTGTTTTCGACCACCCCGCGGCGGCCGTCCTGTTCGTACTCGATCCGGAACGGGAACGCGTAGCGGCGCTGCGCGGGCGTGGCGTCGCCCTGTTCGCGGATCTCGTTGCGGCTGCAGGTCAGCGGCGACAGGCCGTCCAGGGAGCTGCAGGCGGTCAGGAGCAGCGCGCCGGTCAGGGCCAGCGCGGCGGGGCGGAGCGGGAAGGAAGGCGGCATGCGGATCGGGTCGGTGGGATGGGGCGGACGCGTCGGCCCGGGGCAGCCGCGCGCTGGCGAAGAGGATACGCGGGTGGCGTTCGTCGGCCGGTGACGCCTGCCGCGTTCCGGCGCCGGGCCTTACTGGTCGTGCCTGCATGCACCGCGAAGCGGCCGAGACGGCGCCGGGACAGGGTCGCTGCGCCTACCTGCGCGTCGATCCGCGGGCAAAGCCGCCAGCGCAACGCGGAATGGTGCTTAACGTATCGCGTCGAGCAACTTCTCGCGCAGCGCCGCCAGGGCGCGGCCGCGGTGGCTGAGGCGATTCTTCAGCTCGGTGTCCATCTCGGCCGCGGTCAGGCCGTAGTCGGGGTCTAGGAACACCGGGTTGTAGCCGAAACCGCCGGTGCCGCGTCGCTGGTCGATGATCCGGCCCGGCCACACGCCCTCGGCGATGATCGGCTGCGGATCGCCGGGATGGCGCAGCAGCACGATCACGGCGTAGAAATGCGCGGCGCGCTGGCCTTCGGGCACGTCCTTCATCGCCAGCAGCAGTTTGTCGATATTGGCCTGGGCGTCGCCGTGCACGCCCGAATAGCGCGCCGAATACAGGCCCGGCGCGCCGCCCAGGGCGTCGACGCAGATGCCCGAATCGTCCGCCAGCGCCGGCAGCCCGGTGATCGCGCAGGCGTGGCGCGCCTTGAGCAGCGCGTTCTCGACGAAGGTGCTGGCGGTTTCCTCGGCGTCTTCCACGCCCAGATCGCTCTGCGCGACCAGCTCGATGCCGGTGTCGGCCAGCAGTTCGCGCAGTTCGACCAACTTGCCTGGATTGCTGCTGGCCAGCACCAGTTTCATCGCTTCAGCTCCAACAGATCCCAGCGGTTGCCGTACAGGTCCTCGAACACCGCCACGGTGCCGTAGGCCTCGTGGCGCGGCGCCTCCATGAAGCGCACGCCCTGCGCGCTCATCGCGGCGTGGTCGCGGGCGAAGTCGTCGGTGTGCAGGAAGAAGCCGACCCGGCCGCCGGTCTGGTGGCCGATCGCGGCCTGCTGCTCGTCGCCGACGGCCTGGGCCAGCAGCAGGGCGGTCTCATTGCCCGGCGAGGGCGACACCCGCACCCAACGCTTGCCGCCGCCCTGGTCGATATCTTCGAGCAGGACGAAGCCGAGCGCACCGGTGTAGTAGGCGATCGCCTCATCGTAGTCGCGCACGACCAGGGTCAGGCTGCCCAGTGTGCGTCGCATCGCCGTCTCGCTCATCGCGCCAGGGCGTCGCGCTGGTGCTGGATCAGTTCGGCGATGCCGGCCTCGGCCAAGCCTAGCAGGCCGTCGAGTTCCTCGCGCCGGAACGCATGGCCCTCGGCGGTGCCCTGCAGCTCGATGAAGCCGCCGCCGTCGTTCATGACCACGTTCATGTCGGTGTCGCAGTCGCTGTCCTCGGCGTAGTCCAGGTCCAGCACCGGCACGCCGCGGTAGACGCCGACCGAGACCGCCGCGACCGCGCCGAAGATCGGGTCCTTGGCGATCTCGCGGCGCGCCTGCAGCCAGCGCACCGCGTCGACCAGGGCCACATAGGCGCCGGTGATCGCGGCGGTGCGGGTGCCGCCATCGGCCTGCAGCACGTCGCAGTCCAGGGTGATGGTGCGCTCGCCCAGGGCCTTGCGGTCGATGCAGGCGCGCAGGGCGCGGCCGATCAGGCGCTGGATTTCCAGGGTGCGCCCGCCCTGCTTGCCGCGCGCGGCCTCGCGGTCGCTGCGGGTGTGGGTGGCGCGCGGCAGCATGCCGTACTCGGCGGTGACCCAGCCTTCGCCCTTGCCGCGCAGGAAGGCCGGCACCTTGTTTTCGACGCTGGCGGTGCACAGCACGCGGGTCTGGCCGAAGCTGACCAGCACCGAGCCTTCGGCGTGGGCGGTATAAGCGCGTTCGATGCGGACTTCGCGCATCTGCCCGGGCGTGCGCCCGCTGGGACGCGCGAAGGCGTCGGTGGGGGCGGCGGAAGTGCCGGTCATGGCCATGAGTTACCGTTTTGGTGGCCGGCGAGTTTACCATTCGCTCCCTGTAGGCCTTGGACCACCGCATGATCCGCAGCATGACCGCCTTCGCCAGCGGCGAACGCGTCACCGAATGGGGCACGCTCGGCTGCGAGCTGCGCTCGGTCAACCACCGCTTCCTGGAGCTGGGCCTGCGCCTGCCCGACGAGCTGCGCGCGCTGGAACCGGCGCTGCGCGAACGCATCGCCAGCCGCGTCAGCCGCGGCAAGCTCGATTTCGTGCTGCGCCTGCGCGCGCCCGAGGGCGCCGCCGCGCTGCAGCTCAACCCCAGCCGCCTGCGCGAACTGGGCGATCTGGCGATCGACCTGCAGGCGCGCTTCCCCGGCCTGCGCACCGAACTCACCGACCTGCTGCAGTTCCCGGGCGTGCTGCAGACCCCGGCCACCGACCAGGCCGCGCTGCAGGCCGCCGCGCTGGATCTGCTGGACGGCGTGCTGGACGAATTCCTGGCCGCGCGCGAGCGCGAGGGCGCCAAGCTGGCGACGGTGATCGCCGAGCGCGTCGACGGCATCGCCGCGATCGCCGCCGACGTGCGCGGCATGATGCCGGGCATCCGCACCGGTCAGCGCACCAAGCTGGAGGCGCGCTTGGCCGATCTGGCGCAGTCCAGCGGCGTCGGCGGTTTCGATCAGGGCCGGGTCGAGCAGGAACTGGTGCTGTGGCTGCAGAAGCTGGACGTGGACGAGGAGCTGGATCGGCTCGATTCCCATGTCGCCGAAGCCCGCCGCGTGCTCAAACTGCGCGAGGCGGTCGGTCGTCGACTGGATTTCCTGCTGCAGGAATTCAACCGCGAGGCCAACACCCTGGGTTCCAAGTCGGTCGACGCGCGCAGTTCGGCGGCGGCGGTGGAGCTGAAGGTGCTGATCGATCAGGTCCGCGAGCAGATCCAGAACATCGAATAGGGCCGGGATTCGGGATTGGGGATTCGAGATTGGCCAAAGCCATCGCGAATCGGCCGAACGCTCTGATCCCGCTGCTGGTTTGCCGTTGCTAATCCCGAATCCCCAATCACGAATCCCAGCCTAATGCGCGGAACCCTCTACATCGTCGCAGCCCCTTCGGGCGCCGGAAAATCCAGCATCGTCAATGCGGTGCTGGCCCGCGATCCGAACATCAGCCTGTCGATCTCGTTCACCTCGCGCCAGCCGCGGCCGGGCGAGCGCCACGCCGAGCACTACCACTTCGTCAGCGCCGAGGAGTTCGAGGGCATGGTCGAGGCGGGCGACTTTTTCGAGCACGCGCGCGTGCACGGCGACTGGAAGGGCACCGCGCGCCAATCGGTGGAGCCGCAGCTGTCCAGTGGCCGCGACGTGCTGCTGGAGATCGACTGGCAGGGCGCGCGCCAGGTCCGCAACAAGGTGCCCGGCGCGGTCAGCGTGTTCATCCTGCCGCCGTCGCGCCAGGCCCTGGAATCGCGCATGCGCACGCGCGGGCAAGACAGCGAGGAAGTCATCCAGCAGCGGCTCGCCGCCGCGCGCGAGGAGATGTCGCATTACGGCGAATTCGACTACGTGATCGTCAACGAGCACTTCGACACCGCGGTCGACGAGATGTGCGCGATCTTCGTCGCCAGCCGGCTGCGCCGCGATCCGCAGGTGGCGCGCCATTCGCGCCTAATCACCGCCCTGCTCGCCGACGAGGGCTGAGTGAGGTAGGCCGGCCTTTCCGCCTGGGAGTAGGAGCGGCGTGAGCCGCGACCCGGCGGCCCCTGGACCTACCCGTAGTGACGCCGTAGCCCATGGACGCGGTCTCGGCTTGCGCCGCTCCTACAGTTGCCGCACCGCTGTGGCGTGGTTAAGTGATTGATTCTTATTGCCGAAAGGGCCCGAATCTTGCTCTGGACCGCGGGCGGGGCTAAACTTCCCGGTCCCCATCCGCTGTAAAGACGGCCGCACCGGCCGCCAGGAGCCCCATGGCCCGCATTACCGTCGAAGATTGCCTGGAAGTGGTCGATAACCGCTTCGAACTCGTCATGCTGGCCGCCAAGCGCGCCCGTCAGCTGGCCAACGGCGTCGAGCCGCAGCTGGACAACAGCGAAGCCAACGACAAGCCGACCGTGTTGGCGCTGCGCGAAATCGCCGCGCGCCAGATCAACCCCGAATACATCGACGCGGTCGAGAAGTCCGAGCGCGAGCGCAAGGAGCGCGAGGCGCTGGAATGGGCCGCCGCCGAAGTGGTCGCGGACGACGACCTGTCCAAGGGCGACGACTGATCCCGGCCGCGGCCTCAGGGCCGCGCCCGCGAGACCAACGGCTCCGCCTCGGCGGGGCCGTTTTCGTATGCGGATGCGATTGCGGCGCCTTGGCGGCTGTGGCGTCGGTTTCCGGGCTTGATGTGGGAGCGGCGTAAGCCGCGATTGAATCCCGGGTCGGGACCGCGCGATCGCGGCTTACGCCGCTCCCACAGGAAGCAGGGGAGTGCAGTCGCGGCCGCCGCGAACGGGTCTTCCCTTAGCCCCGGAATACCGGCCTTCCACATACGGATTCCGATAATCGCCACCATATTCATGTTTCCGGCGGCGGATTCGCATGCGACCGCGTTGCAAGCCGCGCCGCCGCCCGCGTAGATTGCCCCTATGACCCCCGCCGAGCCCGCGCTGCAGTCCTATCCGGTTCCCGCCCACGACGACGCGGACCTGCCGGACTATGTGCGCGAGTTCGAGCAATCCGCGCATTACCTGCCCGAGGCGCAGCGCCAGGTATTGCGGCGCGCCTGGGCGATCGGCGCCGCCGCGCACGCCGGCCAGACCCGCAAGTCGGGCGAGCCCTACATCACCCATCCGGTGGCGGTGGCCAAGGTGCTGGCGGACCAGGGCCTGGACGTCGAGACCCTGATCGCGGCGATCCTGCACGACACCATCGAAGACACTCCGCTGACCCGCGAGGGCCTGGCGACCGAGTTCGGCGAGACCGTGGCCGAGCTGGTCGACGGCGTCACCAAGCTGGACAAGCTGCAGTTCCGCGACCGCCAGGAAGCGGCCGCGGAGAGCTTCCGCAAGATGCTGCTGGCGATGGCGCGCGACCTGCGCGTGATCCTGATCAAGCTCGCCGACCGCCTGCACAACATGCGCACCCTGGGCGCGCAGAGCGCCGAGGCGCGCGAGCGCATCGCCCTGGAAACCCTGGAGATCTACGCCCCGATCGCGCAGCGCCTGGGCATGAACCTGATCAAGGCCGAGCTGCAGGACCTGGGCTTCCGCGCCCTGCATCCCTGGCGCCACGCGGTGATCGAGAAGCGCATCCGCACCCAGCCGGTGGTGCGGCGCGAATCGCTGGTGCAGATCGAGGCGCACCTGGCCCAGCGCCTGGCCAAGGAAAAACTGCAGCACCGCCTGATCAGCCGGGTCAAATCGCCGTGGAGCATCTACACCAAGATGCACCACGAACATAAAAGCTTCACCCAGGTCATGGACGTGTTCGGCTTCCGCGTCGTGGTCAAGAGCGTGCCGGACTGTTATCACGCGCTGGGCGTGGTGCATTCGGCCTATAAACCGCTGGACTCGCGCTTCCGCGACTTCATCGCCATCCCCAAGGCCAACGGCTACCAGTCGCTGCACACCGTGCTGTTCGGCCCCTACGGCTCGCCGGTGGAGGTGCAGATCCGCACCGAGGAGATGGACCTGATCGCCGAGCGCGGCATCGCCGCGCACTGGTCCTACAAGCACGGCGGCGAAGGCCCCAACAGCGCCCAGACCCGCGCCCACAGCTGGATCGCCAGCCTGGTCGAGTCGCAGCGTTCGACCGGCTCCTCGCTGGAGTTCCTGGAGAACGTCAAGGTCGACCTGTTCCCGGACGAGGTCTACCTGTTCACGCCCAAGGGCGACATCCTCTCGCTGCCGCGCAATTCGACCGCGCTGGATTTCGCCTACGCCGTGCACACCGACGTCGGCAACCGCGCGGTCGCCGCGCGCGTCGACGGCAAGCTGGTGCCGTTGCGCACCAAGCTGGCCAGCGGCCAGCGCGTGGAGATCATCACCGCCAAGTCCTCGACGCCGAAGCCGCAGTGGCTGGAGTTCGTGGTCTCGGGCAAGGCCCGCACCTCGATCCGCCAGCAGCTCAAGCAGCTCGAACACGAGGACGCGGTCCAACTCGGCCACCGCATGCTCGACCGCGCGCTGGAAGCGCTGGAGACCTCGCTGGACCGGGTGCCGGCGCTGCGGCTGGAAGCCTATCTGGGCGAGAGCCGCTACCCGCGCCTGGAGGCCCTACTGGCCGACATCGCCCTGGGCAATCGCATGCCCAACCAGGTCGCGCTGGCGCTCGCGCGCGAGACCCCGGGCAAGCCGCGCGGTCGCGCGATCGACCGCCCGCGCATGACCGAGGACAAGATCCTGATCACCGGCGCCGAGCGCGGCGTGATCAGCTTCGCCAACTGTTGTCTGCCCTTGCCCGGCGACGAAATCATGGGCTACCACACCGCCGGCAAGGGCATCGTGGTGCACCGCCTGGACTGTCCCAACGTCGCCGACTACCGCAAGTCGCCCGACCGCTGGGTCGCGATCGGTTGGGACCGCCAGGTCAGCGGCGATTTCGGCGCCGCGCTGCGCATCGAGGTCGACAACCGCCCCGGCGCGCTGGCCCAGGTCGCCGCGGCGATCGCCGAGGCCGAGTCCAACATCGACCGCGTCGAGTATCTGGAGCGCGACTCCAACATCGCGATCATGCGTTTCTCGATCGAGGTCGGCGACCGCCGCCACCTCGCCGATGTGATGCGCAAGGTGCGCCGCCTCAACGTGGTGTTGGGCGTGCAGCGCATGTAAACGCGCCAGCGCGCGCGCTGCGGTTCGCGCGTAGACGACAGAACGATGCGCTGCGCAACCCGATACGTCACGCCCCGAAGCGCGGGCGACAAACAGCAGTCAGCGCAGACCCCGATTCGTCATCCTCGCGAAGGCGGGGATCCAGTGATTTAAGCGCTTCGCCGCGTGTTTTGGCGAATGGTGGTTAGCAAGGTCAACGGCTTTCGCCCGCTGCGCGTGCGAGTCACTTTCTCTTGCTTGCCCAAGAGAAAGTAACCAAAGAGAAGGGCAGGGTCTCGCCAAACCTCCCCTGCGAGAGCGGGGTGTGCGCCGGGATTTTTCGATAGGACATCCTTGTCCTATCGAAAAACGGCGCGCGTCCTGCGCGCCGCCCTCCGGGTCTGAGTGGAGGCTGGGCGAGTTCGATGCTATGGATTCAATTGCCGCGGCAACGGCAACGGCAACGGCAACGGCAACGGCAACGGCAACGGCAACGGCAACGGCAACGGCAACGGCAATGGCAATGGCAATGGCAATGGCACGGCAACCGCGCTGTCGGCGGGTTGGGGAGGTCTTTCTCTTTTGCTCGTCATCCCCGCGAAGGCGGGGATCCGGTGACTTCAGCGCCATGCCGCCAAAGCCGTCGGCGCGACGATCCCGAATCCGCCCACCACACCCCGCAAACGCAGACGCCGCCCGAAGGCGGCGTCTGTCGTATCCCGGCGCGGTCGCAGGCTTAGTTCGCCTTGCGGTCCTGGTTGTCCAGCGCCGACTTCTCGCCCGCGAACGGGTTGAGCTTGCGCCAGTTGCCCGGATAGTCCGGCCACTCGCCACTCTGCAGATACGGGTGGTTGGGGTCGTTCTGCTGCAGCACGCGCTTGGCGTCGGCGGCCAGGGTCTCGTTGCCCAGGCCGGCGTAGGCCACGGCCAGGGTGGCGACGGCGTCGTTCTGGTACTTGCTCTGCGGGTAGGTCTCGAGCAGGTACTTGGCGCGCTCGGCCGCGGCCACATAGGCGGTGCGGCGCAGGTAGTACAGGGCGACGTCGAGCTCGTGGCGCGAGAAGGTGTCGCGCAGCGCCATCATGCGCTGGCGCGCATCGGCGGCGTAGCGGCTGTTCGGATAGCGATCGGCCACGATCGAGAAGTCGTTGTAGGCCTGCATCGGCGTGGCCAGGTCGCGGCGGCTGGAGTCCAGGCGCCACACGCGCTGCAGGAACACCGTGTCGCGGCTGGAGTTCACCAGGCCGCGCAGGTAGTACATGTAGGAGGCGTAGCGGTGGGTCGGGTAGGTACGGATGAAGCGGTCGATGCTGCTGATCGCGTCGTCGTGCTTGCCGGACTTGAACTGGGCGTAGGCGGTCTCGACCAGGGCCTGTTCGGTGTAGGGGCCGTAGGGGTACTGGGCGACCAGACGCTTGAAGGTGCTCTCGGCGGCGGCCCAGTTGCCGTTGGTCATCGAGGTGTGGGCCTTGTCGTACAACGCCTCCACCGGCTGGCCCTCGTCCGCGTCCTTGTCCTTGAACATCTTGCCCAACCGGCCGCAGCCAGTACCGGCGAGGACCACGATCAGCAGCAGGGACAGCAGTCGGACGAGACGGTGTGAACGGGCGAAACGAAGGGTCATGGCAGGGTTCGCGGGCGCCGGAGGCACGAAGCGCCGATAATAGCAGTCCCCGCGCCCAGCCCCTGAATCCTGCCCATCCGATGAACGAGTCCGTAAACCCCCTCCAGGCCACCGTGCCCGACAGCGCCGCCGGGCGCCGATTCGACGCGGTCCTGGCCGAGCTGTTCCCGGACTATTCGCGTTCCCGGCTGGCCGCCTGGATCAAGTCCGGCGATGCCCGCCTCGACGGCCGCGAAGTCCGCCCGCGCGATCCGGTGCGCGGCGGCGAGACCGTCACCCTGACCGCCGTGCTCGACATCCAGACCCATTCCGAGCCCGAGGACATCGCGCTGGACGTGCTGTACGAAGACGAGCACGTGATCGTGATCGACAAGCCGGCCGGCCTGGTCGTGCACCCGGGCGCCGGCAATCCGGCCGGCACCCTGGTCAACGCCCTGCTGCACCGCGACCCCGGCCTGGCCGCGCTGCCGCGCGCGGGCATCGTCCACCGCCTCGACAAGGACACCTCGGGCGTGATGGTGGTGGCGCGCACCCTGCCGGCGCACACCGCCCTGGTCGAGCAGCTGTCCTCGCGCGAGGTGCATCGCCAGTACCTGGCCGTGGTGGTGGGCGCGCTGGTCTCCGGCGGCACCGCTAACGCCCCGATCGACCGCCATCCGCGCGACCGCATCCGCATGGCGGTACGCGAGGACGGCCGCGACGCGGTCACCCACTACCGTCTGCGCGAGCGCTTCCGCGCCCACACCCTGCTGGAGTGCCGGCTCGAGACCGGGCGCACCCACCAGATCCGCGTGCACATGGCCCACCTCAAGCACCCGATCATCGGCGATCCGCTGTACGGCGGCCCGCTCAAGCTGCCGCGCGGCGCCACCCCCGAGTTGATCGAGGCCCTGCGCGGTTTCCGCCGCCAGGCCCTGCACGCCGAAACCCTGGAGTTCGTGCATCCGGTGACCGGCGAACCGGTGCGTTGCAGCGCGCCGGTGCCGGCCGACATGCGCGCGTTGATCAAGACCCTGCACGACGACACCGTCGCGGCCGCCGAAAAGGCGCGCTGAGCCATGCGCGACGGCGACGCCTGGCTGCAAGCCGACTGGCCCGCGCCGGCCAACGTGCGCGGCTTCACCACGCTGCGCACGGGCCCGGGCGTATCGGCGCCGCCGTTCGACCGCTTCAACCTCGGCCTGCGCGCCGGCGACGAGACCGATGCGGTACTGCGCAACCGCGCCGCGCTGATCGAACACGCCGCGCTGCCGTCGCCGCCGCGCTGGCTGCGTCAGGTGCATGGCGTCGAGGTGGCGCGCTTCGAGGGCGAGGCGGATTCCAGCGCCGACGAACCCGAGGCCGACGCCTCGGTGACCGCCACGCCCGGCTGCGTGCTCGCCATCCTCACCGCCGACTGTCTGCCGGTGCTGTTCGCGGCCGACGACGGCAGCGAAGTGGGCGCCGCGCACGCGGGCTGGCGCGGTTTGGCCGCGGGCGTGCTCGAAGCCACGGTCGCGGCCCTGCGCACGCCGCCGGCGCGGCTGCGCGCCTGGTTGGGACCGGCGGCGGGCCCGCGGGATTACGAGATCGGCGCCGAGGTCTTCGAAGCCTTCGTCGCCCAGGACCCCGGTGCCACCGAGGCCTTCGTCGCCACCCGCGCCGAACATTGGCGCGTCGATCTGTACGCGCTCGCGCGCCGCCGCCTGGTCGCGGCCGGCCTGGATTCCGCCCGGGTGTATGGCGGCGGGCTGAGCACGATCTCCGACCCGAAACGCTTCTATTCGCACCGCCGCGACCAACGCGGCGGGCGCATGGCCAGCCTGATATGGATGACGTGATGCGCGCCGCCCGCCGTTGCCTGCTGCTGTCTCTCTTGTCGATGGCAGCGCCGCTGCCGGCGATGGCCGCCGACTGCCAGTCGCGCGTCTACGAGCTGCTCCAGGCCGCCTATCCCGGCGCGCAAGGCGAAACCGGCGACAACGGCGACAACGGCGAACTGTTGCGCCTGCCGGAATCGCCCGCGCGCTGGATCAACCTCGGCGAGGTGGTCTGCAAGGTCTGGCCGGCCGCGCCGGACAAGACCCTGCTGGCGCTCAAGCTGCAACACGAAGCCGCCACCGACCTCGAGGTGGAACCGGCCGATCTGGAGCTGCTGGTCGCCGACTCCGCGCGCCCCCGAATCCTGCAGCGCTACCGCGAGGCCAATGCGCTGGACTCCGACGCGATCCGGGTCAGCGGCCTGAGCCTGGACACCGCGCGCTACCGTCTCGACGAGCGCACCACCGCCTTCGGCCTGCGCGTGAGCTACACCGGCGCCTCGCGCGCCAATCCCTACAGCAGCACCTCCTTGAGCCTGTACGTGCCCGACGGCGCCCGCCTGCGTCCGGTGCTGAGCCGGCTGCAGGTCGCGCTGGATCGCGGCGAATGGGACACGCAGTGCGCGGGCGAGTTCGAAAGCGTGCAGCGCACCGTCGCCATCGACGGCAAGCGCGATCACGGTTACGCCGGCCTGCTGGTGGCCAGCAGCGCCAGCGCCCATCGCAACGAAC
The DNA here is from genome assembly GCF_001427505.1 of Lysobacter sp. Root604. Taxonomy (NCBI): domain Bacteria; kingdom Pseudomonadati; phylum Pseudomonadota; class Gammaproteobacteria; order Lysobacterales; family Lysobacteraceae; genus Lysobacter; species Lysobacter sp. Root604. The sequence goes on along the minus strand of NZ_LMGS01000012.1, from coordinate 208,745 downwards.
AAGCAAGCGACGGGCAGTGTTCGAACGTCGAAAGCCCCGCGCGCAAAAGCCGCGAACGCCTGTATTACGACGGCCGCGAGTACGCGGTGCCGCCCGCGCTGCGCGGTCTGGATTGAAGCGAATGGCGCGCGCTGTCCACGCCGGATCTTCGTGCGCTTGCCGATGGATGCGACGGGCGCATCGGCCCGACGGGCGCTCGGCTCCGGGCCTGATCGGATGAGTGTCGCCGCGGTTTCGCTGTATCGGCAACTGCTGGGCGCGCGCTACGACGCTTTACCGCCGAGCGTGCGTGCCTTGCACGAACGCGCCGGCCTGCACCGCTATCGCGGCCAAGTCGAATCCGAGCGCGGCACCGGCTGGCTATCGCGTCTGTGCGCCTGGGCGACGCGCTTGCCGCCGGCCACCCGCGACGCGATCGAAGTGGAGATCGTCGCCAGCCCCGAATCCGAACGCTGGCTGCGCCGTTTCGCCGGCCACGACATGCCCTCGCGCCTGTGGGCGCAGGACGGCTTGCTGTGCGAACGCCTAGGCCTGGTGCGTTTCGGCTTCGCCCTGGACGTGGAGGACGCCGCGGTGCGCTGGCGCGTCGCGCGCGTGCACGCGCTGGGTTTGCCGCTGCCGGCGCGCTGGTTCGAGGGCGTGAGCGCGAGCGAGTCCGAGCGCGAAGGGCGCTATCGCTTCGACGTGCGCGCGGCCTTGCCGCTGGCGGGTTTGTTGGTGCACTACCGGGGCTGGCTGGATGTCGACTGAAACCCACGAGCGCGCGACGACGACGCAGGATCGCGGCCCGCGCCACGACGCGATCATCGTGTTCGACGGCGTGTGCGCGCTGTGCAACGGCTGGGTGCGCTTCCTGCTGCGCCACGACCGCCAACAGCGCTACCGATTCGCGGCGATGCAGGGCGGGCAGGGCCGCGCCTTGCTGTCCGCGCACGGACTGGATCCGGACGATCCGATGTCGTTTCTGTTGATCGAGGGCGGGCAGGCCTGGACCGACACCGACGCCATCGCGCGCGTGCTGGTCGGTCTGGGCGGCGTCTGGCGCCTCGCGGCGATCCTGCGCTGGCTGCCGCGCGCGCTGCGCGATCCGCTCTATCGCCTGATTGCGCGCAACCGCTATCGCCTGTTCGGCCGCTACGAACACTGCTTGCTGCCGACACCGGAGCAGCGCGCGCGTTTTCTCGATTGAAGCCTCGCCAGCGCAGCGCAGGCCGACCAACGCCCGAAAAGCAAATCCTCCCAACCCGCCCGGCCGACAGGCATAGCCTGCCGGCGTTCATTGGTGCACGAACCTGCAGTTCGTAAACGCACGGCTCCACCCTTTTCCAAAGGAGGGTGCAAAGCCCGGTGCCTCCACACTTTGGAACCTCCTGGCGAAGCCCGAAATAGCAGCGCCGCCGTCGCCGGTCCTCCCCCTTTGAAAAAGGGGGATTGAGGGGGATTTGCTTTTTACCGTGCAAGTTCGTCGCTAGGCGCGACACCTCGCTGCAAGCACGACACGACACCCACCAACATCGCCTCCACCCTTGCGCCGCCCCACCGGCCCGGCAACCATGCTGCGACCGCCCCGGAGCGCCCGACCATGCCACGTCACGGCCTGCTGCTGTCCCTGTGCCTAGCCCTGAGCGCCTGCGCCAGCGTCGCGCCGACGACCGTCGATCCCGCCCTGCACGGCGATGCCGCGCGCCCGGCCGCCGCGCAGGCCTGGATCCGCAGCGAGCTCTACTTCAGCGTCGGCACCGAAGGCCAGGACCAGACCCGGATCGACGAGACGCAATGGCGCGCCTTCCTCGACCGCGAAGTCACCCCGCGCTTTCCCGACGGCCTGACCGTGTTCGAGGGTTACGGCCAGTGGCTGTTCCGCGGCGCCGCCGCGCCCGAGCGCCAGCGCGCCAAGGTGCTGGTGGTGCTGCACGAGGACACGCCCGCGCGCGTGGCCGACATCGAGGCGATCCGGGTGGCCTGGAAACGCATGAGCGGGCACCAGTCGGTGCTGTGGTCGCGCCAACGGGCGGACGTTTCGTTCTAAGCCAGACGCTGTTCGCGCGGCCCATCCAGCCCGCACAATCCCAGGTCGTCCCCGCGTTCGCCCAGGATCCGCCGATGACCGTTTCCCCTTCGCGCCGCTGGTTCGTCGCTGGCGACTTCAACGGCTTCTTCGGCCTGGTCGTGGACAACCTGTCCATCCTGGGTTTCATCGCCGCGGCCCTGATCGGCATATTCGGCTTCCCAGCCGAGGTGGTGTACACGCGCATGTTTCCGGGCACCGCCTTCGGCGTGCTGGTCGGCAACCTGATCTACACGGCGATGGCGCGCCGCCTGGCCGCCAAGACCGGCCGCGACGACGTCACCGCGATGCCGCTGGGCCTGGACGCGCCGACCAGCATCGGCATGGCCCTGCTGGTGCTGGGCCCGGCCTTCGTCGCCTACCAGCAATCCGGGCTGGACCCGCAGGCCGCGGCGATCGCGACCTGGCAGCTGGGCATGGCTGCGCTGGTGGTGATGGGCGTGCTCAAGTTGGTGCTCTCGTTCGCCGGCGACGCGGTCACCCGCCTGATCCCGCGCGCGGGCCTGCTGGGCTCGATCGCCGGCGTGGCGCTGGTGCTGATGGGCTTCCTGCCGCTGGTGGAAACTCTGCGTTCGCCGCTGGTGGGCTTCGTCACCCTCGGCCTGCTGCTGTACGTGCTGATCGCCAAGGGCCGATTGCCGGTGCGCCTGCCGGGCGTGTTCGTGGCCTTCGTGTTCGGCACCGCGCTGTACTACGGCCTGGGTGCGCTCGGTCTGGGCGCGCCGGGCTTCCATTGGCCGGAGGCGGTGCCGCCGAGCCTGGTGCTGCCGTGGCCGACCCTGGGCTTCATCGAAGGCCTGCCCGCGACCGTGCCCTATCTGCCGCTGCTGCTGCCGTTCGGGCTGCTGATGGTGGTCGGCGGCATCAACGTCAGCGAAAGCGCGCGCGCGGCCGGCGACGACTACCGCACCCGCGACATCCTGCTGGCCGAGGCCTTCTCGACCCTGGTCGCGGGCTTCTGCGGCGGCGTCGCCCAGACCACGCCCTACATCGGCCAGCCCGCCTACAAGCACATGGGCGCGCGCAGCGGCTACACCCTGCTGACCGGTCTGTTCGTGGGCCTGGGCGGCATGCTCGGCATCGTCTCCGGCCTGGTGCAGTGGCTGCCGCTGGCGGTGCTGGCGCCGATCATCGTCTACGTCGCGCTGGACATCACCACCCAGGCCTTCCAGGCCACGCCCAGCAAGCACGCCACCGCGATGGTGTTCGGTTTCCTGCCATCGGTGGCCTACATGCTGGCGATCAAGACCGGCAATCCGGGCTGGATCGCACCCGAACACCACGCCCAGCTGATGAGCGCGCTGGACGGCCACGGCCTGCCGGAACTGGCGGTGATCGTGACCCTGGGCAACGGCTTCATCATGACCTCGATGATCTGGACCTCGGCGGTCGCGGCCATGGTCGACGGCCGCCTGCTGCGCGCATCGGCCTTCCTGCTGGCGGGCGCGGCGTTGGCGCTGTTCGGCATCATCCACTCGGTCGATCCGCGCGGCGGCATCTATCTGCCGTGGGCGCTTGAGGGCCTGCCGCGCATCATCGCCTGGCAGTTCATCGGCGCCTATCTGGCGCTGGCGGCGCTGATGGCCCTGCTGTCGCTGCAGCGCCGCGGCGACGACGCGCCGGCTTGAGGCGGCCGTCGCGCGTCCTCATATCTTCGATTCCCCCTTCGACTCCGGCCCCGCCATGTCCCTGCAGACCGAACTAGACGCCGTGCCCGGCGTGACCGCCCGGCCCGAAGCCGCCACCCGCGACTTCGTGTTCAACCACACCATGCTGCGGATCAAGGATCCGGCGCGGTCGCTGGATTTCTACACCCGCGTGCTCGGTTTCACCCTGGTGCGCAAGCGCGATTTCGCCGAGGCGCAATTCAGCCTGTACTTCCTGGTGCTGGTGGCGGACCCGGCGCAGATCCCGGCTGAGGAGCCCGCGCGCGGCGAATGGTTGCTGAGCCAGCGCGGCGTGCTCGAGCTCACCCACAACCACGGCACCGAACACGATGCGGCGTTCGCTTACCACCACGGCAACAGCGAGCCGCGCGGCTTCGGCCACATCTGCGTCTCGGTGCCGGACGTTGCAGCCGCCTGCGCGCGCTTCGAGCAATTGGGCGTGGAGTTTCAGAAGCGCCTGACCGACGGCCGCATGAAGGACATCGCCTTCATCAAGGACCCGGACGGATACTGGGTCGAGATCTTGCAGCCGACCAGCCGGGTCTGATTCCAATGCTATTCCCCCCTTTGAAAAAGGGGGGCTAGGGGGGATTTGCTCCTACCCGCGCAACAGCAAATCCCCCGCGCCTCACCATCACAGGGCATCCAGCCATCCCAGGCGCCCGCCCCCTTTTCCAAAGGGGGCGATGACTGACTCTCTTCCCCCCCCTTTGAAAAAGGGGGGCTAGGGGGATTTGCTTCTACCCGCGCAACAGCAAATCCCCCGCGCATCACCATCACAGAGCATCCAGCCATCCCAGGCGCCTGCCCCCTTTTTCAAAGGGGGCGATGACTGATTCTCTTCCCCCCTTTGAAAAAGGGGGGCTAGGGGGGATTTGCTTCTGCCCGCGCAACAGCAAATCCCCCGCGCATCACCATCACAGAGCATCCAGCCATCCCAGGCGCTTGCCCCCTTTTTCAAAGGGGGCGATGACTGATTCTCTTCCCCCGTTGAAAAAGGGGGGGGCTTGGGGGGATTTGCTCCTGCCCGCGCAACAGCAAATCCCCCGCGCATCACCATCACGGGGCATCCAGCCATCCCAGGCGCTTGCCCCCTTTTCAAAGGGGGCGATGACTCTCTTCCTCTCCTTTGAAAAGAGGGGAGAGGGGGGATTTGCTTCTGCCCGGGTAAGGGCAACCGATCGCGCCCGTGCCGCAGCGCAGCCTGAAGCATCGCCCCAGCCGCGACCCTGCGCCGCTTGAATCGCCCCATCCAGCCCGCATTAACAGGTCATTCGCGGCCGTCGCGCGACACTCGCGCCGGGCCGCCACACCTTTCGGAGAAACCTCCATGCGGATGGACAAGCTCACTTCGCGTTTCCAGCAGGCGCTGGCCGACGCGCAATCGCTGGCGGTCGGTCGCGACCACAGCGTGATCGAACCCGTGCACCTGTTGACCGCGCTGCTGGAGCAGAGCGGCGGCAGCACGCGCCCGCTGCTGGCGCAGGCCGGGGTCAACGTGCCCCTGCTGCGCGAGCGTCTCGGCGAAGCGCTGGAAAAACTGCCCAAGGTCAGCGGCCAGGCCGGCAACGTCTCGCTGGGCAACGACCTGGCGCGCCTGCTCAACGTCACCGACAAGCTGGCCCAGCAGCGCGGCGACGCTTTCATCGCCAGCGAGCTGTTCCTGCTGGCCGCGCTGGACGACGGCGGCGAAGTCGGTCGCGCGCTCAAGGCCGCGGGCGCCAACAAGGCCAAGCTGGAACCGGCGATCGACAAACTGCGCGGAGGCGAGAGCGTGCAATCGGAAAGCGCGGAAGAGCAGCGCCAGGCGCTGGAGAAGTACTGCATCGACCTGACCGCGCGCGCCGAATCGGGCAAGCTCGATCCGGTGGTCGGCCGCGACGAGGAAATCCGCCGCACCATCCAGGTGCTGCAGCGCCGCACCAAGAACAATCCGGTGCTGATCGGCGAGCCCGGTGTGGGCAAGACCGCGATCGTCGAGGGCCTGGCCCAGCGCATCGTCAACAACGAAGTGCCCGAAGGCCTGCGCGGCAAGCGCGTGCTGTCGCTGGACATGGGCGCGCTGATCGCCGGCGCCAAATTCCGCGGCGAGTTCGAGGAGCGCCTGAAGGCGGTGCTCAACGACCTGTCCAAGAACGAAGGCCAGGTGATCCTGTTCATCGACGAGTTGCACACCATGGTCGGCGCAGGCAAGGCCGAAGGCTCGATGGACGCCGGCAACATGCTCAAGCCCGCGCTCGCGCGCGGCGAGCTGCATTGCATCGGCGCGACCACCCTGGACGAGTACCGCAAGTACGTCGAGAAGGACGCCGCGCTGGAGCGGCGCTTTCAGAAGGTGTTCGTCGGCGAGCCCACGGTCGAGGACACCATCGCGATCCTGCGCGGCCTCAAGGAGCGCTACGCGGTGCATCACGGCGTGGAGATCACCGACCCGGCGATCGTCGCCGCGGCGACCCTGTCGCACCGTTACATCGCCGACCGCCAGTTGCCCGACAAGGCCATCGACCTGATGGACGAGGCCGCCTCGCGCATCCGCATGGAAATCGACTCCAAGCCCGAGGAACTGGACCGCAAGGAACGCCGCCTGATCCAGCTCAAGATCCAGCGCGAGGCGCTGAAGAAGGAGAAGGACGCCGAATCCAAGCAGCGCCTGGCCGACCTCGAAGCCGAGATCGCCACCCTGGAGCGCGACTTCAACGACCTCGAGGAAGTCTGGAAGGCCGAGAAGGCGACCCTGCAGGGCGCGACCAAGATCAAGGAGCAGATCGAGCAGGCCAAGCTCGAACTGGAAGCCGCGCAGCGCACCCAGGATTTCGGCCGCATGAGCGAGATCCAGTACGGCAAGTTGCCGGAGTTGGAAAAGCAGCTCAAGGCCGCGCAGGAAGCCGAAACCCAGGGCTTCAAGCTGCTGCAGGACAAGGTCACCGCCGAGGAGATCGCCGAGGTGGTCGCGCGCTGGACCGGCATCCCGGTGTCGAAGATGCTGGAAGGCGAGCGCGAGAAGCTGCTGAAGATGGAGCAGGCTCTGCACCAGCGCGTGGTCGGCCAGGACGAGGCGATCCGCGTGGTCTCCGACGCCGTGCGGCGTTCGCGCGCGGGCCTGTCCGATCCCGACCGCCCCAGCGGCTCCTTCCTGTTCCTGGGCCCGACCGGCGTGGGCAAGACCGAGCTGTGCAAGGCCTTGGCCGAATTCCTGTTCGACTCCAGCGGCGCCATGGTGCGCATCGACATGAGCGAGTTCATGGAGAAGCACGCGGTCAGTCGCCTGGTCGGCGCGCCTCCGGGCTATGTCGGTTACGAAGAGGGCGGCTATCTGACCGAGGCCGTGCGCCGCCGTCCCTACAGCGTGATCCTGCTCGATGAGGTCGAGAAGGCGCATCCGGACGTGTTCAACATCCTGTTGCAGGTGCTGGACGACGGCCGCCTCACCGATGGCCAGGGCCGCACGGTCGATTTCCGCAACACCGTGATCGTGATGACCAGCAACCTGGGCTCGCAGATGATCCAGGAGCTGTCGGCCGACGACAGCGCCGAGAGCTACACCCAGATGAAGGCGGCGGTGATGGGCGTGGTGCAGGCGCACTTCCGTCCGGAGTTCATCAACCGCCTGGACGACATCGTCGTGTTCCATCCGCTGGACAAGAGCCAGATTCGCGAGATCGCCAAGATCCAGATGGTTGGCCTGGAGAAGCGTCTGGGCGAGCGCGGCCTGAAGCTGGCGTTGTCGGACGCGGCGCTGGCGTTGATCGGCAACGTCGGTTTCGATCCGGTCTACGGCGCGCGTCCGCTCAAGCGCGCGGTGCAGCAGCAGTTGGAAAATCCGCTGGCGCAGAAGATCCTCAGCGGCGAGTTCGTCAGCGGCGATGTCATCCAGGTCGAGGCCGAGGCGGGGCACCTGGTGTTTCGCAAGGGTTGAGGGCTGAGCGAAACGGCCCGCAGTGGCGGGCCGTTTCGCGCTCAATGATCTACGTCGTTTGTGGGATTCGATCGCGGCTTACGCCGCTCCCACACACAGCGCGCGATCGCTTGCCGCTCCCACGCAGAGCGAGCCATCGCTCGCCACTCCCACACAGCGAGACCATCGATGTCGCGGGAGCGCCGCTTCCTGTGGGAGCGGCGCAAGCCGCGATCGAGCTACGGTCGCGACCTTACTCCGCGACCGCGGGCTTCTTCCTCGGCACAATCCCCAACGCCTGCTCGATCTCGCCCGGGTCGTAGCGCTTGCCGCCCTTGAACACGGCGTCGACTTTGCGGATATCGCGCATGTCGGCGAGCGGATCGCCGTCGATCAGCACCAGGTCGGCGAGCTTGCCCGCCGCGATCACGCCGCGGTCCTTGTCCACGCCCAGCACCTGTGCCGGCGTCAGCGTCGCCAGCCGCAACACTTCGGCGTTGGCGATGCCGGCGCGCGAGTACACCTCCAGCTCGGCGTGCAGCATGTAGCCGGCCAGGGCGTCGGTGCCCGGCAGGATGGTCACGCCGGCATCGTGCAAGGCCTTGAGCAGACGCATCATGCTCGGCAGCGCTTGCTTGTAGGCCTCCTCCTTGCCGTGCGGCGGCTTCAGCGCGCCCCAGCTCAGGCCGCGCTGGGCCTGCGGCGGGAAACGCTCGGCCACGCCGCGCAGTCCGGGCGGGGTCTTGGCGTCGGGATCGCCGCTGTACAGGTCCTCTTCCAGCGCCATGGTCGCGTCGATGACGGTGTGGTGGCGCTTGAGGAAGTCGATGAACTCGCGCACCTCCGGCTTGTCCGGCGGGAACTCGTAGGCGTGCTCGCCGACTTCGGTCAGGCGCGCCTTGGTGCGGGTGTCCTGCACGCGCGGGTACATGAAGTTCAGTTCCACGAACAACAGATGCTGCAGCTCGTCGGCGCCGGCTTCGATGAACTGGCGCGCCGACATGAAGGCCGGCACGTGCCCGCTCACGCGCAGGCCGCGCGCGTGCGCGCGGTCGGCGATGATCGGGAACAGTTCCGGCTTCAACGAGGAATAGGTCTTGATCTGCACGTAGCCGCGGTCGGCATAGAAGTCCACGGCCTTGAGCGCTTCCTCGGGCGTGTCGACCAGCATCTTGGTCGGTCCGGCGTAGGGGCCGGGGCCGTCGATGAAGCCGGCCATCAGCACGCGCGGGCCGATTTCGCTGCCGGCATCGAAGCGCTTCACGCGCTCGGGGAAGGTGTCGAAGTTGTTGGCGACGTCGCGCGCGCTGGTCACGCCGGCGGCGATGTCGAGGGCGCCGTCCTCGATGGACGCATAGTGCTTGTGCACGTCCCACAGGCCCGGCATCAGGAAGCGGCCGCGCGCGTCGAGGACCTCGGCGTTCTCTGGCGCCTTGAGCTGGGCGTCGGGGGCGACCCGGACGATGCGCTCGCCTTCGATCAACACGCTGGTGCCGGGGGTGGCGGCCAGGTCGCGCGGATCGAACACGCGTGCGTTGCGGATCAGCAGCGGCCCCTTGGGCACATGGGTGAGCCGCTGGGTCATCTCGGCGGCCCACTTCGCGTCGGCCTGCTCCTGCAGCTCCAGCAGCTTCGGCAGCGCGCCTTGCAGATCGGCGTCGATGATCACGAACCAGCCCGAGGCGACGATCAGCGCGGCGGTTTCGCCGTCGCCGCGCAACCATACCGAGCGTGGGGTGAAGTCCAGGCCGACGATGCGCTGCAGGGTCAGCGACACCGGGCCGTTCTTGCCGGCGACTTCGTATTCGCCCAAGGTCTGCAGACGCGCCTCGCCGCCGGGCAGGATCGCGAGCTTGCGCTCAGGCGCCTGCAGCAGCGCGCGCGCGAGCGCGCCGGAGATTTCCGGCGCCGCCTGCAGCGGCAGGAAGAAGGCCGGCGCGGACAGCGTGCGCTCGCCGCTCTCGCTGGGATTTTTCCAGCTCGCGCGGCCGTCGCGGACCTGATAGCGCTCCTCGAAGGGATTGAGCAGATAGTCGTTGCCGCTGCCCGCGTAGTCGGCCAGGGTGCCGTCGGCATTGAGCTTCCAACGCGTCTTGCTGCGGTCGCCGCGGCCGCGGTCGGTGAAGTGGTATTCGACCTTCACGCTGCCGTCGGCCGCGGTTTCCACGACCTGCTTGCCGGCGACGTTGCCCTGCATCAGCACCACTTGTTCGCGGCGGGCGGCGAGGGCGTCGGAGATCGAGAACGCGAGTACGGCGGGCAACGCGAACGACAGCAGCAGCGATCCGGCTAAGCGCATGGCGGCCCTCCTTGGGCGGAGACGTCGGAACCGCGCGCGGCTTCGGGAATCCGCAAGGCCGGCGCGGCGGGGTGACTCCTTATAGCCGATCCCGGGCCCCGCGAATGCGCCGCCGCCATCGTTTGGGCGCACGGGGGCGGCATTCGCCGGTCGAAAAAGACGACGGCCCGGGAGTCCGGGCCGTCGTCGCATACGGGCGTTCCAACCGCGCCGTTCAGATCACCACTTGTAACCGGCCTTCACGTAGACGAAGGCGCCGTTGAAACCGAACGGCGAGGCGGTGTTGTAGGGCAGGTAGTTGCGCGTGCCCAGCACCAGCTTGGACTCGTCCGGGTACTCGTCGAGCACGTTGTCGCCGCCGACAGTGAAGTCCCACTGATCGAGGTGGTAGGTGGCGGCCAGGTCCAGCGTCCACTTCGCGCTGAAGGTCTGGTCCAGCAGCGGATTGGTCGCGTGCAGCTCGGTGAACTCGCCGTAACGGGTGGCGGTGGCGTTGAAGCTCCAGTTGCCGGTATCCCAGTCGCCGGCCAGGAAGAACTTGTCCTTGGGCGCGCCCTTGGTGATGCGGCCGATCTCGGTGCGGCCGATGCGCACCGCCGCCGGATCGATCGCGGCCAGGCGCGCCGGGTTGGGCGCGATCTTCTCGATCTCGGTCTTGGAGTAGTTGTAGCCCAGAGTGAGGCCGAACTTGCCCGAGGCCAGGTCCCAGTTCTGGGTCGCGATGATGTCCACGCCCTGGGTCTTGGTGTCGACGGCGTTGGTGAAGTAGCGGCCGCCGCCGATGCCCGGGTAGCCGTTGGCTTGCAGGTAGTTGCGCACCGCGGTGCTGGTCAGGTTTTCCGACAGCAGGATGCGGTCGTCGACCTTGATGTGGTACGCGTCGATGGTGATGTACAGGCTGTCGCTGGGCTGCAGCACCAGGCCCAGGCTGTAGTTGGTGGACTCCTCGGCCTTCAGCGATTCCGAGCCCAGCGCGATCGCGGCCGGATTGTCGACGCGGAAGGTGCCGATCTCGTAGGGCACGCCGCTGATGAAGTTGGTCGCGATCGACTGGAAGAACTGCTGCTGCAGCGAGGGCGCGCGGAAGCCGGTGGAGGCGGTGGCGCGCAACGCGACCTTGTCGGTGAAGGCGTAACGCGCCGACAGCTTGCCGGAAGTGGTGTCGCCGAAATCGCTGTAGCTCTCGAAGCGCGCGGCGATGCCGGCGGAGAACTTGTCGGTCAGGTCGGCTTCGACGTCGGCATAGAGCGAATAGCTGTGGCGGTCGAAATCGCCGGCGTCGCTGGCGCGGAAGCCGGAGAACACCTGCGCGCCCGGGATGATCTGGCCGTTGGACGCGGGCACGCCGCCGTTGGCGTAGGACAGCGGTTCGCCGGCGCGCTGCGAGAATTCCTCGCCGCGCCACTCCGCGCCCCAGGCGAAGGTCACCGGATACTGCCAGCCGAAATCCACCGGGCGCGCGAAGTCCAGGTTCAACACGTGCTGCGTGACTTCGAGCGCGCCCGCATAGAACTGCGTCGGCGAGGTCGGGCCCAGGCTGCGGTTGAGGGTGTGCTCGATGTCGAAGCTGAGTTCGTTGTGGCCGTAGTTGTAGCTGAAATCGATCTGGGTGCCGCCGGCGGTTTCCGAGCGCAGGCCGACCACCGTCGAGCGGTCCTTGCTGACGTTGTGGATCTGCGGCAGGAAGCCGTTCGGGTAGATCGAGGGGATGTTGCGCGGGTCGGCGGCGAAGCGGAAGTAGCCGTTGGAGAGCACGTCGCGCTTGCTGTAGCTGCCGAAGGAATAGAAGGTCAGGTAGTCGACCGGACTGTATTCGCCGTTGTAGGACACCGCGCCGCTATCGATCTCGGGATCGCCGTAGCGCTGTTCGACCACGCCTTGGAACGGGCGCGCGCGGTTGGTCTGGTCCTGGTGGCCGCCCTGCGCGGCCAGGTGCAGCTTGCCGTTTTCGCCGAGCTTGAAGCCGGCGTCGCCGGACAGCTGGTACTGCTCGCCGTCGCCGGCGCTGTATTGCCCGTAGCGCGCGGCGATGCTGCCGCCGTGGTCGCTGCCCTTGAGCACGATGTTGACCACCCCGGCGATCGCGTCGGAGCCGTACTGCGCCGAGGCGCCGTCGCGCAGCACTTCCACGCGTTCGATCGAGGCGATCGGGATCGCGTTGAGGTCGACCGGCGAGGAACCGCGACCCTGGCTGCCGTTGAGGTTGATCAGCGCGGTGGTGTGCCGGCGCTTGCCGTTGACCAGCACCAGCACCTGGTCCGGCGCCAGGCCGCGCAGCTGCGCGGGGCGCACGGCGTCGGTGCCGTCGGTGATGGCCGGGCGCGGGAAGTTCAGCGAGGGCAGGGCGCGCGCCAGCGCGGTCGCGAGTTCGACCGTGCCGGTGGCTTCCAGCGCCTCCGGAGTGATGATGTCGATCGGCGCGCTGGACTCGGCGACGGTGCGATCGCTGACCCGGGTGCCGGTGACGATCACCTGGTCCAGGGTATGGGCCTCGGAGGCCGGCTCGCCCGGGGCGGCCGCGTCCTGGGCATAGGCCGGGGAGGCGAGCGCGGCGATCAGGGCCAGCGACAAGGGGGCGAGGACGAGCGGACGGCGTACGGCGCGGACGGCTACGGACATGGTGCGCGGCTCCTTGCGGCGGGGGGATTGGTAACGATGTCATTTTGGTTTAACACGGTTATAACAACTGGGTCAAACCCACTTTCGTATAGGTAGATAGCCGTACGTCATGGTTTTAGACATCGGATGCGCATCAGCTATGCCAGGTGGCACATCAGGCCGACTTAGCCCGGCTGCGGGCGGTTATCGCCACAGGCCCGGGGCCCGGCTCATGCCGTTTGCTCATGGGGGCGGACCGATCCGGGGCTGCTACCATGCGCGGGCTTGAGGTGATCGCCGGCCCCGCCGGCGATTGAAACGGGAATCCGGTGCGCCAGTCCTCCGAACGGAGCGACGGCAATTCCGGAGCTGCCCCCGCAACGGTAAGTAAGACGAACGATCCGCAACGAAGCCACTGTGCGCATGCATGGGAAGGCGCGGATCGGAGGGCTGGAGGCCCTCGCTTGCAAGCCCGGAGACCGGCCTGAGGCTGACCCGACACGCGGTGGGCGCTGTCATGGGGCTGCCTTGCGTCCGCGCGTCGCCGCCTCGTCGTTCCCTCCGCGTGTCTCCGACCCATCGTTTCCGCGCGGGTAGGCGCGGATCAGGAGCCATGCTTTGAATTTCCACCCTTACGCGCTTCGCCGCACCGCGCTGGCGACGGCGCTGCTGTCCGTCGTGGTCCCGGTTTGGGCCGCCGACGCCGCCACCGACCTCGACCAGGTCGTGGTGACCGCCAGCCGCACCGCGCAGACCCAGGACGCGACCCTGGCCTCGGTCACCGTGATCGACCGCGACGACATCGAACGCCTGCAGCCGGCCAACTTGCCCGACCTGCTGCGCGGCACGCCCGGCCTGTCGATGGCCAACAACGGCGGCCCCGGCAAGTCGACCTCGCTGTTCCTGCGCGGCACCGAGTCCGACCATGTGCTGGTGCTGGTGGACGGCATCAAGATCGGCTCGGCCACCAGCGGCGGCGCCTCGCTGCAGGACATTCCGGTCGAACAGATCGAGCGCATCGAGATCGTGCGCGGCCCGTTCTCCAGCTTGTACGGCTCCGAGGCCCTGGGCGGCGTGATCCAGATCTTCACCCGCCGCCCGCAAGGCGCGTTCGCGCCGCACGCCAGCGCCTCGATCGGCAGCTGGCAGACGCGTCGCGGCACCCTGGGCGTGGGCGGAAAGAGCGACAACGGCTGGTACTCGATCAACGCCGCCAGCGAGGACACCGACGGCATCAACGCCTGTCGCGGCAAGCCCTCGCCGGGCGGCGCCGGCTGCTTCACCCACTCGCCCGACCGCGACGGCTACCGCAACCTGTCGCTGACCGCGCAGGGCGGCTACCGCTTCAACGACGCCTGGGACGCCGAAGCGCGCCTGTTCCGCGCCGAAGGCCGTAACGAATACGACGGCAGCACCAACAACCAGGCCGACACCGTGCAGCAGGTCGCCGGCGGACGCCTGCGCTACGCGCCCAGCGAACAGGCCACGCTGACCCTCAACCTGGGCCGCAGCAGCGACCTCAGCGACACCTACCGCAACGGCGTCTACTCCAGCACCTTCAATACGCGCCGCAAGCTGGGCTCGCTGCAGGGTGACTTCGGCCTCGGCGGCGGCCTGCTCACCCTGGGCTACGACTGGCAGCGCGACGAGGTGGAAAGCAGCACCGTCTACGCCCACGACCACCGCATCAACCGCGGCCTGTTCGGCCAGTACCAGCGCGAATCTGGCGCGCACGCGCTGCAGGCCAGCCTGCGCCGCGACGACGACAGCCAGTTCGGCGGCCAGACCACCGGCAGCGCGCTGTGGGGCTGGAACCTCAGCGAACAGCTGCGCCTGACCGCGAGCTACGGCACCGCGTTCAAGGCGCCGACCTTCAACGAGCTGTACTTTCCCGGCTTCGGCAACGCCGATCTCAAGCCGGAGGAGTCGCGCAGCTTCGAACTCGGCCTGCGCGGCGAACACGCCTGGGGCGGCTGGTCGCTCAACGCCTACGAGACCCGAGTCGATGAATTGATCGCGTTCGATGCTTCGATCGGTCTGCCCGGCAACATCGATCGCGCGCGCATCCAGGGCGTGGAGGCCACGGTCGATACCGTCCTGGCCGGTTGGGACCTGCGCGCCAGCGCGACCTGGCTGGATCCGCGCAACGACAGCCGCGGCGCCAGCCGCGACAAGATCCTGCCGCGCCGCGCGCGCGAAAGCGCACGCTTCGATGCCGACCGTCGCTACGGCCGCTTCAGCCTGGGCGGCAGCGTCTACGTCGCCGGCGAACGTTTCGACGATCTGGCCAACACGCGCCGTCTGGACGGCTACGCCACCACCGACCTGCGCCTGGGCTTCCGTTTCGACGATTCCTGGAGCCTGCAGCTGGCGGCCAACAACGTGTTCAACCAGCGCTACGAGACCGCGGCCTACTACAACCAGCCCGGCCGCAACTACCTGTTGACCTTGCGCTACCGCGCGGCGAACTGATCGCCGCGCTTTCGCCACCACCGTCCCGTCCACGCCACCGAGGCCGCCGATGAACGCTCTCAGCCGATCCGTCCACTACAGTCTGTTCACCGCACTCGCCGCGGTCATGGTCGCCACCCGCTTCCACCACTTCGGCGACGCGCTGCACCTGCCCGATGCGTCGATGGCGGTGTTCTTCCTCGGCGGCCTCTGGCTGCGCAAGCACCTGGGTTTCGTCGCTTTCCTGGTGCTGGCGGTGGCGATCGACTGGATCGCGATCCAGGCCCAGGGCAAGAGCTTCTTCCAGCACTACTGCGTCACGCCGTCGTACGCCTTCCTGCTGCTGGCGTACGCGGCGCTGTGGTACAGCGGCCGCGCCTATGCGCAGCGGCTGCAGGCGACCCCGCGCGCGCTGCTCGGCGCGCTCGCGGTCGGCCTGGTCGCGGCCACGGTCTCGTTCCTGATCTCCAACGGCGCGTTCTACTGGCTGGGCGGGCGCTACGAGGACCCGAACCTGAGCCAATACCTGGCGCGCGTGTGGCAGTGGGGGCCGCTGTTCGTGCGCACCACCCTGAGCTACATCGCGGTGGCCCTGGTCGCCTATGCGCTGATCGCGCGCGTTCTGCCGGTGCGGGTCGCGCCGCGCGACGCCCAGGCCTGATCGAGGATGACCACCATGACCGCAAGCCCCACGCATTCCCTGCCGCTGAGCTCGCCGCGCGCGCAGATCCTGGTCGGCGTCGCTCTGGCGACGCTGATGATCGCCACCCGCGGCCAGCACTTCGCCACCATCGACCGCCTGCCCAGCGCGTCGTGGGCGATCTTCTTCCTCGCCGGCGCGCTGTTGCGGCCGATGTGGATGCTGCCGCTGCTGTTCGTGCTGGCCTCGCTGCTGGACATCGTCAGCCTGGCCTCGGGCACGATCGGCGACTGGTGCCTGTCGCCGGCGTACTGGGCGCTGGCGCCGGCCTACGCCACGCTGTGGCTGGCCGGGCATTTCTACGCGCGCATCCACCGCGATCGCTGGACCACGCTGCCGCGCCTGGCGCTGGTGCTGGCGGTCGCCGCGTTGGCGACTTACGTGTTCTCGGGCGGCGGCTTCTACTTCTTCTCCGGCCGCTACTCGGATCCCACGCTGGCCGGCTTCGCCGCGCGCATCGGCCAGTACTATCCGCGTAGCCTCGGCACCCTGGCCGGCTACGTCGGCACCGCGTTCGCACTGCTGGCGATCGTACGCGGCGCCGGCGCCCTACGCACCGCCCAGCAAGGAGCCCGCGCATGAGCGACACCGTCCCGACCCAGGAAGAACGCCACCGCGAACGCATGCAGCGCAAGAAGGAGCTGGTCGATCGCAAGATCGCCCGCGCCACCATCGAGCGCGGCGTGCTGGTGGTCAACACCGGCAACGGCAAGGGCAAGAGCTCGTCCGGCTTCGGCATGCTCGCGCGCTCGCTGGGCCACGGCTTCCGCTGCGGCGTGGTGCAGTTCATCAAGGGCAGCTTCTCGACCGGCGAGGAAGCCTTCTTCCGCCGCTTCGAGGGCGACCAGCTCGCCTACCACGTGATGGGCGAGGGCTTCACCTGGGAAACCCAGGACAAGGCCCGCGACATCGCGGCCGCGCAGGCGGCCTGGGCCAAGGCCGCACAGATGCTGGCCGACGAATCCTGCGACTTCGTGCTGTTGGACGAGCTCAACATCGCGCTCGCGCATCGCTATGTCGAACTCGACGCCGTGCTGGCCGCGGTCGCCGCGCGCCCGCCCTTGCAGCACGTGGTCATCACCGGCCGCGGCGCGCCCGACCGCCTGATCGAGGTCGCCGACACGGTGACCGAGATGCGCGTGGTCAAGCACGCGTTCCAGGCCGGCATTAAGGCCCAGAAGGGCATCGAGCTGTGAAGCCGGGAGTCGGGATCGGGGATTGGGGATTCGCAAAAGCGCAGGCTATGCGTGGCATGGCTGCCGACGGGGCAAAGCTCGATGGGCGTAGCTTAGGTCCGCGAATTCGGAATGCGGTGCGAGCGCTATGAGCGAATCCCGAATCCCCAATCTCGAATCCCCGCGCCGCTGCGCGGCGCTATTGGTGTCCGCGCCCGCGTCGGGCCAGGGCAAGACCAGCGTCACCGCCGCGCTCGCGCGCTGGCACACGCGCCAAGGCCGACGGGTGCGGGTGTTCAAGACCGGGCCGGATTTTCTCGATCCGATGGTGCACGAGCGCGCCAGCGGCGCGCCGGCCTATCAGCTGGACCTGTGGATGTGCGGCGAGGACGAGGTGCGTGCGCGGCTGTACGAGGCCGCGGGCGAGGCCGATCTGATCCTGGTCGAAGGCGTGATGGGCCTGTTCGACGGCAAGCCGTCCAGCGCCGATCTCGCGCTGGCGCTGGGCCTGCCGGTGCTGACGGTGATCGACGGCTCGGCGATGGCGCAGACCTTCGGCGCGCTGGCCTTGGGGTTGGCGCGCTACCGCGACGGCCTGCAAGTGCACGGCGTGGCAGCGAACCGCATCGGCAGCGCCTACCATGCGCAGTTGCTGCGCGAGAGCCTGCCGGCGCCGCTGCATTGGCTGGGCGCCTTGCCGCGCGATCCTGCGCTGGCCCTGCCCGAGCGTCATCTGGGCCTGGTGTCCGCGGGCGAGCTCGGCGATCTGGATGCGCGCCTGGACGCGCTGGCCGATGCTTGGGCCACGCACGCCGAGGCCGCGCTGCCGCCGCCGGTCGCGTTCGCGCCGGCCGAACCCGCCGCCGTGCCGACGCTGCCGTCGGGCTGGCGCATCGCGATCGCGCGCGACGCGGCGTTCTGTTTCCTGTATCCGGCCAACCTGGATCTGCTGCGCGCGGCCGGGGCCGAGCTGAAGTACTTTTCGCCACTGGCCGGCGACAGCCTGCCGGACTGCGATGCGGTCTGGTTGCCCGGCGGTTATCCGGAACTGCATCTGGCGGCGCTGTCGGGCAACCAGGCCTTGCGACGCGATTTGCACGCGCACCGCGATGCCGGCAAACCCCTGCTGGCCGAATGCGGCGGGTTGCTGTACCTGCTCGATGCGCTGACCGATAAGGACGGCGAGCGCCAGGCCATGGCCGGCCTGCTCGCGGGCAGCGCCGTCCTGCAGCCGCGCCTGGCCGGCCTGGGCATGCAGTCGGTGAACCTGCCGGAAGGCGAGCTGCGCGGTCATACCTTCCACTACGCGCGCGCCGAGATCGCCGCCGAGCCGATCGCGCAAGCGGTCAATCCCAATGGCGGGCCCAGCCGCGAGGCGGTGTACCGCGACCGCCGCATGAGCGCGAGCTTCGTGCATTTCTACTTCCCGTCGAATCCGACGGCGGCGCTGCGCCTGTTGCAGCCGTGAGCGCCTTGCTCGCCGTCGCCGCGATGTGGGCCGCGCTGCTGCTGGATCGCGTGCTGGGCGAACCGCGGCGCGCGCATCCGCTGGTCGGCTACGGGCGCCTGGTTCAGGCGATCGAACGCACGCTGTATCGCGACAGCCGCGCGCGCGGCGTCATGGCCTGGTTGCTGGCGGTGTTGCCGCTGACCCTGTGCGCCGCGGCGTTGCAATGGGCGACGCTGCGGGTCTCGCCGTGGCTGGCGGCACTCTACTCGGCGGGCGTGCTGTACCTGTGCGTGGGGCTGCGCAGCCTGGACGAACACGCCGCGCCGGTGGCGCGCGCGCTGCGTGCGCAGGACCTGGAGGCCGCGCGCGCCGCGGTCGGACGCATCGTCAGCCGCGATACCCAGGCGCTGGATGCCGAACGCGTGGCCGCGGCGGCGACCGAGTCGGTGCTGGAAAACGGCAACGACGCGGTGTTCGGCGCGCTGTTCTGGTTCGCGTTGCTGGGCCCGGCCGGCGCGGTGCTGTACCGGCTCGCCAATACCCTGGACGCGATGTGGGGCTACCGCACCGCGCGTTACGAACGCTATGGCTGGGCCGCCGCGCGCAGCGACGACGCGCTCAACTATCTGCCCGCGCGCCTGACCGCGCTGACCTACGCCGCGCTCGGCAACGCCGGCGCCGCGCTGCGCTGCTGGCGCAGCCAGGCCCCGGCCTGGGACAGCCCCAATGCCGGCCCGGTGATGGCGGCCGGCGCGGGCGCGCTGCGCGTGCGCCTGGGCGGCGCGGCGCCGTATCACGGCGTCTGGGAATCGCGCCCGCTGCTGGGCGAGGGCGACGCGCCCGACGCCGCGGCGATCGTGCGCGCGCAGTCGCTGGTACGGCGCGGCGCGCTGTTGTGGCTGTGCGTACTCACTGTGATCGCGGCGGTGGCGACTTATGTCTTCAACTACTGATCGCGTACCCGCATCGCCATCTGGAGTCTTCATCCATGCTTGAGCACGGCGGTCGTCTACTGCGCGCCGCGCAGCGCTACGGCATCGCGCCCGCGGACTGGCTGGAGCTGTCCACCGGGATCAATCCCGAGGCCTGGCCGGTGCCGGCGATCCCCGCACGCGCCTGGCATCGCCTGCCCGAGGACGAGGACGGCCTGGACGCGGCCGCGCGCGACTACTACGGCGCGCCGGAGGTGCTGGCCGTGGCCGGTTCGCAGGCCGCGATCCAGGCCTTGCCGCGCTTGCGCGCGCAGGCGCGGGTCGGCGTGCTCGCACCCGGCTACGCCGAGCACGCGCATGCCTGGCGCCAGGCCGGGCATACGGTCGAGCTGTGCGAGTCGGAGCGTTTGCTCGCGCAGAGCGAGCGCTACGACGTCGTGGTCCTGATCCATCCCAACAATCCCGGCGGCGAGCGCTACGAGCGCGCGACCCTGCTGGACCTGCACGCGCGACTGGCCGCGCGCGGCGGCTGGCTGCTGATCGACGAAGCCTTCATCGACGCCACGCCGGAACGCAGCCTGTGCGCCGATAGCGCGCGCAGCGGGCTGATCGTGCTGCGCTCGGTCGGCAAGTTCTTCGGCCTGGCCGGCGCGCGCGCGGGCTTCGTCTGCGCTGCGCCGCCGCTGCTGGCCGCGCTGCGCGAACGTTTGGGCCCGTGGACGCTGAGCGGTCCCAGCCGGCATGCGGTGCAGCTGGCGCTGGCCGACCGCGACTGGCAGGCGCGCATGCGCGGTCGTCTGCTGGCGCAGGGCGAGCGGTTGGGCGCCGTGCTGCGCGCGCGCGGTTTCGCGCCCGACGCCGGCTGCGCCTACTTCCAGTGGCGACGTTGCGAGGACGCCGTCGAACTGCACGAGGCGCTGGCGCGGCGCGGCATCCTCACCCGCTTGTTCGAGACGCCGGCCAGCTTGCGCTTCGGCCTGCCCGGCGACGACGCGGCCTACGCGCGCCTGGACGCGGCCCTGGCCGAGATCGCCGCCGCGAGGAGCGCCGCATGAGCGCGCGCGTGCTCATGGTGCAGGGCTGCACCTCCGACGCCGGCAAGAGCGCGCTGGTCACCGCGCTTTGCCGCTGGCTGCAACGTCGCGGTGTGCGCGTGGCGCCGTTCAAACCGCAGAACATGGCCCTGAATTCGGCGGTCACCGCCGACGGCGGCGAGATCGGCCGCGCCCAGGCGGTGCAGGCGCAGGCCGCCGGGCTAGCGCCGCATACCGATTTCAATCCGGTGTTGCTCAAGCCCAACAGCGACACCGGCGCACAGGTGATCCTGCACGGGCGCGCGGTCGCCAACATGGACGCGCGCGGCTACCACGACTACAAGCGCGTCGCGATGCAGGCGGTGCTGGCTTCGCACGCGCGCCTGGTCGCCGGCTACGACGCGGTGATCGTGGAGGGCGCGGGCAGCCCAGCCGAGATCAACCTGCGCGCGGGCGACGTCGCCAACATGGGCTATGCCGAGGCGGTCGACTGCCCGGTGCTGCTGATCGCCGACATCGATCGCGGCGGCGTATTCGCTCATCTGGTCGGCACCCTGGCTCTGCTGTCCGAGAGCGAACGCGCGCGCGTGGCCGGCTTCGTGATCAACCGCTTCCGCGGCGATATCGCCTTGTTGCAGCCCGGGCTGGACTGGTTGGAGCGCGAAACCGGCAAGCCGGTATTGGGCGTGCTGCCCTATCTGCAGGGCCTGCACCTGGACGCCGAAGATGCGCTGCCGCGCGAGCGCGAACGCAAGGCGCGGGCGACGTTGCGGGTGGCGGTGCCGGCATTGCCGCGGATCAGCAACCACACCGACTTCGATCCGCTGCGCGCGCATCCACAGGTCGAGCTGCATTACGTCGGTCCCGGCGAAGCGCCGCCGGCCTGCGATCTGATCGTGCTGCCGGGTTCCAAGTCCACGCGCGCCGATCTGGCCTGGCTGCGCGCGAACGGCTGGGATCACGCGATTGCGCGCCATCTGCGTTACGGCGGCAATCTGATCGGCATCTGCGGCGGCCTGCAGATGCTGGGGCGCGCGGTGCACGATCCGCTCGGCATCGAGGGCGCGCCCGGCTCCAGCGCCGGCCTGGGCTGGCTGGATCTGGACACCACGCTGGAGCCCGAAAAGCAGCTGCGCAACGTCGCCGGCCGGCTCGCGTTGGACGACGCGCCGGTGCGCGGCTACGAGATCCATTGCGGGATCAGCCAAGGGCCAGCGCTGGTGCGCGCCAGCGTGCGCTTGGACGATGGCCGCAGCGACGGCGCCCGCTCCGAAGACGGCCAGGTGTTCGCGACTTATCTGCACGGGCTGTTCGACGAACCCGCCGCCTTGACCGCCTTGCTGCGCTGGGCTGGATTGAACGAGGTCGAAACTCTGGACATGCACGCCTTGCGCGAGGCCGGCATCGACAGACTCGCCGACGCGGTCGAAACCCACCTGGATACCGCCCGCTTGGCCGCGCTGCTCGGCCTGCAGGCCACGACCGGAGCCGCGCCATGCGCACCCTGATCCTCGGCGGCGCGCGCTCGGGCAAGAGCGCCCTGGCCGAACGTCTGGCCGCGCGCGAGGCGGACGTGGTCTATATCGCCACCGCGCAAGCGCGCGACGGCGAGATGGCTGCGCGCGTCGCCCATCATCGCGAACGCCGCCCCGCGCATTGGCGCACCGTCGAAGAACCGCTGGCGCTGGCCGAGGCCTTGCGCGAGTACGCCCGCGAGGGGCGTTGCGTGCTGGTCGATTGCCTGACGCTGTGGCTCAGCAATCTGCTCGACGAAGCGCAGACGGCGGATCGCTACGAACGCGAGCGCGACGCGCTATTGCACAACCTGCCCACGCTGCCGGGCGAAATCGTCCTGGTCAGCAACGAAGTCGGCCTGGGCGTGGTGCCGTTGGGCGAACTTACGCGTCGCTTCGTCGATGAGGCCGGGCGCCTGCATCAACACCTGGGCACGCGCTGCGAGCGCGTGCTGTTCGTCGCCGCGGGCCTGCCGCTGGCGCTCAAAGGAGATCTGCCTTGAACGATGTCGTGACCCCGTCGCTGTCGCGCGACTGGACCCTGGATGCCTGCGCCGTCGCCGACGCCGACTGCCAGGCGCAGGCCCTGGCGCGCCAGGCCCAGTTGACCAAGCCGCCGGGTTCGCTGGGGGCGCTGGAAGCGCTGGCGGTGAAGCTGGCGGCATTGCAGCGTCGTGCGCACCCGCAGGTGGAGCGGGTCTGGATCAGCGTGTTCGCGGCCGACCACGGCGTCGCTGCCGAGGGTGTGTCGGCGTTTCCGCAGGCGGTCACCGGCGAGATGGTGCGTAACTTCGCCGGCGGCGGCGCCGCGATCAGCGTGCTCGCGCGCGCGCTGGACGCGACCCTGGACGTGGTCAACCTGGGCACGGTCAACGACCCGGGCGAAATCGCCGGCGTGCGGCGCGCGATCGTCGCCGCCAGCAGCGCCAATTTCTGCACGCAGGCGGCGATGAGCGCGGCGCAATTGCAGGCCGCGCTGGATGCCGGCGCCGAGAGCGTACGTCTGGCGCGCGCGTCCGGCGCGCAGCTCTACATCGGCGGCGAGATGGGCATCGCCAACACCACGGCCGCCACCGCGCTGGCCTGCGCGCTGCTAGGCCGCGCGCCGACCGAGCTGACCGGCGCCGGCACGGGGCTGGATGCCGCGGGTATCGCCCACAAGGTCGCGGTGATCGAGCGCGCGCTGGCGCTGCATGCCGACGTCCACGACGCGCGCGAGCAGTTGCGGTGCCTGGGCGGTTTCGAGATCGCGGCCCTGAGCGGCGCCTTCATCGCCGCCGCCCAGGCCGGCATGCCGGTGCTGGTGGACGGCTATATCGCGACCGTGGCCGCGCTGGCCGCGACCCGGCTCAATCCGGGGGTGCGCGAGTGGCTGCTGTTCGCGCATCGCTCGCACGAACGCGGACATGGCCTGTTGCTGCAGGCGCTGGACGCGCAACCGCTGCTGGACCTGGGCATGCGCCTGGGCGAAGCCAGCGGCGCGGCGGTGGCGGTGCCCTTGCTGCGCCTGGCCTGCGCGCTGCACGAGGGCATGGCCACCTTCGCCCAGGCTGGCGTGTCGGAACGCGCATGAGCGCCACCGCGATCGAGCTGCTGCGTCACGGCGACACCGGCCAGCGCAGCTACCGCGGGCGGCTCGACGATCCGTTGTTGGAACTGGGCTGGACGCAACTGCGTGCGGCCGTGGTCGGCCGCGACTGGGACGCGATCGTGTCGTCGCCCTTGCGGCGTTGCGCCGAGTTCGCGCGCGAACTCGCGCAGGCGCGCGCGCTGCCGCTGCAATTGGACGCGCGTCTGGCCGAGTACGACTTCGGCGATTGGCAGGGCGTGCCCATCGAGACTCTGGCGGCGGAGCAGGGCGAGGCGCTGGGGCGCTTCTGGTCGGATCCGGTCGCGCATCCGCCGCCGGGCGCCGAGCCCTTCGCGGCCTTCCAACTGCGCCTGGTCGCGGCCCTGGACGAGGCCGCGGCGGCCTGGCCCGCGCGGCGCGTGCTGGTGGTGACTCATGGCGGCGCGATCCGCCTGCTGCGCTGCGTGCACGAGGGCCGCGGTTTCGGCGACATGGCCAACATCGACGTCGCGCACGCGTCCTTGCATCCCTTGCAATGGAGCGGCGCGCATCGCGCCGTCTCGGCCTGATGCGCGCCTTCCTGCACGCGATCGGCTTCCTGACCCGCTTGCCGGTGCCGGCTTCGGTGTTCGAGGATTCCCGCGCGCGTTCGCGCTCGCTGGTCTGGTACCCCTGGGTCGGCGCGATCGTCGGCGGCCTCTTGTGCCTGCTCGCCTGGGCCTTGCAGTCGGCGCCGCCGTTGCTGGCGGCGGCCTTGATCCTGCTGGTGTGGGTGTCGCTGACCGGGGCGCTGCATCTGGACGGCCTGGCCGATAGCGCCGATGCCTGGATCGGCGGCATGGGCACGACAGCGGCCGAGCGCCGCGAACGCACCCTGACCATCATGAAGGACCCCCGCAGCGGCCCGGCCGGGGTGGTCGCGCTGGTGCTGGTGCTGCTGTTGAAGTTCACCGCGCTCGCCAGCCTGCCCGCGCCGGCCTGGATTGCGTTGTTGCTTGCGCCGGTGCTGGCGCGCGCGGCGCTGACGCTGGCGTTCGTGAGCACGCCGTACGCGCGCAGCGGCGGCATCGGCAGCGCGCTGGTCGATGCGCCGCGCACGACGGCCATGGCCAGTGTGTTGGCGGGCGTCGCGACCTGCGCGTTCGCGGGCTGGCGCGGCGCATTGGCGCTGGCGGTCGCGGCGCTGACGTTCGCGCTGTGGCGACGCGCCTGCCTGCGCCGCCTGCAAGGCATGACCGGCGATACCTGCGGCGCCCTGGCCGAAACGATTGAGGCCGCGGTGTTGGTGACGCTGGCCTTGGTTTAGCAAGTCTCACCGCGATCAAGATCGGGACGTTCGCGGTTGCACGATGCTTGCGTCGGCAGGTTCCGAACGAGGGAATGACTCAGAAAACCGGAGTAAGCTGTCAGCGGCGAAGGTCAAGCGAGATTCCGATCAGGGAAGGGGGCGCTATGGCGAAGTCGTTGATTGCTCTGATATGTGCGTTGGTAATTGGCATTCCTCTGGCCAGCGCTTCTTCGTTGCTGCTGGATGTCATATTGGACTCGCGAGGCATCGCCGGTGCTGCCGGGGGGCTGTTCGCCAGCGGCATTATGGCTGCGTTAGCCACGGCTTTACTGGGCGGACTGCTGTTCGCTCATATGTTCGCGTTTCATCCAAACCGGGTCGCGCGCGTGGCGCTTGGCCTCATGTTGGGTGTCATAACGGGCTTGCTACTGGCAATCACTTTCATAGATGAAGCATCCGTTCGCCTGTTAGGGGTGAGCTTCTTTCTCGGCTACGGCGCGCTGTGGGGCGCTTTTGGGGGCGCGGTCTACGCCTTGGTTATTCGTCGCGTTCTGTTGGTCCTGCGAGTGCCGCAATCCACCATCGCACTGCCCTCATTCGTGCGCGACAAAAATCTGACGGTGCCCAGTGTCGTAGCGTTGGCGGCGGCGTGTATTCCGATTGTCGTGGGAGGGAGCGCGACGCCTTCGCATCAAGCGCATATTGTTACGGCGTCGTTCGACACCTGCCTCGAAGCTAAGCGTGCCAAAGCTATGATCAGTGTGCCCGAGGATTCGTACGATGTTCGTATCATCCATGCCATCAATGGGCGATATGCGGTGTCCGTAGGGGCGTTCGAAGTTAGTACGGCGAGAAATGCGTTGGTTGCCGCAGCAGGACGTGGATTGATTCCAAGAGATAGCTTCCTGCTTAATGCATCGGACGTTCTGAAGGACCATGTTCTATGTGCTTCGGATTGAAAACTCGCAACATCCCGGCAGGCCGGCGGCCGCTACTAAGTAGCTGACCTGAGCGAATGGCCGATGCCGGCTGGTAGGGTGGCTGTTACCGTGTAGGAGATGCTCGGTGTCGAGAGCGCAAGATAGGAACCGCCGCCGGCGCGAGCGGCCGCCATGCTGGCGACCGACTCCCGACCCAGGTGCACGCCGATGGCCGCCGACTCCGACACCCCGCGTTCCGAATCCGACGCCACGCGCAGGGTCGATCCGCAGCGCGCCGATACGCGCGACGGCTACCGGCGCCGCATCGAACGCGCGGTCGCGCTGATCGAGCGCGCGATCGCGCAGGGCGAGGATCCGCCCGAACTCGCGCGCCTGGCCGAGGCTGCGGCGTTCTCGCCCTTCCATTTCCACCGCGTCTACCGCGCCATGACCGGGGAGACCAGCGGCCAGACCGTGGCCCGTCTGCGCTTGCTGCAAAGCTTGCGTCTGCTCGCGGGCGAGGCCCGCAGCATTACCGACACCGCGCTCGCGGTCGGCTACCAGACCCCGCAGGCCTTCAGCCGCGCGTTCCGCCAGGGGATCGGCGCCACGCCCAGCGAGCTGCGCGCCGAACCCGAACGTCTGCGCCGCGAGATCGCGCGCTTGGCGCAGCCGCCGGGTAGCGCCGCTTCGAGCGCGCCGCTGCGGGTCGAAGTGGTCGAGGTCGATCCCTTCCAGGTGCTGGCGCTGCGCGTGACCGGCGGCTATCCGCAGCAGAACCACGGCTACGGGCGCCTGTTCGCCTGGGCCGCCGAGCACGAGCGCATGGAGCAGCTCAGCGGTCTGTACGGCGTGCCTTGGGACGACCGCCGCGACGTGGCCATGGCCGACTGCGCCTTCGATTGCATGATCGCTTTGAACGCGCCGTTCGAGCCCGAAGACGAGGCGTTCCGGCGCGTGCCGATGGGGGGCGGGCGTTATGCGCGCCTGCGCCACGTCGGCCCCTTCGACGGCCTGGAAGCGCTGACCGACGCGCTGCTCGCGCAATGGTTGCCCGACAGCGGCGAACGCCTGCGCGACGCACCGCTGCACCACGAGTATCTGGACGATCCCGACGAAACGCCGGAGGCGGTGCTGCGCACCGATATCTATTTGCCGCTGCGCGATCCGTCTGACGCCTAGGTGCGCCGGTCCGCGCGCTACACGTATCGACTTGTCCTGCGATACATTGCGATCGAGTCGTCGCCATTCTCAGCCGTCGAGCGCCCCGCATGCACGCATTCGCTACCAAGGGTCTGGTCCTGGCTTTCTGCGCTGTCTTGGCGGTGGTTATGGCCGCCAGCGGCGAGTCGCCGTTGAGTATCGTCTTGTTGCTGGCGGCCGTCCTGTTGCTGCTGCTGGGGACCGACGGTGTTTTCACCCGCAGCCGAGCGCGACGCAACCTGCCTCAGGACTTCAGCGTGACGTTCGCGGACCTGCGCGCCCTGCAGCGCGCGGACTGGTTGCGTTTGTTCGCATGTACGTTCGGCGGTATCGCGCTGGCCATCGCAGCCTTGGCGGATGCGGGCCGGCCTTAGCTCCGCCGCGCCACCCCCGGTCCTCGCCTGAGGAAGGCCCTATCAGGCCCCGGCCGCATCCAGTCGCGCTTCCAATTCGGCGATCCGCGCTTCCAGCGCGGCCACGCGTTCGGCCAGCGCCGATCCACCACCGCCACCGCCGCGGCTGTCTTCGTCGCCATCGCTGCTGGATGCGTTCCACACCGGTTCGCCGCTGAGCAGGTGGCCGTAGCGGTCTTCGCGCTGGCCGCTCTGGCGGCCGAGCAGGCGCACCAGCGGCGGCGACTGCTGCGCTAGGCGTTCCAGCGCGTATTGGACGTCGCCGACATTGTCGAACTTGGCCATGCGCTCGCTGCGCGACAGCAATTCGTGCAGGGTCTGCGGGCCGCGCAGCATCAGCAGGGCCAATAGCGCGGTCTGCGGCCGGGTCAGGTCGAGCAGGGTGCCGGCACGGTGCGAGTAGCGCTCGGAGCGGCCGGTGTGCTGCGACTTCACCCAGCCGCGCGGTTCCAGGCGGCGCAGCACGTTGCCGACTTCGCCCTGTTCCAACTGCATCATCGGTTCGCGCGCGGTCTTCTGATTGCAGGCCACGACGATGGCGTTGAGGGTGAGCGGGTAGACGTCGGGCGTGGTCGCTTCCTTCTCGATCAGGCAGCCGATGATGCGCGCCTCGACCGCGGTGAGCCGCGCTTCGGGCGCGGCGTCGGCTTCGGTGGAAGGGGTGGGGCTGTCGGTCTCGCTCATGATCGCTCGCTGCGGATTTTTGGGGGTGTCTGGGTATATCGCGCTTCCGTCGACGATGCGGCCCTGGGCCGTAAGGTCGCGGACCGCGCTCAGACCAGCGCGGTGGAGGGCGGCAGGTTGCGTGTGCCGCGGTAGATCGGCGCGGCCAGCACCATTTCGGCCAGGCTGTGGGCGAGCTCGCGCTCGGCCATCACCGCGCCGTCGGCGCCGTGCTCGATCAGGTGGCGGACTTCGTTGTCGCTGTGGGCGCGCGCGACGATGCTGAGGCCGGGGTTGATCGCGCGCAGCTTGGCGATGATCTCGCCGGCCTCCAGCGCCTGCGGGATCGCCAGCATCACCGTGGTCGCGCGCTCGGGCACGGCCTCGCGCAGCACGCGGTCGTTGACCGCATTGCCCAGGATCGCCGGCAGGCCGGCGGCACGCGCCTTGGCGATCAGGCTGTCCTCGCCGTCGATCACCACCAGCGGCACGCTGCGCTCGGTCAGCAGCCGTGCCAGTTCGCTGCCTACGCGGCCGTAGCCGATCAGGATCACGTGGTCGGCGATATCGGCCGGCACCAGCGGCACCACCGGGTCGACCGCGGCTTCCTGCAAGGCGGCCGCCTCGCGCGCCTGCTTGCGGTCCAGCCAGGCGAACAACAGCGGGTTGACCACGATCGAGAGCAGGGCGCCGGCCAGGATCAGGTCCTGGCCTTCCTGCGGCAGGATCTCCAACTGCAGGCCGAGGCCGGCGAGGATGAAGGAGAACTCGCCGATCTGGGCCAGGCTGGCCGAGATCATCAGCGCGGTCGGACCGGGCTTGCCGAACGCGCGCACGATCGCGTACGCGGCGATGGACTTGCCGACCACAATGATGGCGAAGGTCGCCAGCACCGGCAGCGGCTTCTCGATCAGGATCATCGGGTTGAACAGCATGCCGACGGACACGAAGAACAGCACCGCGAACGCGTCGCGCAGCGGCAGGGTTTCGTTGGCGGCCTGATGGCTGAACTCGGATTCGTTGAGCAGCATGCCGGCGAAGAACGCGCCCAGCGCGAACGAGACCCCGAACAGTTCGGCCGAACCGAAGGCCACGCCCAGCGCGATCGCCAGCACGCAAAGGGTGAACAACTCGCGCGAACCGGTGCCGGCCACGCGCTCCAGGATCCATGGGATCACGCGCCGGCCGACGATCAGCATCACCGCCACGAAGGCGCCGACCTTGGCGAAAGTCTTGAACAGCGCCGCCCAGACCTCGCTGGGGTCGCCGGCCTCGCCCTTGATCACGCCGGCCAGGGCCGGCAGCAAGACCAGCGCCAGCACCATCGCCAGGTCCTCGACGATCAGCCAGCCGACCGCGATGCGGCCCTTGACGGTCTCGACCAGGCGACGCTCCTCCAGCGCGCGCAGCAGCACCACGGTACTGGCCACCGACAGCGCCAGGCCGAACACGATGCCGGCGCCGTGCGACCAGCCCAGGAAACGCGCCAGCGCCCAGCCCATCGCGGCCGCGGCGGCGATCTGGACCACCGCGCCGGGCAAGGCGATCGCCTTCACCGCCAGCAGGTCGCGCATCGAGAAGTGCAGGCCGACGCCGAACATCAGCAGGATCACGCCGATCTCGGCCAGCTGCGGCGCCAGGGTCTGGTCGCCGACGAAGCCGGGGGTGAAGGGGCCGGCGATGATGCCCGCGATCAAATAGCCCACCAGCGGCGACAATCGCAGGCGTTGCGCCAGCGCGCCGAAGATGAACGCCAGTACGAAGCCGGCGACGAGGATCGCGATCAGGGAGGTGTGATGCATCGGATCTCCTGTCGTGTCGGCTTCCAAGAATGTGGGCCGGCACCCCTCGATGCAAGTCGCGGCTCGAAGTTCGGGCCTGAAATTCGGCCGTAATCGCCGCGCGAGCGCCGATCCGGCACGCCTTGCCGCCCATCGGCGATAAGCCTGATCGCTCGTGGCGACGGGCGCGCCAGCGCGCCCGGAGGCGGCGCGCAGGGCCCGGCCCGGGCCCCGTCGGCGCCCCGCGCGGACGGGCCGGGGCGCGATCGCGCAGGCGGCGACGGCCTCGGTCCCGCTACACTATGCGCATGATTGCCTTCCGTGATTTCGCCCTTCGGCGCGGCGAACGCCTGCTCCTGTCCAAAGTCGACCTGACCCTGCAAGCCGGGTGGCGGATCGGCGTCATCGGCCGTAACGGCACCGGCAAGTCCTCGCTGTTCGCGGCGATCCAGGGCGAGCTGGAGTCCGATCTGGGCAACCTGGACATGCCCAGCCGCGTGCGCATGGCCAGCGTCGCCCAGGAAACCCCGGCGCTGGACGACCCCGCGCTGGACTTCGTGCTGTCCGGCGACGCCACCGTGTACGAGGTGCTGATGGCCGAGCGCGCCGCGGTCGAGCGCGAGGACTGGGAGGCCGTGGCCGAGGCCCACCATCGCCTGGAGGAGCTCAACGGCTACGACGCCACCGCGCGCGCCGGCAAGCTGCTGCACGGCCTGGGCTTCTCGCCCGACACCCACGAACGCGCGGTCAAGGAATTCTCCGGCGGCTGGCGCGTGCGCCTGAATCTGGCGCGCGCGCTGATGACGCCGTCGGACCTGCTGCTGCTGGACGAACCCACCAACCACCTCGACCTCGACGCGGTGCTGTGGCTGGAGCAGTGGCTGCTGAAGTACCCGGGCACCTTGATGCTGATCTCGCACGACCGCGAGTTCCTGGACGAGGTCACCACCCACACCCTGCATCTGCACGACGGCAAGGCCAAGCTCTACACCGGCGACTACACCGCCTTCGAGCGCCAGCGCGCCGAGCACCTGCGCCTGCAGCAGATCACCCACGAGAAGGCCCAGGCCGAGCGCGCGCATCTGCAGAGCTTCATCGACCGCTTCAGCGCCAGCGCGGCCAAGGCCAAGCAGGCGCAGTCGCGGGTCAAGCGCCTGGCCAAGATGGCCGGCACCGAAGCGGTACGCGCCGAACGCGCGCTGCGCATCGATTTCCCCGAGCCGCTGAAGCTGCCGCACGCGCTGCTGCGCCTGATGCACGCCGACTGCGGCTACGGTGACCACACCGTGCTCAACCAGGTCGGTTTCATCCTCGAGGCCGGCGACCGCGTGGCTTTGCTGGGCCCCAACGGCGCCGGCAAGTCGACCCTGGTGAAGTCGCTGGTCGGCGAGCTGGAGCTGCTCAGCGGCGAGCGCGGCGGCCACCCGGACCTGCGCATCGGCTACTTCGCCCAGCACACGGTCGAATCGCTGCGCGAAGGCACCACCGCGATCGACCACCTGGCCGACATCGCGCCGGGCGTGGCCACTCAGCAGCTGCGCGATTTCCTGGGCAAGTGGAATTTCCCCGGCGACCGCGCCTTCGAGAAGGTCGATTCCTTCTCCGGCGGCGAGCGCGCGCGCCTGGCCCTGGCCCTGATCGCCTGGCGCCGCCCGAACGTGCTGCTGCTGGACGAACCCACCAACCACCTCGACCTGGACATGCGCGAGGCCCTGGCCGAAGCGCTGAGCAGCTTCGACGGCGCGATCGTGCTGGTCTCGCACGACCGCCACCTGATCGGCCTGGTCTGCGAGACCTTCTGGCGCGTCGCCGACGGCGTCGCCCAGCCCTTCGACGGCGACCTCGACGCCTACGCGGTGTGGCTGCGCACGCGCGACAGCAGCAACGACGGCAAGGCCGCGGCCAAAGCGATCGCCGCGGCCGCCGCGGCGGTGGTGCCGGAGGCGCCGCCGAGCAAGCCGCGCGCCAAGGTCAATCCGCACAAGTTGGCCCAGGCCGAGGCGCGCGTGGCCGAGCTGGAGTCCAAGCTGCGTACGCTGGACATGGATCTGGCCGATCCGACCAAGTACGTGGGCGGCGGCGACAACGCGGCCGAGCTGGCGCGCAAGCGCGAGGCGGTGGCAGCCGAGTTGGCCCAGGCCGAGGCGGAGTGGTTGGCGCTGTACGACGCGGCTTGAGTTTCGTCGCGATCGGCTGATTCGATCGCGGCTTACGCCGCTCCCACAGAAAAATGCGGGCCACGTTCCCTTAGCTGTTGCTCGTCATCCCCGCGAAGGCGGGGATCCAGTGCCTTTAGCGCCCCCTAGCACGTAAGTCTTGCGACGTCGCCTTTGACTCCCTCCTTTGGAAAAGGGTGAAGCTGCGCGGCTTACGAACCGCAGGTTCGTGCACAGCTGAACGCCAGCAAGCTCTTGCTCTTAGCTCCCTCCTTTGAAAAAGGAGGGTTGGGGAGGATTTGCTTTTGCTGTTGCCTCGTCGGCTCGGTCCGAAGGTCAACGGCTTCCTAACCAAAGAGAAGGGCTAGCGGGACCAACCCTCCCCTGCGAGTTCGAGGCTTTCGCCGGGATTTTTCGAATGGACATCCTTGTCCATTCGAAAAACGGCGCGCGTCCTGCGCGCCGCCCTTCGGGTCCACGAGTGGCCGTGTGAGTGCGGTGCTTTTGGATTCCAATGCCGCGGCAACGGCAACGGCAACGGCAACGGCAATGGCTGCGTTCGAAGCAACCTCGAGGTCCGGAGCGGGGGGCGACTGTTTTCGGCGTCGCGGTCTATGAGCCTTACTGCAAACGCACTTCCAAATCGCGCTTCGCGCCCGCCACATTGCCGCTGTAGTCCTTGGCGGTGATGCGCAGCGTGTAATCCCCTGGCGGCAGCTCGGTCGGTACCCACAGGCCGGTCGCGAGCTTGCCGTCGCGGGCGGTGTTGGTCAGCACGTAGCGGAAGCGCGTGATCGCGCTTCCGTGCACGGTGATGCCGCTGCCGTCGGCGTAGATCACCTTGGTGGCCTCGTCCTCGGACGGCATGCGATCGAATTGGATGTTGCTGCGCGGCGTCTCGTAGCCCGGCATCGGCGTGCCCGCCGCGTCCAGCCACTGGTAGCCCAGCGCGTACAGCCCGAGCCGGCGGCGCGACTGATTGCCGTCGACCTGATCCCAGGCGTCGACCACGATCTGCACGCCGGGGAGCGCGCGCGACACCACGATGCGCCCTTGCTCGCGCTGCTCCAGCGGCTGCGCGGCGTCGTCCAGCAAGGCCACGCGCTCGATCTGCGGCGCGTAGCGGTCGGCGAAGCCCAGGAATCCCAGGCTGATCGCGTTGCGCTGGTAGCCCTCGGCGCCGACGATCAAATGCACATGGGCCATGGCGTTGATCGTGCCCAAGGCGTCGCCGACGCGGAAACGCGTACCGCGCGGGACCCGCACGCGTTCGAGCTTGCCGGTGTCGTCGAACAGCGGATGGAAGCGCGTGGGGTCGAGCGAGTCGCCGCGCGCATCGCGGCCCACGCGCATGTGCACATAGCCCAGCGTGTCCAGGCCCAGGCCTTCTCCCAACTGACCCAGGCCCCAGGTCGCGTGCGGGCTGCTGACCTTGGCATCGGCGATCGCGAGCACGCGTTGGCCGACGTCGCCGGCGATGTCGAGGCCGCCGTGCAAGTGGTGACGGCTCTCGCCATCGCCGTCGCCGCGCACTTCGCCCAGGGTGCCTACCACTTCGTGCCAGGCGGTCTGCGGTGCCAGCGGCCAGCGGCCCTCGCCGCGCGGCAAGGGGTTGAGCGGCGAGGGGCCGACCGCATCGGCGATCGCGGCCGCGCCGGGCACGGCCGGCGCCAGGCGGTGCACGCGGTAGCCCAGGGCATCGGCGACGTAAAGGCTGTCGTCGGGCGCGATCGCCAAGGCCGACGGGCGCGCGAGGCGCTGCCCCGCGACCGCGCCGCTGATGGTGCGCAGCACGCGATCGGCGCCGATCTGCAGTACGCGCCCGCGCGCCATCTCGCCGACGTAGATCACCCCGTCGTGGGTGACCGCCAGGCTCAGCGGTCGCCGCAACGCGTCCGGCGGATCCTCGGGCAGGCCTTGCAGCAGGGTGCTCACCGCGCCGTCCAGGCCGATGCGCCGGATCGCGTTGTTGCGCAGGTCGGCCACCAGCACGCGCCCGTGACGGTCCAGCGCGAGCGCGGTCGGGGTGTCGAAACGCGCGAACGCCGCGGGTCCGTCCTGGTAGCCCGGGCGTTCGCCGCCGGCCAGCGTGCGCACCTGGCCGTCCAGGCCGATCACGCGGATGCGGTCGTTGTAGGTGTCGGCGACGTAGACCTGGCCCTTGGCGTCCACGGCCACGCCGGTGGGCCCGTTGAAGCGCGCGACCTTGCCCGGGCCGTCGAGATAACCCGCGCTGCCGTCGCCGGCCACGGTGCTGACCGCGCCTTGCGGGTCGATCTTGCGGATCGCGTGGTTGCCGGTGTCGGCCACGTAGAGATTGCCGGCCGCGTCCAGGGCCAGACCCGAGGGCGTGTCGAACGCCGCGGCGGCGCCGACGCCGTCGCGGAAGCCTTCGTCGGAACCGGCGAAGGTGGCGACGCTGCCGTCGGCGCGGATCGTGCGGATGCGGTTGTTGTCGCCGGCGTCGGCCACGTACAGCGTGCCGTCGCGGCCCAGCGCCAGGCCGTAAGGATCGGAGAAACGCGCCTGCGCGCCGATGCCATCGCGCAGGCCTTGCACGCCGTCGCCCGCGCGCAACTGCAATGGTCCGCTCCAACCTAGCGGCGTGACCTTGGGGGGCGCGGGCTTGCGCAGCGCGCCGGGTTCGAAGACGTAGGTCGCGGCCAGGGCGGCGGCGGTAAGGCCGATCGCCAGTGCCAGCCAGAGATTTCGGGACATGCGTTTCCTGATGACGGCGGCCGCGCGCGGCGGACCTGGAGCGAACCGGGGATTCTAGCCGCGGGTCCGCGCGCGCAGTGGCCCGATTCGGCGCGCCGATCCACCGCCCGCAGCAAAGTCGGCGGTTTGCAGCCCGGCAAGTATCGACCCTGTGCTTATGCTGGTTTAGATTGCCGCGCGGCGCGATCGCTCGCTGCGCCTACCACTGGGGATGGGAATGAGTCGAAACAGGAAGTGGCTGGCGGCGACGGCCGCAGTCGTGATGGTGGCCGCGTTCGCGGCACCCGTTTTCCACAAGGCGATCCAGGCGGCGCTGGCGCGCGCCGCCAGCGTGCGCGTGGCGCTGCAGGCCGCGCCGGGCGATCCGGCCGAACCGATCGAGGCGCGCGGCTCGCAGCCCAAGCGACCGCCGGTCAGCCTGACCATCGCGGGCGAGATCAGCGGTTTGGCGCCGGGCGCGGCTCCGGAATCGATCCTAGTGCGGGTCGGCAACCGCAGCTTCGCCGGCCAGATTCAAGGCGGCGGCTACGTGGCGACGGTCGACGCCCTGGACCCCGCCGAGATGGTCGACGTCGAAGTGCTGTCGCAGCGCGTGCGCTATCGCAGCGTGGTCGGCAGCTTCGGCAAGCTGATCGCGCATACCGGCGGCGACCGTCGCGTCGACGCCGTCGAGCTGCCGACGCTGCGGGTATCGCCTTGGAGCAGCGCGCTGGCGTTTCTGGTGCGCACGGCGCTGAAAGGCCGCGATGCGGTCAGCGATCAGGAGTTCGAGCGCGCCACCCGCGCCGTGTCGGGCGCGGATTTGTTCACCGCCAACAATCTGCTGGCCGGCGTGGCCTCGGGCGCAGCGGCGCTACCCGGTGGCTACACCGACGGGCAGCAGTTTCTGCAAGACGAGAACGCCTATCGGAACTGGATCGGCAGCGTATCGTGGCCGGCCAATCCGGAGCTCGCGTTCGCGCAGGCCGACTACGCGCCCTTGCGCGACCTGTCCGAGTTGCCGTCGCAGATGCTGCTGATGGCGCCCGTGCAGTTGGACAACGTGCCGGTGTTCTCGTCGGCGCCGCAACTGCTGCTGGCCAATACCGACGGCAGCTACAGCCTGCACGATGGCCAGGCCGAGCCGGGGCGCCCCAATTACGACGCACAGCTGGATGCGTCCGGCGAGGTCGTGCTGCTGCCGAAGTCGCCGCGCGTGATCGACCGCTACGAAGGCATCGGGCGCACCCGAATGACGCTGGCGCGCATCGTGCTGCGACGCATGTTCGACGGCGATCGCCACGACTTGTGGGTCACGCGCGAAGAGTGGACGCGCAGTTTCCCGGACGATCCGTCGCGCGAGCCGCAGGCGTATCACCCGGTGAGTCTGTGGTCGGTGTCCGACCTGCATGCGATCGCACGCGCCAACACCTGGATCGCGGCGCCGAGCCGACGCGCGCTGCCCTGGGTCTGCGCGATACCGGTGAACATTCCGACCCACCACGAGCTGCTCGGCGAGTGCGGCTTCGTCCAACACCGCTTCGACCCGGGTGGCAGCGGCGTCACCGAGGACCACGGCAACAAGGTCGGCGCCAACATGCAGCCGCAGCCGGCCGGCGCCGGCAGCGACTTCGGCTGGATCGTCGAGCGCACGCAGTTGCTCATGCAGACGCCACAGGTGTCGCTGCGCTACTGGAGCATCGACGGCGAGGACTACGCCGATACCGTGATCTACCTGGCCACCGGCACCTCCAGCGGCGTGCTGGGGCAGACCGTGGTCGGCGTGAGCGGCTCGCTGGCGGTGGACAGCGTGCCGTACACCGCCGCGCAGGCGCAGGGCACCTGGACCCTGGGCACCGCGTTCGCGCAGGCCGCGGCCTATCCGAATCTGCACTACACGTTGGAAATCCAACGCAATGCCGACGGCAGCGGCGAGTACCGCGACGACAGCGTAGAAAGCGGCGCCTACACCATCCTCATGCGCTGGCAGGTGGCGAGCGAACGCCTCTACGAAACCCAAACCCGTGCCCGCTTCCCCAGCGGGGGCACGCGCTTCGTGAGCGACTGCGCCAGCGCCTTCGCCGACGGAGCGCAGGCCTGCGCGCCGACCCGGATCCGGTATTTCCGGCCGCTCAAGCGGGTGGGCGACCGCCTGTACGGCATCGAGGAGCTGCACACCCAGTTCGAGCTGAAGCCGCCCGGCTACACCGGCAACTACGAGGTCTACGTCAACGTACGCCCGACCTTCCAGCAGTGCCTCGGCGGGTCCTGCCTGGCGCCGCCGCCGGCCTTGCGCCTCCCCGCGAACCCGACCGCGGTTGAATCGGCGGTTAAAATCCCCATCCTTGCTGTCGTCCGTCCCGGAAAAACCCGAACCGCAATGCCTATCTACGCCTTCCAGTGCAGCGCCTGCGGGCACAGCTTCGACCGTCTGCAGAAGCTGTCCGACGCCGATCCCAGCGTGTGCCCGTCCTGCGGGGCGGAAGCCGTGAGCCGTCAGCTCACCGCGCCGCAGTTCCGTCTGGCCGGCGGCGGCTGGTACGAGACCGACTTCAAGAAGGACGGCGACAAGAAGCGCAATCTGGCCGATGCCGCCGGTTCCAGCGGTTCGGACAAGCCCAAGCCGGCCGAGAGCAAGACCGAAACCAAGGCCGAGCCGGCCAAGAGCGAGCCCAAGCCGGCCGCCAAGCCGGCCGCGTCCTCGGACTGAACCGCGCCCCGGAGCGATTCGGGGGCGGGTTCATGCGAGCCGGATGCGACGGGCGCCGTTGCGGCGCCCGCCATGGGCCTATCAGTTACCGAATTCGCCGCGGCAGCCGCGGCTGACCCAGATCGCGGTGCGCGAGCTGATGCCCCAGGTATTGCCCTGGATGCAGGGCTGCTTGGAGATCTGACGCAACAGGCGCGGCACGCCGTAGCCGGGCGGCCAGGCGCAGGTGGTGGTGCGGTTGTCGACGCTGGAGCAGGTCACCCGACGCGCGCCGGGCTGCGGCGGCTGGATCTGGGCGCCGGCCACGAAGTCGGCGCGGCAGCCCTGGGTGACCCAGACCTGGCCGTTCTGCGACTGCCAGGTGCGGCCCTCGACGCAGGCCGAGCTGGACAGCTGGCGCGACAGCCGGGTGGGCCCGTACCAGGGCACCGAGCAGGTGCGCGGGCGGTTGTCGGCGCTTTCGCAGCGCACGGTCTGGCCGACCGGCGGCACCGGCGGGCTCAGGCCCGGGCCGAACTCGCCGCGGCAGCCGCCGCTGACGTAGATGTTGCCGTCGCGCGACTGCCAGGTGCTGCCCTCGGTGCAGGGCGTCTTGGACAGCTGCCGCAGCAGGCGCGAATAGCCCGGCCAACTGGTGCGGCAGGTGCGCGGGCGGCCGTCGCTGCTCTCGCAGCGGATCGTGCCGCCGGGCTGGGGGCCGATCCCGCCGCCGTCGCCGGTCAGGGACTGCGAGATGTCGGTCTTGATCCGGCTGAAGGTCCAGTTGGAGCGGTTGACCTGATCTATATAGAAGCGCAACTGGTCGTCCGGAATGCGCCGGCCGTTGGACTGCTCGGAGTACTCCAGGCTGATCACCCGGACCTGGTCGTTGTAGGACAGGTTGCGCAGGTTTTCGGGCGCATAGGCCCGCGCCTGGGGCTGGGCCAGGACCTGGACGGGCGCGGCCAGGGCCGCCAGACACAACGCCAGCGACAACGGTTTGAGCAGTTTCAGCATGGCCTATCCCCTAGCCGGATGGAGCACGCGGCGAACCGGGCCGCGGCCGGTGGTGCGGGTGCGTATGGGGCGGGCAGTGGGCGGATTCGATGTGGACGAAATCCAGCCTTGGGCGCCGCTGCGGGACAAGTAACCGGCTGGAGCCGTTAAGATAGCGTGTTCCTGGCCCAGGCCCGGACGCGCGCCGGCTCCGCCCGGCGCCCCCCACCGTGCCGGCCCTGCGCCGGCCGCCGTTTCGATCCCGGAGTTTCCATGCGTACCCACTTCTGCGGCCTCGTCGATGAGGCGCTGATCGGCCAGACCGTCACCTTGTGCGGCTGGGTCAACACCAA
Organism: Lysobacter sp. Root604; assembly: GCF_001427505.1. Taxonomy (NCBI): domain Bacteria; kingdom Pseudomonadati; phylum Pseudomonadota; class Gammaproteobacteria; order Lysobacterales; family Lysobacteraceae; genus Lysobacter; species Lysobacter sp. Root604. The sequence goes on along the minus strand of NZ_LMGS01000012.1, from coordinate 170,233 downwards.
CCGCGTCCAAAGCCACGTGGTGTTCACCGATTTGCGCGATCACGAGGGCGTGGTCCAGATCGTGGTCGATTCCGACATGGCCGAGCTGTTCAAGATCGCCAGCGACCTGAGCGTGGAGAGCTGCGTGCGCGTGACCGGCACGGTGCGCGCGCGCCAGGCCGCCAACGACAAAATCCGCAGCGGCAAGGTCGAGATCCTGGCCGCGACCATCGAGGTGCTGAACAAGGCCGAGCCGCTGCCGTTCCATGCCCACGAGAACGCCGGCGAGGAAACCCGCCTGACCTATCGTTACCTGGACCTGCGCCGTCCCGAGATGCAGAAGATGATGCGCACCCGCATCCGCCTGGTGCAGTCGCTGCGCCGCTGGCTGGACGCGCGCGGCTTCCAGGACATCGAAACCCCGATCCTGACCAAGGCCACGCCCGAGGGCGCGCGCGACTTCCTGGTGCCGGCGCGCATGCATCCGGGCGAGTTCTACGCGCTGCCGCAGTCGCCGCAGCTGTTCAAGCAGATCCTGATGGTGGCCGGCTTCGACCGCTACTACCAGATCGCGCGCTGCTTCCGCGACGAAGCCCTGCGCGCCGATCGCCAGCTCGAATTCACCCAGCTCGACATGGAGTTCGCCTGGGTCTCCGAGCGCGACGTGCAGGACACCGTCGAGGACATGATCCGGGTGGTGTTCAAGGAGTCCATCGACGTCGAGCTCGACGCCCAGTTCCCGCGCATGACCTACGCCGAGGCGATGCGTCGCTACGGTTCGGACAAGCCGGACCTGCGCATCGAGCTGGAGTTCGTCGACATCGCCGAGCTGGTCAAGGCCTGCGAGTTCAAGGTCTTCACCGACTGGGCCAACCACGCCGACGGTCGCGTGATCGCGCTGCGCGCTCCGGGCGCCGCGGGCTGGTCGCGCAAGCAGATCGACGACGCCGGCGCGCACGCCGCCAAGTACGGCGCCAAGGGCCTGGCCTGGATGAAGGTCGAGGACGCGTCCAAGGGCCGCGAGGGCATCAACTCGCCGATCGCCAAGTTCTTCGACGACGCCACCCTGGCCAAGATCGTCGAAGCCAGCGGCGCCCAGAGCGGCGATGCGATCTTCTTCGGCGCCGCCGACTACAAGACCGCCAGCGACTTCATGGGCGCGCTGCGCCTGAAGCTGGGCCGCGACCTGGGCCTGATCGGCGAAGGCTGGAAGCCGCTGTGGGTCACCGACTTCCCGATGTTCGAGTGGGACGAGGAGGCGCAGCGCTACGTCGCCCTGCATCACCCCTTCACCGCGCCGGCCGTGGACGACATCGCCGACCTGCGCGCCAACGCCAAGACCGCGGTGTCGCGCGGCTACGACATGGTGCTCAACGGCAACGAGATCGGCGGCGGTTCGATCCGCATCCACCGTCCGCAGATGCAGTCGGCGGTGTTCGATCTGCTCGGCATCGGCGCCGAAGAGGCCGAGGCCAAGTTCGGCTTCCTGCTGGACGCGCTCAAGTACGGCGCGCCGCCGCACGGCGGCATCGCCTTCGGCATCGACCGCATCGCCGCGCTGATGGCAGGCACCGAGTCGATCCGCGATGTGATCGCGTTCCCCAAGACCACCAGTGCGCAATGCCTGATGACCGGCGCGCCGTCGCCGATCCCGGACGCGCAGCTGGCCGAAGTGCACGTGATGGTGCGACCGAAGGATCCGGCCTAAGGCCGATCCTGCTGTGGGGTAGGAGCGGCGTGAGCCGCGACCGCGCCCCACCGGCCGCCGGCGTAGTAGCGGTTTAGTGCGCTGGTCGTTCGCGCAGCTGTGTGCGGTTGCGCGGTCGCGGCTTGCGCCGTTCCTACAGGAAGCTGATGGTCATGAGCGACGACTACCGTATCCGCCGCGCCACGCCCGACGACGCGGCGCTGCTGGCCGACCTAGCCGCGCGTACCTTCATCGAGACCTTCGGCCATCTGTATCCGCCGCAGGATCTGCGCCGCTTCATCGACGAGGCCTACTCGGTCGAGGCGCAGGCGCGCACCTTGGGCGATGCGGACTACGCGGTGTGGTTGCTGGAGCGCGACGGCGTCGCGGTCGGCCACGCCCTGGCCGGCCCCTGCGGCCTGCCGCATGCCGAGGTCGCGCCCGGCGACGGCGAACTCAAGCGCCTGTACGTGTTGCGCGAGGCGCAGAACGGCGGGCAGGGCGGGCGTTTGTTCCAGACCGTGCTGGATTGGTTGCTGCGCGACGGCCCGCGCACCTTGTGGATCGGCGTGTGGTCGGAGAACCACGGCGCGCAGCGCTTCTACGCGCGTCACGGCTTCGTGCATGTGGGCGACTACGACTTCGTGGTCGGCGACACCCGCGATCACGAATTCATTCTGCGGCGATCCGCTCAGGGCTAAGCGGCCGGCCGATACATGCTGTGGGGTAGGAGCGGCGTAAGCCGCGACCGCGAACCCGCACACACCGACGAGCTTTCGATTCCGCAGCGGCCTGCGACCGCCTGCGCGATGGTCATCGCGCAGGCTATCGAGTCATGGCGGTCGCGGCTTACGCCGCTCCTACCCCCAAGCGGTGCGCAAGACTCAGCGCGCCGCCACCACGTCCACAGCACCCAAGGTCAGGCGCCCGTTACTGTCGCGGCCGACGTTCTGCGGGGCGATGCCGCGGCGGCCCGGCCAACTGTCGGCCAGCGCGAGCTTGAGCGTGTAACGGCCCGGCGCCAGCGCCGCCGGCACGTTCGCCTGCATGGCCTGACTGTGCGGCGCGCCCGGCAACAGCCCGGTCAGCGGATAGTCCAGCACCGACTTCGCGCGTAGCGTGCCGGCCGCGTCCAGCCAGTGCAGCTCGGCCTGGTAGACCTGGTACAGCGGCGCCACGCCGGTGTTCTCGATGCTCAGCGTGACCGGCAGGCTGGCGCCGGCCACCGCCTGATCGGCCCAGTTCGCGCGGCGCACGGTGAACTCGTAGCCCAGCGCGCGCTTGATGCTGAGCAGCTTGGCGCGGAACGCCGCGGTGCCGGTGTTCTCGTGCTGCCCGGCCGGGCCCAGCCAGGTGAAGTGGTAGTCGCGCACCAGCTTGACGATGTCGGCGGTACGGTCGGTCCACAGCTTCTTCTGATCGGCGTAGGGGCTTTCGCCGCCGATCGGATTGAGTCGCCAGTTCTCGCGCGCGGCCGGGACCTCGTTGCGGTAGCCCCATTCCAGGTTCCACCAGCCGGTGTCGTCGCAACGCTTGAGCACGGGCGAATAGGCATTGCACATCGCCGTATAGGAGGGGAAGAAGTCCTCGCTGAAACCGAACCCGGCGCCGCCGACGTCGCTGGCGCGCGCGTAGCGGGTGTGCAGCGGCGTCTGCGCGAAGGCGCTGGTGTAGGCGTCGCGCACCAGCGCGCGCGTGGTCGCGTCGGGTTCGTAGCTGGCGCAGCCGGAGGTATGCCATTCGCCCCAGAAGCCGAGCAGGCCGACATGGACGGCGGTGATGCGCGGGTCGCCGTCGTAGCGGAGTGCGAACGCGCGCACGAACTGCTGCAACTGCTCGCGCATTGCCGGCGTGTTGTAGTCCGGCGCCACGCCGGGGCCGTCGCCGCCGCAGCTGGTGTAGACGCGCCCCGGAATGTTCAGCGGGGCCTGGCCGAGAAACTTGGGGTAGTCGCGCTCGGGCTGTTCGCTGTCGTAGTAGTGATGGATGTTGTTGCCGACGCTGTCGGGGTAGTCGGCGACCGGCCGCAGCACGAAGGTGGCGTCGGGATCCTCGGCCAGGATCGGCGCCAGGTGGCGCTGCTCGAAGCCGTCCCAGTCGTAGCGCTCGTCGGCGGTTTCGACTTCGCGCCAGGGCAGGTAGATCTGGTAGATCGACGCGCCGTAGTAGTTGTCGGGCAAGCCGCCGTCGGCGCCGACCGTGGTGCCCCACAGCAGGAAGCCGCGGTGGGGATTGGACAGGTCGTCGTTGCTTTGCGCGGGCGTGGTTTCGCCGGCGTGCGCGGGCGACAGAGCGAGCACGGCGGTCAGCGCGAAGGCGAGGGCGCCGGGTAGTACGGGTCGCAGGTCCATGTGGACTCCGTGAGTGGGGGGGCGCGGCGATGGTGAGCGCTGCCCGTATCGCCGGGAGGGGCGCGGCATCACAGTCCCAGGCGTCCCGTGGATGGGACAACCGTTTCGCTAGCCAGGTCACGCTTGTTCCACGCGATTTGCACCGGCGACGCCCGCCATCGCACGGCGCTTTGGGGTAGGAGTGGCCTAAGCCGCGACCCTCATGCTCGCGAACCTGCGCGGGTCGCCCGCGCGTCGTGGTCGCGACTCGCGCCGCTCCCGCACCCGACCGCCGCGGCGCGACTTGGTTAGCATCGCCGCAGACCCGATATCGCCTCAAAGGCGAACGACGGAGCGGCGATGGAGCGAGCGACGACGGATACCACGCGCAAGGTGCTGTTGATCCACGGCATCTGGATGCCGGCGCTGTCCATGCGCTGGATGGCCGCGCGCCTGGCCGAGGCCGGCTTCGAGCCCGCCCTGCACGCCTATGCCGGCGCCGCCGGCGGCCCGGACGCCGCCCTGCCCGGGCTGGCCGAGCGTCTGAGGGACGGCCCCACCCACGTCCTGGCCCACAGCCTGGGCGGATTGATGACCCTGAGCGCTTTGGCCGCGCAGCCCGAGCTGCCGGTACGGCGCGTGGTCTGCCTGGGCTCGCCGTTGTGCGGCAGCGCCGCCGCCGGCGGCCTGGCGCGGCATGCCTGGACCGCGGCCGCGCTGGGCCGCAGCGCCGAACTGCTGCTGCGCGGCTGCCCGCCCTGGCGCGGGCGGGCCGAAGTGGCGGTGATCGCCGGCTCCACCCCGCGCGGTCTGGGCCGCTATTTCGGCGATCTCGGACCGGACAGCGACGGCACGGTGGCGGTCGCCGAGACCCGCCTGGACGGGCTCAGCGACCATGCCGTGATCCCCGCCAGCCACACCGGCCTGTTGTTCTCGGCGCAGGCCGCGCAGATGGCGGCGGCCTATTTCCGCCACGGCCGCCTGCGCGCCTGAGCCCCGGCCGGCCCGGTTCGGGCCTGGTTCGGACCCGGCGACCCGGTGGGCGCGCACTTATCGAGTAAAATCGCCGGCTTGTTCACAGATTGAGCTGGTAACGCCATGGGTAGAGGTCCGTCGATCGAAGCGCGCAAGAACGCCGAGGACGCGCGTCGCGGCAAGATCTTCACCAAGATCATCCGCGAGATCAGCGTGGCCGCGCGCCGCGGCGGCGGCGATCCCGGCGGCAATCCCAGCCTGCGCACCGCGATCGACAAGGGCCTGTCGGCCAATATGTCCAAGGACGTGATCGAGCGCGCGGTGAAGAAGGCGACCGGCGCCCTGGAAGGGGTGGAGTACGAAGAAATCCGCTACGAGGGCTATGCCCCCGGCGGCGTCGCCGTGATCGTCGACTGCCTGACCGACAACAAGGTCCGCACCGTCGCCGACGTGCGTCACGCCTTCGGCAAGTTCGGCGGCAACCTGGGCACCGACGGTTCGGTCGCGTTCCTGTTCCAAAAGCGCGGCGTGCTGTGGTTCCCGGCCGGTTCGGACGAGGACCAGATCACCGAAGCGGCGATCGAGGCCGGAGCCGACGATGTCGTGGTCTATCCGGACGACGGCTCGATCGACGTGCTGACCGCGCCGGACGCGTTCGCGGCGGTGAAGGCGGCGATGACGGCGGCCGGTCTGGCGCCTGAGCAGGCCGAGGTCACCTACCGCGCCGAGAACGACATCGCCGTCGGCGGCGAGACCGCGCAGCAGGTGGTCAAGATGCTGGCCTGGCTCGAAGACCTGGACGACGTCCAGAACGTCTATTCCAACGCCGAACTCGGCGCCGACGCCTACGCGTAGACTGCCTGCGTGATCCGCATCCTCGGCATCGACCCCGGTTCCCAGCGAACCGGCCTGGGCGTCATCGACGTCGCGGCCGACGGCCGCTGCACCTACGTGCACGCGCATGCCTTGAAGCTGCTCGACGCCGAGGACTTCCCGTCGCGGCTGGGCTTGCTGTGCGAAGGCCTGGAGGCGGCGCTGGACGAATGGCAGCCGCAGCAGGTCGCGATCGAAACGGTGTTCATGGACAAATCGGCGATGTCGGCGCTGAAGCTGGGCCACGCCCGCGGCGCCGCCCTGGCGACGGTGGTGCGCCGGCGCATCCCGATCAGCGAATACGCGCCGCGCGTGATCAAGCAGTCGCTGGTCGGCCGCGGCGCGGCCGACAAGGAACAGGTCCAGCACATGGTGCGCCTGCTGCTGAACCTGCCGCAAATGAAGCTGCAGGCCGACGCCGGCGACGCCCTTGCGGTGGCCCTGACGCATGCGCATATGAGTGCTACCGCCGCCCGCACCGGCCTGACCGCGGCGCAACTGCGCAGGCGCGGCACGTGAGCGCGCCGCACCGTCATCCCAGGGGAGTGTGTCCGTGATCGGTCGTCTCAAAGGCATCCTGGTGCACAAGGCGCCCCCTTGGATCGTCGTGGACGTCAACGGCGTCGGCTACGAGCTGGAAGCGCCGATGAGCACCTTCTACGACCTGCCCGAGCTGGGGCGCGAGGTCGCGTTGTTCACCCACTACGCGCAGAAAGAGGACAGCGTCTCGCTGTACGGTTTCCTGCGCGAGACCGAGCGCCGTCTGTTCCGCGACGTGCAGAAGGTCAGCGGCATCGGCGCCAAGATCGCGCTGGCCGTGCTGTCGGGCGTGCCGGTGGAGGAGTTCGCGCGCCTGGTCCAGGCCGGCGACGTGACCGCGCTGACCCGCATCCCCGGCATCGGCAAGAAGACCGCCGAACGCATGGTGGTGGAGCTGCGCGATCGCGCAGGCGATTTTGTGGGCTCCGGCGCCGTCCTCGGCGGCAACGGCGTGCCCGCCGACCCGCAGAGCGAGGCCACCGTCGCCCTGCAGCAACTGGGCTACAAGCCCGCCGAGGCCGCGCGCATGGCGCGCGATGCCACCGCCGCCGGCGACGACGCCGCCGCCATCATCCGCAAAGCGCTAAAGTCCGCGCTTCGCTGAGCCCACGGCGGACACCCCGCCCGGAGCACACGCACCATGGCTTCCACCGTTCCTTCCGCCAATGCGCAGCCGCGCAAGAAGTCCCATGACGCCCAGGGTCACGGCCACGGCCATGGCAGCAAGGGCTTGGCCGGATTGGTCGTGGGCGCGATCGGCGTGGTCTTCGGCGACATCGGCACCAGCCCGCTGTACACCCTGAAGGAGGCGTTCTCGCCGCACTTCGGCCTGATCGGTCCGCACATCACCCCGGCCGCGTTCCACGACACCGTGCTGGGCATTCTGTCGCTGGTGTTCTGGGCGCTGATGATCGTGGTCACCTTGAAGTACGTGACCATCATCATGCGCGCCGACAACGAGGGCGAGGGCGGCATCATGGCGCTGATGACCCTGGCCCAGCGCACCCTGGCCAAGGGCGGGCGCTCGGCCTATGTGGTCGGCATCCTCGGCATCTTCGGCGCCTCGCTGTTCTTCGGCGACAGCGTGATCACTCCGGCGATCTCGGTGCTGGGCGCGGTCGAGGGCCTGGAAGTCGCGGCGCCCGGCCTGCACCGTTTCATCGTGCCCATCACCGTGGTGATCCTGGTGATGGTGTTCCTGGCCCAGCGCTTCGGCACCGAGAAGGTCGGCCGAGTGTTCGGCCCGATCACCGTGCTGTGGTTCCTGGCCCTGGCCGCGATCGGCATCCACAACATCGTCGACGCGCCGGAAGTGCTGCAGGCGCTGAACCCGATTTGGGGCGCGCGCTTCTTCATCGACCATGGCCTGCACTCGGTGCTGATCCTGGGCGTGGTGGTGCTGGCGGTGACCGGCGGCGAAGCCTTGTACGCCGACATGGGCCACTTCGGCGCGCGCCCGATCCGCTACGCCTGGTACATCATGGTGCTGCCCTGCCTGATGCTGAACTACCTGGGCCAGGGCGCGTTCGTGCTCGGCCACCCCGACGCGGTGCGCAATCCCTTCTTCGAGGCGGTGCCGTCCTGGGCCCTGTACCCGATGATCGTGCTGGCGACTATGGCGGCGGTGATCGCCTCGCAGGCGGTCATCACCGGCGCCTATTCGGTGGCGCGCCAGGCCATGCAGCTGGGCTACATCCCGCGCATGCAGATCAAGCACACCTCGCACGACACCATCGGCCAGATCTACGTGCCCTACATCAACTGGATCCTGGCGATCACGGTGATCGCGGTGGTGCTGGCCTTCCGCAGCTCGACCGCGCTGGCCACCGCCTACGGTATTTCGGTGTCGGCGACGATGCTGATCGATACGCTGCTGCTGGCCCTGGTCGCGCGCTCGCTGTGGCCGCGCTGGCGCGCCTGGGTGCTGCCGCTGTGCGTGGTGTTCTTCATCGTCGACGTCGGCTTCGTCGTCGCCAACGGCGCCAAGTTCTTCGACGGCGCCTGGTTCCCGGTGGTGCTGGGCCTGACCGTGTTCACGGTGATGCGCACCTGGCGCCGCGGCCGCGAGCTGCTGCACGACGAGGTGCGCAAGGAAGGCATCCAGCTCGACAGCTTCCTGCCCGGCCTGATGCTGGCGCCGCCGATCCGGGTGCCCGGCACGGCGGTGTTCATGACCGCCGACAAGGGCGTGGTCCCGCACGCGCTGCTGCACAATCTCAAGCACAACAAGGTGCTGCACGAACGCAACGTGTTCCTGACCGTGGAAACCTTGAACGTGCCGCACGCGCCGCGCGAAAAACGCCTCAAGATCGAAGCCATCGGCGACGACTTCTACCGCGTGCTGATCCGCTTCGGCTTCATGGAAGTGCCCGACGTGCCGCTGGCGCTGATGCGCTCCTGCGACGCCGGCGGCATCTACTTCGATCCGATGGACACCACCTATTTCGCCAGCCGCGAGACCGTGGTCGCCAGCCGCCACCGCGGCATGCCGATCTGGCGCGACCGCCTGTTCGCCTTCATGCACCGCAACGCGGCGCCGGCGACCGGCTTCTTCCGCATTCCGGGCAATCGCCTGGTCGAGTTGGGCGCGCAGGTCGAAATCTGATCCGCAAGCCCGGCCGCGCAACGCTGCGATGCGCGCGGCGGGACGGGAATGAGCGTTCCAGCGCATGGATTGCCGCGCCGCGCGCGGCTGCCTAGCCTCGAGCGCTCCTCCCCTCGAGACCCGGCGATGTCGAACGCCAGCGCGGTATCCGATCCCGATGCGTCCTCCCGGCCCAAGGCCTACCTGGTCCAGGAGCGCGACGCCGAAACCATCGCCGGCAACGGCAGCCGCCTGTGGCTGCTCGCCGACGCCAGCGACTGCTGCGGCGCGCTGGGCGCCAATCGCCTGCGTCTGGAGGCCGGCGCGGCCGGCGCCAAGCCGCACTATCACGCGCGTTCCAGCGAAGCCTTCTACGTGCTCGACGGCGTGCTGCGCATGGTCGTCGACGGCGAAGCGGTGAGCGTGGAGCGCGGCGGCCTGGTGGTGATCCCGCCCGGCGTCGTGCATTCCTTCGGCGCCGGCCCCGACGCGGTCGCCGACGTCCTGGTCACCCTGACCCCAGGCGTGGACCGTTTCGACTATTTCCGCCTGCTGCCCAAAATCCTGCGCGGCGAGGCCGACCCACGCGCGCTGGACGAGGCGCCGCAGCGCTACGACGTGCATTTCGTCGACGCCTGAACCGCCGCGTCGCCGGAACGTGCGCCGCGCCGTGGGCGGCTCGCGCGCGGCCATGCGAACATAGGCGCATGACCGACCACCGCATCATCGCCCCCGGCGCGACCCGCGAGGACGAGGCCCTGGAGGCCTCGATCCGGCCCAAGCGTCTGGACGAGTACCTGGGCCAGCAGCCGGTCCGCGAGCAGCTCAAGATCTACATCGAGGCCGCTAAGGGCCGCGGCGAGGCCCTGGACCACGTCCTGATCTTCGGCCCGCCCGGCCTGGGCAAGACCACCCTCAGCCACGTGATCGCCAACGAGTTGGGTGTGAACCTGCGCCAGACCTCGGGCCCGGTGATCGAGAAGGCCGGCGACCTGGCCGCGCTGCTGACCAACCTGCAGCCGCACGACGTGCTGTTCGTCGACGAGATCCACCGCCTCTCGCCCGTGGTCGAGGAGGTGCTGTATCCGGCGATGGAGGACTACCAGATCGACATCATGATCGGCGAGGGCCCCGCGGCGCGCTCGATCAAGCTCGACCTGCCGCCCTTCACCCTGATCGGCGCCACCACCCGCGCCGGCCTGCTGACCGCGCCGCTGCGCGACCGTTTCGGCATCGTCCAGCGCCTGGAGTTCTACAGCGCCGAGGAGCTGACCAAGATCGTGCGCCGCTCGGCCCAGATCCTGGGCATCGACTGCGTGCCCGAGGGCGCGGCCGAGATCGCCAAGCGCTCGCGCGGCACCCCGCGCATCGCCAACCGCCTGCTGCGGCGCGTGCGCGACTTCGCCCAGGTGCGCGCCAACGGGCGCATCGACAGCGAAACCGCGGACGCCGCCATGGCCATGCTCAAGGTCGACCCGCAGGGCTTCGACGAGCTCGACCGGCGCCTGCTGCTGACCATCATCGAGTCCTTCGACGGCGGCCCGGTGGGCGTGGAATCGCTGGCCGCCGCGCTCAGCGAGGAGCGCGGCACGCTCGAGGACGTGATCGAGCCCTATCTGATCCAGCAGGGCTATCTGGTCCGCAGCGCGCGCGGCCGCATGGCCACGCCCAAGGCCTACCGGCACATCGGTTTGAAGCCCAAAGCCAATGCCGTCGGGCTTTTCGAAGAGGATTGAGCGAGTGATTGCACCGGCGTTCAGTTGGCCGACACGCGTCTATTGGGAAGATACCGACGCTGGTGGCGTGGTCTACCACGCGCAATACCTGGCGTTTCTGGAGCGCGCGCGCAGCGAATGGGTGCGTGCGCAGGGTTACGGCCAGGAGCGGTTGCGGCTGGAGTTCGAGCTGGTGTTCGCGGTGCGCGCGATGCAGATCGACTTCCTCAAGCCCGCGCGCCTGGACGACGCCCTGTCGGTGTCGGCGCAGCTGCGCGAGTGCCGCCGCGCCAGCCTGGTGTTCGCGCAGGCCATCCACCGCGGCGAGGAGCGTCTGTTCACGGCGACGGTGCGCTTGGCCGCACTGGACCCGCGGGACTTCCGCCCGCGCCCGATTCCGGCGGCGCTGTACGAGTCGCTGCAAGCGTTGGTCACCCCGGCGCCGCAAGAACCAACGTAACCATCAGGCCCGTGTTGCGGGCTACGGAGAAACAAGCATGACGTCATCGTTGATCGCGCTACTGGCCACGACCGTGGAAGCCCTGCCGGAAGAGGCCGCCAGCGCGGTGACGCAGGCCGCGACCGCCGCCACCGCCGCGGGCGGCGACTTCAGTCTGCTGGCCCTGCTGCGCGACGCCAGCCTGCCGGTGCAGTTCATCATGGCCTTGCTGGTGCTGGCCTCGGTCACCTCCTGGATCATCATCTTCCGCAAGTGGAAGGTGATCCGGCGCGCCAAGCACGAGGCCGATCAGTTCGAGGAGCGTTTCTGGTCGGGCGCCGAGCTGAGCAAGCTCTATGCCGGCACCACCGAGCGCGGCCGCGGCGTCGGCGGCCTGGAGGCGATCTTCGAAGCCGGTTTCCGCGAATTCAACCGCATCCGCCAGCGTCGCGGCGTGGATGCGCGCGCCCAGCTCGAAGGCGCCCAGCGCGCGATGCGCGCGACCGGCTCGCGCGAGCTCGACGGCCTGGAGCACAACCTGGAACTGCTGGCCAACATCGGCTCGACCTCGCCGTACATCGGCCTGGTCGGCACCGTGTTCGGCATCATGGTCACCATGCATTCGCTGATCTCGACCACCAAGCAGGTCGGCATCGCCGACGTCGCCCCGGGCATCTCCGAGGCGCTGCTGGCCACCGCCATGGGCCTGTTCGTGGCGATCCCGGCGGTCTGGGCCTACAACCGCTTCGCCACCGGCGTGGAACGCCTGTCGGTGCGCTACGACGCGTTCTCCGAGGAGTTTTCCTCGATCCTGCAACGGCAGTCCCACCTCGACGAAGGCTGATGCGGGCCCTCCGCACGCATCCGCACCCGAGCGCGTACTCGCGCCTGCGCCTTCCGCTCCCGCGGAAGGCCTCGTAAAGAAAGAGAGGTAAGGCCATGTCCGGCATCTCCGCGCGCCGCCATCGCAAGCGCAAACTCAAGGCCGAAATCAACGTCGTGCCCTACATCGACGTGATGCTGGTGCTGCTGATCATCTTCATGGTCACCGCGCCCCTGCTGACCCTGGGCATCGACGTCGATCTGCCCAATTCCAACGCCAAGTCGATCGAGACCAAGAACGATCCGGTGGTGGTGCAGGTCGACGCGGCCGGCAACTACTTCCTGGCGGTCAAGGCCGACAAGAAGGAAGGCGTGACCGCGCAGACCCTGCGCACGCGCATGAGCGCGCTGGTCGCCGAGAACGGCAAGGACAAGGTCCAGGTCTACGTGGCCGGCGACGGCCAGTCGAACTACCAGCGCGTGATGGACGTGATGAACATCCTGCAGGGCGCTGGGGTCGAGAAAGTCGGCCTGATCAGCCAGCCCGAGAAGAGCAAAGCCCGATGAGGGAAACCAAAGCCGACACCGCGCAAGCCGTCGGTTTGGCCCTGGCGCTGCACGGGCTGCTGATCGTGGCGCTATTGCTGAGCGCATTGCAGTGGGGCGGCGCGCCGGAAGGCGGCGGCTCGCCCATGGCCACCGAACTGACCGACGCCTCCGACCTGTCGGCGGCGATGCAGCGCACCCTGCGCAGCAAGGTCGCGCCGGTGCAGGATCCGTTGCCGCAGCCCGAGCCCGAGGACGCGCTGCCGCAGCCGGAGCCCGAGCCGATCCCGCAGGACGCGCCCACCCCGCAGCAGCAGGCGCCGCAGGACTTCATCCCGGTGCCCGACGACAGCGTTCAGGAGCAGGTGGTCGACACTCCGACCCCGAACAAGGCCACCGAGCAGACCGTGCAGGAGGCCAAGCGCCAGCAGGATCAGGTCGATCTGACCGAGCAGGAGCGTCAGCTGGAGATCCAGCGCCAGCAGCGCCTGACCGCGATGGAACTGGAGCGCCAGAAGCAGCTCGAGGACATCCGGCGCAAGCGCGCCGCGGCCGCGCGCGAGGCCAGCCTGGCAGAGCAGCGGCTGGCGCAGCTCGCCGACGCCCAGGCCCGCAACGCCTCCTCGGCCCAGGCTGACGCCAGCCAGGCGACCCCCGGCGCGGGCGGGCAGGGCGATCCGGGCCTGATGGCGGCTTACCAGGCCGCGCTGCAGGCGGCGATCAAGGCCAAGTGGACCCGGCCGGACAGCGTGCCGCTGGGCGCGAAATGCAAGCTGGTCATCCGCCAGATCACAGGCGGTGCCGTCATCGACGTGCAGGTATCGTCGCCGTGTTCCTACGACGAGCAGGCCCAGCGCTCGATCGAGGCCGCCGTGCTCAAGGCCCAGCCCTTGCCCTACGCGGGCTTCGAAAAGGTGTTCAACCGCCAGCTCAACTTCACTTTCACCGCCCAGGACGAGTAAGCCCGGCCCGATTGGGTGGTTCAGCTTGAATTCGTTCAGCTTTGAGGCGGCGTTCACCTCCAAACTGTTAAGAATCCCAAGCTGAACAAGTGTCCGCGTCCGAATGACCCGTAATGGAGTGCCGATGAACCGACCCCTGTCCTGGCTGGCCGCGCTGCTCGCGCTGCTGCTTCCGTTCTCCGCCGCCGCCCAGGGGCTGGATGTCGATATCGTCGGCGGCAAGGCCGCGGCGCTGCCGATCGTGGTGGTGCCGATGCCGTATCAGGGCGCCGGCACCGCGCCCAGCACCGATATCGCCAAGGTGATCCGCGACGACCTCAACCGCTCGGGCCAGTTCCGCGGCCTGCCGGTGGAGCGCATGGCCAGCCAGCCCAGCCGCGGCGCCGACATCAACTATCCGGAATGGCGCGCGATCAACCAGGACTACATCGTGGTCGGGCGCGTAGTCGACGGCGGCGCCGGCGCGTACCGCATCGAGTACGAACTGTTCGACGTCGCCAAGCAGCAACGCCTGGCCGGCTTCGCCTACACCGCGCGCGCCAACGTGGTGCGCGACGCCGCCCATCAGATCGCCGACGCGATCTACCAGAAGATCCTCGGCGTGCGCGGCGCCTTCTACACCCGCATCGCCTACGTCACCGCCAACGGCACCGGCCGCGGCGCCGACTACGTGCTCAAGATCGCCGACTCCGACGGCTTCAACCCGCAGCCGGTGGTGCGCTCGCCCGAGCCGCTGCTGTCGCCGGCCTGGAGCCCGGACGGCAATCGTCTGGCGTACGTGAGCTTCGAGGGCGGCAATTCCTCGATCTACATCCAGAACATCAGCTCCGGCAGCCGCGAGCTGGTGGCCAAGTTCCGCGGCATCAACGGCGCGCCCTCGTTCTCGCCGGACGGCCGCCGCCTGGCCCTGACCCTGTCGCGCAGCGGCAACCCCGAGATCTACGTGATGGACCTGGGCAGCAAGGCGCTGACCCAGCTGACCAACCATTTCGGCATCGACACCGAGCCGACCTGGAGCGCCGACGGCAGCAAGATCTATTTCACTTCCGATCGCGGCGGCAAGCCGCAGATCTACCAGGTCGCCTCCAGCGGCGGCGGCGCCACGCGCGTGACCTTCCAGGGCAGCTACAACGCCACCCCCAGCGTGTCCTCGGACGGCAAGAAGATCGCGGTCGCGCAGGGCGCGGGCAACACCTATCGCATCGCCATGATGGACAGCAGCCTGGGTTCGGCGCGCTGGAGCACGCTGTCGCCGGGCTCGCTGGACGAGTCCCCGACCTTCGCTCCGAACGGCGCCATGATCATTTATGCTGCGCGCGAAGGCCGCCGCGGCGTGCTGTATTCGGTTTCCGCCGACGCTCGCGTGCGCGAGCGCGTGGTGCTGGACGACGGCGACGTGCGCGAACCGGCGTGGGGTCCCTACCGCACGCCGCAGTGAATCCGCGCCCTCTCCCTAATCGATCCCCCGGCACCTGTTGTCCGCTAATCCTGCCCCCTGTTCCACCAGACGAGGAAAACCCATGAACAAGATCGCTCCCGCCACCGTCGGCAAGGTCGTGCTCGCCGCACTGCTTTGCACGCTCGCCGTCGCCTGCTCGAAGAAGGTCAAGGAAGTTCCGCCGACCGACAGCGGCACCGGCAACACCGGCACCACCCAGCCGTCCGACGGCGGCGGTCCGGTCGCCTCGGGCGCGTACGGCCCGAACGATCTGGACACCGACGCCTGCCTGCGTCAGCGCGTGGTCTACTTCGATCTGGATCAGGACAGCCTGAAGCCGGAATTCCAGGCCATCGTGGGCTGCCACGCCAAGTACCTGCGCGACCGTCCGTCCTCGCGCATGACCCTGGAAGGCAACGCCGACGAGCGCGGCAGCCGCGAGTACAACCTCGGCCTCGGCGAGCGCCGCGGCAATGCGGTGTCTTCGGCGATCCAGGCCAACGGCGGTTCGGGCAGCCAGATCACCGTGACCTCCTACGGCGAAGAGCGCCCGGTCTGCACCGACTCCAACGAGGACTGCTGGGCCAAGAACCGTCGCGTCGAGATCGTGTACACCGCCAAGTAATCGGACCCACGATCGATGCGCACGTTCGCACAGACCCTAGCGGCTTCGATCGTCTGCGGAGCGGCGGCCCTCGCGGCCGCCGCCCCCGCTTACGCCCAACGCGCCAGCCTGGCCGACCGCGTCGCGGTGCTGGAGCAGCGCGCGGCCAACAATCAGGCCAACGTCGACCTGTTGAATCAGGTGACCCAGCTCAAGTCCGAACTGCAGGCCCTGCGCTCGCAGGTCGAGGAGTTGCAGCAGCAAAATCAGCAACTGCAGCAGTCCAGCAAGAACCAGTACCTGGACCTGGACGGCCGCCTCAACCAGCTCGAAGGCGGGGCGCCGCCGGCCCCGGCCTCCGCGCCGGCCGCCGCCTCGCCCAAGCCTGCCGCGCCCACCGTCGCAGCGCCGCCGCCGGCCGCGCATGCGGCCGCCCAAGACCGCCCGCCGGCGGTTTACGGCGATCCGGGCGCGGTGGCCCAGAGCGCCGACGAGCGCAGCGCGTACGACATCGCCTTCAACGCGCTCAAGGCCGGCCTCTACGCCGACTCGGCGCGCATGTTCCAGGCCTTCATCGAGACCTACCCGAACGGCACCTACACCCCCAACGCCTTGTACTGGCTGGGCGAGAGCTACTACGTGACCCAGAACTACCAGCTCGCGCTGGTCCAGTTCCAGTCGCTGTACGAGCGCTACCCGACCCACGACAAGGCCCCGGGCGCGCTGCTCAAGCTGGGCTTGTCCCAGCAGGGCCTGCGCCAGATCGACGCGGCCGAACGCACCCTGGGCGAAGTGGTCGCGCGTTTCCCGGGCACCGACGCCGCGCGCGCGGCCTCCGACCGCCTCAACGCGCTCCAGCTCGGGCGTCTGCGCTAACGCGACGGCAGCTGCGCCTGCCTGGGCGGGCAGGGCCCGCCTCCACGCCCGATCCGGCAAAGCCCCGGCACCGCAGCATTCCAGTGCCGTTCGGGCCGGCGGGGTCCGGCTCCGATAAACTAGGCGCATGAACGCCGTATCGACCGACGCGGCCCTGGCGTCGCCCGAGCGCCTGCGGCTGACCGAAATCTTCCTGTCCCTGCAAGGCGAAGCCCGCAGCATCGGCTGGCCGACCGTGTTCGTGCGCCTGACCGGCTGCCCGCTGCGCTGCCAGTACTGCGACACCGCCTATGCCTTCCACGGCGGCCAGTGGTGGCAGATGGACGACATCCTGGCCGAGGTCGCCGGCCACGGCGCGCGCCACGTCTGCGTGACCGGCGGCGAGCCGCTGGCGCAGAAGCGCTGCATCGGCCTGCTCGAGCGCCTGTGCGACGCCGGCTACGAGGTGTCGCTGGAGACCTCCGGCGCGATCGACATCGCCGAGGTCGACCCGCGCGTGTCGCGCGTGCTCGACATCAAGACCCCGGATTCCAAGGAAGCGCACCGCAACCTGTGGAGCAACCTGGCCCTGCTGACCGCGCGCGACCAGGTCAAGCTGGTGATCTGCAGCCGACAGGACTACGACTGGGCCAAGGACGTGGTCGCGCAGCATCGCCTGACCGAGGTCTGCGACGTGCTGTTCTCGCCCAGCTTCAGCCAGATCAAACCCAGCGACCTGGCCGACTGGATCGTCGCCGACCGCCTGCCGGTGCGTTTCCAACTGCAGCTGCACAAGATTCTTTGGAACGACGAGCCGGGGCGTTGAGGCCGGGATTGGGGATTCGGGATTCGCAACAGCGGCTTCCGACTCCGCCGGATTCTGCGTTCTTCCCTTCGCCCGCTCCGACCAATCCCTAATCCCCAATCTCGAATCCCGAAATGAAAAAAGCCGTCGTCCTCGTCTCCGGTGGTATGGACTCCGCCGTCGTCATCGCCATCGCGCGCGAGCAAGGCTATGCCGTGCATGCGCTGAGCGTGCGCTACGGCCAGCGCCATACCTCCGAGCTCGACGCCGCCGCGCGCGTGGCCCAGTCCCTGGGCGCGGTCGCGCACAAGACCGTCAACGTCGATCTGCGCAGCATCGGCGGCTCGGCCCTGACCGACGAGGCGATCTCGGTGCCGCTGGACACCGACCACCACCCGGTCGGCGTGGACGCGGCCAAGGACGACATTCCGGTCACCTATGTGCCGGCGCGCAACACCATCATGCTGTCGGTGGCGCTGGGCTGGGCCGAGGTGCTGGGCGCGGCCGATATCTACTGCGGCGTCAACGCGGTCGACTACTCGGGCTACCCCGACTGCCGCCCCGAGTTCGTCGAGGCCTTCGAGCGCCTGGCCAACCTGGCCACCAAGGCCGGCGTCGAGGGTGCGGGCCTGCGCGTGCGCGCGCCGCTGCAGTACATGAGCAAGGCCGACATCGTGCGCGAGGGCCTGCGCCTGGGCGTGGATTTCGCCCAGACCGTGTCCTGCTATCAGGCCGACGACGAGGGCCGCGCCTGCGGCCATTGCGACGCCTGCCGCCTGCGCGCCGACGGCTTCGCCGCCGCGGGCGTGGCCGATCCCACGCGCTACGTCTGAACCGCCTGGCCGGGCCGCGCAGAGCCGGGGCCTGACTCCGCGACTAGGGCTTGTTAGAATGTCCGACTCCGGCGCGTTGCCGGCGTTGCACCGGGCCGTTAGCTCAGTCGGTAGAGCAGAAGACTTTTAATCTTTTGGTCGTAGGTTCGAATCCTACACGGCCCACCAAATACGCAAGACGCCCGGGAGCGATCCCGGGCGTTTCGCTTTGCGCGCTCCGCGCCCCGGATGCGCCGTCGCGTCGGTTTTCGCCCCGACGTCGGGCGGGTCACGCCGACGGCCTGGGGGGCGCGCATGAATCGCTTCGAAAGGCGTGCGCGTCGCGCCTACTTCGCCAGCGACATCGCCTTCTCCATCACCGCATCGCGCCCCGCCGCCAGATCCTCGGCGGTCTCCACGACGCGAACGTCCGGCTCGACGCCGGCGTCGGGCTGCTCGGTGGTCGGGAACTGCGCCACCAAGGGCAAGTCGAGTTCGATGCCGGAGTGGGGCAGGGTAAGGAAAAAGAACGCGCTGCCGTTGATGCCGCGCCGATTGCCGCCGGTGGTGCTGCCGATCAGCGTGGCCAGCCCGCTGGCCTTGAGCTGATTGGCGAACTCGAAGGTCGCCGAGCTGTTGGCCGCATCCACCAGCACCAGCACTTTGCCCGTGAAGCGCGGCGACTTCGGCTGCAGGATGTCGGCGGCGTCCGCCGGCCGCCAGCGGGTCAGGGTGAACCAATGCCCGTCCAGCGGCTGTGCGTCCTCGCCCCAATCCTGGAACGACTTGTCCCAGGTTTTCAGGAACGGCAGCAGCGGCGCAGGCACCGTCCGGTAACGCACCTGCTGACGATAGCGAAGCAGCGGCAATGGACGCGCGCTCAGATACGCCAGCAGTTCGTCGCCCACGCTCAGCCCACCCTCGTTTCCGCGCAGGTCGATCACCAGCGTGGTCGTGCCCTCCTTGCCGAGCCGTGCGAACGTCGCCCGCAGATCGGCGCGCCAATCCCAGTTGCTGTCGTACAGCGCCCAGTCGGGCATGCGCAGCAATGCGACGCCTGCGCGGGGGTGTTGCAGCGACCACGCCGGCGCATTCGGTTCGGAACCGGCGCCGCCCGACATGGCGCGACGCTCGTCGATGGTGAATCCGCGCACCGCCACGATGCGATCGGCGGCGTCGCCCGGACTGCGGACCCGCAAACGGAAGTTGTCGCCGAACTCGGGGTATAGCAGCGCGAGGTAGACGTCGAACGCTTCGTATCGGTCCAGCCCGTGCACTTCCATTTGCGCGACGCGCTTGCTGTCGTTGCCGCCGTCGGCGCGCGCCAACGGCATCAGCCGCGCCAGCACGGTCGCCGTCGGCACGCCGTCGATCGCCTTCACCTGCGTGCCCGGGACCAGGCTGGCATCGCTGGAGCCGTTGCGCGTGATCACCATGCGCCCTTCCAGCCATCGGAACTGGAAGGGCAGGCGGGTGCGTCCCGATTCCAGCAGCGCCTTCTGCAGCGCAGGCGACTGATTGAAGAAGTTGGCCTGGGTATGGCCGCAGCGCACCGTGGCCGAGAAGCGCGACAGGGCCAGAAACGCATCGGCCAAAGTGGCGCCGCCGCGCAGTTCCTTGCGCAATGCATCGAATCGCCGCCGCGTCTGCGCCGGCGTGGCGTAGCGGTAGAGGCCGGGATGCAGCCGGGTGTAGGCCCGTTCCAGCAGATCGACATCCGCCACCAGGCCGGCGCCGTCCAATGGGCGCGAGGCCTCCTGTGCGTGCGCCGCGAGGCAGGACGAGAGGGCCAGCAGCGCTACGGCGAGCCAGCGCTGCGGAAAGGATGCGGTTGCGGCCATGCGGACCTCCTTCGGGAGGGGGCAATGTCGAGGAAGCGGGGCGTGGCCGGCGACTCAAAAAGCCGAAACGGCGAAGTTTTTCAAGCGTTGCGACGTGCGTTCAGGGCGGGTCCTGGCCGCGAAGCCGGTATTCGCTGGGGGTGCAGCCCACATAGGCACGAAAGGCGCGATTGAAACTGGCCTTGGAGCCGAAACCGACCGCCAGCGCGATCTCCAGCACCGACGATGCGCCCGACAGCAGCCCACGCGCGGCTTCGGTGCGCTGGCGGTTGATGAACTCGCTGAAGTTCTGCTCCAGCCCCTCGTTGAGCGCTCGGGAGAGATAAAGCGTGTTGGTGCCCAGCCGGCGCGCCAGGCCGGACAGGTCCAGATCCGACTCGCGCCACCAGCCCTGGGCTTGCACCTGGGCCCGGTATTGCTCGCCCAACGCCCGCCAGTCGCGCTCGGCGATCGGCTGGGACGCGACCGCGGCGGCCTCGACTGCCGGCGAGGGTTGGGGGTAGGGATCGTCGGCATGACGCCAGCCTTCGAGGCCCAGGTAGTAGACCAAGGCCACAAAGGCCAGGTACAGCGGGAACTGGTCGAAGTAGTCCAGTCGCGCGACAAAACGGTCGATGAGGGTGAAGCCCAGGTTGATCGCTATGACCAGCGCCATCGCCCACAGGAAGCGTCGCAGCCAGTGCAGGCGGTATTCCTCGCGCGCGCCGCTGTGCTGTTCCAGCCAGCGTTGGTAGACGCCGTAGGCGCGCCATGCCATGAGCCAGTAGGCCGCCATCGACGCGAAGATCAGGGCCTCCAGCACGGGCGCGACGAAGGGCAGGTGCACCTTCTCGTCCCATCGCCACTTCACCGGCAATGGCTGCAGGAACAAGCAAAAGAAATACAGCCCCTGCAAGGCGGCGGGCAGGAAATGCCATCGCCACTTCGGTGGCAACGCCGCCTGCCCCAACTGGCGCACGTACAGCCACACCAGCGGGCCGAACGCGAGCTGCCAGAAGAACGGCGCATACGTCAGCCACGGCCATGCGTCGTAAAACCCCGCATAGCCAATGGTGAAGGGGGTAATCAGCAGCACCACCGCCAGCAACAGCGTGGCCAGGCACCGATTGGCGAGTCGATTGCGCTTCGAGAACGCAAGCAGGCTCGCCATCGCCAGCCCATGCAGGCTACCCAGCAATAGGATCGTGCTCCAAGTGCCCAGCTTCACATCGGCCATAGGCCATTGTGCCCGAGCGAGCGCAGGGCATTGAAAACCGACCGATGCGAGTCGCGCTTCCGCTGGATAGCGCGATAGCTCGCACTGGCGGGCGTAGGCGCGCGGCATCCACCGACGGCCAGCCGCCGCTCACACGCCCATCGCGATCTCCAGCAGGACCCGCCAGGCGTTCATGGGCAGCCAGGCCTCGTAGCCGTCCCAGTGCGCGTATTGCGGCAGTTTCACCGTGTCGGGAATCTGCATGAACGGCGTGCCCTTTTCGAGTTCGGCAGAAATCGCGGCCCTCAGGTCGCGCAGAAATCGCAGCTGATCCGCCACGCTGGTTCTGGGGCCTACCGGCGCGTTGTGGGCGTACATCACCCGATCGAAGTCGAGCGCGTCCATCTCGGCCAGCGTGCGTTCCCATTCCCGCGGAGCGAAGTCGGGCATGTAGGCGAACGCCACCCGCTTCGGCACCACCAGGTCGACGGTGTAGATCGTGCGCTCGCGCGGAAACCGGAACACGGTCATGCCTTCGCCGTGGTTCGCGCCGAAGTACAGCAACTCGATCCGGCTGCTGCCCAGCTTCAATTCCGACCTCGCCCCGGACCAGGTTTCGTCGGGCGGGACCACGTCCGGGCTGGGATGGCGCTTGAGCCAGTCGGCGCTGGTCGCGTGGCTGAGGATCGTGGCGCCCGCCGCCTTGAACACCGCGCCGCCGCTGATGTGGTCGTAGTGGTTGTGCGAGTAGATGAGGTAACGGATGGGGCGGTCGGTCACCTTGCGGATGGCCGCCAGCGAGGCCGCGGCGAAGTCCTGGTCGAAGCTGTCCATGACCACGACGCCCTCGTCGGTGACCATGAAGGCGTTGAAGGCCATGCCGGCGCCGAAGCTGTACAGGCCGGGCGCGACCTCGGTGGTCCGGTAGGCCGGTTTTGCGGGTTGAGCCGACGTGGCCGGGCTGTAGGCGCCCGCCGCCAGAGCGACGAGCGTCAACAGCGTGGCGAGCGATTTCATGAGCGACATGAGGGGCGACTCCA
This sequence comes from Lysobacter sp. Root604, assembly GCF_001427505.1. Classification (NCBI taxonomy): domain Bacteria; kingdom Pseudomonadati; phylum Pseudomonadota; class Gammaproteobacteria; order Lysobacterales; family Lysobacteraceae; genus Lysobacter; species Lysobacter sp. Root604. Next base: position 148,191 of record NZ_LMGS01000012.1, on the reverse strand, counting down.
TAGCGGACTGCGTCGAGCGACATCTCGGCGCGTGGCGTTCAAGGGACGCGCGTCACCTGCGCGTAAGTGGCCAGCCAGCGACCGTCGCGCTTGGCCCAGACATAGGCCACGCGCAGCCGGCGCGTCTGCCGCTTGCCGTCCTGGGTCCAGCGCAGGTTCACCAGTCCGCCGATCACCGCGCCGTCGCCCCAGACCTTCCGCACCGGCTGTTCGATCGTGTAGGGCTCGATCTTGAATCCGGGCAGATGGAAGTCGGCGAGAAATTGCCGCTTGTCCTCCACCGACGCGTTCGAATTCACCAGCACGTAGTCGTCGTCGACGAGTCGCGCGAGCGTGGCGACGTCGTTGTCGAATTGCGCGCGGTCGTAGGCCGCCACCGCCAGGGCCAGGTCTGGCGGCAGCTCCGCGGCCAGCGCCGGCGATGGGCCCAAGGCGAGCAGAAGCGCGGCTAGTGTCATGACGGTCTCCGTGGATCGATAGCGGGCTTGGCGGGTGCCACGGTCGGCAGCCTGCCTGGCCGCCCTGCGCATCGTCGCGCGGGCGTGGCGCTCAAAGTGCCGTCCAGGCGGCTATGACACAATGACCACTAGGCCTGTTTTGTGGATAACCACTTGGGCAAGCGGTCCGCACGCGAGACCTTCGTTCCCTTCGTCGCCGTCGCGGCGGATGCGCGTCCGCTGTATCGCCAGATCTACGACGGATACCGCGCGGCGATACTGGAGGGCCGGCTGCGCGCCGGGCAACGGATTCCCTCGACCCGGGCGCTGGCCCTGGAACTGGGCATTTCCCGGCTGCCGGTGCTGACCGCCTTCGAGCAATTGCTGCATGAGGGCTATCTGGAAGGGCGCTCGGGCTCGGGGACCTTCGTGGCCTCGTCCATACACGAGCTGCCGGCCGCGGCCACGCCGGGCGCGCGCGCCGCGCACCCGCGCAATCCACGTCGCCGCGCGATCGCTACCGCGACCGCATCGTCCGAGGCGGCGCGGGCGCAGGAGCGAAAAGCCGAGTTGGGTGCGTTCCGGGTCAGCCTGCCCGCGCTCGATCAGTTCCCGAACCGGCTATGGGCGCGCCTGGTCACGCGACATGCGCGCGGCATGTCGGCCGAGTCGATGGCCTACGGCGATCCCGCCGGTTACCTGCCGCTGCGTCATGCCGTGGCCGATTACCTGCGCACCGCGCGGGCGGTGGCCTGCGATGCCAGTCAGGTGCTGATCGTGTCCGGATCGCAGATGGCGCTGCATCTGTGCGCGCGCGTGCTGCTCAAGCCGGGCGACACGCTCTACTTCGAGGATCCCGGCTACCCCGGCGCCCGAACGGCGTTGGGCGCGACCGGCGCGACGGTGCGGCCGGTGGCGGTGGATGCGGAGGGGCTGGCGGTGAAGGCGATGCGCCCCGCCAAGGACGGCGCGAGCGCGGTTTACGTCACGCCGTCGCATCAGTATCCGCTAGGCGTTTCGATGAACGTATCGCGACGCTTGGCGTTGCTGGACTGGGCGCGGCGTCACCAGGCCTGGATCGTCGAGGACGACTACGACAGCGACTACCGTTTTTCCAGCCGCCCGCTCGGCGCATTGCAAGGCATGAACGGCGCGGATCGGGTCATCTACACCGGCACCTTCAGCAAGGTGCTGTTCCCGGCGCTGCGCATCGGTTATCTGGTCGCGCCGGCGTCGCTGGTGCAAGCCTTCATCGCCCAGCGCCTGGCCCTGGATCTGTTTCCGCAGACCCTGGACCAGTTGGTGCTGACCGACTTCCTGTGCGAGGGGCATTTCGCCCGCCATGTGCGGCGCATGCGCGCGATCTACCAGGGCCGTCGGGACGCGCTGGTCGCGGAAATCCAGGCGCGTCTGAGCGGCGTGTTGAGCATCGTCAACGCGGACGCGGGCATGCACCTGACAGCGCGGCTGCCGGCGGGTTACGACGACGCCGAAGTCGTGCGGCGCGCCCGTGCCCGCGGCATCAGCGCGATCGCGCTCTCCAGCTGCTATGTCGCCGACAGCCGCGACCCCGGTCTGGTCCTGGGGTTCGGCGGGGTGCCGGAGGCGGACATCGTGCGCGGCGTGCAGACGCTGTCCAAGGTGCTGGCGGAGATCGCTCGCGGCTGAGAGGCGGCCCGGGAGCGATCCCGGAGCCGCTCTCGTTCGGCGCCTGCGACTCAGGCGCAGGCTTCCAGGATCGCGACCAGTTCGTCCGGCTTGTCGACCGGCACGTCGTGTCCGCAGTCGATTTCGTAGGCGCTCCAGCCCGGCGTGCTGCGCGCGTTTTGCAGCGCCTGCGCGAACGGGCCGTCCCAGCCGGTGGCGAGCACGAAGGCCTTCTTGGGCAGGTCGCGATAGGCGCCGCCGACGCGCAATTTCTGGGTGAAGCTGCCGGTGGGTTGCGGCGTGGCCTTGGCGTCGACCCAGGTGCGGTCGCTTTCGCGCAGGTAGTCGCCGGGCGAAGAGGGCGGGACCGGCGTCATCGGCACAGAGGGGTCCATCCAGGTGGCCAGGTCCGCGAACGATTGCCCGTCCTCCGGGATGAAGGCCTCCAGGTAGACGATCGAAGCGATGCGCGAGGCGATGCGCTCGGCCACGCCGGTGACCACGAAACCGGAATAGGAATGGCCGACCAGCACGATGCCGTCGAGGTCGTTCCAGAGGATCTCGTTGACCACGTCGTCGATATGGGTGTCCAGGTCGATCACGTGGCCGGGCAGGTGCGAGCGTTCGCCCAGGCCGCTGAGGGTGGGTACGTGCACGCGATGTCCGCGCGCGCGCAGGCGCGCGGACACGCCCGCCCAGGCCCAGGCGCCGGCCCAGGCGCCGTGCACGAGCACGAAGGTGGCGCCGGTGGGCGCGCTGGCGGCATGCGGATCGGCGTGGTGCGAAGGGTGGCTCATGAGGGCTTCCTGTGGAGGTTGGCGTCTTGCGACGCTATCGCCGTGCCCCCATGCTGATCCAGCCAATTTTCTTGCTGGCGCTCATTAGGAAATCGAATGGCGACAGGCGTACGCGATATCGACATAGCCCTGCTGCGCGCCTTCGTGGCGGTGGTGAGCACGGGCAGCATGACCGCCGCCGCGCGCGTGGTGCATCTCAGCCAGGGCGCGGTGAGCCAGCAGATCAAGCGTCTGGAAGGACTGCTCGACGCCATCCTATTCGATCGCGGCGGCGACAGCCTCAAGCCCACGCCCGCCGGCCAGCGCCTGCTCGCCCATGCGCAGCGGCTGATCGCGCTCAACGACGAAGTGGTGCGCGCCATGCGCGGTGCCGACGAGCCCGGCGAGATCCGTCTGGGCGTGGCGCACGACGTCGCCGAACTGATGGCGCCGACGGTATTCCAGGCGTTCCGCCGCCGCCATCCGGAAGTGCAGCTGACCCTGCTCAGCGACAATAACCAGAGCATGCGCGAGCTGCTGCGCGGCGGACAGGTCGACCTGGCGGTGCTGGCCGAACGCGAGCCCGGCCAGGGCGAGGAGCTGCTGCTCAGCGACGATCTGGTCTGGGTGGGCGCGCGCGGCGGCGAGGCGCCGCGACGCCGGCCGCTGCCGGTCGCGGTCTGCCACGAAGAACGCTGCGGCGTGCGCGCGGCGACCATCGAGGCGCTGGGCCATGCGGGCATTCCGTGGCGCCCGATCGGTCACCTCGGCCATCTCGAATCGGTGACCGGCACGATCGAGGCCGACATGGCGGTGTCGACCTTCCTGGCCAACAGCGTACCCGATGGTCTGGACGTGCTGCGCGGTCACGGCCTGCCCGCGCTGCCGCACTACTACGTCAATCTGCGCCGCCTGCCCGGCGCGGACGGCGCCGCGCTGCGCACGCTCGAAGGCTGCATACGCGCGAGCTTCGCGCGCGGCGAGGCCTGAGGGCGGCAAAACGCTCTCGAGGCGCCGCGGCCGTTCGCGCGTGCGGCTCGTCGCCCGCCGTGCGGGCGCAAAGGCGGGTGGGCGAGGGCCTGCTCACCGAAAGGGTGTTTAGCGAAGATCGGATAGGCGCGCTATGCCATGCGCGGTGGTAGCGCCGGCCGCCGGCCATGTCTGGGAACGGAAGTTTGCGCCGAAATGCGCGGAGTTTGCGCTGAATCGCGGGGCGATCGCCTCGACTTCGATCGCCGCATGATCCACAGTTTTCGGCAGTGCGCGGGAGCCCGATATGAAGAAATGCAGGATGGTCGTCGCGGTCGTGGCCGCGATGATGGCGACGCCCGCGATGGCGGGAGAATGGTGGCTGGTGTTCATGGGCGGCGAGAAGCCGGCTCGGCTGATCGTCGCGGTCGACGAGGCGTTTCTCGATCCCGTTCCTTTCACCAAGAACAGCTACAAGCTGGAAACCTTCTCGCTGATGGAGCATCCGAAGTCGCCCGACTCGGTGACCTCCAACGTCATCGTCGATTGCGACGAGCAGACCCTGGAAGAAAAGCTGATCCAGGTCTCGCCGCGCGACGACTTCGTCAAGACCGTGCCCGACCAGCCCGCGCATCCGCCCAAGGACGCGGTCGACCGCAAGCTGGTCGAATTCGCTTGCGAGATGGGCCCGAAAGCGCAGGCCGAACGGCTAGCGATGCGTAAAGCCAACAATAGCGAGCGCGGTTTGCTCTTCATGGGGCCGCTTACGACCACCGCCATCGGCGACTTCGCCTGGAAAAACTTCTGGAGCGACGGCAAGCGCCCGGTCGTAGCTAGCAAGCGGTCCAAGCAGGAGATGGACGCCAAAATGGCCGAGCTCGCCGAGCGCAGGAAAGCGGCGCTCGCCGAAGCCAATGCCATCGCCGGCCAGGTCGTCGAGGCCGATAAGCAGGACCAGCAGCGCACCGCCGACGTAATGGCGCTGACCGCGGCGAACGCCAGCATCGCCAAGGCGCGCAAGAAGCGGGAGCCGCGCGAGGTGCGCAACGGCCTCGATCCCTGGATCGGGCATGGCGAAACCGAACTGGTCGGCGCCTGGGGCAAGCCGACCACCTTCGAGGACAAGGGCGCTCAGCGCATCCTGCACTACTACAAGGCCACCGTTCTGCTCGGGCCCGATCCGTCGCAAGGCTGCGGGGCGGGCAATATGTACGTGCCCGATCCCAACTCCAGGAACGGCGGCATGATGTGCGTGGGCGGCGCGCCGGCGCGATCGGAAACCAACGTCGATTGCACCGCCAGCTTCGAAATCCGCGACGGCATGATCGTCGACTACGTCACCAAGGGCCAAAGCCTGCAGAGCCTGAGCTACAGCAACAGTTGCAGCGCGATTTTCGGGAAATCGAACTGAGGTCGGCGGCAGCGAGCGACTAAGCCTGCTCCGCCAGGCCGACGCACACGGCATGGTGCGGGCGCGCTGAGCCGGCATGGGCCATGGGCTCGCGTGCGGCGGCGTTGCAGCGCTCGCGGGCGAGGATCTCGTCCAGGTCGCCGCGCTGGCCCATGAATCGGCTGGCCGCGTCGCCGGCCAGGGCCACGCCGGCGATCGCCACGATCCACAGCAGGGTTTCGCGCGCGCCGCGCTGCAGCGACAGCCGCCAGCGTTCGAAGCGGCCCTGCAGGCGGCGACCGGCGAACACATACAGGGCCAGCAACAGCAGCGGCGGCGCGACGAAGATCGCGTTGTAGACCAGCAGCAGCGGCAGCCATTGCCAGTACGCGAGCGAGGCCGAGGTCATCAGGGCGATCGCGGCGAAGTAGGGCAAGGCGGTGACCATTTCGATCGCGGTCACCGTCATCCCCAGCAGGACCATGCCGATCAGGCCGCCGACGCGTGGCTGCGGCTGTTCGGGGGCGTGCTTGGCCTGTTTGGGCGCGAAGATGCCGTAGGCCAGCATGCCCAGGCCGAGCACCAATTGCAGCGCGAGTACCAGCGGATGATCGAAGACGGTGCCGTAGCGCTCGACCGTGGTGCCCAAGCCCAGCATCAGGGCGATGCCCAGCGCTGTGTAGGTGACGGCGATGCCGGCGATGTAGGCCAGCAGGCGCGGCCCCGCGCCCGGGCGCGCCATCCACCACAGCGCGACGGCCAGTGCGGACGGGTTGACGCTGTCGACGACGGCCAGGCCCAGTACCGGTAGAGCGATGTCGGTCATGCGGTCCCGATCGCGCGAGTGGACGCGAATTGTGCCGGAAGCGCGGGTATCGGTGCGAACGCGGCCGGCGGCCGGATCGACGACACCGCCGGTCGCGCGAAGGCCGCGCGCTTGCCGCTGCGGCGTCCGGTTTGCGATTGTCGAAGACCTCGGCAGCGTCTATCGTGGCCCGCGCCCCTGCGGCGTTCATCCCCCATCGAAAGGAATCCCATGCTCCGTTCCTCGTTCTGCCTGTTGCTGGCGCTGGCCGCCGCGACGCCGGTTCACGCCGAAAAGATCGCCACGCCCGCCATCGCCGCCCCCGATGTCGCTCACGCTAAGCAATACGCCCAGGACGGCATCAGCGTTTCGCTGCCGGGCAACTGGACGGTGACCGAGAACACCGCCATGGACGAGGGTGGCGGGCGCGCGCTGGGTATCGAGGCTGACAAGCCGGACTTCGAGACCCTGGGCCTGGAAATCACGCTGCAGGTCTATCCCGACGACATCGCGCCGTCGCTGGAGGGCGCGGCCGAGTTCCTGGTCGCGCGCCAGATCGACGGCTCCAAGAACTACAGCGAACCCAAGCACAGCGACTACAAGCTGGGCGGACGTCACCCGGCCATGGTTTCGCGCTACACCCATACCGTGTTCGGCGCCGATTCGCCGTACGCCCAGCGGGTCGACCTGTATGCGCTTAAGCCTTGCGGCGACGGTTGGGTCTGTCTGATCTACGCCCAGACCCTGGCTGCGAACGAGAGCGCCGCCAGCGCCGGCATGGCCAAGCTGTACGAAACCATGAAGTTCGCGCCTGCGCGGGAGTGAGCGCATCCGCGGCGGCGCGCGTTGCGCGCGTCGCTGCATGCCGGTGGGCGCCGCCGCGCGCAGGCGGCGTCCGTCGCGGGCTTCAGGCCCGGTCCGCGATTCGAACGGCGGTGCGGGCGTCAGCGCCGCCTGCGTAGGCGACGGCGTGCCGATCACCAGATCTTCCAGAACGGCTTTTTCCTCGGTGCGGGTTCCTCGGCTTCGCCCTCGGGCGGCGTGTAGCCCAGATACGCAATGGGCTTGCCGCTGAAGCCGTCGATGCCCATCGGCAACGGTTCGAAGTTCCGGCTCAGCCAATCGGCGTGCTGCCGCCGCGCCAGGTCGGCTTCCGTGTTCGTCAGCACCAGGAATCCGTGCGTGTCCGAATCGCTGTAGGAATCGCTGTGCACGAACACGCTGTAGCGGTCTTTGAGGATCTGCGCGACGGACGCGATCATGACGTAGCGGTCGCGACCGCTCCCGGTCAGCGGGATCGCATAGGTCGCGCCGCGATGGACCAGCTCCCGGGGCTCGTCCTCGTCCAGCATGCCGATCGCGTCGTCTTCGGCCAGTTCATCGGAAAAGCCGGTGACCACCTCGGACTCGAACGAGCGCCAGTCGATCCAGATCAGCGCCTCGGACAGATCGTCCTCGTCGAGGGCGACCAGAGTGGCTAGCGGGGTGCGCATGAAGTACTCCTGTAACGCCAAAGGCCGTGAGCGAGCGTTCGGAAAGCCTAGGGCATCCGATCGCAATTTAGCGCCATCCGCTTGCAGCGCGGGCAGGCATTACCGGCATGGAGTTCGACCTTAAGCACGCCCTGTGCGCAACAGGCCGGGCAGGCGGTGGTGGACAGCGTGAAGAGGTCGGACCAGGTCGCGGCGTCGGCGAGCTCGTAGAACTCCAGATACACGCCGCTGCCTTGCAGCCGGACCTGACCCCGCTCGGTGGACACGGCGCACAGCTCCATGCGCTCGCCGTCGGCGGGGCCGCGCGCGCCGCGGGTCGGCACCATGTGCTGCGCCGCGCAGTCGGCGCACACCACGTAGAAATATCCGCCCATCGGCGGGTCGCCGCGATAGCTGCCGTACGAATGATGGCTTGAGAACCGGAACTCGCAGTTCCGGCACTCGCAGGTGCTGCCCCAGAGCGACCCCATGATTCCGATGAGCTCCTTCGGTGCGACCGGCCAGGTGGCCGACTACGCGAACCGATCGGCCAGGGCGTCGGTCGCAGCGACCAGCACGTCCACGATCGCCGGATCCGCCGCGCTGTGCCCGGCCAGCACCACCCGGAACTCGGCTTCGGGCCAGGCCTGGGCGAGGTCGTAGGCGCTCTTCACCGGGCAGATGACGTCGTAGCGGCCCTGCACGATGGTGGCGGGGATATGACGGATGCGGCCGACGTCGCGCAGCAGTTGATCCGGTTCCAGGAACACGTCGTGACGGAAGTAATGCGCTTCGGCGCGCGCCACGCTGATCGCCAGGTGCGGTTCCTCGAAATTGCCGGCCTCGTCGGGATCGTGGATCAAAGTGGTGCTGCCGCCCTCCCAATAGCCCCAGGCCTGGGCGGCGGCCAGGCGCACGGCCGGATCCTCGCTGTCGAGGCGGCGCCAGTAGGCCTCGGTCAGGTGGTCGCGTTCGGCTTCGGGTATGTGCGCGACGTAGCGCTCCCAACGTTCCGGGAAGATCCAGCGCGCGCCGCCGTCGAGTTCGTTGAACCAGCGCAGCTCGCCGGGCCGGCCCAGGAAGATGCCGCGCAGCACCAATCCCAGGCAGCGCTGGGGATGGGCTTGGGCGTAGGCCAGGGCCAGGGTCGATCCCCAGGAGCCGCCGAACACCACCCAGCGGTCGATGCCGAAGTGTTCGCGGATGCGCTCAATGTCGGCGACCAGGTGCCAGGTGGTGTTGTCGCGCAGCTCGGCATGCGGCGTGGATTTGCCGGCGCCGCGCTGGTCGAACAGAACGATGCGGTAGCGCGCCGGATCGAAGAAGCGGCGGTGGTAGGGCGAGACCCCGGCACCGGGGCCGCCGTGCAGGAAGATCACCGGCAGCCCGTCGGGATTGCCGCATTCCTCGATGTGCAGCTCGTGCAGATCGTCGACCGCCAGGCGATGCGTGCGGTAGGGCTGGATCTCGGGGTACAGCTCGCGCATGGCGCCGCTCCTTGGGTGTTGCGCCAAGCATACGGTGAGGCGGCCATGCGGACGATGGTGGGGCGGTAGTCGGGCGGTGGACCGGTAGACAGAGGCGACGCGGGCGATCGAGGGCGAGATTCCTACCCTGTGGGAGCGGCGTAAGCCGCGATCGCGTGGCGGCGTGTCGCGGCGGAGCGTGGCTCGCGTCGTTGGGTGAATTTCGCGATCGCGGCTTACGCCGCTCCCACAGGGAGCAGGGAGGGGCGTCGCGATGCTGGGCTTGCGCCGGAGGGTGAGGTGCGTGGTCGCGGCTTGCGCCGCTCCTACAGGGGGCAGCGAGGGGCGTCGCGATGCTGGGCTTGCGCCGGATGGTGGGGTGCGCGGTCGCGGCTTGCGCCGCTCCTACAGCGGGCGGGTCAGGTTGGTTGCGGTGGATGGTTTGCGCAGGCGGTGGTGGTGCGGCTCAGGCGTGGTCCAGCAGGTGCTGCAACACGGCCTCGCCGTAGCGGTCGAGTTTGCTGGCGCCGATGCCGGGGATCTGCGACAGGTCGTCGAGGTCGTCGGGCGCGGCTTCGGCGATCGCGCGCAAGGTGGCGTCGTGGAAGATCACGTAGGCGGGCACGTTCTGTTCGCGCGCGGTGCTCGAGCGCCATTCGCGCAGGGCGTTGAAGCGCGCCAGCGAGGCCGGGTCGAGGTCGATCATCGGCGCCGCGGCGGCGCCGGCGCGCGGTTTGCGGCTGCGCGCGGTCTTGGGTTGTTCGGTGCGGAAGCGCAGGTCGCGCTCGCCGCGCAGCACCGGGCCGCTGTCGGCGGTGAGGCGCAGGGCGCCGTGGCGTTCGATGTCGGCTTCGAGCAGGCCGCCGGCGACGAGCTGGCGGAACACGCTGCTCCATTGGCGCGCGTCCAGGTCGCTGCCGATGCCCCAGGTGCTGAGGCGGTCGTGGCCGAACTTGAGCGCCTTCTCGGTCTCCACGCCGCGCAGCACATCGATCACATGGCCGGCACCGAAGCGCTGGCCGGTGCGGTACACGCAGGACAGCGCCTTGCGCGCGGCCTGGGTGCCGTCCCAGCTCTGCGGCGGCTCCAGGCAGTTGTCGCAGTTGCCGCAGGCGCCCGGGTGCGGTTCGCCGAACCAGCCCAGCAGCGACTGGCGCCGGCATTGGGTGGATTCGCAATAGCCGAGTAGGGCGTCCAGCTTGCGCAGCTCCAGGCGCTTGCGCTCCTCGCCGGCCTCGCCCTGCTGGATCAGCTGGCGCAGGTTGACCACGTCGCCCAGGCCGTAGCAAAGCCAGGCCTCGGCCGGTTCGCCGTCGCGGCCGGCGCGGCCGGTTTCCTGGTAGTAGCCCTCGATCGACTTGGGCAGATCGATGTGGGCGACGAAGCGCACGTCGGGCTTGTCGATGCCCATGCCGAAGGCGATGGTGGCGACCATGACCACGCCGTCCTCCTGCAGGAAGCGGCGCTGGTTGGCGGCGCGCGTGGCCGCGTCCATGCCGGCGTGGTAGGGCAGGGCGCGGATGCCGGCTTCGACCAGTTGCTCGGCCACCGCGTCCACGCGCCGGCGCGAGAAGGCATAGACGATGCCGCTGTCGCCGCGGTGGGCGGCCAGGAAATCCAGCAGCTGGCGGGTGCCGTTGTCCTTATGGACCACGCGGTAGCGCAGGTTGGGGCGGTCGAAGGAGCTGACGAAGCGGCGCGCGTCTTCCAGGTTCAGGCGTTCGGCGATCTCGCGCTGGGTCGGGGCGTCGGCGGTCGCGGTCAGGGCGATGCGCGGAATCTGCGGCCAGCGCTCGTGCAGTACGGTGAGTTCGCGGTACTCGGGGCGGAAGTCGTGGCCCCATTGCGAAACGCAGTGGGCCTCGTCGATCGCGAACAGGGCGATCGGGGCGCGATCGAGCAGGGACATGAAGCGCCCGGTCAGCAGACGCTCGGGGGCCACGTAGAGCAGGTCGAGTTCGCCGGCCAGGAGCTGGCGTTCGACCTCGGCCGCGGCGGTCGCGTCCAGGGTGGAGTTCAGGAAGGCCGCCTGCACGCCAAGCTGGCGCAGGGCTTCGACCTGGTCCTGCATCAGCGCGATCAGCGGCGAGACCACGATGCCGCAGCCGTCGCGCAGCAGCGAGGGCAGTTGGTAGCACAGCGACTTGCCGCCGCCGGTGGGCATCAGCACCAGGGCGTCGCCGCCCTCGCTGACGTGGTGGACGATCTGCGCCTGTTCGCCGCGGAAGTCGGAATGGCCGAAGGTGCGGCGCAGCAGGTCGAGGGCGTGGTCTGACATGGCGCTAGTGTAACGAGCGTCGCCCTTATGGCCGCTAAGCCGATGCCGTGGCCCGCTGTAGGAATTCGCCGCGGGCGGCCCAGGGCGCGCTATCCGGGGCACGCGGCCGCCACCGGCCGTCGGGGGCGGCGATGGCCGGCGGCCATCGGTGCCTGCCCCTGTGGGAGCGGCGCGAGCCGCGATCAGGTCGGGGCCGCCCGCTGCGCGGACGCCCCGAATCGCGGCTCACGCCGCTCCCACAAGGGGCTAAGGCTAATCGCTTACTGCAGCAGCGAGCGCAGCATCCAGGCGTACTTCTCGTGGGTCTGCAGGCGCTGGGTCAGCAGGTCCTCGGTCGGGGCGTCATCGACGTCGTCGGCCTGGTCGAGTACCTTGCGCGCGGTGCGGCAGACGGCTTCGTTGCCGACCACCAGCTGGCGGACCATCTCGCGCCAGTCGGCGGCGTCGCTCAGGCCCGGTTCTTCCGGGATCGAGCTCAAGCGCACGAACTCGGCGTACGAACCCGGCGCATTGAAGCCCAGCGCGCGGATGCGCTCGGCGATCTCGTCCAGCGCGGTCCACTGCTCGGTGTACTGGGTTTCGAACATCACGTGCAGGGCATTGAACATCGGGCCCGTCACGTTCCAATGGAAGTTGTGGGTCTTCAGGTACAGGGTGTAGCTGTCGGCCAGGAAGCGCGACAGGCCCTCGGCGATCTTCTTGCGATCGGCCGGCGAGATCCCGATATCGATGGATGGCGCGCTGCTGCCCGGCGCGGGCGAGGCGGCCTGCGCCAGCGGCTTGGCGGCCTTGGTCTTACTGGTCTTGCTCTTGTCGGGCTTGGTCGACTTGGCCATGGGGGGGCTCTGTCCTTGTGTGGGGATGCGGATGGGTGGAAAAGGGCGCCGGATAGGGTTTTTCCGGCATTGCGACGACAATAGGCGCTGTCGCCGCCGATGTGAAATGGTTTGTGCCTAGCGCTGCGATGCAGACGATCTATCGATGAAGAACGAGTCCTCCAAACAATCACCTGCCGACGATGCTAGCGCCACGAACGCTAGCGCCGCGTTACGCCAGGCCCGGCGCGCCATCGACGGCGCGATGAGCCGCGATCGCGGCCGCCTGCACGGGCTGTGGTCGCGTTGGAACGGCAAGCCCGCCGATGCGGCCGCGCGCGAGGCGTTCGCGCAGGCCCTGGCGGTGTCGGTGGCGCAGCGCGAGGCGCGCGCCGCCGCCCTGCCCAGCGCGCCGGTGGAGGCCTCGCTGCCGATCGCGGCCGAGGCCGAGCGGATCGTGGCCTTGATCCGCGCGCATCCGGTGGTGGTGATCGCCGGCGAGACCGGTTCGGGCAAAACCACCCAGCTGCCCAAGCTGTGCCTGGCGGCCGGGCGCGGCGCGGCCGGCATGATCGGCTGCACCCAGCCGCGCCGGATCGCCGCGCGCGCGGTGGCGCGGCGCGTGGCCGAGGAGCTGAACACCCCGGTCGGCGGCGCGGTCGGCTACCAGGTGCGCTTCAACGAGAACGTCGGCGAGCGCACCGCGATCAAATTCATGACCGACGGCATCCTGCTGGCGGAGATCCAGTCCGACCGCTGGCTGTCGGCCTACGACACCATCCTGATCGACGAGGCCCACGAACGCAGCCTCAACATCGACTTCCTGCTCGGTTATCTGAAGCAACTGCTCAAGAAGCGTCCCGACCTCAAGCTGATCGTGACCTCGGCGACCATCGATACCGAGCGCTTCGCGGCCCATTTCGACAATGCGCCGGTGGTCAGCGTGGAGGGCCGAGGCTATCCGGTGTCGGTGCGGTATCGTCCTTTGGACGATACGGGAATGGGGAATGGGGAATCGGGAATCGAAAAACCGAGCCGTCGCGAAGCCGCTGCTACGACTCCCGATGCCCGACTCCCGACTCCCGGCCTTTCAGTCAACGACGGCATCGTCGCCGCCTGCGACGAGATCACCCGCGAGGATCCGCGCGGCGATGTGCTGATCTTCCTGTCCGGCGAACGCGAGATCCGCGACGCCCACCAGGCCCTGGAACGGCGAAAATACCGCGAGACCGAAGTGCTGCCGCTGTACGCGCGGCTGTCGGTGCGCGATCAGGACCGGGTGTTCAACCCCGGCCCCAAGCGCCGCATCGTGCTGGCCACCAACGTCGCCGAGACCTCGCTGACGGTGCCGCGCATCCGTTACGTGGTCGACCCCGGCTTGGCGCGGGTAAAGCGCTACAGCCCACGCGGCAAGCTCGACCGCCTGCATATCGAGCCGGTGTCGCAAGCCAGCGCCGACCAGCGCAAGGGCCGCTGTGGCCGCATCAGCGAGGGCACCTGCTACCGGCTCTACAGCGAGGCCGATTTCGAATCGCGGCCGCGCTACACCGATCCGGAAATCCGCCGCGCCGCCCTGGCCGGGGTGATCCTGCGCATGCTCTCGCTGGGTCTGGGCAGCATCGACGGCCGCGCGGGCAAGCGCGCGGGCGATGCAGAAGCCGGCGGCGCGGCGCGCATCATCGAGGACTTCCCGTTCCTGGAGCCGCCCGACAGCCGCGCGATCGCCGACGGCTGGCAGCAGCTGACCGAGTTGGGCGCGGTCGACGAGCAGCGCCGCCTGACCGCGGTCGGCCGCAGCATGGCGCGCCTGCCGGTGGACGTGAAACTGGCGCGCATGCTGGTGGCCGCGCAGGCCCACGGCTGCCTGCGCGAGATGATCGCGATCGCCGCCTTTCTCGGCATCCAGGACCCGCGCGAGCGCCCGGCCGATCAGCGCGGCGCGGCTGACGCCGCGCACGCCGAGTTCGCCGATCCGCGTTCGGAGTTCATCGGCATCCTCAAACTGTGGGACGCCTACCAGAACGCGCACGAGGAGCTGACCCAGTCCAAGCTGCGTAGCTGGTGCGAAAAGCACTTCCTGGGTTTCCTGCGCATGCGCGAATGGCGCGAGCTGCATCGCCAGCTCAAGCTGTTGTGCGAGGAACTGGGCTGGGCGAGCGACCGCGCTCAAGAGCCGTCGGCTCGTGCGGTCGCGAGCGAACGCAGCCGCGACGCCGCGCAGCTGCCGTTACAGCGCCAGGGTCATCGTCAGGGAGGGCAGGCGCGCAAACCCGACGAAGACGCCGCCGGCGGCTACGACGCCTCCGCCTACGCCACCTTGCACCGCGCGCTGCTGGCCGGCCTGCCCAGCCAGATCGGCCAGCGCGGAGACAAGGGCTTTTACGACGGCCCGCGCGGCCGCAAGTTCCAACTGTTCCCGGGGTCGCCGCTGGCCAAGAAGCCGCCGCCGTGGGTGCTGGCCGCGACCTTGCTGGACACCGAGCGGGTGTGGTCGATGACCAACGCCGGGATCGAGCCGGATTGGGCGATCCAGGAGCTGCCGCACCTGCTTGCGCGCCGTTATCACGACCCGCGCTGGGCGCGTTCGCAGGGGCGGGTGGTCGGCAGCGAGCAGATCAGCCTGTTCGGCCTGGTGCTGGCGCCGAAGCGGCCGGTGCACTACGGCGCGCTGTTCCCGGAGGAGAGCCGCGCGATCTTCGCCCGCGATGCCCTGGTCACCGGCGAGATCAACACCCGCGCCGCCTTCCTGCAGCGCAACCTGGCCACGCTTGCGAAGGCGCTGGACGAAGAGGCCAAGCAGCGCCGCGCCGGCCTGGTGGTCGACGAGGAATGGATGGCGCAGTGGTACCTGGACCGGTTGCCCGCGCAGATCCACAACGCGCAGGCCCTGGACGCTTGGTACGCCAAGCTGCCCGCGGCCGAGAAGGCGGCGCTGGAATGGTCCAATGCGGACCTGATGGTCGGCGGCGAGAGCGAGGCCGCGCGGTTCCCGCCTTATCTGCAGCTCGGCAACGCGCGTCTGGCGGTGCGTTATCGCTTCGAGCCGGGCGCGCCCGACGACGGCATGACCCTGGCGGTGCCGCTGCATCTGCTCAACGCGCTGGACCCGGCCCAACTGTCCTGGCTGGCGCCGGGTTTCGTCGCCGACAAGGCGGCAGCGCTGATCAAGTCCTTGCCCAAGACCCTGCGCCGCAATTTCGTGCCGGCGCCGGATTTCGCCAAGGCCTTTCAGCAAGCGCACACCCAGCCCGAGGCCGACGATCTGGCCGGCGCGCTCGCGCGCTTCCTGCGCAAGCTGACCGGCACCGAGGTCGTGGCCACCGACTTCGATCCGAGCGCGATCGAGGCGCATCTGCGCATGAACCTGCGTCTGCTCGATAGCGGCGACGACAAGGGTGGCGGCCGCAAGAGCGAACCGCTAGTGCTGGCCGAGTCGCGCGATCTGGACGAACTGCGCGCGCGCTTCGGCGAGCGCGCCGCGCGCGCATTCGCGGCACGCGCCGCCGACGGCTTGGGCCAGCGCGGTCTGGTCGCGTTCCCGGAGCAGCCGATTCCGGTGTCGGTGCCGGGCGCGGCCGGCGTGCCCGCGTTCCCGGCCCTGCACGACGACGGCGACAGCGTTTCCCTGCGCGTGCACGCCGAGCGCGAGGCCGCGCTGCGCGCGCATCCGGACGGCGTACGCCGATTGCTGGCGATCGCTTTGGCCGACAAGCTCAAGCAGGCGCGCAAGCAACTGCCGGTATCGCCCAAGACCGGTCTGCTGTACGCGGCGATCGAATCGGCCGCGCCGCGCGCTGACGGCCCGCGCGACAGCGACCGTTTGCGCGACGACCTGGCTGGCGGCGCGCTGCGCTCGCTGCTGGGCGACGACGACGAACTGCAGCAAGTGCGCGATGCGGCCGCGTTCGAGGCGCGCCGCGAGACGGCCGCGCGAAAACTGTTCCCGGAAGCGATGGAGCGCCTGCGTCAGGCCGAAGTCATCCTGGGCGCGGTCGCCGAGGCGCGCGCCAAACTGGAATCGCCGTTGATGGGCTGGGCCAGCGGCAACCTCGACGACATGCGCAAGCAACTGGCGACGCTGACCCCGCCGGGCTTCCTGCGCGAGGTGCCGGCCGAGGCGCTGCGTGAATACCCGCGCTACCTCAAGGCCCTGGCGCTGCGCGGCGAGCGCGCCCTGCGCGACCCGGTGCGCGACCAGGCGCGGATGCTGGAGCTCAAGCCTTTCGCCGACGCCCTGGCGGCCGCGAACGCCGCCGGCACGGCCGGATCGACGGGCTGGCAGGCGCTGCGCTGGGACCTGGAGGAACTGCGGGTGTCGCTGTTCGCGCAGGAGCTGGGCGTGCGCGGCGGGGTGTCGCCTAAGAAGCTGGCGAACCGGTTGGCGCAGTTGCGGAATTAGGGCGCGGCGATCAGGCGTTTTCGCTGTTTGCTATTTGCTATTCGTCGTTTCTTCTGCTTTCGCTTTTGCTCGTCATCCCCGCATAGGCGGGGATCCAGTGACTTCGGCGCCATGAGGGCATGCGACTTGGCTCGCCCCAAGCGAAAGTCCTGGGCACGCGCCGGCCGCGCTGAGCGCTGTTGAGAATGCGTCGGCGCTCTGGGTGCCGCCTCCGCGGGGGTGAGGTTTCGGCGGAGCCACGCGCTGCGCGCGTGGGCTGAAACCTCACTTGATGCGCTGCACCCGCGCCTTCGGCAGATCCTCGTCTACCTGCAGGAACCAGCGCCCGCTCACGCCCGGCACCACCACGATCTGCGGACCCTGCATCGGTTTTGTCAGCTTCAGCGCGCCCTTGAGCACGCGCCACTGCTGGCCGTTCTCCAGCGCGAACACCGTGCCCGGCGCCCATTCGGACACCGTGCCGACCAAGCGGCTGCGGATCGGACCGTCGGCGGCACCTTCCAGCAGGCCGGCGTCGTCGCGGGCGGGCGCCGCGCTTGCGTATGCCGGCGTGGCTGCGGGCGGCGCGGCCGCGGCCTCGCGTTCGGCATCCTCGCGCAGCAGGCGGTTGAGCAGGGCCAGCTGCGCCGGGGTCAGCGCGTCCAGGCCGGTCTCGCGCAATTGCTCGGGGCTGAGGCGGCGTTCGACGTCGCGGTAAGCGGTCTGCGCGCCGGCCAGGGCGGGCAGCAGGGCGAGCGCGAGCAGGAGGGCGGTGCGGTGGAATCGACGCATGGATTCGGGCCTGGCGACAGCGGAGTCGGGTACAGGCGCCGTCGCCAGCCGGAATAAGGCGGCAGCAGGCGGCGCGCTCAGGCCGCCCACACTATTGCGGTGGCGTGACAGTTTCTTGACACGGGCGAGGGTGGCCAGCGGCCGCGCAGCCGAGACTGCGGGTGTCGTCGTCAGCGTTGCCGTTCGCTCATCATCTCCGCGAAGGCGGGGTGGGGGCTCGCGAGCCATGCGCTCGGTCTGTAAAGAGCGACCCTGGCGTCGGCGCCATTGGTACGACGCGATTCGTTATTCCGCACCGGCCCGAGCGCATAGCGCTCGGGCGTTCGCGGCTACGCGAGCCGGAGGCTCGCAGGCGCATCCGTTTACCCCCGCCTGCGCGGGGGTGACAGCAATGGCAAGGCCTTGCGCCGCGCGCACGGGAGTGCGTTGGCGCTCTGGCCCACCTTGCCTGGGCAGGGGTGACGCAATGGCAAAGCCGCACGCTGCGCGCACGGGAGTGCGTTGGCGCTCTGGACCCCCGCCTGCGCGGGGGGACGCAATGGCAAAGCCGTGCGCTGTGCGCACGGGAGTGCGTTGGCGCTCTGGACCCCCGCCTACGCGGGGGTGAGGCAATGGCAAAGCCGTGCGCTGCGCGCACGGGAGTGCGTTGGCGCTCTGGACCCCCGCCTGCGCGGGGGTGACGCAATGGCAAAGCCGTGCGCTGCGCGCACGGGCCATTGCGTCACTTGATGCGCTGGACCTTGGCGCGGGCGTTGTAACCCTGCACCGACAGATACCAGACGTTGCCGATCAGGCCCGGATTGATCTTCACTTCCGGATTGCTGAGCTTCACGCCGGCCAGCGAGGCGTCGTCGGACTGTTGCCAGACCTGGCCGTTGTCGAGCGTGTACTGACGGCCGCGGCCGAAACCGCGGAACTCGCCGCTGATGCGCGAGGCGATCGGGTCGCTGGAACCGCCGAAGTTGAAGAAACCGCGGTGCTCGGTTTCGATCACTTCCTTGGCGCTCTTGGCGGCCTTGGCGCTCTCGTCGCCGATCTTGCGGTTGAGCCAGTCGTTGAGGCGGCCCAGCTCTTCCGCGCTGAGCTTGTCCAGGCCCGCGGCCTTGAACTGCTCGGGCGTCATCTCCTGTTGGATCGGCGGCAGCGATTGGGCGAAAGCCGCAAGCGGTGCCAGCGCGAGCAGGGTGGCGACGATCAGCGGACGGGTGCGGAGCATGTGCTGTTCCTCGGGTCGGTTGGCGGCTAGTGTAGACGCTCCCCCAAACCGCTTCGATCCCGATACGCAATCCGCGATGAACGCATCGCCTTCCGCCCCCGCTCCGGTCCAGACCACGCTTGCGCACGCCTCGGCGGCGACGATCGCCGGCCCGCTGCGGCAGCGCCTGGACCAGGCCGCGCTGGACCCGGCCGCCGCGCGCGATGCGCTGGACGCACCGCCGGTGGTCGCGGCCACCCTGGACGCGCTGGGCCTGCTTGGCGCCGACGGCGACACCGTCGCGGCCGCGCTGCTGCACGCCTATCCTGGGCTGGCGGCGGCGCTGGGCACAGCGCTGGACAAGCAGTTCCCGGCGGTGGCGGCCCTGCTCGACGGCCAGCGCGCCGCCGCCCAGGTCTGGACCCTGCACGCCGAGCACGGCGGGCGCTCCGGTCACGAAGGCCTGCGCCGGCTGTTGCTGGCGATCGTGCGCGACCTGCGGGTGGTGCCGATCCTGCTCGCGCGCCAGCTCGCGCGCATGCGCAACGCCGACGCCCTGGCGCCGGACGCGCGCCGCGAACTGGCCGCGCTGACTCGCGACATCCACGCCCCGCTGGCCAACCGGCTCGGCATCTGGCAGCTCAAATGGGAGCTGGAGGACCTGGCGTTCCGCTATCTGGAACCGCAGACCTACCAGAAGATCGCGCGCCTGCTCGACGAGAAGCGCGGCGACCGCGAGCGCTACATCGAACAGGTCAAACGCACCTTGCGCGGGGCCTTGGCCGCGGCCGGCCTGCAGGGCGCGGAGGTCGCCGGCCGGCCCAAGCACATCTACAGCATCTGGAAGAAGATGCAGCGCAAGGACGTGCCGATCGGCGAGCTCTACGATCTGCGCGCGGTACGGGTCATGGTCGAAGACCTGGCCGCCTGCTACACCGCGCTGGGCGTGGTCCACGCCCAGTGGGCGCCGATCCCCAGCGAGTTCGACGACTACATCGCCCGGCCCAAGCGCAACGACTACCGCTCGCTGCACACCGCCGTGGTCGGGCCGGAAGGCAAGACCCTGGAAGTGCAGATCCGCACACACGACATGCACCGCCAGGCCGAACTCGGCGTGGCCGCGCATTGGAAGTACAAGGAGGTCGGCAGCCAGGCCGCCGACGCCTCCTTCGACCGCAAGATCGCCTGGATGCGCAAGCTGCTCGACGCCCATGGCGAGGGCGGCCGCGACGGCGGCGACGCGACCCTGGCCGGCGAGCTCGACACCGAGCTGGTCGAGGACCGGGTCTACGTGCTCACCCCCAAGGGCGAGGTGATCGACCTGCCGACCGGGGCGACGCCGCTGGATTTCGCCTATCACGTCCACACCGAGGTCGGGCACCGCTGCCGCGGCGCCAAGGTCGACGGCCGCATCGTGCCGCTGGACCACAAGCTGCGCAGCGGCGACCGCGTCGAGATCCTGACCGCCAAGACCGGCGAACCGCGCCGCGACTGGCTGGTCGCGGCCAACGGTTTCCTCGCCAGCGGACGCTCGCGCGACAAGGTCCGGGCCTGGTTCCACAAGCTCGACCGCGCGCGCAACGAACAGGCCGGGCGCGAGCTGCTGGACAAGGAACTGCGCCGGCTAGGCCTGCTCGGCGCCGACCTGGCGCCCGCGCGCGAACGCTTCAACCTCGGCAACGACGCCGAACTCTACGTGCAGGTCGCGCTGGGCGATCTGGGCCCGCATCAGGTCGGACGCGCCTTGCACGAACACGAGCGCGCGGCGGCTGCGCCAGCGCCGGCGACCGGCACCACCACCCTGGCGCCGGTGCCGCGCCGGCGCCCCAGCAAGAGCACCGACTTCACCGTTGAAGGCGTCGGCAACCTGCTGGTGCAGCTGGCGCGCTGCTGCCAGCCGTTGCCAGGCGAGCCCATCGTCGG
This sequence comes from Lysobacter sp. Root604, assembly GCF_001427505.1. Classification (NCBI taxonomy): domain Bacteria; kingdom Pseudomonadati; phylum Pseudomonadota; class Gammaproteobacteria; order Lysobacterales; family Lysobacteraceae; genus Lysobacter; species Lysobacter sp. Root604. The sequence goes on along the minus strand of NZ_LMGS01000012.1, from coordinate 127,848 downwards.
CTACCTCACCCGCGGCCGCGGCGTCAGCGTGCACCGGCCCGGCTGCGCCGCGTTCGAGCGCCTGGCCGCGGGCCAGCCGCAGCGCGTGCTGCCGGTGGAATGGGGGCGCAAGGGCAGCGGCTACGAGACCGACATCGAAGTACTGGCGCTGGACCGCAAGTGGCTGCTGAAGGAAGTCACCAATCTGATCGCGCAGGGCAACGCCCATGTGGTCAGCATCCGCAGCGACGTCGAACGCAGCGGCGCGCGCGTGCGCCTGCGTCTGCGCCTGCGCGTGGCCGACTACGGCCAGCTCTCGACCCTGCTGGGCAAGCTGTCCTCGCTGCCCGGCGTGGAGCAGGCGCAGCGCTGCTGAGGCGCGTCCGGCGCCTCGCCATCCCGCGCCCGCCGCCACCGTCACTCAGACGCAGCCGCGACGGGGCTATGCTTCGGCCGTGACGTCAGAACGCCCGCCCCGCAACGACCGCAACCCGCCCCCCGGCGCGCGCACGCCGGCCACCGCGCCGGCGCGGATCGAGCCCGAATTCGGGCCTTGGAACGAGCTGCGTTTCGATCGCCGCGAACGCCCGCAGCGGACGCCGGCTGCGCGGCCCTGGTTCGGCTGGGGTGCGGCGGGGTTGGTGATGCTGGTCCTGCTCGCGCTGGTGCTGTTGCGCCGTCCGCTGTCGGACCGGTTGTGGCCGGATTCGCGCCTGCAGCAACTGCGCAGCGACGCCGCCCAGGCTTTGCGCGAAGGCCGCCTGAGTTCCGCCGACGGCCGCGGCGCGCGCCAACTCTATGAGGCCGCGTTGGCCCTGGACCCGGACCGCGACGAAGCGCGCGCCGGCCTGACCCAGGTCGGCCAGGCCGCGCTGGCGCAGGCCGAACGCGCGATCGCGCAGCGCCGCTACGCCGATGCCCACAGCGCCCTGACCCTGGCCGCCGAACTGGCGGTGCCGCGTGCGCAGGCCGAGGCGCTGGAGCGGCGCCTGCGCGCGCGCGAAGCCGCCGACGCCGGCCTGGACCAGTTGCTCGCGCAGGCCGCCAGCGCGCGCGCGGCCGGCCACCTCGACGACGGCGAAAGCGCCGCCCTGCCGCTGTACCAGCGCGTGCTGGCGCTGCAGCCCGAGCGCGTCGAAGCCCTGGAGGGCCGCGAGGACACCCTGGCCGATCTGTTGCAGCAGGCGCGTCAGGCCCTGGCCCACGGCGACCTGCTGGCCGGCGCCGCGCGCATCCGCCGCGTCCAGGCCGCCGACGCCGGCCACAGCGAACTGCCCGACGCGCTGACCGACCTCGCGCGCCGCGCCGATGCCGGCCGCGGCGAGGCCGAGCGCGCGCTGCGCCGCGGCCGTTTGCCAGAGGCTGCCGCGGGCTATCGCGAGATCCTGACGGCGCTGCCCGACGACGCCGCGGCCCAGCGCGGCTTGAGCGCGGTCGCGACGGCATACGCGCAACGCAGCGAACGCCAGGCCGCGGATTTCCGTTTCGACGAGGCGGCCGCCGCACTGCGCGAGGCCGACGCGATCGCGCCGGCGACCCCGGCGGTGAGCGAGGCGCGCCAGCACCTGGAACGCGCGCGCCAGTCGCGCAAACGCCTGGGCGGCGAGCTGCCGCTCGCGCAGCGCCAGCAGCGTCTGCACCGCCTGCTCGACGAGGCCGCGGCGGCCGAGGCGCGCGGCGAACTGCTGGCGCCGCCCGGCGACAGCGCCTACGACAAGCTGCGCGCGGCGCAGGCGATCGCGCCGCAGGATCCCAAGGTGCGCGCCGCCGCCGCCCGCCTGCTGCCGGCAGCGCGGCGCTGTTTCGAGGATGAGTTACGCGGCAATCGCCTCAGCCGCGCCGGCGAATGCCTGGACGCGCGCCGCGCGCTGGAAGGCGAGGGCGCGGCGCTGGGCGATGCGCGCCGGCGCCTGGCCCAGCGCTGGATCGCGGTCGGCGACGAGCGCCTGGGCGCGGGCGAGTTGCGCGCGGCGCAATCGGCGCTGGACGCGGCGCGCCGCTTGGACCCGGGGGCGGCGGGTCTGGAAGATTTCGCCAAGCGCGTGCGCGCGGCTGCGCCTGGGGCGAACTGAGCGCGGTCGGCGCTCCATGCGGGCCGCTTTCTCTGCTCCTAACTCCCTCCTTTCGAAAAGGAGGGTTGGGGAGGATTTGCTCCTGCTGTTGCTTGTGCGGGTTCTTCACGGAAGTCAAAGGCTTCCGCCCGCTGCGCATGCGGGTCACTTTCTCTGTGCTTATAGCTCCCTCCTTTGAAAAAGGAGGGTTGGGGAGGATTTGCTGTTGCTTGGCTTTGCGTCTGTTTTTCACGAAGGTCAAAGGCTTCCGCCTGCTGAAAGTAACCAAAGAGAAGGGCTAGCGTGACCAACCCTCCCCTGCGAGTTCGAGGCTTTCGCCGGGATTTTTCGAATGGACATCCCTGTCCATTCGAAAAACGGCGCGCGTCCTGCGCGCCACCCTTCGGGTCTACGGTTGGTCGTGTGGGTGCGTTGCTTTTGGACTTCAATGCTGCGGCAACGGCAACGGCAACGGCAACGGCAACGGCAACGGCAACGGCAACGGCAACGGCACGCGCCATGCCGGTCGTAGGATGTGGTGAGCCGGAGGCGAACCGCATCGTTCGCGCGGTGTGGCAGGGCGTCGGGAAATCGGCTTGCGATCTGCCGGCGTTCGCCGCAACGCGGCGCTGCGTTTGTCACCAAGCCCTGCGAGGCCGAGGCGTGCGTGCGGCTGTGCCCGGAGGAGAACGCTGTCGCTCACTCCTCACTGCTCCAAACTCACTCCTGCTTCAATAGCACCCTGCGCACCACTTCGCGCGCGGCGTCGAGGGAGAAATGCGTTTCGACGTTGCGCAGCCCGTTCTCCGACAGCCGCTGCCACAGCGCCGGGTCGCGGTACAGGCGCAGCACCGCCTGCGCGTAACCGGCGGCGTCGTCGGCGACCAGCGCGTCTTCGCCGTCGCGCAGGTGCATGCCTTCGACCGCGCAGCGCGTGGCCACCACCGGCTGGCCGTGGGCCATGCTCAGGTTGACCTTGCCCTTGACGCCGGCGCCGTAGCGCAGCGGCGCCACCGCGATGCGCGCGCCGTCCATGTACGGGTCCAGGTCGGGTACGTGGCCGAGGATCTCGATGCCGGGCTGGGCCGCGAGCGCGGCGATCTCCGGCGGCGCGTCGGCGCCGATGCAATGGAAGCGCAGCTCCGGCAGCTCGGCGCGGATCAGCGGGAACACCTCGGTCGCGAACCAGCGCACCGCGTCCACGTTCGGCGGATGACGGAAACCGCCGACGAAGACCAGGTCGCGGCGTTGTTCGAACGCGCGGCCGGCGCCGGCGACGCGGTGCAGGTTGGACAGAATGTCGACCCGCGCCTGCGGCGCATCCTGGGCCAACAAGCTGCGCTCCACCTCGCTGACCACGAAGGTCGCGTCGGAGCGCGCGATTATGTCGAGCTCCAGCTTGCGCGTGGCCTCGGCCGCGCGCGCCAGCGCCGGATCGCCGGCGACCTCGGCGCCGCGGCGCTCGCGCAGGTAGTGCAGGTCGACGGTATCGAACACCAGCCGCGCCTGCGGTGCGTACTTGCGCAGCAGCGGCAGCAATTCGCGCAGCACGTAGTGGCGGCAGACCATGACGGTGTCGAAGCGCGGGCCATGTTCGCGCAGCCAGCCCGGCGCGCGCTGCGCGTACGGCGCATGCCAGACCTCCACGCCCATGCGCTGCAGGTCTTCGGTGTAGCGGCCGTCGTTGGCGCGGTTGGCCGGCAGGAACACCACCTGCGCGCCCTCCTCCAGCAACAGGCGCATCAGATTGACCAGGCGCAGCGAACCCGAATCGCGGTCCGGCTGCGGCACCAGCGCGTCCACGATCAGCACGCAGCGGCGCCCGCGCGCGTACGCGGCGCGTTCGGCCGGCGTGTTCGCCGGCCATTGCGCGTCGAGCGTCTCGCGCCACTTTTCCGCGAACACGCCGCGGTTGCGCACCTGGTAGGCCTTCACGCCCGAACCGGTGTCGGTGCCGGCGGTGATGCCTTCGCAATGCACCACCCGCGACTTGGGCTGGTAGACCACGCGCAGCCCGGCCGCGCGCACCGCGAAGGCCAGGTCGGTGTCTTCGTAATAGGCCGGCGCGTAGCGCGTGTCGAAACGGCCCAGGCGCTCGAACAGCGCGGTCGGCAGCGCGATCGCCGCGCCCGAGCAATAGTCGGCGTCGCGCAGGAAGGCGTAGCGCGGATGGTCGGGGGCGTCGAAGCGGCCGTAGTTCCAGCCGCTGGCGTCGGCGAACACGATGCCGCCGGCTTCCTGCAGGCGGCCGTCCGGGTAAACCAGCTGGGCGCCGACCAGGCCGACGTTCGGCTGTTCGTCGAAGGTCGCCAGCAGCACGTCCAGCCAGCCCGGCTGCGGGATGGTGTCGTTGTTGAGGAAAACCACGTACTCGCCGCGCGCCATCGCCGCGCCGTCGTTGCAGGCGGCGATGAAGCCGCCGTTGCGGGCGCGGCGGTGGTAGCGCAGGCCCTCGACCTGGCGCAGCGAGGCCTCGGTGGCGTCGGAACTGCCGTCGTCGACCACGATCACTTCGAACGCCGCCTCGGGCGGGCGCGCGGCGAGCGCGCGCAGGCAGGCCAGGGTGTGGGCGAACTGGTTGTAGACCGGGATCACCACGCTGGCGCGCGGCTGCGGCGAGGTCGGCAGCGCGAATGGCGCGAACGGCTGCTCCTGCGGCAGCCACAAGGCCGCGCGCTGGGCGTCGGGCACGCGCCGGAACTGCCGGAGCACGCGTTGCCAGGAGGCGGCGAGACCGCGGGTACGCAGGCTGATCAGGCCGCGTCGCGCCAGGCCCGTTCCCCGGTCCAACAGAAACCGAAGATCGGTCCAACTCATCGCCATCGAACGCTCGCCATTGCTGAAGGGATTCCCTAATACGGATACGGTGGCCGGGCCCGCCGCGCGGCGGCGCCGGCCGGCTGCGTTAGACTCGATGGCTACGAGGGCGCAGCCCTGTCATTGTCCCATGCCGTGGCCCGAATCGATTACGACGAAGACGACAGCTCCGACGACGCCCGCACGCACGACGGCGCCGCCCCGACGTGGAAACGGCGCCTGGTGACCTGGGCCCTGGCCGCGATCGGCCTGGGCCTGGGTTTCCTGATCCCGTATACGCTCTACCTCAATCACGAGGTCGGGCAGCGCTTCGGCCAGCTGCGCTGGCAGATCCCCACACGCGTCTACGCCCGTCCGCTGGAACTGACTCCCGGCTTAACCCTTGATGCGACCACGCTCAAGACCGAGCTGGACGCCTCGGCCTACCGCGACGACGGCGCCGGCGCGCGCACCGGCACCTACGCCCGCGAGGGCGGGCGCTGGACCATCTCCAGCCGCGGCTACAACGACGTCGACGGCGCGGTCGCCGGGCGCCGGATCGAAGTGGTGCTGTCGGGCGGCCGCGTGGCCAGCCTGCGCGAGGCCGGCAACAAGAAATCGCTGAAGGTCGCGCGCCTGGATCCGGCCCGCATCGCCACCTTGTATGGACAGAAGCAGGAAGAGCGTCGCCTGGTCCGGATCGAGGACGTGCCCGAGCTGCTGGTCACCGGCCTGCAGGCGGTCGAGGACCGAGATTTCAACAGCCATTTCGGCATCGACATCTCCGGCATGATCCGCGCGGCCTTCAAGACCGCGACCGGCACCCGCCAGGGCGCCAGCACGCTGACCCAGCAGCTCGCGCGCAGCGGCCTGCTCGGCATCGGCCAGGAGCAGACCCCGACCCGCAAGGCCAAGGAAATCCTGTACGCGCTGCTGATCGAGGCGCGCTACGACAAGCGCACCATCCTGGAGGCCTACTTCAACCAGGTCTATCTGGGCCAGCGCGGTTCGCAGGCGATCCACGGCGTCGCCGCCGGCGCCGAGTTCTGGTTCGGCCGCGACCTGCGCGATCTGAGCACCGAGCAGATCGCGCTGCTGATCGGCATCGTCAAGGGCCCGTCCTACTACGATCCGCGCCGCAATCCCGCGCGCGCGCTGGACCGGCGCAACTTCGTGCTCGGCGAGATGCACGAGACCCAGCTGATCGACGACGCCGAGTACCAGCGTGCGCTGAAGACCCCGCTGGGCATCACCAAGACGCCGGGCAGCACCGCCGCCAACCGCTTCCCGGCCTATGTCGACCTGATTCGCCGCCAGCTCGCGCGCGACTATCCGGCCGACGCGCTGGCCGGCGCCGGCTTGAGCGTGATGAGCGGCATGGCGCCGTCGGCCCAGGCCCAGGCCGAAGGCGCGGTCGCGCGCACGCTCAAGAGCCTGGACAACAAGCGCCGCCCGCCGCTGCAGGCTGGCCTGGTGGTCACCGACGTGCACAACGGCGAAGTGGTGGCCGTGGTCGGCAGCCGCGACGTCGCCCAGCACGGTTTCAACCGCGCGGTCGAGGCTCAGCGGCCGGTCGGCTCGCTGCTCAAGCCCTTCGTGTACCTGCTCGCGCTGGCCCAACCGGGTAAGTACTCGCTGGCCAGCTACGTCGACGATTCGCCGGTCACCGTCACCCTGGGCAAGGGCAAGCGCTGGAACCCGGGCAACTCCGACGGCCGCAGCCACGGCACGGTGCGTCTGGTCGACGCCCTGGCGCAGTCCTACAACCAGGCCACGGTGCGCGTGGGCATGCAGGTCGCGCCCGAGCGCGTGGCCGGCCTGATCAAGACCCTGGCTGGCATCGAGGCCGATCCGAATCCCTCGCTGATCCTGGGTGCGGTCGATCAAAGCCCGTACGCGATGGCGCAGCTGTACCAGTTCCTCGCCTCCGGCGGCGAGATCCAGCCGCTGCACGCGGTGCGCGGCGTGCTGGACGCCAACGGCAAGGCGGTCAACCGCTACGACAAGGAGCCGGCGCCGGCCCAGGAAGGCGACGCCATCGCGGCGCGCCTGATCACCATCGCGCTGCAGCAGGCGGTGTCCAGCGGCACCGGCCGCCAGCTCGTCAACGACGGCCTCGGCCGCCTGTCGCCGGCCGGCAAGACCGGCACCAGCAACGACGGCCGCGACAGCTGGTTCGCCGGCTGGACCGGCGATCATCTGGCGGTGATCTGGGTCGGCAACGACCAGAACAAGGAAACCGGCCTGTACGGCGCGACCGGCGCGATGCGGGTGTGGTCGTCGATCTTCTCGCGCCTGCCCAGCGCGCCGCTGCAGGTCGGCGACAAGGGCATCGACTGGCAGTTCATCGTCAACCAGAACACCACCGACCCGGGCTGCGCCAGCGCGCGCCGCTTCGCCTTCGTCGCCGGTTTCGCCCCCGACTACGCGCCGTGTCCGATGCCGCAGGCCGAGCCGGAGTCCGAAGGCGGCGGCTGGCGCGACTGGTTCGGTATCGGCAAGCGCGACGACGAAGAGGCGCCGGCCGAGCCGGCGCCGGAGCAGCAGGAGCAGTGAAGTGGGTATGAGGTTCCGTTCCAGCGTGCTGTGGGTCCTGAGCGCCGCGTGCGCGGCCTGCAGCACGGCCCCGCAGGCGCCGCCGCAACCACCCTACGACGCCGAAGCCGCGGTCGCCGCGATCCGCAAGTCGGCCGTGGCCGCGCGCGAGCTCGACGTGCAGCCCCTGCGCGATAATCGCGTCGAGGACCTGCGCCAGAGCGCGAGCGCGCTGGAGAAGCAGCGCAAGTACGCCGAATCCGCCGCCGCGCTGGACCAGGCGCTGGCGATCAATGCCAGCGACCCGGCCCTGCTGCAGGAGCGCGCCGAAGCGGCGCTGCTGCTGCGCAAGCTCGACGACGCCGAGCGCTACGCCAAGCAGGCCTACGACGGTGGTTCCAAGGTCGGCCCGCTGTGCCGCCGGCACTGGAGCACGATCGCGGCGGTGCGCCAGTCGCGTCTGGACGTGTTGAAGACCACGCCGGTCTACAAGGAGGAGTTCGACGCCGTGCTGGCGCGCATCTCCCAGGCCGGCCGTGACGTCGCCGCCGCGCGCGCGCAGGCCGACGCCTGCACCGTTTCCGCGCCGCCGCGGTATTGAAGGCGATGGGGTGGGCGTGATGGAACCTGGCCGCCTCGGCGTCGCCAGCCGCGCCGCGTTGAGCGAAGGTGGCGACCTTGCGCGCAGCATCGCCGCGTTCGCGCCGCGCCCGGCCCAGCAGGAGCTGTCGGCGGCGATCGCCGACGCGTTCGAATCGCGCGGCACCCTGTTGGCCGAGGCCGGCACCGGCACCGGCAAGACCTATGCCTACCTGGTGCCGGCGCTGTTGTCGGGCCTCAAGACCATCGTCTCCACCGGCACCCGCGCGCTCCAGGACCAGCTCTATCACCGCGACCTGCCGCGCGTGCGCGACGCCCTCGGCGTCGGCCTCAAGACCGCCTTGCTCAAGGGCCGCGCGAACTACCTGTGCCTCTACCGCCTGAAGCAGGCCCAGGGCGAGCCGCGCTTCGGCAGCCGCGAGCTGGCCGCGCAGTTCCAGCGCATCGTGTCCTGGGCCGGGCGCACGCGCATGGGCGATCTGGCCGAACTCGAGGCCCTGCCCGAGGATTCGCCGCTGCTGCCGATGGTCACCTCGACCGCGGAGAACTGCCTGGGCAGCGAGTGCCCGATGTTCGGCGATTGCTTCGTGGTGCAGGCGCGCCAGCGTGCCCAGGCCGCCGACGTGGTGGTGGTCAACCATCATCTGTTGCTCGCCGACCTGGCCCTGAAGCAGGAGGGCTTCGGCGAAATTCTGCCGGGCGCGCAGGCCTTCGTGGTCGACGAGGCGCATCAGCTGCCCGACCTGGCCGCGCAGTTCTTCGGCGAGGCGCTGAGCGCGCGCCCGCTGGTCGAGCTGGCGCGCGACGCCCTGGCCGAGTGCAAGCATTCGCCGGGCTCGCTGGCGGTCATGCAGGGTCCGGCGCGCGACCTGGAACAGGCCGTGCGCGCGCTGCGCGCGGCGATGGACGAACTGCCGGTGCGAGCGACCCGCAAGCGCGCCGCCGAGCTGCCCGCGGTCGAGTACGCCTTCGACGTGCTGGCCGCGTCGCTGCAGCAGATCCAGACCGCGCTGGCGCCGTTGCGCGAGGCCGCCCCCGGTTTCGACGGCTGCCACGCGCGCGCCAAGGAATTCGAATCGCGCCTGCGCCGCTGGCGCGGCGAACCGCGCCGCCATGGCGAGGCCGACGACATCGTCGACGAGGACGGCGACGACTTCGAAGTGCGCATGCCGCTACCGACGAGCGTGGACGACGAAGGTTTCGGCGAGGAGCCGACGCCGCCGCAGGCCGACGCCAGCGTGCTGTGGTACGAACTGACCGCGCGCGGCTTCCGTCTCAGCCGCACCCCGCTGGATGTGGCCGGTCCGCTCGCCGAGCACCGCGAACGCTCGCGCGCGTCCTGGGTGTTCACCTCGGCCACGCTCGCGGTCGGCGGCCAGTTCCAGCATTACGCGCACAAGCTCGGCCTGGTCGAACCGCAGACCCTGCTGGCGCCCAGCCCTTTCGATTGGGAGCGCCAGGCGCTGTGCTACCTGCCGCGCGGTCTGCCCGACCCGATGGTGCGCCACTACAACGAAAGCCTGGTCGACAAGTTGCGGCCGGTGCTGGAAGCCTCCGGCGGCCGCGCCTTCGTGCTGTTCGCCTCGCACCGCGCCCTGCGCGAGGCCGCCGAGCTGCTGCGCGGCGGGCCCTGGCCGCTGTTCGTGCAGGGCGAGGCGCCGCGGCCGGTGCTGCTGGAGCGCTTCCGCGCCTCCGGCAACGGCGTGCTGCTGGGCGCGGCCAGTTTCCGCGAAGGCGTGGACGTGGCCGGCGAGGCGCTGAGCGTGGTGGTGATCGACAAGCTGCCGTTCGCCGCGCCCGACGACCCGGTGTTCGAAGCGCGCCTGGACGCGATCCGGCGCAGCGGCGGCAACCCCTTCCGCGACGAGCAGCTGCCGCAGGCGGTGATCGCGCTCAAGCAGGGCGCCGGTCGCCTGATCCGCACCGAGACCGACCGCGGCGTACTGGTGCTGTGCGACCCGCGCCTGCAGTCCAAGAGCTACGGTCGGGTGTTCATGGAGTCGCTGCCGCCGTTGCCGCGCACCCGCGAGATCGCCGATGTGGCCGCGTTCTTCGCCCCGGGCGCCGATGCGGCGCGCGACGAATCGCTAGAATCCGGACCGGACCCCAGCCAGGAGCAGGACCATGACTGACACCGATCAGGGCCGCAAGCCGCGCGTGCACGGGCTGGGCGGCGTGTTCTTCAAGGCCCAGGACCCGGCCGCGCTGTCGCAGTGGTATGCGCGCCACCTCGGCATCGACGCCCAGGACTGGGGCGGCGCGCTGATGTTCTGGAACCGCGCCGACACCGGCGAGAGCGCCTGCACGGTGTGGTCGCCGTTCAAGGCCGACACTCAGTACTTCCAGCCCAGCGACAAGCCCTACATGCTGAACTACCGTGTCGACGACCTCGCCGGCACCCTGGCCGCGTTGCGCGCCGAGGGCTGCCAGGTGCTGGACCGTTACGAGGAAAGCGAGCAGGGCAAGTTCGGCTACGTGGTCGATCCGGAAGGTGCGCTGATCGAGTTGTGGCAGCCCGCGCCCGACGACGCCTCGACCGCGCCGCCGGCCTGAGATCCGCATGAGCCGCGCCGCATGAAATTGCTCGCCTTCGAAACCGCGACCGAGGCCTGTTCGGTCGCGCTGTGGATCGACGGCGAACTGCGCCAGCGCCACGAGCTGGCGCCGCGCCGTCACGCCGAACTGTCCCTGCCCTGGGCCGAGCAGTTGCTGGCCGAAGCCGGGATCCGCAAGTCGCAGCTGGACGCGATCGCGCTGGGCCGCGGCCCAGGCGCGTTCACCGGCGTGCGCCTGGCGATCGCGATCGGGCAGGGCATCGCGTTGGCGTTGGACCGCCCGATCGTGGCGGTGTCGAGCCTCGCGGCCCTGGCCCTGGGCGCCCGCACCGCGCCGTGCGCGATCGACATGATTCGCGCTCCGCTTGCCGACGCGAGCATCGTCGAGCCCCAGCGTGTCCTGGCTTGCATCGACGCGCGCATGGGCGAGGTCTACACCGGCGCCTTCGAGCTGCGCGACGGCGACGCGTTCGCGCTGGACGCCGAGGCCGTGCTCGCGCCCGAAGCCGCCGCACTGCCTGACGACCGCGACGGTTGGCTGGGCGTGGGCACCGGCTTCGGCGCTGCCGACGGTGCGCTGGCGCGGCATCTCGGCACGCGCTTCTTGGCGATCGACGCCAGCGCCCTGCCGACCGCCGCCGACGTGGCGCGGCTCGCGGTCGCCGCCTACGCGCGCGGCGAAGCGCTGGCGCCGGAGCGCGTTGAGCCCGCCTATCTGCGCAACAACGTTGCGTTGACCATCGAGCAGCAACGCGCGCTGCGTGCCAGTCGCTGATCGCGGTCGTCGCAAGAACGATGGATAAGTCCGAGTTTGCCGCGCTCATCCGGCTGCCTCGCCAGTGGCTGGATCTGGACCTGTATCCCGACGAGTTTTTCCAAGCGCAGCTGCAGCTTTTCCTCGAAGATGGCGGCGCCGCGCAAGACGATACCGGCGATGGAATTCCCGGCGCCGAGCACTACCGCAATGGCGTGTACTGGTACTGGATCAAGCGTCCGGACGAATGCGATCGGGCTCTGATCGAACGTCTGATCGCCTTGGATCCGTGCGAGTTGCTGAGCCGTCATCTGCTGAAGCAGTTGCGCGGCGCTTAAAGACTGCGCCGGTGTTCTAGTCGCCTGCCGCCCCATTGGTCGCCATGACGTCCGGCCTAGGCGTGTGGGAACTCCGACGATGCCGCGCGGGTCACTCCTGCACACCTTAAGGAGAAAGCGCCATGACGAATAAGGAAAGGCAGCCCGGTCTGCGCGGTTGGATGCGCAGCGAAGGTCGGTCCCTGCTGGTGATGCTGGTCTTGCTGACCGTGGCGCGCACCTCGTTCGCCAATCACTACGTGGTGCCCAGCGGCTCGATGGAGCACACCCTGATGCCGGGCGATCGGGTCGCGGTCGATATGTCGGCCTACGGCCTGAGGATTCCGTTCACCGAGACCACCCTGCTGGCGCGCGGCGAGCCGCAACGCGGCGATGTGGTGGTGTTCAAGTCGCCGACCGACGGCACCCGTCTGATCAAGCGCGTGGTCGCGATCGGCGGCGACCGGGTCAGCGTGATCGACGGGCATCTGGCGATCGACGGCGCGCCGATGGCCTTGGCGAGCGAGCCGCTGGTCGAACGGTTCGGCGCGCATCGCGCGCTGCTGAATCTGGATGCCGGCGGCGGGCCCGACGTCCTCGACGCGATCATTCCGCCGGGCCAGGTGCTGGTGATGGGCGACCACCGCGGCAACAGCCAGGACGGTCGCTACTTCGGTCTGGTGCCGGCGAAATCGCTGTACGCCAAGGCGCTGGGCGTGTACTGGCGCAGCGGCGAAGGGCCGGTGTGGAAGTCGCTGTGAGGTAGGCCGAGCGTTGGCGCCTGCTGGGCCGGCGCTTGCGGCGATCGCTGGCTCACTCGTCCACCAGCGCCCCGTCCGGCAGGAACTGCCAGGTCCGGGTCACGTGCAGGATGTCGGGGTCTTCGTCGGTGTGCGGCAGCGGCGGGTAGGGCTCGGCCAGGCGGGCGATGCGCAGCGCCGAAGCGTCCAGCAGCGGGATGCCGCTGGACTGGACGATGTCGGCGCGCTCGACGCTGCCGTTGCGGCGCACCGCCACGCTGATCACGACCTGGCCCTGCAGGCGGCGCCGGCGCGCCTCGTCGGGGTAATTGAGGTTGCCGACGCGCTCGACCCGGTCGACCCAGCCGCGCAGATAGCCGGCCCAGGCGTATTCCTGGGTACTGGCGGACACGAACTTGCGCTTGGGACGCTTGGCGTAGCGCTCCGAGCGCAGATGGATCTCGGCCGCCAGGCGCGCCATGCGGATGTCGCGGTCGATTTTTTCCGGGCCCACCGGCAGCGGTCGTTCGCTGGGCGGGGTGGTGGCCTGGGCGCGCGCGGCCACGAATTCGCCGCGCGCGGAGCTGATCACCCGCGCCTGCGGCGGCGGGGCCGGCGCCGGCGACTGCGCCTGCAGGGCGCGCGCGGCCACCCCGGGCTCGGGCTGCGGGGCCGGACCGGACTGGTTCTCGCGCGGGCGGCTGCTTTTGTCGTGCTCGCCGCCGCCCTGGTTGTTGGCCTGGGCCATGAAATCGGCCTGCTTGGGCGTGAGCGCGGTCGAGGTCTGGGTCAGGATCACGTCCAGGGTCGGCATCACCGGCGCGGCCTGCTCCAGGGCATAGCCCACGCCGAGCACGAATACGCCGTGGATCAGCAGGGACAGCACCATGGTCGCGCTGAAGCGGCCTTCGCCATCCAGGCCGGCACCGCCGGGGGCAGGGGCCGCCGCCGCGCTCATGCCGCCTGCGCCGCCCGGGCTTCGATGGCGTCGAACAGGCTGCCTGCGATGTTCAGGCCGAACTGGGCATCGAGCTCGCGGATGCAGGTCGGGCTGGTCACGTTGACCTCGGTCAGGTAGTCGCCGATCACGTCCAGGCCCACGAACAGCATGCCGCGGCGCTGCAGCTCCGGCCCGACCTGAGCGGCGATCCAGCGGTCGCGCTCGCTCAGCGGGCGGCCTTCGCCGCGGCCGCCGGCGGCCAGATTGCCGCGGAACTCGTCGCCCTGCGGGATCCGCGCCAGGCAGTAGTCCACCGCCACGCCGTCGACCAGCAGGATGCGCTTATCGCCCTGGGCGATCTCCGGCAGATAGCGCTGGGCCAGGGCCAGGCCGTGGTCGCCGGTCAGGGTCTCCAGGATCACGTTGAGATTGGCCTCGCCCGCGCGGGCGCGGAAGATCGAGCGCCCGCCCATGCCGTCCAGCGGCTTGAGCACCGCTTCGCCGTGCTCCTGCACGAAGGCCTTGAGCACGGCCGGGTCGCGGCTGACCACGGTCGGCGGGCAGCACTGCGGGAACAGCAGGGCGGCCAGCTTCTCGTTGTAGTCGCGCAGGCCCTGGGGGTCGTTCACAACCAGGGCGCCGGCGTTCTGGGCCACGCTCAGGATCTGGGTGTCGTGCAGGTAGTTGGCGTCGACCGGCGGGTCCTTGCGCATCAGCAGCACATGGCCGCGGCCCAGTACGAGTTGTGACCACGGCCCCAGTTCGTACCAGCCCTTGGGGTCCTCGCGCACCGTCAGCGGGGCGACCGTGGCCAGGGCGTCGCCGTCGCGCAAACTCAGCGCACCGGGGCGCACATAGTGCAGTCGGTGGCCACGCCGCTGCGCTTCCAGCAGCATCGCGAACGTGGAGTCTTTGGCGATCTTGATCGACCCGATCGGGTCCATCACGACGACGATATCGAGCGGCATGGGCGATTCGTACCTGGAAATGTGCGCGATGGTAGCAGGCGGGTCATCGATATCTGCCATCATGTAGCGTCAGGATTGGTCCTTGCCGGGCCCTTTCTGACTCGTCGGGTCGGCCTTCGCCGGATTCCCGACGGGACCGACCCAATTCGTGCGCATGCTCGGACGCGAACGGGCCCTCGCGCCAGCCGCAGCCTCAGGGCCCGGCGGGCGCCATGGTCCACGCGTTCAGCTTTATTGCTGGGAAAACGCGTGCTTGACAGCATGCGCGCGGCTTGGAATAAAGGCATCTTCGCGACGCGCCGGGGATTGCGCGGCGTTTCGCTCCGGGGGATACAAAGAATGCTCGATGAGGCTCGTAACGGCAGCCTCGACGGTTTGAAGGTCATGGTGATCGATGACTCCAAGACCATCCGTCGTACCGCCGAGACGCTGTTGAAACGCGAAGGTTGTGAGGTGGTCACGGCCACGGACGGATTCGAAGCACTGGCGAAGATCGCCGACCAGCATCCACAAATCATCTTCGTGGATATCATGATGCCGCGTTTGGACGGCTATCAAACCTGCGCGCTGATCAAGAACAATCAGTTGTTCAAGAGCACGCCGGTGATCATGCTGTCCTCCAAGGACGGTCTGTTCGATAAGGCGAGAGGACGCATCGTCGGTTCGGAGCAGTACCTCACCAAACCATTTACGCGCGAGGAACTCCTCGACGCGATTCGCAAGCACGTACACGCCTGACCGGGGGGTAGGGCAATCACATGGCACGCATTCTTCTGATCGAGGACTCGCCGACCGATACGGCGGTCCTGACCCAGCTGCTGGAGCGCAACGGACACCAGGTGTTCGCGTCCGGCAGCGCCGAGGACGGAATCGAGGCGTGCAAGCGCGAGTTGCCCGATCTGGTACTGATGGACGTGGTGCTGCCGGGCATGAACGGGTTTCAGGCGACTCGCGCGCTGTCGCGCGACGCCGCGACCAGCGCCATCCCGGTGCTCATCGTGAGCACCAAGGGCATGGACACCGACAAGGCCTGGGGCATGCGCCAGGGCGCCAAGGACTACATCGTCAAGCCGCCGCGCGAAGATGAGCTCATCGCGCGCATCAGCGCGTTGCTCGGCGGCTGACGCCATCAGGTACGGTCTATGAACACGCAGTCGCCGTTCGATGTGCTGGTCGATTACGAGCGCCGCAGCTTGGCGCACGTGGTCGGCTTGCCCGAGCAGCTCGATGCGCCGGGCCTCTGGCGCGGCGTCGGTTACCGCATCGGCGATCGCCGCCTGGCCTCGGGTTTCGACGAGGTGGTGGAAATCCTGCCGCTGCCGCAGGTCACCGCGGTCCCCGGCGCGCAGCCGTGGATGCTGGGCCTGGCCAACGTGCGCGGCAATCTGCTGCCGGTGGTCGACCTCAAGCAATTCCTCGAAGGCACCCGTACCGTGCTGCACGAAAGTCAGCGCGTGCTGCTGGTGCGCCAGCCCGGCGGCGACGTCGCGGTGCTGATCGACGAGCTTTACGGCCAGCGCAGCTTCAACGACCAGCAACTGGTCGCGGCCGACGAGATCGCGCTGGAGCGCATGGCCGAAGGCCGCTACGCCAATTTCATCGACCGGGCCTACCGCCTGGCCGATCACCCGTGGGGGATCTTCAGCCTGGAACGGCTGGCCCGCACGCCCGAGTTCCGTCAGGCCGCGGCCTGACGGGCCCCGGTCCCGACCGTTACGCATTGCCCTGGCAACACCGCTGCACCCCGAACCGCTCCCCCGCCCAAACCATCAAATCCGCATAAGCAACACTTTCTGAGGTCGAACATGAGCACTGTGATGGACAACGTGGCCGGCAAGGGCCGCAACCTGGGCGTCAACACCTGGCTGATCATCCTGGGCATCTCGGTGACGGTGTTCGGCTTGAACACGGGCTACGCGACCTGGAAGGCGGCGCGGCTGGGCGGCGCCAGCACCGCGGCTTCGCAGCTGCAGGTGAACTCGCAGAGACTCGCGGTGCAGGGGCGTGAAGCGGTCGGCGGCGCCAAGGAGGCCTTCGCGGCGTTCAAGGCCACCAAGACCAAGATCGACGGCGACATCAAGCAGCTCAACGACGTCTACGGCGGCACCTTCGAGGTGTCCACCCCGATCGGGACCGTGACCAACACCTGGGACCTGCTGGGCAAGAACGCCGACCAGGTGCTGAACTCCGAGAAGCAGGTCCTGGACCTGGCCGGCAACTTCGACAGCTTCTCCGGCCGCGTGCCGCAGCTGCAGGCGCGCCTGGACGAGCTGGTGCGCGCGATGTCGGCCTCCGGCTCGCCGTCCTCGCAGGTCTACATCGCCCTGCGCCAGGTCCTGCTGGCCGGCAACATGGCTCGTCGCATCACCGAAATGCGCGCCGGCGGCAGCGGCGCCTCGCTGGCCGGCGACGCGCTGGGCCGCGATGCGGCGGTGTTCGGCAACGTGCTCACCGGCCTGCGCAAGGGCGGCGACACCTCCACCGGCGTGCTGCCGCTGAGCAACGGCGGCGCGCTCGCCGCGCTCGGTCAGGCCGAGGCGCTGTGGGCCGAAATGAAGAAGGACCTGGACGCGATCTCGGCCAGCTCGCCCAAGCTGTTCGCCGCGCAGAGCGCGGCCGAATCGATCACCAGCGGCTCGGAAAAGCTGCTCAACGACAGCGAAAACCTGTTCAGCGCCTTCACCTCGTTCGGCTCGGTGCGCAGCACCAACCCGCTCGGCCACATCCTGGTCTCGATCATCTCCGGTATCGTCGCGCTGCTCGCCATCGCCGGCTTGCTGTTCTCCTTGAACCGCGCCCAGCAGAAGCGTTACCAGACCACCAAGGAACTCAACGACCGTAACCAGGAGGCGATCATGCGCCTGCTGGACGAAATGGGTTCGCTCGCAGAAGGCGACCTCACGGTGAAGGCGACGGTCACCGAGGACATGACCGGCGCGATCGCGGACTCGATCAACTTCGCCGTCGAACAGCTGCGCAGCCTGGTGCAGACGATTACCGACACCTCGGTGCAGGTGGCCTCCTCGGCCCAGGAAACCCAGGCCACCGCCATGCATCTGGCCGAGGCCGCCGAACACCAGGCCCAGGAGATCAACTCGGCCTCCGACCGCATCAGCGAAATCGCGGCCTCGATCGACCAGGTCTCCAAGAACTCGGCCGAATCGGCGGACGTGGCGCAGCGCTCGGTGCAGATCGCGACCAAGGGCGCGGGCGTGGTGCGGCAGACGATTCAGGGCATGGACTCGATCCGCGACCAGATCCAGGAAACCTCGAAGCGAATCAAGCGCCTGGGCGAGAGCTCGCAGGAAATCGGCTCGATCGTCGAACTGATCAACGACATCTCGGAGCAGACCAACATCCTGGCGCTGAACGCCGCCATTCAGGCCGCCTCGGCCGGTGAAGCGGGCCGCGGGTTCGCGGTCGTGGCCGACGAAGTGCAGCGACTGGCGGAACGCGCGTCCAACGCGACGAAGCGAATCGAGACGCTGGTCCAGACAATTCAGTCCGACACCAACGAAGCTGTGAGCTCGATGGAGCAGACGACCTCGGAAGTGGTCGCCGGCGCCCGACTGGCCGAGGACGCGGGTACCGCGCTGGGCGAGATCGAAAAGGTGTCGTCCGACTTGTCCAACCTCATTCAAGGCATTTCCAGCGCGGCGCAGCAGCAGTCCAGCGCGGCCTCGAACATCACTCAAACCATGAACACGATTCAGCAAATCACCTCGCAGACCTCCCAAGGCGCCAACCAGACCGCCGAGTCGATCGGTAATCTGGCGCAGTTGGCCGCCGACCTGCGCCGCTCGGTCGCCGACTTCAAGCTGCCGGCCTAAGCCAAGCCCAGGACGACGAGGTCGCAATCAGGATGAAGATCCCAGCCGCAAGGCTTCTCCAGGACCGGCGAACACGCCGAGGCCTCGCTGACGGGCGGGGGGCGGCATGACCGCACTGCGAGAAGCGATCGATACCACCACGCTGGGCTGGATCAAGCCGGAGCTGGACGAGACCCTGCGCCAGGCGCGCCAGGAGATCGAGGCCTACGCCGAGGATCCCACCGACACCAGTCGCATGCGCTTCTGCGCCAGCCACCTGCATCAGGTGCACGGCACCCTGCGCATGGTCGAGCTGTACGCGCCGGCCATGGTCGCCGAGGAAATGGAGCGCCTGGCGCTGGCGCTGCAACAGGGCCAGGTCGGCGATCGCGACGAAGCCTGCGCGGCGCTGATGCGCGGCGTGGTGCTGCTGCCCGACTACCTGGAACGCCTGCAGGGCGGTCACCGCGACATTCCGATCGTGCTGCTGCCGCTGCTCAACGAACTGCGCGCCTCGCGCGGCGAGGCGGGCCTCAACGAAAGCGTGCTGTTCGCGCCCGATCTCGACCGTCCGCTGCCGGCGCACCTGGCGCCGCCGCCGCCGAGCTCGCCCGCGCGCGGCAGTACCAATATGCATCTGTCCACGCTGCGCGATGCGCTGGCGGCGTGGCCGGAAGACGGCGCCCCGGCCGATGCCGGCAAGCTTGCCCAGGCGGTCGACGGCCTGCTCGCCGACGTCGTGCTGGAGCCGGTGCGGCGCATGCTGTGGGTGGCCTCCTCGGTCGCCGGCGCCCTGCGCGACGGCGCCCTGCCGCCCACGCGCGCGCTGCGCCAGGCCTTCGGCGGCGTCGAACGCGAAGCCCGGCAGATGCTCGCCGACGACGGTTTCTCCAGCCCGCGCGGCGAACCCGCGGCCGAGCCGACCCGTCAGCTGCTCTATCACGTCGCCCATAGCGACGGCCGCCATCCGGCCCTGGACGACCTGCGCCAGACCTTCGAACTGGCGTCGCACCTGCCCAGCGAGTCCGAACTCGAACACGCGCGCGGCAGCCTCAGCGGCCGCAACCGCGCGCTGCTGGATACCGTATCGGCGGCGATCAAGGAAGACCTGCTGCGGGTCAAGGACGCGCTGGACCTGCACCTGCGCACCAATCAGACCGAGGCCAGCGAACTGCGTCCGCAGATCGAGGCCCTGGCCCGCGTCAGCGACACCCTGGGCATGATGGGGCTGGGCGTCGCCCGCACCGTGGTGCTGCAGCAGCGCGACGCCATGATCGAAATCGTCGACGGCAAGCGTCCGGCCGACGAAGGCGCCCTGCTCGATGTCGCCGGCGCCCTGCTGTATGTCGACGCCTCGCTGGATGACCAGGTCTCGCGCCTGGGCCTGCCGGAAGAGAAGGCCGACGAAGACCTGCTGGCCGGCGAATCGCGCAAGGTGCTGGACGTGGTCGTGCGCGAAGCCATCGCCAACTTCGGCGACGCGCGCCAGTCCTTCGTCGCCTTCGTCGAGACCAACTGGGATCACGCCGAGCTGGTCGAAGTGCCGCGCGTGCTGGACGAAGTCGCCGGCGCGCTGCGCATGCTGGAACTGCCGCTGCCCGCCGACTACCTGACCGGCGTCAAGCGCTACACCGAAGTCGAGCTGATCGGCCGCCATCGCGTGCCCAACGGCCAGCAGCTGGACACCCTGGCCGACGCCCTGGCCAGCCTGGAGTACTACCTCGAGGCGCTGCGCGAGCAGCGTCCGAACCGCGACGACATCCTCGACATCGCGCGCCAGAGCCTGGAAGCCCTGCGCTATTGGCCGCTGCCCGAAGTCGTGCGCACGCCCGATCCGGCCAGCGCGTCCACCGCGACGCCCGCCGCCGGCCGCATCGAACTGCCGGAAGCGGCCGAGATCGACGCCATGGTCGCCGGCCGCGCGCATCTGGACTACGTCGCGCCCGAAGCCCTGGCGCCGACGCCGGTCGCGCCGCCTGTCGAACCCGCGCCCGCGCTCGCCGAGGCTCCGCGCCAGTCCGCCGCCACCGGCGGTTTCGCCCACAGCGACGACATCGACGACGAGATCCGCGACATCTTCCTGGAAGAGTTCAAGGAAGAAATCGGCAACCTCGACGACCTGCTGCCGGCCTGGCGCGAAGCGCCGGACGACCTGGAGCGTCTGTACCCGATCCGTCGCGTCTTCCACACCCTCAAGGGCAGCGGCCGCCTGGTCGGCGCCAAGACCTTGGGCGAGTTCAGCTGGAAGATCGAAAGCCTGCTCAACCGCGTGCGCGACCATGGCCGCGTGGTCAGCCCCGAGCTGATCGATCTGGTCGGTCATGCCCATCGCGCGCTGCCGCAGCTGTACTCGGCGCTGCGCAACGAGGGGCCGATCACCGCCGATCTGGCCGGCATCGAGGCCCATGCCGATCTGCTCGCCACCGGCGAGGAAGCCTTCTACCGGCCGATGCACCTGGTCGCGCCGGCCGCGTCCGCGGTCGAGGCGCCGGTCGAGCCGGTGCTGGAAGCCATCGTCGAAGACGTGCCGGTTCCGGTCGAGGTCGAAAGCGAAAGTTTCGTGCTGGATGTCGAGCCCGAAGCGCTGGCCGTGGACGCCGAGCCCGAGGCCCCCGTCGCCGTCGAGGTCGCCGCCGCCGGCGTGCCGGCCTCGGTCGACGCGGTGCTGCTGGAAATCCTCGACACCGAAGTCACCGGTCACCTGGTCACCATCCAGCGCTGGCTGGCTGCCGCGCAGGCCGCGCCGTCGCCGGCCGACGATGGCCTGCAGCGCGCGATCCACACCCTCAACGGTGCGTTCGCGATGACCGAGGTTCCGGTCATCACCGACGTGATCGCGCCGACCGAGGTCTACGTCAAGCGCCTGTTGGCCGCGGGCGGTCCGGCCAGCGACGAGGGCGTCGCCGCCATCGGCGCGGTCGCGGTCGCGATCGAACGCACCTTGGCCAGTCTCAAGTCCGAACCGCAGAGCGTGCCGGTGTTCCCGGGCCTGGCCGAGCGCATGATCGCCTTGCGCGACAGCCTGCCGGATGCGCGTTCCAGCCTGCAGATCGAAGAACCGCATCTGGAGACGGTGGAATCGGCCGAATCGCCGTTCGCCGACACCAGCCTGGACAGCGAACTCACCGCGCTGGACCTGAGCGCGTTCGGCCAGCTCGACGACGAAGCCGTGCCCGCCGGTCTGGTACGCGGCCACAGCGCCGCCGATCTGGATGAGCCGGAGTCCGAAACCTCCGCTGCCGGCGAGTTCGTCGGCGTGATCGCGGGCGCCATCGCCGCGGCGATTCCCAGCGACGACGCCCTGTCGTCCGCGGCGGACGCCGAACGCGCTGCGGCCGAAGCCGAACGTATCGCCGCCGAACAAGCCGAAGCCGAACGGGTCGAGGCCGAACGTGCCGCCGCCGAACAGGCGGAAGCCGAACGCCTTGCCGCCGAGCAGGCCGAGGCCGAGCGCATCGAAGCCGAGCACCTCGCCGCCGAGCAAACCCAGGCCGAGCGCGCCGAGGCCGAACGTCTGGCTGCCGAGCAGGCCGAGGCCGAGCGCATCGAAGCCGAGCGCCTCGCCGCCGAGCAAACCCAGGCCGAGCGCGCCGAGGCCGAACGCCTCGCCGCCGAGCAGGCCGAAGTCGAACGCGTCGAAGCCGAACGCCTCGCCGCCGAGCAGGTCGAAGCCGAACGCGTCGAAGCCGAACGCCTCGCCGCCGAGCAGGCCGAAGCCGAGCGCGTCGAAGCCGAACGCGTCGAAGCCGAACGCCTCGCCGCCGAGCAAGTTGAAGCCGAGCGCGTCGAAGCCGAACGCCTCGCCGCCGAGCAAGTTGAAGCCGAGCGCGTCGAAGCCGAACGCCTCGCCGCCGAGCAGGCCGAAGCCGAACGGGCCGAAGCCGAGCGCCTCGCCGTGGAACAGGCTGAAGCCGAACGGGCCGAAGCCGAGCGCGTTGCCGCGGAACAGGCCGCAGCCGAGCGTATCGAAGCCGAGCGCCTCGCCGCCGAGCAGGCCGAGGCCGAACGTCTGGCCGAAGAGGAACGCGAGTACGCGCTCCTGGAAGCCGAGTACGCCGAAGCCGAGCGCGTGGCCCGCGAGCAGCAGGCCGCCGCCGAAGCCGCGATCGCCGCGGCGTTGGCGCCGCCCGCCGACGCCCTGGCGCCGCAGCCGGCCGCGAACGACGAAACCGAGTCGGTCGAAGCCGAGTCGGTCGAAGCCGAGTCGCTCGAAGCCCAGTCGCTCGAAGCAGAGTTGCTCGAGGCATCGCCCGAAGACGAGCTCGCGGAAATCGAGTACTTCAACGACGATCCGGTCGAAGACGGCCACATCGTCGCCGAGCCGGTCGCGGTCGAAACGGTGGAAGTCGCCGAGGCGGCGCCGCTGCCGGAAACGCTCAAGCGCATCATCGAAGCCAACCCCGATCCGGACGAAGCGCTGGATCTGGCCGAGCTCGATCCCGAGCTGGTCGACATCTTCGTCGAGGAAGGCGGCGACCTGCTCGACCATTCCGACGGCCTGCTCGCGCAGCTGCGCGAGGCCCCGAACGAACGCGAGCCGCTGGTCGGCCTGCAGCGCGATCTGCATACCCTCAAGGGCGGCGCGCGCATGGCCGGCATCATGGCCGTGGGCGAACTCGGCCACGCCATGGAATCGCTGCTGGAGGCGGTGGTCGATCAGCGCAGCGAACTCGGCCGCGACGGCGTGCCCTTGCTGGAGCGCGGTTTCGACCGCCTGCACGCGATGGTCACCCGGGTCGGCACGCGTCGCGCGATCGCCATGCCCGAGGCGCTGATCGCCGAATTCGACGCGCGTGCGCGCGGCGAGATCTACACCGCGCCCACCGTCACCGACGACGGCACCATCGTCCCGGCCAGCGCGCCCAAGGTCGAACTCAAGCCGTTGTCGGCGCCGATGGTCGAGGTCGCCGTCGGCGACGACGACGACATCGGCGTGCGCGCGCCGCAGGAACAGGTGCGTATCCGCGCCGACCTGCTCGACCGCCTGGTCAACTACGCCGGCGAAGTCGCGATCTACCGCGCCCGCCTGGAACAGCAGTTGGGTGCGTTCCGCGGCGCGATCGCGGAAATGGCGCAGACCAACACGCGTATGCGCGACCAGCTGCGCCGTCTGGAAATCGAAACCGAAGCCCAGATCATCGCGCGCTACCAGCGCGAGGGCGACGCCAGCGACCAGTCCTTCGATCCGCTCGAACTCGACCGCTTCTCCAATCTGCAGCAGCTCTCGCGAGCGCTGTCGGAGTCCGCGGCCGACCAGGGCAGCTTGCAGACCACGCTGGACGACCTCACGCGCCAGTACGAAACCCTGCTGCTGCAACAGTCGCGCGTCAGCTCGGATCTGCAGGAAGGCCTCATGCGCACGCGCATGGTGCCGTTCGATGCGCTGCTGCCGCGTCTGCGTCGCGTCGTGCGTCAGGCCTCGGGCGAACTGGGCAAGCAGGTCCAGCTCAAGCTGGAAGGCACCCAGGGCGAACTCGACCGCAACGTGCTGGAGCGCATGACCGCGCCGCTGGAGCACATGCTCCGCAACGCCGTCGCGCACGGTCTGGAAGCGCCCGCGCAACGCAGGCAGGCCGGCAAGCCGGAAGAGGGCACGGTCCGCATCGCGGTGCGCCGCGAAGGTTCCGAAGTCGTGCTGGAAGTGGCCGACGACGGCGCCGGCCTGGACCGCGCCGCGATCCGCCGCCGCGGCGAAGAGCGCGGTCTGGTCCGCGCCGAAGCGGTGCTGGCCGACAGCGACCTCGACGCACTGATCCTGGAACCGGGCTTCTCCACCGCCGACGAGGTCAGCCGCCTGGCCGGCCGCGGCGTCGGCATGGACGTGGTCGCTAGCGAAGTGCGTCAGCTCGGCGGCACGCTCGACATCCAATCGCGTCCGGGCAAGGGCGTCACCTTCCTCCTGCGCCTGCCGCAGACGCTCGCGGTCACCCAGGCGGTGTTCGTGCGCATCGGCGATACCACCTTCGCGGTGCCGATCGCCTCGGTGCGTGGCGTCGGCCGGATCGCGCGCGAGGGCCTGGAAGCCGAAGGCGCCAACTACCGTTACGGCGGCGAAGACTACGCCGTGCACGACCTGGGTCTGCTGCTGGGCCACGCCCCGGCCAAGGCCGAAGGCCAGTTGCAGATGCCGCTGCTGCTGATCCGCTCCGGCGATCTGCGCGCCGCGGTCACCGTCGACCAGGTCGTCGGCAACCGCGAAATCGTGGTCAAGCCGGTCGGTCCGCAGGTCGCTTCGGTGCCGGGCATCTTCGGCGGCACCATCATGGGCGACGGCCGCGTGGTCGTGATTCTGGACGTCGCGCCGCTGGTGCGCCGTCAGGCCCTGCTGCCGCGCGACTACGTGCCGGCGCCGGTGGTGCCGGTCGAAACCCGCCGCGTGCCGCTGGTGATGGTGGTCGACGACTCGGTCACCATGCGCAAGGTCACCGGCCGCGTGCTGGAGCGCCACAACTTCGAGGTGCTGACCGCGAAGGACGGCCTGGATGCGCTGGAGCGCATGACCGATGTGGTGCCGGACCTGATGCTGCTCGACATCGAAATGCCGCGCATGGACGGCTACGAGCTGGCCACGCAGATGAAGTCCGACGCGCGCCTGCGCGACGTGCCCATCGTCATGATCACCTCGCGTACCGGCGACAAGCATCGTCAGCGCGCGTTCGAGATCGGCGTGGAACGCTACCTGGGCAAGCCTTACCAGGAGCCGGAACTGATGCGCAACGTGTTCGAATTGCTGGGAATCGCGCGACACCATGAGTGATTCGAGCAGACGCGTGGTACTGCTGGCGCGCGAAGGCGCGGCCCGCGATCGCCTGCGTGGCGCGCTTAACGACGCCGGCGCGCAGTTGGTGCTGGAAGCCGATCCGACCCGGCTGCTGCCGGCCGAGCTCAGCGCCGCCGCGCCGAACGTGGTCGTGGTGGCGCTGGATCAGGTCACCGAGGACGCGCTGGACCGTTTCGAAAGCGTGCTGGTGGATCCCTCGATCGAAGTGCTGTTCGAGGAAGCCGAACTCGCCGCCGCCCGCGAAGGCTGGGATGCGGCGCGTTGGGTGCGCCACCTCAGCGCCAAGCTGCACCACCACAACGACGTGCTGCCGCCGGGCCGCGAGCCGGAACCGGAGCAGGCGCTGTTCGCGCCCCAGGCCGACCGTCCCTACGTGCCGCCGGTGCGCGAAGAGTCCTACGCCGGTTTCGACCCGGTCGCGGTCGAGATCCCCAGCGGCGGGCTGTCCTTCGTCGCCCCCGATCACGTCGCCGAGTTGCCGCCGGAGCTTCCGTCCGAGCTGGCCCCGATCGAGATCGAAGGCGCGCTCGACGATGCGCCGATCGAGCTCAAACCGTTCGAATCCACCTTCGACATCGATGCCGATCCGGCCGCGGCCGCCGCGCCGGAAGCGCCGGTGGAGCTGGCGCCGTTCGAGTCCAGCTTCGATTTCGAGGCCGAGCCCGCCGCGCCGGTGTCGATGCCCGGTGCGCCCACCGAAGCGCTGGTGGTGATGTACTCCACCCAGTTCGAATTCGTGTCCGAACGCGTGCCGCCGCCGCTGCCGCCGCAGGACGAGCCCATCGCCGAGGCGCCCGCGCCCGTGGCCGAAAAAGCCGTGCCGGTGGCGCCGGAGTGGGGCTTCGACGACGACGCGCCGGCATTGCGCGCCGCCGCCGAGCCGCGCGCCCGCGACAACGCCGACGGCAACCTGCATCGCGATCTGGATGCGATCGAACAGCGCATTTCCTCGCTGGAGCTGGTCGACGACCGTCCGACCCAGAGCGTCGGCGGCGCCGTGCTGGTGTTGGCCGGCATCGGCGGCCCGGATGCGGTGCGTCAGCTGCTGGGCGCGATGCCGGAAGACTTCCCGCGTCCGCTGCTGGTGCAGCAGCGTCTGGACGGCGGCCGCTACGACAAGCTGGTCGCGCAGATGCAGCGCGCGACCTCGGTGCTGGTCAAGCTGGCCGAGCCGGGCTCGCGCGCGATCGCCGGCGTGATCTATATCCTGCCCGCGGGCGTCGGCATCAACGTCGGCGACTCCGGCATCCAGTTCAACGGCGACGGCACCGACGTGCTGGCGGCGCTGCCGCCCGCCGACAGCGCGGTGCTGATGCTCAGCGGCAGCGATCCTGCCCTGGTCGACGCGGCGATGAATCATGCTTGGGCCGGCGCGCTGGTCGCCGGCCAGGCGCCCGACGGTTGCTTCGACGCGGCCGCGCCCAACGCGTTGATCGCGCGCGGCGGCGAAGCGGGTCAACCGGCCGAACTGGCCGCGCGCCTGGCAGCGCGCTGGTCCTGAGGAAAGCGAACGATATGTCCGAGCAGAACACCACCGTGCCCAGCGACATCCGAGGCGTGTTGATCCAGGTCTCGGGCGCGCGCCTGCTGCTGCCCAACGCCACCATCGCCGAGGTGCTGTCGTACGCGCCGCCGGAGCCGATCGCCGATGCGCCGCATTGGCTGCTGGGCCGCCTGCGCTGGCGCGGTTGGCAGCTGCCTCTGATCGCGTTCGCGGAAATGGCCGGGTTCGCCCAGGAAAACGCCGCGCTGGGCAGCAAGGTCGTGGTGCTCAAGGCGCTGGGCGGCGATCCGCGCGCACCGTACTTCGCCATGCTGACCCAGGGCTTCCCGCGCCTGGTCACGGTGTCGCAGGACGGCCTGTTGCTGGACACCAACCAGGAAGGCATCCCGCAGGGCGTGCACGCGCGCGTGGTGCTGAACGAGGACGTGGCCTTCGTGCCCGACCTGGAAGCCGTGGAAGCCCTGATCGGCGGCGCGCTCGCGCAGGCCGCCTGAGTCCGGCCTCCCGCGCGGCGTGGGCGCCTGTGCGACCTCCGCTGCGCCGCCGCGTTACGCATCGGTCGATACGTTACGCGGCCTGACCGTGGCGGCGATGCTGCTGGTCAACAATCCCGGCGATTGGAACCATGTGTATGCGCCGCTGCTGCATGCGCACTGGCACGGCTGCACGCCGACCGACCTGATCTTCCCGATGTTCCTGTTCATCGTCGGCGTGTCGATCGCGCTGGCGCTGAATCCGCGCGTGGAGCGCGGCGACGCCAAACCCGCGCTCGCGCGCGGCGTGCTGGCGCGCGCCGCCCGCATCTTCGGCCTGGGCCTGCTGCTGCATCTGTGCGCCTGGTGGGCCTTCGATCTTGAGCATTACCGGGCGATGGGCGTGCTGCAACGCATCGGCCTGTGCTTCGGCGCGGCGGGCTTGTGCGCGCTGTGGCTGCCGGCGCGCGCGCAATGGGGCCTGCTGGCCGCCGTGCTGCTGGGCTACGGCCTGCTGCTGGCGGCGGGTGGCGGCTACGAGCTCTACGCGAATATCGCCAGCCGCGTCGACAGCCAACTGCTCGGTGTCCACGTCTACCAACTGGAACCGGGCAGCGGGCGCGGTCACGATCCCGAAGGCCTGCTCAGCACGCTCGGCGCCTTGGCCACCACCTTGCTCGGACTGCGCGCAGGCGATTGGCTGCGAAACGGGCGCTTGCGCGCGCTGTGGATCGCCGGCGCGCTGTGCATGGCGCTGGGTTACCTGCTGTCGTATGCGCAGCCGCTCAACAAGAATCTGTGGACGCCCAGCTACGCGCTGTGGACCGGCGGTATCGCCTGCTGGATTCTGGCCGCGTTCCACCGCGCCATCGATGTGCGCGGCTGGCCGGCGCTGGGGCACGCTTTCGGCGTCAATGCGATCGCGGCCTATGCCGGCTCGGCATTTCTGCTCTACGCCCTGGCTGCGGCGGGCTGGTTGGAGCCGCTGTACCGGCATGCGTTCGCGGATTGGATGACCCCGAGCTTCGGACCCTACCTGCCGTCGCTGGCCTATGCACTCGCGTTCGTGGCGCTGTGGTGGGTCGTGGTGCGGGCGCTGGATATGCGTCGGATCTACTTCAAGATCTAGCCGCCGTGGCGGCGCGCGATGCGGTTCGCCTATGGCTCACCACATCCTAGGTCCCCGACGCAGCATGCACCTCGTAGGATGCGGCGAGCGCAGCCAGCCGCCTCGCACGCCATCCTCAAGCCAGATCGCCGAACCGCGCCTGCAAGGCCGCGATCGCGGCCAGGCCGGCGGTTTCGGTGCGCAGGATGCGCGGGCCCAGGCGCAGGCCGAGGAAGCCGGCGGCGCGCAGTTGTTCGCGGTCCAGCGGCGACCAGCCGCCTTCCGGGCCGATCGCCAGGTGGACCGCCGCGTCGGCGTCCACGCTCAGGGTCGAGAAGGCGAGCTCGCCTTCCGGGTCCAGGATCAGGCGCAGGCCGCCGGCAGGCAGCGCCGCCAGCGCCGCGCTCAGCGACAAGGGCGCGGCGACTTCGGGCACGCGCGCGCGGCCGCTCTGCTCGCAGGCCGAGGCCACCACGCTGCGCCAATGCGCGAGCCGCTTCTCGGCGCGCGCCTCGTCCAGCTTGACCTCGCTGCGCTGCGACCACAGCGGGCGCACTTCGGCCACGCCCAGTTCGGTCGCCTTCTGCAGGATCAGGTCCATCTTCTCGCCGCGCGCGATGCCTTGCAGCAGCACCAGGCGCAACGGCGATTCGCGCTCCACCGCCGTCGCCGCATCGATCGCGACGCGTAGCTCGCGCTTACTCAGGGCGACGATGCGCGCGGAATAGTCGTGGCCGTCGCCGTTGAACAACACGCAGGCATCGCCGACGCCCAGGCGCAGCACCCGCGCCAGATGGGTGGCCGGGCCTTCGGGCAGAGCGATCTCGGCGCCGGCGCGCAGCGCTTGATCGACGTGCACGCGGGTCAGCCTCATACGCCGGCCTCCGCGACCGCATGGTCGATGGCCTCGCGCGTGGTACGCGCGAGCAGCGTCAGCGCCTCGTCGTCGACGCAGTAGGGCGGCATCCAGTACAGCACGTCGCCGAGCGGACGCAGCAGCACGCCGCGCTCCAGCGCCGCCCGGTAGGCGCGCAGGCCGATCCGGGCCGAGGCCTCGAACGGCGTGCGCTTGTCGCCGCCTTGGGTGAGTTCGAAGGCGACGATCATGCCGGCCTGGCGCACGTCGGCGACGTGCGCATGCGCGGCCAGCGGCGCGGCCAGCTCGGCCATGCGCGCGGCGGTGGCGCGGTTGCGCGCCAGGATATCGTCGCTGGCGAAGATGGCCTGCGCGGCCAACGCCGCGGCGCAGGCCAAGGGGTTGCCGGTGTAGCTGTGCGAGTGCAGGAAGGCGCGCTCGCGCGAATCGTCGAGGAAACCGTCGTAAATGGCCTGGGTGGTCAGTACCGCGGCCAGCGGCAGCGCGCCGCCGGTCAGGCCCTTGGACAGGCACAGCAGGTCGGGCGCGATGCCGGCCTGTTCGCACGCGAACATCGTGCCGGTGCGGCCGAACCCGACCGCGATCTCGTCGGCGATCAGGAACACGCCGAACTCGTCGCACAGCGCGCGCACGTGGCGCAGGTAGGAGGCGTCGTGCATGCGCATGCCGCCCGCGCATTGCACGCGCGGCTCCAGGATCAGCGCGCAGACTTCGCCGGCATGGCGTTCGAGCAGAGCGCGCAGGCCGTTGGCCGCGTGCTGGGCGCGCTGCGCCGGCGTCTCGCCCGGCTCGCACAGGTAGGCGTCGGGCGAGGGCGCGAACAGCGCCTCGGCCAGCAGCGGCGCGTACACGCGCCGGTACAGCGGAATGTCGCCGACCGCGAGCGCGCCCAGGGTCTCGCCGTGATAGCCGTTGTCCAGGGCGATGAACTTGGTGCGTCCCGGCTCGCCGCGGTTGCGGAACCAATGGAAGGCCATCTTCAGCGCCACCTCGACCCCGGCCGAGCCGTTGTCGGCGTAGAACACCTTGGCCAGCGGCGCGCGCCCGGCTTCGCGCGGGGCGATCCGCAGCAGACCTTCGGCCAG
Organism: Lysobacter sp. Root604; assembly: GCF_001427505.1. Taxonomy (NCBI): domain Bacteria; kingdom Pseudomonadati; phylum Pseudomonadota; class Gammaproteobacteria; order Lysobacterales; family Lysobacteraceae; genus Lysobacter; species Lysobacter sp. Root604. The sequence continues at coordinate 97,976 of NZ_LMGS01000012.1, read as the reverse complement.
TTCCACCGCCGGCGCGTGCGAGCAGCCGGCCAGGATCACGTGCTCCAGCGTGCGCGCCTGGGTCGCGATGGCCTCGGCGATGCGCGGCTCGGCGTGGCCGAACAGATTGGTCCACCAGCTCGAGATCGCGTCCAGGTAGCGCCGGCCGTCGCGCCCGATCAGCCACGGCCCCTGGCCGCCGGCGATCGGCAGCAGCGGCAGCGTGTCGGGGTGTTCGCGCATCTGGGTGCACGGGTGCCAGAGCACGGCGAGGTCGCGTTTGCGCCAGGCGTCGGCCTCGGAGACGCCGCCCTCTGCTAGCATCGCGGCATGCTGATTCGTATCTTGCATCCCGCCATTATCCCGCCTTTTGCCTCGCGTACACGTACCGCGGGAGTGCGTTCGTGAGCCGGCGCCTGCCCATCATCCACGGGGTCACCGAGCACGACGCCGGGCCCTACAAGCTGGAGCGGCTGGACCTGGAGTTTTCCAACGGCGAACGCCGCCGCTACGAGCGCCTGCTCGGGCGCGGCCATGGCGCGGTGGTGGTGGTGCCCATGATCGACGCCGAGACCGTGCTGCTGGTGCGCGAGTACGCCGCCGGCGTGCACCGCTACGAGCTGGGCCTGGTCAAGGGCCGGATCGACGAGGGCGAGACCGCGATCGAGGCCGCCGACCGCGAGCTCAAGGAGGAGGCGGGCTACGGCGCGCACTCCCTGACCCTGCTGCGCTCGCTGTCGCTGGCGCCGACCTACATGAGCCATCAGGCGCAGCTGGTGGTGGCGCGCGACCTGTACCCGCAGCGCCTGCCCGGCGACGAGCCCGAAGAGCTCGAGGTCGTGCCCTGGAAACTCGACCGCCTGCACGAGCTGATCCTGTGCGAGGACTTTTCCGAGGGCCGCAGCATCGCCGCCTTGTTCATCGCGCGCGAATGGCTGCGCACCCAGGTAGAGCATCCCCCCGCATGACCGATACCGCCCCCGATTACGTGGACCAGGCCCTGGTCGAAGGCGCGATCGCGATCGCGCGCGACGCGGCCGCCGCGATCCTGGCGATCTACGAGCAGGACTTCGACGTCGAGCACAAGGCCGACGCCTCGCCGCTGACCGCGGCCGACCTGGCCGCGCACCATTGCATCGTCGACGGCCTGGCCCGGCTCACCCCCGATATCCCGGTGCTGTCGGAGGAATCCGCGCACGAGGTGTCGTTCGAGCTGCGCCGGCAGTGGCGGCGGCTGTGGCTGGTCGATCCGCTCGACGGCACCCGCGAGTTCGTCAAGCGCAACGGCGAGTTCACCGTCAACCTGGCCCTGATCGACGATGGCGTACCGGTGTTCGGCGTGGTCCAGGCCCCGGTCGGCGGCGCGCTCTGGTACGGCGTGCGCGGCGGCCGCGCGTTCCGCCGCGACGGCGAGCGCGAACAGGCCTTGCAGGTGCGCATCCCGGCCAGCCCGCCGCTGCGCGTGGCCGCCAGCCGTTCGCACCGCGACGCGCGCACCGAAGCCTTCATGAGCCGCCTGTCGGCGCTGGCCGGCGGCCAGGTCGAGCCGATCGGCCTGGGCTCCTCGCTCAAGTTCTGCCGCATCGCCGAGGGCGGCATGGACATCTATCCGCGCTTCGGCCCGACCAGCGAATGGGACACCGCCGCCGGCCAATGCGTGCTCGAAGCCGCGGGCGGGCAGGTGCTGGATCCGCAGGGGCGACCGTTCCGCTACAACCAACGCGCGCGCATCCTCAACGGCGACTTCATCGCCTTGGGCGATCCTTCGCTGCCCTGGCGGGACTGCCTGGATGGCTGAGGGCGCGCCGCTGCCGGACGGCATCGCCGGTCTGATCGCGATCATGGCGCGCCTTCGCGACCCGGACGGCGGCTGCCCCTGGGACGTCGAGCAGACCTTCGCCACCATCGCGCCGTACACGGTCGAAGAGGCCTACGAAGTCGCCGATGCGATCGACCGCGAAGACCTGCCGGCGCTGAAGGACGAACTCGGCGACCTGTTGTTGCAGGTGGTCTTCCACGCGCGCATGGCCGAGGAGCAGGGCGCGTTCGCGTTCGCCGACGTGGTCGCCGCGATCAGCGACAAGATGGTACGCCGCCACCCGCACGTGTTCGCCGACGCCAGCGTCGAGGACGTCGAGGCCCAGACCGTGGCCTGGGAAGAGCAGAAGCGCCGCGAGCGCGAGGCGGCCGGCGAAGCCGACACCTCGGCGCTCGCGGGCATCGCGCGCGGCCTGCCGGAATGGCAGCGCGCGGTGAAGCTGCAAAAGCGCGCCGCCTCGGTCGGCTTCGACTGGCCCAACGTAACCCCGGTGATCGCCAAGCTGCACGAGGAAATCGAGGAAGTGCGCGCCGAGTTCGACGCCGTCGCCGCCGCGCCCGACGATGCGGCCGCGCGCGACCGCCTCGAGGACGAGATCGGCGATCTGTTGTTCGTGGCCGCGAATCTGGCCCGGCACGGCAAGGTCGACGTGGGCGCCGCGCTGCGGCGCGCGAATCTGAAATTCGAACGGCGGTTCCGGGCGATGGAACGGCTGGCGGCTGGCGACCGCACACCCTTGTCGGGTCTGTCGCTGGACGCACAGGACGCCTACTGGGCCAGTGCCAAGCGACAGGAGCGGGGCGAGTAGATCCGGTGTCGAGATCGACGCAATGATCGGGGTTAGCGCATGCGAGTAGAGCTCCGCCTGACCGCTTCGCTGGTGCTGATGGTAGGCACCTGCTCGATCGCGATGGCAGAAGACGGCCCCGTCGTCATGGTTACGGGGCGCGCGCCGACAATGGAACACATGACGATCTTCGTCGGCGAGAAGCTGTTGCTCGAGCAGGTTCATCCGGCGTTGGAGCCGGGCGAGATCATGCTGGATAGCGTGTTCCAGGCCCGCTATCGGGTGCGGCAGGTCGTGCAAGGCGATGATCCAGGCGACGTCATCGAATTCACGGTCTACGATCACTACGGGCGGCCGCGCTTCGAGCGTTATCCCCATGTGCTGCTGTTTGTGAACCGGTCCGACGACCGCTACTACCACGCGAAGTACCAGTACTACCCCGTCTTCCTGACCCGGAACGGCGCGTGGGCGGCTTGTGCGCCGTCCGACGAGTACGATGCGGAGCAGCGTGACGGTATTGCCGCCGCGAAGCCGATGGCCTTCGGATCGGATGCCTACCTGCCGGTCGACACCGAGCTGAGCGCGGCCGAGAATCGTCGGATCTATCCGCCCCGGCATTTCAGGATCGAAGGCGACCGCGCGTACTGCTTGACCGGCAACACGCTGTCGGAGCTGATTAAGATCAAACAGCGCACCGTGTTCAACGAGGCCGCCCGTTCCAGAGACGATTCAGGAGCCGGCAGCGACCGTCCGTTAGACGAGGACTAGGAGGCAGCCATGGCCAATCGATTCGCGAGCTTCAGCGAGTTCTACCCCTTCTACCTCAGCGAACACAGCAACCGCACCAGTCGGCGCCTGCACTTCATCGGCAGCTGCGGGGTGCTGGTGTTGCTGGCGCTGGCCGTGATCCAGGGCCGGCCCTGGCTGCTGCTGGCGGCGCTGGTCTGCGGCTACGGTTTCGCCTGGGTCGGGCATTTCTTCTTCGAGAAGAATCGCCCGGCGACCTTCAAGCACCCGCTGTATTCCTTGGTCGGCGACTGGGTGATGTTCAAGGACATCCTGACCGGCAAGATCCGGTTCTGACGGGGTACGGTTCTGACAGCGTCCGGTTCCGAGAACATCCACCTTCAATAGCGTCAGCTTCCAAGAAGGTCCAGCGCCCACGGCGGCCTGCGATGTCTCCGGGCCCGGTGGCAAGCACGGTTCGCTACACCTGACGCGGAGCCGGCGTGACCGGGCCGTCCTGCTGCCTGGTCTGGTTGGACATCGAGGGCTGTGGCGCCTGGGCACGGTTGAGTTCCGCGACCTGCTCGCTGCTTTCGGACAAGCTGTGTTGCTGGGCCAGGGCCACGTCGCCCACAGCCTTCCTCCCCCATGGCGCCGACGGGTCCTGGCTGTCGGCCATGTAGACGCGGCTGCCGTCCGGGCTGAACTGCGCGAACCCGATTTCGTCCAGGCCGCGCTTGCGCGCGTCTACGGTCAGGCCTCCGGACAGCTGCGGATTCAGCGGATTCAGCGCGAGGCCTAAGGCCGCGTCGCGCTCGTTGGCGGTGCTCAGCAGGCGCGCATACATGCCGTGATTGGGGTGGAGCGGGTCGTCGAGCAGCAGAGCGCCTTGGCGCTGGCGGCCGCCGGTCGTCGGCTGGGGTTCGCTTGCATCGCTGCGCGCGGGAGCCGGCGTCTCGTTCTGCTGGCGATGCCGTTCCACGGCGCGATCGATAGCCTGCAAGGTGGTGGGATCGGCGCGTCCGGTGACCGCCAGGCCGTTATGTTCCTGGAACTGCCTTACCGCCTGTTCGGTGGAACGGTCGAACGTGGTGCCGGCACCGATCCTGCGGTCGTTCTCATCGCGGATGTCGAGCGTGCGCAGGTTGTCGCGCAGCTGCCCCACTTCGGGGCCCGTCTCCAAGCGGCGCAGGGCGCCGTCTTCCATTGCCGGCCGGCGGGTTGCCGGTTCTACCCCTGCTCCCGCCTGGACGCGGCCGGCGTCGAGCTCGGCGATGAACTCCGGGGTCAACACCGCATGCCAGGCGTCGTAACGATTGAGGCGGTCGGCCAGACCGTTCTCGCCGTTATTGATGGCCTGCGTGGCTCCCGATACGTCGTCGCGCTGCGCCGCGGGTACGCGTTCCTGCCAGTACCACAGCGCGATACGTTGGGCGTTATCGCGGTCGGCGGCGAGGTCGGGTTGGTTGATCAGATCTAGGCCCAACGCCGCGCCCGCGTCGCGGTAATTGTTCTGGCCCGTGAGCTGGGTGTAGCCGCGACCGCGATAGAGATAGCCATCGCCGACGTCGTCGTTGCCCATGCGGCCGCCGTACATGAGTCGCGCAAGTTCTTCCGGCTGGCCGTTCAAGGCCTGGCGTCGCGCGGCTTCCAAGGCGGCGTCGCCTTCGCGATGCGCGTAATCGACCGGAATCTGCTGGATGCCCTGGGTGTAGCGGAAGCCTTCCTCCAGGCGCGTGAACCCGCCGGATTCGTGCCCCAGCTGGCCCATGAAGTTGGCCATTTCCTCGCGAGTGGTGATGCCGGCGGCGCGGGCCGCGCGCAGCATTTCGATTTCGTTTTCGGTGGGCATGGTGTCGTCCTTGTTCCAGCCTGGTATCGAGTACGGCGATGCGCGGGGGCGGGCTCAGGGCAGCGCGTCGGCCGGGAACTTCTTGGGGTCGAAGGTGGCCAGCGCCACGGCGCCGAATTCGGCGTCGGTCTGTCGGCGCTCGGCTTGTTTGCCGTCGGCCCGATCGAAGCCACGGAAGACGATGCCGGCCAAATGCCACGCGTCGTCTCGCCCGTTAAAGGCGAACCGGTATTCGCTGGACCACAACTCGCGCGAGCCGCCTTCGAAGCGCAGCGTGAATTCGCCCTTGCCGGTGCGGATGCCCTGCAGCGGGTCGCCGCTCATGCCGCCGCAATTGCGGCAGAGAATGGCGTTGGGGCTGTCCACCGCGAGACGTAAGATGCCGCCGGCATCGCGCCGCAACAGCAGCAAGGCGCGCGGCGCGAAGGCGGCGTCGCCGCTGCCGCCCGGATCGATCGCCAACAGCGCATCTTCGTCGCCGTCGCCATCCAAATCGCCGCGGGCGCTCGCCAGCAAATTCGCGCCGGCGGGAACGAACGCCGACAGTTCATCCGTATTCGGGGTCGTGCGCGCCGGGCTGGCAGCGGTCGCGCCTGGCGAGGCGCAAGCGGTGGTCAGCCATAATGTCGCGAAGACCGCAACGTAACGCACCGCGCCGTGCCAGCGCAGCGTGTCGAATGCAGGGGGAGGCGTGCGTCGAGCCATGGCGATCCTTGCGGTGTTCTGGCGATTCGCTTGGGAGAGTAGCGGCCCTCAGGCTCGCGATCGCGAACCGGCGTCGCCGCACTCTACCTAACGGCAACGCGCATGCGTCTTCACGAATCGTGGACTTTCGTGCGGACTACACGCAATGTCATCATTGAATACGTCACTTCTGTGGAGCAACCGCTAGAGAATGTCGTGATGCGACCGAGAGCGACGACGCGGGGTCTGTTTGCGCGCCTGGCCCCGGCCGACGCTGTGCCGGATCGGTCGGGGGCGGATCGTTCCCGGAGGCTCAGTCCAGAAAGATCAGCCAGGCCGCGACCACGATCAGGCCGAAACCGGCCCAGTGGTTCCACTTCAGCGGTTGCTCCAGGTACCAGGCCGAGAAGCCGGCGAACACCAGCAGGGTGATGACCTCCTGCATGCCCTTGAGCTGCGGCGCCGAGTAGACCGCGCTGCCGATGCGGTTGGCCGGCACCATCAGGCAGTACTCGAAGAAGGCGATGCCCCAGCTGACCAGGATGGCGGCGGTCAGCGGCGCCGACTTGTACTTCAGATGGCCGTACCAGGCGAAGGTCATGAACAGGTTGGAGCCCAGCAGCAGCAGGATCGGGTACAGGCGGTCGGCGAGCATAGGGGGCGGTTCGCAAGGGAAAGTGGGCAGCTTAACGCTGGTCCTTCACGGGGCGTCCACCCCGACCCCGGCAGTCTTCACAAAACTGAAGGAAACTGGAGAGCTGCATGCAGGGCACTAGAGACGGGGGCTTGGTCCTGATCGTGGAGGACAATCGCAACATCTCCGAGATGGTGGGCGAATACCTGGAAGGGCGTGGTTTCGAGGTCGACTACGCCGCCGACGGCCTGGACGGTTACCGTCTGGCGGCCGAGAACAGCTACGACGTGGTCGTGCTGGACCTGATGCTGCCGCGTCTGGACGGCATCGAGGTGTGCAAGCGCCTGCGCGAGGAAGCGCGCAAGTCGACGCCGGTGCTGATGCTGACCGCGCGCGACACCCTGGACGAAAAGCTGACCGGCCTCAGCGCCGGCGCCGACGACTACCTGACCAAGCCCTTCGCGATCCAGGAACTCGAAGCGCGCCTGCGCGCCCTGATCCGTCGCGAGCGCCGCCAGGTCGGCGGCGAGGTGCTCAAGGTCGCCGATCTGGTGCTGGACCCGGCCAGCCTGCGGGTGACCCGCGGCGGCAGCGAACTGCAGTTGTCGCCGATCGGGCTGCGCCTGTTGACCATTCTGATGCGCGAATCGCCGCGCGTGGTGAGCCGCCAGGAAATCGAGCGCGAGATCTGGGGCAACGGCCTGCCGGACTCCGACACCCTGCGCAGCCATCTCTACAACCTGCGCAAGACCATCGACAAGCCGTTCGGCAAGCAGCTGCTGCACACCGTGCAGAGCGCCGGCTACCGCGTCGCGGACATCTCGCAGCCGCCGGATTGAGCCTGCCGCCATGCCGCAGGGGTTGCCGCGCAAGATCAAGCTTGCCTTCATCGCGCAAGCTTTGATCGGCAGCATCGTCATCACGCTGGGCATAGGCCTGGCGGGATTGGCGGTGCGCAACCTGGTGCTGGAACAGCGCATGCAGCGCGAGGCCGATGCGTTCTGGGCCGGGCATGCGCGCGATCCGCAGCACCCGTTGCCGATCACGTCGACCACGGTCGGCTATTTCATTCCCGCCGGCGCCAGCAACGACGGGCTGCCGGCGGTCGCGCGCGGCACCAGCCGACAGGGCCTCAACGAGCTGCCCGGCGACGACCGGGTGATGCTGGTCGATCGCCGCGCCGAGGGCGCGTTCTACCTGCTGTACTCGTCGGAGCTGATCGACGAGGCGATCCTGTTCACCGGTCTGGCATCGCTGCTGTTGTCGCTGCTGACCATGTACTTCATTTCCTGGCTGACCTACCGCAATACCAAGCGCCTGGTCACGCCGGTCAATCGCCTGGCCGCGGCGGTCGCGCATTGGGACCCGCGCGACCCGCGCGCGGTCGCGGCGTCGCTGGAGGACCTGCCCGGCGAGATCGGCACCGAGGTGCGCCAGCTTTCCAGCGCCTTGCGCGGACTGGCCCAGCGCGTCGGCGAATTCGTCCAGCGCGAGCGCGACTTCACCCGCGACGCCAGCCACGAACTGCGCACGCCGCTGACCGTGATCCGGGTGGCCACCGACCTGATGCTGGCCGACCCGGAAACCCCGGTGCGCGCGCAGCGTTCGCTGGCGCGCGTGCAGCGCGCCGGGCGCGACATGGAGGCGGTGATCGACGCCTTCCTGATCCTCGCGCGCGAGGCCGAGATCGCGCCGCAGAGCGAGGAGTTCCCGGTCCGCGAGATCGTCGATCACGAGGTCGAGCGGGTGCGGCCGATGCTGACCGGCAAGGACGTCGAGCTCAACGTGGTCGACGACGGCGGGCCGCGCCTGCTGGCGCCGCCGCACGTGCTCAGCGTGATGGTCGGCAACCTGCTCAGCAACGCGGTGCGCTTCACCGACGCCGGCCGCATCGACGTGCATCTGGCGCGCGACCGCATCGAAATCCGCGATACCGGCATCGGCATGTCCGCCGAAACCCTCAACCGCGCCTTCGACCCGTTCTACCGCGCCGATTTCTCCGGCGTGGACGGCAAGGGCATGGGGCTGTCGATCGTGCGCCGCCTGGGCGAACGCTTCGGCTGGCCGGTGCAGCTGAGCAGCGTGCCGGGGCAGGGCACGCTGGCGGTGATCCGTTTCAGCCATTGAGGCAGTAACGAGTGGGCAGTAACGAGTAACGAGTGACGGCGTGGCCCACCGCCCCTACCCGTTGCTCGTTCCTGGTCCAACCCGTTACTAGCTGCCCCTTCCCGCGACGCTTCGGGGCCCGCCGGCATCCAAAGTAGGCTCAGGCCCGCTAAGCTGAGTCCGCCGTGCAGCGGCCCCGCCCGGGAACGAAACCGCCCCCCGGCCTGTCAACCGAAAGCGGCCGCGCGCGTTGCCGGCTCCATACCTCTCAATCAGAACCTCATGAGCGCAGCCCGCAAGACGCAGTCGCCCGTTCGCAAACCCTCGCCCTGGATCCGCCGCGCCGTCGTCGCCGCGGTGCTGCTGGCCCTGGCCGGCGGCGGTTATTACTACTACACGCAGCGCAACGAGCAGGCGGAAGCCTCGGCCTATCGCACCGCCAAGGCCGAGCGCGGCGACATCCGGGTCGCGATTTCGGCCACCGGCGCGCTCGCGGCGATCTCGACCGTCGACGTCGGCAGCCAGATCTCGGGCCAGGTCACCGACGTGCTGGTGGACTTCAACGACCGCGTGCACAAGGGCCAGGTGATCGCCAAGATCGATCCCAGCACCTACCAGGCGCAGATCGCCCAGGGCTCGGCCCAGGTCACCAGCGCGCGCGCCAGCCTGGCCACCGCGCAGGCCACCTTGCGCAACGCCGAACTGGATTTCCAGCGCAAATCGGCCCTGGTCGAACGCCAATTGGTCGCGCGCAGCGACGCCGACCTCGCGCGCGCCGCGCGCGACCAGGCGCGCGCCCAGGTCTCCGCGGCGGAAGCGCAGATCAACCAGCAGATCGCCTCCACCCAGACCTCGCGCCTCAACCTGGAGCGCACCGTGATCCGCGCGCCCGTGGACGGCGTGGTCCTGACCCGCACCGTCGAGCCCGGCCAGACCGTGGCCGCCAGCCTGCAGTCGCCGGTGCTGTTCCAGATCGCCGAGGACCTGTCGAAGATGGAAATCGTGCTGGCCATCGACGAGGCCGACATCGGCCAGGTCAAGCCCGGCCAGGGCGTGAGCTTCACCGTCGATTCCTTTCCCGATCGCCAGTTCCGCGGCAAGGTCCAGCAGGTGCGCCTGTCGGCGACCAACACCAGCAACGTGATCACCTACCCGGTGGTGGTGTCGGTGGACAACGCCGAACAGATCCTGCTGCCGGGCATGACCGCCAACGCCGAGATCGAAGTCAGCCGCCGCGACGACGTGCTGCGGGTCGGCAACGCCGCGCTGCGCTACAAGCCGGCCGAGGACGACCCGGCCGCGCAAGCCGCGGGCGGCGCCGGCGGTCCCGGCGCGCAGGGCGGCGGACGCGGCGGCATGGCCAACGATCTTCCGCGTGTGGCCCAGCAACTCAAGCTCAGTTCGGCGCAGCAGGTGACCTTCGACGCCGCGCTGGAAGCGATGAAGCAGCGCTCGGCCGCGCGCCAGGCCACGCCGCCCGCGAACGGCGGCGGCAGCCCGCTGTTCGGCGGCCGCGGCCCCGGCGGCGGTGGCGGCGGCATCGTGATCCGCGGCGGCGGCAACGCCGGCGCGGCCGCGGGCGCCCTGCGTCAGCGCATGCAGGAGCGCTTCAACCAGCAGTTCGCCGAGTTCCGCGGCAGTTTGAATCCCGAACAGCAGGCGCGCTGGGACAGCGAGGTCGCGGCCTTGCTCAACGCGCGCCGCGCACCGCTGTACAAGCTGGTCAACGGCAAGCCGGAGCTGGTCGTGGTCCGGGTAGGCGCCAGCGACGGCAGCTGGACCGAGGTGTCGGGCAACATCCAGCAGGGCGATGAGGTGATCGTCGGCAGCGGGCGCAAGGAACCATGAGCGAGGCGTCCGCCGCCGGCGCCGCGGTGATCGAAACGCGCGCGCTGGGCAAGGTTTATTCGCCGGGCACCGAGGCCGAGGTGATCGCGTTGCACGCGGTCGACCTGCGCATCGGTCGCGGCGAGTTCGTCGCGATCATGGGGCCGTCGGGCTCGGGCAAGTCGACCCTGATGAACCTGATCGGCTGCCTGGACACGCCCAGCAGCGGCCAATACCTGTGCGACGGGGTGGATGTGGCGACCCTGGACGCGGAAGAGCGCGCGGCGCTGCGCCTGGAGAAGATCGGCTTCGTGTTCCAGGGCTTCAATCTGCTGCCGCGCATGAGCGCGCTGGAAAACGTGGCGATGCCGATGGGCTACGCCAACGTGCCGCGCGAGCAGCGTCTGGAGCGCGCGCGCGAAGCTCTGGCCTCGGTCGGCCTGGCCGAACGCGCCAGTCACCGGCCCAGCGAATTGTCTGGCGGCCAGCAGCAGCGCGTGGCGATCGCGCGCGCGTTGATCAACCGCCCGCCGATCCTGCTGGCCGACGAACCCACCGGCGCGTTGGACACCAAGACTGGCGAGGAAATCCTGGCCCTGTTCAAGCGCCTGCAGGCCGATGATCACACCGTGGTGTTGATCACCCACGATCCCGACGTGGCCGCGCACTGCGACCGCGTGTTCGCGATGCGCGATGGCGAGCTGCATGAGCAGCAAGAGGGCGCGGCATGAACTTCCTCGAAGTCCTGCGCACCGCCGTATTCGCCCTGCGCGGCAACTGGCTGCGCAGCGCCTTGACCTCGCTGGGCGTGATCATCGGCATCGCCGCGGTGATCGTGATGGTGTCGGTGGGCCAGGGCACCCAGGCCGAGATCGACAAACTGGTGTCGGGCCTGGGGTCGAACCGGCTGGACATCGGCTCCGGCGCCGGTCGCGGTGGTGGCGGCGCGCGCCAGAGCGCATCCAGTTTCTTCACCTTGAACGAGGGCGACGTCGACGCGATCCGGCAGGAGATTCCGGAGGTGCAGTTCGTCGCCGGCTCCCTGCGCGGCGGCACCCAGGTGGTCTACGCCGAGAACAACTGGTCCACGCAGTGGCAGGGCGTGCAGCCGGAGTTCTTCGACATCAACGGCTGGAGCATCGCCTCCGGCAACGGCTTCGAGTCGCGCGATTACAGCGGCGGCGGCAAGTCGGTGATCCTGGGCGAAACCGTGCGGCGCGAGCTGTTCGGCGATGAGGACGCGATCGGCCAGACCCTGCGCCTGGGCCGGGTGCCGTTCACCGTGGTCGGCACGCTCAAGCCCAAGGGCCAGGGCGGTTTCGGCCAGGACCAGGATGACATCCTGCTGGTACCGCTGGAAACCGGACGCCGCCGCCTGCTCGGCGCGATGGGCCTGCCGCCGGGCGCGGTGATGCAGATCGCGGTCGGGGTGGGGCGCGCCGAGGACGTGACCTACGCGCAAGGCGAGATCGAGGCCTTGCTGCGCCAGCGTCACAAGATCCAGCCCGGCGCCGACGACGACTTCACCGTGCGCAACATCGCCGAGGTGGTGGCCACGCGCACCGCCACCACCAACCTGATGTCCAAGCTGTTGGGCGCGGTGGCCACGATCTGCCTGATCATCGGCGGCATCGGCATCATGAACATCATGCTGGTGTCGGTAACCGAGCGCATCCGCGAGATCGGCCTGCGCATGGCGGTAGGCGCGGGGCCGCGCGACATTCGCCGCCAGTTCCTGGCCGAGGCGATGGTGATCGCGATGATCGGCGGCGTGATCGGCATCGCGATCGGCGTGGTCGGCGCGCTGCTGGTCGGCAAGTTGGGCTCGCTGCCGGTGGCGCTGAACGCGCAGGTGGTGGGGCTGGCGGCGGCGTTCTCGATCGCCACCGGCCTGTTCTTCGGCTACTACCCCGCGCGCAAGGCCTCGCTGCTGGATCCGATCGAGGCGCTGCGCCAGCAGTAAGCGTTCGCGTGCGGCGGTCGCCGCACGCGAACCACGACCACCGGCACGGGTGGGCGCCGCCGCGGACTGGCATGGTGCGTGCGACCAGCCCGATCGGAGCGGATATGAGCAAGTGGTGGCCCCTGGCCCTGTTGATGTCGATGACCTTCGCGGCCCAGGCCGCGGATACGGCCGCGGCGCCGACGACGGTGACCATCCTCGGCGTCGATCACGCCGCGCAGCTGGTCGCGCCGCGCGATCCGCCGGCGTTGCTGGAGGCCTTCCTGGCGCGGGTGAAGCCCGATGCGATCTGCATCGAGCGCGCGCCGGACGCCTACGCGCGCGGCGACTACTACGAGTTCACCTACGAGGTGCAGGACGTGGTGGTGCCGTATGCGCGCCGCAGCGGGATCGAGCTGTGTCCGATCGATTGGGAGCCGCCGGTCGAAGAGCAGCGCCTGGGTTTCGGCATGGCCCTGGATGCGCCGCCGGAGCTGCGTCTGCTCAAGGGTTTCCCCAGCTTCCTCAGTTTCGGCGCGCAAACGCTGCAGCGCGACTTCTTCCACGCCGACGATCCGGCCAATCTGCAGAAGGTGACGCAGTGGGCCGCGACGCCGGCCGCCAGCGCCAAGAACGATCTGGCGCGCCGTCTGTATTTGTATCGGACCTACATGCAGGCGCGTCGCATTCTGGCCGCCGCGCGCGCGCATCCCGGCGGCCGCGTGGCGGTGGTGGTCGGCGAATTCCACAAGCACGATATCGAGGCGATCCTGAAGGACGAGCCCGGCCTGCGCCTGGTCCAGCCCTCCAGCTACGGGCGCCCCAGCGCAGCCGATATCGCCGCGCACGACCGGCCCGAGTACCGCACCGCGATCGCCAGCTTCAACCTGCTGGGTCTGCAGTCGCAGTCCGGCCAGGTCGATTACGCCTACGTCGGGCGCGTGCTGGATGCGTTGGACGCCCAGGGCGCCACCGCGCAGACGCGTCTGTTGCGCACGCGTCTGGACCTGTTGCAGGCGCGGATCCGGCGCGAGGATGCGATCGCGCGCTACCGCGCCATCGCCGCCGAAGCCGGCGATGCGCGCTTCGCCTGGAACGGGGTCAAGGACGCCGCGCGCGTGGACTCCTACTTCGATCCGTTCGGCAATCTGGATGTGCGCCGGCGCGCGCTGCTGGAGGCGGCGCGCGAGACCTGGGCGCTGGGCGATGCCGCCGCCGCTCAGGCGCTGTTCGATGCCTGCGCCGACGGCCTGAGCCCGCGCCAGCGCCACCAGCTGCGCGGCTATTGGGAGCGCGACGTGGCGATCGCGGCGGTTAAGCAGCCTTAGCGTCCGCAAGCGGCTATTCTCGCGGTCTTGAAGGAGACCGCCATGCGCCTGCCGATCCTGCTGTTGAGCCTTGCCGCCATGTCCAGCCCCGCCGCTCTCGCCCAGACCCCGCCCAGCGGCGAACGCCCGATCGCGCTGGTGATCCACGGCGGCGCCGGCTTCGTGCCACGCGACGCGCTGAGCGAGGCCGACCGCAAGGCCGCGCATGCCGATCTCAATCGCGCCCTGGACGCCGGTTACGGCGTGCTCCAGGGCGGCGGCAGCGCGTTGGACGCGGTGTCGGCGGTGGTGGTGGTGCTGGAGGATTCGCCGATCTTCAACGCCGGCAAGGGCGCGGTGTTCAACGCCCGCGGCGGCCACGAACTCGACGCCTCGATCATGGAAGGCCACACCCGCCGCGCCGGCGCGGTCGCCGGCGTCACCACGATCAAGAACCCGATCAAGCTGGCGCGCGCGGTGATGGAACACAGCCCGCACGTGATGCTGGCCGGCGCGGGCGCGGAAGCCTTCGCCGATACCCGGGCCGAGATCGAGCGCGTGCCCAACACGTATTTCGATACGCCCAAGCGCCGCCAGCAGTTGGAGAAGGCGCAGCGCGAGGAAGCGGCGAAGGGCAAGCGCGAGGCCAACGCGGCCGTCGATCCGGGCAAGTACTTCGGCACGGTGGGCGCGGTCGCGCTGGATCGCCAGGGCCATATCGCCGCGGCCACCAGCACCGGCGGCATGACCAACAAGCGCTACGGCCGCGTCGGCGATTCGCCGGTGATCGGCGCCGGCACCTGGGCCGACGACCGCTGCGGCGTGTCCGGCACCGGCTGGGGCGAGTACTACATCCGCTACAACGCCGCCCACGACATCTGCGCGCGCGTGGCCTACCGCGGCGACAGCCTGCAGGCGGCGGCCGACGAGGTCATCAACAAGCTCATTCCCGCCGCCGGCGGCGACGGCGGCGCGATCGCGCTGGACCGCGAAGGCCATATCGCGATGCCGTTCAACAGCGGCAGCATGTTCCGCGGCTGGGTGAAGCCGGACGGGAGCCGGGGGACGGCGATCCACGAAGAGGAGTGAGGTTCGCAAGCCCCTCCCCCGCAACGCGGGAGAGGGATTGGGGCGGGGGCCGGCGCAGGCGCGTAAGTCCACCCAGTCGCCGCCCTCATCCGCCCGCAGCCTGTGCTGAGCCTGCCGAAAGGCGCACCTACTCGGCCCAGCCCTTCCTTCGGTCGCCGCGCGCGGGAGAAGGGAAGATCAAAGGCCCGTCGCCCTCACGCCCCCTGCTGCGACGACCACTCCTGCATCCGCGCCTGCATGTCCTCCTCCGACACGTCCTCGACGTGCGTGGCCAGGGTCCACTTGTGGCCGAAGGGATCGACGATGGTGCCGGTGCGGTCGCCCCAGAACTGGTTCTGCAGGGGCTTGTCGACTTTGCCGCCGGCCTGGGTCGCCTGGGCGAACGCGGCATCGGCGTCGTCGACGTAGATCATGAAGGCGGTGGTGGCGCCGCCGCGGGTCCTGGGGCTGAGCGCGTTCATTTCGGGCCACTCGTCGGACAGCATGATCACGCTGTCGCCGATGCGGATTTCGGCGTGGCCGATCTTGTCGCCCATGGGCAGGCGGTAGATCTCGGTCGCGTTCAAGGCGCGCACGTAGAAATCGATGGCGGCGTTGGCGTCGTGCACGATCACGTAGGGCGTGACGCTGTGGTAGCCATCGGGGCGGGGCTGTACGGCCATGTCGGTGTCTCCGTGAGTGGTGGGTTCGGCGCGGCGCGGCGTGCGCGAAGGCCCGATGCGCCGGGGCGGATCGAAGCGGACGCGGTGCTGCCCGGGCGCAGATGCTGAACCGCGCGATTCTCACAGGCTGCGACTGCGGGCCGGCCGGGCAGGCCGCAGGCGGGCCGGATTCGACGCTTCGGCCCGCAGCGCCGACCCGGATGGGCGCAAGGCGTTTCGGTCGGTCAGGGGCGGGCAGGCTAGCGCCGGCCGCGCTAAGCGGGCGCGAAGCCGGGCCTGGGCCCGCGTTAACCGGATCCGGCACGGTCGCCGCCGGGGCGGCCGAGCGGGGCTTATGGCAAAATCCATGCCCTGTAGCGGCCGCCGGCTGCGCCCCGCCGGCCCGTCCGGAGAGAGCCCGACCCTCATGCCCATGACCGAGCAGTCCCGCCGCGGCCGCGCCGCCGCGCCGTCCGTCTTGCCGCAACCGGCCAGTCGCGCCGGCGTCGTTCCCCCTTCCGCTCCCTGAGGCCGCCATGGCAGACGAATTCGGCCACCTGCCGCGCGGTCCCGCGCGCATCCTCAAGGCGACGATGTGGTCCATGCAGGGCCTGCGCGCGGCCTGGCTGCACGAATCCTCGTTCCGGCTCGAGGTCTATCTGTTCGTGGTGCTGGCCCCGCTGGGCTGGTGGCTGGGCCAGACCCCGGTCGAGCGCGTGCTGCTGATCGGCTCGATGTTGCTGGTGCTGAGCATCGAACTGTTGAACTCGGCCGTGGAAGCGGTGATCGAACGCTACGGCCCGGAGTTCCACGAGCTCGCCGGCCGCGCCAAGGACATGGGGTCGGCGGCGGTGTTCGTATTGATGATGAACGTGTTGCTGACCTGGGGCGCGATCGTCGTGCCGCGCCTGTTCTGAGCGCAACCGTGCCCTAATCCGCCGCGCGCATCGCGCGCAGCCCCCGTTTTGTAAGCCTAGGAAACCCGCTAGTGATTGAGCTGCTAACCGATCCGCAAGTCTGGATCACCCTGGTCACCCTGAGCGCGATCGAGATCGTGCTGGGCATCGACAACCTCGTCTTCATCTCGATCGCGGTCAGCAAGCTGCCGTACGCGCAACGCGAGAAGGCCCGCAAGTTCGGCATCGCGGTGGCCTGCATCACGCGCATCGCGCTGCTGCTGACCCTGGCCTGGTTGGCCGGCCTGACCAGCGATCTGTTCTCGGTATTCGGCCAGGGCATCTCGGTGCGCGACCTGGTCCTGATCCTGGGCGGCGCCTTCCTGCTGGTGAAGGGCTCGATGGAAATGCGCGACATGATCGTCGGCGCGGGCGAGTCCGAGGACGTGCACTCCAAGCCGGCGGCCTCGTTCATGGCGGTGATCGCGCAGATCGCGGTGATCGACATCGTGTTCTCGCTGGACTCGGTGATCGCCGCGGTCGGCATGGCCAGCCACACCCCGGTGATGGTCGCGGCGATCCTGCTGGCGGTGGCGGTGATGCTGCTGGCCTCCAAGCCGCTGGGTGAGTTCATCGACCGCAACCCGACCATCAAGATGCTGGCCCTGGCCTTCATCGTCCTGGTCGGCGTGTACCTGGTCGCCGACGGTTTCGAGTTGCACATCCCGAAGGGCTACATCTACGGCGCGATGGGTTTCTCGGCCCTGGTCGAGTGCCTCAACCTGTGGGCCAAGCGCCGCGCCATGGCGCGGGTTCAGCCCGACTGAGGCAGACGCGCCCGCACGGCGCCGCCCACGCGGCGGCGCCGCGATCGCGACGCGACCCTCACACGGCGTCCATTGCAAGCGTGGGGCGCGGGTGGTGCAATGCGCCATCCTCACGAAGGAGTTGCGCCATGCGTAAGCTCATGATGTCCCTGCTGCTGGTCGCGGCGGCCGCCCTGCTCAGCGGTTGCGGCTACAACACCATCCAGCAGAAGGACGAAGCGGTGAAGGCGTCCTGGTCGCAGGTGCTCAACGTCTACAAGCGACGTGCCGATCTGGTGCCCAACCTGGTCGCGACCGTGAAGGGCTACGCCAGCCACGAGCAGCAGGTGCTGACCCAGGTGACCGAGGCGCGCGCCAAGGTCGGCAGCATCAACGTCAACGCCGACGATCCGGCCTCGGTGGAGCAGTTCCAGCAGGCCCAGGGCGAACTCAAGAGCGCGATCGGCCGCCTGCTGGTGGTCAGCGAGAACTATCCGCAGCTCAAGGCCGACCAGAACTTCCTGCAGCTGCAGGCGCAGTTGGAAGGCACCGAGAACCGCATCACGGTGGAGCGTCAGCGCTACATCCAGTCGGTGCAGGACTACAACACCTACGTGCGCTCGTTCCCGCAGAACCTGACCGCGATGATGTTCGGCTACAAGGCCAAGCCCAACTTCTCGGTCGAGAACGAGCAGCAGATCCAGGAAGCGCCCAAGGTCGACTTCGGCCAGCCGGCCGCGCAGCCCGCGCCGCAGCCGGCGCCCGCGCAGCAGCAGCCGGCGCCGGCGGGCTGATCGGCGCGGCGGCGGACGCCGGGCGATGAAGCGCGCATTCGCGAACACCGGCCGCGCCCTGGCGCGCGGCTGGTGCGCGTTGCTGCTGCTATGGCTGGTCTGCGCGGTCGCGCAGGCGCAGACGCTGGCGCCGATCCCGGCCCTGGATACGCCGGTGATCGACACCACCGGCACCCTCGACGCCGCCACCCGCCAGAACCTGGAAGCGCAGGCGCGCGCGCTGCAACAGCGCAAGGGCAGCCAACTGCAGGTGCTGGTGGTGCCGACCACCCAGCCCGAAGACATCGCCCAGTACGCGGTGCGCGCGTTCGAGCAGTGGAAGATCGGCCGCAAGGGCGTCGACGACGGCGTCCTGCTGGTGGTCGCCAAGGAAGACCGGCGGGTCCGCATCGAGGTCGGTTACGGCCTGGAAGGCGCGATCCCCGACGCCACCGCCAGCCGCGTGATCCAGGAATATCTGGTGCCGCATTTCCGCAGCGGCGACTACGCCGGCGGCATCACCGAGGCCAGCGCGGCGCTGACCAAGCTCATCGACGGCGAGCCCTTGCCGGCGCCGATGGCGGACAACCGCGGCGACCAGGGCGGCGGCGGCGAGAGTTTTCTGATGGCCTTGTTCGTGGCCTTCATCGTGGCCCAGGTCGCGCGCGGCATTTTCGGCAGCGCGCCGCGGCCGCTGCGCGCCCTGCTCGGCGCCGGCGCTGCCGGCGGCGTGGCCTGGCTGATTTCCTCGCTGTTGCTGGTCGGCGGCATCGGCGCGGTGATCGGTTTCGTGATCGGCCTGATCAGCACGCCGCGCGGCGGCCGTTTCGCCCGCGACGCGGGCTGGGGCGGTTGGGGCGGTGGCGGCGGCGGTTGGGGAGGCGGCGGTTTCGGCGGCGGTGGCGGTGGCGGCGGCTGGTCCGGTGGCGGCGGCATGAGCGGAGGCGGTGGCGCCTCCGGTAGCTGGTGACGGAGACCACGCCCATGCGCCTGCTCAAACACCTGTTCGCGCCCTCGGCCACGCGCCTGTTCCCCGAGCCCTTGTTGCGGCGCATCGCCGCGGCGATCGCGGCCAGCGAGCTGCGCCACACCGGCGAGATCTGTTTCGCGGTCGAGCCCGCGCTGCACCCGCGCGCGGTCTGGGCCGGCCGCCAGGCGCGCGCCGCGGCCATGGACGCGTTTGCGCAGTTGCGGGTCTGGGACACGCGCGCCAACAACGGCGTGCTGCTGTACCTGCTGCTGGCCGATCACCGCATCGAGATCGTCGCCGACCGCGGCTTCGAGGGCCGGGTCAGCGCCGAGCAGTGGCGCGGGGTCTGCCAGCTGGTCGAGGAACGCTTGCGCTCGGGCGATGCCGAGGCCGCCGTGCTGGGCGGGATCGAGGCGCTGTCGGCGCTGCTGGCCGAGCACTACCCGCGCGCGGACGGCGATCAGGACGTCAACGAGCTGCCGGATCTGCCGCGGATTCTTTGATCGGGGCTTGAAGGCCGCAGCCGTGGGGTAGGAGCGGCGTGAGCCGCGACCGCGCCACCTCATCGGCCGCGCCGCCCGCAGGGCGTCCGGTCGCGACTCACGTCGCTCCTACCCTAAAGCGACTAGCGGGGCCCCCGCCGAGCGGCGCGACGGCCGCGACGCTCCGTTTCGCCGCAATCGCCTTCCGGTCACGGCCGGGCAAGGCACGCGCCATGCCCCTCGGGCACAATACCGGCATCCCCAAACCGCCGGGTCGCTACGCCGCATGATCTACCTGCACCAGATCGATCCGATCGCCATCCGTCTCGGCCCGCTGCAAGTGCATTGGTACGGGATCATGTACCTGATCGGCTTCGGCCTGGCCTGGTGGCTGGGGCAGCGCCGGGTGCGCGCCGGGCGCCTGCCGGGCGTGAGCGAACAGGCCTACGGCGACCTGTTGTTCTACGCCATGCTCGGCGTGGTGCTGGGCGGCCGTTTCGGCTACGTGCTGTTCTACGCCTTCGGCGATCTGCTGCAGGACCCGCTGATGCTGTTCCGCATTTGGGAAGGCGGCATGAGCTTCCACGGCGGCCTGCTGGGCGTGATGGCCGCGGCGCTGTGGTGGGCGCGCAAGCAGCGCCTGCATTTCTTCGACGTGATGGATTTCGTCGCCCCGCTGGTGCCGCCGGGCCTGGGCTTCGGCCGCCTGGGCAACTACATCGGCGGCGAGCTCTGGGGCAAGTTCACCGAGGCCGGCTGGGGCGTGATCTTCCCGCGCGCGCCGGAGTTCGGTAACTGGACCGCGCAGCAGATCCAGAGCCAGTACGCGACCGGCGCGCTCAACCATTTCGCGCGCCATCCCTCGCAGCTCTATCAGGCCGCGCTCGAGGGCCTGACCATGTTCGTGCTGCTGTGGTGGTTCTCCAGCAAGCCGCGTCCGCGTTATGCGGTGTCGGGCCTGTTCGCGCTGCTGTACGGCTGCTTCCGTTTCCTGGTCGAGTTCGTGCGCGTGCCCGACGCCAAGCCCGGCTACATCGCCTTCGGCTGGCTGACCATGGGCCAGTTGCTGAGCGTGCCGCTGATCCTGCTGGGCCTGTACTGGCTGTGGCTGTCGCGCCGCTCGCCGACCCTGCAACCGCAAGCCGTCGCGCCGAAGGAGGGCTGACCGATGCGCCAATACCTCGACCTGCTGCGGCACGTGCTGGAACACGGCAGCGAAAAATCCGACCGCACCGGCACCGGCACGCGCAGCGTGTTCGGCTGGCAGCTGCGTTTCGATCTGAATCAGGGTTTCCCGCTGGTCACGACCAAAAAGCTGCACCTGCGATCGATCGTGCACGAGCTGCTGTGGTTCCTGCAGGGCGACACCAATGTCGCTTACCTGAAAGACAACAAGGTCGGCATCTGGGACGAATGGG
The DNA here is from genome assembly GCF_001427505.1 of Lysobacter sp. Root604. Classification (NCBI taxonomy): domain Bacteria; kingdom Pseudomonadati; phylum Pseudomonadota; class Gammaproteobacteria; order Lysobacterales; family Lysobacteraceae; genus Lysobacter; species Lysobacter sp. Root604. The sequence continues at coordinate 77,238 of NZ_LMGS01000012.1, read as the reverse complement.
CCGACGCCGACGGCGAGCTGGGCCCGGTCTACGGCAAGCAGTGGCGGCGCTGGGCCGGCGCCGACGGCGTCGAGATCGACCAGATCCGCTGGGTGATCGACGAGATCAAGCGCAATCCCGATTCGCGCCGCCTGATCGTCAGCGCCTGGAACGTCGCCGACCTGCCGCGCATGGCGCTGATGCCCTGCCACACTATGTTTCAGTTCTACGTCGCCGACGGCAGGCTCAGCTGCCAGCTCTATCAGCGCAGCGGCGACATCTTCCTGGGCGTGCCGTTCAACATCGCCAGCTACGCGCTGCTGACCCACATGGTCGCGCAGGTCTGCGGGCTGGGCGTGGGCGATTTCGTGCACACCCTGGGCGACGCGCACCTGTACTCCAACCATTACGAGCAGGCGCGCGAGCAGCTGTCGCGCGAGCCGCGCGCGCTGCCGACGCTGAGGCTGAATCCGCAGGTAACCGACGTCTTCGGTTTCCGCTACGACGACATCGCGATCGAACACTACGACCCCTTGCCGGCGATCAAGGCGCCGGTCGCGGTCTGAGGGCTTAGCCCCGGGGGAGGGCGCATGAGGGGACGAGGATCCGTCACCGCCGCCTGGGCGCTGGGCCTGGTCGCGGCGCTGTGCGCGACCGCGCTGCTGGCCGCCGATCCGGAGCCGGCCCGCGCCGACGGTCCCGCCGGCAGCATCCGCCTGCCGGTCGGCATCGAGGCCGAGCCGCCGGCATTGCAGACCACCGGCAGCGGCCCGCGCAGCAGCCAGGTCCTGCGCCACACCCGCAACGGCAAGACCGCGCAGGCGAGCCTGCTGCAATCCTGCGCGAGCGCGCCGCCGGACCTACGCAGCGAGAAGAACCTCGAGATCCTGATGCAGGGACTGGCCGTGATGCAGCGCCAGACCCTGGGCAAGGTCAACGGCTGGGTGACGCTGGGCGAACGACGCGCCTACCGCATGGACTCGGTGCGCGACGGTGGCGGCGCCGCGACGATGTGGATGGCGCCCATGGGCGAGAAGATGGCGGTGCTGCGCTACGAGCGCCCGGCCGATTTCGCGCTCGACGACGAGATGATCGCGGCGATCGAAAGGATGGAATTGCGATGCGGTTCGCCGCCCTGAGCCGGGCCGCGTTCGCGGCCTTGCTGGCGGCGGCGCTGTGGCTGCCGGCCGCATCCGCGCAGACCGCGGACGACGAGCGCGCGCTGGCCGCCCGCGCTTACGCGCGTATCCAGCCGGCGCTGCGCGAAATGATGAAGAAGGCCTATGCGGACAGCCTGGCCAGCGGCGAGCCCAGCGCGCTCGACGGCTGCGAAGCCGCCTCCAAGCGGCAGGCGCGCGCCGATCTCGAGCGCGACACCACGGCGCTGGTGTTGGAGCTGTTCTTCAGCGAACAGATGCAGCGGCGCGTGGAGGACATCCTGGTGGACGTCTACGATGCCGAGCAACTGCGCATGACCGCCGAGGGCGGCAATGCGCCGTCGCGTCCGGAGCAGTCGGCCAAGATAGCCAGTTCGTTCCGCGAGCTGAGTGCGGATTTCCTGCGCAGCGTCAGCCAGGACAGCCGCTTCGCCACCGCCATGGTCGATGCGCTGCAAAACGCGCGCGCGCAGTTGAAGCGATGCCGCGCGGAGCAGGGCGCGGGTTGAGCATGCCGTTAACGGGGAGCGGCGGGCGCGTGGCCGTGCCGTCGCAACAGATCGCTATCACTACGAGGGGAAGTGCAGTGTCGAATTTCAAGGGGATGGTGTCCGCCGGCGCGCTCGCGTTGGCCATCGTGGTAGGCCTGGGCAGCGCGCAGGCGGCGACCTCGCCGAAGTACGAGGCCGCGCTGGAACGCTACTACGCGATGACCTACGGCCATCAGATCGAGCAGCTCGGCATCGACGAGCTGTCGGAGAAGTTCCGCGAGGGCGCGATGTCCAAGCCCGAGGCCAAGGCCTGCCCGGCGCTGGGCAAGGCGATCGATGAGTTCTCCAAGAACGAGTTCCGCAAGGCCATCACCGATTACTTCCATTCGCCGGAGCTCAAGGCGCAGATCCTGGCGGCCATGCGCAAACAGCTGACCGAGGGCGATCTCAACGCCTACCTGGCCTTCGTCGACACGCCGGCCGGCAAGCAGTACCTGCAGCACAGCCAGGCCTCGAACGTCGAGGTCGAAAAGGCCATGACCGAGATGACCGACAAGATGGACGAATCGCCGGCGTTCAAGGCCATGATGACCGACATGGTCACCAAGCTGGTGCCGGTGATGATGACCTGCCCGCGCGACAAGGACTGAACGCGCGAGCCGACGGTGCGTCCCGGGGCGCGGGACGCGGCGGGGGCGGTGCGGGGACGCAGGCATGGTTTCGGACTGAGGTGTGTGGATGAACCCAATAGCGAGTTGGCACCAGGCAGTCGAAGACGCATGCGAGCGCCGCGCCGATCTGGGGCTGCTGATTCTGCGCGTCGCGATCGGCGCGCACCTGATGTTGATGACCCAGGACAACGTGTTCTCGTGGGCGCGCATGCTCGAGTTCCGCGATTTCATGGTCCATCACGGCTTCGCGTTTCCGCTGGTGTGCGCGGTGCTGTCGGTGATCGGCCAGTTCTTCGGCGGCCTGGCCCTGGTGCTGGGCCTGTGCACGCGCTTCGCCGGCCTGGTGATCGCGATCAACTTCGTGGTCGCGGTGTGGATGGTGGATTCGAAAGCGCCGTATCCCGGCGCGTTTCCGGCCCTGGCCCTGGTCGCGGTTGGGCTGTGCCTGATGTTCACCGGCGGCGGACGCTACTCGCTCGACCGCGTCTGGCGTAAGCGGCCATGATGCGCTTGTCGCTGATCGCGGCCTTGGACCACGAGCGCGGCATCGGTCGCGGCAACGAGTTGCCGTGGCGCCTGCCCGACGATCTCAAGCGCTTCAAGGCGCTGACCCTGGGCAAGCCGGTGCTGATGGGGCGCAAGACCGCGCAGTCGCTGGGGCGCGCCCTGCCGGGCCGGCGCAACCTGGTGCTCACGCGTTCGGGCGAGGTGCCGTACGCGGGCATGCAGGCGGTGACCTCGGTGGAGGAAGCGCTCGCGCTCGCGCACGAGGACGGCGCGTCGGAGCTGTGCGTGATCGGCGGTGGCGAAATCTACACGCTGTGCCTGCCGGCCGCGACCCATCTGCACCTGACTTATGTCGACACCGTGGTCGCCGACGCGGATGCGCATTTCCCGCGCTTCGACACCCAGGAATGGCGCGTGCTCGCGCGCGAACATCACGCTGCCGACGAGCGCCACGCCTTCGCGTTCGAATTCGTCGACTACGCGCGTATCGGCATGGATGCCTGAGGCCAGGACCCCGGCCTCGCACCATCGACCCCGTAGGATGCGGTGAGCCGCAGGCGAACCGCATCACCGCGACGGAGCGGGAGACGGCGATGGTGCGGTTGTCACCGCACCCTACGGCTGGCGTAGCCGCAGCGACATCCACCGCTCTCGTAGGATGCGGTGAGCCTTAGGCGAACCCCATCGCCGCACAGAGSGGGGAYGGCGATGSTGCGGTTRTCACCGCACCCTACGGCTSGCGTAGCCGCGGCGACACCCACCGCTCTCGTAGGATGCGGTGAGCCTTAGGCGAACCGCATCGCCGCGCGGATTCGGATGGGGCGATGGTGTGGTTGCCGCCGCATCCGACGACCACCGCATCCGCTCACTCCTCACTCCTCACCGCTCACTCCTGCTTCACCGCCGCCAACACCGGCCGGTAATGCCCGGTGATCTCGTAGGCGAACAACAGATCGCCCTCCTCGGTGCCGCGGGCGATGTTGTGCAGGATCAGCGGATCGCCGCGCCAGCCTTTGCGGTCGGAGACGATGCCGATGTGCGGGGTGCCGCCGCCCAGGTCCCAGGTGACCAGGTCGCCCGGGCGGTAATCGATGGCGCGATCGCTGACGGTCTGCTGCCAGCCCTGGCGTTCGAACCAGCGCCGCAGGTTGGGCACGCGGCGGTGGTCGATGCTGCGGTCGGTGCCGCGCGCGCCCCAGCTTTGCGGATAGCGCGCGAAGTTCGCGCGCATGTCCTCATGCACGGCCTGTTGCAGGTCCAGGCCCTGCGCGCGCAGGGCGCGGATCACCACGTCGGTGCACACGCCGCGGTCGGCGGCGACATCGCCGCCGGGGTAATCCAGGCGCACATAGGTGGGGTCGTAGTAGCGCACCACGCCGACCTGGGCGCGCGCCGCGCGCACCAACGGATGGGTGGGCGCGCTCGCGCGCGCAGGCGCGGGCGGCGCGGCGGCGGGCGCCTGCGCGGCCGCAGGCTGGGCAGGACTGTCGTTGGAGCGGTCCGCGCATGCCGCGCAGGCCGCGGCCAGCAAGGCGACGGCCGCGTAGCGCAGCAGCGTCGCGATGCGCGGCGTCATGCCGGTCGCGGCGGACGCGGCTTGGGCGGATTGGCCGGCACGTCGCGGCCCGGCACCTGCACGATGCGCAACTCGTCGGTGTCCAGCTGCAGGGCGGTGAGCTTGCCGCCCCAGACCGCGCCCGTATCGATGGCATGCACGCCGTGGCCGATGAACAAGCCCAGCGTCGACCAGTGGCCGCACACGATCTTGAGGTCGCGCTCGACCCGGCCCGGCACTTCGTACCAGGGGTACAGGCCGACCGGCTGGGTGCCCGGGCTGCCCTTGTCCTCGAATGCGATGCGGCCGCGCGGCGTGCAATAACGCAGACGGGTGAAGATGTTGATGATCGCGCGGTGGCGATCGATGCCGGCCAGCTTGGGGTTCCAGGCCGGGCGGTCGCCGTACATGTTCTTGAGCAGGCGCTGGTACTGATCGCTGTGCAGGCGCTCTTCGATCTCGCGCGCGTGGCGTTCGGCCAGTTGGGTGGTCCACTTCGGCGCCAGGCCGGCGTGCACCATCATCCAGCCCAGCGAGCGGTCGGCGTGGACCAGCTTCTGCCGGCGCAGCCAGCCCAGCAGTTCGTCGCGATCCTGGGCCAGCACGATGCGCTGCAGATCGGGATTGACCTTGCGCTGCTCTTCCTCGCGGCGTTCGCCGATCGCCAGCAGCGACAGGTCGTGGTTGCCCAGCACGACCACGCTGTTGGCGCGCAGCGAGTGCACCAGACGCAGGGTCTCCAGCGACTGTCCGCCGCGGTTGACCAGGTCGCCGCAGAACCACAGCGTGTCGCGGGCGGGGTCGAAATTGATCCGCTCCAGCAATCGCTGGGTGGGGTCGTAGCAGCCTTGCAGGTCGCCGATGGCCCAGACGCTCATATCCGATCGTTCCGTGCCGTCAGTGCAGGGTGCGCGGCACGGTCAGGGTGAAGGCCGGGATCGGCGCTTCGAAGCGGGTGCCGTCGTCGGCGACCATCGCATAGCTGCCCTCCATCGTGCCCAGGCTGGTTTCCAGCACCGCACCGGAGGTGTACTCGAAGTCCTCGCCCGGACGCAGCCAGGGTTGCTCGCCGACCACGCCTTCGCCCTCGACCTCCTGGACCTTGCCGTTGGCGTCGGTGATCACCCAGTGGCGCGAGAGCAGGCGCGCGGGCACGCGCCCGGCGTTGCGGATGTTGATGGTGTAGGCAAAGACGTAGCGGTCCTGCTCCGGCTCGGACTGATCGTCGAGGTAGCGGGTGGCGACGGCGATGTCGAAAGCGTAGTCGTGGCGGTGTTCCATGCAGGCAGTGTAAGCAAAGCGGGCATGAAGCGGGAATGAGCATTCGCGTACCAGGTCGCGATGCGGGCGCGCCGGCGCGGTCGGAGACCGTATCGACGCCCGTCAGAACCGGTATTCCGGCTCAGTTTTCCGGTGCAAGGCCCTTGAGCGAATTCGCCAGGCGCACGAAATCGGCGACCTCGATCTGCTCGGCGCGCGCATCGGGGCGCACGCCGGCGGCTTCGATCGCGGCCGCGTCGCAGATCTGCGACAGCGCGTTGCGCAAGGTCTTGCGGCGTTGGCCGAAGGCATCGCGCACCACCCGCGCGAAGCGCGCGTGGTCGTCGATGCCGATGCGCTCGGGCGCGCGCGGGATCAGCCGCACCACCGCCGAATCCACCTTCGGCGGCGGCCGGAACGCGGCCGGCGGCACGTCGAACAGGGCGGTGACCTCGCAGTAGGCCTGCAGCATCACCCCGAGCCGGCCGTAGACCTTGCTGCCGGGGCCGGCCGCCATGCGGTCGACGACTTCCTTCTGCAGCATGAAGTGCATGTCGACGATCGCCTCGGCGTGTTCCAAGGCATGGAACAGGATCGGCGAGGACAGGTTGTAGGGCAGGTTGCCGACCAGGCGGATCGGCCCGTTGTTGTGGGCCAGCGCGCCGAAATCGACGGTGAGCACGTCGCGGTGTATGACCTCGAGCGTGCCGTGGGCGCGCGCGCCCTCGGTGAGCGGGAAGATCAGGTCGCGGTCGAACTCGATCACGGTCAGCTCGCCGTGGCGGTCCAGCAGCGGGAAGGTGATCGCGCCCTGGCCGGGGCCGATCTCGACCAGGCGGTCGCCGGGCTGCGGATCCACCGCCTGCACGATCATCGCGATGATGTCGCGGTCGTGCAGGAAGTGCTGGCCAAGGTGCTTCTTGGCGTCGGCGGTGAAGCCTTTGGCGTGGGCTTTGGCCGTGCCGGTCATGACGGTGCTCCGTGCTGGCGGGTGCGCGCGATGCGGGCGCAGGTCTCGGCCGCGGCGATCAGGCTGGAAGGGTCGGCCAGGCCGCGACCGGCCAGGTCCAGGGCGGTGCCGTGGTCGACGGCGACGCGCGGGTAGGGCAGGCCCAGGGTCAGGTTCACCGCGCGCTCGAAGCCACTGTACTTGAGTACCGGCAGGCCCTGGTCGTGGTACATGGCCACCACCGCATCGAAGCCGCGCAGCTTGGCCGGCAGGAAGGCGGTGTCGGCCGGCAGCGGGCCGATGAGGTTCAGGCCCTGGGCGCGCAGTTGCGCCAACACCGGTTCGATGACCTCGATCTCCTCGCGCCCCAGATGCCCGGCCTCGCCCGCGTGCGGGTTGAGCCCGAGCACCGCGATGGCCGGTTCGGCGATGCCGAAATCGGCGCGCAGGGCGGCGTGGACGATGCGCAGGGTGCGCGTCAACGGCTCGGCCTGGATCGCGTCGGCGACCGCGCGCAGCGGCAGATGGGTGGTCGCCAGGGCGACCCGGACCAGGTCGTTGGCCAGCATCATCACCACCTCGCAGCCGGCCTGGGCGGCCAGCAGCTCGGTGGTGCCGGTGTAGGGAATGCCGCCCTCGTTGATCGCGGCCTTGTGCACCGGGCCGGTGACCAGGCCGTCGTAATCGCTGCGCAGGCAGCCCTGGGCCGCCTCGTGCAGGGCCCGGATCACCGCGCCGGCGTTGGCGGGGTCGGGGCTGCCGAACGCGGGCAGGCTGGCCTGTTCGATCTCGACCAGGGACAGCTCGCCCGGCCGCAAGGCCGCCTGTTCGGGCGGCAGCAGCTTCAGGGGCAGGTTCAGGGCTTCGGCCGCGGCGCGCAGGCTGCGCGGGTCGGCGTAGGCGGTCAGGGCGTAGTCGCGCGGGCGCTGGATCAGCCGCAGGCACAGCTCCGGCCCGACGCCGGCCGGCTCGCCCGGCACCAGCGCGAGCCGGGGAGGGTGCACTCAGCCGCCGCTGGCGGGCGCGGTGGGCGCTGCGGGCGCGTCGGTAGCGGCGGCCTTGCCGACGCGGATGTCGATGAAGGCTTCGCCGCGCTTCTCGCGCAGGAAGCGGTTCCACTCATCCTCAAGCTTGCGCCGGCCGATCGTTTCCTGGACCTGGGCGCGGCGGTTGCGGTCGCCGACGTCGGTCTGACGGCTGCCGGTGCGCTCGACGATGTGCCAGCCGGCCGGGGTGCGGATCGGCTGCGAGATCTGGTTGTCCTGCAGACCGGCGACGGCGCCGCCGAACTCGGGGCCGAACTCGTCCTGGGTGAACCAGCCGAGGTCGCCGCCCTTGGCGCGCGAATTCAGGTCTTCGCTGTCCTTGACCACTTCGTCGAAGGCGGCGCCGCCGGCCAGACGCGCGCGCAGGGTCTCGGCCTTGGCCTTGGCCTGCGCTTCGGTGACGGTGTCGGTGACGCGGACCAGGATGTGGCGGGCCTTGTACTGGGTGACCATGGCCGGCGCGGCCTGCGAGGCGTCGCGGGTCTCGACCAGCTTGAGCAGCTGGAAGCCGCTGGGGCCGCGGATCGGCGCGGTCACCTGGCCGGCGCTCATGTTGCGCATCAGCTCGGCGAAGGCGTTCGGGATTTCGTCGGTGCTACGCCAGCCCAGGTCGCCGCCTTCCAGCGCGTTGGGGCTGTCGGAGTAGCGCACCGCGGCCGCGGCGAAGTCCATCTCGCCCTTGTCGATCAGGGCCTTCACGCCCTCGATCTTCTTCTGGGCGGTGGCGATCTGCTCGGCGGTGGCGCCCTCGGGCAGGCCGACCAGGATGTGGGCCAGGTGGTACTGGGTGCCGGAATTGGCCTGCGCGGCCAGGGCGGCGTCGATCTCGGCGTCGCTGACCGACACGCGGGTCTGGGCGAAGCGCTGACGCAGGCGCTGGGTCAGCAGTTCGTCGCGGATCGAGGCGCGGAATTCGTTGTAGCTGCCGCCGTCGCGGGCCAGCTGCTGGCGCAGCTGCTCCAGGCTGATGCGGTTCTGCTGGGCGATGCCGCCGATGGCCTGGTCGACTTCCTGGTCGGTCACGCGCACGCCGCTGTTTTGGGCGTAGGCGACCTGGATCTTGAGCAGGATCAGGCGCTCGAGCACCTGCCGTTCCAGCACGTCGCGCGGCGGCAGCTGGTTCTCGCGGCCGGCGTACTGGGCCAGGATGTTGGTCACGGCGCGGTCGAGTTCGGTGCGCAGGACCACGTCCTCGTCCACCACCGCGGCGATACGATCGATCGGCTGCACTTCCTGGGCGGACGCCGCGCCGATGGGCAGCAGCACCCCGCCGGACAGCACGCCGACGGCCAGCACACAAGCGAGTAGTTTCTTCATAGGGTCGGGTCGGGGGTGGGATCGGTCTGGCCGCGGGTCACGGACGAGGGCGGCACGAGATAAAGATCGTCGCGATCGTAGCCGAGAATAGCACGGCGCAATACCCGCTCCGTGTTCTGTCCGGCCGAGCCTAGGCCCTTGAGTTCGAACTCGACCTGAAGCGAACTATTGAGGTCGCCGGAGCGGTCGCGCAGGTAGCGGCGGGCGACCACGCGCACCGCCAGACAGCAGCTTTCCCACTGCAGGCCGGCGATCTGTTCCAGCGGTTTCTTGTCCAGCAACGAGTAGTAGTAGCGGCCGACCACGCTCCAGTTTTCGTTGATCGGATACAGAAACGACAGGTCGGCCTGCTCCAGCAGATCCTTGCGCGTGACCGGGTTGCGGCGGTAGCGGTAGCCGATGTTGACGATGCCGGCGTCGCCGAACAAATAGCGCGCGCGCAGGCTGGCCAGGTCCTGGCCGCTGAACTTGGGGTTGTACTGGTAGGTGCCGTTGATGGTCCAGCGGTCGCTGGGCGAGACGCTGACGTCGGCGACCCAGGCCGACTTGCCCTGTTCGATCGGGCTTTCGCCGGGCACGGTGACCCGGCTGTCGTCGAAGTACTGGATCTGGCCGATGCTGGCCGACAGCCGCTCGCGGCCGTCGTCCTCGCTGATCAGGCGCGTGGTCAGGGCCACGGTGAGCTGGTTGGCGTCGGTCTGGCGGTCGGCGCCGCTGTAGCGGTTTTCGCGGAACAGCTGGCCCCAGCTGAAGGTCATGGGGTCGGTGTCGAAGATCGGCAGGCCGTCCTGGTTGCGATAGGGCGCGCGCAGGTAGAACAGGCGCGGCTCCAGCGTATGCAGGTAGCGGTCGCCGCGGATTTCGGTGTCGCGGTCGAAGTACAGGCCGGCGTCGACCGAGGTGATCGGCAGGCTGCGGTTGGGCGACTTGTCGTAGAAACGCGCGTCCATGTCCGGCGTGTAGGCAATGCCCTGCTGCTGGGCGTAGGCGCGCGCGTTGGTGGTCGCCAGTTCGCGCGCCTTGGCCGCTTCCAGCTCGTAGGCGGTGTAGCGGAAGGCCAGCTTGGGCCGGATGAACCAGCTCGCGCCTTCCAGCGGCAAGGAGATGTAGGGCTTGACGTCGAAACGGCTGCCGCCGGGCAGGGCCACGTCGCGCGAGACCCGCTTACCGTCGGCCTGGGCGTAGCGCACGATTTCGTCGGTGTGCTGGAAGCGCACCAGCTCGGAGTCGACGCCGGCCTCGAACCAGCGGCCGAACGGCTGCGCCCAGCGGAAGTAGGCGCGCGGCAGGCGGTCGTAGGGCAGGCTGCGTTCGGTCAGGGTGTAGTCGGCGAGCTGGTAGTGGTCGGCCATGACGCCGGCTTCCCAGTGGCGGCCGCGGCCGTACAGGCCGATGTCGCTGCGGATCGAGTACGCGGACACGCCGTACAGGCTGTTGCTGAAGTCCTGCAGGTAGTACTTGTCGCTGACCCAGGCCAGGTTGGTCGAGGCGTACCAGTTGCCGTCCAGGCTGTGGCTGGCCTTGAGCGCGAACTGGCCGCGGTTGTCGTCGGGCAGTTCCTCGGGGCGCAGCGCCAGGTCGGCGTAATCGGTATAGCGCGACGGCCGGTCGCCCGGCAGCTTGTCGCTGGGCATGAAGTTGGCGTAGACCTCGCCCTTGCCGTCCGGGTACAGCCAGCGGAACTCGCCGCCGAGCACGCCGCCGCGCTTGGCCATGATGCGCGGGTACAAGGTGGCGTCGTAGTTCGGCGCCAGGTTGAGGTAGATCGGCTGCTTGTAGTCGAAGCCGTTCTTGCCCGACAGCGAGATCGCCGGATACAGCAGGCCGGTCTGGCGGCGCTCGTCGATCGGGAACTTGAACCAGGGCACGTACAGCACCGGCACCTTGCCGATGCGCAGGGTCGCGTTGTGGGCGACGCCGAAGCCGTCCTCGGTATCCAAGTCGATCTGGCGCGAACGCAGTTCCCACACGCGCTGGTTGGGCGGGCAGGTCGAATAGGTGGAGCCGACCAGCTTGCCCTTGGCGCCGGTGAGGTCGATGCGCTCGGCGCCGCCGTTGCCGCGGCGCTGGGTCAGCTGGTACTGCACGTCCTCGATGCGGTGGGTGTCGGCGTTCTGGTCGCCGGACGCGCGCTGCGCGGTCATGCGCATGCCGTTGTCCTGGTAGCGCACGTTGCCGTCGGCGGTGTATTTGCCGGTGTTCTCGTTGTAGGACAGCTTGTCGGTGCCGATGAACTGGTCGCCGCGGCTGAGCTTGACGTTGTCCTGGACGACGATGTTCTCGTCGTCGCCGGCGCGTTCGAGCACGCCGCCGTCGATATCGGTGGGGGTGCTGGTGCGTTGCTCGGCGGTGCCGACCGGGGTGGGCGCGTCGGTGAACGCGGGCACCACATCCTGGATCGGGCACAGGCCCCAGTTCTCCTCGTCGTCGCCGGAGGCGGCCTGGGCAGGCAGCGCGAGGGCGATGCACAGCGACAAGGGAAGCAGGCGTAGGGGTTTGTGCACGCGGCCATCCGGCGAACAGAAATCGGCCGTTAGCTTGCCGCATCCCTTGCAGGGGGGCAACGCGAAACGCGGGCCGCGGGCCCGCGTCGTTCATTTTGCGAGCGCGGACGGCCGCCGCGGGGCCCGCGCGGGCGCCCTGCGGGGGGCGCGGGCGGACGCGGCCCCAACGCCGGATACAGCGCCGCCCGGCCGTGATGCGGCCGGGCGGCGGATGCGGCATGGCACGCGGACTGCGCCGCGCCCGGGCTCAGGGCTGGCCGGTGCGCGGCGGCGCGCCGTCGCCCTTCAGGTAGGTGTCGAGGAAGTTCAGGATCTTGCCGTAGCCCTCGATCTGGTTCTTTTTCTTGCTGAAGCCATGGCCTTCGTCGTCGAACACGACGTACTCCACCGGCACGCCGTTCTTGCGCACCGCGGCCACGATCTCGTCGGACTCGGGCTTGATCACGCGCGGGTCGTTGGCGCCCTGCAGCACCATCAGCGGCTTGTTGATCTTGTCGGCGTGGAACAGCGGCGAGGTCGCGATCAGGAAATCGCGCTGGGTGGCCGGATCGCCGATCTCCTTGTACAGCGCCAGGCGGAAGCTTTCCCAGTACGGCGGGATGCTCTCCAGCGTGCGCAGCCAGTTGGTCACGCCGAAGATGTCGACGCCGACCTTGAACTCGTCGGGATGGAAGGCCAGCGCGGCCACGGTCATGTAGCCGCCGTAGCTGCCGCCGATGATGCCGATGCGGTCCGGGTCGACGTAGTCCAGCGACTGCAGGTACTTCTTGGCCGAGATCGTGTCCTGCAGCGGCTCGCGGCCGTGCTTGCCGTCGTCGGCGGCGAAGAAGGTCTTGCCGTAGCCGGAGCTGCCGCGGTTGTTGATGCCCAGCACCACGTAGCCGTGGTTGGCCAGGTACTGGATCACCGCGCTGTGCGCGCGCGTGGTCTGGCCGCCCGGGCCGCCGTGCACCCACACCAGCGCCGGCGCCTTGGCCTGCGCAGTGGCCTGGTGCGGCTTCCACAGGATGTTCGGGATCGCCATGCCGTCGAAGCTCTTGAAACGCACCACGCTGGAGTCGACCAGATCGGTCGCGGCGATGGCGGGATTGAGCGACCGGGTCAGCTGCTTGGGCTGGCCGCCGAAGCTGAGCGTGTACAGGTCGTTGGGCTGGCGGTCGCCGTTGAGGTAGAACGCCATGCGCTTTTCCGAACGCGAGATGCTGACGTTGCGGATCTCCCCGGCCGGCAGCTTGGGCAGCGCGACCGGCTTGCCGCTGGCGTAGTCGAACACCTGGATCGCGGTGCTGCCGTCCTGGTTGATCGCCACCACGCGGTATTTGCCGTCGTGGGAGAAATAGTTGTCGGTGATGTCCCAGTCGGTCTTCTGGACCGGCTCGTGCTTCCAGGTGCCGACCTCGACCCGGCGCAGCTGCGCGAACTCGCTTTGGTCGTTGGCGGTGTAGTACAGCCACTTGGAGTCGGGGCTGAAGTCCTGGCCGGTGAACATGGCTTCGCCGGTGTGCGCGGAGACCTTGGTGGCCTGGCCGCCGCCCAGCTCGGCCACGAACAGGTCGGCGTCGTTGGTGGTGGTGGGCTTGGCCAGGGCGATCCAGCGGCCGTCGGCCGAGATCGGGCCGAGCTGGTAGGCGTCGGCGTTGCGATAGACCAGCTCGCGCGCATAGTCGCCGCTGGCGTAGCGGTACAGGTCGAACACCTTGGGGTCGCGTTCGTTGCTGCTGACGTAGAAGTGCTTGCCGTCGTGGCTGAAGCCTTCGAACGAGGCCTTGAGCTTGTCGCCCGGGGTGAGGTCGCGCTCCTTGCCGTCGGCGCCGATCACGTAGAGGTGATTGAGCTCGTTGCCGCCCTGATCGCGGGTGAACAGCACGCGGTCGTCGTGCGGGAAATAGGCCACCGCATAGGTGCTGTCGACCGTCGAGCGGGTCACCGGCGTCCATTCGCCGCCTTCCACCGGCATCGAATAGGCGTTCCAGATGCCGGACTTGTTGGACGAGAACAGCAGCCGCGATTCGTCGGCCGAGAACGAGGCGCCGGCCACGCCGACGGTGTCGATGAAGTCCTGGATGCGGTACTGCTTGGACGGCAGCGCCGTCGCGGGCGTGGCCGCGGTCGCGGTCGCGGGCGTCGCGGCGGTAGCGGTCGTGACGGGGATCAGCGCGGCCAGCGCCAGGGCCAGGGCGAGCGGGGTGCGGGAGAAACCGGAGCGTGTCATGGAACGGTCCTTGTAGGCAGTCGCGGAAACGGTGGCGCGGCCACGGACCGGGTCCGTCGCCGCGAGGGAAGGCGATTGCGAATATAGGCCGGCCGGCGCCGCCGCGGTTAGCCCGGGCCGGCGGTTGCGATCAGCGCGCAGGCGCCAGCAGCGCGCCCACGTGGGCCACCGCGCATTCGCGCAGGGCGGCCAGGTCGTAACCGCCTTCGAGCATGGAAACCACGCGCCCCAACGCATGTTTGTCGGCGATCGCGACCAGTTCGGCGGTGATCCACCGGTAGTCGTCGCCGTCCAGTTCCAGTTGCGCGAGCGGGTCGCGCCGGTGGGCGTCGAAGCCGGCCGAGATCAGCACCAGCTGCGGCCGGAACGCGTCGATCGCAGGCAGCAGGCGCTCGCGCCAGACCTTGCGAAAGGTCTCGCTGCCGGCGCCGGGCGGCAGCGGCGCGTTGATGATGTTGCCGATCCCGCGCTCGTCGGCGTAGCCGGTGTCGGGGTAGAGCGGCATCTGGTGCGAGCTCACGTACAGCACGCGCGGATCGGTGTCGAAGATCGCCTGGGTGCCGTTGCCGTGGTGGACGTCGAAGTCGATCACCGCCACCCGCGCCAGGCCGTGCTTGTCGCAGGCATGGGCGGCGGCGACGGCAATGTTGTTGAACAGGCAGAAGCCCATCGCGGCCGAGCCGGTGGCGTGGTGGCCGGGCGGGCGCACCGCGCAGAACACGCGCGTCTCCTCGCCCTTGAGCACCGCGTCGACCGCGGCCACGCCGGCGCCGGCCGCGCGCAGGGCGGCTTCGGCCGAGCCCGGCGCGAGCACGGTGTCGGGATCCAGTTGCATCGGCCCGTCCAGCGGCGTGTCCAGCACCAGCGCCAGCAGGGCGTCGTCGTGCGCGCGCAGCAACTGGCCGCGGCTGGCGCTGGGCGCCTCGCGCCAATCCAGCCCGTCGAAGGATTCGCGCAGGGCCTCGGTGACCGCGACCAGACGCAGCGGCCGCTCGGCATGACCCGGACCCGGGTCGTGGCGCGTGCAGGCCGGATGCGTGTAGACGCGCATCGCTAGCCCTTGCGGCGCTCGTGGTTCCACAGCACCTCGCCGTGGCCGCTGGAACGCGCCAGCACGCGGGCCAGCACGAACAACAGGTCGGAGAGGCGGTTGAGATAACGCACGGCCTCGGGGCGCACGTCTTCCAGGCGCGACAACGCCACCGTCTCGCGCTCGGCGCGGCGGACCACGGTGCGCGCGATGTGGCAGCGCGCCGCGGCTTCGCCGCCGCCGGGCAGGATGAAGTCCTTCAGCGGCGGCAGGTCTTCGTTATGCGCGTCCAGCCACTGCTCGAGGCGATCGATGTCGGCATCGAAGATCGCGGCGTGGCCGGGGATGCACAGCTCACCGCCGAGGTCGAACATCTGGTGCTGGATCGCGACCAGCTGGCCGCGGATCGCGTCCGGCAGCTCGCTGGCCAGGACCAGGCCGATCGTCGAGTTGGCCTCGTCGACCGTGCCGTAGGCGCCGACCCGCGCCGAATCCTTGGCCACGCGGCTGCCGTCACCCAGGCCGGTGCTGCCGTCGTCGCCGGTGCGGGTGTAGATCTTGGAGAGACGGTTGCCCATCGCCCGACGCGGATCAGCGCGGCTTGGCGACGTCGGCGTTGGCCGTCGTCGGCTTGACCGCCGCGACGACGATCGCGTGCACGGCCGCGGCGATGCCGACGTAGGTGGCGGCGGTCTGCATGTAGGGCAGCAGCCACTGCACGTAGTTCGCGGCCCAGCCGGCGACGGTCTTCTCGGCCACCGAGGCCGACAGCCAGTAGAAGCTGCCCTGGCTGAGCAACTGGCAGACCAGGGTCGAGGCGACCAGCGCCACCGCGGTCACCGCCAGGGTGCGCCAGCTGCGCGAGTAATGGCGCGCGACGAACAGGCCGCCGGCCCACATCGCGAAGTAGGCCGGCACCAGGAACCAGTACGCGGCCGACACGCAGTAGTGCTGCCAGAAGCTCTGGCCCTGGCCGGTGATGACCGCGTAGTCCACCGCCACCGCCAGCGCCATCAGGGCCGGGAACGCCCAGCGCGTCCACTGGCGCAGGTAGAAGCCGCCGATGAAGAACACCGCCCAGGAGGCGTCCGGGATCGGCGCCCAGTGATTGACGCGTGTGGCGACCATCAACAAGGCCAGCAGGGCGAGGATCAGACTGCGTTGGGTGGTGGGCTTCATGGCTAAGGCTCCCGACGCCGGACTGGCGCGCCAATCCCGCCATTCTAAGGAACCTGCGGCGAAAGTGCCGTATCCGGCCGCTAAGTGCTTGATCGGAGGATGTCGGCGGGGCGCGAAAGCGCGAATGCGCGCGACGGCCACGGATTCGCCGCGGGCGCGGTCGTATCATGAACGCATGAATCAAGACGCCCACGCGCCCTCCGATCCGGCGCAGACCCTCCACGATGTGCTGATCGTCGGCGGCGGCCTGGTCGGCGCCAGCCTGGCGATCGCCCTGGACCGCAGCGGCCTGCGCGTCGGCCTGATCGAGGCCGCGCCGCCGGGCGCACTGCCGGCGGTGTTCGACGAGCGCAACCTCAGCTTCGCCGAGGCCACCGTCAACGCCCTGGGCGCGCTGGGCGTGCTGCAGAAGCTGCGCACGCCCAGCGGCGCGATCCGTCGCATCCACATCAGCCGGCGCGGCGATTTCGGCCGCAGCCTGCTCGACGCGCACCGCTACGGCCGCGAGGAATTCGGCCGGGTGGTGACCGCGCGCGACTTCGGCGAGGCCCTGGAAGCGCGCCTGGCCGAGCTGCCGCGGCTGCTGCGCTACCGTCCGGTGCGCTTCGTGGGCTTGGCCGAGGACGACGGCAGCATCCGCGCGGTGCGGGTCGCCGACGGCGCCGGCGAGCGCGTGCTGCGCGCGCGCCTGCTGGTCGCCGCCGATGGCACCCGCAGCGGCGTGCGCGAGGCGCTGGGGATAGGCGTGGACGAACACGACTACGAGCAGACCCTGTTCGTGACCCGGTTGCGCGCCGAGCGCGCGCCCGACGGCACCGCCTACGAACGTCTGGGCGAAGGCGGGCCGACCGCGCTGCTGCCGCGCGGCGACGGCCACTACGGCCTGGTCCACGGCGTGCGACGCGAGCAGGCCGATGCGGTCGCGGGCCTGGACGAAGCCGGCTTCCTGGCCCAGGCCCAGGACGCGTTCGGCTGGCGGGTCGGCCGCTTCCTCGCCTGCGGCGCGCGCAACGCCTATCCGGCGATCCGCGTGCTCGCCCAGCGCCGGGTCGGCGCGCGCGCGCTGCTGATCGGCAACGCCGCGCAGACCATCCACCCGATCGGCGCGCAAGGCTTCAACCTGGGCCTGCGCGACGCGCTGACCCTGGCCGAACTGATCGAAGCGGCGCGCGCCGCGGCGGGCGAGCCCGACTGCGGCGCACCGGCCCTGCTGGACGCCTACGAGCGCCGCCGCCAGGAGGACCGCGAACGCACCATCGCCTTCTCGGACGGACTGGCCCGGGTCACCGCCAACGCATCGCCGCTGCTGCGGCCGCTGCGCAGCCTGGGCTTGTTCGCGGCCGACCGTCTGCCATCGGTGCAGGCCTATCTGGTCGGCGGCGCGATGGGCTATCGCGGCGACGTGCCCGCGCTGTGCCGCGGAGCGCAGGCATGAGCCGGCGCGGTCCGCTGGACGTGATCGTGGTCGGCGCCGGCGTGGTCGGCGCGGCCGCCGCGCTGGCGTTCGCGCGCGACGGTCTGGAGGTGGCGCTGGTCGAAAGCCGCGAGCCGCCGCGCTGGCGCGAGGACGCGCCCGATCTGCGCGTGTACGCGTTCGCGCCCGACAACGCGGCCCTGCTCGACGATCTTGGTGTGTGGCGCGGCGTGCTAGACGCGCGCGCGCAGCCGTATCGCGCGATGCGGGTCTGGGATGCGGCCGGCGGCGGCGAGCTCGGCTTCGAGGCCGACGCCTTCGGCCGGCGCGAACTGGGTTGGATCGTCGAACACGGCTTGTTGGTCGATCGCCTGTGGGCGGCCCTGCCGGCTGCCGGCGTGCGCCTGCATTGCCCCGAACAAGTCGTCGGCCTGGAACAGACGCCCGAGGGCGATAGCGCCGAACTGCTGCTGGCCAGCGGCAACCGCCTGCGCGCGCGCCTGGTGCTGGGCGCCGATGGCGCCGAATCGCAGCTGCGCGGCCTGGCCGGCATCGAGGCGCCGGCGCACGACTACGGCCAGCGCGGCCTGGTCGCCTTCGTTGATCACGAACTCCCGCATCAGGCGACCTGCTGGCAACGTTTCCTGCCGACCGGACCGCTCGCGTTCCTGCCTTACGCCGGGCACGACGGGCGCCGCAGCTCGATCGTCTGGACCCTGCCCGATGCCGAGGCCGAGCGCCTGCTCCACATCGACGAAGCCGATTTCCTGCGCGAACTCGGCCATGCCTTCGGCGCGCGCCTGGGCGCGATCGCGGGCGTGTCCAAGCGGGTCGCGTTTCCCTTGCGCCGACAGCTCGCGCAAAAGTACGTGAGCGGCCGCGTCGCGATCGCCGGCGACGCCGCGCACGTGGTGCATCCGCTGGCCGGGCAGGGCGTGAACCTGGGCCTGCGCGACATCGCCGCGCTGCGCGGCGTGCTAGCGGGCGCGCAACGTCGCGGTGCCGATCCCGGCGGCGCCACCCGCCTGCAGCGCTGGGAACGCGAACGCCGCAGCGAGAACGCCTTGGCCGCCTACGGCTTCGACGGCCTCAATCGCCTGTTCTCCAACGACGCGGTCGCCGCGACCTTGTTGCGCGGCCCGCTGCTGGGCCTGGCCGGCAAGCTGCCGCCGGTCACCCACGCATTCTGGCGCCGCGCCGCGGGCGTGTGACTACGCGCGCGGCGCCTCACCCACGTAGGACGGCGGTCGCCTGAGCAACAGGTACAGCGCCACCGCCACGCCGATCGCGGCCACCGCCATCACGTAGTAGGCCGGCGCCATGCCGCCCAGCCCGCGCATCCACGGCGAGGCCAACAGCGGCGGCGTGCTGGCGCCGAACACCGCATAGGCGACGTTGTAGGAAAACGACAGTCCCGAGAATCGCACCGGCGCCGGGAACGCGGCCACCATCACCGCCGGGATCACCCCGACCACGCCGACGAAGGTGCCGGCCAGCGCGTACATCAGCAGGAAATGCTGGGCGCCGTGGTTGAGGTCGTAGTAGAGCGCGTAGCTGCTCAGCAGCACGCCCAGCGCGCCGATCAGCAGGGCGCGCGCGCGCCCGATCTTGTCCGCGAGCAGGCCCGCGCCGACCGCGCTCAGGGTCAGGCAGAACGCGGCCAGGCTGTTGCCGAGGAAGGCCTGCGAGGGCGCGATGCCGAAGCGCTGCTGCACGATGGTTGGGGTCATCAGGATGATCACCACGATCGCGGCGGTCAGCAGCCAGGTCACCAGCATCGACAAGGCCACGCCGCCCGCGTGCTCGCGCAGCACCCGTTTCAATGGCAGTTCCTGCACCAACTGGCGGCTCTCGCGCATGGCCGTGAACACCGGCGTCTCGCTGAGCCAGCGCCGCAGGTAGACGGCGAAGAAACCGAACACGCCGCCGATCAGGAACGGCAGGCGCCAGGCCCAGTCCAGCACTTGCGCCGGCGCGAACCAGGTGTTGACCGCGGCCGAGATCAGCGAGCCGATCAGGATGCCGGCGGTGAGCCCGGCCGAGAGGCTGGCGCAGGCGAAGCCGACCCGGTTCGGCGGCACGTGCTCGGCCACGAAAGTCCAGGCGCCGGGCACTTCGCCGCCGATCGCGATGCCCTGGACGATGCGCAGCGCCAGCAGCAACAGCGGCGCGGCGATGCCGATTTGCGCGTACACCGGCAGCAGGCCGATGCCCAGGGTCGGCAGCGCCATCAGGAACACGCTGAGGGTGAACATGCGCTTGCGCCCGGAGCGGTCGCCGAAGTGGGCCATGACGATGCCGCCGATCGGTCGCACCAGATAACCGGCGGCGAAGATGCCGTAGACCTGCAGGGTCGACAGCCAGCCCGGCATGTCGGGCGGGAAGAACAGCTGGCGCAGGCTCTCGGTCAGGAAGACGAAGATGACGAAATCGTAGAACTCCAGCGCGCCGCCCAATGCGGCCAGCGACAGCGTGCGCAGGTCCTTGCGATCCAGGGCGCGTGCGGCGGGCGCGGGGGACGCGGGGAGATCGGTCATCGGGCGTGGGCGGCGGCGGACGGAACCGGCAATGTACGGCAAAGCCCGCGCGCCGCGTGCGCCCGGGTTTGCGTTTCGCGACCCGCGCTCAGGTGTTCGGGCGGTGCCCGTAGCTGAGCACGCGGGTGATCTGCCAGACCCCGTCCTTCAGCCGCCACACGATCACGAAATCGGCGATGCCGTCGCAGCGGCCGCTGTCGAACTGACAGAAGCGGTGCGAGCCCTGGGCGATCGCGCCGAAGTCCTTGATCGGGAATACCTTGAGGCTGCCGGGTATCAGCTCGCGGCGGAAGTGGCCGCACACGTGTTTCTCGGTGTTGGCGAGCATGTCCTTGCGCGACCAGGTGACGCCGCCGTTGTCGTGATAGAACTCGACGCCTTCGTCGAAGTAGTCGGCGTGCTTCTGCAATTGCCCTGGTTTGTCGCAGGTGTTGAAGGCATCGAACACCGCGGCGTCCAAGGCCGAGACCGTGTCGAACAGCGGATCGGCGGCCGGATGGGTCGCCGGCGCGGTGGTCGCGGATGCGGCGTATGCCCCCGGCGCCACGACCATGAGCGCGGCGGCGATCAGCGGGATGAGCTGGTTCATGCGGGTCTCGTAAGGGGCGGATAGCTGGCGACCGCCCGACTATACGCAGCCCGCGCATGGCCGCATCTGACAAAAGGCACACGGACCGAGGTCCGCAAGGCAATGCGCGACGCCCCGAGCGCTCGGGGCGTCGCGATGCCGCGTGGGAGCGCGACGGACCGGATCGTTCCGGTCGCGCGCCTGCCGCTTACATCCGTCCTTCCAGTTCGCGCGGGCTCAGGTAACCGTCGCCGTCGACATCCAGCAGCAGGAAGTCGGCGGTCAGCGCCGCGTGGCCGCCGGCTTCGGCCCGGTTGATGCGGCCGTCGCGATCGCCGTCCAGGACCGGGAAGTCGATGCGGTAGCCCACGCTGGCGCGCGATGCCGGCGGCGCGGTGGTGGCCTGAGCGGTGGCGTCGGCGGCGGCCTGCGCGCGCAGGCTGGCATCGGCGGCCGCGCTGCTGGCGTCGCGCGCAGCGAGCGCGGCCTGGCCCGCTTCGGCGGCGGCCGCGACCGGGTTGGCGCCGGTCTGCGCCGCGGTCTGCGCGGCTTGCGCTTCCTGCGCCGCGCTCACCGCGCGCTGCGCCGCGGTCTGGGCGTCGATCGAGGATTGCTTGGCTTGATAAGAGGTGGCCGCCGCGGTGGCCGCGCCGTGTTCGGTGACCGCGCCGGCTTTGCGCGCTGCGATCGCGGCTTGCGCGGCGGTTTGCGCGGCAGCGGCATCGTCGCGCGCATTGCGCGCATCGTCCACGGCGACCTTGGCGTCGGTGCTCGCATTGATCTGAGCGCCGACCTTGGACTTGGCCTGCTGGGCCGCGGCCTGGGTGCTGATGCCGGTGGCGGCGATCGCCAGAGCCAGCAAGGTGATCCGACTCAGGGACGTGACGCGTTTGTAGGCATGCCTATTCATCGTGACCTTCGTGCGGGTGGGGGAATGGCGACCCTAGACCCCACGCGGTCAATCCGATGTATACGAACGAAACGCCCGCTGAACGCGTCGATGCGCGATGAACGTGGGCCTCAGCGCGGGCGCGCGTACACGGTGATCTCTTCGCGATCGTGATACAGCTGGCGCGCGCGCACGATCAACGGCCGATGGGTCTGATGCTCGAACAGCTCCAGGCACACGCGGGTTTCTTCCCAGCGCTTCTTCATCGGCAGTTTGAGATTGAAGATGGTTTGCCGGCACCAGCCTTCGCGCAGCCAGGTCGCCATGCGTTCGGCGACGCGGCTGGGCTGCTCGACCATGTCGCAGACCATCCAGTCCACGGTGCGGCGCGGCTGCCATTGGAAACCGTCGGCGCGCAGGTGATCGACGCGGCCGCTGTCCAGCAAGGCCTGGCGCAGGGGGCCGTTGTCGACCGAGGTCACCTTCATGCCGTTGCGCATCAGCACCCAGGTCCAGCCGCCGGGCGCCGCGCCGAGGTCGGCGGCCTGCATGTTGTCGCGCACCAGGCGCTCGCGCTCTTCGTCGTCCAGCAGGGTCAGCAGCGCTTCTTCCAGCTTCAACGCCGAACGGCTGGGCGCGTCGGGATGCATGCGCAGACGCGGGATGCCCAAGGGCCAGGGCGCGGCGTCGCGGGTATCGGCGACCGCGACCATGGCGTGGTCGCCGTCGAGGAACACGATGTGCAGGCGCGGACGCTGCGTGTCGTCGCTGGCGGTGAGGCGGCCGGCCTTGCGCAGCGCGGGGCGCAGGGCGTTGCCGAAGCTGCGCGCCAGGCCGGCCAGCGGCTTGCCGGCGTCGGAATCGGGATGCTCCACCCACAACTCGCCGTACAGCGCGGGCACCGCGCCGGCCGCGATCTGGGCGTCGAGCGCGGCCAGGATCGGGGTGATCCGATCGCGCGGATCCAGGCCGCGCAGGTCGGCGATGCGCAGCAGCTTCTGGCGCGCGAAGATCAGTTGCGACAGCGGCAGCGCGCGCGCCAAGGCGGCCGCGTCCTCGCACAGGAATTCGACGTAGCCGCTGCCGCGCTCGGTGCGCGCGTAGCCGGGGTGGCCGGCGATCGCCGCGCGCTCGTTGAGTTCGGCCGCCAGTTCGGGCTCGAAGCCGGCGCGGCACCAGCAGAACAGCGCTTGCTCAGTCATAAGGGCAGGAGTGGGCTTGGAGAAGTGAGGAGTGAGCAACGGCGAACGGGCGATGGAGACGAAGCCCGCGCCAGCATACGGCCTTTACTCACTCCTCACTTCTCTACGCTCACTTCTGGCTTCAATAAGCCACACCGCTCTCGCCATAACGCCGCAGCACGTCGCGGGCGGCGTCGCGGTGCAGGTCGCGGCGCACCGCGATACCGCGGCGCTCGAGTTCGCCGATCCAGTCCGCCGGCAGCGGGCCTTCGTCGAACTCGGTCAGCGCCATCACGTCTTCGGAGCGCGCGCCGATCAGCAGGGTATCGATGCCGGCCCAGAAGCTGGCGCCGTAGCACATGCAGCAGGGCTGGGCCGAGGTCGCCAGGGTCATGGCGCCGGTCTCATTGAGGCGGTAGCGGCCCAGCGCGGTCTGCGCGGTCATGAAGGCCATCATCTCGGCGTGCGCGACCGAACAGGTCTGCGGCACCACCCGGTTCACGCCCACGCCGATCACGCGGCCGTCGTGGTCGAACACCGCGGCGCCGAACGGCCCGCCGCTGCCGACCTCGATATTGCGCCGCGACAGTTCCACCGCCAGGGCGACCTTGTCCTCGTCGCCGACATAGCGGCGTTCGCGATCGACCGCGCCGTCGATCCAGTCGGGCAGCAGCAGCTCGACGCGGGCCTGCAAAGGGGCGTGGGCGGCGCTCACATCGGCACTCCCTGCTGGGCGGCGACGCCGCGGCATTGGCCCTGGACGCAGGCGCAGCCGGCGATCACCGGCGAGCCGCACATCGACATCTTGCCTTCCTTCGCGCACTGGGCCATCACCGCCGAGGGGTCGGCCGGGCTGCCGCGATTGACGCAGGCGTTGAATTGGCCGCAGCAGTTGCCGACGTTCTTGACCACGCAGTCGTTGTCGCTGGCACAGCTCAGGTCCATCGCGATCGCCACCGGTTCCAGCGCCTCGGAATGCTGGCCCGGCGCCGGAAACTGCGGCGCGGGCGCGGGCGCGGCCGTCGCTGCCGCGGGTGCGGCGGTGGGCGCGGCGGCGTCGGTTGCGGCCGCGGGCGCAGGCGCGGGCGAGGAGCACGCGGCCAGTAGCGACAGCAGCAGCGTGCCCAGCAACAGTGCGAAGAGTCGGCGCGTCATGGCGTCAAGCCTTGCTGGCCCAGATGTCGCGCAGGGTCACGCTGCGGTTGAACACCGGATGCGCGGGGCTGTGGTCGTGGCGGTCGGCGACGAAGTAGCCCACGCGCTCGAACTGGAACGCGGTCTCGGGCGCGGCCTGCGCGGCCGACGGCTCGACGTAGCCGATGGTGGTGCGGCGCGAGTTCGGGTTGAGGTGGTCCTGGTAGGTCTTGCCGTCGCTGTCGTCGTCCGGCGCGGCGACGTCGAACAGACGGTCGTACAGGCGCACTTCGGCGGCGATCGCGTGGCGCGCGCTGACCCAGTGGATGGTGCCCTTGATCTTGCGGTCGGCGCCGGCCATGCCGGGGCGCGACTCGGGATCGAGGCTGCCGCGTAGCTCGACGATCTCGCCGGCGGCGTTCTTGATCACCTCGTCGCAGCGCAGGATACCGGCGCCGCGCAGGCGCACTTCGCCGCCCGGGATCAGGCGCTTGTAGCCCTTGGGCGGGACTTCCTCGAAGTCCTCGCGCTCGATCCACAGCTGGTTGGAGAACGGAATCTGGCGCGCGCCGAAGCTTTCGTCCTTCGGGTGGTTGGCGAAGTGCAGGAATTCCTCGTGCGCGTCGTCGAGGTTGCTGATGACCAGCTTGAGCGGGTCGATCACCGCCATGCGCCGCGCCGCGGCCGCGTCGAGGTCCTCGCGCAGGCAGCCTTCCAGCACCGAATAGTCGATCACCGAGTTCTGCTTGCTCACGCCCAGGCGCTCGGCCCACAGGCGCAGCGAAGCCGGGGTGTAACCGCGGCGGCGGATGCCCTGCAGGGTCGGCATGCGCGGATCGTCCCAGCCGTCGACCAGTTTCTCCTGCACCAGCACCATGAGCTTGCGCTTGCTCATCACGGTGTAGTTGAGGTTGGCGCGCGAGAACTCGATCTGGCGCGGGATCGCGGCCTCGTTCGGCAGGCCCCGGGCCAGCAGCGGCGCCAGCAGTTCGGGCGAGTTGGGCAGATCGACCTTGGCCACGCACCAGTCGTACAGTGGGCGGTGGTCCTCGAACTCCAGCGTGCACAGCGAATGGGTGATGCCTTCGCAGGAGTCGCTGAGGGAATGGGCGAAGTCGTACATCGGATAGATCGGCCAGGCGTCGCCGGTGTTCTGGTGGGCGACTTTCTTGATCCGATACAGGGCCGGATCGCGCAGGTTGATGTTGCCCGAGGCCATGTCGATCTTGGCGCGCAGGGTGCGCGCGCCGTCGGCGAACTCGCCCGCGCGCATGCGCCGGTACAGGTCCAGGTTCTCTTCGACGCTGCGCTCGCGATAGGGCGAGTTGCGGCCCGGCTCGGTGAGGTTGCCGCGGTAGGCGCGCACTTCCTCGGCGCTGAGGTCGCAGACGAAGGCGTCGCCCTGGCGGATCAGCTTCTCGCCGGCCAGGTAGAACACCTCGAAGTAATCCGAGGCGTGGCGCAGCTCGGCCCAGTCGAAGCCCAGCCAGCGCACGTCCTCCTGGATCGCGGCGACGTACTCGGGGTCTTCCTTGGCCGGGTTGGTGTCGTCGAAGCGCAGGTTGCAGCGCCCGCCGAACTCCTGGGCGATGCCGAAGTCCAGGCAGATCGCCTTGGCGTGGCCGATGTGCAGGTAGCCGTTGGGCTCGGGCGGGAAGCGCGTGCGGATGGCCGCGTGCTTGCCCGAGGCCACGTCCTCGCGAACGATTTGCCGGATGAAGTCGTTCTTGACCGGCGCGGCGTCGGGGGCGGAATCGGTGGCGGGGGCGGACTCGACGGACATGCGGCACTTGAAGGCAGGGGAGAACGCCCAGTTTAGCCTCTGGCGGGTTTTCCTGCCCTGACGGGACTGGCGCGGCTGGAACCGTGCCGTGGTTTTGGGTAGGCGCGGCGCGCACGGCGACCGCGTCTGCGGCCGCCATGCGGTCGCCGCTGGCGCCGCGCCTGCCCCGGAGCGGGCAGGGCCGGCGTATGCTGGTTACGGACCCGAATGGCCCGGTGGGCCGAAGGATCGCGACGATGAAGGTCGTCTACGAAGCCGCCAATCTGATCGACGCGCACCTGGTGCGGCACGCCCTGGAAGCGGTCGAGATCCCGGTCTTCCTCAAAGGCGAGGCTCTGCTGGGCGGCGTCGGCGAATTGCCGGTGTTCGGCATGGTCCAGGTCTGCGTGCCGGAGGCGGCCTGGCCGCAGGCGCGCGACGTCGTCGAGCAGTTGTCGCTGGGCCAGGCGGCGCAGGCCGACGCCGCTCAGGACGACGAACCCGACCCCGGCGCGATCGGCTGGCTGCCGGCCTGAGCCGGCCGCGTTCGACGCCCGTTCCCGACTTACTCGGCGCCCGCGCAGGCCGGTGCCGGCATTCCCACGTTTTTTCTTCAGCAGGACCCGCATGCAATCGATTCGCTCCCTGATCCGCGACGTCGCCGATTTCCCCAAGCCGGGCATCGTGTTCCGCGACATCACGCCCCTGCTGGCCGACGCCGGCGGTTTCGCGCGCTGCATCGACGCGCTGGCCGAGCCCTGGCAGGGCAGCGGCGTGCAGGCGGTGTGTGGGATCGAATCGCGCGGCTTCATCTTCGGCGCGGCGCTGGCGCAGAAGCTGCACGCCGGCTTCGTGCCGCTGCGCAAGCCCGGCAAGCTGCCGCCGCCGCTGGTGTCGGTGGACTACCAGCTCGAATACGGCAGCGACCGCCTGCAGGCGCGCAGCGATGCGCTGCGCCCGGGCGAGCGCGCCTTGATCGTCGACGATGTGCTCGCCACAGGCGGCACGCTCGACGCGGCGCGCAGCCTGGTCGAGCGCCTGGGCGGCGAACTGGTGGGCGCGAGCGTTCTGATCGAACTGGCGGGCCTGGGTGGGCGCGCGCGCTGGCAGGGGCCGGCGCGCCTGCATGCTTTGTTGAGTTATTGATTTCGCCTGCGCCTGCGCCGGCACTGTGGCGACGCAGCCCGCTGTCGCGACGGTGGGCCTGGGGCACCTGACGACTCGACCGCCCCGATAGGTCGCGACGAGCCGAAAGCGAGCCGCATCGTCGCGATCAGCGCAGAACCGCGACGATGCCGATTCGCGACCGACCGGCTCCCTCTCCCGCTTGCGCGGGATGGGGGAGGGCCGCGCCACCGGCGCGAGTACCTCAAGGCTGGCCGCAGCGGTACTTATCCAGATTCACGAAACCGTTGCTCCGCCCGATCTCTTCGTGACCGACCGGCTCCCTCTCCCGCTTGCGGGAGAGGGTTGGGGTGAGGGCCGCGCCCACAGCGCGAACGTCTCGAACCCTCAAGGCTGCCCGCAGCGGTACTTGTCCACGTCGACGAAGCCATTGCTCTGACCGATCTCGTGGTCGTAGCACCCCTGGCTGCCGAAACGCTGATGCCGTTGCGTCGAATGGCCCACCGCATGGCGCTGATCGCGCGGCACGCCGTAGTTCCAACCGGCCTCGCCGTCGAAGCGGTTGCGCTTGACCTGCGCCAGCGGCGTCGTGCCCGGCGCCGGCGTCTGCAGGGCGTTGGCGTCGTCGTAGATCTTGAGCCGCGTAGTCACCCGATAGTGGTCCTCGACCGGCTCGAAGCTGAGCAGGCCGTCGAAGCCGAAGCTCTGCGAGTTCACCGCCAGCGAGGGCAGGCCGCCGCCGATGCGGGTCACGGTTTCGGTGTCGTCCCAATCGCCCTTGACGCCGTCGTGGTACTCGCCCTCGTCCCACAGGTGCAGATTGCGATTGCCGACGATGCGGTCGACGTGGGTGATCACGCGGCCCTGGGAGGTCTCCAGCCAGCCGCTCGCGCGCAGGCGATGACCACCGCGGGTGTCGACCTGGTGGCGACCGTCGGGCAGGGTCGAATAGGCCGGATCGTTGGCTAGCGCGGTGAGTTCGTAGCTGAGCAGGCCGCCGCGGGTGACCGCGCGGCGCGGATCGCGCCAGACCTGCAGATTGGGTTGCAGGGTCCAGCCGGACGCACCGTCGGGCAGATTGGCCACGCGGAAGCGCAGCTCGTGCGGGCGGCCGTCGTTGACCAGGCCGATGTAGGGCGTGAGGTCGTAGCGGATCGGTTCGATGTTGAACGCGCGCGGCGCCGGCATCACGTACCACAGGAAGGGATTGGACCAGCCGCCGGTGTAGATGTGCGGGTAGGGCATGGCGATGCCGGCGACGCGGCCGTCGATCAGCACCTGCACTTCGCGATACGGCCCGTTCTGCGCAGGACAGGAATAGTCGGCCTGCGGCGGCGCGGTGAAGTACCAGAACTCCTCGCAACCGCCGCCGGAGCCGGTGGCGTACACCTCGGCCAGCCAGCGCTGCGCGTTCGCGGGCAGGGCGATGTCGCCGACCAGATCGGCGCCGTCGCGACGTTCTGCGCTCAGCGCGACGATGCTGTCGGCGGCGGCCACGGCCGGATGGCGACGGTCGGCGTTGTAGAACGTCACCCGCGCCTTGATGTGGATCACGCCGGTGTAGGTTTCGTTGACCACGTTGCCCAGATACATGCGCACCTGCTGCGGCGAGCGCAGCAGGCTGGCGTAGGCGCTGATGTCCTTCTCCACGTGCCACTGGATGCCTTCGCGCGAAGGCTCCGGGGTGCTGGTGGAGAACACCGTCATGCCGCCGATCTGCAGATAGCCCAGGCGGTCGTACTGCACGCCCTTGACCGCGCCGTCGACCTCCAGCACGACCTTGTTCCAGGGGCCGGGACACGCGGCCGGCGGCGCGATCTGGCCGTAGTGCCAATCGAAGTCGGCGAAATGGGTGTCGAGGATCTCGACCGTGCAATGCGCGGTCGGCGGGCGCGCGACCGCGGGGTCGGCGGTGCGCGGGTCGTCCCAATCGCCGCCGAACTCGTCGGCGGCCAAAGCCGGCGCGGCGCTCAGCAGCAGTCCTGCGGACAGCAGGGTGGTGGCGCACCAGGCGCGCAAGCTCGCGTTCGCATGCATTCGGGTCGGTTCCTTCGATGGCGGGAGATTCCTCGCCTCGGTCGCGATGCCGCCGGGGCGGCATCCCCCTGCGGACCGGGCGGCGTCCGCCGAGCATCCTGCGATGGCGCGCGACGGACCGCGAACGCGGTCTCGGTTCGGGCGATGGGCGCGCGATCGCCAGCGCGAGTCGCCATTCCGGGTGGGCAAGGCGCGCGCCGGCAGCGCCCGCAAACCCTTGAAATAACGGGCCCGGCGCCGCATTTCTGAGCCACGGATTTCCCCGTGATCGCACCGGAGTCGGACATGCTGGGTATCGGCGCCAACAAACAACGTCTTCCGCAACCGCAGGACGCGCTGCCCGGCCGCAACCAGCCTTTGCCCTTGCACGACGCCCACTACGTGCACGGCCGCCCGCTGCGCGGCGGCCCCGATGCGTTCGCCGGCTTGGCCCAGGTGCAGTTCGGCATGGGCTGCTTCTGGGGCGCCGAGCGCAAGTTCTGGACCTTGCCGGGCGTGGTCACCACCGCGGTCGGCTATTCCGGCGGTTACACGCCCAACCCCAGCTACCGCGAAGTCTGCAGCGGCCAGACCGGGCACACCGAGGCGGTGCTGGTGGTCTACGATCCCGCCCAGGTCTCGTTCGACGCGCTGTTGCAGACCTTCTGGGAGAACCACGACCCGACCCAGGGCATGCGCCAGGGCAACGACGTCGGCACACAGTACCGTTCGGCGATCTATTGCGGCGACGAGGGCCAGTACCGTGCCGCGCTCGCCAGCCGCGATGCGTTCCAGGCGCGCCTGCGCGAGGCCGGCTACGGCGAGATCAGCACCGAGATCGCGTTTCCGGCGCCGACCTTCTACTACGCCGAAGACGAACACCAGCAGTACCTGGCCAAGAACCCGACGGGCTACTGCGGCTTGGGCGGCACCGGCGTGAGCTGCCCGATCGGCGTGGACGCCTGAGCCGGCGAGGTTCGCTGCGCGGGCCTCGCTAGCATGCGCAAGCCACGCGATGCTCGCCTCAGTTGGCGCGTTCCGCGCGTCGGCGCGCCTTGGCCGGCGGCTTGGGCGGTTGCAGCAGCGCCTGCGGCAGCTTGCGCAGTTCGGCGGCGAGTTCGCTGAGGAAGTCCGACATCGCCGAGCTGCGCCGCCACAGCATCGCGATCTGGCGGTGCGGGGCATCGCCGCGGAAACGCAGCAACTGGATGTCCGGCGAGGCCGGCACCGGCGGCTGCACCGCCAGCATCGGCAGCAGGGTGATGCCGACTCCGGCCGCGACCATCTGGCGCAGGGTTTCCAGGCTGGTGGCGCGGAAGCCGTCGCGTTCGTCGGCGCCGGCCAGGCGGCACACGTCCAGGGCCTGATCGCGCAGGCAGTGGCCTTCCTCCAGCAACAGCAGGTGCTGATCGTCCAGATCGTGCAGCTCCAGCGAATCCTGCCCCGCCATCGGATGCTGCTGCGGCACCGCCAGCAGGAAGGGCTCGTCGAACAAGGGCTCGATGTGCAGTTGGTCGTCGTGCACCGGCAGCGCGAGCAGGCCGGCGTCGAGGCGGCCGTCGCGCAGGCGCGCCAGGATCTGATCGGTCTTTTCCTCGACCAGCAGCAGTTCCAGGCGCGGGAAACGCTTGCGCAGGCCCGGCACCACGTGCGGCAACAGGTAGGGGCCGAGGGTAGGGAACAGGCCCAGGCGCACGGTGCCGGCTTCCGGGTCCTGACTGCGACGCGCGATCTCGCTCATCTGTTCGACGTCGGCGATCACCTTGCGCGCGCGTTCGGCGATATCGCGCCCGACCGGGGTCAGCATCACCCGCCGCGGCGCGCGTTCGACCAGGGACACGCCTAGCTCGTCCTCGAGCTTCTTGATCTGGGTCGAGAGCGTGGGCTGGCTGACGAAGCTGGCGGCGGCGGCGCGACCGAAGTGCTTGTGATCGGCGAGCGCGACCAGATATTTGAGGTCACGAAGATTCATGCGGCGGTCGGCTCAGGGCTTCAGAACGAATGTTCATTGAGATAGGCTATCGCCATCATAGGAACAATTCATTTCTTTAATCAAATGCTGTCCTGCAACATAGCCTCATCGGATGCGGTCCGCGGCATCCAACCCCCTTTCCACCCCCTTCCCATCCGTTAATCAAGGAGTCGTACGCATGCTTTCCATCGGCGAAAAGTTCCCGAAATTCAAGGTCAAGGCCACCGTCGGCATCGAGAGCCTGGACAGCGCCTTCGCCGACATCGACAACGACACCTACAAGGGCAAGTGGCTGCTGGTGTTCTTCTATCCGAAGGACTTCACCTTCGTCTGCCCGACCGAGATCAAGGGCTTCGGCGACCTGAACCAGCAGTTCCTCGACCGCGATTGCCAGGTCCTGGCCGCGTCGACCGACAGCGAGTTCGTGCACCTGGCCTGGCGCAAGGACCACAAGGATCTGCGCGACCTGCCGTTCCCCATGCTGGCCGACATCAAGAAGGACCTCACCTCGGCGCTGGGCATCCTCAGCGAAGACGGCGTGGCCCAGCGCGCGACCTTCCTGGTCGATCCGGAAGGCATCATCCGCTTCGTCTACGTCACCGACGGTTCGGTCGGCCGCAACCCGCAGGAAGTCCTGCGCGTGCTCGACGCGCTGCAGACCGACGAGCTGTGCCCCTGCAACTGGAACTCGGGCGACAACACGCTGAAGGTCGCCTGATCCGTCAGTCGGATCGGCGAGCCAGGCCGCGGATCTCCGTGGGTCGCGGCCGGCTCCCTTAGCGTCGCCCGGTTTCACCTGCGCCGCCTGCGTATGCGGTCGGCGCAGATCTTTTCAGGCAACACCCGCACGCGGGCCGGCTTCACCCCCGGCTCCCCCTCCCTCCCGTGCGGGATGCCCGCAGCCGGGGTTCGCCCCGGCTGCTTTTTATCGCGGCGCCGCCTTCCGCGGCGCCCGCGCCCAGCGCCACCATCGCCCGCCAGCCGCAGGCCGCGCGCCGCATGCCAGCCAGCGTCGGTGCCGCGCCGCGCACCTCCCCCGATTCAGCCGTATCCAGGAGCCCTTCGATGAGCCTTTCCGATCTTCGCAACTCGCTGCCCGACTACGCCAAGGACCTCAAGCTCAACCTCGACAGCGTGCTCAGCGACGCCGGCGCGCAGGGCCTGGACGGTAGGCAGATCCGCGCGATCGCGCTGGCCTCGGCGATCGCCTCGCGCTACCAGCCGCTGGTCGCCGCGATCGAAGCCTTCGCCGCCGAGCAGCTCTCGCCCGAAGAGCTGGACGGCACCCGCGCCGCCGCCGCGGTGATGGCGATGAACAACATCTACTACCGCGCGACCCACTTGATCCAGAACCAGGAATACGGCCAGCTGCGCGCCGGCCTGCGCATGAACATCATGGCCAACCCCGGCATCGACAAGATGTCCTTCGAGTTGGCCTCGCTGGCGGTGTCGGCGATCAACGGCTGCGGTGCCTGCATGGATTCGCACGAGCGCGTGCTGCGTAAGCACGAAATTAGTGCTCTCGGTGTGCAGAGCGCACTGAAGATTGGTGCTGTGGTGCACGCTGTGGCGGTGACCCTGGAGCAGAGCGCGGCCTGATCGCCATCCGGTTCCAGCGCGTACGGGCCCGAACGGTCCGCGCGTCCGCCTTGCCTCGCGACCGCCGGCCCTGTGCCGGCGGTCGTTTTTGTGCCGCAGGGCGCGGGCGGCGGCCCGCGCTCGCGTAGGATGTGCCGCTGGATTCGGCGGGCGCGGAATCGCCCGCGGCCGATTCCCAACACATCCTGGTGGCGTCGGGCCGCCGAGCGAACTCCAATCAGGGAAGATTGCCCCATGAAGAACACGATGCCCCGTCTGCTGCTCGTGGCAAGCGCTTGCTTGTTCGCGGCCCCGTTCGCCGTCGGCGCCAAAGGGCCGGCGGCCGCCAAGTCGGCCGAGCCCGACGCATTGGCCGAGCGCGTGTTCGATTGCGCGCATCTGGCGGGCGAGGTCGGGTCCGGCGATCCGGAGCGCGAGCAAGAGCTGAGTCAAACCAACGACGAGCTGGATTGCGACTCGGACCTGATTCATGCGCAGATCGCCGCCGCTCGCAAGAAGTACGCCGCCCAGCCCGGCAAGCTGGCCAAGCTCGACAAAGCGATTGAGGACGCGAAGTCCGAATACGGCGTGGAGTTCTGAAAGGACGCCGCCGATGAACCGCATCGATCTGCTGCTGCGCGAAGCCAGGACGCGTCTGGACGACGGCGCCGAGGCCGAACTGCTGCTCGCGCATGCCCTGGGCAAGCCGCGCAGTTGGTTGTTCGCGCACGGCGACGACGTGATCGCCGACGAACTCGCGCGCCGCTACCGCACCCTGGTCGCGCGCCGCGCCGACGGCGAGCCGGTCGCGTATCTGCTCGGGCAGCGCGGCTTCTGGAGCTTCGACCTGCGCGTGACTCCGGCCACCCTGATCCCGCGTCCGGAAACCGAACTGCTGGTCGAGTTGGCGCTGGCGCGTCTGCCCGCCGGCCGGATTGCGCGCATCGCCGACCTGGGCACAGGCAGCGGCGCGATCGCGTTGGCGCTGGCGCGCGAGCGCCCGGCCGCGCGGGTGACCGCCACCGACGCCAGCGACGCGGCGCTGGGCGTGGCCGCCGACAACGCGCGCGCGCTGGGCCTGAACAATGTCGAGTTCCGCAACGGCGACTGGTACGCGCCGCTGCAGGGCGAGCGCTACGAGCTGATCGTCAGCAACCCGCCCTACATCTCCGAAGACGACGCCCATCTCGAACAGGGCGATCTGCGCCACGAACCGCGCAGCGCACTGGCCTCGGGCGAGGACGGTCTGGACGCGATCCGCGCGCTCGCCGCCGGCGCGCTCGCGCATCTGCAGCGCGGCGGCTGGCTGCTGATCGAACACGGCTGGGAGCAGGGCATGGCCGTGCGCGGCCTGCTGCGCGAGGCCGGCCTGGTCGAAGTGGCGACCGAACGCGACCTCGAAGGCCGCGACCGCGTGACCCTGGGACGCGCGCCCGCCGACTGAGCGCGTGCTAGGCCTGCATACGGTATCGCCCGCGCGCCGCGCCTGGGTAGACTCGGCGCATTCCGTCAGCGAGATTCCGCGATGCGCATGCTCTATCCCGAGATCGAACCCTACGACGTGGGCACGCTCCAGGTCGACGACCGCCATACCCTGTATTACGAGCAATGCGGCAACCCCGACGGCAAGCCGGTGGTGCTGCTGCACGGCGGCCCCGGCGCGGGCTGCAGCCCGAAGATGCGGCGCTTCCACGACCCGGCCAAATACCGCATCGTGCTGTTCGATCAGCGCGGCAGCGGGCGCTCCACGCCGCACGCCGACCTGGTCGACAACGGCACCTGGGAACTGGTCGCCGACATCGAGCGCCTGCGCACGCGCCTGGGCATCGAGCGCTGGCAGGTGTTCGGCGGATCCTGGGGCTCGACCCTGGCCCTGGCTTACGCGGAGACCCATCCGCAGCAGGTGACCGAACTGGTCCTGCGCGGCATCTTCATGCTGCGCCGCTGGGAGCTGGAGTGGTTCTACCAGGAAGGCGCCTCGCGCCTGTTCCCGGACGCCTGGCAGCACTATCTGGCCGCGATCCCGCCGGTCGAGCGCCACGACCTGATCAGCGCCTACCACCGCCGCCTCACCAGCGACGACGAACGCCAGCGCCTGGCCGCCGCGCGCGCCTGGAGCGTCTGGGAAGGCGCCACCAGCTTCCTGCACGTGGACGAGGACTTCGTCAGCGGCCACGAAGACGCCGCGTTCGCGCTCGCGTTCGCGCGCATCGAGAACCACTACTTCGTCAACGGCGGCTTCTTCGAGGTCGAGGATCAGCTGTTGCGCGATGCCCATCGCCTGGCCGGCATCCCCGGCACCATCGTGCACGGCCGCTACGACGTGGTCTGCCCGGTCCAGAACGCCTGGGACCTCAAGCAGGCCTGGCCCGGCGCCGAGCTCAGCATCACCCCCGCCTCCGGCCACTCCGCCTTCGAGGCCGAGAACGTCGACGCCCTGGTCCGCGCCACCGATCGCTACGCCGCCGGCTAAGCGCTCCCGTCTCAGGCAGTGCCCCGAACCGGCCGGTAGCGCGCAGCTACCGGCCGGTTTCGTTTGTGCGGACGCAGGTTCCGCGAGCCGGCCTCGGGCTCAATTCTCTACGTGGAAAACGTCCACACATTTAGTGCGTATGGCGCGCGCTGCTTGCATTGGCTTGTTGCGGGTGTCCGCCTGCGCGGGTGATGCGCGATTTCTCCTTCAAGTTTCAATGAATTGCGTTGCCTGAATGCGCCGGTTCCGGACGGATAGGCGCAACTTAGGTGGTCGTAAGTCACATTGATGGCGGGTCGAGTCGATATTCGTTTTGGAATATCAGGTCCTAATTAGGTTTATATTCTCCAAATAGGATGGAAGGATCGTCGGCGCGATGGGGAGATCTCGGCTTAGTTGCGTTGCGGCGCCCGGATCGACAGGTGCCGGCTTAGCGAGATGCAGCGGCGGGAATGCATGAGGGAAGGGCTTTTGATCTTGAGGCGGGTGTTGCGGGCTATCGCGCGGCGGATTCCAGGTCGCGCGCTGGCGCTGGAGTTGGTGCCGGTCCATCAGCTGCATGTCGATAGGCGCGGCGATGCGTGGGAATGCATCGCCGAAGGCAACGACCCGCGGATCGACCTGCGCGCTCGCCCGGGCTATGCCCTGCCGGCACCGGGCTGGTACCAGCTGCGGGTGGCGTTCGAGCTGGGCGAGGGTGGCATCGTCGCGCCCTGCCTGTACCCGGACTATGGCGAAGGCCAAAGCGAGCACAGCCGGATCGATGTCGCCGAGCCTGCGCGCTCGGGCGAGTACGTGTACACGGTGGTGCTCATCAATGCTCCGGTCAGAGCGTTGCGTTTCGACCCGACCCAGTGCGCGGCCAGGTTCGGCATGCGCGGATTCCGGATGCGGCGCATCTCGCGCCTGCGCGCCGTGCTGGAGATGCTGACAGGCATCCGCCGTTGCGCCGGCGAGTCGCCGCGCGATCGCCTCGGCGCCGACCTGCTCGGCTTTCTGCGCCATGCGCTGCGCGAGGGCGCGGCGGCGGCGGCCGAGTCCTTGAAGCAACGCTATCGCGGCGCCTTGCGCGATCAGGCCCTGTCTTACCAGCAATGGGTGGCACGCTTCGATAGCCGGCCCGCCGTCGAGCAGACGCGCGATCGCGTCGAGCTGCGCACCGGCGCGCCCGACCTCTCCGTGGTCCTCGTCGTGCGCGAGCCTCGTCTGGAGCTGCTCAAACGCAGCATCGACAGCGTGCTGGCGCAAAACTACAGCCGCTGGCAGCTGTGCGTGGTCGCCGACGTCGCCGCCTCGATCGCCACCAAGCGCCTGCTGCGCGAGTACGCGCTATGCGATCGGCGCATCTGCCTGCAATTCAGCGAGCGCTGCGCGCAGGACGAGCAGGCCGCCAACGAGGCGATCGGTCTGGCCAAGGGCGACTACCTCGCCTTCCTCGGGCAGGAAGACGAGCTATGCGCCGATGCGCTGCGTGAGCTCGCGCGCGCTGTGGTCGAGCGTGCCGACGCGCGTCTGTTGTACTCGGATGAAGACAAGATCGACGCCGCAGGGCTGCGCAGCGATCCCAACTTCAAGCCGGCCTGGAATCCCGACCTGCTGCGGGCGCAGAACTACCTTTGCCATCTCGTGGCGATCCGCGCCGACCTGCTGCGGGAGGTCGGTGGCCTGCACGCAGGCTACCAGGGCGCGCAAGATCACGATCTCGTATTGCGCTGCGTCGAACGCCTGCGCGACGAGCAGATCGTGCACATCCCCAAGATCCTGTATCACGCCAGGCGGCCGTCGCAGGCGACGGCAGCGGAGCCTGCCGTGGCGGCTTGCGAGGCGGGGCGACGCGCGGTCGAAGCGCACCTGGCCAGGATAGGGCGGCCGTCGCGCGTCGAGGTCACCGAGCACGGTTATTTCAGGGCGCTGCCGGCGTGCGAGCCGCAGGCGCCCAAGGTGACGGTGATCGTGCCGACCCGCGACCGCGCCGAACTGCTGCGGACCTGCGTCGAAAGCGTGCTGGATCGGACCGCTTACACGAACTTCGAGTTGATGGTCGTCGACAACGGCTCGGTGGAGCCGCAGGCAGTGGACTATCTGGCCGGCTTGCGCGGGCGCGAATGCGTGCGTGTGGTCGACTACCCGTACGAATTCAATTTCTCGGCCATCGTCAATCACGCCGTCGCGCAGAGCTCCGCGCAGGTTCTGTGCCTGCTCAACAACGACACCGAGGTGATCGGCCCGGACTGGTTGGACGAGCTGGTGTCGCATGCGATGCGCGAGGAGGTCGGTGCGGTCGGCTGCATGCTGTATTTCCCGGGCGACACCATCCAGCATGCCGGCGTGATTCTCGGCATCGGCGAGGGTGGTGTCGCCGGGCACGCCCATCTCAACCTGCGTCGCGGCAGCGGCGGCTACGTCGGTCGAGCCCGAGTCGTGCACAACCTCACCGCCGTCACCGGTGCCTGTCTGGCGGTTCGGCGCAGCGTCTACGACGAAGTCGGCGGCATGGACGAAAACCTGGCGGTGGCTTTCAACGACATCGATCTGTGCCTGCGCATCGATGCGAACGGCTATCGCAACGTCTGGACGCCGTTCGCCGAGCTGTACCACCACGAATCGGCCAGTCGCGGCCAGGACAACACGCCGGAGAAGCGCGCCCGCTTCCTCGCCGAGTCCGACACCATGCTGCGCCGCTGGGGCGACCTGCTGCGCAACGACCCGGCCTACAACCCCAATCTGTCCCTGGACAGCCCGAACTTCGAGCTCGCCTTCCCACCCCGCACGACCATCAGCCGAACGAGCCGCGGCGGACGTATGACTGTGCTTCCTAAGGTAGCGTCATGACCTTGTTGTTCTCCCACTTCCTGCAAAGCCTGCGCCGCCCCGATCATTGGGTGTACGGCAGCTGGCTGGACACCGTCACCAAGTATCGCAAGACCCGGCTGGGCGCCCTGTGGACCCTGGTGCCGACCGCGGTCTACGTGTGGGGACTGGGCGGCTTCCTGGCCGCGCTGCAGCCCGGCCTGGACCAGGCGCGTTTCCTGGCCCACATCGGCGTCGGCTTCGTGGTCTTCCGGCTGATGTCCACCGTGCTCAGCGACGCCACGGCCATGTTCTCGACGTACAAGTCGTACATCTACGACGGGCATCTGCGCCTGACCGACTACGTGCTGCGCACCCAGGCGCGAGCCTTCTATTACTTCGTGCTATCGCAACCGATCGTCGCCATCGTCGTGATCGCATCGCCGACGGTGCAGCCGATGGGGATCGCCGGATCCCTGCTGGGTCTGGTCGTGGTCATGATCAACCTGTTCCTGTATGCGGTGCTGCTCGGCGCGGCCGGCGCGCGGTTCCCCGACATGCACGAGTTCATGTCGAGCGCGATGATGGTGCTGTTCCTGATCACGCCCATCGTCTGGTATCCGGAGTCCGCGCCGGCCGGAACGCCCCACGGCACCCTGATGCGCGCCAACCCTTTCCATCATCTGATGCTCGCGATCCGGGGGCCCTTGCTGGGCGAAGCGATCGAGCCGGCGACCTACGTCTATCTGGGCGCGATGACTTTGCTGGGGCTGATCGGCGCGGCGCTGGTCTATCGAAGCGCGGCCCGACGCATTCCCATTTGGCTTTGAGGATTTGGCAACCATGGTCTATTTGCGCGCACGCGAAGTGTCGCTGGAATTTCCGATGGAGGCGCAGCACGCGTCCCGGGCGGACGCATCCTTTTTCCGCTCGACGATGACGGGCAGCACGCGCCGCTACGTGAAGGTGCTGTCCAGGCTGAGCTTCGCCGCGGAGGAGGGCGACCGGGTCGCGCTGATGGGGCTTAACGGCGCCGGCAAGACCACCCTGTTGCGGGTACTCAACGGCGCCTTTGTGCCCAGCACGGGTACGATCGAGAGCCGCGGCCTCACCCAATCGCTGCTCAACGCGACCCTGGGCTTCGCCGAGTACGCGACCGTGATCGAGAACGTGATGCTGCGCGGCACCGCGATGGGCTTGCGCCTGCGCCAGATCCAGGGCGTGCTCGGGGACATACTGGATTTCGCGGGCCTGACCGACCGCGCCAGCCATCGCTTGCACACCCTGTCGGCCGGTCAGCGCATGCGGCTGGGGTTCGCCATCTCCACCGCGATCCAGCCGGACATCCTGCTGATGGACGAATGGATCGCGACCGGCGACGCGGTGTTCGTCGAACGTGCGCGCAATCGCCTGACCGGGCGCATCAACGGCAGCCGCATCGTGGTGCTGGCCAGTCACAGCGCCGAGCTGCAAAAGCGGCTATGCAACAAGGCGCTGGTGCTGGACCAGGGACGGATGCGCTATTACGGCGATATCGACGAAGGCGTGTCCGTCTATCGCAGCATCGTATCGGCGGCCAGCGCCGAGCTGCGCGCGCAAGTGGCGGCCAACGATCCTCTGCTGTTCGGCAGCTCGTCCGGAATGATCGAGAGGGTCAGGATCGTCGACCGCAGGATCGAGCTGGAAGGCTGGGCGATCGACGAGCGCGGCAGGGAGGTCGCGGTGGTGTGCGTGGAGGCGGGCGGGGCCAAAGGGCCGGCCGCGCCGGAGCGCGTGGACCGCGAGGACGTGCGTCTGTACCTGGCCAAGGGCTCGGGGAGGTTCGGCTTCCGGGTCAGCCTGCCCGCGCCGGAGGATCAGGATGCCGAAGATCTGTTGCGTGGCCTGAGGGTGAGCGCGGGGTCCTCGATGGAGCGGTTGGGCGCGCCCTTGCCGATGGCGAAAGCGGCCGTGGTGGAGGTCTGCTGAATGAAGATCATGGATATCGTGAACAAGACAGTATCGCGCGGCGCTCCGGAGGATCAGGGGGGCGCCGGCGCGATGCTGGACGTGGTCAGCGTCGTCGTTCGCTTCCACGACTGCGGGTCGCTCGGAAAGCTGGAGCGAGCGATACAGAGCTTGCATGCGCAGACCGGCGTCGCCGTCCAGCCCATCGTGGTGACCCAGCGCTTTGCCGAGGCCGACCTGCAGAAGACCGTGCAGGCCGTGCAGCGCCAGTGGTTCTTCAAATGGCTGCCCAAGCCGCTGGTCATCAACTACGCGGACGGAAAATCCGGCGACGCCCGCTCGGCCCTGATGAATGCGGGAATACAGGAGCACCTGAAGCGCAATAACCGCTATCTGGCGTTCCTGGACTACGACGACGTTCTGTACACCCATGCCTACGAAGTGTTGCGCAAGCCGCTGGCGAGCAGCCAGGCGGCGGTGTCCTTCGCCGGCATGGAGCAGGCGCGCGCCGTCGGGCTGCGCGACTACGATTTCATCTACGAGGTGACCAGTCCCTACAGCGGCAAGAACAAGCTGGACTTGATCCGGGACAATTTCTGCCCTCTGCACTCCTACATGATCGATTGCGCGAAGGTCGATAGGGAGCTGCTCTACTTCCACTCCGAGTTGTCGCGGGTGGAGGACTACGACTTCCTGTTGCGCGTGGCCGGGCCCAGTCCCTGCGATTTCTCCGCGTTGGACCGTCGGATCGGTCTCTACATCATCCGTAGCGACAACAGCAACAGCACGCCCAGCCGTAACGGCAGCAAGGAGGACGCCGAGAAGGAGCGAGTGTGGAAGAAGAACCGCGAAAAGCTGGATCAGCTTCGCAGCACCTACCCCATCAAGCTGTTCGCGTCCGACTTCTAGGAACCGCCATGCTGAACGATCGACTGTCCGAAATATCCGTCATGCGCGACTCCGGCTTGCTGGACCTGGACTACCTGGCGCGCACGCTGGGCTTGGACCGGAACGGTGCGGCAGGCGTGCCGTTGGAGTTCCTCTACCTGGAAAACAAGAAGTACTGGACGGCCGCGACATCCGCGCTGTTCGATGGTCGCCACTACCTCGAGGAGAACGTCGACATCCGCGGTGCGGACATGAATCCGCTGCTGCACTACATCCGGCATGGGTTCTTCGAGGGCCGGTCGCCGACGATGCTGCTCGATATCGATTTCGTTCTGGATCAGATAGATCCGGACCGCCAGGCGCGCGAAGCCGACGCGCGCGGCCGCTATCCGATCTTCGAGCGCTATTCGGGTCTGCGCGAACTGCTGCTGACGACCGATGCGAACCCCTCGCCGTTTTTCGAGAACGCGGTGTTCCGCGCGGACATGAAGGGGCGCGCCTGCGAGGCTGTCGGGGTGCCGATCGAGCAATACCTCAACGCAGGCGGCCGCTGGGGCAACGAGTATCTGGAGTGCTCGAGCTTCGCGAGCATGCCGTACTACATGCGCGTCAACGCGGATCTGGAAGCGGCGAACGTGATTCCGTTGATTCACTTCGTCCAGTACGGCCTGTCCGAAAGCAGGCGCTTCTCGCCGGACGAGCGCGTTAGCCAGGCCTTCCTGCGCAACTCCGCGCACCTGTTCGGAAACGAGGGCTACAAGGACCTCAGGGGTTTCCTTGCCGGCACCCGCGGCACCGGCAGCATCGCCGGGCCGGCCTGGCCCACGCCGTATGCGCAGGCCTCGATTCCTTCGTTGCGGCATGAGGCGCGCAAGGAGGCGCGTGCGGCCTTCATTGGCGTGGTGCTGTACGAGAACTCCAACGAGGAGGTCGAACGCCTGAAGGCCTCGATCCAGAACGAGCTGGCGATCAGTAACGGATACGACATCGACTGGGCGTGCTACGTCAACGACGCAGCCAACGAATCTCGCTACCGGAAGATCCTGGGCGACAGGCTGATCCTGGACCGCAACCGCGAGAACATCGGTTTTGGCCGTGCCCACAACGCGCTCATGCGGCGTTGCTTCGACCTCGACCGGCTGTACATCGGCGCCAATCCCGACGGCTACTTCACTCCCGGCTGCGTCAAGGCGCTGGTGGATTTCTCGGACCATTACCAAGGGCAGGCGCTGATCGAGGCCGCGACCGCGCCTATCGATCACCCGAAGTGGCACGACCCGGTGCGGTTGGATACGTCCTGGGTCTC
The DNA here is from genome assembly GCF_001427505.1 of Lysobacter sp. Root604. Classification (NCBI taxonomy): domain Bacteria; kingdom Pseudomonadati; phylum Pseudomonadota; class Gammaproteobacteria; order Lysobacterales; family Lysobacteraceae; genus Lysobacter; species Lysobacter sp. Root604. The sequence goes on along the minus strand of NZ_LMGS01000012.1, from coordinate 35,801 downwards.
CGGCGCCTGCTTCGCGATGTCGCGCAAGATCTGGCAGCAGATCGGTGGCTTCGACGAGAAGATCCACATGTACTGCGAGGACGTCGATCTGTCCTGGCGGGTGAAGCTGATCGGCGGCCTCTTGAAGGTGTGCCCGACCGCTCGCTTCGTCCACGACGTGACTCCGCGATTCTCCGCGGCGAAGGACGAGGCCAAGTAGCGCGCTCGCCGCCAGGCGATGCTCACCGGCGGCTATTACCTCGCCCGTAAGTGGAGCAGCGACGAGCATGCGCGTCGCCTGCGCGACGAGTTCGAGGGCGCTGTGGGGCGTGACCAACTGCACCTGCTGCAGGAACCGGCCGTCGCCATCGAGCCGGGGATCGCGCGCAGGGTCGCGGATTTTTCGTTGAGCAGGTTCGCCCCGTCGCGTTTCTGGTTCTGAGGCGAGGTCGGCTTCGGGTAGTCGCGGTTCCGCACGAGTTCCGATTCAAGAATGAAGAAAGTCATCACCTTCGGTACCTTCGATTTGCTCCACGACGGTCACCTCAGAATCCTGGAGCGCGCCAAGGCGTTGGGCGACTACCTGGTCGTGGGTGTGTCCACGGACAGGTTGAACGCCGAGAAGGGCAAGCGCTCTTTCTTCGATCAGCGCCACAGGCTGGAGTGCGTGGCGGCGCTCAAGGCGGTCGACGAGGTGTTCTACGAGGATTCCCTGGCCGAGAAGGACCACTACATCCGCGAACATCAGGCGGATGTGCTGGTCATGGGCGACGATTGGGAGGGCAAGTTCGACTGGGTCAGTTGCGAGGTCGTCTATCTGCCGCGCACGCCCGGGGTGTCGTCGACCGAGGTCAAGGTGGGCATCGAGGACCGGCTCAAGTGCAAGCGGGTGCTGTTCGGCGATACCTACATCGGCAAGCATTACGACTGCGCGCTCAGTCTGGTCAACGAACTGACCGCGGCGAACGTGGCGCCCATCTTTACCACCGCCTCGGAACTTCCCGAAGGGCTGGATTGCGATTGCCTGGTCTACTTCAATCTGCCGGTGAGTCCGCCACGCGGTGCCTATGCGGATAAACCCAGGGTGTTGGTCGACCATGGCGCCAGCAATCTCAAATGGTTTCTGGCCAACCAGGATCGATTCAACTTTTTCGATGTCATCGTGACCGCGGGGCCGGATCATTCCCGATCCCTGCTGACCTTCTTCCCGGATGGAGACGGCCACGCCGACAAGGTCCGCTCGGCGGGCTTCATCAAGGCCAAGCAGTTGTTGTCCGCGCCGACCGCTACGCGAGAGGAAATCGCGAGCCGGTATCGGCTGGATCCCGCCAAGCCGATCATATTGTTCGCGCCCACCTGGCATATCTCCAACAACCTGGATATGGCCAAGGCGATAGACGAGATCGCCGGTCTGGATAACCATGTGACGCTGTTGCATCCGGAGACGGCGCATCTGGACGTGTCCCGGATGAACGTCGCCGCCAATGTCAGCGGCACGATGAGCGAGTTGTTGAAGCACGCCGATTGCCTGATTTCCGACCTGTCCTCGACCATCTTCGAGGCCGCCGCGCTGGGCAAGCCGGTGGTGCAGGTCCTGCTCAGGGAATACTCGGACAACAACGCCACGCTCTACGATTTTCCATACGCGGCCGGCAGCGCCGATCTGTTCTGCGGCGGCTACCCGACCCGGCCCGGCGGCATCCGTGCCGCGGTGGAGGCGGTGATGTCGGACGATCCCCACGTGGCCGACGCATTGCTGCGCATGCGGCGGCGCATCCTGGCCGGGACCGCGATCGGCGAGGACAGCGCCGACTCGATCGTCAGCGAGATCGTCAGGGCCTGCGAACTGGACGACGTGGCCGCAAAGCGAGCCTTGCGCGGCGTCTCGCCCGCGGTTCACGCCGACTCTCTGGCGATGGCCAATTTGTTCTTCTCGCGCAACGCCACGATCGCCCATAAGGGAGGCGACTGTCTGGGCTATCACGCCAGCAATGCGGCCGAGGCCGTCGAGCGCGCGATCCGGGTGCTGGATGTGGTGGAACTGGATCTGCTGCGATGCGGCGACGGCGTGATCGTCGCGCGAGAGGGCAACGAGGCCCATTACGGCTTCGATCGACCGTTCGCCGAGGTGTCCGTGCAGGAGTTTTTGGCCGCCCGCTACGATGAGCGCCTGCGCCCGATCGCGCTGGGCGACGCCATCCGGACTTGCGCGCGGCGCGACAAGGCCTTGGTTTGCAGCATCGGATCCGACGCCGACTACGAATACATCGCCCAACAGGTTTACACCGAGGCCGAGAGGCAGGGGCTGGTGGACCGGGTCGTGCTGCAGTGCTACGACCGCGGCGATTTCCATACCGCGCTGCGCCTGGGTTTCCGCCGCGCGATGCTGGCGGTGTGGAAGCATCACTACCGCGATCCGCTCGGCCCGGACGCGCTGGCCTTCGTCGAGGATTGCATGCGCACGGCCGGCCACGCGGTGGTCGGCATCGCCGTGCCCTATCAGAACAAGCACATGCCGGTCGCCTGCGTCGACGACCCGCGCGCCGTCGGCCTGTATTCGTTCTGGAAGCGCGTCTACGTGCACGGCGCTCCGATGAGCGCGTATGGACGGGTATTGAACGCCAACTTCGGCCTGTTCGCCGACGGCTACTCGCAAACCTTGGACTTCGACCGTTGCCCCGACGGATTCCATTGGCGTAGCTATCTGTTCCTCAATCCGGACGTGGCGCTGGCCGGGCACGCGAACCAGATCGGGGCGACCACGCATTATCTGCAGTACGGCCAGCAGGAGGGACGGCTGCACCGGTACAGCGCGCCCAACGATTTCTCGCACGCGGTGTATGTGGACATGAATCCGGTGCTGCGTACGACAGGCGTCTCCGGCGCCGATACCGCCAAGGCGCACTGGACCAAGTTCGGGGCCAAGGAGCAGCGACGCTATAAGCGGTGAGGCCGCTGCGCGCCTGCGCGCGCGGGGCTACGGCTCCGACACGGCCGGCGCTTCGATGCGGGTCGGCAGGAAGTCGAACTTCGGCCACGAGCCCGACGCCAGCGCGTCCAGGATGCGCTCCGGGGCTGCGAAGTCCAGCGCGAAGAGCGCGCTCGGATCGAGCTCCCACCAGGCGCTGTCCAGCAATCGCGCCGCCGTTTCTTCGGGCATGCGTAACCGGACTGGCTTGGCCGGATTTCCGGCGACGATCGTGTACGGCGCTACGTCGCGGGTGACGACGCTGTTGGCCGCGACCACGCAGCCCGTGCCCAGCCGTATGCCCATCGCCAGGGTCACGTTGGCGCCGATCCAGACGTCGTGGCCTACAGTGGGATATGGGCGGGTGCCGCCGATCCTGAAGCCGGCGGCGAAATCGCGGACGCGATCGCTCGCGAACTCGGCGTACAGATGGTTGTGCGGACGGAACGTGATCGCCGAGGTCGTCAGCGTATCCAGCGGATGGAACGAATCGATGAAGCGCAGCCCGGTGGATATCGAGGCGTAGCGTCCCACCGTCAATCCGTCCGGAAGTCCGGAATACGAGTAACTGAAAGCCCCCATCGAACACAGACCGCAGGAGGGCAGGCCGCCCACCAAGGGTACGTAGGCGCCGCCGTAGAGGCCGCAATTGCGTTCGATCACGATGGGGTTGTGCAGGCGCAGCGTTTGTCCGCGCTTGAGCCAGCCGTAGACGCCGTCCTTCGGCGCCGGGCTGTTGTAGCCGAGCAGGACCTTGCGCGCGTGGAATGCGAACAGCAGGTCATCCGATACTTGCAGATCGAATGGCATCGCGGGCTCAGCCCAAGCGCTGCGTGGGACGGCTGCGTCGGCGTCGGAGCGCGGAGGCGTTCGCTTGGCGTTCCGCGTCGAAGCGGTTTGCATGCGGCACTGGGCGGCAGCCATCGCCGCGAATCGATAGGTGCATATGCGGGGATGCGCCGATGGGGGTACGCGTCAGCTTAGCGTCGGGTTCCGTGCGGAAATAGACGGAAAAGACGTGGTCTCAAAGTGCCCCTGGCGACGCCCATGCCGCCGGCGTCTGCAGTCGGTCTCGCTCAATCCGCCCGCGACCCATCCGGATTGTGTTCGATCATCCACAAGCCGGCCCACAGCTTGAGATCGAGCTCGTAGCCTTCGGCGTGCTTGCGCATCAGCCAGGCCGGCGCATCGGCGCGCGGCACTTCGTGGACCACGATGTCCTCGCCGTCGACGCCGCCGCCTTCGCCGACGCGGCGCAGCTGGCGCGCGCGCACGAAGGCGATGCGTTCGCTGCTCATGCCCGAGGAGGTCGGGCCGGTCAGCAGCACTTCGACGCGTCCGGCCTCCCAGCCGGTTTCCTCGATCAGCTCGCGGCGCGCGGCGCTTTCCAGGGTGTCGGCGTCGTGGTCGTCGCCGACCAGGCCGGCCGGCATTTCGATGGTGCGCGCGTTCAAGGGCACGCGGTATTGCTCGACGAACAGCAGCTTATCCTCGGGCGTGACCGCGACGATGATCACCGCCATGCCCTTGCCGTGAGTGCGCTCGGCGTACTCCCAGCGGCCGCGACGCATCATCCGCAGCCATTGGCCGTCGTACAGGGTTTCGACTGGTTCGTTCATCGCGTGTCCGGGCGTTCGTTCGCTGCGATGCTACGACGGAAGCGATGACGTGGCGAAGTCCAGGCCGGCGGCCTCGTGCAGGCGGCGCCGGGTCATGGGGCCGAAACGCAGGGATTCGCACAGGCCTATCAGCTCCGGGGCCAGGCCGGAGCCGCGCAGGAACGGCGCGTCGTCGCCGAGCGGCGCGTCCAGGGCGATCGTGGTCAGGCGCCGGCACAGCAGGGCCTGCTCGCGGTGTTCGCGCAGGCGCGCGGCCGCGCTGGCGGCGCCGCGCACGCGCAGGAAGGGGACTTCCTCGACCCGCGCCAGCAGGGCGTCCAGGGTGCCGAAGTGGCCGAGCAGGGCCGCCGCGGTCTTGGCGCCGATGCCGGGCACGCCGGGGATGTTGTCGACCGCGTCGCCGCACAGGGCCAGGTAGTCGGCGATCTGATGGGCTTCGACGCCGTGCCGCGCCGGCACGCCGTCCGCGCGCCAGCGCTGGCCGCGCGCGTAGTCCCATTGTTCGTCGGCGCCGTCCAGCAGCTGCGACAGGTCCTTGTCGGCCGAGACGATCACGCCGCGGTAGCCCTGCACGCGCATCGCGGCCAGGGCGCTGCCGATCAGGTCGTCGGCCTCGTACTCGCTGTGGGCGAGCACCGGCAGGCCCAGCGCGCGGCACAGCGATTTGCAATGCGCGAACTGGCGCTTGAGTTCCTGCGGCGCCGGCTCGCGGTTGGCCTTGTAGGCCGGGTAGAAGGCGTTGCGGAAGCACGAGTCCAGGGCTTCGTCGAAGGCGATCGCGATGTGGCGCGGGCGTTCGCGTTCGATCAGTTCGACCAGGAAGCGCGCGAAACCGTGCACGGCGTTGGTCGGCCAGCCCTCGGCGTCCTCGAACTCGTTGGGCATCGAGTGCCAGGCGCGGAACACGTAGAGGCTGGCGTCGACCAGGTACAGCGGCGGGCGCGCGGCGCTCATTCGGGCGTCCAGGCGGTCAGCAGGGCGAGCGGGTCGGGGCGTTCGCGCTCGGGCGCCTCGAGCTTGGGCGTGCCGATGTGGATGAAGCCGGCCACGCGCTCGTCGGCGCCCAGGCCCAGCCAGGACAGGACCTGAGGGTCGTAGGCCGGCCAGCCGGTCAGCCAGACCGCGCCGTAGCCCAGGGCCTGCGCGGCCTGGAGCAGGGCGAAGCAGACGCTGCCGGCGGTCAGCAGGCGCTCCTGCTCGGGGATCTTCTCGTCCGGGCCCAGCCGCGCGATCACCACCACTATTAAAGGAGCGTGCGAGAACCGCCCGCGGTCCTTCTCCACCGCGGCCTCGCCGGCGCCGGGGTCGCGCTCGCGGCCGCGCGCAGCCAGGCGCTCGCCCAGGGCGTGGCGGGCGTCGCCGCGGATGCTGAGAAAGCGGAACGGCACCCGCTTGCCATGGTCCGGCACCCGCACCGCCGAGCGCAGCATGCGCTCGAGTTCGCGCGGGTCCGGCCCGGGTTCGGTCAGCTGTTTTGCTGGCACCGAGCGCCGAGTGTCCAGAGCCGCTAACGCTTTTTCGGATTCAGGAGGGAAGTCGGTATCGATTCGAGACATCAGTCACAAAAGCCTATTTTGTGTGTGCATGCGCTGTCGTATCTTGCCACTATGCTGCTGCCAACTGCCTAAAAACGGCACGTTCGGTCCACACGATTCAAGCCCTTCACGGGAACAGGGGAACACGCAGTGTCTGCTCATCCGCACGGCGTAGCTCAAGCCACGCGTACCGATCCCTTGCGCATGCTCGAGGAGATCAAGCGCCTGGCATTGGAGCAGCTGGGCGGCCTGCCTGGAACCCTGTACGGCCCGATCGAGGACGCCATGAAGGTGGACTCGCTCAAGGGCGACGGCAAACAGCATCAATACGAAGACCAGGCCGCATTGTGGGTGCTGCGGCAGCATCAGGCTACCCATGTGATGGCGTTCCGCCAGCAGGTGGCCAAGGGTTTCGACGAGTTCCGCGCCCTGCGCATCCGCAGCGGCGGCGAGGTGCCGATGCGGCTGGTGGACGAGAACCAGCTCGAATTCGACCTGGCCGGCGAACGCCTGACCGAATCCCTGTGCGGCCGCTATGCGCGCCCCCTGGATATGGTCCAGGGCCGTCTGGCCGCGGTCTCGGAGGTCATGGGCCTGGCGCCCGGCCCCAACCCGATCGGCCCGCAGCGCCTGGTCGCGGCCTTCGTCGAAACCTTCGTCGACGCGCAGCTGCCCGAGGCGCTGCGCGCGCGTCTGTTCCGCCAGTACGAACACGAGCTGGCACGCGTGCTCGGCGATCTGTACGGCCGGGTCAACACCTTGCTGTCCAGCGGCGGCTATGGGGTCGGGCTAGGCCCGGGCCTGGGCGCCAAGCCGGCGCGCGAGCCGGCGCGCGAGCGCGGTTACGGCGACAGTTTCGATCCGAACTATGGCGCGGGCTTTGGGGGGCCTGCGCCGGGCGCCGGCGGTTACGGCGCGTATGGCGGCGTCGCGCCGCCCCACGGCGGCTCGACCGCCCAACACGACCCCCAACGTCCGCCGATGTCGCCCAGCGATATCGCGGCCATGGCCAGCGAGCTCGCCGATTTGCGCAGTCAATTGCATGCCTGGCGCGAAGGACTGATGCGGTCCGACGCGGTTCCCAACGCCCACGCCCCGCAGCGCACGATGGCGCCGCGCCGCGAGCTGCGTATCGATGAAGTGGTCAGCGTGGCTTCGCTGCTGCAACCCGAACCGCCGGACGCGTTCGCGCGCGCCCTGGCCGTGTCCGGGCGCCTGGGCGAGAGCATCCGCGACCATCTGCACGACGGCGCGCGCCGGCTCGGCCTGAACCCCGACCAGACCTGCTTCAGCGCCGAAGAAGACGACGCGATCGATCTGGTCGCTTTGCTGTTCGATTCGCTATTCCGCAATCACGCCCTGCAGGACCGCGCGCGCCGTCTCTACGCGCGCCTGGTGCTGCCCTACGTCAAGGTCGCGCTGACCGACAACGAAGTGTTCGTCAAGCGCGAGCACCCGGCGCGCCGCCTGCTCGACGCGATCACCGAGGCCTGCGAAGGCAACGACGGCGAGACCCCGCAGGACCGCGAACTGCTGGACCGCGCCACCGAGATCTCGCAGCGCGTGGTCGCCGAGTACAACGAAGACGTGGCCGTGTTCGAGATGGCGCACGCCGAGCTCGACGCCCTGCTGGCGCAGCAGCGCCGCCGGGTCGAGCTGCAGGAACAGCGCGCGGCCAAGGCCACCTACGGCCGCGAGCGCCTCGGCGCGGCGCGCAACCAGGCCGATCACGCCCTGCGCGAGCGCCTGGCCGAGCCGCCGCTGACCCAGGCCGTGGCCGATTTCCTGGCCATGCCCTGGCGCCATCACCTGGTCCAGGTGCTGCTGCGCGAAGGCGGCGAAGCGCGCCGCGACGAAGCCCTGTCGCTGGGCGACGCCCTGATCGAAGCCGACCGCCTGGCCGCCGAACAACGCGGCCGCGAACTCGCCGACCGCCTGATCTCCCTGCAACCGCTGATCGTGCAGTGCCTGGCCAGTTCCGGCCTGGACGACAGCGCCGCCCAGCACGGCATGGCCGGTCTGGTGCGGGCGCTGGCGACGCCGGATTCGGCGCGCCGCACGCGTCCGGCCTCGCCGCTGCCCGCGGCCGAGGACGAGGCGATCGAGGAAACCCGCCGCTTCCTGCCGCCGGGCAAGGACGTGTCGCAGCACGATCCGGTCCTGGCCGAGCGCATGCGCGGCCTGGATCCAGGCGACTGGCTGCGCGTGACCGACCTGCAGGGCGAGCAGATCGCGGCCAAGGTGGCCTGGGTCAGCCCGCTGACCTCGCGCTACCTGCTGGTCAATCGCCGCGGCCTGCGCGTGTTCGCGGCCTCGGCCGAGGAACTCGCGATCCTGGCCAGCGAAGGCCGCCTCAGCATCGGCGCCGAACGCAACGCCTTCGATGAGGCCATGCGCCAGGTCCGCCGCCATCTCGATCGCGCGGTCGGCCACCGCTGAAAGCCAGGAAAGAGTGGGAGGAGTGAGGAGTGAGCGAGAGCGGCTCCTGCTCCTTGATCGCTGGCGCGCCACAGTGTGACCGCGCCTGTACTGGCTGATGAGCGGCTCACCCCATCCGTCGCGCGGTCGGCCACGGCTGAAAGCCGGGAAAGAGTGGGAGGAGTGAGGAGTGAGCGAAAGCGGCTCCTGCTCCGTGGTCGCTGGCGCGCCACAGTGCAGCCGCGCCTGCACTGGCTGATTAGCGGCTCACCCCATCCTTAGCGGCGCCGACGGCGCCCAGCGCTCTCCTCGCTCATCTGCGCTCGTTCCTCGCCTTATTCGGCTAGGATGCGGCGAGACACCATCACCGGGTATGGAGCGAAGCATGGCGGGCATCACCATAGGCGTTGCGAGCGAAACCGCTGCGGGCGAGCGACGCGTCGCGCTGACCCCGGAAACCTGCAAGAAGCTCGTCGCGCGCGGCGCGCGCGTACGCGTGCAGCGCGGCGCCGGCCGTGCCGCCAGCTTCGGCGACGAGGCCTATGCGCAGGCCGGCGCCGAACTCGCCGACGATGCCGCCGCCGCGCTCGCCGACGCCGATCTGGTGCTGTGCGTACAGCCGCCGGATGCGGCCGGTCTGGGCCGCCTGCGCGAAGGCGCGGTGCTGGTCGGCTCGCTGGCGCCGCAGGCCGACCCGGCGCGCGGCGAAGCGATCGTCGCGCGCGGACTGGTCGCGTTCCCGCTGGAGCGCCTGCCGCGCACTACCCGTGCCCAGGCCATGGACGTGCTGAGTTCGCAGGCCGGTATGGCCGGCTACAAGGCGGTGCTGATCGCCGCGCAACTGGCGCCGCGCTTCTTCCCGATGCTGACCACCGCGGCCGGCACCATCCGTCCGTCCAAGGTGCTGATCGTCGGCGCCGGCGTCGCCGGCCTGCAGGCCGTCGCCACCGCCAAGCGCCTGGGCGCGCAGGTCGAAGGCTTCGACGTGCGCCCGGAGACGCGCGAGCAGATCGAATCGCTGGGCGGCAAGTTCCTCGACCTGGGCGTGAGCGCCGCGGGCGAGGGCGGCTACGCGCGCCAGCTCACCGAGGAGGAGCGCGCCGAACAGCAGCGCCGCCTGGGCGAGCACCTGAAGAACATCGACGTAATCGTCTGCACCGCCGCGGTGCCGGGCCGCCCGGCGCCGAAGATCGTGAGCGCGGCGATGATCGCCGGCATGAAGCCGGGCAGCGTGCTGGTCGACCTGGCCGCGGAAACCGGCGGCAACTGCGAGCTCACCCGTCCCGGCGAAACCGTGGACGTGGAAGGCGTGACCATCGCCGGCCCGCTCAACCTGGCCAGCAGCGGCGCCGTGCACGCCAGCGAGATGTATGCGCGCAACGTGTTCAATTTCGTCAGCCTGTTCGTCGACAACGGCGAGCTCAAGTTCGATTGGAACGATGAACTGCTGGCCAAGACGGTGTGGCCGGAGCGCGCGGCGGCGGCATGAGTTCGTCGGCGCCGGATCAGTCCGAGATCGAGGTTCGGTTCCGCTACAGCTATTGGGATCGGCTCCGCTCGGCCCTGGTGATGTCGTGGCAGACCCCGGTAGGCATCCTGGGGATACTGGCGGCGCCGTTGATCGTATCGGTGCTGCTGCTGGTGCAACTGTATCGGGGCTTTTCGATCGATGCGGAAGGCCCCGCACTGGCGGCGCTGGTGCTGGCGTTGGCATTCCCGTTGTTGATGCAGGCTGTCTTGACCGCCACGGTGCACTTCTCCCGGACCCACAAAGGACGGATCTACCGATACCGCTTCGGCGACTTCGGCCTGCGCGCCTTCAGCGAGACCGAGGAATGGACGCAGTCTTGGAAAGCGATCTTGCAGGTGAAGCAACAAGGCGGTTTCCTGTTGCTGTTTTTCTCGCGAAATTGCGCGCACTGCTTACCCTCCCGCCAAGTGCAGGAGGCCTTGGGGCCGATTCTGTCCCTAGCCCGCGCGCACGGTGTTCGCGTTAGCGAAAGCTGATCAAGGCTCAGCTCATTGCTATTTGGCGTTCGGTTGCATGCGCTCAACCTGAGTGCGCGCAAGCTGCACGGGGCCCTGAGCGGAGCCCTGGCATGGACGACGATCTCAATGCAATGACGATCGAAGTACTGCGCTCGGACCGGCGGCAATCGTCGGAATGTCCGCTATCCTCCCCTTCGAAACTTGTCCTCCCCCTTTGAAAAAGGGGGATTGAGGGGGATTTGCTTTTGGGCTTTTGGAAGCTCAGGGGCAACAGCAAATCCCCCCTGGCCCCCCTTTTTCAAAGGGGGGAACCGCATAGGGCATCAGAAACAAGCGCAGGAGCGCTCCTGCTCAACTCGACGCCTACGCTCGGACCGGCGGCAATCGTCGGAATGTCCGCCTGTCCTCCCCCTTCGAAACTTGTCCTCCCCCTTTGAAAACCGGCGGCAATCGTCGGAATGTCCGCCTGTCCTCCCCCTTCGAAACTTGTCCTCCCCCTTTGAAAAAGGGGGATTGAGGGGGATTTGCTTTTGGGCTGTTAGAAGCTCAGGAGCAACAGCAAATCCCCCCTGGCCCCCCTTTTTCAAAGGGGGGAACCGAATAGGTCAACGCTGCGGGCGCGGCGCGTCCTTCGGGCCGCGGCGCTCGCGGTCGTCGTCGCGATCGCGCGGCTTGGGCGCGTTGTTCTGCATCCACTCGCGCCGCTGCTCCGGCGTCATCGCACGCCAGCGTTCGCGCAGGGCTTCGCGATCGGCCTCGCTGAGATTGCGCATGCGCCCGAACAAAGCGCGCGCCTCTTCGCGCTGCTCCGGATTCATGCCTTCCCAGCGGCGCATGCCGTGACGGGCGCGCTTGCGCTCGTCGGGCGTCATCTGCTGCCAGCGGCGGGCGTGGTCGAGCATGCGTTGACGCTCGTCGGGCTCGGCGTTCCAGCGGTCGCGCACCGGCGCGATCAGTTGTTCGCGCTGTTGCGGGCTGAGCTGTTCCCAGGCCGGAGGCGGGGGGGCCTTGGACGCGGCCGCTTGCGGCCCGGCGGCGAACGCCGCGGGCGCGAGCAGGCACAACCCGAGCAGGGCGGCCCATGCGGTGCGATGCGGAAGGCGGATCATGCGGGCTTACTCCGTTGCGGGCAGGTCGTCGGCGGACGCCAGCCACAGGTAGAAATCGGGATTCTCGTCCAGCGAGGCCAGCGCGGTGCTGCTGTCGTAGGCGGCCGCTTCGGGGGCGGGCAGGCCTGCGACCGCGGGTACGGTGGCGGGCGGCGCCGCTGACTGCGGGGTGCGCTGCAACTGCAGGCCGATCGCGAGCGCGAACACCGCCGCGCAGCCGCTGGCCAGGGCCCAGCCCATACCGCGGCGCGGCGCGCGCACGTCGGCGTTCGCGGCGTGTCGGGCCAGGCGCAATCGGGCGCGGGTGGGCGCCGATATTTCGCCCAGCGCGCGCCGGTGCAGGGCGCGTGCGGCCTCGTCGAAGGCGCGGTCGCCGTCGGCCGTGGGGTCGGCGCCGTAGCGCGGGTCGTTGTGGTTCATCGCCAGTCCTCCAATTGCCGCTGCAGCGCTTCGCGCGCGCGCGACAGATGCGTCTTCACCGCGCCTTCGCTACAGCCCATCGCCTGCGCGGTCGTGGCGACGTCGAGTTCTTCCAGTATTCGCAAGCTGAAGGCCTCGCGCTGTCGGCGCGGCAGCTTGCCCAGGGCGTCGGCCAGACGCGCATAAGCCTCGCGTCCGTCGTGGGTGCGGGCCGGATCGGGGCCGTCGTCGGCCCAGTCGATCGGCGCTTCGTCCTCGCGCACGCCCGGCATCAGCCAGCGCAGGCGGAATGCGCGCCGGCGCTGCACATCGACGATGCGGCTGCGCAGGATGCTCCAGAACAGCGGGGTCCATTCCGCGGCCGGGCGCTCGCGATAGCCGAGCATCTTCATCATCGCGTCCTGCACTGCGTCCAGCGCGTCGTCGCGCTGGCGCAGGCCGAGTTCGGCGAAACGGAACGCGCGCGTGCCGATGCCGGCGAGGAATTCCTCCAGCGTCTCGGGGCTGCGCTCGGCCGCGCCCAGGGCGGGCGCGACCAGGGCCAGGTCGTCGGCTTCGGCGGACACGAGTTGCAGCATACGGCTCAAGGCTTAATGCCGGCGGTCCCAGCGGCGGTCGTAACGCTCGCCGCGACGTTCCCAGTGCGCCTGGGCGAGGTCGCCGCGACGGTCCAGGCGCGCTTCGACGCGCTCGCCATGGCGGTCGACGCGGGCGGCGGCGCGGGCATGGCCGTGCGCGGCCAGGGCATCCGCGCGACGGTCGCTGCGGGCCTCGATGCGGTCCCCGCGCCGGTCCAGGCGGTGGTCGATGCGCTCGCCGTGGCGCTCCATGCGGTGCTCGACCCGGTCGCCGCGGTCGCCGGCGACGGCGGTGCCGGCCAGTCCCAAGGCGGCCAGACAGGCCAGGACGGCCAGATAAGGTGTGGTTTTCATGCGGCTCTCCTCGTCGTGGATGCGTTTGAACCCTTGCGAGGAGACAAACGCCCGATCGCCGTCACGGTTGACAGCGCTGGCGCCGGGTTCATGGAACGTTATGATGCGGGAGACATCGCAAGGGGAAGGCAAAGATGGGCGACGGGTTCGTGGCGCTGTACATCTTCATGCTGGCGGCGATCGCCGGCCACGTGATCATCTCGCGGGTGCCGGTGATCCTGCACACACCGCTGATGTCCGGCTCCAACTTCATCCACGGCATCGTCCTGATCGGCGCGATGGTGGTCCTGGGCCACGCCGACACCACCCTGGAGAAGGCGATCGGCTTCGTCGCCGTGCTGCTGGGCGCGGGCAACGCGGCCGGCGGCTACGTGGTCACCGAGCGCATGCTGGAGATGTTCAAGGCCAGCAAGAAGCCCGACGCCAAGTCCGGGGGCCAGGCATGAGCGCGCAGGTGCTGCTGGCGTCGGCCAGCTATTTCGTCGCCGCCACCCTGTTCCTGCTGGGCCTGCAACGCATGGCCTCGCCGGTGACCGCGCGCAGCGGCATCCGCTGGGCCGGCATGGGCATGGTGATCGCGACCGCGGCCACCTTCCTGCTGCCCGACCTGCATAACCTGGTGTTGATCGTGCTGGCGCTGGCGATCGGCACCGGTCTGGCCTGGATCTCGGGCAAGAAGGTCGCGATCACCGACATGCCGCAGATGGTCGCGCTGTACAACGGCATGGGCGGCGGTTCGGCGGCGGCGATCGGCGCGGTCGAGCTGCTGCGCTTCGCCAGCCTGCAGACCAGCGATCCGCTGCTGGCGCAGTTGCAGTCCGGCCACGTCGACATGCAGCAGCCCACCGTCACCGTGGTGCTGGCGGTGATCGGCGCGGCGATCGGCGCGGTTTCGCTGTCGGGTTCGATCATCGCCTGGGCCAAGCTCGACGGCCGCCTCGACCGGCGCGTGGTGTTCCCGGGCCAGCAGATCTTCAACGCCGCGGTGGCGCTGGCGCTGGTGGCGCTGGGCGCGATCGTGGTGCTGACCTTGAACGTGCCGGCGATCATCGCTTTCTTCGTGGTCGCCCTGGCCCTGGGCGTGTTGATGACGCTGCCGATCGGCGGCGCCGACATGCCGGTGGTGATCTCGCTGTACAACGCCCTGACCGGTCTGGCGGTGGCCTTCGAAGGCTATGTGCTCGGCAACGAGGCCCTGATCATCGCCGGCACCATGGTCGGCGCGGCCGGCATGCTGCTCACGCGCCTGATGGCCAAGGCCATGAACCGGCCGATCACCGGCGTGCTGTTCTCCAACTTCGGCGGCGGCGGCCAGGCCCAGGAAATCAGCGGCAGCCAGAAGCCGATCGAGGCCGGCGACGTGGCCGCGATGATGGCCTTCGCCGAGCGCGTGGTGATCGTGCCCGGCTACGGCCTGGCGGTGGCGCAGGCCCAGCACAAGATCTGGGAGCTGACCCAGAAGCTCACCGAGCGCGGGGTCAAGGTGAAGTTCGCGATCCATCCGGTCGCCGGACGCATGCCGGGCCACATGAACGTGCTGCTGGCCGAGGCCGGCGTGCCCTACGACATGATCGTCGACATGGACGACATCAACCCGGAATTCCCGAACACCGACGTGTCGCTGGTGATCGGCGCCAACGACGTGGTCAATCCGGTGGCCAAGACCGATCCGGCTTCGCCGATCTACGGCATGCCGATCCTGGATGTGGTCAATTCCAAGAACACCGTGGTCATCAAGCGCGGCAAGGGCACCGGTTTCGCCGGCATCGAAAACGCCCTGTTCTACGCCGACAACACCCGCATGCTGTTCGGCGACGGCGCCGAGATGGCCAGCGCGCTGGTGTCGGAGTTGAAGGCGCTGGACGGCGGGCACTAGCCGCCGTTTCCGTCGCACGCTAGGAATGGAGCGCGCCATGTGGCCGTTCAAGAAGAAGTCGCCGCCGCCCGCGGATGGCGACGCCAAGTTGGCGGCGTTCGCGCCGCTGGTGCTGGCCTCGGACCAGGTGATGGGGCCGCAGCGGCTGCCGGTGTGCTACGCCTATCGCTCGAAACCCAACAATCCGCACGACTCGGGTTGGATATTCCAAAGCGGTAGCGAAACTCAAGCGTGGCTGGACGCGAATCCGCCGAAGATCTGCCCGATGGAAAGCTTCATCCGCATGGACGAAAGCTTGCTGGACATCGTCCGTGCCGAAGTGGGCAGCGCCTGGGAGCGCGATTCGGCGCAATCGCCGTGGCGGCGCATCGAAGGCTTCCGGCGCCGGGACTGATGCGCGGCGCGCGGATCAGGACGGGCGGCGCACGCGCAGCGTCAGCCCCTTGAGGAAGTTGCGCAGCAGCTGATCGCCGCAGGCGCGGTAGTTCTTGTGATCGGGCTGGCGGAACAGCGCGCTCAGTTCCGGCTTGGAGACCGGGAAGCCGGCGTCGGCGAAGGCCTGGTGCATGTCGACGTCCTTGAGCTCGAAGGCCACGCGCAGCTTCTTCAGCACCAGGTTGTTGCTGACGCGCTTCTCGAACGGGCGCGGTGGCAGGCTCTCGTCGCGGCCGCGGTAGTGATAGACCAGTCCGTCCAGGAAGCGCGCGAGCACCGCGTCGCTGCATTCGGCGTAGCCCTCGTCCTCATCCTTCTTGAGGAAGGCCTGGACCTGCGCCTTGTCTAGCGCGAAATCCGGGTCCGCCTGCTGGACCAGTTCCACGACCTTGTTGTCGCTGAGGTCGAGCATGTAGCGGATGCTGCGCAATACGTCGTTGGTGATCATCGCCTGTCCTGCCTGGGCGGGCCGGTCGTACCGGTTCCGCGAAGCGGCGATTTTCGCACGCGCGCGCGTACGGGCGCGTCGCTATCGGTCGGCAACGCGCGCGCGGGCCTCAGGAAGCGGCAGCCGTCCCTGGCCGCCGTCGGGGAAGGCGAGGGGCAGGCCTCAGTCCTGGAGCTCGCTGAAAACGTAACCCTGGGCCTTGCGGTGCTCGTGGCAGGCCGCGCAGCCGGCGCGCTGGGGCTGGCTGAGGCGATCCTGGGATGCGCCGGCCGCGAACTCGGCATAGCCCCAGCCGCCGGTGGCGGCGTAGCGGCGCGCGTCCTTGACCATCACATCGACGTGGCGGCGCGGGCCCTGGTCGATGCTGCCGTCGGGCGTGGTGCGGGTTTCGAACAGGTCGTAGGCCAGCACCGAGCCGTCGGCGAACTCGCCCTTGCGGTAGCCGGCCAGCGCGGTCTCGTTGGCGTAGATGTGGTGCAGGCCGCCGTAGCTGGCGAAGGCGGGGTGGCCGGCGGGGATCAGGCCGCTTTTGACATGGGTCCAGCGCGTATAGCCCTGCGGAAGGCCGATCGGCGCCTGCGCCTCGGGTTCGGGCGCGGCGTGGCCGGCCGGCATCGCCAGCATCGAGGCGAATGCGCCGACGCAGGCCAGGACGGCGGCGATCGCCAGGCGCGGGCGCAGGGTCGGGGTCTCAGCGCGCATCGGCGGCGTAGCCCGAGGGGTGCGCGCGATCGCCGGCGACGAAGCCGCGGCGCAGGATCAGCGCGATCGGCAAGCCGACCAGCACGGCGTGGGCGACGATGCTGCACCCGATCCACAAAGCGCCGCCGCCACCGCCGCCGCCGGGCACCGCCGACAGCGGCACCACCACGTAGGTCATCAGGGCGTACAGCAGCAGGCCGTAGAGCAGGCCGTAGCGCACGGGGTGCGCGGTCAGCGCCGGCCAGCGCCGCGCGACCAGGGCGTAGGCGGCGGCCATGCCGGTGGCGATCACGTAGTGCAGGAACAGCCCCAGCGCGGCCGCGCCGTTGCCGCCCGCGAAGGCGTCCTTGCCGAGCACGCCGGCGGCGATGCTCTGGCCGATGCGCTGCGGCGGCACGCCCTTCAGGCCCCAGAAGCTGGTCGCGTAGACGATGTCCAGGGTGCCGGCGACCAGGCCCGCGGCGAGGACGTAGAGCAGCAGGGTGCGGGCGGTGGGGAAGGCGGAGCGGGGCATGCGGTGGTCCTCGTCGGTGCGGTAGGGGCGGTACGGGGCTGGCGATGCGAAAAGGGGGGGGGCTACGCCGGGTCAGGCCGCCTGCGATTGCGCGCATTCGAGCCGGCGCGCTTCGGTCGCGGTCAGGCCGAAGGAGTGCTTGAAGGCGCGGCAGAACGCGCTCTGGCTTTCGAAGCCCAGGGCCTCGGTGATCTCGCATACCGGCATGCGGGTTTCGCGGACCATGCGCCAGGCGCGGTCCGAGCGCAGGCGCGCGGCGTACTCGGTCGGGGTCTCGTCGAACACGTCGCGATAGATCCGGATCAGGTGGCAGGGCGAGTAGCTGGCGCTGCGCGCGAGCCGCGCCAGATCCAGGCGCGCGTCGGGGTGGCGGCGGATCAGGTGCTGCACGCGCAGCAGCCGCAGCAGGGTCTGCTGGCGCCGGCGCAGGGTGCGTCCGCTGCAGCGCTGCAGGCGCTGGTGCAGGTCGCGCTGCTGGTCGACCAGCGCCGCGCACAGCGCCTCCAGCAGCGGCTCGATATCGACCTCGACGTCGCGCGTGCGGCGCGCTAGGCGCACGGTCAGGCGGCGCAGGTCGCGGCCGGCCGGGCCTTCCCAGGGAAACAAGTCCGCGCCGCCAGCGTCGCCGCTGACCTCGTCGCCGTGCTGGTTGCGCAGGTAGCGCGCCCAGGCCGCGTGCGAGCCGGCCAGAGCCAGCCAACCGCAGGGCTGGCGCGCGCTGCAGCGCAGCGGGCCTTCGCGCCAGACCTGGGCGTGGCCGGCGTCGATCTCCCACGCGCTGTCCTGGGCCTCGCAGCGCAGGCGGCCCGACAACGGCAGGCAGAACGAAATCCATTGCCCGGGCAGCTCCACCTGCGCGCCGCGCGCGGAGGCGCGGATCAGGTGCAGTTCGTCGCCGCCGCGGGCGCTGAGATCGAGATTCTCGGCGAATCGTAGGGGGTGATAGCGCAGGTTCACGGGGGGCTCTCGCGATTCGATGGCGCGTCCGGCGCCGTTGTGTCCACCCTACCCAGCGTCGCGCGCGGACTGGAGGACCAATTGTTTCGAATGCGATGGAGCCAATCGGGCCCGCGTGCGTGGGTCCGAAAAAAGAGCCCGGGAAGATCCCGGGCATGCCTGCGGACGGTGGGTGCGCTGTGCCGTGGTTTCCTGCGTGCCGGACGAGCGTCGACCTTGCTTCGGAGAGAGAGATGAGGCACCGCTGACGCCGCAAATATTGGTCCGGTCACCGCGTCGACGCTGTTCCGCGCGCGCAGGCCAGAATCGACGCGCGTAGGCGTTCGGCTATGCACAAGACGCGAAAAAAAGCGGCCCCTCGCGGGGCCGCCTGGGTTACGCATCGATTACGCGGATCAGAACTTCTGGGTGTAGCGGAAGTAGATGAAGCGCCCCGGCACCTCGTAGGCCGAGTCGAAGCTGTTGGCGAAGGCCTGCGCCGAGAACGGCGGATTCTTGTCGAAGACGTTGTTCACGCCGATGGTGACCTTGGAATTCCAGGGCGTGTTCCAGTACACGCTGGCGTCGTGGTAGGTGGTGGCGCCGATCTTGTTCTCGGCCTCGGCTACCGCCTGCAGCGTGTCGCCGCCGGCCGGGCCGTCCCAGACGCCGTTGTTGTTGAGGTCCACCGGCACCGAGATCATGCGGTCCGGGTCGCTGCACAGGTCGTTGAAGCCGTTGTCGACCAGCACCTGGCAGCGTTCGTCCTGATGCGAGAAGTAGCGCAGGTTCCAGGTCGCGCCGAAATCGCCCTTCTCCCAGCGCACCATCAGATTGGAACGGATGCGCCAGCTGTTGCTGCCGGTGATGTATTCGCCGGGTTCGTTGGCGGCCTCGTCGATCGGCCAGTCCTCGATGCGCTGGCCGATCCGCGGCACGCCTTCCAGGCGTTCGCCGAACACGCCGTCGTCGTCGAAATCCACCTCTGCCTTGGCCACGTAGCTGCTGTCCCAGTTGAAGCTGAAGCGGCCCCAGCGGGTCTCGGGCAACTTGTAGTTCACGGTCAGGTCGTAGCCCTGGGTGCGCAGGCCGCCGATGTTGGTCGGTTGCGAGAGCAGGTTGGAGATCGCGCCGCCGGGCGCGCGGGTGTAATTGCAGAAGCGCTGCACGTTGCCGACGATGCATTCGTCGAGGATGAACTGGCCGGTCGGCGCGACCAGGGCGTTGTCGATGTCGATCTTCCACCAGTCCAGGGTCACGTCGAAGCCTTCCAGCCAGGACGGGCTGTAGACGAAGCCCAGGGTGGTGGATTCGCTGCTCTCCGGCTCCAGCAACGGGTTGCCGCTGACGTTGATGCGGATCTGCGGATTGCCCTGGTCGTAGCCGCCGTTGGGCACGCCCTGGCCGATGCAGCGCGCCTGCGCGGCGGCCGAAAGGTTGGGGAAGCGCGACAGGTCGCAGGGGTCGCTGATGGTCGGGAAGGCGTCGGCGGTGCCGGCGAACAGTTCGACGATGGCCGGGGCGCGGAAGCCTTCGGACCAGTTGCCGCGGATCATCAGGTCGTCGAACGGCTTCCAGCGGAAACCGAACTTGCTGTTGAGGGTGTCGCCGACGTTGCTGTAGTCCGAATAGCGCGTGGCGATCGAGAAATCCAGCAGCTTGGCGAACGGCATGTCGGCCAGCACCGGCACCGCCAGTTCCAGGTAGGCCTCGTCCAGCGAATAGCCGCCGGAGATCGGCGCGGCCGCGTTGCCGGTGGTGTTGCCGGAGGCGATCAGCGCATCGGGCTGGAAGTAGCCGCTTTCGGCGCGGTGTTCCAGGCCGAACGAGAACGCCAGCGGGCCGGCCGGCAGATCGAACAGGTCGCCGCCGATGTTGGCGTAGTAGGTCTTCTGCTTGAATCCGACCGAGTCGTGGGCGACGAAGCTGGAGTAGGCCAGCATCTCGGGCGTGATCGAGCCGGCCGCGCCGAGCAGGTTCAAGGGCACGCAGCCCAGGATGATCGAGGTCGGATCGCCGGGGTTGCTCACGCAGATCGGCCGGCCGGTGGTGGAGCGTCCGGCGACGGTGTCGATCATCGACGGGCCCAGCGCGTTGCGCAGCGCGAGCAGGTTGAACAGGCCGTCGGTGACGGTGTTCTGCTTGTTCTCGCCGTAGTAGTAGCCGGCTTCCCAGTCGTAGGGCTTGTCGGCGAAGTTCAGCGTGCCCTCGAAGCCGAGATTGGCCGCGAAGGTGTCGATGTCCTGACGGAACGAGCGACCGCCGGTCTCGACCGCGCGGCGCTGGATGCGCGAGACGGTGGTGCCGAACGGGTTGTACATGCTGTCCGGGCTGATGGTGACGGTCTTGGGCTGCAGACCCGCGCCCGGGCCGCTGCCCAGCACGATCGGCATGGCCGCCAGCAACTGCTCCGAGCGGCGGTTGTTGTAGGTCATGGTGGTGCGGAAACGCAGGTTCTCGCTGATGTCGAGCGAGCCGGAGGCGAACACCGAACGCCGCTCCTGCGGCGTGAGCAGGTAGTTGTCGGGGGCGAAGTTGTAGACGTCGTTGCCGGTGCGGTTGCGCCAGTTCGCGCCGGATTGGCCGTCGTTGTAGGTGAACTGGCCCACCGAACCGTCGGGACGGGTCTCGGCCACCGAGCAGGTGCCGAAGATCGGGTCGAAGGTGCCGTTGCACAGGGCGAAGCGGCCGTTGGGCACGGTCGAGCTGCCGAAGAAATTGCCGGTGCCGGCGACCGGCTCCTTGGAGATCTTGCGGTCGCCGGCCAGCACCGGCTCTTCCTTGACGTAGGCCAAGCCGAACATCGCGGTCCAGCGGTCGGACGCGGCGCCGATGGTGAAATCGACCGCTTCGCGGAATCCGTCGCCATCGGAGTAGGTGCCGACATAGGCGTTGGCTTCGGCGCCTTCGTAGTTCTGGCGCAGGATCACGTTGACCACGCCGGCGATCGCGTCCGAACCGTAGATGGTCGAGGCGCCGTCCTTCAGCACTTCGATGCGTTCGACCGCGGCGGTCGGGATGGTGTTCAGATCGACCACGCCGCCCAGGCCGGCGCCGCCGACCCAGCGCCGCCCGTTAACCAGCACCAGGGTGCGGTTGGGGCCCAGGTTGCGCAGGTCGACCTGGGTCTGGCCGTCGCCGCCGTTGTTGACGGTGCTGTTGGGGGCGGAACCGTTGGCGGTGATGTTCTGGATCACGTCGCCGACCGAGGTCAGGCCCTGCGAGCTGATGTCGTCGCGGCTGAGGGTGAAGATCGGCTGCGAGGTTTCGATGTCGGTGCGCTTGATGCGCGAACCGGTCACTTCGATGCGATCCAGCGTGGTGGGCTGGGATTCTTCCGCCGCCTGGGCGTGCGCCACGATCGGCAGCGCCGCGGTGGACGCCGCGGCGGTGGCGAACAGCGCTCGTCGGATGGCATGACTGAGGGTGTGCGAGGGCATTGCGTAACTCCGCTGGGTTAGGGCCATGCGTTGGCCGGCTCAGTGAAATTACGAATCCTTAACGATCGGAGTTGCGCGGGCGGCGACTGAAAAGCTATGCCGGACTCGTGCGGTGACTGCGCGGAAGTGACGATTTGTGTTGACGCGCCCATTGGTCATGTTGTGCCGGCATCCTCCGGCCCGATAGATTGGCCGTCGGGCGGATCGCCTACGTCCGCGCACTGGAGCCTTTCGGAAACCCCCATGCATCTGGAGCTAGACGGCCGCGGCCCGCTGCAGACCCAGCTGGTGCGCGCGCTCAAGGACGCCGTGCTGTCGGGCCGGGTAGCGCAGGGTGTGCGCTTTCCGCCCACGCGCGCGCTGGCACAGCAGCTCGCGGTGTCGCGCAATACCGTGCTGGCCGCCTACGAACAGCTGCGCGCCGAAGGCTTCATGCAGGGGCGGGTCGGTTCCGGCAGTTATGTCGCCACCCCGATCACGCCGGCCGCGCCGGTGCCGCGCCCCGCGCAGCGCGGGTTGCCGGAAACCGACTACGTGCGCCGCCTGCGCGCGTGCCACGATCACCCGCGCATGCCCGGGCGCCGCGTCGAGGGCGCGCGCTACAGCTTCCAGTACGGCGTGCCGTTCACCAATCCGCTGCTGACCTCGGCCTGGTCGCGCGCGCTCGCGCATGCGGCGCTGTACACGCCGCCGACCTATCCCACCGCGCACGGCTCGCCGGCGCTGCGCGCCGCCGCCAGCGAATACATCGCCCATCGCCGCGGCGTGATCTGCTCGCCCGAGGACATCATCATCGTCGCCGGCACCCAGCAGGCGATCAGCCTGACCGCGCGCGTGTTGCTGGATCCGGGCGACGCGGCGGTGATCGAGGAGCCGCAGTACTTCGCCTCGCGCGAGGCGCTGTACACGCATGGCGCGCGCCTGGTTCCGGTCGCGATCGATCGCGAAGGCCTGCGCACCGACGATCTGCCGACCGCGCCGCCGCGCCTGATCTGCGTGACGCCCTCGCACCAGTTCCCGACCGGCGCGCTGATGTCGCTGCCGCGCCGCCTGGCCTTGCTGGACTACGCCAATCGCCACGACTGTTGGATCTTCGAGGACGACTACGACGGCGAGTTCCGCTACGACGCCCAGCCGCACGCGGCGCTGCGTTCGCTGGACGAGTCCGGTCGCGTGGTCTACGTCGGCAGCTTCTCCAAGGTGCTGTTCCCCTCGTTGCGTCTGGGCTACGTGGTGGTGCCGCCGTGCCTGCGCGACGATTTCATCTCGGCCAAATGGGTCGACGATTTCGGATCGCCGGGCATCGAGCAGGCCGCGCTGGCCCAGTTCATGGCCGACGGCAGTTTCGAGCGCCACCTGCGCCGCACCGGCAAGACCCTGAAGCAGCGCCGCGAAGCCCTGCTCGAAGGCTTGCGCACGCATGGCGGCGAATTCCTCGAGATCGACGACTCGCACGCGGGCATGCACTTGCTGGTGTGGCTGCGCGGCCGCGATGCGGCCCAGGGCGAGGCCTTGATCGCGCATGCGGCGACGCGCGCGCTGGGCCTGTATTCGATCGCGCCGTATTACTTGAACGCGCCGGACCGCGCTGGCTTGCTGATGGGCTTCGGCGCGATGTCGGTGGCGGAGATCGGCGAGGCCACCAAACTGTTCGGCGAGTGCCTGCGCGAGACCGCGCCCTGAGCCAGCGGGCAGGGCGCGGGACGGGTGCGGTTCAATCCAGGCCGGTGCGCGCGTCGCCGAGATGCTGCAGGCACAGTCGCGCGTAGTCCGCGCGCCACTGCGTCGGCGAGAACGCGTGGCGTTCCTGGAAAGCGGTGGTTTCCGCATGCATCGCGTAGGCGTAGTTGTGCGACAGCCGCAGCGCGTGCAGGGCTTGGCCGCGTTCGAAGTAGGCGTCGATGCACGCGCGCAGCACGGCGTAGTCCGGGTTGTGCTTGCTGCCGCCGAACGCGAGCGCGAGTTCGGCGCTGGCGCGCACCAGCGGGTCGTCGCGCAAGGCGCTGGCCGCGCCCAGGGTTTGCAGCATGCGCAATGCGCCGTCGGCCACCCGACCGAACGACCAGTTGGCCAATACGGCGTTCAAGGCCGCCTCGACCGCGGCATCGGTCAGGCCGAGTCTGCGCCGCTGCCCGGCCAGGGCGAACCAATAGACGCTGACGTCGGGCACCGACGCGCAGGCGGCTTCGAGCTCCAGGATCGCGGCGTCCACGCGGCCCGCCGCCATCGCCACGCGAGCACGCGCGTAGCAATGCGGGCCGAAGCCCGGGTCTTCGACCTCGTGGTCGCCGCGTTCGCCGTTATTGAGGGCCAGCCATTCGACGAACCGGGCGGTGGAGGAGTAGGACGGCTGCAAGGTCCCTTCGTCGTGGTACATCTCGCAGACGATGGGCTCGGCCTGTTCGCGCCCCAGCGGCCAGTAGCAACCGAAGTAGTCGCCGTTGCCCAGCGCCGCGTCCCAGACCGCCATGAAGCCCTGCGCGGGATAGGGGCCGGGCGCGATATCCCGGTCGGCGGCGACGTGTTCGAACGCGGTCGGTGTTCTCATCGATGGCCCAGGTTCCGGCGGCGGATGCGCTGCGCCGGCGTCGCGGATGAGTCCAGTCTGCTCAGCGCGAGGCGAAGAACGCCACCACCAGCCCCAGTGCCAGCCAGGCCCAGTCGGCCGGGCCGTTGGCCAGCTGGGTCAGCAGCCAGGCGTGGTGCACGCCCAGCTTGGGCAGCGAGTCCAGCAGGCCGACGCCCAGCGACAGGCCGATCTGGGTGGAGGCGATGCTCCAGCTGTAGATCAGCACGATCGCGGCCGTGCCCAGCATGCCCATCGCGGCCCGCCCCCATCCGCGCGGCCAGCCGCCCAGGCGCAGCATCCAGGCCAGGTCGATCGCACCGATCACCGCCATCCAGCTGTTCTGGCGCCCGCTGTACAGGCTCAGCAGCAGCCACACGGTGGCGAAGCCCAGGGTGCCCAACAGCAGCAACGACCACGACAAGGTCCACGACAGCGCCGTTCGGGGCGGTGGGGACGCGGCGGCGGGCGGCGCAGGGGTCATCGAGGGCTCGGCGGGCGGGGGAATCCAGCCGCACAGCATAGCCGGCCGCGTGCCCGCGGGCAGTGCCTGAAGTCCGCCTGCCGCCCGGGACGGGCGCGCCGGCGCCGGTTTGGCCACGTCCCGGCGACGCTGCGATCCATCCCGGGGGCCAGGTGCCGCACGAGGCCCTGTTAGACTGCGCGCCTTGTGCCGGAGCGCGGCACCCCAATCTTTCCGGCATGTACTCCCGTAGCAGCGAACCCGTCCGTTTCGAGCGCGATTGCGCCGTCGTCCTTGTGCCGCAGGGCGAGCAGGTGACCCTGCCCGCCGGCAGCGTCGGCTACATCACCCAGGCCCTGGGCGGCAGCTACACCGTCTTCGTCGAAGGCAACCTGTTCCGGATCTCGGGCAAGGACGCCGACGCGATCGGCAAGGAAGCGCCCGAACCGCTGGAACTGCCGGAAGGCGCCGACGACGAGGCGGTCGAACAATTGGTGTGGAAGCAGCTGCGCACCTGTTTCGACCCCGAAATCCCGATCAACGTGGTCGACCTGGGTCTGGTCTACGAAGCCCTGGTCAAGCCGCGCGACGACGGCCAGCGCACCGTCGAGGTGCGCATGACCCTGACCGCGCCGGGCTGCGGCATGGGCGACATCCTGATCGACGACGTGCGCAGCAAGCTGGAAATGATCCCGACCGTGGCCGAGGCCGACGTCGAACTGGTATTCGACCCGCCGTGGGGGCGTCACATGATGTCCGAGGCCGCGCGGCTGGAAACCGGCATGTTCTGAGCAGGCGGCATGCCCCGCAGCGGGTATGCCCCTTATGGCCACACTTTCTGTGTACGCCAAAATATCCGATTAAGAAAATGCAGCGGGGTTCACGGTTTGCGCCGGTTGGAACCGTTTTTAGCGCATGGACTCGGCTGGTCCGCCTACCTAGGTTGTTGATCGCGGCCACGCAAACGCAGCGGTCGTGAATCCCGTTGTGCCTACGCGTCCAGCACGCTGTGCGACGCGCAGGCATGACGGTTACCTGCCGCGAAACGCGGCCTTCGAAACAACCGGGTGTAAAGAACGTAGCTGCCGTGAAGGCGCTGCCGGCATCCGCCTTGGAGGCGGATCCGTAGCGTACTGCTGTCCGGTGCAAGGCCGAGGCCCGCTGCGATGCGGCGCATCGGCGCGCGTGGAGCGGGACGCCGCTCGTCGCAGATGCACCGTCGGCGCAATTCGCCGCTGCGGATCGGGCCCGCTCACTACAAGGACATGTGAATGAATCGTCGTATCTTGTCGGTAACCATCGGTGCCTCGCTCGTATGCGCCGCGCTTCCGGGGTTGGCCGCGGAATTGTTGACGGTCGACAGGCCGGTCGAAGGCCGTTACATCGTCGTGCTGAAGGAGCCGGTCGCCGGCTCGTCGGCGCGCAGCGCCACCGGCGTGACCATGGCGCAGGTGCCTTCGGTCGCGCGCAGCATGGCCACCCAGCATCGCGCCAAGCTGCTGCGCAGCTACCAGCACGTGCTGCGCGGCTTCGTGGTCGATGCCGACGACGCAGCGCTGGCGCAGCTGTTGAAGGATCCGCGCGTGGCCTATGTCGAAGAGGATGGCGTGGGCTCGATCTATGCCACCCAGAACAACGCGACCTGGGGCATCGATCGCGTCGATCAGCGCAACCTGCCGCTCAGCACCACCTACACCTACGACACCGACGCCACCGGCGTTCACGCCTACATCCTCGACACCGGCGTGCGCGCGGACCACACCGAATTCAGCGGGCGCATGGGCAACGGCTTCTCGGTCAGACCGGGCGATCCCAGCACCAACGACTGCCATGGTCATGGCACGCATGTGGCCGGTACCGTCGCCGGCACCACCCGGGGCGTGGCCAAGAAGGCCACCGTGCATCCGGTTCGCGTCTTCGACTGCACCGGCAATGCGCTAGTCTCGGAGACTATTGCGGCCATCGACTGGGTGGCGGCCAATCACGTGAAACCCGCGGTGGCCAACATGAGCTTCGGCTACCCCGGTTCCACCGCTATCGATAACTCGATCACCAACCTGATCGACGCCGGTGTGGTGGTCGTGGCTGCGTCGGGCAACAGCAACGACGATGCCTGTACCGGATCGCCGCGACGGGTGCCGCGGGCGCTGACCGTCGCCGCCACCGACCTCAACGACGCGCGCTCGCTTTGGCCTAGCGGCCAGGCGCCCGGCTGGGGCAGTTGCGTGGATCTGTTCGCACCCGGCAGCGATATCGTCTCGGCCGGCATCAGCAGCTCGACCTCCACCGCCACCATGAGCGGCACATCGATGGCCACCCCGCACGTGGCCGGCGTCGTCGCGCTGTACCTGTCCACGCACCCCGCGGCCACGCCGGACGAAGTGCACGCGGCGATCATGAACAACGCCACGCCCGGCAAGGTCACGGGCAACCTGCGTGGATCGCCGAACTTCCTGCTGCACAGCCTGTTCTCCGCCGGCCCCGGCAACCAGGCGCCGGTGGCCAACTTCACCTCCTCGGCCAGCGGCCTGACGGTGAGCTTCACCGACACCTCCACCGACAGCGACGGCAGCATCGCTTCGCGCAGCTGGAACTTCGGCGACGGCGGCACCTCCACCGCGACCAACCCCAGCCGCACCTACGCCGCGGCCGGTACCTACACGGTCACGCTGACGGTCACGGATAACAGCGGCGCCACCAACACCAAGACCTCCACGGTCACGGTCGGCGGCACCGGTGGCACCCAGACCTACAGCAACACCGCCGACGTCAACATTCCCGACAACAACGCCACCGGCGCCAGCAGCACCATCACGGTGTCGGGCCGCAGCGGCAACGCCCCCAGCACCGCCAAGGTGTCGGTCAATGTGCAGCACACGTTCCGTGGCGACCTGATCGTCGATCTGATCGCGCCGGATGGCAGCGTCTACAACCTGTTCAACCGTCCCAACACCAACGACGGCACCGACCACGTGATCATCACCGACCGCGTGGTCAACCTGAGCAGCGAGCCGCTCAACGGCGCCTGGAAGCTGCGCGTGGCCGACCGCGCTCAGTTCGACGTGGGTTACATCAACAGCTGGAGCGTCACGTTCTGATCGGCGCCTAGATCCGAGCGGTCCGCTTCGTTTCGAGACCCCGGCTCAGGCCGGGGTCTCGTTTTTTTTGGGGTTTTCGGCACCCGTGTGCCGGCGATGCCGCGAGTCTTGCTGAGGCGATGCGCCCATCTTGCGGGTCAGCCGGCGCGCGGCCCCGGTTAGGGGCTGGCCGCGTCTGGCCGCTCGCAAGTAAGGGAGGGCGCAGCGCCCGCGCTGCAGCGGAAGATTTTGCGTAATAGAAAATAGCGTTGGGCCATCTGGGGCGCGTCCAATGGCATCCATGGCCGCGTTCGACGGTGCGGCCGCCAGTACCGAAAAATCGCTTCTAGTAGGGTGTTTTCAGGGCAAATCGTTGTGCGGCAGCGATCCGTCGATCCATCGATCGCCCCCGGTTTTCGCCTTGTGACGCATCCCTGCATACAAAGTGTGACTTCTTTGAGTGATGGAAATTTTCAATTTACGAAAATGTGATGAAGGTCGCCTTTACGGCTGCGATTCGCCCTGGTCATCGGGCTTTTCCCTCAGATCGGACTCGTAGTTTGGCCCACGGTCCAGGCATCTCGATGCCTCCGCCCTCGTCCGGCCCGCGAGCGATGCAAGCCTTCAACCCTCGGTCCGGACAGCCATCGCCGCCTCGCGGCCCATTGCGTTTCACATCCGGGGATATGAACACGATGTCGAACTCCAACCGTAATCTGCGCGTACACGTACTGGCCGCGGCGACCGCCTTGGCATTGACCGCGGTCGCCGCGCCGGCCTTCGCCGGCAAGGCCTACATGGGCAGCCTCAAGAGCGACGGCCAGTACCATCGCTTCATCGTCAAATACAAGAACGGCAGCGCGCCGACCACCAGCAGCGCTTCGATGACGAGCTCGCTCAGCGCGGCCGCCGCGCGCACCGTCCTGCCTGCCAGCGCCAAGGGCAAGAAGCTGGGCCTGAAGCATCTGCGTCGCATGTCGCTGGGCGCGGAAGTGGTCAGCAGCGAAGCCGCACTCACCCGCGTGGAAGCCGAGGCGCTGATGCGCCAGATCGCCGCGGACCCGAATGTCGAGTACGTCGAACCGGATATGGTCGTGAAGGCCTTGGTCGTGCCCAACGACGCCCGCTTCGGGGAGCAGTACGACCTCGCCAACAGCGCCGTGGGCATCAACATGCCGACCGCTTGGAACACCAGCAACGGCACTGGCATCGTGGTGGCGGTGGTCGACTCGGGGATCGTGACGCACACCGATCTCAGCGCGAACATTCTTCCCGGCTACGACATGATCAGCACGACGTCGGGCTTGGGTTTCGGCAGCTGCGGATCCAACAGTACCTGCGGCGCGTCCCAGGACGGCAACGGCCGCGATACGGATCCCACCGATAGCTCGGCAGCGACCACGGGCGTGCATGGCACCCATGTGGCCGGTACGATCGCCGCGCTCACCAACAACGCCACCGGTGTGGCGGGCATCGCTTACGGCGCTAAGGTCGTACCGGTGCGTGTGCTTGGCAAGGACGGCAACGGCTCGCTGGCGGACATCGCCGACGGCATCGTCTGGGCTTCCGGCGGCAGCGTCGCCGGCGCGCCGGCCAACGCCAATCCGGCCGACGTGATCAATCTCTCGCTGGGTGGCGACTTGCCTTGCTCCGAGACGCCGACCTGGCAGGCTGCGGTCAATACGGCCGTCGCCAACGGCTCCATCGTGGTCGCCGCGGCAGGCAACAGCAATATCGACGTGAGCGGTGCCTCGCCGGCCGGCTGCAACAACGTGATCAGCGTGGCCGCGAGCGATCACAACGGCAACCGCTCCTACTTTTCCAGCTACGGCGCGACCATCGACATCACGGCGCCGGGCGGCGAATTGTGTTCGCCGCCGACCGAGTTCCTGCCGCTGGGCACCAACCCGGTAGACAAGTGCACCACCTTCTACGAAACCAACGGAATCTTGTCGACCGTCGGTGGCAATGGCTACGATTTCTACCATGGCACGTCGATGGCGGCGCCGCATGTGTCTGGCGTGATCGCGTTAATGCAGGCCGCTTCGGCTACGCCGAAGACCACCAGCCAGGTCCTCAGCATCCTGGCCAGCACCGCGCGTCCGATCACCGCCGCCAAGTGCCCCGGCGGTTGCGGCCCGGGCCTGATCGATGCGGCGGCGGCCGTGGCCGCGGTCGGCGGCGGCACGCCGGGCAACGTTGCGCCGGTCGCGAACTTCACCTCGTCGGCCAGCGGCCTGACGGTGAGCTTCACCGATACCTCCACCGACAGCGACGGCAGCATCGCCTCGCGCAGCTGGAGCTTCGGCGAYGGCACCAACTCGACCTCGGCCAATCCCAGCAAGACCTACTCGACGGCCGGTACCTACACGGTCAGCCTGACGGTCACGGACAACAGCGGCGCCACCCATACCAAGACCAGCTCGGTCACGGTGTCGTCCTCGTCCAGCAACGTGCGCCAGACCTACACCAACAGCGGCGACTACACCATCGTCGACAACGGTGCGGCGGTGGAAAGCCCGATCACGGTGTCCGGCCGCACCGGCAACGCACCGTCGGATACCTCGCTGGCGGTGAACATCGTGCACACCTACCGCGGCGATCNCGGCCGGTACCTACACGGTCAGCCTGACGGTCACGGACAACAGCGGCGCCACCCATACCAAGACCAGCTCGGTCACGGTGTCGTCCTCGTCCAGCAACGTGCGCCAGACCTACACCAACAGCGGCGACTACACCATCGTCGAYAACGGTGMGGCGGTGGAAAGCCCGATCACGGTGTCCGGCCGCACCGGCAACGCACCGTCGGATACCTCGCTGGCGGTGAACATCGTGCACACCTACCGCGGCGATCTGGTCATCGATCTGATCGCACCGGACGGTTCGGCCTACAACCTCGCCAATCGCGCCGGCAGTTCCGGTGGCATCAACAAGACCATCACTGTGAGCAACCTGACCAGCGAAGCGCTCAACGGCACCTGGAAGCTGCGGGTGCGCGATGCCGCCGCGAACGACGTGGGTTACATCAACAGCTGGAGCATCACGTTCTGATCGATGTTGGATTGGAACATCGCGCTTCGTTTCGAGACCCCGGCTACGGCAGGGGTTTCGTTTTCGATACTCCCGGAAACGGTGTCCAGGATGCTGCGAGCCGTGCGTTANGACCAGCGAAGCGCTCAACGGCACCTGGAAGCTGCGGGTGCGCGATGCCGCCGCGAACGACGTGGGTTACATCAACAGCTGGAGCATCACGTTCTGATCGATGTTGGATTGGAACATCGCGCTTCGTTTCGAGACCCCGGCTACGGCAGGGGTTTCGTTTTCGATACTCCCGGAAACGGTGTCCAGGATGCTGCGAGCCGTGCGTTAGCGCGGCCTCGGCGTAGGTGTGATTCGCTGGTCTATCGCCAGGAAGGACGGGCGCAGCGTCGTCCGTGCGACAGCGAATCTCGAAACGATCATGGGCCATCGCGAAGGCTTCAAGACGCGTTCGGGGGCGCGTTGGGCGATTCGATGGTCGGTTCGAGAAATCGGATCGGGTAGGGTATTTGCAGGGCTAAACGTTGCGTGACGGCGTCTCATCGATGCGTCGCTCAGCCCGGATTTTTGCTTCTCTGCACATCGCTACGCATGAAGTGTGACTTCTTTGAGTAGCCGAATATTTCGACTTTCGAAAACGTGACGCGCAACGCGCTTATCGGCGCAATCCGCTCTGGCCATCGGGCTTTTTCCTCAAATCCGCCTCGTAGTTTGGCCCACGGTCCAGGCATCTCGATGCCTACGCCATCGTCCGGCCCGCGAGCGACGCAATGCTTCCTCGCTCGGTTCGGATAGCCATAGCCGCTTAGCGGCCCATTGCGTTTCACATCCAGGGATACGAAAACGATGTCGAATTCCAATAGCAATCTGCGCGTACATGTACTGGCCGCGGCGACCGCGCTGGCTCTGGCCGCGATAGCCTCGCCGGCCGCTGCCGGCCAGGCCCACTTCGCCGGACTCAAGGCCGGCGGCAGCTACAGCCGCTTCATCGTGAAATACAAGGACGGCTCGTCCCCGGCCGCCAGCAGCGCCGCGTTGAGCACGTCGCTCAGCAACATGGCGGCGCGCACCATCCTGCCGGCCGCTTCCAAGGGCAAGCGCGTCGGCCTGAAGCAAGTGCGTCGCATGCTGATGCCGGGCGCCAGCGTGATCGCCTCCGATCAGGAGCTGAACCACGAAGAGGCCGCGGCGCTGATGCGCCAGATCGCAGCCGATCCGAACGTCCAGTTCGTGCAGGTGGACGGCAAGAAGCGCGCTTTGGCGATCCCCAACGATCCGAACTTCGGCCAGCAGTGGCATTACGCCGATAGCGCCGTCGGTATTCGTGCGCCGACGGCTTGGAACACCAGCACCGGCAGTGGCGTCGTGGTGGCGGTAATCGACAGCGGCATCATGCTGCACAACGATCTCAATGCCAATATCCTGCCCGGCTACGACATGGTCACCTCGACCACCGGTGGTACCCGGCAGCAGTGCGCGGATGTCGGCGCGCTGACAGGTTGCGGCAAGTCGGACGATGGCAACGGTCGCGATGCGGATCCCACCGACAGTTCGGTGGCGGGTACGGGCGCCCACGGCACCCACGTGGCCGGTACCATCGCCGCGGTGACCAACAACGGTATCGGCGTCGCAGGTGTGGCGTACGGCGCCAAGGTCGTCCCGATTCGCGTGCTTGGCAATCAGGGCTTCGGCGACGATTCCGACATCGTCGACGCGATCACCTGGGCTTCGGGCGATACCGTCCCCGGTGTTCCTGCAAATGCGAATCCGGCCAAGATCATCAACATGTCGCTGGGTGGGTCGGTGCAAGGTTCCTGCGCCAACGCGGCCCCGGCCTACAAGGCGGCGATCGACAGGGCCATTGCCAAAGGCTCGGTGGTCATCGCAGCCGCGGGCAACGACAACATCGACATCGTCAACGGCAATTTCAAGGGCGTCATCGTCGACAGCGTACCGGCGAGCTGCGGCGGCGTGATCTCGGTCGCCGCCAGTAACAAGAGCGGCTCGCGTTCCAGCTTCTCCAGCTGGGGCGCCACCATCGATATCACCGCGCCCGGTGGCGAGAACGTCAGCGGCGGCGGTGTGCTCTCGACCGTACCGACCAATGCCTACGAAGGCTACGCGGGCACGTCGATGGCGGCTCCGCACGCCTCCGGCGTCGCGGCGCTGATCGTCGCCGCTTCGCCGACGTCCATGACGCCGGTTCAGATCGAGCAGGTATTGGAAGGCACCGCTCGCCCGATCGTTCCCAGCAAGTGCAGCGGCGGTTGCGGTGCGGGCATCATCGACGCGGCGGCGGCCGTGGCCGCGGTCAGCGGCGGCACGCCGGGCAATCAGGCGCCGGTGGCCAACTTCACGTCCTCGGCCAGCGGCCTGACGGTAAGCTTCACCGACACTTCCAGCGACAGCGACGGCAGCATCGCCTCGCGCAGCTGGAGCTTCGGCGACGGCACCAACTCGACCTCGGCTAATCCCAGCAAGACCTATTCGGCGGCGGGCACCTATACGGTCTCGCTGACGGTCACGGATAACGGCGGCGCCAGCAACACCAAGACCTCCACGGTCACGGTGGCCAGCACCGGCGGCACCCAGACCTACAGCAACACCGCCGACGTCAACATTCCCGACAACAACGCCACCGGCGCCAGCAGCACCATCACGGTGTCGGGCCGTACCGGCAACGCCCCCAGCACCGCCAAGGTGTCGGTCAATGTGCAGCACGCGTTCCGTGGCGACCTGATCGTCGATCTGATCGCGCCGGACGGCAGCGTCTACAACTTGTTCAACCGTCCCAATACCACCGACAGCACCGACCACGTGATCATCACCGACCGCGTAGTCAACCTGAGCAGCGAGCCGCTCAACGGTGCCTGGAAGCTGCGCGTGGCCGACCGTGCCCCGCAGGACGTGGGCTACATCAACAGCTGGAGCGTCACGTTCTGATCGGTGCCTAGACCCGAGCAGTGCGCTTGGTTTCGAAACCCCGGCTCAGGCCGGGGTTTCGTTTTTTGAGCCTGCGGGCGTCGGTTGTCCAGGACCTGGGCGTCGCGGCGGGCATCCCGGCCTGGGCGATGCCGGTCTGGGCCTGGAGTCGGCTTGGGCGTTCGTCGCGCCATCTCGCAGCGGCTTTTTTTTCGTATCAGAAAATGTCGATGGACCCTCACGGCGGCTCCGAAGCGCGTTTCGGAGCCGCTTTCGGCTATCCGCGGCCAGTCCCGGAAACTCGCCGAAGGTAGGGTATTTGCAGGAGAAATCGTTGCGTGACGGCGGTCCGTCGATGCGCCGGCCACCCTCGATTTTCGTTTCCTGGGCCATCGCTACGCACGAAGTGTGACTTCTTTGAGCAGCAAAAAATTTCAATTTACGAAAATGTGACGAGCGCCACATTTGCGGCCGAAATTCGTCCTGGTCGTCAGGCGTTTCCCTCAGATCCGCCTCGTAGCTTGGCCCACGGCCCTGGCATCTCGATGCCTCCGCCATGGTCCAGCCCGCGAGCGATGCAGGTTCCCGCTCCTGGTTCGGACCGCCATAGCCGCCTAGCGGCCCATTGCGTTTCACATCTGGGGATATGAAAACGATGTCGAATACCAACAGCAAACTGCGCGTACACGTACTGGCGGCCGCGACGGCCGTGGCGCTGGCCGCATTGGCCGCGCCCGCCTTCGCAGGCCAAGCCTATGTCGCCGACCTCAAGGCCGACGGCCAGTACGGTCGTTTCATGATCAAGTACAAGAACAGCAGCGCGCCGACCACCAGCACCGCCGCGCTCGCCTCCTCTTTGAACACTGCGGCGTCGCGCACCCTGATGCCGGCCGGCTCCAAGGGCAAGCGCGTGGGCCTGAAGCATCTGCGCCGCATGGCGCTTGGCGCCGATGTCATCACCAGCGACACCGCTTTGAACGGCGATGAAGCCGCTGCGCTGATCCGCCAGCTCGCCGCCGACCCGAACGTGGAGTGGGTGCAGTCCGACTTCGTCGTACACGCGTTGGCGGTGCCGAACGATCCGCTGTACTCCAGCCAATGGCACTACGCCGACAATGCCGTCGGTATCCGCGCTCCGGTGGCCTGGAACACCAGCACCGGCACGGGCGTGGTGGTGGCCGTGATCGACAGCGGCATCCTGCCGCATGAAGATCTGGACGCCAATATCCTGCCGGGCTACGACATGATCAGCTCGACCACGGGGCTGGGATTCGCCAGCTGCGGAAGCACCAGCACCTGCGGCGCATCCGAGGACGGCAACGGTCGCGATTCAGACCCTAACGATGCCTCCAATATCGTGCACGGCACGCATGTGGCCGGCACTGTCGCCGCCGTGGCCAACAATAACCGTGGCTTGGTCGGCGTGGCTTACAACGCCAAGGTGGTTCCGATTCGGGTGTTGGGCAAGGATGGCAGTGGCGGTGGTTCGGACATCATCGATGCCATCACCTGGGCCTCCGGCGGCACCGTGTCGGGTGTGCCGGCCAATGCCAACCCCGCTGAAGTGATCAATCTGTCCCTGGGCGGCACGCGCGCCTGCGGCCCGGCCGAGCAAGCCGCCATCAACGCCGCGGTGGCCCGAGGCTCGGTGGTAATCGCCGCCGCGGGCAACTTCAACAACGACGTCGCCAACAACGCGCCGGCCAGCTGCAACAACGTGATCAGCGTTGCGGCCAGCGATCCCGGCGGTCGCCGCAGCTATTACTCGAGTTACGGCGCCAGCATCGACGTGACCGCGCCGGGCGGCGAAGTTTGCTCGCCGTCGACGGAACATTTGCCGCTTGGGCAGAACCCTAGGGGCGCATGCGTACAGCCGGTCGTCGTCAACTCCGCCAATGCCGTGTGGTCGACGATCGAGGGCAACGGCTATGCCGGCGACGATTGGCAGGGCACGTCCATGGCGGCACCGCATGTGGCCGGTGTGGCTGCGCTGATTCAGGCGGCCTCCGCAACGCCGAAGACGCCGGCGCAGATCGAGCAGA
This sequence comes from Lysobacter sp. Root604, assembly GCF_001427505.1. Lineage (NCBI taxonomy): Bacteria > Pseudomonadati > Pseudomonadota > Gammaproteobacteria > Lysobacterales > Lysobacteraceae > Lysobacter > Lysobacter sp. Root604. The sequence continues at coordinate 372 of NZ_LMGS01000012.1, read as the reverse complement.
TCCTGGAAAGCACGGCGCGTCCGATCGCGGCGGCGAACTGCCCGGGCGGTTGCGGCGCGGGCCTGATCGATGCGGCGGCGGCCGTGGCCGCGGTCGGCGGCGGCACGCCGAGCAATCAAGCGCCGGTGGCCAACTTCACGTCCTCGGCCAGCGGCCTGACGGTGAGCTTCACCGATACCTCCACCGACAGCGACGGCAGCATCGCCTCGCGCAGCTGGAGCTTCGGCGACGGCACCAACTCGACCTCGGCCAATCCCAGCAAGACCTACTCGGCGGCCGGTACCTACACGGTCAGCCTGACGGTCACGGACAACAGCGGCGCCACCCATACCAAGACCAGCTCGGTCACGGTGTCGTCCTCGTCCAGCAACG
>NZ_LMGS01000011.1:19781-264672 GCF_001427505.1 Lysobacter sp. Root604 | reverse complement strand
GCCGCGATCGCGCCGCCGGCCAGGCGGGTGTCGAACAAGCGGCAGGGCGAGATCGGCACGAACACCAGATCGGTGGCGGCGTCGCCCAGCGCGTTCGGCACGACATCGGCGCCGGCCTTGGCGACCTGCGGGCCGAGCAGCGCCGTGTTCATGGCGTCGAAGCTGGACGCATCGGCGGCGCCTTGCAGCGCGCTCATCGGCGCCTTGGCGAAGACCGGCCCCATTTCCTTGGCCCAGGCGCCGATGTCCTCGCGATAGGCTTCCTGCACGTACGGGCCCCACTTCTTCACGACCTGATAAACGAGCTCGCCACGCGCACCGCGAGGCCCAGGCGCCGATGTCCTCGCGATAGGCTTCCTGCACGTACGGGCCCCACTTCTTCACGACCTGATAAACGAGCTCGCCACGCGCACCGCGACCGGCGGCATCGGCGGGCTGCGACAGCAAAGGCGCAAGCGCGAACAGACCGACGGTCAGAATCAACTTGTTCATATGTATCCCCTCATAGGTTCGACTCGCGGGTCGAGCCCCCCGTGGACTCGATCGCCGACATTCGAAAGGACGAGAACCGCAGGGAAAACAGGACAGACGTCACACTTTCAGCGCCAGGCATCGCGAGAAATGCGGCGAGTCGCGCGGCGTATGTCCATCCGTGGCGACTCGCCCATGCCTGCAAACGTTTGCGGACACGGCTCGCCACGCGCGACATCGGGGTTAACACCCAGACGTCGCCGACAGCCATAAAAGGAAAGGCCCGCACGGAGCGGGCCTTTCACGTATTGCGCTTGCTACGACTTGGCGGCTTGGACCGTCAGCGACCCGGCACCCGGCAGCAGTCGGCGAAGGCGACGACGTTCATCGCCACCGCGCTCTCGTTCGCCCACGAGCAGTAGTGCACCAAGCCGTTCGGGTACGAGCTCACGACGCGGCCGCTGTAGCTGGCCGAATAGCAGTCGCCACCGGTCATGGTGTAACCGACCGGACACGCCGGCGAAGGCGCGTTCAAGGTGCCGCTGGCGGTGAGGTTGTACGAGGTCTGCACTCTGGTGCAATCCAACGCCGTCGCCTGCGGGTTGATGAAGTAGCCGATGATGTCGCCGACCAGATGGGTCTGGGCGAACGAGTACACGCTCAGCTCGTTGGCCGAAGAACCCTGATCGAGCGCGACCGTGGCGAGGTTGCCGCGGATGTCGCCGCCGCCGTAGTTCACCGTCGCCGCCAGCGGCTGGGTGGCACCGAACGGGAAGGCGGTGATGTAGCCGGCGGCCGACGGCGTGACGGTGGTGAAGTTGATCACCGCCGCGGCGAACGAGCCGGCCGCGCCAGCGCCGTTGCAGTTGCTGGCGGCGCCGCCCTGGAAGCTGTAGTCGGCGACCGCGGTGACGTCGAAGCTGCGCACGGTGTTGGCCGCGATCGCGCCGCCGGCCAGGCGGGTGTCGAACAAGCGGCAGGGCGAGATCGGCACGAACACGCCGCGATCGCGCCGCCGGCCAGGCGGGTGTCGAACAAGCGGCAGGGCGAGATCGGCACGAACACCAGATCGGTGGCGGCGTCGCCCAGCGCGTTCGGCGTGATCTCAGGACCGGCCTTGGCGACCTGCGGGCCGAGCAGCGCGGTGTTCATGGCGTCGAAGCTGGACGCGTTGGCGGCGCTTTGCAACGCGCTCATCGGCGCCTTGGCGAAGACCGGCCCCATCTCCTTGGCCCAGGCGCCGATGTCCTCGCGATAGGCTTCCTGCACGTACGGGCCCCACTTCTTCACGACCTGATAAACGAGCTCGCCACGCGCACCGCGNTTCCTTGGCCCAGGCGCCGATGTCCTCGCGATAGGCTTCCTGCACGTACGGGCCCCACTTCTTCACGACCTGATAAACGAGCTCGCCACGCGCACCGCGACCGGCCGCGTCGGCAGGCTGCGACAACAACGGCGCAAGCGCGAACAACCCTGCCGCCAGAATCAACTTCCTCATCCCTGTATCCCCTTTTAGGTTCGAATCGCGGGTCGGGCCCCAATGGACCCGATCGCCGACGCTCCAAGCACAGAGACGGAAACCAGGACAAAAACCGGACACCCATCACAAAGTATTTGCTGCGCCCCGCCCGGATCGAGGCCGTCGCCCGTCGCGACTAGCGGCGTTACGGCACTGGCATGCGGTTATGGCGGTCGTCGCACAAGGCGATGAGACTCCGTGATGGCGCCGGCCCTGACGCGGAAACGCAAAAGGCCCGCATTGCGCGGGCCTTTCACCTGTATCGCGCGATAGCGCGCCCTAAGCGGTCAACGTCCCGGCAGACGGCAGCACTCGGCGTACACGGTCACCTGCATCGCGGTCGGGCTTTCGTTGGTGAAGACGCACTGATGCAACAGGCCATTGGGGTAGGAAGCGACCACGCGGCCGGCGTTACCCGCCGCCTGGCAGTAGCCGCCGGTCTTGGTGTAACCGGCCGGACAGCTGGGCGAGGTGCCGGTGAACGAGGCACTGCCGTTCATGGTGCTGATGGTCTGCACCGTCGTGCATTGCAGGGCGGTGGGGGTGGGGGCGATGAAATAACCGACGATGTCGCCCACCAGATGCGTCTGCGCAAACGAGTACACGCTCATGTCGCTGGACGCGGCGCTGGCGTCCAGCGCGACCATGGCCAGATTGTTGACGATATCGCCGCCGGCATAGTTCACGCTCGACGCCAGTGGTCGCGCGCCTTGATAGGGATAGGCGGTGATGTAGCCCGCCGTGCCGGGCGTGACCACGGTGAAATTGATCATCGCCGCGCCGATCGCGCCGACCGCGCCCACGCCGTTGCAGTTGCTGGCGCTACCGCCCTGGAAACTGTAATCGGTGACCGAAGAGACATCGAAATCGCGCGTGCCGTTGGCCGGGATCGGACCGCCGGCGATACGGGTGTCGAGGATGCGGCAGGGCGCGATCGGCACGAAGGTGAGGTCGGCGCCCAAGCTGCCGATCGCGCTCGGCACGATCTGGCCCTGGGCGGTGGCCTTGCCCAGCAACGCATCGTTCATGGCGTCGAAATCGCGCGCGTCGGCGGCCCGCTGCAGCGCGTTCATCGGCGACTTGGCGAAGATCGGCCCCATCTGGCGCGCCCAGGCGTTCATGTCCGCCCGATAGGCCTCCTGCACGTGCGGGCCCCATTTGCGCACGATCTGATAGACCAGCTGGCCGCGCGGCGAATAACCGCTGGCGTCGGCGCTGCGAACGAGGCCGGAGGCGAGCAGCAAGGGCGCGGCCATGGCCAAGGCGGCCAGGGTGAGCAAGGATTTCTTCATATCGTTCCCTCTGGCGCGGCGCGCAGGAGGAAACCGCCGTGGCTCCCTGCCCGGTGCCGCGGGTTAGTCGGCGTCCGCCGCCAGAGTATGCCGAGAACCACGCAAATGTTATGCCAAAGCTGGCGAAGCGCCCGGCGGGCGGGCCCCTAAACCCGAGTTGCGCGCGCATGGCACGCGCAACGCAGCCGGGCGCGCGGCCCCGCCATGACCTTCGACACCCCCTGGCGAGGCCGAAGGGGTCTATTGTCCTGCCACGCCCCGACCGGGGCGGTAGCCATGCCCTACTCCCAAACGCCGTCAGGCCGGAGCTCGTTGTGACCTTGAAGAAACCCCAAATTCTGCTGTTGACCCTCGCCATCACCACCGCGATGGTCGCCTGCACCAAGAAGGACGAGGCCGCGCCGCCGGCCGCCGACGCCGCCAAGCCGACCGCCGACGCCGGCGCGGTGAAGATCGATGACAGCACGCTGCCGAAGGTCAACCGCTTCCTGGCCAGCGACCTCGACACCAGCAAGGACGCGTGCACCGATTTCGGCGGCTACGTCAACGGCAAGTGGCTGGCCGCCAACGCCATCCCGGGCGACCGCACCTCCTGGGGCGCGTTCGAAATGCTCGACGAGCGCTCCACCGCGGTGCAGAAGCAGCTCGCCGAGAAGGCCGCCGAACTGCCCAACGCCACCGGCGTGGACAAGCTCGTCGGCGATTTCTACGCCAGCGGCATGGATGCGGCCAAGATCAACTCGCAGGGCATCAACCCGATCAAGGGCGACCTCGACGCGATCGCCAAGCTCGAGAACAAGGACCAGATCGCCGACTACCTGCGCTCCAGCGCCGCCAAGGGCCAGAACGTGCTGTTCGGCTTCGGCGCCGAGGCCGACTTCAAGGATTCCAAGAACAACATCGCCTACGCCTCGCAGGGCGGCCTGGGCCTGCCGGATCCGACCTACTACACGGCGGCCGACAAGAAGGAAAAGCTGGACGCCTACGAGAAGCACATCGGCAACGTGCTGCAGCTCAGCGGCGTGGCCGCGGCCGACGCCGCCAAGCAGGCCAAGGACGTGATCGCGTTCGAAACCCGCCTGGCCAAGGTCTCCAAGACCAGCGAACAGCTCTCGCGCGACGCCAGCCTGTACTACAACCCGGTCAGCCTGGCCGATGCCGACAAGCTGACCCCGAACTTCCCCTGGACCAAGTTCTTCGAGTCGCAGGGCGTGCCCGCGCAGAAGATGTTCTCGCTGGCGATGCCGGCGTTCCATCAGGAAGTCAGCAAGATGCTGGCCGACGTGCCGGCCGCGCAGTGGCAGAGCTACCTGCGCTTCCACACCGTCGACAGCGCCTCGCCGTATCTGTCGGACGACTTCGTCAAGGAGAACTTCGAGTTCTACCGCAAGACCCTGCGCGGCCAGACCGAGCTGAAGGAGCGCAGCAAGCGCGTGCTCGACACCGTCGAGGAGCAGGTCGGCGAGGCGCTGGGCCAGATGTACGTCAAGGTCGCCTTCACGCCCGAATCCAAGGCGCGCATGGAGACCCTGGTCAAGAACCTCAGCGAGGCGCTCAAGGTCCGCATCGAGAAGCTGGACTGGATGAGCCCGGAGACCAAGAAGAAGGCGATGGACAAGTGGGCCGCCTTCACGCCCAAGATCGGCTACCCCGACAAGTGGCGCGAGTGGGCCGGCCTGCAGACCAACCGCGACAGCTACTACGGCAACGTGATGGCCGCGACCGAATTCAACTACAAGTGGAACCTGGGCAAGGTCGGCAAGCCGGTCGATCGCACCGAATGGGGCATGCCGCCGCAGATGGTCAACGCCTACTACAACCCGCTGCAGAACGAGATCGTGTTCCCGGCCGCGATTCTGCAGCCGCCGTTCTTCGACCCGAACGCCGACGACGCCACCAACTACGGCGGCATCGGCGCGGTGATCGGCCACGAGATGACCCACGGTTACGACGACCAGGGCAGCCGCTTCGGCGCCACCGGCAACTTCGAGAACTGGTGGCAGCCGGCCGACGCCAAGGGCTTCAGCGGCCGCACCGACAAGCTGATCGCCCAGTTCGACGGCTACGAAGCCGCGCCGGGCGCCAAGGTCAACGGCAAGCTGACCCTGGGCGAGAACATCGCCGACCTGGGCGGCCTGGCCACGGCCTACGACGCGATGGTCAAGGCCACCGCCGGCCAGCCGGACCCGAAGACCGACGGCCTGACCCGCGACCAGCGCTTCTTCCTCAACTGGGCCACCGTGTGGCGCCGCAACTTCAAGCCCGAAGAGCTGAAGGTGCGCCTGGCCACCGATCCGCACGCGCCGGCCAACTTCCGCGCGATCGGCGCGCCGTCGAACCTGCCGGCCTTCGCCGCGGCGTTCTCGTGCAAGCCGGGCCAGCCGATGGTGCGCGAAGGCGACAAGCAGGTCGTGATCTGGTGATGAAACCCGGCGCCGCCGTTCGCGGCGGCGCCGACTAGCGGTTACTTGCCCTCGTCGGCAGGCGCGAAGGCCCGGGTTTCCCGGGCCTTCGCTTTTTGGGCCCCCGATCCGCATCGCCCGGCGCCATCTTGCGCAACCGCGAAACCCGTTCATAGGCAATCGACGGGCGCTTGTTAAACTGGCCCGATCACCAGGACGGAATCCGCGATGACGACCCTACGCCCGCTTAGCTGCGCCCTCGCCCTCAGCCTGATCGCCGGCCTGGCCCTACCGACCGCCGACGCCGCCAAGAAGAAGCGGGCCCCCGCCGCCAAGCCCAAGGCCGCCGCCGTCGCCACCGCCTGCACCGATTTCTACGCCAACGCCAACGCCGACTGGCTGCGCGGCAACCCCCTGCCCTCCGGCGCCGGCACGGTCTCGGCCCTGGAGCAGTTGGACGCGCGCACCCGCCAGCAGACCCTGGACCTGCTCAACGGCGCCATGACCGCGCCGCAGGGCAACGTGCAGAAGCTGCTCGGCGACTTCTGGGCCAGCGGCCTGGACGAAGCCGCGGTGGAGCGCGACGGCGCCCAGCCGATCGCGCCCCTGCTGTCGCGCATCGCCGCGATCAAGAAGGCCAAGGACATCCCGGCCTCGATCGCCGCCCTGCACCAGGTCGGCATCCCGGTCGCGTTCAACTTCGCCGCCGACGTCGATCTGCAGGACCTCAACCGCCATATCGGCTACTTCGGCCAGGGCGGCCTGGGCCTGCCCGATCCGGCCTACTACACCCGCAGCGACGCCGAGACCCGCCAGTTGCTGGGCCACTACAACAACTATGTGCAGAAGATCCTGGCCCTGACCGGTACCCCGCAGGCCCAGCTGTCGGCCGAGTCGCAGCTGGTGATCGATCTGGAAACCCGGATCGCGCGCGCTTCGCAGTCGCTGCCGGAGCTGCGTCAGCTGCGCAGCCACTACGCCCCGGTGCAGGTGGCGGCGCTGGCCAAGCAGTACAAGCGCCTGCAGCTGGGCGACTTCCTCAAGGCCCAGGGCGTCAAGGACGACAGCGTCTCGATCGGCAACGCCAAGCTGTTCGCCGAACTCGACAACTTGGTCGGTACGCTCAAGCCGGAACAGTGGAAGGTCTACCTGCGCTGGCGCGTCGGCGATTCGATGGCGCCCTACCTGGCCAAGCCCTTCCGCGACGCCCAGTACGACTTCCACGGCCGCATCCTGCGCGGCAGCGCGCCGCCGTCGCGCCAGCAGGCCGTGCTGGACGCGATGAATCTCGCCGCCGGCCCGATGATCGGCCGCGAGTACGCCGCCAAGTACCTGCCCGCCGCCACCGACAAGCGCGCCGAGGAAATCGCCTCGCAGGTGCTGGCGACCCTGGGCAAGGCGATCGACGCCGAAACCCGCTACAGCGAAGCGGCCAAGGCCGAGGCGCGCGCCAAGCTGGCCAAGCTCAAGATCGAAGTCGGCACCCCGCGACGCGACCTCGACTACTCGGTGCAGCCGATGGGCCGCGGCAGCTTCGGCAGCAACATGCTGATCGCCTCGACCTGGCGCCACCGCGAGGAAATGAAGCGCATCGGTCGCGGCAACGCCGACCGCCGCTGGGACGTGCTGCCGCAGGATCCGGCCCTGGCCTACGACATCGCCCAGAACCGCCTGATCGTCACCGCCGCGGTGCTGCAGGCGCCGGTGCTGGACATGAGCAAGGACGCCGCCTCGCAGTACGGCTCCTTCGGCGCCCTGGTCGGCCACGAACTCAGCCACGGCTTCGACAGCCGCGGCCGCCTGGTCAACGCCAATCAGGAATTGCGCGACTGGTGGACCCCCACCGAAACCGCGGCCTGGGAAGCGCTGGGCAACCGCGTCGCCGCCCAGTACGGCGCCTACGAATACCCCGGCCTGAAGGGCGTCAAGGTCAACGGCCAGCAGACCCGCGACGAGAACATCGCCGACATCGCCGGCGTCGAACTGGCCTGGAAGACCTTCCGTAGCGAAGTGCCCAGCCCGTCCAAGGACGCCGATCAGGCCTTCTACCGCGCCTGGGCCGGGCTGTGGGCGCAGCAGGCCAGCACCGAGGTCGCGACCCAGCGCGCGTCCACCAGCGTGCATGCGCCGGGCCAGTGGCGCACCAACGGCCCGTTGTTCAACCAGCCCAGCTTCGGCGAGGCCTACACCTGCAAGGCCGGCCAGCCGATGCAGGCCAAGCCGGAACAGCGCATCACGATTTTCCCGTGATCGCTGGCGGCGACGCGCGGCCCGAGCGGCCGCGTGTCGCCGACGATCGCAGCGGGCGCCTCCAACCAGCGCCGCAAGCGCGCCCGTTGATTTAGGCTAGAGGACGCCGAGCCCGTCCGATCGCCCATGCCCAACGCCCCTACGCACGACCTGCTCAACGCCCTGCGCGCCAGCCCCGACAACGCGGTCTTGCAGGGATTGGTCGTCGACGCCTGCATCGCCGCCAACGACCCCGCCGCTTTGCGCGAAGCCATCGACCTGTGCCAAGCCGCGCTGTCGATCGACGACAGCCGCCGCGGCGCGGCCGCGCGCCTGTTGCTCGACGCCGGCGACACCGACTACGTGCTGCGCCTGTCGCCGCCGGACTCCGCGCCGGCCCTGCTCGCGCAGTCGCGCGTGGCGATGGCCGAGGGACGCCGCGACGAGGCCCGCGCCTGTTACGAGCGCGCGATCGCCCTGAACCCGGCGCTGGAAGATCCGGCCCTGGCGGCCTCGCTGAGCGGCAAGGTGGTGTCGCTGGCCGATGTGCGCGGCCGCGCGCAAGCCAGCATCGCCAACGACGATACCGATCCCTACGATCTGGCGCGGCTGGTGCAGCCGTCGGCCGAGCGCGTGAGCTTCGCCGACGTGGGCGGGCTGGATCAGGTCAAGCACCAGATCCGGCGCCGCATCATCACCCCGTTCCTGAAACCCTCGCTGTTCGAACGTTTCAAGCGCCGCTCCGGCGGCGGCATCCTGCTGTACGGGCCGCCAGGCTGCGGCAAGACCCTGCTGGCGCGCGCCACCGCCGGCGAATGCGGCGCCAAGTTCTACAACGTCGCCATCACCGACGTGCTGGACATGTTCATCGGCGAATCCGAGCGCAAGCTCCACGCCATCTTCGAACAGGCGCGGCGCACCGCCCCGTCGGTGCTGTTCTTCGACGAGATCGAAGCCATCGGCGGCAAGCGCCAGCACACGCGCGAGGCCACCTCGGCCAAGCTGGTCAGCCAGTTCCTGACCGAGCTCGACGGCTTCGCGCAGAACAACCATGGTGTGCTGATCCTGGGCGCGACCAACGTGCCTTGGGCGGTCGACGCCGCGTTCCGCCGGCCCGGCCGCTTCGACCGCGTGCTGTTCGTGCCGCCGCCGGACGAAGGCGCGCGCCGCGCCATCCTCGACCTGCAATTGCAGGGTCGGCCGATCGCCGACGCCATCGACGGCAGCGCCATCGCCAAGCTCACCTCGGGCTACTCGGGCGCCGACCTGCGCAACCTGGTCGAGACCGCCGTCGACGAGGCCATCGAGCAATCGATCGACGCCGGCCGCGAAATGCCGCTGACGCTGGCGCACCTGCGCGAGGCGCACAAGCAAACCCGCGCCACCACGCTGGAATGGCTGACCACCGCGCGCAACCATGCGCGCTACGCCAACCAGGGCGGGCAGTACGACGAAGTCCTGGACTTCCTGAAACAGCACGGGGCCGGGGAATGACGGCCGCCGCCTATCGTTTGCCGGACGAGCCGCTGCCGTCGGGCCTGGCGCGCTACGCGGTCGACCCGATGTGGCCCCTGCTGGCGCTGATGCTGGGCGGCAACGCCTTCGGTCTGGCCTGGTTCGTGCTGAACGGTCTGGCCCTGGGCAGCCCGACCCGCGCGCGCGAATGGGCCTGCGTCGCGATCGGCCTGCTCGGCAGCGCGGGGCTGGTTCTCGGCCTGGATAGCCTGGCGCGCGCGGGCTGGCTGCAGGGCGCGGAGTTGCGCTACGCCGCCCTGTCCATCGTCACGCTGAAGCTGGCGATCGCCTACGCGATCTACATGATGCAGGCGCGCTGCTTCGAGATCTGGGAACACTACGGCGGCGTCGCCCGCAACGGCTTGCCGGTGTTGCTGCTGATCGCGGTGATCGGTCGCGGTTTTCTGGCGACCCAGACTTGGCCGGCCTGGCTGGGAGCGATGCTGCGATGAACGATATCGACGACGGCGCCCGCCTGTTCGAGCTGGCCTTGCGGCAGTTGCGCCAAGGCCAGATCGACGCGGCCATGAACACGCTGGTGCAGCGGCTGAGCGAGGACCCCAACGACGCCGACGCGCATGCCCTGCTCGCGCGCTGCCTGCTCAGGCGCAAGCGCCCGCACGCGGCCGCGATCGAGGCCCGACGCGCGATCGAGGACGAGCCCGAATCGCTGGCGGCGCAGTTGGTGGCCGCCGACGTGGCGATCGCCCAGCGCCGGCTCCCGCAGGCGCAGGCGCATCTGGAAACGGCGCGCTCGCTGTATCCGGATGTCGCGGCCGTGTACGACAGCTATGCGCGCCTGGACCTGGCCTGGGGCCGCGAGGCGCAAGCCCGGGAACACAATCGCCGCGCCTGCGAACTCGATCCCGACGACAGCGACTACCTGGCCCTGCGCGCCTGGCTGGAATTCCAAAGCGGCGATCGCATCCAGGCCGAACGCTGGGCGCGCGAAGTCCTGAGCTTCGAGCCCGACCATGTCGAGGCGCTGTGCGTGCTCGGCCATTGCGCGCTCGCCCAGGGCGATGTCGAGTCCGCGCGCGAGCACGCCGCCTGGGCCCTGCAGATCGATCCGATGGACGAGCAGGCGCTGACCCTGCTGGGCGCGATCAAGGCCCGCCAGAACTGGCTGCTGGGGCTGTGGTGGCGCTTCCAGAGCTATGTGTCGGCGGGGTCCAGGGGCCGCGCGGTGGTGTTGCTGCTGGGCATGTTCCTGGCCTACCAGATCACCCTGATCGCGCTGGACGAGCACGGCCACAAGCAGCTGATCGGGCCGCTGTCCTATCTTTGGCTGGGCCTCTGCCTCTACACCTGGATCGCGCCGACCTGGTTCTGGCGATCGGTGCGGCGCGAGCTGGAACAGGTGCGGCTGCGCCCGAACTTCTGATCCGGCGCCGCCGGATCAGTGGACCACGCGCAGGTGCGAACGCTTCTTCTTGGGCGGGCGGCGGCCGAACGGCGGCCGTCCCTGCCAGTAGCGGATCAGCAACCAGCCGAACAGCATGCCGCCCAGATGGGCGAAATGGGCGACGCCCTCGCGGGTGCCGAAGATGCCGTAGGCCAGCGCGATGCTCGCGTACACGATCGCCAAGGTCCGCGCCTTCAGGATGATGGGCAGCGGCAGCATGGTGACCTTCTGGTTCGGGAACAGCAGCGCGAACGCGACGATCAGGCCGTAGACCGCGCCCGACGCGCCGACCGTGGTGACCGCGTAGCCGTAGTAGTGCAGCAAGGCGCTGGTCAACGCCAGCTGGCACAGACCGGCGCCGACGATGCAGACCAGGTAATAGGTCAGATAACGGCGCTCGCCCCACTGGTGTTCGATCATCGCGCCGAACATCAGGATCGGGATCAGGTTGAACAGCAGGTGGCCGAAATTGCCGTGCAGGAAACCGTAGGTGAACAGCTGCCAGGGCATGAAGCCGGCGCCGCCGTAGACCTCGCCCGAGCCGATCGGCCAGAGCTGGAGATAGTCGAGGACGACGCGCCCGAGCTCGCTGTATTCCAGCAGCCATTGCAGGACGAACACCGCGATATTGACGAGCAGCAGCAGCTTGGTGACGCGCGGCAGATTGCGGAACATCTGAACTCCCGGGGGATACGCCTATGTTAGCCGCTGGACGCGGACCCGCGCGGATCTTGCGGTCCCACCGTTCACGGCCACGCCGGGGTCAGTCCGGCGGCCCCCAGATTTGGGCATCCAGCGTCGCGGCGGCGCGAACGCCGAGCACCCGCCCGCCTTCCACCCGCAGGCCCTCGCCGCGCAGGCGCTGGCACTGCTCGCGGTAGCCCTTGGAGCCTTCCGGCAGGGCGATCCGGCCGTCCGAGCGCAGCACGCGGTGCCAGGGCAGTTGGGGGTCGTCGTTCTGGCTGAGCAGGCGCGCGACCAGGCGCGCGCGCCCGGGCAGGCCGGCGCGGCGGGCGACTTCGCCATAGCCAGCGACCTCGCCCTTGGGAATGGCGCGGATCGCGGCGAGGATGCGTTGGGCGGCGACCTCGGAGTCCATGAGGGTTAGCATAGCCACGTCGTACGAACAAAGAAGCCCGCAGGGAGCAGACCATGAAATTCGAACAAATCCGCAAGCACCTTACCCAGTCCGGCTTCCACCTCACCCTGCACGACGACGGGGTGCTGTGCATCGAGCTGTCCTTGGAACAGGGCACCCGCCACCAGGCTATCTTCCTGTCCGAGTTGGAGGACGACGACCAGCGCCCGTTCCTGCGCGTGAGCACCGCGATCGCGCCCACCACCGGCCTGGACGCGCGCCGCGCCCTGATCTTCAACTGGCAAAGCCACGTCGGCTACCTCGCCATCGGCGACCTCGACGGGGTGCCCTATCTGCAGTTGTGCGAGAACCGCCCGTTGGAAGGCCTGGCCGCGTCCGAGATCGACCGCCTGGTGCTGGAGATCGGCGGCCTGGGCGACCGCATGGAGCGCATGCTGTCGGCCGACGGCGACCTGCTGTAAGAGACGCGGCCACCGCGACGCCTGGTCGGGCTGCGCATCCGCCTTCTGTGGGAGCGGCGTGAGCGGCGATCGCGCCGGCCAGCGCGGTGACGCGATCGCGGCTCATGACCAAAGGAACCCCCTGTGGGACGCCGCTCCCGCAGGAAACAAGGCCACGAAAAAGCCCGCATCGCTGCGGGCTTTTTCGTTTCATCGTCGTGCCGGCATCAGGCCCAGCCCAAGGCCTCGATCAGGCGCCACAGGCCGTAGGCGATGCCGCCGGCGGCCGGGATGGTGAGGATCCAGGCCCACACGATGCGTTCGATCACGCCCAGCTTGAGCTTGCGCGGGTTCTTGGCGAAACCCACGCCCATGATCGCGGTGGAAATGCTGTGGGTGGTGGACACCGGCATGCCGAAATGCGCGGCCGTGACCAGGATGGTCGCCGACGCGGTTTCCGCCGCGAAGCCGTCGATGGTCTGCAGCTTCACCATCTTGTGGCCCAGGGTTTTGATGATGCGCCAGCCGCCGGCGGCGGTACCCGCGGCCATGACCAGGGCGCAGGTGGCGATCACCCAGGTGTCGATGTCGTCCTTGCCGCCGTCCGGATGCAGGAACGACAGCCAGGCCGGCAGGTCGTTGAGGATGCCGGACGACTGCGCGCCGAAAATCGACAGGGCGATGATGCCCATGGTCTTCTGCGCGTCCTGGCGGCCATGGGCCAGGCCCATGTAGGCGGCGGACACCAGCTGGGCCTTACCGAAGAAGGCGTTGACCCAACGCGGCTTGGCCAGCTTCGCCAGCGGGCCGCCGGCCTTCATCATCGAGGAGATGATCAGGTACAGCAGGGCGATGATGCTCACGCCCAGCAGGAAGCCCGCCAGCGGCGAGGTGATCATGGGCACCACCACCTTCCACAGCAGGCCCTTGTTGCTGGCCCAGTCGCCGTCGCCGGCCTTGGACCAGATCAGCGCGGTCCAGTTGTTGTGCGAGGCCGCCAGCGCGGCGCCGCACAGGCCGCCGATCAGCGCGTGCGAGGACGACGACGGCAGGCCGCGCCACCAGGTGATCAGGTTCCAGATGATCGCGCCCAGCAAGGTGCAGATCAGCACCTGCGAGGTCACGTTGACGACCTCGGTATCGATCAGGCCCGAGGCGATGGTCTTGGCGACCGCGGTGCCCATGAATGCGCCGATCAGGTTGGTGCTGGCGGCCAGCATGATCGCCTGGCCGGGGGTCAGCACCTTGGTCGCCACCACCGTGGCGATCGAGTTGGCGGTGTCGTGGAAACCGTTGATGAACTCGAATACGAGCGCGGCCAGGATCACCACTAGGACCAGAGTCAGCATCACGAGGGAGGCCTCAGCTGTTCTTCAGCACGATCTGGTAGGCCACCACGCCGGCTTCGCGGCAGCGGTCGATGGCCTTCTCCAGAATCTCGAAGAACTCCTTGAGCAGGAACATCTGCAGGTTGTCCAGGCGGCCGGAATAGATGTCGCGGTACAGCTCCAGCATCAGACGGTCGGCCTCGTTCTCCAGCGAGCGCAGCTTCTCGTTGAGCTCGGTCATGCGGTCGATGTTCATCTTCTGCAGGTCGTGGACCATCTCCACCACCACCGCGGCGGCCTGCTCCAGCATCGCCGCGCGCGGCGCGAAGTCGATGCCGTCCAGGTGCTGGATCGCCAGCGAATAGCGGTCGGCGAACTTCTCGACCTGCTTGGGGATCTTGTACAGGGCCGAGCCCAGCGACTCGATGTCCTCGCGCTCGATCGGGGTGATGAAGCTGTCGACCAGGGCGTGGCTGATCTTGTCCGAGGTCGCGCGCTCGCGCTGGCGGGCCAGCTTGAAGGCGTCCAGGGCCGGCTGACGGTCGGCGGCCTTCATCATGGCGTGCAGTGCCTTGGTGCTGTCGTAGGCGGCCTGGGCGGCCTCGTCTAGCAGGGTGTAGAACTGCTGGCCGGAGCCGAAGATGGTCTGCAGCGAGAACATGCGTGAAAGCCTCTGAATGCCGGCCGCGACCGGCCCGGGGTGGTTGTGCGGGCGCGATTATGACGGTTTGATGGCGAACGCGCCCGTCTTTCGCGCCGGCCTGTGCCCCGAAACGGGCGAAAACCGCCCGGCCGGGGCCCCTCACCCACCGCTCACGCGGCCGGCGCGGCGGCGCCTGTTAAGATCGGGGCCGCGCATCCCCCGCCCACCCTGCCCCATGGACGACGACCCAACATCGCCCGCCCGCGTTAGCGCGGCCCCCCTGTCCGGCCCGCGGTCTACCGCTCACGCCCCCGGCATCCCCGCCCCTGACCCCTCGATGGAGCAGCCCGCATGCTCGAGCTGCTGATCGTCGCTGCGCTGATCGTGCTCAACGCCTTCTTCGCCTTGTCGGAGATGTCGCTGATGACCTCGCGCAAGCTGCGCCTGAAACAGATGGCGGAGACCAGCCGCGGCGCACGCACCGCGCTGGCGCTGGCCGAGCATCCGGACAACCTGCTGTCGACCGTGCAGATCGGCATCACCGGCATCGGCGTGCTGACCGGCTATTTCGGCGGCGAGTCGATCGGCCTGGTCATCACCGGCTGGCTCGGTCATCTGCTGTCCGGCGACTTCTCGCAGTACGCGCGTCCGATCGGCATCGGCACCGCGATGGCGCTGATCACCGCCGCCCAGGTCATCTTCGGCGAGCTGATCCCCAAGCGCCTGGCCCTGACCAATCCCGAGCGCATCGCCAGCGCGGTCGCGATCCCGCTGTACGGCCTGTCGCGCGGCGCGCGGCCGGCGGTGAAGGCGCTGGGCGCGATCAACCGCCTGGTGCTGCGCATCCTGGGCATCAAGGACGACGCCCGCAGCGAGATCAGCGAAGAAGAGATCCGCCTGCTGGTGACCGAAAGCCACGAGCAGGGCGTGATCGACGCCGACGAACGCAAGATGATGAACCGCGTGCTCAGTCTGGGCGACCGCACCGCCGAGAGCCTGATGACGCCGCGCACCCGCATCGCCTGGCTGGATGCCAACACCAGCTTCGCGCAGAACCTGGAGACCATGCGCGAGAACGCTTATTCGCGCTATCCGGTCTACCGCGGCGGCGACAGCGACGTGCTCGGCGTGCTCGAGGTCAAGTCGCTGCTGGACCGCCTGGACCAGACCGCGCCGGAGCTGTTCACCCACCTGCGCCCGCCGCTATTCGTGTCCGAATCCACCCATGCCCTGAAGTTGCTGGAGATCTTCCGCGAGGAGCAGCTGTCGCTGGCGCTGGTGGTGGACGAATACGGCGACGTCACCGGTCTGGTCACGGTCAACGATCTGATGGGCGCGGTGATCGGCCGCATCCAGAACAACGAGACCGACGACGACGCAGCACCGGTGGTCGAACGCTCCGACGGCTCCTACCTGCTCGACGGTTCGCTGGCGCTGGAAGACCTGCGCGAGCTGGTCGGCGGCGGCCGCCTGCCGGGTGAGGACGAGCACGACTTCCACACCGCCGCCGGCATGGTCATCGCGCGCTTCGGCCGCATCCCGCACGTCGGCGAGCATTTCGACTGGAGCGTGTGGCGGATTGAAGTGGTGGACCTCGACGGGCCGCGCATCGACAAGCTGCTGCTGCAACGCATCGCCGCGCCGCGCGAGGACGCTCAGGAACCGGTGGCCGATGACGCCTCCGGTTGATCGCAAGCCGCCGGCGCAGGAAGCCGGCACGCGCGCGCTACTCGACGACTTCGCGACGGGCGACCCCGCCGAGGTCTTGCGCCTGGGCGATGTGCTGGCCGGCCTGGGCGATCGCTCCTTCGGCATGCTGCTGTTCGTCTCCACCATCCCGGCCTTCATTCCGATCCCGGGCGTGGGCGGCGCGGTCAGCGGGCCGCTGGTGATGCTGATCGGCGCGCAGCTGCTGATCGGTCTGCGCAAGCCCTGGTTGCCGGGCTTCCTGGCCCGGCGCGGCCCGCACCGGCAGGCGATGGCGCGCTTCCGCAACCTGCTCTCGCCCTGGCTGACCCGCCTGGAGCGCGTGGTCCGCCCGCGCGCGACCGGTCTGCTCGATCACCGCGTCGCGAGCGCGTTCACCGGCCTGCTGCTGGTGCTGCTGGGCCTGCTGTTGTCGCTGCCGATCCCGTTCACCAACTTCCTGTTCGGTGGCTTGCTGCTGCTGTTCGCGTTCGCCTTGCTGGAACGCGACGGCCGCCTGATGGCCGTGGCCTGGGGCATGGGCGCGATCGCGGTGGCGGTGTTCGGCGTGCTCTCGGGCAGCCTGGCGACGCTGATCGGCGGCTGGATCGATCGCTTGCAGTGAGGCTTCGGCCAAGGCCGCAGCGATCGCGATCAACCCAACAGCGTCAGAAACTCTTCCGCGCCCACCGGGTGGCCCAGCCAATAGCCCTGGGCGAGGTCGCAGCCGCGTTCGCGCAGCACCGCGTACTGGCCTTCCTTCTCCACGCCCTCGGCGACCACGGTGATGCCCAGCGAATGCGCCATGGCGATGATCGCCGTGGTCAGGGCCAGGTCGTCCGGGTCGCGCAGCACGTCGGCGATGAAGCTGCGGTCGATCTTGACCCCGTCCACCGGTACCCGGCGCAGATGGCTGAGGCCGGAGAAGCCGGTGCCGAAATCGTCCAGCCACACCTTCACCCCGGTCGAACGCAGGCGCGCGAGCAGGCTGCTGGCGTGGATCTCGTCGCCGATCACCGCGGTTTCGGTCAGCTCCAGGTGCAGACGCTGCGCGGGCAGGCCGGTTTCGTGCAGGCAGGCCGCGACCACATTGGGCAGATCGCCGGTGCGCAGTTGGCGCGGCGAGACGTTGACCGAGACGAACAGCGGTTCCGCGCCCGGGCGCGCGTGCTGCCAGCGCACCGCGTCCTGGCAGGCCGCGCGCAACACCTGCGGGCCCAGGGTTTCGATCAGTCCGCTCTGCTCGGCCACGTCGATGAATACCGACGGCGCGACCAGGCCCTGCTCGGGATGGCGCCAACGCAGCAGCGCTTCGGCGCCGACCATGGCCCCGTCGCCGAGGCGGTACACCGGCTGGTAGACCAGGCTGAGTTCGCCGCGGTCCCAGGCGCCGCGCAGCTCGTGCTCCAGGTGCACGCGGCGCTCCACCGCCTGGTCCATGGCACGGCTGTAGAAGCGATAGCAGTTCTTGCCCGCGACCTTGGCCTGGTACATGGCGATGTCGCCGTTCTTCATCAGCGAGGTCGCGCCGGAGGCGTCCTCGGGGAACAGGGTCACGCCGATCGAGGTGCCCAGGAAGACCTGGCGGTCGTGGACCACGATGGGCTGGCCGAGCTCGGCCACCAGCACGTCGGCCAGATGGCTGGCGCGCGCGCGTACCCCGCCCTCGTGGCCGTCGCCGTCCTGGACCAGGATCACGAACTCGTCGCCGCCAAAGCGCGCCAGCAGCGCGCCCTCTCCGCCCAGGCGGTTCACGGTTTCCTGGATGCGGTTGGCGAACTGCAACAGCACATCGTCGCCGGCGTCGTGGCCCAGGGTGTCGTTGACGCGCTTGAAGTCGTCGATGTCGGCGAACAGCAGGCCGAGTTGGCGCCCGGCGCCGCGCAGCTGCAGCAGGCGCTGGTCCAGGGTCTCGCGGAACGCCAGGCGGTTGGCCAGGCCGGTCAGCGCGTCGGTGTAGGCCATGCGGCGGATGTCGCGATCGTGGCGCGCCAGGCTCTGGCTCATGCGCCCGAACGCGCGCATCAGGTCGCCGACTTCGTCGTGGCGATTGCTGGCCGGCGTGCTGGTGTCGAAATGGCCGGCCTCGATTTCCATCGAGGCGTCGGCGAGCTGGCGGATCGGCTGGACCAGGAAGCGCTGAATCAGATAGACCATCAGCGCGCCCAGCGCGAGCAGGCCGGCCGCCAGCAAGCCGATCCAGATCATGTGCTGCTGGGCCAGCGCGTCCAGTCGGCCGCGCAGGTCGCCCAGGGCCTGGTCCTGGAACTGGTGCACGGTCTTGAGGTCGTAGCCCACGCGCACGCCGCCCAGGCGCTCGTTGCCGATCATGATCGGCGCCGACACGTCCATCACGATGTCGCTGGACTGGGTGTGCAGCTTGCGCGCGGCGATCACCTCGTAGGCCATCGGATCGTCCATGCGCTTGCCGTAGCTCGGAATTTCCTCGCTGCCGTCGTGGACGATGTTGCCGTCGTTGTCGTACACCAGCACGTAGCTGATGCCAGGGTTGCGCAGGGTCGCGCGGCTGAGCACGCCGACCGCGTCCAGATCGAAGTAGTACAGCGGGTTGGCCAGCGATTCGGCCAGTTGCGCGACCATGCCCTCGCTGTGCCGCTTGAGGTTGTCGGCGATCATGCCGCTCATGGCTTCGCGGCTGACGCCGACCACTTCGCGCTGCATGCGCTCCTGGCGGTTGAGCAGCAGCGCGATCAGCGCCAGCACGACCAGCATGGCCAAGGCCATCATGACCAGGAACTTGGCCTGCAAGCCGAAGCGCAACTTCATTCGACCTCCGACCGGACTTGCGCGACACCGTTGCCGATGCGCTGCAGGGCCTTGGCCGATGCCGGGTCGATCGGCATGAAGCGGGTGGTCTTGAAGAAGCGCAGCAGGGCCTCGCCGGCATCCGGATCGCCGGCCGCATCCAGCAGCACCTCGCGCAAGCGCGCCTCGACGCGCGGGTCGAGGTCGCCGCGCACCACTTCGACCGCGCGCGGGTAATCGCCGGTGCGGCCGATCTCGATCATGTCGCGGCGGAACGCGGGCGGCATCCGGCGCGGGTTGTCCCAGTCCAGATTGCTCATCACGCCGACATCGACCAGGCGCTTGTGCACCCAGGTCGAGATGTTGAGCTCAGAGCGCGCGAACAGGTAGCCGACCTCGCCGTGTTCGATGCGGTCGGTCGGCGACAGCAGGATCTCCAGGCTCAGGCCGCGGTCCAGCAGCTCGGCGACCGGCACGAAGTAGGCGCTGGTCGAGGACGGGCGCTGGAAGGCGACGCTGTGGCCGCGCAGATCGTCCAGCGAGCGCAGGCCGCTGTCGCGACGGGCGAAGAACACGCTGTGGTAGTGGCTGGTGCCGTCGCGCTCGGTCAGCAGCAGGGGACGGGCATCGGCGCGCTGCTTGAGCAGCATCGCGGTGCCGGCGGTTTCGGTGACCCAATCGACCCGGCCGCGGCGCAGATAGCTGGCCATCTGCTGCGAGTCCTTGGCCATCAGGATCCGGCCCTCGCGGATACCGACGTCGGCCATGCGCGGGACCACGTAGTCCAGCAGCGGCTTGAGCTGTTCGTAATGGGCCTTGGGGTCGTCGCTGATCCGGCCCAGCACCAGCACGCCGCGGGCGTCGCTGTCGGCCGATTGCGCGGGAACCGGCACCGACAGTCCCGCGACCGCCAACGCGAGCCCGAGCAGGACAGCGATGCAACGCGCGCTAGCGATCAAGAAAGTGACTCATCGGGACTGCCCGCCGCAGCGTAATCGAAACCGGCCCTGGCCGATACCACCGGGACCCGGCCAGGCCGCCCCGCTGTCAACGGCGCTGCCCGGCCAGCATGGCCATGCGCTCGGCGTCGGCGAGGATGCCGCGCAGCAGGCGCACTTCGCGCTCGTCCAGATCGGCGCGCAGAAACAGCCGGCGCAGCTTGCGCAGCGCCGATTCGGGCGCGCGGCCCTTGTGGAAGTCGATCGCGTCCAGGGTCTCGCCGAGCTGGCTGAAGAAGCCCTCCAGTTGCGCGTGCGAGGCCGGCGGATCGGAGCGGGCGGGCGCGGGCGCCGCCGGCGCGGCCGCGAGCGCGGCCATACGCAGCTCGTAGGCCAGCACCTGCACCGCCGCGGCCAGGTTCAGCGAGCTGTAGCCCGGATTGGCCGGGATATGCACGGCGGCGTGGCACAGCTGCAGCTCCTCGTTTTCCAGGCCGGTGCGCTCGCGCCCGAACACCAGCGCCACCTCGGCGCCGCCGCCGGCCTCGGCCAGCATGCGGCCGGCGGCCTCGCGCGGGTCGTACTGCTCCAGCTGGACCCGGCGATTGCGCGCGGTGCAGCCCAGCACCAGCCGGCAGTCGGTCAGGGCCTCGGCCAGGGTCGGGTACACGACCGCGGCCGCGAGCACGTCGTCGGCGCCCGCGGCCAGGGCCGCGGACTCGTGATTGGGGGCCTTTTCGGGCGCGACCAGCACCAGCCGGGACAGGCCCATGGTCTTCATCGCGCGGGCCGCGGAGCCTATGTTGCCGGGGTGCTGGGTGCCCACCAGCACGATGCGCAGCCGTGCCAACAAGGGCGTTTGGTCTGGATTGGGATCGTTCGCCATGCGCAATGGTAAACTCCCCGCCCCGGCCATAGCGCCGGTTCGTTCTTTCAGCCCGCCAGCCCGTCCCCCACCTCCGTTCCCGAGGCCGTTCGCCATGCAGAAACCCGCCGTTACCCTCATGGTCAAGGCCGCCCGCGCCGCCGGCAACGTGTTGCTCCGCCACATGTACCGGCTGGACGCGCTGAACGTGGTCGAGAAGGACCGGATGGACTACGCCAGCGAAGTCGACGGCCTGGCCGAGGCCGAGATCATCAAGGAATTCCGCCGTTCCACGCCCGACTACGCCATCCTCGGCGAAGAGAACGGCTCGATCGGCAGCGGCCGCTACACCTGGGTCATCGATCCCCTGGACGGCACCAGCAACTACCTGCGCGGCATCCCCCACTACTGCGTTTCGATCGCCCTGGTCGAGGGCGGCGAGCCGATCCACGGCGTGATCTTCGATCCGCTGCGCAACGAGCTGTTCACCGCCAGCCGCGGCAGCGGCGTCCAGCTCAACGAGAAGCGCGTGCGCGTGGCCGAGCGCAAGGATCTCAACGGCGCCATGATCGTCACCGGCTTCCCGCCGCGCGAGCGCCCGCGCGCCAGCGCCCACCTCAAGTGCGTGGACTCGCTGCTGACCGAGGCCGAGGACATCCGCCGCACCGGTTCGGCCGCGCTGGACCTGGCCTATGTGGCCTGCGGCCGCGCCGACGCCTATTTCGAGGCCGGGGTGAAGCCCTGGGACATCGCCGCCGGCGCCCTGATGGTGCGCGAGGCCGGCGGCAAGGTCTGCGACTTCCGTGGTCGCGGCACCGGCCCCATGGACGCGCGCGGCACCATCGGCCGCCAGCTGGTCGCCGGCAACCTCAAGGTCTGCGACGCCCTGCAGAACCGCATCGTCAACACCGGATACGCGGCCGCGTTCGACTGAACCCGGCGCCGCAAAGCCGCGAACGCAAAGGCCGCGCGATTGCGCGGCCTTTTTCGTTGCCGCAAGGATAGCCGCAGCCCGCCTGCTCCCTCTCGACCCATGCCCCCTGTAGGAGCGGCGCAGCCTCCTGTGGGAGCGGCGTAAGCCGCGATCGCGAATTCCGACCAGCGCGCGGGTTTCGATGCTGTCGCAGCTCCAGGTCGCGGCTCACGCCGCTCCTACCCCAAAGCCGGCTCACGCCTTCTGTGGGAGCGGCGCAGCCTCCTGTGGGAGCGGCGTAAGCCGCGATCGATTGCCGGCGTAGCCGCATAGAGCCGATGGCATCCGCAGGCCTGCCTCGCATGGCGATGCCAGTCGCGCGGCCGCGCGCGTTCTCGCTATCGCGGCTTACGCCGCTCCCACAGAAAGCCCCGGAGGCGCGCGTCACTCGCTCACGCCTTCCCTCTGCGACGCCCGCCGCTATGCCTAGACGCTATGCCTCGACGCAAACGAAAAGGCCGCGCATCTGCGCGGCCTTTTCGTTGCCTGGGGCCGAAGCCCCGACGCGGGACTCAGGGACGACGCGCCAGCGCCGCCTCGTCCTTGGCCTTGGGCATCAGGTCCTGCTTGGTGACCTTGAGCCAGCCCATGGTCAGCAGCGGGCAGGCCACGAAGATCGACGACAGGGTGCCGATCACGATACCCAGCATCTGCGAGATCGCCATGCCTTCCAGCGAACCGCCGCCGTACAGGTACAACGCGAACACGGTCAGGAAAGCCACGAACGAGGTGATCACCGTACGCGACAGGGTCTGGTTGATCGACTTGTTGAGGATGGTTTCCGGATCGGCGCGCATGGTGCGGAAGTTCTCGCGCACGCGGTCGAACACCACGATGGTGTCGTTGATCGAGTAGCCCATCACCGACAGGATGCCGGCCAGCACGGTCAGGTCGAACTCGTTGCCGAACAGGGCGAACCAGCCCGCCACCACCACCACGTCGTGCAGGGTGGTCAGCACCGCGGCCACCGCGAACTTCTTCTCGAAGCGGAACGAGATGTAGATCAGGAAGCCGACCACCACGAACAGCAGCGCCCAGATGCCGTTGGCGGCCAGATCGCGACCGACCTGCGGGCCGACGTAGCCGCCGCCCTTGATCTTGCCCGGGTTGCCGGGCGTGGACGCGATCGACTGCACTTCGTTGATGGTGTTGTTGGAGTCCTTGGCGCTGCCGCTTTTAGGCTGCAGGCGGATCAGCAGCTCGTTGCCGGTGCCGAAGGTCTGGACTTGGGCGCCGGCGTAGCCGGCTTCGTCCAGGCGCGTGCGGATGCCGTCGACGTCGACCGGCTTGGCGAAGCTCAACTCGACGCTGGTGCCGCCGGTGAAGTCCAGGGCGAAGTTGAAGCCCTTGACCGCGATCGCGCCGATCGCGACCAGCATGATCAGGCCCGCAACCGCCATCGACACCCAGCGCAGGCGCAGGAAATCGATGTTGCTGCCATAAGGGAACACGTTGAAGGGTTTCATGTCGCGTGCTCCGTCAGATCGCGATCGTTTTCAGCTTGCGACGACCGCCGTAGATCAGCGTCGCGATACCGCGCGACACAGACACCGCCGTGTAGGCGGAGGTGGCGATGCCGAGCATCAGGGTGATACCGAAACCGCGCAGCGGACCGGTGCCGAACACCGCCATCGCCAGGCCGGCGAGGAAGGCGGTGACGTTGGCGTCGATGATGGTGCCCGAGGCGTGTTCGTAGCCGCTGGCGATCGCCGCCTGCGGCGGCAAGCCGGCGCGCAGCTCCTCTCTTATTCGTTCGTTGATCAGCACGTTGGCGTCGACCGACATACCCACCGTCAAGGCGATGCCGGCCAGGCCGGGCAAGGTCATGGTGGCGCCGAACAGCGACATCAGCGCGACCACCATCAGCAGGTTGATCAGCAGCGCCAGACAGGTGATGACGCCGAACATGCGGTAGTAGATCAGGAAGAAGATCAGGGCGAAGGCGAACGAGAAGCTCACCGCCTTCAGGCCGCGCGCGACGTTCTCGGCGCCCAGGCTGGGGCCGACGATGCGCTCTTCGATGAAGTCCATCGGCGCGGCCAGCGAGCCGGCGCGCAGCAGCAGGGCCAGGTCGGAGGCTTCCTGCTGGCTCTCCAGGCCGTTGGTATTGAATTCCTTGCTGAAGACGCCCTGGATGGTGGCGACGTTGATCACTTCCTCGCTGATCCGGGTCGAGCGCACTTCCTTGCCGTCGACCGTGCGCACCTCGGGGATGCGCTCGATGTAGACCACCGCCATCGGCTTGCCGACGTGCTCGGTGGTGTAGTCGAACATGCGCTGGCCGCCGACGCCGTTCAGGCGGATCTGCACCGCGGGAGTGCCGCTTTGCGAGTCGAACGCGGCGGTGGCGCCGATCAGCTGGTCGCCGGAGGCGATCACGCGCTTGTTGAGCAGGATCGGAATCGGCTTGCCGTCGGGGCCGGTCTCGCGGCGGAAGTAGATGCGCGCCTCCGGCGGCACGCTGCCGCTACGCAGCGCTTCCTGGGCGTCGCCCTCGACCACGCCGCGGTACTCCAGCGTGGCGGTGGCGCCGAGGATGCGCTTGGCCTGGGCGGTGTCCTGGATGCCGGGCAGCTGGACCACGATGCGGTCGGTGCCCTGGCGCTGGATGATCGGCTCGGCCACGCCCAGCGAGTTGATGCGGTTGCGCAGGGTACCGACGTTCTGCTCGACCGCCTCGGCCTGCATGCGCGCCAGCTCGGCCTCGGGCACCTGGATCTCGACGGTGTTGCCGACCACGTTCTGGACCAGCAGCGGCTGGCCCTTGGCGACGATCTGGCGCGCCTTGTCGGCGTCCGCGGCATTGCCGACGGTGGCGATGATGCTGTTGTTGGCGCGGCGCTCGACCGACTCGTAACGCACGTTGGCGTCGCGCAGGCTGACCCGCACGTCCTCGGCGGTCGCATCCAGGCGCTTGTCCAACGCGGCCTTCTGGTCGACCTGCATCAGGAAGTGCACGCCGCCCTGCAAGTCCAGGCCCAACTGCATGGGCTTGGCCTTGATCTTCTCCAGCCAGCCCGGAACGGTCGAAGCCAGGTTCAGCGCGACCACGTAGTCGCTGCCGAGCGGATCGCGCAACAGGCTGGCGACCTTGTTCTGGCTGTCGTTGTTGGTCAGCCGCACCAGCAGGGTGCCTTCCTTCTCGATCGCCACCGACTTGGCCGGCACGCTGGCCTTGCTCAGGACGTCGGCGACGCGCTTGCGCAGCGCTTCGTCCACCGCGGCGCCGCGGGCAGAGGAGATCTGCACCGAGGGGTCCTGCGGGAATACGTTAGGCAACGCATACAGCGCGCTGAGCAGCAACACTACGAGGATGGCCAGATATTTCCAGCGCGAGTAAGTCAGCATCGATTGCCCCTGCGGCGGCCACCCCGGCCGCCGTGCTTCATGTGTCGTGGCGTCGGCTTAGGCCGACTTCAAGGTGCCCTTGGGCAGTACGTTGCCGATCGCGCCCTTCTGCACGCGAATGCGCACGTTGTCGGCGATTTCGACGGTGATGAAGCTCTCGCCGATCTCGGACACGGTGCCGGCGATGCCGCCGTTGGTCAGCACTTCGTCGCCCTTGGAGAGCTTTTCCAGCATCGCGCGGTGTTCCTTGGCGCGCTTCATCTGCGGGCGGATCATCAGGAAGTACATGATCGCGATCAGGACGACGGGCATCAGCAGGCCGCCGAGGCCGCCGCCGAACAGTCCGCCGCCGGCGGGCGCACCGGCCGCGGCCTGGGCGTAAGCGGGGGCGATCAGAAGGTCGAGCAGGTTCATCTACGAAAGTCCTGAAACGAAAATAGCCGGGGATTATGCCATGGCCGGCTGGCGGCCATGGGCGGGCCCGAAATGGGCCCTGGCGCACGCTTTGGCGAGCCGCGAGGGGACCGGGACGGGCCCGAGCGTCCTGGCGACCGCTGCCGCCGGACGGTCCTGGTGGCCCGGTAGAGGGGCTTCAGGATCGCTGGCGGGTAGCCTTTCCCCCTGCCCATCCCGGCCCGATCGCACTGCGAGCGGGAGACGGGGAAGCGGAGTTCGCTYGCCTTGGGCGGCCCTCACCCCTGCCCTCTCCCGCGAGCGGGAGARGGGGAAAGAGGGTTCGCCCGCCTTGCGGGCGAACGGTGTTCTATAAGCGTGCGGCGTAGAAGGACTCGCGGAAGGCGGCAAAGGTTCCCTGCTCGATCGCCGCGCGCATCTGCGCCATCAGGCGCTGGTAGTAGCGCAGGTTGTGCAGGGTGCCCAGCATCGGGCCCAGCATCTCGTTGCAGCGGTCCAGGTGGCGCAGGTAGGCGCGGCTGAAACCGTTGGCGCAGGCATAGCAGTCGCAGCCCTCCTCGATCGGGCGCAGGTCGCGCTCGTACTTGGCGTTGCGCACGCGCACGGTGCCGGCGGCGGTGAAGTAGTGGCCGTTGCGGGCGTTGCGGGTCGGCATCACGCAATCGAACATGTCGACGCCGCGCGCCACCGACTCGACCAGATCCTCCGGCCGGCCCACGCCCATCAAATAGCGCGGGCGGTCCTCGGGCAGCTGCGGGCAGGTGTGCTCGAGCATGGCGTTGCGCTCGGCCTCGGGCTCGCCCACGGCCAGGCCGCCGACCGCGTAGCCGTCGAAGCCCAAGTCCTTGAGGCCGGCCGCCGAGCGCGTGCGCAGCGCGTGGTGGACGCCGCCCTGGACGATGCCGAACAGCGCCGCGTCGTTGCCCTCGTGAGCCTTCTTGGAACGCTCGGCCCAGCGCAGGCTCAGCTCCATCGACTTGCGCGCGACCTCCTCGGTGGCCGGGTACGGCGTGCACTCGTCGAAGATCATCACAATGTCGGAATCGAGCACGCGCTGGATGTGCATGCTCTCCTCCGGCCCCAGGAACACCTTGCTGCCGTCCACCGGCGAGGCGAAGGTCACGCCCTGCTCGGTGATCTTGCGCCGGTGCGCGAGCGAGAACACCTGGAAGCCGCCGGAGTCGGTCAGGATCGGGCCGTTCCAGCGCGCGAATCCGTGCAGGCCGCCGTGGTCGCCGATCACGTCCAGGCCCGGGCGCAGATACAGATGGAAGGTGTTGCCGAGGATGATTTCGGCGCCGAGGGCGCGCACGTGCTCGGGCATGATGCCCTTGACCGAGCCGTAGGTACCCACCGGCATGAAGGCCGGCGTTTCCACCGTGCCGCGCGGAAACGTCAGGCGTCCGCGCCGCGCGGCGCCGTCGTTGCCCAGCAATTCGAAGGACATCCGGCTCATTTCCGCTCCCTCCTTTGGAAAAGAAGGGTTGGGGAGGATTTGCTTTTGTTTGGGGTAGGAGCAAATCCCCGCTGCCCTCCTTTTTCAAAGGGGGGGAAGGCGAGTGCCGATTCAGACGGGCACGCCACTTGGAAAGCGCTCACGCGTCCACCTCCGGCTGCAGCAGCATGGCGTCGCCGTAGGAGAAGAAGCGATAGCGCTCGCGGATCGCGTGCGCGTAGGCGGCGAACACGCGTTCGCGGCCGGCGAAGGCGGAAACCAGCATCAGCAGGGTGCTCTCCGGCAGGTGGAAGTTGGTGATCAGGGCGTCGACCGAACGGATCTTGTAGCCGGGCAGGATGAACAAGCGGGTCTCGCCGGCGTAGGGAAGCAGTTCGCCGTCGGCGCCGCCGCCGTGGCGCATCGCGGATTCCAGCGCGCGTACCACGGTGGTGCCCACCGCGACCACGCGGCCGCCGGCGGCGCGGGTGCGGCGGATCTGTTCGATCAGGCTGGCGCCGACGTTGAGCCATTCGCTGTGCATCACGTGCTGCTCGAGGCTGTCCACGCGCACCGGCTGGAAGGTGCCCGCGCCCACGTGCAGAGTGACGTGCCCGAACTCGACGCCGCGCTCGCGCAGGCGCGCCAGCAACTCCTCATCGAAATGCAGACCGGCGGTGGGCGCCGCGACCGCGCCGACTTCGCGCGCGAACACGGTCTGGTAGCGCTCGTCGTCGTCGTTGCCGGGCTCGCGCTGGATGTAGGGCGGCAGCGGCAGGCGGCCGGCGTGCAGCAGCCAGTTCTCCAGCGAATCGCCGTGCGGCTGGCCGTCGAGGTGGAACTGCAGGCGGTAGAACTCGCCCTCGCGGTCCAGCACCTCGGCCTCGCCGCCGGCATCCAGGGCGATGCGCGCGCCGGCCTTGGGCGACTTGCTCACGCCCAACTGGGCGCGCGCCTGGGCGCCGCCTAGCAGGCGCTCGATCAGGATCTCGACCCGCCCGCCGCTGCTCTTGTGGCCGTACAGGCGCGCGGGGATCACGCGGGTGTCGTTGAACACCAGCAGGTCGCCGGGCGCCAACAACTCGGGCAGGTCGCGGAAGCTGCGGTCGGCCAGCTCGGCCGGCGCCGGCGGCACCAGCAGCAGGCGGCTGGCGGAGCGTTCGGGCAGCGGGGCCTGGGCGATCAGTTCCGGCGGCAACTCGTAATGGAAATCGGATTTTTTCAACGGACGGGTCTTGGTCGGCGGCGAAGAGCCGCTATGCGGTCGGGAGCGATAAGACCGGACATCGGTCGAGGGCGCTGGGCCCCGGCAGCCAACGGCGCCGGAAGCCCGGCATTATCGGCCGCCAGAGGCCCCGGGGGCAAAAGCGGGCGCAGAGGCCGGTTCAGAAGCCCGGCGCTGGTCCCCGGGCAGCCAGCGTTCGGGGCACCCATCGTAAGGCGTGGCGCCTCCCTGCCCTGCCCTGCCCTGCCCTGCTCCCGCAACCGTTGCCGTTGCCGTTGCCGCGGCATTGAAGTCCAAAAGCACCGCGCTCMGTTTTTCGAATGGACAGGGACGTCCATTCGAAAAATCCCGGCGAAAGCCTCGAACTCGCAGGGGAGGGTTGGTCACGCTAGCCCTTCTCTTTGGTTACGTTCTCTTGGGCTAGCAAGAGAAAGTAACCCGCATGCGCAGCAGGCGGAAGCCTTTGACCTTCGGTCGGAAAAGACGAAAGCAAAGCAACAGCAAATCCTCCCCAACCCTCCTTTGACAAAGGAGGGAGCTAGGAGCAAAGGAGGCAGCTAGTAGCAAAAGCATAGTGACCCGCACGCGCAGCAGGCGGAGGGCCTTGGTCCAAAGCCGAAGTCCGATACCAGCAGATCTCAACAAAACCCCAGCCAGCGCCGTAGCCGGAGTTCGCCATCGCGGCTTACGCCGCTCCCACAGAAGGCCGGGCCAATCCGGAACGAGCAACGTGGCTGGGATTCGCGGTCGCAGCCCGCCCCGCTCCTACAAACAGCCTGCGCATCGATCGACGACGCGTCCCAGCCGCACCAGCGCCGAGAGAAGAAACCCGCCGCGCTACAGCCAACCGTTCTGGCGGGCCTGGCGATAGGCCTCGATGCGGTTGCCGGCGCCGAGCTTGCCGATCGCCTCGGACAGGTAGTTGCGCACCGTGCCCTGGCTCAGGTGCAGGCGCTGGCCGATCTCGGCGGTGGACACGCCCTCGCCCGCCAGGCGCAGGACCTGGCGCTCGCGTTCGGTCAGCGGGTCTTCCTCGCCCCAGGCCGCGACCGCGAGCTGGGGATCGATCGCGCGGCCGCCGCGGTGGACCTGGCGCAAGGCCTCGGCCAGTTGTTCGGAGGGCGCGTCCTTGAGCAGGTAGCCGCGCACGCCGGCATCCAGTGCGCGGCGCAGATAACCGCTGCGGCCGAAGGTGGTCACGATCACCACCCGCGTCTCCAGCCCGGATTCGCGCAGGCGCTGGGCCAGCTCGATGCCGGTCATGTGCGGCATCTCGATATCGGTGACCAGCAGATCGGGTTGCAGCCGCTGCACCGCCGTCCAGGCCGCCTCGCCGTCGCCGACCGCGGCCACCACTTCCAGATCGGATTCCAGGTTCAGCAGCGCGGCCAGCGCGCCGCGCACCATCGCCTGATCCTCGGCCAGCACCAGTCGGATCATGCCGCGCCCCGCTCGCTGAAGGTCCGTGCCAAGGCCGGCGTGTCGTCGTCGCGGCGCGCGGCGGCCAGGGCCTCGCGCGGCAGGATCAGGCGCAGGCGCGTGCCGGCGCCGATCGGGCTGTCGATCTCGACGCTGCCGCCGACCTCGCGCAGGCGTTCGCGCATGCCGGTCAGGCCGTGGCCCTCGCGGCCGGCGCCGCCGCGGCCGTCGTCGGCGATCAGCAGGCTCAGGCCGCCGCGGCTCTCGCCGAACAACTCGACCTCAACCCGGGTCGCGCCGGCGTGGCGCAGCACATTGGTCACCGATTCGCGCAGCGCCAGCGTCAGCGCGGTTTCGACCTTCTCGGGGATCTCGACCGGCGCCAGCCGGTGATCCAGGCTGATCTCCGCGCTGAGCAGGGCCAGGCGCGCGGCCGCCAGTTCGGCCTGCAAGCCGTTGGCGCGGATGCCGGCCACCGCTTCGCGGACCTGGGTGAGCGCTTCGCGCGCGACCCGTTCGACCTCGCCGATCTGGGCGCGCGCGCCCTGCGGGTCGCGCTCGAACAGGCGCGCGGCGAGCTGGGTCTTGAGCACCACCAGCGACAAGGTGTGGCCTAGCACGTCGTGCAGATCGCGACCGATGCGCTCGCGCTCGGCCAGGCTGGCCAGGCGCCGCACTTCGTCCTGGGTCAGGCGCAGCTCGGCGTTGCGCAGCTCGCGATTGCGGATGCTGACGACGCCGACGAACACCATCGCCGCCACGATCACGTTGATGAGGTAGGTCGACACCGGCATCGCCTCGGCCGGCAGGAAGCGGTAGAAGCACACCGCCTCGATCGCCATCAGCACCACGCATAGCGGCAGCGCGCGCCACGGCGACAGCGTGGCGGCGGCCATGCCGACGGCGAAAATCACGTAGGCCGCGCCGGCGCCCATCGGCATGGTGGCGAAGCCCAGCGCGGCCACCGCCAGGGTCAGGGCCAGACGCCGGCGCCGCGAGGCCGCGTAGTGATGGGCGAAGTACAGCACCACGAAGGTCAGCGCGGCGGCGGCGAACAACAACACCGCGCGCAGCGGCACCGTCGGCCAGTAGAACATCGGCAGGAACGCGAAAATCAGGTACAGCAGCGACACCCAGCGCCAGAGGGGCGGGTGTTCGTGGGCTTGGATGAAGGCCTTGATGCGCATGCGGATGTGTCCTTCGCTGCCGCGACTGTAAGTAATCCGAAGACGAAAAGTTCGGGCTTGCGCACCGAAACGAAAAAACCGGTCGCGCGCAGCGGGCCGAGGGAGGGGCCCGATGCGCGCGACCGGCGTTGCGGCTCAGCGCAGTTCGACCGCCTCGATAGCGAAGGCGAACGGGCCCGGCGCGATCGCCGCCAACGAAATACCGCGCAAACGGGTCAGATCGACGTTGGCCAGCGTCGCCAGCGGCACGCGAACCTCGCGCCAGTCGCTGCCGGTCTCGACCCGCTGCATGCCCGGGCGGCCGTTGATGTCGGCGCCGGAGAACACCAGCAGGGTCAGCGCCTGGCCGTCGCCGCGCACCCGCAGCACCAGCTCGCGCACGCCGCTGGCGTCGGTGGCGGCCATCGGCTCGCCGCCCGGGAACAGGATCAGGCCGCCCCAGGTGGACGGCGCGCCGGCCACCACTTCGCCGGCGACCTGCAGGGCCGGACCGCCGCTCTGGCCCTGGGCGGCGGCGAGCTTGGACTGCGAACGCCCGCCGATGATCTGGTCGGTGCTGGCGGCCCAGTTCGGCGCCGGCTGATCGCCGCGCAGCAGTTCGACCGCGCCCGCGCTCAGGCGTGGCGCCGGCTGGTCGGCGACGCGGGCCACGGCGTAGCCGTTCTTCCACACCGTGCGGATCGCGCGGGTGGCGGTGATGTCGGTGCCGGGGTCGCCGTCGACCAGGATCAGATCGGCGCGCAGGCCCGGCGCGATGCGGCCGCGATCGTGCAGGCCGAAGCGCCGCGCGGGCGCCGAGGTCGCCGCGCGCAAGGCCTCCACCGGGCTCAGGCCCGCGCTCACCAGCAGCGCCAGCTCGGCGTGCTGGCTGGCGCCATGAGCGGTGCCGGGGTTGCCGGCGTCGGTGCCGGCCAGCAGGGTTACCCCGGCCGCGTGCAGGCGGCGCACGTTCTCCAGCGCGTTGGGCAGGTGATGATCGATCTCCTTGGGCAGCGGGAAGGTCTGGCCCAGCGCGTCCTTCTGCGCCGGCTGCAGCATCGGTGCGATGCGCGGATCGGCGGCCAGCCTGGCGCCCTCGCCGGCGCGCGACAGGGTCGCCATCACGCTCAGGGTCGGGGTCACGAAAGCGTTGCGGCCCTTGATAGCGGCGACCAGAGCGGCGTCGGCGACGCGGTCGCTGTAGACGTGGATCAGGCCGTCGGCGCCGGCGTCGATCACCTTTTCGGCATCGGCGACCTGGGCCACGTGCACCATCGCCAGCTTGTTCTGGCGGTGCGCGGCGTCGATGGCGGCGCGCGTGGTTTCGTCGCTCAGGGTCGGAATGCGCGCGCGGCCGGCGTAGGCGGCGCCGTTGTCGACCACCAGCTTGATGTAGTCCGAGCCCTCGCCGATGCGATCGCGTACGAAGGTCTCGGCCTGGGCGGGGTCGTCCAGGGTCGGGATCGCCAGGCCGTATTCGGTGCCGTGCCCGCCCTTGGCGGTGACCAGGGTGCCGGCCGACCACAGATCGGCGCGATCGGTGCGCGCGTGGCCTTCGCGCTCCTTGCGCGCATCGGCAAGCAGGCGGTGGTCGGTGAACATGTCCAGCTCGGTGGTCACGCCGAAGCGCAGGGCGTCGCGGCGCGCCTCGCCGAAGCTGTGGGTGTGGGCGTCGATCAGGCCCGGCAGCAGGGTGCCGCCGCGGCCCTCGACCACCGGCACGCCGGCCGGGATCGCGAGCTTGGCGCCGACCGCGGCGATCAGGCCGTCGCGCACCAGCACGGTGGTGGCCGGCAGCATGCGTTCGCCGTCGAACACGCGTACGTCGCGGATGGCGACATCGTCGCCGTCGGCGCCACCCGGTTCGGCCGCGACCGCCGCGCCGCTCAGGGCGACCAGCATCAGCGCGCTCAGCCAGGTGGGTTGGGGAATCTTCATCGTGTAGCTCCATGGGGGCCGTCGCGGCCGGCTTCGGGGTGACGCCACTGTCGCGATCCGCGCCCCCGCCCGGCAGTGGGCGCCGTCACCGGCCCCGGATGACAGCTGTCACCCGCCCCGCCCGGCTGGGGGTTATCGCCGTGCTCCGGACGTGATAAACTCGCACAAGCTATTGAATTGAAACGAAAAACAACCGCTGGCAGCCGTTTCACGGGCGGCCGCGGCGATCTTCGTTTCTGACATGCGTGTTTCGACTTGCATGAAGGGCGGCGCTTGGCGACCCGAACCACCCCGGGGCGCTGCAACTGCGAGCGCCCGGCCACGGAGGCCGGGCCTGTTCTTCATCCCACGATGCTTCGGCCGGACTGCCGACGACCATTGGAGATCTTGTGATGACCCTGCTCGCCCCTCTCGCGCCGCTGCGTGCCCATGCCGGCGCGCGCCGCACCCTCGGCCTGGACGACGCCACCGCGACCCGCTTCGCCGCCAGCCATCCGGAGTTGGTCGAGGCCATCGAGGCCGCCGCCGCCGAATACGCGGCCGTGCGCGCCGATATCGCCGACCTGCTGGACCTGGACGAAGACGCGCAGATCCGCGCCGTCCAGCACGGCTACGTCAATTTCTACACCGACGACGGCGTCAATCCTTATGTCGCCCTGGTCGCGCGCGGCCCCTGGATCGTGACCCTCAAGGGCGCGGTGCTGCACGACTCCGGCGGCTACGGCATGCTCGGCTTCGGCCACACCCCGGACGCGGTGATCGCGGCCATGGCCAAGCCGCAGGCGATGGCCAACATCATGACCCCGTCGCTGTCGCAGCTGCGCTTCGACCGCGCCCTGCGCGGCGCGATCGGCGTGTCGCGCGGCGGCTGCCCCTACGCCCGCTTCCTGTGCCTGAACTCGGGTTCGGAATCGGTGTCGCTGGCCGCGCGCATCGCCGACGTCAACACCAAGCTGATGACCGACCCCGGCGCCAAGTACGCCGGCCGCGCGATCAAGCGCGTGGTGGTCAAGGGCAGCTTCCACGGCCGCACCGAGCGCCCGGCGCTGTACTCGGACTCCTCGCGCAAGGCCTATGTGCAGTATCTGGCCAGCTTCCGCAACGAGGACTCGGTGATCACCGTCGAGCCTTACGACATCGAAGCGCTCAACAAGATCTTCGCCGACGCCGACGCCAATGGCTGGTTCATCGAGGCGATGTTTCTGGAGCCGGTGATGGGCGAAGGCGACCCGGGCCGCGGCGTGCCGCCGGCGTTCTACGCCGCCGCGCGCGAACTCACCCGCAGCCACGGCTCGCTGCTGCTGATCGATTCGATCCAGGCCGGCCTGCGTGCGCACGGCGTGCTGTCGATCGTCGACTACCCGGGCTTCGAAGGCCTGGACGCGCCGGACATGGAAACCTATTCCAAGGCGCTCAACGCCGGCCAGTACCCGCTGTCGGTGCTCGCGGTCGGCGAACGCGCCGCCTCGCTGTACCGCAAGGGCCTGTACGGCAACACCATGACCACCAACCCGCGCGCGCTGGACGTGGCGGTGTCGGTGCTGGCCCAGGTCACCCCGGAACTGCGCGAGAACATCCGCGCGCGCGGCGCCGAGGCCCTGCAGAAGCTGGAGCAACTCAAGAACGAGCTCGGCGGCCTGATCACCAAGGTCCAGGGCACCGGCCTGCTGTTCTCCTGCGAGCTGGCGCCGCAGTTCAAGTGCTACGGCGCGGGCTCCACCGAGGAATGGCTGCGCGAGCGCGGCATCGGCGTGATCCACGGCGGCGTCAATTCGCTGCGCTTCACCCCCAACTTCACCATCACCAGCGCCGAGATCGACCTGCTGGTGTCGATGGTCGGCCGCGCGCTCAAGGAAGGCCCGCGCGCGCAGCAGCAGGCCGCCGCTTAAAGTCGGGAGTGAGCGTGGAGGAGTGAGGAGCGAGCGAAAGCCGCTGCCTGCCTCCGCCTTCGCTCACTCCTCGCTTCTCGCTTCTCACTCCTCATCTTTTCACTACTGATCCAAGGAAGTCGCGGAATGATTCGTTTGTCGAACAAGGACACCGGCGCCGATATCGGCGAGATCAGCGAGGAAGAGCTGCAGATCCTGGTCGCCGCGCTGGAGGAAGAGGACAGCAAGGACCAGAACTACTGGATCGACCACGCCACCGTCGACATGATCGAGATCGATCACCTCAACGCCGGCTCGCTGATCACCGTGCTGCGCGCGGCGATCGGCGGCAGCGACGGCGTCGAAATCCAGTACGTGCGCACGGCCTGAGCCGGCCCTCGCAGCGGCCGCGGCGGCGACGCCGCGGTCCTGCGCGAACACTCGCCACGCCCATGGCGCTCGACCTGATCCAGGCCCGGCACGACCGCGACGCGCCCTACTCGCATCGCGGTTTCGCCCTCGACGAATCCCTGCATGCGCAGCTGCTGGCCGCCGCGCAGCCGCGCGTCGACTATCCCTTGCTGCACAAGATGCGCGACTACTACGCCGACACCACGTTCCTGCTGGGCGAGCTGCGCGGCCTGCATGCGGAGCTGGCGCGCGTGGCCGTGCGTTGCGCCGACCCGGCGCAGGTAGGCGCGCTGCAAGCCTTCGTCGAAACCGCGCTCGCCGACGGCAACAACCTGTACGCCTGCGCCGACTGAGCCGCGTGCCGCTACGCGGTCCTCCCTTTGGAAAAGGGTGAAGCCGTGCGGCTTACGAACCGCAGGTTCGTGCACGGGTGAACGCCGGCAGGCTATGCCTGCTGGCCGGGCGGGTTAGGGGGGATTTGCTTTTGCTCGACGCCACAAAGCAAAAGCAAATCCCCCGCGCCGCTACGCGCCGCCGCCCCCTTTTTCCAAGGGGGCTACAAGCGGCGCTTGCGTCGCGCACGCCAACCATCAATGCTTGCGCCAGGCATCGCGCGCCGGCGCAACACAGACAAGGTCGCCCATGAAGATCGTCGAAGTCCGCCATCCGCTGGTCCAGCACAAGCTCGGCCTGATGCGACGCGCCGGCAACAGCACCAAGGAATTCCGCGAACTCGCTTCCGAGGTCGCGACCCTGCTGACCTATGAGGCCACCGCCGATCTGGAGACCGAGGAAGCGGTGATCCAGGGCTGGGCCGGCCCGGTCACCATCCGCCGCATCAAGGGCGCCAAGGTCACCCTGGTGCCGATCCTGCGCGCCGGCCTGGGCATGCTCACCGGCGTGCTGGAGCTGATCCCCTCGGCCAAGGTCGGCGTGGTCGGGCTGCAGCGCGACGAGCGCACCCTGCAGCCGGTCGGCTACTACGAAAAACTCACCGGCCGCATGGACGAGCGCACCGCGCTCATCCTCGACCCGATGCTGGCCACCGGCGGCACCCTGATCGCGACCGTGGACATGCTCAAGGCCGCGGGCTGCCGCCGCATCAAGGGCCTGTTCCTGGTCGCCGCGCCGGAAGGCCTGCGCGCGCTGGAGGCCAAGCACCCCGACGTGGAGGTCTACACCGCCTCGGTCGACGAACGCCTCAACGAAGTCGGCTACATCCTGCCGGGCCTGGGCGACGCGGGCGACAAGATCTTCGGTACCAAGCACGACGGTTGATGCGCGCGGCGGTACGCGGCGCGAACGTCCAAGCTCCGGGCTGTCGCTACTGCCGTTGAAGCAGAAGCAAATCCCCTTAGTCCCCTTTTGCAAAGGGGGAGAAAGCGGGGGCGTTCCGCCCTACTCCGCCGCCGCGTTGGCTTTGGCTTTGACGCGCCGGCGGCGACGCGCGACCAGCGCGATGACGATCACCAGTGCGCCGCCGCCGAACCACGGCCACATCCGGCGCGCGCCCTCGGCTTCGGGCGCGGCCACGGGCGCCGGCACCGGCGCCGCGTTCAAGGCCGCCGCCGCGGTCGCCGCCGACATGCGCCAGCGGCCGTCGACCAGTTCCAGCTTGCCTTCCAGCGGCGGCAGATGCAGTTCGCGCCAGCTCACGCGCAGATCGCCTATCTGCGGGTCCAGCGGATTCTCGGCGCTGCCCAGGCCGTCGCCTTCGGGCTGGAAGGTCGCGGCCAGGTTGGCCGGCAGGCGCGAGAAATTGGGCCGGAACACCCGCCATTCGCCCAGCGCATGCAGTACGCCGGCTTCGATCGGGCGCCCGTCCAAGCTGGCCGAGTCCGACCACCAGCGCCGGTTCTCCAGCGGCAGCGTGGGCGGGTTCTGGTGTCCGGGCGCATAGCCCTGGGAATCGATGGGCGCGGCGTTCCAGACCCGCTCGTAGCCGCTGGCCGTGGCCCGCCATTGGTACATCTCGACCCTACGATCGAGCCCGAACTGACGGCTGGTCACGCCGAACTCGCGGTCGCGCAGCGCGCGGGCGGCACGCGGCTCCTCGACCGGCACGGTCGCGCTGGGCGCCGCATCGCCGGCCGGCGCAGGCGTCCGCGCCGCGGCCGCGGCGACGAACAAGACGATCGGCAGCGCCAGCGCCGCCCGCGCCGATCTCATGCAGCCAGGGCCCGCGCGTGCAAGGCCGGCACTTCGTGCGCGGTGCCGAACTTGCCCTTGTCGTCGCGCACCACCTGGGCCAGCGCGCAGCCCGGGTCGTGGGTGAAGAACAGATGCACGTTGCGCTCGAGCTTGTCGGCCAGGAAGGACTTCTTCTCGTCGATCAACAACTCGGCATTGCGGTCGTAGCCCATGGTGATGGGCACGTGCACCCAGGGCCGGCCCGGAATCAGATCGGCGCAGAACACCACGCCGCCGTGCGGACGACCGGCCACGGTCTCGGGGCCGACGATCTCGGCCAGCATCAGCCCCGGCGTGTGGCCGTCGCTGTAGTGGAAACGCACGCTGTGGCCCAGCGTCTGCGAATACTCGCCGTCGACCAGCTCCAGACGGCCGGTGGCCTCCAGCAGGTCCGGCAATTCGGCAATGAAACTCGCGCGATCGCGCGCATGCGGCTGGCGCGCGCGCTCGTAATGCGCGCGCCCGACCAGATAGCTCGCGTTCGGAAACGCCAGCCGCGGCGCCTCGCCCTCGGCCCAGGACGCGAGCAGGCCGCCGGCATGATCGAAGTGCAGATGCGACAGCACCACCACGTCGATGTCTTCCGGCGCGAAGCCCGCTTCGGCCAGCGACTCCAGCAGGACATGACGTTCTTCGACCACTCCGTAGCGCTCGCGCAGCTTGGGCTCGAAGAAGGCGCCGATGCCGGCCTCGAACAGCACGGTCTTGCCGGCCAGCGGGCTGGCCAGCAGGGCGCGGCAGGCCAGGTCGATGCGGTTCTGTTCGTCCGGCGGCGACCACTTCGCCCACATCGCGCGCGGCGCGTTGCCGAACATGGCGCCGCCGTCGAGTTTCTGGCTATTGCCCAATACGGACCAAAGTTTCATCGCGGCCATCCGACGGATCAGCGGGAACGAGTGAGAGATGCGGGCGCCGGTACGCGCTCGCAAGCGCGGCGCCGGCGTCGCCTCAGCGCCCGCATAGGGTAACTCCGCGAGCGTTAGCGCCGCGATAGCGCGGTGCGGCGGCAGCGCGGCGGTCGCGACAGCCGCCGCCGCGCTCAGTCCTGCGGCGTGGCCACGGTGGCGAAATGGAACACGAACTCGCCGGCCTTGCCGCCCTCGGCGAGCACCCGGATCGGCGCCAGACCGCCGTCGGCGCGCAGCTTGGCGCTGCCGCGCGCGACCGTGCTGCTGATCAGGCCCGAGGCGCGGCCGGTGATCTTGATCGTCATCTCCTGGCCGGGCACCAGCACCACGCGCGCGATCGAGGGGTCGCTGGTGCGCGGTAGCGCGATCGCGTCGGCGCCGGTGTCCACGTAATCGCGCGCGGCCAGCGCGAACAGCTCCTC
Organism: Lysobacter sp. Root604; assembly: GCF_001427505.1. Lineage (NCBI taxonomy): Bacteria > Pseudomonadati > Pseudomonadota > Gammaproteobacteria > Lysobacterales > Lysobacteraceae > Lysobacter > Lysobacter sp. Root604. The sequence goes on along the minus strand of NZ_LMGS01000011.1, from coordinate 226,357 downwards.
GCCGCCGCCTTCGATCTCGAACGACCAGGCGGTGCTGCCGTTGGTGCCGTCGTCGATCACCTCGATCTGCTTGAGGGTCAACAGCACCGCGGTCTTGCGCGGCGCCTGCGGCACGGGCGCGGTCGCCGGCAGCGCGGCCGGCTTGGCCGCGGCGGCGGCCGGCGCGGGCGCGTCGTCGCTCAGCCAGTCGCGCACGTTGTTGACCAGGGTGGTCAGGCCGACCAGGAACGCGAGCAACGCGACCGAGATCGCCGGCACGCGTGCATACCAGGGCTTGTCCTGTTGATCCGTCACTGTCCGCCCGCCCCTGTCCGTCGCACCGTTGTGTCGAAGGCGCAATCTACTGCACTGCGCGCGACGGCTCTAGCGTCGCGCGCGTCCCGATCGCGCGGCGCCGCTCAGGGCTGCGCGAGTACCGCGGCCTTGCCGACCGGATTGCGCGGATCGGTGCCGCCGGACAGGGTGCCCGCGGCCTTGTCCCACATCACCGTCTGCAGATTGCCCCAGCTCGCCTCGCCGGCGTTGACCTTGTGCCCCATCGCCTGCAGCGCGCTGACGGTGGCGGCGTCCAGCGCACCCGCCTCGGCCGAGATCGCATCGGGCATCCACTGGTGGTGGTAGCGCGGCAGCGCCGCGACCTGCTGCGGCGCCAGGCCGGCGTCGTAGGCCAGGATCGCCAGCAGGACCTGGGTGATGATGCGGCTGCCGCCGGGGGCGCCGACCGCGATCACCTTGTCCTTGGACTCCAGGAAGCTGGGCGTCATCGAGCTGAGCATGCGCTTGCCCGGCGCGGGTGCGTTGGCCGAGAACCCCATCACGCCGAACGCGTTGGGCGTGCCCGGACGCAGGGCGAAGTCGTCCATCTCGTTGTTGAGCAGCACGCCGGTGCCCGGCGCGACCATGCCCGAGCCGTACAGCAGGTTCACGGTCTGGGTCGCGGCGACGCGGTTGCCTTCGGCGTCGATGATCGAGAAGTGGGTGGTTTCGTCGTCTTCCAGCGGCGCCGGCGTGCCCGACAGCAGATCGCTGGGCGTGGCCTTGTCGGGGTGGATGGTGGCGCGCAGGCCGGCGGCGTAGTCGGCGCTGGTCAGACGCGCCAGCGGCACCTTCACGAAATCCGGATCGCCCAGATAGAGGGTGCGGTCGCGATAGGCGCGGCGCATGGCCTCGGCGACGATGTGCACGCGGTGGGCGTCGTCGAGCTTGGACAGGTCCCAGCCCGACAGCATCTGCAGGATCTCGGCCAGGGCCACGCCGCCCGAGGACGGCGGCGGCGCGGTGACGATGTCCCAGCCGCGGTACTTCAGGCGCAGCGGCTCGCGCTCGCGCACTTGGTAACCGGACAGTTCGTCGGCGCGCCATTGCCCGCCTTCGTGCTTGACCGCGGCCAGCAGCTTCTTGGCGACTTCGCCGCGATAGAAGCCGTCGTAGCCCTTGCCGGCCAGCAGTTCCAGGGTGTGGGCGAGTTCGGGCTGCTTGAGGATCTCGCCGGCCTTGGGCGGGCTGCCGTCGGCCAGGAACACCGCGCGCGTGCCGGCATAACGCTCCATCACCTCGCGGCGGCTGGCGTAGCCCTTCTCCAGACGCGGATAGATCGGGAAACCCTCGCGCGCGATCCGGATCGCCGGCGCCAGCGAGGTCTTCAGCGGCAGCTTGCCGTAGCGCTCGGCCAGGTGCACCAGCGCCGCCGGCAGGCCGGGGATGCCGGCCGACCAGGGGCCGTTGGTGGCGCGGTCGCGGTCGAGCTCGCCGTTCTTGTCCAGATACGCGGCCGGCGTGGCCGCGGCCGGCGCGGTCTCGCGCGCGTCCACGAACACGTCGCGCCCGCTCTTGGCGTCGTGCAGCAGGAAGAACCCGCCGCCGCCGATGCCGGAGCTGATCGGCTCGACCACCGACAGCGTCGAGGACACCGCGATCGCGGCGTCGAAGGCGTTGCCGCCCTGGCCCAGGATCTCCAGGCCGGCATCGGTGGACAGCTGATGAGCGCTGGCGATGGCCGCGCCCGGCGGATGCGCGGTGCCGGCCTGCGGCGCCTGCGCGGCCTGCGCGGGCGCCACGAGCAGCCAGGCGCTCGCCAACACCAGGGACATCAGACCTGCGTGCATCGCGGGCGCCTTGCGCATCGTGTCACTCCTGTTGCAAACGCTGCAGCTTGGCCAGCAGCTGTTCGTGGGTTTCGGGATGGGCCGGATCGTTGTCGATGCATTCGACCGGGCAGACGACCACGCACTGCGGCTCGTCATAGTGTCCGACGCATTCGGTGCAGCGCGCCGGATCGATCACGTAAATGGTCTCGCCCTGCGCGATCGCCTGATTGGGACAGGCCGGTTCGCAGACGTCGCAGTTGACGCAGAGCTCGTTGATGCGCAGGGACATGAGGACATCATGGGGGCGGAACGCGCGCTTGAGAACCGGCGCGGTCGCGAATCGCGAAACCGTCGCCGCGCTCAGGCGCTGCGACGGTGCCGGCACGGCCGCCTGGGCTGACCGTACCTGTGTCGCGGGGCACGGTCGCCGTACGGCGACCGTGCCAGCGGGCATTACTTGACTTCGATGAACGAGTACTCGACGCCGTACGGCGTGACGGCGGCCTTGACGCGCTCGCTGTCGGCGGCGGCGCCGATGAACAGCACCTTCACGCCCTTCATCGGCGGGGTTTCCTTGGTCGGCGCCGGGAACGAGGCGACGATCAGGTCGGCCATCTTGGCCGAGGCCGGCGAGCCATAGGCCAGCAGGTTGCCTTCGACGATGCCGCGCGCGATATCGAGCTTGGCCTTCTCGACCTGGCGGTCGTAGTAGCCCTGGAAGTCCGGGCTGGTCTCGGCCGGCAGGTAGTACAGGTAGGGGCTGACGGAGATGCCTTCGGCGTCGACCTTGCGCTTGACCACGTCGGTCAGGTACTTGCTCCACTCGGCGTCGCCGCTGGTGGTGGGCGCGGTCAGCGGGGCTTGCACGGCTGCGGCCGGCGCGGCTTCTTCCTTCTTGCACGCGGCCACGAAGGGCAGCGCGAGGCAGGCGATCAGCATCAGGCGGGAGGTGGTGTTCATCGGGATCCCCGTGTGTTGGAAGTCATCGTTTCTGATTGCGCTGCCATTCGGCCTGCAACGCTTCGGCTACCGCCGGTGGCACGAACCCGGAGACGTCGCCGCCGAGGCGGGCGATCTCGCGTACCAGCGACGAGGAAATGAATCCGTACTGCTCGGCCGGGGTGAGGAACAACGTCTCCACCTCCGGGATCAGGTGGCGATTCATGCTCGCCAGCTGGAATTCGTATTCGAAGTCCGACACCGCGCGCAGGCCGCGCAGCAGCACGCCGCCGCCGACTTCGGCGACGAAATGCGCGAGCAGGCAGTCGAAACCGCGGACTTCGATATGCGGGTGATGGGCCACCGCCTGGCGCGCCAGTTCCACGCGCAGTTCCAGAGACAGCGCCGGGCCTTTGCCGGGGCTGGCGGCCACGCCGATGATCATGCGTTCGAACAGCGGGGCGGCGCGGTCGACTAGGTCGATGTGGCCGTTGGTGATCGGATCGAAGGTGCCGGGATAGACGGCGATTCGAGTACGGGCCACGCTCATGGAGTGATCGTTCGCGTCTGCTGGCGGAAGGCGGCGGAGGCGCGCCGGCGCGGGCCCTGGGGCAACGCTACCGTCGCGACGCGTCCGTCGGGACGGAACGAAGTGTAGCAGTCGGGCGCATTCGCAGGGCCCGTTGCGACCGCGACCGGGCGCCGCGGCATTCCGGGCCGGCGGCTGCGGACCCGCGCCTAGGCCGAACGCTGCCGGTACAGGGCGTAGCTGACCTCGCGCGTGCCGCCCTCGCGATGGCGCTGCCAGTCCGGCGGCAGCGCAGGCGTCGTGCCCTGCGGGGCCTCGACGTACAGCCAGGCGCCGGCGGACAGCTTCGGCAACAGCGCCGGCCAGACCGCGTCCCACAAACCGGCCGCGAACGGCGGGTCGACGAAGGCCAGGTCGTAGCCGGCGTCGGCCTGCGCGCCCAGCCAGGCCAGGGCATCGGCCTGCACCACCTGCGCGGCTTCGCCGCCGGGCAGGCGCGCCGCGGTCGCGCGCAGGGCCGCGGCCAGGGCCGGGTCGCGTTCGACCAGGGTCGCGGCGGCCGCGCCGCGCGACAACGCCTCCAGGCCGAGCGCGCCGGTGCCGGCGAACAGGTCGAGCACGCGCGCGCCGGGCAACACCGGGCCCAGCCAGTTGAACAAGGTCTCGCGCACGCGGTCGGAGGTCGGGCGCAAGCCCGGCGCATCGGCCACGTCCAGACGGGTGCCGCGCCAGCGGCCGCCGATGATGCGGATGCGCCCAGGGGCTGCGCCGGCGCGCGTGGGCCGGCCTGCGGTGGGTTTGTTCATCGGGAGCGTGCGGGGGCCGGTGCTAGCATGTGCGCATTCTCGCGCATTCGTGACGCTTCCCCCCGATGATCGGTTTTTTCCGCCGCAAGAAGCCCGAAACCTCCGCCAGCCAACCCCGCCTCAGCACCGAGGAACTGGCCGCCGCATTCCCGTCCGCGCAGTCCGACGCGTCCGCTCCTGCCGAACCCGCCGCGGTCGAACCCGCCGCGGTCGAGCCCATCGCGGCCGAACCCGTCGCGGCCGAACCCGTCGCGGTCGAGCCCGTGGCCGCCGCCGTCGAACCGGTGCCGGCCGAAGTGATCGCCGCCGCGCTCGAGGTCGACGCCGACGTCGCCCAGGCGGTGGCGGCCGAACCGGGCACCCCGCCCGCCAGCGCCGGCAAGCCCGGTTGGCGCGAGCGCCTGCGCGGCAGCGCGTTCGCGCGCAGCCTGGGCGGATTGTTCTCGCGCAATCCCAAGCTCGACGACGACCTGCTGGACGAGATCGAAACCGCGCTGATCACCGCCGACGTCGGCGTGACCGCGACCACCCAGCTCATCGAAAGCCTGCGCCGGCGCATGAAGGCGCGCGAATTCGCCGACGCCCCGGCCTTGCTCGCCGCTCTGCGCGCCGACCTGATCGCCCTGCTGCGCCCGGTCGCGCAACCGCTGCGCATCGACCCCGCCGCGCGCCCGTTCGTGCTGCTGACCGTGGGCGTCAACGGCGTCGGCAAAACCACCACCATCGGCAAGCTCGCCAAGCGTTTCCGCGACGAGAACCGCGCCCTGATGCTGGCCGCCGGCGACACCTTCCGCGCCGCCGCGGTCGCGCAGTTGCAGGCCTGGGGCGAGCGCAACGGCGTGCCGGTGATCGCGCAGGGCCAGAACGCCGATGCGGCCTCGGTCGCGTTCGACGCGCTGCAGGCGGCCAAGGCGCGCGGCACCGAAGTGCTGATCGCCGACACCGCCGGCCGCCTGCACACCCAGCAGGGCCTGATGGCCGAACTGGGCAAGATCAAGCGCGTGCTGCAGAAGGTCGATCCCGACGCGCCGCACGAAGTATTGATGGTGATCGACGGCACCACCGGCCAGAACGCCTTGTCGCAGCTGCGCCAGTTCCATGCCGCGGTCGGCGTGACCGGCCTGGTGGTGACCAAGCTGGACGGCACCGCCAAGGGCGGCGTGGTGTTCGCGCTGGCGCGCGAGTTCGGCATACCGATCCGTTACGCCGGCATCGGCGAGCGCCCGGAAGACCTGCGCGTGTTCGACGCCGAGGCCTTCGTCGACGCCCTGCTGCCCGAAGCGCTAGGCGCCTGAGCCCGGCCGCCGGCGCGCGCATGGTCGCCGACACCGCCAACCCCGCCGCCAAACCGGCGCCGCGCCGCGCGCGCCGCTGGTTGCTCGCGTTCGCCGTTCTAGGCTTGCTGAGCGTGCTCGCGCTGGTCTGGATCTCGCGCCCGCAGCGTGCGGCGGCATTGATCCTCGACCGCGCCGGCGCCGCGCTGGGGCTGGAGATCAGCGCCGCCGGCGTCAGCGAATACCGCTTGCGCGGCACGCCGATGCTGCTGGTGCGCGAGGTGATCGTGCGCGAGCCCGGCGCCGCCACGCCGCTGCTCAGCGCGAAACGCATCCAGTTGTCGCTGCCCTGGTCGACCCTGCGCAGCCGCGGCGATCAGCTCACGGTCGAACGCATCGAACTCGACGCGCCGCTGTTGGATCTGCCGGCGCTGCAGCACTGGCTGGCGAGCCGGCCGCCGTCGCCGCAAACCCGCATTCCCACCCTCACCGACGGCCTGCGCATCGCCGACGGCCGCATCGTCAACCACGACTGGCGCATCGAGGGCATCCAGGCCGAGCTGCCCGCGCTGTATCCGGATCGTCTCGTGCGCGCGCGTCTGCGCGGCCGCTATCTGGACGCGCCGATGGCGATCCCGTTCGATCTCGCGGTCGCTTTGTCGCGGCCCGCGCCGGCGGCCGGGCTGGGCGCCAACGGTCGCATCGCGATCGAGCAAAGCGGCTGGCGATTGCCGGCGACGGTAGCCCTGTCCGGGCCGCTGCGCATCGGCGACGACGAACTCACCATCGTGCCGGCGTTGCTGGGCGCGGCGGCCAGCTACGAATCCGGCGATACCCGCCTGCCGTTCGCGTTGGGCCTGCACGGCCCGCTCAAGTTCGACGAGGCGGTGTGGTCGCTGGAACCCGTGGCGCTGGCGCTGCGCGCGCGCGGCGACGCGAGCAATCCGATCCCGACGCTGGACGCGACCGGCGCGCTCGCGCTGGGTCGGCGCCTGGTGCTGCAACTGGACGGTCGGCTGGCGCAGTGGCCGCAGGCCTGGCCGGCGCTGCCGGCGCCGCTGGACGATGCCTCCGCGCCCTTGCCGTTCGAACTGCGCTACGTCGGCCGCCCGGACCTGTCGGAAACCATCGGCCTGCGCCTTAGCCGCGGCCAGACTCAGGCCGACAGCGAGTTCCGCCTGCCCGCGGTGCTGGCTTGGATCGAGGCCGGCGAACGCGGCGCGCCGTTGCCGCCGCTGCGCGCCAAGCTGCGCACGCCCAAGCTGGAAATCTCCGGCGCCACCCTCGAAGCGGTCGAGATCGAACTCGGCGACGAGGAGCTGCCGTGAGCCGCGCCGCGCGCGCCAAATCCGCCGCCGCGCCCGTTGCCGCGGGCGCGGGCACGGATGCATTCGCGAGCCGCCTGCTGCGCTGGTTCGACGTCTGCGGCCGCCACGACCTGCCCTGGCAGCATCCGCGCACGCCGTACCGGGTGTGGCTGTCGGAAATCATGCTGCAGCAGACCCAGGTCAAGACCGCCGCGCCCTACTTCGAACGTTTCGTCGCCGCCCTGCCGACCCTGCCGGAACTCGCGGCCGCCTCGCAGGACCAAGTCCTCGCGCTGTGGTCGGGGCTGGGCTACTACGCCCGCGCGCGCAATCTGCACGCGGCCGCCCAACGCTGCGTCGAGCTGCACGGCGGCGAACTGCCGCGCGATCTCGACGCGCTGACCGCCCTGCCCGGCATCGGCCGCAGCACCGCCGCGGCGATCCTGTCGCAGGCCTGGAACGACCGCCACGCCATTCTCGACGGCAACGTCAAACGCGTGCTCAGCCGTTACCACGGCATCGACGGTTATCCCGGCCTGCCGGCGGTGGAAAAACAGCTGTGGGCGCTGGCCGAACGCCACGTCGCCAGTCCCGATCTGGCGGATACGCGCCTGGCCGACTACACCCAGGCGCAGATGGACCTGGGCGCGACCCTGTGCACGCGCGCCGATCCGGCCTGCGTGCTGTGCCCGCTGCAGGACGACTGCGTCGCCCGCCGCGAAGGCCGGGTCGCGGAGTTGCCCACGCCCAAGCCCGGCAAGGCCGTGCCGCAACGCCATGCGCAGGTGCTGTGGCTGCAGGACGCGCAGGCGCGCGTGTTGCTGCAGCGGCGCCCGCCGGTCGGTATCTGGGCCTCGCTGTGGACGCTGCCACAAGCCGAGGACGACGCGGCGGCGCAGGCCTGGTTCGGCGCGCACGCGCACGGCGATTTCGCCGCCGCCCAGCGCCTGGCGCCGATCGCGCACGCCTTCAGCCACTACAAGCTGGAACTGCAGCCGCTGCGCTGGCGCGGCATCGCCCTGCGCGACGCGGTGGGCGACAATGACGGCCTGCGCTGGGTCGCGCGCGCCGAGTTGTCCGAACTGGGCATCCCCGCGCCGATCCGCAAGCTGCTGGAAAGCGACGCCTGACGCGCGCGCGTTCGAATCCGGCCCGCTCCATCCTTTCACGCCCGCGGCTTGCGCCGCGAGCCGCCAATCAGGAACTTCGATGCCACGCACCGTCCATTGCGAATACGAACACCGCGACACCGACGGCCTGGACTTCGTGCCCTGGCCCGGCGCACTCGGCAAGCGCGTGTACGCGCACATCGGCAAGACCGCCTGGGCCGCCTGGCTCGCGCATCAGACCATGCTGATCAACGAAAACCGCCTGTCGCCGCTGGACCCCAAGCACCGCGCCTTCCTGGAAGCGGAGATGGAGAAGTTCCTGTTCGCCGGCGGCGCCGACAAGCCGGCCGGCTACGTGGCGCCGGAGAGCTGACCGGCGCCGTTGCCCGGCTTACTTGCCGTCCTGCGGCGTCACGCCGTCGTCGCGGCTTTCCGGCATCGAGCCGGCCGAACGCCGGTCGCGCTGCGCCTGCTTGATCGCCTTGACGTCGAGCGGGCGGATCTGGCCGATATGGCAGGGGAACGGCAGCGCGCCCTGGCCCAGCACCATCACCTTGTCGAAGCGCGAATAGACCCGCCCGGCTTGGCTGCTGACCGTGATCGCCGAGGCGAAGTCCAGGTCCGAGCAGCGGCCCTGCAGTTCCAGCAGATAGGCCTGATTTGGCCGCGTCCACACCGCCAGCGCGCTGTCGCCCAACGGGGTCCAGCCGTCGAGGCGGCCGTAGTACTGGAACGCCGGCACCGGCTCGCCGGCATGGGCGCGATACAAGGCCAGACGATCGGCGTCGCGCATCTTGGGATCGGTCGCGCAAGCGCTCATCGCGAACAGCGTCAGCGCGGCGGATACTGCGTAGAGAATGCGTTTCATGGCGGCTCCTGTTTGCGGCGTACAGTCCATGCCTACGAGTCCTTGCCTGAAGGCCTGGCACCATCATGCGCCGCCGCCGGCACGCTGCGCGGGGCCCCGCGCAAACCGTTCAGCGCACATGCGGCTTGCCAGATCGTCCGGCGCTCCGTATCATGCCGCTCCTCATCACGGCCTGCCGTGAAATGGCCGGGTAGCTCAGTTGGTAGAGCAGGGGATTGAAAATCCCCGTGTCGGGGGTTCGATTCCCTCCCCGGCCACCATTTCGCAAGCCTTGAACCGTCAACCCCGCATGGCGCCCGCCCTGCGGGGTTTTCTGTTTGTGGGGCCGGATCGGCCGATGGCTCCGACCTCGCCCGTCACGCCCTATCCCCTGCCCGGCCGGCGGTCTCGCAACCACTCCCGACATCGCGCCGCGACAGGCGCTGCCGCGCCCGTCGACAGGGCGATCAGGTCTCCGGACGGGATCGCGATCCGCCACGCAGCCGCCGGAACAGCCGCGCCACCAGATACAGCGCGAGCGACAGCGCCGCTGCGATCGCCAGCAAGCTCCATTTGGACCAGAACAGCGACGGGTCGACCAAGGGCGTCGTGTAGATGTACAGGTCCCCGTTCTGCAGCACCCGCAGCGGCATCTTGCCGGGCACCAGGTAGTGACTGGCGTAGCGGTAGGTCGCGGTGCCGGCCACCATCTTGCCCAGCTCGCTGTCGATCAAGCTCACCCAGGCGCGATCGAAGTGCGGATCGCCGTGGGCGCCGAGGTAGCGCGTCTTGGCATCGGTCAGCGCCAACAGGCGGTCGACATTCGCCTTGTAGATCGGCAGATCAGACTGCGGCGTCATCGCCACGATCCCGCCCAGGTGCTGGTAGACGTGGTCGCCGGTAAAGGCGAGATTGCGCACGCGATCGACCAACACCACGCTCTCGTTGGTATGGCCCGGCAGGTTGTACGCCGACAGCTGGCGGTCGCCGAGATCGATCGTGTCGCCATCCTTGACGAAGCCCGCGATTTTCAACGGCGGCGGAACCGCGCCGCCGCTCTCGAGCGCGCCGATGGTGTAGCGGCCGTTGTCGATGCGTGCGCGTATCTCCGGCCGGTCGACCAGGGTGACGCCGTCTTCGAAGGTGGCCGCGTCGCCGGTGTGGTCGTAATGGTGGTGCGACAGGATCAGGGTGACGGGTTTGTCGGTCAGACGCCCGGCCACCTCGCGCATGGATTTCGATCCGGCGGGCCGTTCGCCGCAACCGGCGTCGAACATGATCGCGCGGGTGCTGCCGACGATCAGATAGGAGGTGTTGTACTGCTCGGACTTCGGCTCGTTGATGGCGAACGTCCGCTCGTCGATCGCTTCGACCGCGTACCAGCCGTCGATCATCCTGGAGGCGGGCGCATAGTTCTGCCCTGGCCGGATGTCGCCCCAGATATCCTCGGAATCGACCAACTGCGCGGCGCAGCCCAGCAGCAGCAGGCTGCCGATCAAAGAAGCGGCCAGGATTCGCCACGCATGCATTAGGTCACCGTTCTTGTGGAAGATTCGAACATCGTTGGCACAGCCTTCGAAAACAGGGCGCGTGCCGCATCCGCAATGAATCGCAGATCGCGGCGAAATGTCCAGTTTCGCTATAGCCCGTCCGATCCGATCCATCGGCCGAACCCGCTGCGCTGCGCCTGCGATGTACGACGAAATGCCCTCCGCGGGCATCGGATCGAAACGGCCCCCGGGGCACTTATCCACAGCTGGACACGCCGCCAACGCCGGGCCCGGCCGCCTGCATCAATTTCCGGCCCCGCCTCGTATAGACCCGCATGGCTTCCAACGAGCGAGCGCCCATGGCCCGTCGACCCCACCCTTTGCGGCGTATCGCCGTCTTCGGCCTGCTGGGCTGCGCCTGCGGCGCGGCCGGCGCGGGCCCGATCGAGCGCTACGACGGTCTGGCCTACGCCCGCGACGGCGCCCGCCTGCTCTACCGGGAGACCCATTGGCGCTATGCCGACGACCAGACCGCGCAGCGGCTGGTGCTGTACCGCTGCCCCGACGGCCAAGCGTTCGCACGCAAGCGCGTGATCGATGGCGCCCAGGCCGCGGCGCCCGATTTCGACTTCAACGACGGCCGCGACGGCTACCGCGAAGGCGTGCGCAGCCGGGGCGGCGGCCGCGAGGTGTACGTGCAGGACGACGCGCGCGCGCCCTTGCGCACGCGGGCCCTGAAACTGCCGCGCGACGCGGTCATCGACGCCGGATTCGACGCCATGGTGCGGTCGCGCTGGGACGCGCTCTCGCAAGGCCGAGCGATCGCGATCCCGTTCCTGCTGCCCAGCCGCTTCGAGTTCCTCGACCTCCAGCTCGCCGCCGCCAAGCCGGTGCGCGTGGACGGCCGCGCGGCGCAGCGCCTGCGCATGACGCTGGACCGCTGGTACGGCTTCGCGATACCCGCCATCGAACTGACCTACGCCGACGCGGACCGGCGCCTGCTGGAATTCCGCGGCATCGGCACCATCCGCGATCGTCGCGGCCGCTATCTCGATGTGCGCATCGCCTTCCCCGCCGACACCGTCGCCCGCGACGCGACCCGCGCCGAAATCGAGCGCGCCGCCGCCATGCCCCTGGTGCGCAGCTGCGGCGCGGGATCGCCCTCGGTATGAGGCGCGCCCTGCCCAGCCAAGCCTTGCCCTGCGCGCCGCCTTCACCGCGAGGCCGGCGTCGATGGCATATAGTCGCGCCGCTCCCCTCCGCGCGTAGCCGCCGCATGTCGCCTGGCGATGCGGTTGGCGCCGCGACTCCGATCAGCTTGGTATCCACAGGTGCAGGAATGCCCGAGTCTCCGCAACGCCAGCGCACACCGGAAAGCGAACGCCTCGACGGCCTGCTGAGCGAGGTCGCCGGCGGCGATACCGGTGCGTTCGAAGCGCTCTACCGCGCCACCTCCGGCAAGCTGTTGGGGGTCTGCCTGCGCGTGTTGGCCGACCGCGCGGAAGCCGAAGACGTGTTGCAGGAGGTCTACGCCAGCGTCTGGCGCAAGGCCGTGCAGTTCGATGCCGGGCGCGCCAGCGCGATCACCTGGCTGGCGATGGTCGCGCGCAACAAGGCCATCGACCGCGCCCGCACGCTGCCGGCGCCGCAACGTATGGCCCCGATCGAACTGGCCGACGAAATCGTCGATCACGCCGCCACGCCGCTGCAGCAGGCCGAGGCCGCGAACGATCAGAGCCGGCTGGAACTCTGCATGCAGCGGCTGGAATCGCGCCGTCGCGCGTTGATCCGCACCGCCTTCTTCGACGGCGCCACCTATGAGGAGCTGGCGGCCCGGATCGGCTCGCCGCTGGGTTCGGTCAAGAGCTGGATCCGGCGCGGTTTGAGCCAACTGCGGGCGTGCCTGGAATCATGAGCGCCCAAGACCCCCGCTTCGACGACGACACCGGGCCGGAGCCGCCCGATTCGGATGTGCACGCCGGCGAGTACGTGCTGGGCGTGCTGGATGCGCAGCAACGTAGGCAAGCGCAAGCGCGCATCGCCGCCGACCCGGAGTTCGCGCGCGCGGTGGCGGATTGGGAGCGGCGCCTGGCCACCCTGTTGGACGAGATCGCACCGGTCGACGTGCCGGCGCACCTGTGGCCGCGCCTGCGCACGCACCTGGGCTGGTCGCCGGTAAGCGAGCAACCCCGAGGGGTCTGGCAGAACCTCGGCTTCTGGCGCGCCGCGACCGCGGTCGCCGCCGCGGCGGCGCTGGCGGCGCTATTCGTGGGCCGCGTGCCGCAGACGCCAACGCCGACGCCGCCGATCGCGGTGGAGCCGGCCGAGCAGGCCAAGCCCGTCACCACTCTGGCCCACGACGACGGCTCGCCGGGCTGGCTGGCCTCGCTGGACATCAAGCAGGGCAAGGTCCTGATGGTGCCGGTGCCCGCGCCCGCCGACGCCCAGGGCCGCGTGCCCGAGCTGTGGCTGATCCCCGCCGGCGAAGCGCCGCGCTCTCTGGGCCTGGTCTCGATCGACAAGGCGCATACGGTCGCGGTGCCCAGCGACCTGCTGCGCGCGCTCAAGCCCGGCTCGACCCTGGCCATCACCCTGGAACCGGCGGGCGGCGCGCCGCAGGGCATTCCCACCGGCCCCATCGTCGCCAAGGGCGGTCTGCAGACGATCTGATCGCGGCGGTGCATCCGCCGCGGGCGCGGCCCCGTACCTCCTGATGACACGCTCATCGGGAGAGTTCCATGCCGCAGCCGCCGTCCACGTCTTCCACCGCCAGCGCCGTAGCGTCGGACACGCCCGCGCCCCGGCGTCGCTGGTCGGTGTTGTGGCGCTGGATCGATACCAGCGCGGGCGACGACGGCGACCCGCACAATCGCGAGGAGCGCATCGACTGGCTGCGCGCCTCGCCGTTTCTGGCCATGCATTTGGCCTGTGTGGCGGTGTTCTGGGTCGGCGTCTCGCCGATCGCGCTGGTCGTGGCGGCGGCGTTGTACGCCCTGCGCATGTTCGCCTTGACCGCGTTCTATCACCGCTACTTCTCGCACCGCACGTTCCGCACTTCGCGCGCGGTGCAATTTTTGTTCGCCCTGATCGGCGCTTCCTGCGTGCAACGCGGGCCGCTGTGGTGGGCCGCGCACCATCGCAACCACCATCGCCACACCGAGACCGCGCTGGATCCGCATTCGCCCCGCGTGCACGGTTTCCTGTGGAGCCACGTCGGCTGGTTCCTGACCCCGCACGCGTTCCGCACCGATCTGACGCGCGTACCCGACCTGGCGCGCTACCCGGAACTGCGCTGGCTGGACCGCTACGACACCGCGGTACCGGTGGCACTGGCGGCCGCGCTGTACGGCGTGGGCGCGCTGCTGCAGCGCTACGCGCCGGGCCTGGGCACCAGCGGCGGCCAGATGCTGGTCTGGGGCTTCCTCGTCTCGACCACGGTGCTGTTCCACTGCACAGTGACGATCAACTCGCTCGCCCATCGCTACGGCACGCGCCGCTTCGACACCGCCGACGACAGCCGCAACAACTTCTGGCTCGCGTTGATCACCTTCGGCGAGGGTTGGCACAACAACCACCATTTCTTTCCCGGCACGGTGCGCCAGGGCTTTCGCTGGTGGGAAATCGATCTGACCTGGTACGCCCTGCGCACGATGGCCGCGCTGGGCCTGGTGCGCGACCTCAAGCCGATTCCGGCCTGGGTCGCGGCCAAGGCGCGGGGCTGAGCCGTGCGCATCGCGGTGATCGGATCGGGCATCGCCGGCTTGGCTTCGGCCTGGCTGCTGTCGCGCCGGCATGACGTGACCCTGTTCGAGAGCAACGATTATCTCGGCGGGCATACCCATACCCACGACATCGAGCTGCACGGTCGCCGCTACGCGATCGACAGCGGCTTCATCGTCCACAACCCGCGCCACTATCCGCTGCTCACCCGGCTGTTCGGCGAACTCGGGGTGGCGACACAGGCGACCACGATGAGCTTCTCGGTGCGTAACGAAGCCAGCGGGCTGGAATACAACGCCTCGACCCTGGACGCGCTGTTCTGCCAGCGCCGCAACCTGGCATCGCCGCGCTTCCTGGGCATGGTCGCCGACCTGCTGCGCTTCTACCGGCAGGCGCCGGCGCTGCTGGACGGCGAAGGCGACGGACCGACGCTGGGCGAGTATCTGTCCGAGCACCGCTACGGCGCCGCCTTCCGCGACGAACATCTGGTGCCGATGGCATCGGCCTTGTGGTCGGCGCCGAGTTCGGCGGTGCTGGCGTTTCCCGCGCGCTATCTGGTTCGCTTCATGGCCAACCACCAGATGCTGCAAGTGGCGGGACGGCCGCAGTGGGCGGTGGTGCGCGGCGGCTCGGCGCGTTACGTCGATGCCATGCGCGCCGGCTGGCGCGTGCGCGAACGCCTGGGCTGCGCGGTACGCGCCCTGCGCCGCGATGCCGAAGCGGTCGAGATCGAGAGCATCCACGGCAGCGAGCGTTACGATCACGCCGTGCTGGCCTGCCACAGCGACCAGGCCTTGGCCCTGCTCGCCGACGCCGATCCGCGCGAGCGCGAGATCCTCGGCGCGATTCCCTACCAGGCCAACGAAGCCCTGCTGCACACCGATGCCGCGGTGCTGCCGCGCCATCGCAAAGCCTGGGCCGCATGGAACGCCTGCGTGCCGCGCGACCCCGGCGAGCCTTGCACCGTCAGCTACTGCATGAACCTGCTGCAGGGCATCGACTCGCCCGAGCCGTTCGTGGTCACCCTCAACCGCAGCGCCGCGATCGATCCCGCGCGCGTGCTGCGCCGGCTGCGGTACGCGCATCCGGTCTACAGCCACGCCTCGGTCGCCGCGCAGGCGCGCAAGGCCGAGATCCAGGGCCGCCGCCGCACCTGGTTCGCGGGCGCGTACTGGGGTTGGGGCTTTCATGAAGACGGCATGCGCAGCGCGGTCGAGGTTGCGCAGGCCTTGGATGCGCCCTGGGAAACCGCAGCGACGGAGGCAGTCAACAGCGCCGTCGATGCGCCGGTCATGGCGGAGCTGGCCGCGTGAACAGCGCCGACGCGCCCCTGCACAGCGCGGTTTACGAGGGCGTGGTGCGCCATCGCCGCTTTCGTCCGCATGCGCATCGCTTCGAATACCGCATCGCCCAGCTCTACCTGGACCTGTCCGAACTCGACCGCGTGTTCGCCGGCCGGCGGCTGTGGTCGGTGGGGCGGCGCAACCTGGCCGAGTTCCGCCGCAGCGACTACCTCGGGCCCGCCGCCCTGCCGCTGGACGAAGCCGTGCGCCGACGCGTCGAACAGGTCGGCGGCCGCCGCCCGCTGGGACCGATCCGCCTGCTCACCCACCTGCGCTACGCCGGTTACGTCTTCAACCCGGTCAGCTTCTACTACTGCCACGACGCCGACGGCGCGCTGGATTGCGTGCTGGCCGAGATCACCAACACGCCCTGGCGCGAGCGCCATGCCTATGTGCTGCCGGTGCGCGATGCGCAGCAGCGCGGACGCGCCCTGAGCTGGGCCTTCGACAAGCGCTTCCACGTCTCGCCCTTCATGCCGATGCAGCGCCGCTACGACTGGCGCTTCACCCCGCCCGCCAGCGATCTGCATGTACGCATGCAGGTGCGCGACGCGGCCGGCGTCGAGTTCGACGCCGGCCTGCATCTGCAGCGCCGCGCCCTGGACGCAGGCGCACTCGCGCGCGTGCTGTGGCGCTACCCGCTGATGACCGCCAGCGTGGTCGGCGCGATCCATTGGCAGGCGCTGCGGCTGTGGCTGAAGCGCAACCCCGTTTACGACCATCCCGATTTGCAGCGAGGACCGCCATGAACACCACCGCATCCGCACTCCAGCGCCCGGCCGCGGGCTACGGCGCCGGCACGCGCTTCCTGCGCAAGCGTTTGCTCGCCCAGATGCGCGGCCTGGAACACGGCCGACTGGTGCTGGAGGACGCGCTAGGTCGCGTCGAGTTCGGCCTGCCGGCGGCGCAGCGGCCGCAATTGCAGGTACACCTGAGCGTGCGCGATCCGCGCTTCTACCACGCGATCGCCAGCAATGGCAGCGTCGGCGCGGGCGAAGCCTATATGGAAGGCTATTGGGACTGCGACGATCCGGTCGCGCTGATCCGCTTGCTGGTGCGCAATCGCGAACGCCTGGACGGTATGGAGCGCGGCGGCGCGCGCCTGGGCGGGATGGCGATGCGCGCCTGGCATGCCCTGCGCCGCAACACCCGCGCCGGCAGCCGCCGCAACATCGCCGCTCACTACGACCTCGGCAACGAGTTCTTCGCCCTGTTCCTGTCGTCGGACCTGATGTACTCCTCGGCGGTGTGGGACGGCGACGACGACACCCTCGAAGTCGCATCGGCGCGCAAGCTGGACCTGATCTGCAGCAAGCTCGAACTGGGTCCGGGCGACCGCGTGATCGAGATCGGCAGCGGCTGGGGCGGTTTCGCCGTGCATGCGGCGCGCCACTACGGTTGCCACGTCACCACCACCACGATCTCGGGCGAGCAATACGCATTGGCTCAGACGCGCGTGGCCGAGGCCGGCCTGGGCGATCGCGTCGAAGTGCTGCGCCAGGACTATCGCGACCTGCGCGGGCAATACGACAAGCTGGTCTCGATCGAGATGGTCGAGGCGATCGGCGCGGCCTACCTGGACAGCTACTTCGCCCAGATCGGCCGGCTGCTGCGTCCGGGCGGGCGCGCGCTGGTCCAGGCGATCACGATCGAGGACCACCGCTATGCGCAGGCCCTGGGCTCGGTCGACTTCATCAAGCGCCACGTCTTCCCCGGCAGCTTCATCCCGTCGATCGCCGCCCTGCTCGCGGCCAAGGCGCGCAGCAGCGATCTGGCCCTGATCCGTCTGGACGATTACGGCCACTCCTACGCGCGCACCCTGCAGGCCTGGCGCCAGCGCTTCCTCGCCCAGCTCGCGCAAGTGCGCGCGCAAGGCTACGACGAGCGTTTCATCCGCATGTGGGAGTACTACCTGGTCTATTGCGAAGGCGGCTTCCGCGAAGCCTCGATCGGCGTCGCCCAGATGCTGTTCGCCCGCCCGGGGCCGGGCCAGGACGACCGCCATGCGGAGACGCCGGCGTGAGTTTCTGGAGCAACCTGATCGGTTACCAACTGGTCTGGTTCGCCGCCGTGATCGGCGCCGGTCGCGGCACGCCGTGGCCAGGCACGATCGCCGCGGCGCTGTTCGTCGCCTGGCAGCTGTCGATGCCGGGGCGCGCGCGCGAGTGGCGGCTGGTCGTCGCGGCGGTGGTCGCGGGCGTGTTGGTCGATGGCGGACTGGCCGGCTCGGGTCTGGCGGTCTACGCGGCCGCGCGGCCGGCGCTACCGGCCGGCGGCGCCCCGCTGTGGATCCTGGCGCTGTGGTCGGCGTTCGCGCTGACCCTGACCCAGTCGCTGTCGGCCCTGCGTACGCGGGCGTGGCTGGCGCCGCTGCTGGGCGCGATCGGCGCGCCGCTGGCCTACCTGGGCGCGGCGCGCGGCTGGCAGGCGATGACCTTCGCCCCGCCGGTCTGGCCCGGCGTGCTCGCCCTGGCCATCGGCTGGGCCGTGGCGCTGACGCTGTTGGCGCGCTGGGCGCGACGAATCGAACGCAGCCACGGCGCGGTCACCGCGCCGGTGCTAAGGAGGGATCGATGAATCCATGGTGGCCGCTGGCGATGGTATGGCTGGGCGCCGCGCTGGCGATGAGCGCGGGTTGGCGCTGGCAGCGCCGGCGCGAGAACGCCGGCATCGTCGATGCGATCTGGGCCGCCGGCGTGGGCGGCGGCGCCGTGCTGCTGGCCGCCCTTGGCGATGGCGCCGCGCTGCCGCGCGTATTGCTCGCCGTGCTGGGTGGGGTCTGGGGACTGCGTCTGGCCTGGCACCTGTGGCAGCGCGTGCGCGGCGAAGACGAGGACGGCCGTTACCGGCATTTGCGCGCGCATTGGCAGGGCCATCAGGGCAAGTTCTGGCTGTTCTTCCAGTTCCAGGCCGCATTGGTGGTGCTGTTCGCGCTGCCGTTCGCGGCGGTGGCGCGCAACCCGGTGACCGAACCCACGCCGTGGTCTGCGTTGGGCGTGGCGATCTGGCTGCTGAGCGTGGCCGGCGAAACCCTCGCCGACCGTCAACTCGCGCGCTTTCGCGCCGATCCCGGCAACCGCGGCCGCACCTGCCGTGCCGGCTTATGGCGCTACTCGCGTCATCCCAACTACTTCTTCGAATGGACCCACTGGTTCGCCTACGTGGCTCTGGCCGTGGGCTCGCCCTGGGCCTGGCTGGCCTGGAGCGGGCCGGTGGTGATGTACGTGTTCCTGCGCTGGATCAGCGGCGTGCCGTACACCGAAGCGCAGGCGCTGCGCACGCGCGGCGACGACTACCGCGCCTATCAACGCAGCACGCCGATGCTGATTCCCTGGTTTCCGCGCAAAGACGACAACGACAAGAGGACCGCCCCATGAACCGCAGCGCCGTCGCCGACGAACTCGAACACGATCTGCCCGCCGCGGGCGCGCTGGGCTGGGCCGAACGCGGTTGGGTGCCCGACGCGCTGCTGCGCGCCGGCATCCGTCGCTTGTGCGCGCAGCGCCTGCGCGAGGAGCGCGGCGGCGGCCTGGAGCAGCGCGCGCAGCGCTACCAGCAGCGCATCGACCAGCTGCGACGCAGCCCGGTGGCCATCCATACCGACGCCGCCAACGCCCAGCATTACGAACTGCCGCCGGCATTCTTCCAGCTCTGCCTGGGGCGCCGCCTGAAGTACTCGGGCTGCTACTACGAACGCGGCGACGAGAGCCTGGACCAGGCCGAGGACGCGATGCTGGCCCTGTACGGCGAACGCGCCGAGCTGCGCGACGGCCAGCGCATCCTCGAGCTGGGCTGCGGTTGGGGCTCGTTGACGCTGTGGATGGCCGAACGCTATCCGAACGCGCGCATCACCGCGGTGTCCAACTCGCAGGCGCAGCGCGCGCATATCGAAGCGCAGTGCCGGCAACGCGGCCTGTTCAATGTCGAAGTGCTGACCCAGGACGTCAATCGGTTGGAGCTGCCCGAAGGCCGCTACGACCGCTGCGTGTCGGTGGAGATGTTCGAGCACATGCGCAACTACGAGCTGCTGATGCGGCGCATATCGCGCTGGCTGGCGCCCGGCGGCAAGCTGTTCGTGCACATCTTCGCCCACCACGAACTGCTGTATCCGTTCGAGACCCAGGGCGAGGACAACTGGATGGGCCGGCATTTCTTCACCGGCGGCTTGATGCCGGCCGCGGATACTTTGCTGTGGTTCCAGAACGAACTGCGCATCGAGCAGCGCTGGCAGGTCGATGGCCGCCACTACCAGCGCACCGCCAACCATTGGCTGCGCAACCAGGACCTGCGCCGCGACGAGGTCATGGCGACGCTGCGCGAGGCCTACGGCGCCCAGGCCGGGCTGTGGTTCCAGCGTTGGCGCATGTTCTGGATGGCCTGCGCGGAAATGTTCGGTTACGCCGACGGCCAGGAATGGCTGGTGGCGCACTACCGATTCGTACGCGAACCCTCCACTTGAACGCCACGAGGCATGCATACATGGCCGCACATCGAATAGCGCTGATCCTCGCCAGTCTGATCGCGGGTTGCTCGGGCAACGTACGCCCGATCACGCCGGTGGCCGAGGTCGACCTGGATCGCTTCATGGGCGACTGGTACGTGATCGCCCACATCCCCTCGCGCCCCGAGCGCGAGGCCTACAACGCGATCGAGAACTACCGGCGCGCGGACGACGGCAAGATCCTGACCCGTTTCCGCTACCGCGACGGCGGCTACGACCGCCCGGTCGAAACCATGCATCCGGTCGGCACGGTCAAGGCCGGCACCGGCAACGCGATCTGGGGCATGCAGTTCATCTGGCCGATCCAGGCCGAGTACGTGGTGGTTTACCTGAGCCCGGACTACTCCCAGACCATCATCGGCCGCAGCAAGCGCGACTACGCCTGGATCATGGCGCGCACCCCCAGCATCTCCGAGCCGGACTACCAGCGCCATCTGGCGCGTCTGCGCGAGCTGGGCTACCGCCTGGACGATCTGCGCAAGGTGCCGCAGACCTGGCCGGAACCCGCTACGCCCTGACCCCGGACCGGCGGACAAAAAAGGGCCCGGCGTAGGCCGGGCCCAGTCTCGCCGGATCGGCGAGGGGGATGCGATGAGGTTCACGTCTGCTCTAGAGGCGCCAACGCGGCGGGCGCCCGCGGGCGGCCATGCCGCGCGGGGCGGCGCGCGGCAAGGCGAACCCGGGCAAAAAAATGGGCATCCGCTACGACCCGGATGCCCCCGATTAAATCGGCGGAGAGTGCGAGTGGGAGAGAAACGCTCGCAGGCGTTCCCAGGCCGTCCCTGGCCGGGAAAGCCGGGGGATCAGTAGCCTTGCGCGACCTGCGCGGCCTCGTAGGCGTCGACATGGCCGCTGCCGACCTCGAACGGCAGCCGGCCGGGCATGGGATTGGCGGTGGCGGTGAGGATCTGCTTGACCTCGGCCGGGTTCAGCGACGGATTGGCCTCCAGCAGCAGGGCGACGATGCCGGCCACGTGCGGGGTCGCCATCGAGGTGCCGCTCATGTGGGTATACGACAGCGCCTTGGCGCCCAGCGAGAGATCCTGCTGCGCGGCCAGCAAGGGCAGCACCCCGGTCAGCGCGCGCGTCGAGACGATGTCCACGCCGGTGGCGACGATGCTGGGCTGGTTGGTGTAGGTCCAGCTGACGCCGTCGGGCATGGTGAAGCTGGCGCTTTCGCCCGGATTGCCGCGCGAGGAGAAGTCGGCCAGGGTGCCGTCCTTGTTGCCGGCGCCGACCGAGATCACCCACGGCGCCTGCGCGTAGGGGTTGTGGGTGTTGGCGCCCGGGCCGTCGTTGCCGGCCGCGAACACGCTGACGATGCCGCGCTTGTAGGCCTCGTAGCTGGCCACGTTGACCGGATCGGTGGGATCGAACGCGCCCGAGCTGCCCCAGGAATTGGAAATCACCCGGATCGGCGAGGCGAAGCTGTTCTGCTTGCTGATCGCGTAGTCGTAGCCGCCGACCGCGTCCAGGATCGAGATCACCGCGCCGGAGCCGTAGCCGATCAGATCGGCGCCGGTGGCGACGCCGCGATACAGGCCGGCCGACTGCGCGCCGCTGCCGCCGACGGTGCCTGCGCAGTGGGTGCCGTGGCCGGAGCCCAGGTCGGTGTTGAGCTGGTTCTCCAGCACCACCACCGGCAGGAAATCCAGCCGCGAATGCAGGTTGGTCAGGGCCTGCACGTTCTGGACCACGCGCACGCCGTACTTGAGATCGGCGTGGGTGGCGTCGATGCCGGAGTCGTTGATCATCACCGTCACCCCGCGCCCGGTGTAGGGCGTGGTGCGGCCGAAATCGCCGGGATTGGCCTGGACCCGATTGACCCCGGACAGTTCGCGCGCTTCCTGGTTGTAGTACTCCAGATTGCGGTTGAGGTGGATCGCGCGCACGTCGCTGCGCTGGGCCAGGGCGCGGACCTGCGCCGGCGTGGCCAGGGCGCCGGCGACCGGCAGGTTGCGCATGCTGATGCCCTGGCCTATGCCGAGCGCGCGCAGCGCCTGCAGTTGGGTGCTGCGCACCGGTCCCGCCTGGTCGTAGGACACCACGACCTCGAGCTTGTCGAGCGCGGAGGCGGTGCCCAGCACGCGGTTCAGGGCCGCGTCGATATGGGCGCCGGCCAGGGCCATGCCGCTGGCCATCATGCCTACGGCCAGTGCGGACAGCTTGAGGAAGTTGCGGCGGTTGCGATGCATGCGGCGGATCTCCATGAATTCGGCGGGTCGGCGCCGGAGTTCGGGCCGGCATCGGCACCATGGCGGGCCGGCCCAGAAGCGGGCCATCCGGATGAACGCCCAAAGGTCATGGGGGAAAATCCCTAGAGACGCGAGGGGTCCACGCGGAGTACGCTCGGCGCATGCCGTTGCTCTGTCTGCGCCCACGGCGGACGCCGACCTGGGCCACGGTCCACGGGGGGTGTGACATGGCGAAGTGGGCGTGGAGCGCGCTGCTGGCGGCAGTGCTGTGGAGCGGACTAGGGCCGGCGAGCGCGCAATCGCTACCGGTCAACGTCACCATCTCGGGAAACGAGGCCAGCGCCTACGTCGGCCTGCCCGGTCTGACCATCCTGGACTTGAGCCTGGAGTTCGAGAACGCCCAAGGCCTGAGCGCGAACAGCCTCGGCATCGGCGCCAAGGTAGTCAGCCCGCTCAGCCCGCTGCTGCAGGGGCGGCTGCCCAATCTCAACCTGACCTCGCTGACCGCGGCCCTGCCGGTGCTGATCACCGTCGAGCCGCCGGCCAACGGCGGCCTGCGCTTCCAGGGCACCGGCCGCTTCGAGCTGCACACCCACGTCCTGCCCTACGCGCTGGGCAGTTCGCTGCGCCTGTTCAAGGCGCCGCTGGGCGGGCCGTTCCAGGACATCACCGACGAGATCGCCCAGGGCAGCGTGCGTGCGCGCGGCACTTACGGCGGCTTTTCGCAGTTCCTGATCCTGATCGACCTGCGCCCGACCGGCATGGTCATCGACGAGAAGATCCTGCGCCTGCGCAACCGCGTCGCGCTGCTACCGGTGGCGCTGCGGCCGGCCTACACCACGTTGCTGGACGACGCCGAAGACGCGCTGGACGACGACGACTACCCGGCCGCGATCGCCGCGGTCGACGGCATCCGCAGCCTGGCCCAGTCACAGGCCGGCACCACCCTGTCCAACGAATGGCGCGCCGACCACAGCACGACCAACCACGCCGGCGAGCTGATCGCGGGTGCGGCGACCCTGCGCTTCAGCGTGATCTACCAGCGCGACTACGGACAGTGATGCGCATTCGCAATAGGGTCGCCGGCCGCGCTTAAGATGCGCCCATGCCGGCGCGCCTGATCGCTTACCCGCCCGAAACCGCAGCGATCACCCGTTGGATCGCCGCGGGCGGGCGTCTGCGCATCGGCCGCGCCGCCGATTGCGATCTGGTGCTGGAACATCCCTCGGTCTCGCGCGCCCATGCCGAGCTCAGCCACGACGGCCAGCGCTGGCAGCTGCGCGACTTGGGCAGCAAGAACGGCAGCTACGTCGACGGCATCGCGGTCGAGGACTCGGCGGCGCTGGCGGTACCGTCCTGGCTGCGCTTCGGCGACGTGCATTGCGACTTCGCCGAGTTCAACGAAGCCCAAAGCAACGGCCTGCGCCTGCGCCAGCAGCAGCGCCGCGATTTCTCGCTCGCGCTCACGCGCCGGGTCGAAGCCGAATCCGATCATGCCCGCCTGCCCGAGGAAGTGCTGCGCGGCGTGGTCGAACTGGCCGACTGCAGCCGCGGCTTCCTGCTGCTGGCCAGCGGCGGCGACTACGCGGTACGCGCCAGCGTGGAACTGGACCCGGCCGCGCTGCGCGCGCGGGTGTTCTCCGGCAGCCTGGGCGCGGTCGAACGCGCGCTGGCCCAACGCCTGCCGGTGGTGGTCAACGAGGTCGCGCGCAGCGACTGGGCCGCCGAACGCGCCTCGATCGTCGACAGCGGCCTGAAAAGCCTGGTCTGCCTGCCCTTGCTGGACGGGCCGCGCACCCTGGGCGCGATCTACGCCGATCGCCGCACCCCCGGCGAGCCGATCACCCAGTTCGACCTGGAACTGCTCAGCGCCTTCGCCGAGAGCGCGGCCCTGTGGCTGCTCGCGCGCAGCGCCGTGGAGGCATTGGACGATGCCCCGCGTTGGAGCACGATAGTGGCGGGCCCGCACGGCAACACACCATGACCGATTCCTCCGCGCCGACCGCTACCGGGCTATACGCGCAGCAGCGGCTGACGCCCGGCACGGTGCTGGCCGGCCGCTTCCGAATCGAGGCGGTGCTCGGCGTCGGTGGCATGGGCGTGGTTTATCGCGCCACCGATCTCACCTTGGACGTGGCGGTCGCGATCAAGCTGCTGCGTCCGGAACTGGCCACGCGCGCCGATGCCTTCGAGCGGTTCCGCCAGGAACTGCTGATGGCGCGCCAGGTCTCCAGCCCGCGCGTGGTGCGCATCCACGACCTCGCCCAGCACGACGGCCAATGGCTGATCGGCATGGACTACATCGACGGCGAGGCGCTGGACCGCAAGCTGGACCGCGAAGGCCCGCTGCCGATCGAAGACACGATCCGGATCGCGCGCCAAGTCGCCGAAGGCCTGAGCGCTGCGCATGCGCGCGGCGTGATCCATCGCGACCTCAAACCCGCCAACGTGCTGGTGGACCGCGCCGGCGACGCCTGCATCACCGACTTCGGCGTCGCCCGCTCGCTGGCCAGCACCGGCCTGACCCAGTCCGGCGCGGTGGTCGGCACGCCCGACTACCTGTCGCCGGAACAGGCGCGCGGCGAGACCGTGGACGCGCGCAGCGATCTCTACGCGCTGGGCCTGATCCTCTACGAAATGCTCGCCGGCGCCCAGCCGTTCGCCGGCGGCACCGTGCACGAGGTGCTCGCCCAGCGCATGCTGCGCGCGCCCGCGCCGGTGACCCGGCAACGGCCGCAGACGCCGCCGTGGTTGGCGCGCCTGGTCGATCGCCTGCTGCGCCCGCAACCGGCGCACCGCCTGCGCAGCGCCGACGAGGTGGTGCGCGTGCTCGATCAGCGCAAGCTCGCACGCGACTACCGGCCCAGTCGCCGGCTGTGGCTGGCTGCCGCCGCGCTCGCACTGGCCGCGGTCGGCGGGATCGGATGGTGGCGCGCGCAAACTCCGCCGGTGCCCGAAGGGGTGGCCGCGGTCGCGCCGCTGCACCGCCTGCTGGTGCTGCCCTTGGATGCGCCCGACCAGGCCGCGCTCGCGCCCGCGCGTCGCGCCGCCCTGGCCGCGCAATTGCGCAGCGCCTTGTCCGGCGTGCCCGGCTTGGCCGTGGTCGACGAAGACCGCACCCAGCAAGCCCTGCGCCAACTCGATCCCACCGGCAGCGCCCGCCTCGATCCGGCCGCGCTGCGCCGCACCGTCGGCGCCGACCGCGTGCTGCGGGTGACCCTGCGCGCCGATGCGAAGGGCTGGCGGGCCGAAGCCGAACTGTCGGACGAACGCGGCGTCGCCCATCGCAGCGCCGGCCGCGGCGCCGATCCGCAGGCCGCGTTCGCGGCCCTGCCGGCGGACCCGGGCTTCCGCGCCGACCTGGGCCTGCGCGCCGCGCTCGCGCTGAACCTGCCGTCCGCGGCCGCGCTGGATGCCTACGGCGAAGGCCTGCGCGCGCGCCAGGACAGCGCGCCGGTGGAAGCGCTGGCGGCGTTCCGCAAATCCGCAGATAGCGCGCCCGGATTCGCGTCGGCCTGGTGGGGCGCGGCCGAATCGGCGCAGGCGATCGGCGACCTCGACGCCGCCTACGAGGCGATCGAGCGCGGCCAACGCGTCGCGGCCGACGCGCCGCAGGCGCTGCGCCGGCGCTTCGCCGCCGAACGCGCCCTGCTCGACGGCGATACCGAAAGCGCGATACGCGAGTGGCGCGCGCAGCTGCAGTCCACACCCGACGACACCCGCGCCGAGCTCGAACTCGGGCGCGCCCTGGGCGCCGGCGGCGACCTCGCCGGCGCGGTCGCGCAATTGCAGGCGCTGACCGCGCGCGATGCCAACGATCCGCGCGCCTGGTACGAGTTGGGCAAATTCTCGATCCTGCACGGTCAAGCGCGGCGCGCGGTCGACGATTACCTGGTGCGCGCGCTGGTGCTCTACAAGCGCAGCGGCAATCGCTACGGCGAAGCCGAAACCGTCAACGCGCTCGGCATCGGCTACAGCCGCCTGGGCCAGAACGACCACGCCCAGGAGCAATACCGCAAGGCGGTCGAACTGCGCGGCGCGGTCGGCAACCGGCGCGGCCTGGCCACCAGCCTGCGCAACCTCGGCAACGTGCTGTCGCTGTCGGGCCGTTACGACGAAGCCGCGGCCAGTCTGGAGCAGGCGCGCAAACTGCACCTGGCCCTGGACGACCGCCACGGCCTGGCCGCGGTCGACAACGAACTCGGCCTGCTCGCCGAGGAACGCGGCGACTACCCGGCCGCGTTGGCCGCGTTCCGGCTCGCCCTGCAAGGCTGGCAGCAGACCGGCGACGCCCAGGGCACCGCTCAGGCGCTCAACGATATCGGCTTCGCCCACTACCAACTCGGCGCCTACGACGACGCCCAGGCCTATCTCTCGCAATCGGCCGGCGCCTACGAAAAACTCGGCGACCAGACCGGGCGCATCCGCACCTTGCAGAACCTCGGCCTGCTCGCGATCGCGCGCGGCCAATGGAGCGCCGCGCGCGAACAACTCGAGCGCGCGCTGACCGATGCCGAGCGCGAGCAGATGATCGAGGAAGCCGCGGTGAGCCGCCGCAACCTGGCCGAACTGGCGCTGATGCAGGGCCACTACGACGAAGCGCTGAGCCAGGCCGGCAAGGCCGAAGCGCTGTTCCGTCAGCGCCAGGATCCGCGCGGCATCGCCGACGCCGGCTTGTTGCGCGCGCAAACCTTGATCGCCACCGGCGCCGATGCCGACGCGCTGCGGGCCCTGGACGCGATCGCCGCATCGGTGGCACAGGCGCCGGCCGAGCAGCGCGGCATCGACGGCCTGCTGCGCGCCGAACTCGCGCGCCAGGGCGGCGACGCCAAGGCGGCCGCGCAGCACCTGGCCCAGGCGCGCCGCTACGCGGACGCATCCGGTGTGCGCCTGCTGCGTCTGCAGGTCGGTCTGGAAGCGGTGAAGGCCGGCGCCAACGCCTCCGCGCTCGGCATCGAAGTCGCGGCGCTGGGCCACGTCGCGCTGCGCCTGGATTGGTCCGAAGTCGCGATCGCCCAGGCCCTGGCCGCGCGCGATCCGGACGGCGCGACCAAGCGCTACCGCGAAGTGCTGCCGCTGCTACGGCGCGGCGACTACGCCGGCGCCTTCCGTCTGCACGAACTGGGCGCGCAAGCCCTGAGCCAGGCCGGCGACGCCGGCGCCGCCGCGAACGCACGCGACGACGCGGTGGCCGCGCTGCGGCGCGTGCGCGAACGCATGCCCGCCAACCTGCTCGGCGGCTTCGAAGCCGCGCCGCAGATCGCCCGGCTGGATCCGGCGCGCAAACCCTGAGCCGCGGCCATGGACGAGCTCTCCAGCTTGCGTCAGCAATACCGTGAACTGCTGGAACGGCTGGAACGCAACGAGCGCGAATTCCGCCGCCTCGGGCGTGCGGTGTGGCGCGTGCAGGAGGACGAGCGTCGCCGCCTGGCGCGCGAACTGCACGACGGCATCGGCCAGAACCTGACCGTGCTCAAGCACCGCCTGGGTCAACTCGACGATGCCCTGCCCGCCGACCGCGTCGACGCGCGCGCCGCACTGGCCACCGCGCTGGCGCTGTGCGGCGACACCTTGCAGGACACGCGCGAACTCTCGCGCCTGTTGCGCCCGCCCATCCTCGACGATCTGGGCCTGGAAGCCGCGCTGCGCTGGCTGGTGCGCAGCCAGGCCGAAGCCAGTGGCGCGCGCATCGACCTCGATGTGGATTCGCTACCCACTCTGGATGGCGAATTGCAGACTCTGTTGTTCCGCGTCGCCCAGGAAGCGCTCAACAACGCCGCCAAACATTCCGGCGCGGCGCATATTCACGTGCAGCTGACCACGCGCGACGGAGGATTGCAGTTGCGCGTGCACGACGACGGCCGCGGCTGCGAACCCGAACAAGCGCTGCAAGCGGGCGGCAGCGGTCTAAGCGGCATGCGCGAGCGATTGCGTCTGTACGGCGGCGTGCTGCAATTGCGCGGCGCGCCCGGCGAGGGCTTGCGCCTGAGCGCGCGCGTGCCCCTGTCGCCTCCCTGAACACCGGCGCTTGACGAGCGCCGGACACACGAGCAGCGTAAGCGCCATGGGGACCAAGACCGTGCGGGTACTGATCGCAGACGACCACACCATGGTCCGGGAGAGTTTGGTCGGCCTGTTGCAGGCCGAAGGCGACGTCCAGGTCGTGGCCCAGGCCGCCGATGGCCTGGAAACGCTGGAGAAGGCGGTCGCGACCCGGCCCGACGTGGTCATCACCGATATTTCCATGCCGCGTTTGAACGGCATCGAAGTCGTGCGCCGCTTGTGCGAGGCCCTGCCCGACACCCGCGTGCTGGTACTGACCATGCACCAGGAAAACGAGTACGTGCTGCAGGCGGTGCGGGTCGGCGCCTCCGGCTACATGGTCAAGGACAGCGCGGCCTCCGAGTTGTTGGCCGCGGTACGCGGCGTGCACGCCGGCCACGGCTACTTCGGCCCGCAGGCGGCGCGCGCGCTGGCCGAGCAACTGCAGCACCCCGAACGCGACCTCGGCGACCCCTACGGCCGCCTGACCGCGCGCGAGCGCGAGGTCTTCCACCTGATCGCCGAGGGCCACACCACCAAGGAAATCGCGCGCGAACTGACGATCAGCGTCAAGACCGCCGAGAACCACCGCGCGCGCGTGCTGGCCAAGCTGGACGTGCGCAACACCGCCGAGCTGGTGCGGTATGCGCTGCGCAAGGGCTTGGTGGACTGAGGGGCGGTAAAGCAAATCCCCCCTAGCCCCCCTTTTTCAAAGGGGGGAACCGCATCGAGTCCTAGGGCTCAACCACGGGGACACAGAGGCGCATGGGAGTGCGGAGGCGATCGAATCCGCGCGCCTCCTCCCTCTCAAACGCGCTTTGTTCCCCCCTTTGGAAAAGGGGGGCCAGGGGGGATTTGCTCTTGCCTTCCCAGCCCCCGCAAAGCCCACCCTACGCCGTAGTATCCTCAGCTCCCCATTACGGCTTACGGCGGAGCGGCAGCATGAAGGCGATGCGTTGGACTCGTGGTTTAGCCCTGGCGGGCTGCGTATTGCTGCTGGCCGCCTGCGTCGGCGGGCCGGTGCGCCGCGTGTCCGAGCCCTCCGCGCGCATCCAGCAGCTGACCGTGCGCGCCGACGGCAGCTGGTCGGCCGAGCTGCGGATCGAAAACTTCAGCAGCATCCCCATGCGCTTCGACCGCTTCGATCTGGTCCTGAGCCTGGGCAGCGACGAGGCCGGCCGCCTGCAGGGCACCCCGGCGGTGTCGATCGGCCCCGAGTCGGCCGACGTGATCGCGGTGAACCTGCGCCCCAGCGGCGCGGCCAAGCTCGCCGTCGCCGATGCGCTGGTCAGCGGCCGGAGCCTGTCCTACACGCTCAAGGGCAGCATCGACGCCACGCCCGACGAAAAGAAGCAACGCAACTTCGCGATCGATCGCAGCAGCGCGCTGAGTCCGGCGCCCGGCCTGCCCGGTGTGCTGCGCTAACGGCCGAGATTAGGGATTCGGGATTAGAGATTCGCAACCCTGTCCCGCCCCTTCGCCTTCGCTTTTACCAATCCCCAATCACGAATCCCTGCCCATGAGCACCTACAAAGCCCCCCTAGCCGATATGCGTTTCGCCCTGTTCGACGTGCTCGGCGCCGAAGCCGCTTTCCAACGCCTGGGCTTCGCCGAGGCCACGCGCGATGTGCTCGACGCGGTGCTGGACGAAGGCGCGCGCTTCACCGAGACCGTGCTGGCGCCGCTCAACCGCGTCGGCGACGAGATCGGCTGCAGCTACGACAAGGCCAGCGGCGCGGTGACCACGCCGCCGGGCTTCAAGCAGGCCTATGCGCAGTACGTCGAAGGCGGCTGGGCCGGGCTGGTCTCGCCCAGCGAGTTCGGCGGCCAGGGCCTGCCGCACGCGGCCGGCGTGCCGCTGAAGGAAATGATCGACGCCGCCAACCTGGCCTGGGGCAACTTCCCCCTGCTCTCGCACGGCGCCACCGAAGCCCTGCTGCACCACGGCGAAGCCTGGCAGCAGGAGGTCTTCCTCAAGCCGCTGATCGAGGGCCGCTGGACCGGCACCATGTGCCTCACCGAACCGCATTGCGGCACCGACCTGGGCC
This sequence comes from Lysobacter sp. Root604, assembly GCF_001427505.1. Classification (NCBI taxonomy): domain Bacteria; kingdom Pseudomonadati; phylum Pseudomonadota; class Gammaproteobacteria; order Lysobacterales; family Lysobacteraceae; genus Lysobacter; species Lysobacter sp. Root604. The sequence continues at coordinate 196,120 of NZ_LMGS01000011.1, read as the reverse complement.
TGCTCAAGACCCGCGCCGAACCGCAGGACGACGGCAGCTATTCGATCACCGGCACCAAGATCTTCATCACCGCCGGCGAGCACGACTTCACCGACAACATCGTCCACCTGGTGCTGGCGCGCCTGCCGGACGCGCCGGCCGGCAGCAAGGGCATTTCGCTGTTCGTGGTGCCGAAGGTGAAGGTCGGCCGCGACGGCGCGATCGGCGCCGACAACGCGGTGCGCTGCGGCGCGCTCGAACACAAGATGGGCATCCACGGCTCGGCCACCTGCGTGATGAATTTCGATGGCGCGCAGGGCTATCTGATCGGCCAGCCGCACAAGGGCCTGATGGCGATGTTCACCATGATGAACACCGCCCGCCTCGCGGTCGGCCTGCAGGGCCTGGGCCTGTCCGACCGCGCCCTGCAGAACGCGCTGACCTACTCGCGCGAGCGCCTGCAGATGCGCGCGCTGTCGGGCGCGAAGTTCCCCGACAAGCCGGCCGATCCCATCATCGTCCACCCCGACGTGCGGCGCATGCTGCTGACCTGCAAGGCGCTGGTCGAAGGCGGCCGCGTGATGGGCTATCACGGCGCCCTGCTGGTCGACGTCGCGCATAACGCGCCGGACGCCGCCGAACGCGAACGCGCCGACGCGCTGGTCGGCTTCATGACCCCGATCGTCAAGGCCTGCCTCACCGAATGGGGCGTGGAATGCACCTACCACGCGCTGCAGTGCTACGGCGGCCACGGCTACATCGCCGAACACGGCATGGAGCAGCTCGCGCGCGACGCCCGCATCACCACTTTGTACGAAGGCACCACCGGCATCCAGGCCCTGGACCTGCTCGGCCGCAAGGTCATGCAGCTGCAGGGCGCCGGCCTGCGCGTGATGCTGGAGGAGATCGAGACCTTCTGCGCCGCCAACGCCGACAACGCCGCGGTCGCCGAGTTCATCGCCCCGCTGCGCGAGCAAGCCGCGCAATGGCAGCAGCTGACCCTGCGGATCGGCCAGCGCGCGGTCGCCGACGCCGACGAGGTGGGCGCGGCCGCCTACGACTACCTGATGTACTCGGGCTACGTCGCGCTGGCGTATTGGTGGGCGCGCAGCGTCGCCGCCAGCGAGGCCTCGTCGCAGTCGGAACGCTTCAAGGCCGGCAAGCGCGAGACCGCGCGCTTCTACTTCGCGCGTCTGTTGCCGCGCACGCGCGCGCATGCCGAAGCGATCGCCGCGCCGCTGTCGACCCTGACCGCGCTGGACGCCGACGCCTTCGACGTCTGATCCGACGCCAGCACCCGCGCGGCCACGGACGGCCGCGCCGCGGGCGCGGCCGTCCGCCGCCCGCATCGGCTACCCAAATCGTCATCAAACGGGTATAAGCTGATATCCCGATGGAGACCGATAGAGCGAGCCTACGCTTGGTCCGAACCGGAACCCACGCAGAGCGACTGCTGCGTGAGCCGGAAATCCTCGGCGTCTCCGGACTGGACCTCGCCCAGCGCTACGCGCACCCCCGCCCGCCCGTCGACCGCCTCAACGCGGTGCGCTTGCTGTCGCTCGATGCGCACGGCCGCGTGCTCGACTGGATGAACTGGCAGGAAGCGACCTGTTTGTACGTGCGCGGCGCAGTGGCCTGGACCCTCGGCGATCCCTGCCTGCGCGTGCACGGCGGCACCAGCCGCCTCAGCGGCGAACAAAGCCTGATCGAACTGCACCCGATCGTGGCCGCGCGCGGCCATGCGCGCGCGCATGCGCTGGCCCCGACCCCGGCCCTGACCAACGCCGCGCTGTTCGCGCGCGACGACTACCTGTGCCTGTACTGCGGTCGCGACTTCAACCGCCCGCATCTGACCCGCGATCATGTGATCCCGGTGTCCAAGGGCGGTCGCGATATCTGGGAGAACGTGGTCGCGGCCTGCTTCCACTGCAATTCGCGCAAGGGCAACCGCACCCCGCAGCAGGCCGGCATGCCGCTGCTGGCGGTGCCGTACCGGCCCAGCTGGGTCGAACATCTGATCCTGTCCAACCGCAACATCCTCGCCGACCAGATGGCATTCCTGCGCAATCAGCTGCCCAAGAACGCTCGTCTTAGCGGTTGACGCCTGCTCACGCCGGTCGCGGCGGCTTGTGAATCGCACATCGCGCGCGCTTGCGCACGATCCGGCCATGGGCCCGAAACCGCCGTTTCGCCGGGACTTTGCGCATCAAGCCGTGACGCCGGTCGCGATCTGCCGGCCACCTGAGCGCGCGCCTGCCGAAGAACGCTGATTTGCGACGCGTTGCGCGCGTTGACGACGTGATTGCGGTCCGCAACACTCGTCCACCACCGCAACGATGGACGCAACGATGGCCCTGACCCTCGGTCTGACCGGAATGGACCCGGCGACGGAGACCGCACTGCAGGCGGCCTTCAAGGATGCCAACTCCCGCCTCGGCGGACGCTGGCAGCTGCTGCCCGAGAGCCAGGCCGACTACGTCGTCGTGGACATGGACAGCATGTACGGCCCGATGAGCTGGCTGCGCCTGCATGCCGCGGGCAAGAGCGTGATCGCGCTGACCAATGCCCAGCGCACCCAGGCCGATTACCGCCTCGGTCAGCCCTTCGACGCCAACGGTATCGGCGATTTGTTACGCGAGATCGCGACCCAGGCCGGCCAGCCGTTGGAGGCCGCGCCGGCCCCGCCGACGATGGCGAGCGCGCCCAATCCGACGCCCGCGGCGCCGAGCCCGGCCCCAGCCGCGCCCAAACCCGCGCCCGCGCCGGCCGAACCTGTGCCGACCCTGGACCGCGCGGTCGAGATTCCGCTGGGCGTGGCGCCCACGCCCACGCCAGCGCCGGCGCCTGCTCCGGCAGCCCCTGCTCCGGCAGCGCCGGCTCCCGCACCGGTCGCCGCCGCACCGGCGCCCGCTCCGGCCCCGCCTGTACCTGCGCCCGCACCTGCACCCGCACCCGCTCCAGCCTCACCTGCGCCCGCCCCCGCTCTTGCCGTCGCCGCCGGCGAATCCCTGCTGGTCTGGCTGACCTCCGGCCGCCTGCGCGGCCACCTGCGCCTGCGCGGCGACGAACCGTTGCTGATCGACGCCGATCAACGCCAGTACCACGGCCCCTCGGCGCTCAAGCCGCTGTCGGCCTATTTCGAGAAGAGCCTGTCGGCGGCCGACTTCATCGCCGTCGACGACAAGACCTGGGCCATGACCGTGGCACCGCTGGGCGAGCCCATGCCGCTCGCGCGCCTGGTCTGGTTCGGCAGCCTGCTCGCCGGCCACGGCGCCCTGGCGCCCGGTTACGACCCGCAGCGCCGCTATCAGATGGTCAAGTGGCCGCAGACCGAACGCGAGTTCCCCAAGCACTTCCGCATCGCCACGGTGATGATGAAGGGCCCGGCGACCCTGGCCGAGATCACCGAGGCCAGCGGCGTACCGGCCGCGGACGTCGCCGACTTCGTCAACGCCAACCTCGCTACCGGCTTCGCCGAGCCCGAGGCCGAGCCCGATCCGGTCGAACCGGCCAAGGCCGGCGGCCTGTTCGGACGCCTGCGCGGGCGCTGACCGCGCGCGTTCCGGGCGCGGTTCCGGCCGCCGCGCCTGAACCCGCCACGCATCCGCTTCTTGCCCGCCTCACACAGGGGCGGGACAATGACCGACTGAACGCCAGAACCCGTCGGTAATGATCGATCCGCAGCGCTACCCGCGTCTTTCCCGCATCCAAGTTCCCGCCGACCTGCGCCAGTTCGGCGAAGACGAACTGCCGGCGATCGCCGAGGAATTGCGCGCCTACCTGATCGAGCAGGTCGCCCTGGTCGGCGGCCACTTCGGCGCGGGCTTGGGCGTGATCGAACTGACCGTGGCCCTGCACTGGCTGTTCGAGACGCCGGTGGACCGCCTGGTCTGGGACGTCGGCCACCAGTGCTATCCGCATAAGATCCTCACCGGCCGCCGCGACGAGATCCACACCGTCAAGCAGAAGGACGGCGTGGCGCCGTTCCCGAAGCGCGAGGAGTCGCAGTACGACACCTTCGGCGTCGGCCACAGCTCGACCTCGATCTCGGCCGCGCTGGGCATGGCCATCGCGCTGCAGCGCGCCGGCGACGATCGCAAGGTCGTGGCGGTGATCGGCGACGGCGCGATGACCGCCGGCATGGCCTTCGAAGCCCTGGCCCACGCCGGCGGCATGACCGATCCGGAACCGAACCTGCTGGTGATCCTCAACGACAACCAGATGTCGATTTCGGAGAACGTCGGCGGCGTCACCAAGATGCTCGGCCGCCTCACCGGCAGCCGCACCCTCAACGCGCTGCGCGAAAGCGGCAAGAAGCTGCTGGGCGACAAGCGCAAGCCGGCGGCCAAGTTCGTGCGCCGCTGGGAAGAACACTGGAAGGGCATGTTCGTGCCCTCGACCTTTTTCGAGGAGGTCGGCTTCCACTACACCGGCCCGATCGACGGCCACGACCTGCCGGCATTGCTGGGCGCGATGAAGACGCTCAAGACCCTCAAGGGTCCGCAGCTGCTGCACATCATCACCACCAAGGGCAAAGGCTACGAACTGGCCGAGGGCGATCAGATCGGCTACCACGCGGTCGGCCCCTTCGATCCCGAGAAGGGCCTGGTCAGCAAGCCCGGCGCCAAGAAGCCGACCTACACCGACGTGTTCGGCGAGTGGCTGTGCGACATGGCCGCGGCCGACGACAAGCTGCTCGGCATCACCCCCGCGATGCGCGAAGGCTCCGGCCTGGTGCGCTTCAGCAAGGAATACCCGGCGCGCTACTTCGACGTCGCCATCGCCGAGCAGCACGCGGTCACCCTGGCCGCCGGCATGGCCTGCGAAGGCGCCAAGCCGGTGGTCGCGATTTATTCGACCTTCCTGCAGCGCGGTTACGACCAGTTGGTGCACGACGTCGCGATCCAGAACCTGGACGTGCTGTTCGCGATCGACCGCGGCGGCGTGGTCGGCCCGGACGGCGCCACCCACGCCGGCAACCTCGACCTGTCCTACCTGCGCTGCGTGCCCAACATGCTGGTGATGGCGCCGGCCGACGAGGACGAGTGCCGCAAGATGCTCAGCACCGGTCACCGCTACGAAGGCCCGGCCGCGGTGCGCTACCCGCGCGGCACCGGCCCCGGCGTGCCGGTGCAGCCCAACCTCGATACCTTGCCGATCGGCAAGGCCGAACTGCGCCGCAGCGGCAGCCGCATCGCCCTGCTCGCGTTCGGCGCGATCGTGCCGGCCGCCGAACAAGTCGCCAACGAGCTCGGCCTGACCCTGGTCAACATGCGCTTCGTGAAACCGCTGGATCGCACCTTGATCCTGGAGTTGGCCAAGAGCCACCGCGGCTTCGTCACGCTCGAAGACAACGTGGTCGCTGGCGGCGCCGGCAGCGGCGTGGCCGAACTGCTGGCCGCCGAAGGCATCGCCCTGCCCCTCCTGCACCTGGGCCTGCCCGACGAATTCCAGCACCACGCCAGCCGCGAACAACTGCTGGCCGAAGCCGGCCTCGACGCCGCCGGCATCCGCCGCGCCGTGCTCGCGCGCTGGCCCGAACTGCAGGAAGCGCCGCCGCGCAGCGCGGCGCTTTGAGGCACACGCGCAAGTTCCGTCGCCGTAGGATGCGGTGAGCGCAGCGAACCGCATCCCGCGCTCGGAGCTGCGCATGGCGCGGTTAGCTGCGCTAACCACACCCTACTCGATAGCTGACGTCGCCTCTCTCGCACGCGAATTTACGACCAGCTCCCTGTAGGAGCGACGCAAGTCGCGACCACGCCGCCGAGCTGCGCGGATCTGATGGAGTTCAATCGCGGCTCACGCCGCTCCCACAGGGTGCCAGGCAGTGACGCGGGTCGACGACGCGAACGTAGGATGCGGTGAGCGCAGCGAACCGCATCGCGCGCTTGGCCGGAGTTGCACATGGTGCGGTTCGCTGCGCTCACCACACCCTACGAAATGACCTAAGTCGCGACCTCGGTCGCCGAGCCGCGCGGATCTGATGGAGTTCAATCGCGGCTTACGCCGCTCCCACAGAGAGCCAAGCGCCGATACGGGGCCAGCGATACGCACCCTAGGATGCGGTGAGCGCAGCGAACCGCATCATCGACGCACGCTGACGCCGCACGCGCCTCAGCCCGACAGCAGCGCCGTCGCCACGCCGCTCAGCAACACCGCCACGGCCAGCTTCGCGCTCGCCTTCGGCCACAGGGTCAGGCTCAAGGACCAGGCCAGCGCCGACAGCATCAGCACCGCCGCCCAGAAGATCGGACCGAACTCCCAGCCCTTCCAGGCCGCGAAACCGGCGAAGGCCGCCGCGTGCAACGCCCAGCCCAGGCCGCGCCAGACGCGTGCGCGGCGCGCGTCGTAGCGCCCCGCGCACGCCTGCGCGTAATGCTTCTCCATGCCCAGGCTGAGCAGGCACCAGGCCAGCAACGACACCGCGAATCCCAACCACAGCATCGCAGCTCCTCAGCGCTCGGCGAGCGCGGCGCGGCGCTCGCCACCGCGCACGCGCGCGGGTTCGGAAACGGGACGGCGCGCAGCCGCACGCGCACGCAACGCCAGCAGCGCGAAACCCAGCGCCAGCGCCAACGCCGTCAGGTCGACCGCGGCCAGCGCCCAATCGCCGCGCGCCAGGGTCGCGAACAGATGGCTCTTGGGTGCGGTCGCCAGATTGACCAACGGCAACGCCGCCAACGCGATCGCGTTCAAGGCGAAGTAGCGGCCCCAGCCGCGCCGGCGCACCGACGGGATCAGCGCGTACAGCGCGGCCGCGATCCAGGCCGCGCAGAACGCGCCGATCTCCCAACTCGCGCGCTCGGCCAGGCCGGCCGGCAGCACGCGGTTCGCGATCAGCATCGCCACGCAGCCCAGCGGCATGCCGCCGACCACGCCCAGGTTGAGGCTCTGCACCAGGCCATAGCCCGACACCGCGCCGGCCTCGGCGACCTTCCTGGCGCGCTTGTTGACCCAGACCTGCATACCGCTGGCCAGCATCACGCAACCGGCCAGGCCCATGCAGAAATACAGCCAGCGCAGCGCGCTGCCGCCCCACTGCGCCATGTGCAGGCCGCCGAGGAAGGTGTAGACCTTGTAGCCGGTCGCCGACGGCTTGGACACGTGCAGCAGCTTGCCGTCGTTGGCGTCGTAGACGACCTGGTCGAAATTCCAGGCCACGTGGCGGCTGTGGTCGCCACCGAAGGCGATGGTGGCGCTGCTGTCGTCGGGGTGATGCACGTTGACCCAGGTCGGCGGCACGCCCAGGCGACGGGTCGCGTCGGCAATCAGGCTGTCCACGGGATACAGCCTGGGCAATGGTTTGCCGGTCTCCGGACGCTCGTAGCTGTCGCCGGCCTCGGCGAAGAACTTTTCGGCATCGCTGTCGTAGGCCACCTGCACGCCCGCGAACATGTACGAGGCGACGAAGATCGCCACGCCGGTGTAGGCGATCATCAGATGGAACGGCAGGCCGAGCACGCCGGTGAGGTTGTGCCCGTCCAGCCAGGCGCGCTGGCCGCCGGTCTTGGGCCGGAAGGTGAAAAAGTCCTTGAAGACGCGCTTGTGGATCACGATGCCGGTAAGGATCGCGACCAGCATGAACATGCCGGCGACGCCGACCAGGTACATGCCGATCGTGCCCGCGTGCAGGTTGTAGTGCAGGGTGAAGAAGAAATCGCCGCCGGCGGTATCTGGCAGGCGCTCGCCGGTGGCGGGATTCAACGCGCGCTCGTCGTAGCTGCCGTCGTCGTAGTAAACGTAGGCGGAGGTCGCGCGCTCGCGCTGGGTCGGCGCGGTCACGTACAAGGCGTGCGCGTGCGGCTTGGCGTCGCGCTGGGCCGAGGCGATCGCCGGCGCGAAGCTGAGCTCGGCGCGCGGCGCGTCGTGCAGGGCCGGGCGCATCCAGTCGCCGATCTCCTTGTCGAAGCAGGCCAGGGTGCCTCCGACGAAGATCACGAACAGCAGCCAGCCGATGATCAACCCGGCCCAGGTATGCAACCAGGCCATCGCCTGCGAGAACGTGTTCTTCATGCCTGCGCGCTCACGGCCGGGCGGCGAATTCGGGGAAGGCCAGGGCCACGCCGTACAAGGCGAGCGCGAGCAACAGCGGCGCGAGCACCGCGCGCGCCGCGCTCTTGGCCGCGAACGCGTACATCGCGGCCGCGCACCAGACCGCGAAGCACAGCAAGCTGGCGGCGACCACGCGATCGCTGCGCGAGAACGGCAGCACCACGGTCAGGAACGCGGTCGAGCCGTAGGCCAGTAGATAACCCACCACGACGGCCGCGAGCGCGCGCACGCCCACCTCGATTCGATGGCGCAGCGGCACGGTCTTGGCTTTGCGCGCGGGCGCGGCGGTGGTCGAGGTCGGGCTCATGCGGCGGCAGGCTGGAGTGGCGGCACGACGCGTGCGGGTCGCTCGCACATGCCTTGGACTGGAGTCGCAGTCTATTTGCTAATGGTTCTCATTAGCAACTGTGGCCGCATCCGCCTGAACGGATTCCGCACGGCAGGCCGCGCAGCCACCGATCCGCACTGCGCCGCGTCGCGCGAATCTGGCAGGCTCCGGGCTCGATCCCCCACCACGGAAACGCAACGGATGCGCCCTGCCCTGCTCGCCTGTCTCGCGCTCTCCCTCGCGCTCGCATCGCCCGCGTACGCACAAACGCCGCCGCTGGCGCCGGCGCAGGAAACCATTCGCGACATCGACACCGTCGTGGTCTCCGGCGTGCAGCCGGGCCCGGGCATGTGGAAGGTCAGCCGCGGCGAACACGTGCTGTGGATCCTCGGCACCTTGAGCCCGGTGCCCAAGAACATGCAATGGCTGTCGCGCGACGTCGAAGCGACGATCGCGCAATCGCAGGAAGTGCTGGAGCCGCCGTCGGTGTCGATCGGCACCGATCTGGGCATGTTCCGCAGCATGCTGCTGATCCCCTCGGCGCTGAAGGCGCGCCGCAACCCCGACGACAAGACCCTGCGCGACGTCGTGCCCGCCGACCTGTACGCGCGTTGGCTGCCGCTCAAGGCGCGCTACATCGGCAGCGATCGCGGCGTCGAGAAATGGCGCCCAGTATTCGCCGCCCAGGAGCTTTACGAAGCGGCGATGCGTCGCTCCGACCTGTCGCTCAAGGGCATCGTCTGGCCGATGGTCGAGCGCAGCGCCAAGCAGCACGAGGTCAAGATCACCCCGTCCAAGATCGAAATGAAGATCAAGGACCCCAAGGCCGTGCTCAAGGACTTCGCCCACACCACCCTCAGCGACACCGACTGCTTCGCCAAGACCCTAAGCCGGATCGAGGGCGACATCGAGACCATGCGCGCGCGCGCCAACGCCTGGGCGATCGGCGACATCGAAGCGCTGCGCGCGCTGCCGCAGGGCGATCAATACGAAGTCTGCCTGCGCGCGGTCACCGCCTCCGGCGTGGCCCAGCGGCTGGGCTTCGGCGACCTGCGCGAGCGCGTGATCCAGGCCTGGCTGGCCAATGCCGACCGCGCCCTGCTCAATAACCGGGTCAGCTTCGCCAGCCTGCCGGTCGCCGAGTTGTTCAAACCCGACGGCTACCTGGCGCGGCTGCAGGCGCGCGGCTACACCGTCGAGGCGCCGTAAGCGGCGCCCCTGAAACGCAAAACGCCCGGCGCGGGCCGGGCGTTGCGGTGACATCGGAATGGTCGGGACGGCCGGATTTGAACCGACGACCCTCTGCCCCCCAGGCAGATGCGCTACCAGGCTGCGCTACGCCCCGAACGTGTTTCGATGTCCCCCGCCCTTGCGAGCGGGCGGCAAGTATAGCCTTAAGGCAGGGATTCGGGATACGGGATTGGGGATTCGTCGATCGGGAAGGCCGGCGCTTTCGACGAATCCCCCATCCCAAATCTCGAATCCCGGCCTTTCAGCGCCGCAGCAGCTGCAGCACTTCTTCCAGCTCCATCCGCACCTGGCGGATGATCTGCGAGCTCAGCGCCGACTCGTCCTTGGCGGCCTCGCCTTCCAGGCGCAGGCGCGCGCCGCCGATGGTGTAGCCCTGTTCGTACAGCAGGCCGCGGATCTGTCGCACCATCAGCACCTCGTGGCGCTGGTAGTAACGACGGTTGCCGCGGCGCTTGACCGGGTTGAGAGTCGGGAATTCGGTTTCCCAGTAACGCAGCACATGCGGTTTGACGTCGCACAGCTCGCTGACCTCACCGATGGTGAAGTAGCGCTTCGCCGGAATCGGCGGAAGTTCGCGATTACTGCCCGGATCCAGCATAGGCCTCCACCCGCTCCTTGAGCTTCTGTCCCGGACGGAAGGTCACCACCGTCCGCGCCGAAATCGGAATTTCCTCGCCGGTCTTCGGATTACGCCCCGGCCGCTGGTTCTTGCGGCGCAGATCGAAATTGCCGAAGCCCGACAGCTTGACCTGTCGGCCGTGCTCCAACGCCTCGCGCAACGCGTCGAAGAACGCGTCGACGAATTCCTTGGCTTCGCGTTTGTTAAGTCCGACTTCGTCGAACAGCCGCTCCGCCATTTCCGCCTTGGTCAATGCCACATCGTTTCCCCTGTTTGAACCCGCGATGCGCGCCTCAGGCGCGGATCTTGGCGCCGTGTTCGCGCTCGATCGCCGCCATCACCGCAGCCACCACTTCCTCTACATCGCGGTCAGTCAGGGTGCGTGATTCATCCTGCAGAATCAAGCCCATAGCGAGACTCTTGAATCCGTTTTCCACCCCCTTGCCCTGGTAGCGGTCGAACAGCACCAGATCGCGCAGGGACGGGCCCGCGGCCGCCTGAACGGAGGCCGAAATCGCCGCCCAGGCGACGTCCTCGGCGACGACGAACGCGAGATCGCGGCGGACGGACGGATACCGGGACAGGGTGCCGGCGCGCGGCACGGCGCGCTGCGACAGCGGTGCCAAATCCAGCTCGAACGCAACCACCTCGACGTCCAGGTCGAGGGCCCGCTGCAGGCGCGGGTGCAGCTGGCCGATCCAGCCCAGGCGCTGGGCCTGGCCGGTCTCATCGGCCCGGTAGACGTCGGCCGAGCGGCCCGGGTGGGCCCAGGCCGGCTGCGAGGGCCGGTATTCCAGACGGGCGCCGGCCAGAGCGGCCAGACTTTCGAGGTCGCCCTTGAGGTCGTGGAAGCCGACCGCGCGGCCCTTGCCGTTCCACTGCTCGGGGCCGGCGTCGCCGCAGGCGGCCGCGGCGATGCGCTGAATCTCCAGCGGCGCCTCGCCGGCGCGTGCGGCGAACACGTTGCCGAGTTCGAACAGGCGCAGGCGCGACTGCTGGCGCGCGGCGTTGCGACCCAGGGCGGCGACCAGGCCCGGCAGCAGGCCGGTGCGCATCACCCCGAGTTCGGCGCTGAGCGGATTGGCCAACGCCACCGCGCCCTCGCCTAGCTGCCAGGTCGCGAGCAGATCGGCGTCGACGAAGGCGTAGTTGACCGTTTCCAGGTAGTCGCGGGCGGCCAGCTGGCGGCGCAGCACACCGGCCTCGACGCGGGTTTCGCTGGGCGCGATCAGACGCGTGTTGCCGCCCGGCAGCGTGGTCGGGATGGCGTCGTAGCCGTGGATGCGTGCGATCTCTTCGATCAGGTCCTCTTCGATCGCGATGTCGAAGCGGCGGCTGGGCGCGGTCACGCTCCAGCCGTCGGCGGCGGCGGTCACCGCCAGGCCCAGTGCCGTGAGGATGCGTTCGACTTCGCTATCGGCGATACGCAGGCCGAGCACACGCGCCAGACGATCGCGGCGCAGGTGCACCGGCTGCGGCTGCGACAGGTGCTGCGGCAGCACGGCCTCGGTGACCGGGCCGGGCGCGCCGCCGGCGATCTCGACGATCAGACGGGTCGCGACTTCCACGGCCTGGCGCGGCAGTTCCGGATCGACGCCGCGCTCGAAGCGGTGGCCGGCGTCGGTGTGCAGGCCCAGCTTGCGGCCGCGCCCGATGATCGCCGACGGAATCCAGTGCGCAGCCTCGAGGAAGACGTTGCGGGTGGCGTCGGTGACGCGGGTGTCGTAGCCGCCCATGATGCCGCCCAGGGCGACGGCGCGCGCGCCGCGACCGCCCTGGCTGTCGGACACCACCAGGAAGTCCGGATCCAGCGCGACCGTGCGGCCGTCGAGCAGCTTGGTTTCCTCGCCCGCGCGCGCGGGACGCACCACCACCGGTTCGGTCAGCGTGTCGCGGTCGAAGGCGTGCATGGGCTGGCCGAGTTCCAGCATCACGTACTGGGTTACGTCGACCAGGAAGCTGATCGGGCGCACGCCGCTGCGGCGCAGGCGCTCGACCATCCACACCGGCGTGACCGCGCCGGCGTTCACGCCTTCGATCACGCGGCCGACGAAGCGCGGCACCTTGGCGTCGGCGTCCAGTTCGACCGCCAGTTCGGTGCCGATCAGGGCCGGCATCGGCGTGGCGTCGAACGCCACCACTTGCGAACCGCAGGCGGCGGCGACGTCGTAGGCGATGCCGCGTACGCTGAAGCAGTCGGCGCGGTTCGGGGTCAGTTTGATTTCGATGCTGGCGTCTGGCAGGCCCAGGTACTGCGCCAGCGGCGCGCCCACCGGCGCGTCGGCCGGCAATTCGAGCAGGCCGGAGGCGTCGGGATCCACGCCCAGTTCCTTGGCCGAGCACAGCATGCCGAAGGATTCCACGCCGCGCAGCTTGGCGGCCTTGATCGCGATGCCGCCGGGCAGGTTCGCGCCGACGGTCGCCAACGGCGCCTTCAGTCCGGCGCGCGCATTCGGCGCGCCGCACACGATCTGGACCGTGGCGCCTTCGCCGATCTCGACCTGGCAGACCTGCAGGCGGTCGGCCTCGGGATGCTTCTGCGCGCTGACGATACGCGCCACGACCACACCATCCAGGCCGTCGCCCAGGGCGGTCACTTCCTCGACTTCCAGGCCGATCGCGGTCAGCGTCGCCGCCAGCTGTTCGCGGCTGGCGTCGGTCGGCACGTGCTGGCGCAGCCAGTTTTCGCTGAATTTCATTGAAATTCCGGGATTAGGGATTCGGGATTAGGGATTCGTAGAGCGGGCCGGATCGCTTTTGCGAATCTCGAATCCCGAATCACGAATCCCGTTCCTCAAGCGAACTGCTTGAGGAACCGCACATCGTTGTCGAAGAAGCTGCGCAGGTCGTCGACGCCGTAGCGCAGCATCGCGAAGCGCTCCACGCCCAGGCCGAAGGCGTAGCCGGTGTACTTCTCCGGATCGATACCGACGTTGCGCAGCACGCTGGGGTGGACCATGCCGCAGCCCAGCACTTCCAGCCAACGCGTCGAACCGTCCGGCTGCTGCCAGGCGATGTCGACCTCGGCCGAGGGCTCGGTGAAGGGGAAATAGCTGGGCCGGAAGCGCATCTCGAAATCGCGCTCGAAGAATGCGCGCACGAATTCGCTCAGCGTGCCCTTGAGGTCGGCGAAGCTGGCGTGCTCGTCCACCAGCAGACCTTCGCACTGGTGGAACATCGGGGTATGGGTCTGGTCGCTGTCGCTGCGGTAGACCTTGCCCAGCGCGATCATGCGCAGCGGCGGTTGGTGCTGCAGCATGTAGCGCACCTGCACGCCCGAGGTGTGGGTACGCAGCAGACGCGCCACGCCGGCCTGGTCGGGCGGGAAATAGAAGGTGTCGTGCATCGCACGCGCCGGATGGTGCGGCGGGAAATTCAGCGCCTCGAAGTTGTGCCAGTCGTCCTCGATCTCGGGGCCGTCGCTGAGCGCGAAACCGAGCCGGCCGAAGATGTCGGCGATGCGCTCCATGGTGCGGCTGACCGGGTGCAGGCCGCCGACGCTGGCGTCCAGGCCCGGCAGGGTCACGTCGATCGATTCGGAGGCCAGGCGCGCGTCGAGCGCGGCGTTGTCCAGGGCCTGCTTGCGCTCGTTGAGCGCGGCGGTCAGTTCGTCGCGCGCGCGGTTGATCGCCTCGCCCGCGGTCTTGCGTTGCTCCGGCGGCAGCGCGCCCAGCTGCTTGAGCTGCGCGGTGATGCTGCCGGACTTGCCCAGCAGGGCGATGCGCAAGGCCTCGACCGCGTCGGAACTGGTGGCCGCCGCGATCTGCGCGAGCGAGTGCTGGCTGAGTTGCTCGATTTCACCCATGGGGGTCTGCTTCCTGGTTCGCTTACGCAGCAACGGATTACGGGAGCCCAAAAACGGCAATGGGGAAGGACTTGCGCCCTTCCCCATGCCTTAACCACGTTGTCCCTCGCACCGAACCAGTGCGGGGCACGTGGCTCGGGACGGGGATGGAAACAGGTTACGCCGCGAGCGCGCTCTTCGCCTTTTCAGCCAGCGCCGCAAAACCCGTCGCATCGTGCACGGCGATGTCCGCCAGCACCTTGCGGTCCAGGGTGATGCCGGACTTGAGCAGGCCGTTCATGAAACGGCTGTAGCTCAGACCATTGATGCGGGCCGCCGCGTTGATGCGGGTGATCCACAGCGAACGGAAATTGCGCTTCTTCTGCTTACGACCGATGTAGGCGTACTGCAGCGCCTTCGTGACCGCCTGCTTGGCGACGCGGAAGACTTTGCGGCGGGCGTGATAGTAGCCCTTGGCCTGCTTCAGGATTTTCTTGTGACGGCGGCGCGCCGTAACACCACGCTTAACTCGTGCCATTGTTCAGTCCTCCTCAGAGATACGGCAGCATGCGAACCAGACGGCCCGCGTCCTCGGGACGAACATGGTTCGTCTGCCGCAGGTTGCGCTTCCGCTTGGTGGCCTTCTTGGTGAGGATGTGGCTCTTGTTGGCGTGGCCGCACTTGAACTTGCCGGAAGCGGTCTTCCGGAAGCGCTTGGCTGCCGCCCGATTGGTCTTGATCTTGGGCATTGCGATGTCCTTTCGGAGTTATGTCACTGGCCTGGGCGGTGGCATGGCCACTCTTTCCGTCCTGCCCTTGCCGGCTTGTAAGTCATTGATCTGAAACGAGATCAGCAACAGGTCCTGGGTATTGCGCACAACAAACCCGGCGAACCGGGCCGCACATTATGCAGACCCGCGGATTCCGATGCAAATCAGCGGTTTAGTCGGCGCCGGGCGGGGCCCGCCCAGGCGCGGGCTCAGCGGCCGCGGGCGGCGCTGAGCTGGGGTTCCAGGGCCGGCGCGGCCGCGGCCGTGCGCTGCGCCAGCTGCAGGGACTGCTCGCTGCTCTGGGCCAGCGGCTGTTCGCGCCCGCTGGCGACGTCGACGTGGGCGACCCGCTGCGATTCGGGGCGCTGGCCCTCGACCGCGAATGCGCGCCGGCCGTCCTCGCCGAACACCACCTGGTCGACGCGGTTGAGGCCGCCGCGCTGGGCTTCCAGCGCCAACGCCCCGGCCAGCTGCTCGGTCTGCGCGCCGTTGAGGCCGCGCGCCGCGGCATGGCCCTGCACGCCGTCGTAGGACTGGCGATACAGCGGATTGGCCGGATGCGCGGGATCGTTCATGCGCGCGTTGCGGGTTTCGAAATCCTTGCCGAACACCTTCTCCTGGGCCTCGATCACCGAGTCGATGTAGTGCATCTCGACGCCGTGCTTGATCGACTTCACCGGGTTGAGCTTCTGCCAGAAACTCAGCGGATCCGGATCGGGCAACTCGATCTTGTGGCCGAGCGCGTCCGGCATCAGGTGGCGGATGATCGGCTTGTTCTCCTGCAACTCGGTCAGGATCTCGTTGTCCACCGCGTAACGGCGGATCAGCCCCTGCCCGGCTTCGCGCTTGACCGCGTCCGGGTCCAGGCCCACGCGCTCCAAGGTCTTGTCGTGCACGCCCGAGGCGTTGAAGGTCACCGCCGGGGTGTCGGTGGCCACGGCTGCGGCGGCCGCGAGGCCTCCGCCCAGCGAGTGGCCGGTGATCACCATGTCCTGGCCGAACGCCACCTTGGCCTGGCGCGCGAGCGCCATCGCCTGGTTGTACTGCGAAGTCTCGAAGCCCAGGCCCTGGCCGAAGTTGGTCAGCCAGTCCTTGGCCTCGTCGGTGCCGCTGTAGGCCAGTACATGGCGGCCCTGGCCGTCGCCGTAGACCACAGCCAGGAAACCGCTGCTCTGGTTCTTCAGCAGGGTCGGATCGATGCCGACCTTGCGCAGCTCGTCCTCGCCCAGCGGCTTCCACGGGCCCACACCTTCCTGGCTACCGCTGCGGTCGTAGTCGTAAACGTCGCGCATCAGCTTGGCCAGGGTCATGTCCACCGGCAGCGCGCCCTGCCCGCGCACCTCATCGGCGAACGAAGGCCGCTGGGCCTGTCCGCGCACGCGGTCCGGATCGATCTGTGCATTCATCCTTGACGCTCCCCTAACCCCTCACCCCGGATATGGCCGGCCGCGGTCGGCCGACGCCCTGTCCTGCTCTCACGCGCTCAGCGCGCGCCTTCCAATGCAATGCCATGCGCGCTCAGCCAGGCCTCGACCGCCTCGCGCTGCTTGCGCGTGGGCGCGTTCAACAGCGAGGCGCGGGTCATGAACAGATAGCGCTGGAACGTCTGTCCCTGGGCGTTGCGCGCGTTCGCGTCGGCACCGGCCTGGAGCAGATCGAGCGCGCGCTCGGGATCGTTGATCTGGCCGGCGATATGCAACGGCGTATTGCCAACGCGGTCGGCCAGGTTCGGATCCGCGCCCGCGGCCAGCAGCGCGCGGAACTGGACCTCGCGCTCGCCCATCAGCGCCGAGCGCAGCGGGCCGGCGCCGGATTCGGGGTTGCGCACGTTCGCATCGACGCGGCGCGCGAGCAGCTCGGTCAGATAAGACGCATCGTTGGCGGCCGCGGCCATGTGCACCACGGTGTCGCCGTCCACGCCGGGCTGCTTGGGATCCGCGCCCGCGTCCAGCAACGCCTTCAGGCTGTCCAGGCGCTGATTGAGCAGCGCCCACTGCAGCAGGGTCACCTGCTTGTCGCCGCGCGCGGACAGGTCGGCGCCGGGCGCCAGCGTGCGGACGCGCGCGGTATCGCCCTCGGCGACGGCTTCGGCCAGGGCCGCGACCGCCGGGTCGGCGAAGATGTCTTGGGCGCGCGGGCGCGCTTGGGTTGCGAGCATTGCGTTCTTCTCCATGGCGCAAGTCGTACATGCCGCGCATGCGGCGATCGTCAGCAGGATGGTCGTCGCCATCCTTCGGGCCTTCGCGCGATCCAGTCGCATCAGCACCTCTGTGGCGCGCGCAGTGCGCACCTACCCCACCGCATGGTGCCGTGTAGGGATGACCGGGACAAGTCGTGGCCCGGGGCGGCGGGCGCCGACTGCGCCGCCGATCACAATTCCGGCGGCCTGCCCCTGCCGTCTCGCCGCGCGGCGCGACGGACGGCACGGAGGGGCCGGGGCCAAACAAAAACCCCCGCGCGAGGCGGGGGCTTTCGGACCGACCCGGCGACGGCCGGGGATCAGGTCTTCTTTTTTGGCGCGATCATCATGACCATCTGCCGCCCTTCCAGGCGCGGACGCGACTCGATCACGATGTCCTCGCCCAGGTCGGCCTCGATCCGGGCCGCCATCTCGCGACCCAGCTCCTGATGGCTCATCTCGCGACCACGGAAGCGGATGTTGACCTTGACCTTGTCGCCTTCTTCCAGGAACCGGCGCATGTTGCGCAGCTTGATCTGGTAGTCGCCTTCGTCGGTCACCGGACGGAACTTGAGTTCCTTGATCTCGACCTGCTTCTGCTTCTTCTTGGCCTCGTTGGCCTTCTTCTGCTGCTCGAAGCGGAACTTGCCGAAGTCCATGATCTTGCAGACCGGCGGATCGGCGTTGGGCTGGATTTCGACCAGATCCAGGCCTTCCTCTTCGGCCTGGCGCAACGCTTCGTCGCGCGTGAGCACGCCGATCATTTCGCCATCGCTGCCGATCACGCGCACGCGCGGTACGCGGATTTCCTGGTTCTTACGGTTCGGCTTCTCGGGGGTACTGATTGTTGCAATCTCCAATGTAGACACGGCTTTCCGTGTCGGGCCGTCCCGGATCACACCGGGACGGAGTCTGAACAAGCTGGTCTGAAACTGGGTGCTGCGCGCTTAAGCGACGCTCTCGTCGTGCAAACGCGAGGCGAACTCGGCGACGGTCATCGTCCCCAGGTCCTCCCCTCCCCGAGTGCGTACCGCAATCATGCCATTTTCCTTCTCGCGATCGCCGGCCACGAGCAGGTACGGCACGCGCTGCAGCGTGTGCTCGCGAATCTTATAGCCGATCTTTTCGTTCCGCAAATCGGACTGAACCCGGAACCCTTGATTTGCAAGGAGTTTCCGGACCTCATCCACATAATCGGCCTGGGCGTCGGTAATGTTCATCACCGTGGCCTGGATCGGGGCCAGCCAGGCCGGGAATTGGCCGGCGTGGTGCTCGATCAGGATGCCGATGAACCGCTCCATCGAGCCCACGATGGCCCGGTGCAGCATGACCGGGGTCCGGCGCTGGCTGTGCTCGTCCACGTATTCGGCGCCCAGACGGCCCGGCATCATGAAATCGACCTGCATCGTGCCCAGCTGCCAGGTCCGGCCGATCGCGTCCTTGAGGTGGTATTCGATCTTGGGGCCGTAGAAGGCGCCCTCGCCGGGCAGCTCCTGCCATTCCACCCCGCAGGCGCCCAGGGCGCTGCGCAGGGCGGCCTCGGCCTTGTCCCAGGTGGCGTCGTCGCCCAGGCGCGAGTCCGGGCGCAGGGCGATCTTGATCTGGATGTCCTCGAAGCCGAAATCGCCGTAGACCGCCAGCGCCTGCTGGTGGAAGGCGGTCACTTCGGCCTCGATCTGGTCCTCCAGGCAGAAGATGTGGCCGTCGTCCTGGGTGAAGCCGCGCACGCGCAGGATGCCGTGCAGCGCGCCGGAAGGCTCGTTGCGGTGGCAGGAACCGAACTCGCCGTAGCGGATCGGCAGGTCGCGGTAGCTGTGCAGGCCCTGGTTGAACACCTGGACGTGGCCCGGGCAGTTCATCGGCTTGACCGCGTAGGTGCGCTTCTCCGACTCGGTGAAGAACATGTTCTCCTTGTAGTTGTCCCAGTGGCCGGACTTCTGCCACAGCGACACGTCCAGGATCTGCGGACAACGCACCTCGCCGTAGCCGCTTTCGCGGTAGACGCGGCGCATGTACTGCTCCACCACCTGCCAGATCGACCAGCCCTTGGGGTGCCAGAACACCAGGCCGGGCGCCTCTTCCTGCAGGTGGAACAGGTCCTGCTGCTTGCCGATGCGGCGGTGGTCGCGCTTCTCGGCTTCCTCGATGCGCTGGATATAGGCCGACAGCTGCTTCTTGTCGGCCCAGGCCGTGCCGTAGACGCGCTGCAGCTGCTCGTTCTTGGAATCGCCGCGCCAGTAGGCGCCGGAGATGCGGGTCAGCTTGAAGGCCTTGAGGAAGCGCGTGTTCGGCACGTGCGGGCCGCGGCACATGTCGACGTATTCCTCGTGGTAGTACAGGCCCATGGCCTGCTCGTCGGGCATGTCCTCGACCAGGCGCAGCTTGTAGTCCTCTCCGCGCGAGGCGAACACGTCGATCACCTGCGCGCGCGGCGTGACCTTCTTGATCACGTCGTAGTCCTTGTCGATCAGCTCGATCATGCGCGCTTCGATCGCGGCCAGGTCCTCGGGCGTGAACGGGCGCTCGTACCAGATGTCGTAGTAGAAGCCTTCCTCGATCACCGGGCCGATCACCATCTTCGCGCTCGGATACAGCTGCTTGACCGCGTGGCCGACCAGGTGGGCGCAGGAGTGGCGGATGATCTCGACGCCTTCGGGATCCTTGGGCGTGATGATGCGCAGCGTGGCGTCGTGGTCGATGCGGTCGCTGGCGTCGACCAGCTTGCCGTCGACTTCGCCGGCGACGGTGGCCTTGGCCAGGCCGGCGCCGATCGAGGCGGCGACCTCCATGACGGATACGGGCTGTTCGAATTCGCGGCGGCTGCCGTCGGGGAGGGTAATGGCGATCATGGCGTTCGGGATCTGGATTCTTGTAGGGAAACGGCGCCGGTGGCGCCCGGGAGATGCGGGGGCCGTCGCCTGGACGGCGGGGGCGCGACCCGGGTCGCGGGCGCCCTGACGTTCAGGGAAGGCGGTTCAAAGCGGTTCGGGAGCGGCGGCAAGAAAAAAGCGCCGCGAGGGCGCCTGCGTACGCAGCTGCCTCGGGCGGTTCAACGATGGGCGCGGGTAGTGTCCATGTCGCACGCTAGGCCGGCGGTTAAGCGGGCCACCTGTTCGCGGGACGCAGCCGGATGCCGCGTCGATACCGCTAATAGTTGGGGACGGAAGGGGGCCAAGTCAACGAGCGCGACGCCGGCGGCGGCGCTGGCCGGCCCTGGAGCGCATCCGCGCGCCCGAAGCCTGCCGGAGCGCGGAAACAGAAAGGCCCGGCTCGCGCCAGGCCTTTCGTCACCGAATTGGTGGGCGATACAGGGTTCGAACCTGTGACCCCTACCATGTCAAGGTAGTGCTCTACCGCTGAGCTAATCGCCCGTCGCCGAACTTGCGTGAAACTCCCCGGCGAGGGGCGCGCAGTGTAGCCCAGCGGCGCGCGGCCGACAAGCGTCCGCGCCGCGCGCGCGACCGGCGCGCGGGTGCCGGCCCGACCACCGCGCTCAGGCCGCGAAACCGGCGTCCTTGAGCTTGCGCAGCTGGTCGCGCACGGCCGCGGCCTCCTCGAATTCCAGGTCGCGGGCGTGCTGGTACATCTGCTGCTCCAGCGCCTTGATCTTGGCCGAGAACTGGGCCGGGCTGAGCGCGGCGTAGTCGGCCATGGACTCGGCGACCTTGCGGGTCTTGCCGCGCCCGCGCGCGGTCTCGGACGGATCGGCGCGCGCGCCCTCGAACAGGTCCACCACGGTCTTGGACACCGACTTCGGGGTGATGTTGTGCTCGAGGTTGTACTCGACCTGGCGCGCGCGGCGGCGGTCGGTCTCGTCGATCGCCGCCTGCATCGAGCGGGTGACCTTGTCGGCGTACAGGATCGCCTTGCCGCGCAGATTGCGCGCGGCGCGGCCGATGGTCTGGATCAGCGAACCGGTCGACCGCAGGAAGCCTTCCTTGTCGGCGTCCAGGATCGCCACCAGCGACACCTCGGGCATGTCCAGGCCCTCGCGCAGCAGGTTGATGCCGACCAATACGTCGAACTTGCCCAGGCGCAGGTCGCGGATGATCTCGACGCGCTCGACCGTGTCCACGTCTGAATGCAGATAGCGCACGCGCACGCCGTGCTCGCCGAGGTATTCGGTGAGGTTTTCGGCCATGCGCTTGGTCAGGGTGGTGATCAGCACGCGATCGCCCATGGCCACGCGCTCGTTGATCTCGCCGAGCACGTCGTCGACCTGGGTGCCGACCGGACGGATCTCGACCACCGGATCGATCAGGCCGGTCGGGCGCACCACCAGCTCGGTGATCTGCCCTTCCGACTTCTGCAGCTCGTAGGGGCCGGGCGTGGCCGAGACGAAGATCGCGCGCGGCGAACGGCCTTCCCACTCCTCGAACTTCAGCGGCCGGTTGTCCAGCGCCGACGGCAGGCGGAAGCCGAACTCGACCAGGGTTTCCTTGCGCGAACGGTCGCCTTTGTACATCGCGCCGATCTGCGGCACGGTCACGTGCGATTCGTCCACCACCAGCAACGCGTCCGGCGCCAGATAGTCGAACAAGCACGGCGGCGGCTCGCCCGGCATGTGCCCGGTCAGATGGCGCGAGTAGTTCTCGATGCCGTTGCAGTAACCGACCTCGGCCAGCATCTCCAGATCGAACTGGGTGCGCTGGGCCAGGCGCTGCGCCTCGACCAACTTGTTCTGCGCATAGAGCTGTTCCAGGCGCAGGCGCAACTCATCCTTGATCGCGTCGATCGCGTCCAGCACGGTGCGGCGCGTGGTCACGTAATGCGACTTGGGATAGATGGTGTAGCGCGGCAGCTTGCGCAGGGTTTCGCCGGTGAGCGGATCGAACGCGGTCAGGTTCTCGATCTCGCCATCGAACAGCTCGATGCGCAGCGCTTCCATCTCCGATTCAGCCGGATGCACGTCGATGACCTCGCCGCGCACCCGGTAGGTGCCGCGGCGCAGCTCGGTATCGTTGCGCGCGTACTGCATCTCGGTCAGGCGGCGGATCAGCTCGCGCTGATCGATGCGCTCGCCGCGCACCATGTGCAGGACCATACGGAAGTATTCGTTGGGATCGCCCAGGCCGTAGATCGCCGACACCGTGCACACGATGATGGTGTCGCGACGCTCCAGCAGGGCCTTGGTCGCCGACAGCCGCATCTGCTCGATGTGCTCGTTCACCGAGCTGTCCTTCTCGATGAAGGTGTCGCTGGACGGAACGTAGGCCTCGGGCTGGTAGTAGTCGTAGTAGCTGACGAAGTACTCGACCGCGTTGTGCGGGAAGAAGGCCTTGAACTCGCCGTACAGCTGCGCGGCCAGGGTCTTGTTGGGCGCCATCACCAGGGTCGGCTTCTGCACCGACTGGATCACGTTGGCGATGGTGTAGGTCTTGCCCGAACCGGTCACGCCCAGCAGGGTCTGCTGGGCCAGGCCGTTCTCGAAACCGGCGATCAGGCTGTCGATCGCGAGCGGTTGATCGCCGGCCGGCGAATACGGCGCGACCAGTTGGAAACCTGCGGGATGAATGAGCTCGTTCATGGTCATCGGCTGCGGTCGATCCTCAAGTGTACCCAGACTGCGCGAAGCGCGATCGGGCGGTTTTGCTGCACGACCCGGAGGGCCGTTTCGATGGTTCTGCATCACGCCCGCATGGATGCTGGCGTCCAGCCCGAATGGCATCGGGCGAGATGAATGCAGGGCAACGAAGCCGCGCACGCGGCCTCGCGTCGACGGAATTTCCGCGGGTCCCGGGCCTGCTCAACGGCGGCCTGGATTGGCCGCTGCGGCCATCGACGACACGCCTGAGCGCAGGCTGGAGCGCCAGCAACCGGCCTGCACCCTGCAGGCGCTCGGCGCCGACGCCGCCTACGCAAGAAGTGCGGCCGCCGCCCGCCGGACTCAAGGCGTGCGGCGCCTGCGCGCCGCCGACCGACACTGTCAGTCGAATGAACCCTGGGATTCGTGCCGGCCGACCTTCGCCGACCGCGCCGGTGATCGGCGCCCAGACGTTGCCGACGCCAGATTGCGCGAGGCCTTCCACGAGCGGCGCACGCTGGGTATTCGCTCCATTCGCGGCCACCCCGCTGCGCTCGGCCACAGCGGCCTGAATCCAGCCAGCAGCCATTGGCAGCCGGCCTGTCTCGGCGAGACCCTGCGGCCCGAAGTGCGCATCGACGCCGCTGGCCGCGCCCGGACCCAACAGCCCTATCGCTGCCCGCTGTGACCGCACCGCGCGCGAACGCGCGCCCAGGGCTTGACCCTCCGGGGACCTCCCCCTAGGATATGCGTCCCCGCCCGAATAGCTCAGCCGGTTAGAGCACTTGACTGTTAATCAGGGGGTCGTTGGTTCGAGTCCAACTTCGGGCGCCATAATTTAAGAGGCCGCGAGCAATCGCGGCCTTTTTCATTCCTCCCAAATTCGGCATATCCTCCCAAATTTCACCGGGCTGGGGTCGCTTTTTTGGGCTTCGCGCGGTAGTGACGGCGGGTCGTCTTGACGTCGGCGTGCCCCAACAGATTCTGAGCGTCCTCGTCGCTGTCCTTGTCGCTGCCGGCCTTCCGGCGCAAATCGTTGAGCCGCACGTCCTTAATGCCCGCCTTGGCCCTGGCAACGCGCCATAGCGCCTTCAGGCCGCCTGTGGTGTAAGGACCGACCCCACGCTTCGCATGCCGGCCGCGCGGAGCGCTTTCGAACAGGTAGAGGCGTTCCTTGCGGGTCCACAGACGGCTTGCCTCTTCCACACAGGCACGCAAGTCCTCGGACCAACCGATCGGCACCACAGCACCGGTTTTGCCGGTCTCTATGAGCAGGCCGTCGACCTCGTCGAAATCACTCAGCTTCACACGCACTACGTCACTCTGCCGCAGGCCGGTCAGGTACGAAAAGTGCAGGATGCAGGAGAGCTTAGGCGACGCCGTGCTCAGCAGCACCGCCAGTTCGCCGTCGTTGATGTATCGTTTTCTGGGTAACTCTTCGTTGCGGAACTGCAGCTTCTTGGTGGGATCTTCACCCTTAAACGCGCCGATTCGTCTCGCATGACTGTATGCCGCCGACAGCAAGGCGCGATCGCGATTCGCTTGCACGTCACCACGCTCGATCAGGTACCGATACACATCGCTTGCTTCTAGATCCTGCAGCTCGACGTGCCCGAAGATCGGCGCCAAGTTCGCAGCGCTGGTCTTGTAGCCAATTACTGTAGAAGCCCGCAACGGCTTCTTCTTCCGCGTGGTCGCCCATTCCATGTACTGAGCGACTGCCTGCTGGATCGTGCGCACCTCAGGCTTCGCGCCCACAATGCCAGCATATTTGACGAGTGCCGGGCCATACTCACGGCCGAGCCTCACCCAGGGCGCGCTCCCGCGCACGTACCAGTACGTTCCGAATCGAAGGCGAATCCCCAGCGGCAGATGCGCATTGACCTTGCGGCGGCGCCCCATCAGCCAACCCTCCTGAGCGCGCCCCAATTGGGCTTAGATCGAGCGCGCGGTGCCGCTGGCGTGGAACTTCCTGCCAGCAACTGCGTCCGCTCGACCAGCGGGCGCCCAGTTGCGCTAGGAACGAACTTGATGTTCATTCGCGCCAGCTTCTTGCATTGCGCCTTGTAGCTGGTCGGCTGCAGGCCGGTCAGCTCGCCAACAGCTGCCTCCGAAAGCCATGGCGATTCGTTTTGGCTGCTCATCGCGCGTGACCTCCCCTGAGCCGCAGCCCCAGCTGTACAAGATTCGTGGTCGGCTGTTGGACCTGGGGCCGCGGCGTGCGAATTTGGTGAGCCCGCTTCCATTCCGCGAGTGCGGCGTCGAAGTCGGCGTGCTTGCGGGTCTGGCTGCAGAGGCACTCGACCAAGTGGCCACCACCGGCGTCCGGCCGACGCGAGTCTAGGATGTGGCGGGCGGCGTGGCCGGTCCTGCAGGCCGGCAGCGCGTCCTCGTGCTGGATCTGGCGTTGAGTCACGGCTTCACCTCGCGTTTCATGTGCGCTATGGCATCTGCAACGCAGAATTCGTCGTGGCAGGGGCAGTCGTCGTAGACGGAGCGGTTGTTGAAGCCGGGATGATTCAGGCACTGCGACACGCAGCCGCTTGTAATTTCGCTGGCGGTCGCTCGTCGTTTCCGCGCAATCGCGCGCTCCCAGCGGGCTTTGTGGGCGCGCATGCCCTCGGCTTCAGTTTCGGTGCCGAGGTACAGGAAGGCGCCGTAGCCTCCTCCGACGACAATCACCCATGCGTCGAGGGGCTCGCATTTAGGCATGTGGGGCGCCCTAACGGACTCAGAAGCAGTCATTGGTTAGCTCCCCTTCGCTTTCCAGCGGGGTCGGAAACCGCCGTCCCAGAGCTTCTCGCGCGTACTCTAAAAAGGGCATGCGGAGATCCACGTAGCGCGTGTCGGCCTTGCTAGTGCCGTAGCCGCTACTCGCTGAATCGACGGCACCGCCGATGAAGCGAGCGGCCCAACGTAGGCTTTCTTCCCCAGCCTGTTCGCATTGGTTGATCCAGTCCGACAGTTCGCGGTCTTGGCGGTCGACTTCGCTGGCGGTAAGCGTGTCCGCATGCTTGAGCTGAGCATCGTGCAGCTTCCGTCGTGCGGCCAAGGCACGGGCACGATGGGAGCGACCGATCTGGCGGGATTGAAGAATCATCGACTCAGCCACGGTCACCCCCGCCGCGCTTCGGGCGCCAGGCGTCTACCAGGGGTTCAAAGCGAGAGCCGTAGCCGAGCGTGTCGGGATAGCTATGGACACGCGCGACCATGACGAAGACGGTCACCATGTCGCGCGCGAGCGCGGTGTCGACCGCCCATAGGTCCGTGAGATCGAAGCCTCCATCCCTGTCCGCGTTCCACCAGGCCAACAAGAAGTTGGCGGCGCGGCGTGACTGACCGGTATCGCGTTCGGCGATGGCGAGAAGCCGTTCGATCGCGGCCAGTTCATCGAGTGTCGGCGGCGCCGGTGCAGGGTACAGAGCTTTCAGCTCTGCGCGAGTCAGAACGCGAGTGTTCATCGCGGTGCCCTCCACGTGCTACCCGCTCGTTGGCGAGCTTCAGCGATGCTCACCAGCTTTACGCCGAGCCGGCGTGCGGTTTCCTCGGCAAGTGAATGGGAGCAGGTCAACATCAGCACGCCTTCGGCGCTGAGCTGCCGCTTTCCATCCAGCGGACGGTCGTCCAGCTCAACCACGCGGCGCAGGCCGTAGGCCTTGCACAGCGCAGTAGCGTTCAGCGTTTTACCGCTGGCCATGGGGCCGTACACGACGATGGACTTAGACATGGGTCACCTCGCGGCGCACGGCCATTACGCGTCGGCGACGCAGGGCGACGGGGATCTGGCCCACGGCTAGGCCGACGTGGGCAGCGCGTGGGGAGCGGTGGATCCATAACCGGTACAGCAAGGCGCCCCCTACGGCCGGCGCGATCGAGAGGATGGCCAGCTCAAGCACGACGCACCTCCTTGGCGGCCTCAGCCATGGCGGCGGCGCCGGCTGCGGTTGGCGGCCTCGGCAGCATCTGCGCGACCCGGGACGGCAGTTCCAGGCCGTCCAGGTACTCGGCCAGCTCGACGCCGATGCGGTCTTCCGCCGTGATGAACTCCGGGTCGCGCGTGCGCCAGCCGCTGTCGGCATCGGCCGACCAGGTGCGGCTCACGGTCCGCAGGCCGCCCATGTCGAGCGTGGCGACCAGGGCGATGCGATTGCGGCGGATCTGCAGCATCACCACCACCGAGCATTCGCCGCCGGTCAGGGCGACTTCGTGGCCAATGAAGGTGGGCGTGGTAGCCTCCGCGCCGGGTCCGGTGCCGGCCCCCTGCGACTGTGTCGCGGCGGCCGTAACTTCGGTCTGCTGTTGCATGGCTAAAGCTCCTAGGCTTCGTAGAGGGAAGGCCCAGGGGCGGCGCTCTAACGCCGCCCGCCGGACCCTCTGTTTCGACTCAGGTCAAATCTGAGCCGCGGGGTGGTGGTGGCATCGGGCCAATGCGTTGCGCTTTGCTCAGAACGTCCATCACGTCCTGTGCGATGTACTCGGCCACGGCGGCCGTACTGTCGCGGCTCACGTTGACGAAGCGCACAGCTTCGTTGGAGAGGGCCGCGAGTAGCGTGGTGGCCTGCTGGGCGCGCCAGAGGCGATTCATGTCTTCCTCGCTGAACACGTAACTGAAGCCATCCGGCAGTGAGGGCGGATTGCGCGCGCTCATCCCTGCACCTCGTGGCCGAGTTGGTCATGAATCTGGTTGATTGCGGCGACCACCTCGGCCAGCGTCAGCGTCAGGACGGGTTTGTCGACCGCCTGCAGCTTCGCCATAAGCGCCAGCCAGGCGTTGAGATTCCAGTCGATGGTGTTGGCGATCTCGCCGAACGCTGCGGCGATTTCGCGGCGCGGGTTGCTGGACGCAACTGGGGTGTCGTGCGACATGCGGGGCTCCTGAGTAGATTGGAGTCCGCCCACTCGCTGCCAAACGAGGTGACGGACGGTGCGCGGTTGGCAGACCGGACTCAGGAGCCGGCAGACCTTACGGTCTCCGCACACCGCCCGCCGTAGAGCTGGCTGGCATGCGCCCGCGACGACACAGCGGGCAATAAAAAAGCGCCGGTCATCGATCGATGGGCGCTGGTGCGCCTGAGTGTTCGGGCTGCCAAGCCCGGTCGCCGATTTGGCGGCAACGGACCAGAGGTTGCTCCGAACTGGGGCGGTAGTCAAGTCCTCGCGGCCAAGCGCGATTCCGGCGTTCATTTCTTGAACGTCCAGCACTTGATGATGCTAGAGGCGCCATTGTTTCCGGCGCGTATCAGACTGTTCACCGCTACGTTGGCATCCAGGCACTTGTGGCGCCGTGAGTCGCGCAGCAGCGTGCGCAGGACCTTCAGGTCGGCCAGTTGCTGCGAGTGATAGGCGGCCTTTGCCGCGAACTCATTCAGGTTGATCGCGATGGTGTTCGGATCACGCGAGTGATTCACCACCGGCTTGTCGGTGAGGCCTTCCAGAAACTCGTAGACCTCCCAGAACTCAGCGACCAGCGGATGGTCGGCGCTGATGGCGCGCTGGCGGTCCAGGGCCATATCGACCAACGCTTGGCGCGTCGCCTCGACCATTTCCGCCGGCAGCGCCACAACCAGCCGCAGGCAGTCCAGCAGGGCCAGCATCTGCGCGTGGTTCTTGATCACGCGCTCGATGCGGATGTCTTTCTTCTCGCGTAGCGCAGCCTCATACACGCGCACGCGCTCGGTGAACTTGGCCAGGACCTGGCCCTCCGCCCGTACGGCCTTCAGCAGGAAATGGGACAGCGCGTCGACCGGTAGCGCGTTGAGGTTGTCGGCCGCTTCCCGGCTTTCGGTGGTGACGTTGGGGCGCTTGAAATGCAGCTTGACGATACGGGTCAAGATCGCCTCGGACGCGTCGACCGGTGCGTTCTGGCTGATGACGATCGTGCCGCGAAACGGCGGCTCGTACGTTTCGTTGCCGCCGTTGCGGACGCCGCGCGTGCGCAGGGTGCCGCCGCCGAAAAAGTCCTTCAGCTCGTCCCAATCGAAGCTCTTGGCGTGGGCCTTGTCCGGCTGACTGCGGTCGGCTTCCAGCAGCACGACGGGCATGTTGGCGATCTGGCCCATGGCGCGCGAACGGCCGGCGACCGATGACTTCGCAGGGTCGAAGCCCTCGTAGTCCTGGCGGCCCAGCAGCTTCCACAGGAAGGTCAGCAGGGTGGTCTTGCCGGCGCCGGCCTCACCGGTGGCCTCCAGGAACGGGAACGATTCGTGCACATCGCGGATCTGCTCGGCGAACAGGGACCCGAACCAATAGGCCAATGCCACGATGCCGTGCGTGCCAAAGCAAAGCCACAGCCACGGCAGCCAGTCCTCGCGGTACGCCTCGGCGTCGCGCTGCAGGCGCAGCCGGATGGACTTCTGGGTGCTCTTGAGCCGCAGCTTGTCGAAGTCGAAGTAGTCCTCGGCGTTGACCTGGACCAGTTCGCCCTCGCGCACGGCCAGTTCGCCTAGCAGATAGGCGCGGTGTTCCTTGCTGTAGCCGATGAAGTCGATCGCGTCGACGGTCTTGATGTTGAACAGCTGATCCTTCATGACGTGGATCAACTGCGCGGCGGTGCCATCGAACACGGCGCCGGGCGCGAAGCTGGCCAGCCGGTCCCGGAACGTGGGGCCGTTGAGCGTTTGGGACGATGTAAAGGTGCCCTTTACGCTTGGGGAGTCGTGCGGGAAATCGACCCGGAAGAAGTACCAGGACTCGTCCGTTACCTCGTTGCGCTGGAAGTACAGTGCCTCGGGGTAGCAGTTGGCGATTTCGTGCACGGTCGCCGCCGCACGGCGCAACTTGTCCTCTTGGTCCTCCTCCAGCTCGTCCTCTTCGACGCCCTTGTCCGCCGAGTATTCGCGCCGCAGCTTCTCGTAGCGCAGCTTGTCGAATTCGAACCAGTACAGGCGCGAGCGATGTTCCAGATGGAAGCCCGGGCGCTGATGGTGGCCGTACATCAGCAGACCCTTCTCGATCGCGCTCTTGGCCAGCAGCACGTCGCCCTGGTAGCGCGCCTCGGCGATGTCGCCGGCCCATTGCTTGGCCGCGCCTTCGGCTTCGGAGATTGCGCAGGCGCGCAGGTGAAGGTCGTTCCAATCGGTTTTCTTGCCATCGCGCTGCGGAATCTGCGCAGCGCGTGAACGGAAGCCAAGCGCTTCGGCGCGCCGGACGTGCTTGCGAATGTAGTCGCGTGCGCCGGGCTCATTGTCGAGGCCCCAGATAAGCGTTGGCAGGTTGCCGGCGCGACGCTTGGCGAGGGCGCGCAGCGACTCTTCTGGGAATGCGTTGCTGCTCATAGCCGACACGGCGGCATTGCCGTGCAGCATGTGCGCGATCGAATCGAAGATGCCCTCGACAATCCAGACCTCTGTGGCGGTGTCCAGCAGCACATCGACAGCCGGGACCGCCCACCACACCCCGGCGTAGCTCTCGCCCGGCTTGAAGCGGGCCTTCTGCTTTCCGAACCGATGCGGCCGGTCGATCAGGCGCTCCCAATAGCCACCCTTTTGCAGGGGGAATCGCACAGTCGCGGTGCCGGCCTGCAGCTTGCGGTCGTAATAGGTTTCCTGCGTGTAGAGCCCGCGCAGGTCTTTCAGGGCGAAGCCGCGGTTGAACTCCAGATAGGCGTCGGCGGCCGCGTTAGGGCTTGCCGGCGTCTGCGCGAACCGCTTGGACCAGTCGTCGAACAGATCGTCGTACAGATCCTTGACGTGCAGCTCGCGGCCGCACTTGGATTGGCGTCCGCACCGCACGACCCACGGCTTCAGGTGGCCGGTGTACAGCTCTTTCTTACCGCACGATGGGCACTTCCCGCCGCGCATGTAGTCGGTGCCGGGTCGGTGCTGGAGCCCGTAGTCGCGCTTCAGCCGGTCCAGGACCTGGGAGCGGAGATCCTCTTGCATGTGATCAGGCCTTGCGTCCGTTGCGCTTTGACGGACGCGGTGTGCTCGCTTGCTCGATCTCGTTGCCGGCGCTGAGGAAGGCCTCGACCTGGGCGCGGAGCGTGGCCGCTTCCTGCGCCTTCAGAACGGGGTCGACGTAGGTCGGCTTCTGGTGGTGGTTGACGGACACGTAGACCGGCATCTGCACGGTGGACCAACCGGTGTCTGGCCTCATGGCATCACCTCTCGGTGGGAGTAGCCGGTATTCAGCATCTCGACGCCGTCGTCGGTGATGTGGACGATGTTGTTGAAGGTCGCGTTACAAGCCAGTAGCCCCACCTGCAGCAGGGCGCTGACGCTCGCAGGGGCGTAGCTGGCGCCCACTTCCTGGGCGTGGAACTTGCGCGGCACAAACGCCCGAAAATGGGCTGTTTGGATCAGGCCGGCGCAGCGATCGGCTGACTGCAGGCAAAGCTGTAGCGTCGACGGCAGAGCCGCCAGTTCGGTCGTACGGAGCATTGGGGGGCCTCAGTGGTCGGCGGTAGCCGGCAGGCTGTCGAGTAGGTCGGGCTGCTGGTCTGCGTTGGCTTCTCGGTAGGCCCGGAGCGCAACGTGGCGCGCGTAGGCCGGCGTTTCCGGCAATTCGCTCGGTCGGGCATTGGGCATGCCGCTCGGGCTGGCGATGCCGGTCAGCTCCGTGTGGCCGGTGTAGCTAGCCGAACAGACCGGGTTATCGCAAACGTAGGTGTCGTGGCGCAGGTGATGGTGCGAGAGGTAGCTCGTGCGCTTGATCAGCACGCCACCGCACGCCTCACAACGGAACACCACGCGCTTCGTAGAACTGAAGGCGCCCATTACTCGGCTCTCCCCTGGCTTTCGATCACGCCGGCCTTAAGGCCCAGCAGCACCGCGGCGCGATGCGCCTCGCCGCGCAGCCCCTTCTTCTTGCCGTGCAGCACCTGGTAGACCGTTGCGTAGCTCAGCTCGTGCATGCGGGCGAACGCCGCGATCGACGTGCCGTGCCGGTCGAGCTCTGCCAGGGCTTCCTCTGGCGTCTTCAATTCAGGCCCTTGTGCGTCGGTCATTGGTTAAATAAAGTGAAGAAGTGGGAAACTTAGGTGAATCATTGGGTAGAAAACTACCCATGTCAATAGGGTGATGGGAATATTTATGGATGACGTGGCACAAATCTGCGCACGCCTCAGGGAAGAGCGCGTCCGGCTCGGAATGAGCCAGCAGGACTTCGCCGAGGTCGGCGGAGTCAGCCGAAAGACGCAGAGCGCTTACGAGAGCGGCGCGACAGCACCCGACGTGGCCTATTTGGTGCTGGTTTCCGCGCGTGGCGTGGACGTGCAGTACGTGTTCAGCGGCAAGCGCGAGGGCGGCGAGATCGCCGGGCACATCGAGCTTGAGGCGCTGCCGGGCTTCGGGCCGACCGAAGGCCCAACGACGATCTTGCTGCCGGAGTTCCTGGTGCAGCGAAAGATCGGCATGGCCTCGATCGCGAGCATTCGCTGGGCCTTCAACCCGTCGCGTGCGATGGAGCCCGAGATCGAACGACACCAACTGGTGCTGGTGGACGTTACGCAATCTCAGCTGTCGGATTTAATCGACGGTAATACGTATGCGTACACGCTGTGGGGGCGGCCAGACATCCGCCGCGTGCTGCATCGGCGAGACCATTGGTCAGTGGTTGGATTCGGAAAAGGAGCCGAATCCACGGACGTGTACAAAGATGACCAAAGCAGTTTGGAGATCTTCGGTGCTGTTGTGGGTGTGCTGTAATCAAACGAAAGGACACAGGGGGCAGCATGGAAGTTGTTGGCAGTCGTTTTAGGTCCATCCTTCAGGACCTGGGTTTTAGCGTCGTCTATGGCGCATTGATGCTTGGCGCATGGCGCCTTTCCGTTGATCAGTGGTACCTGCCGGCTGGCATTCGCGCAGCTGCGATGCTGTTGCTACCCACACGGTTTTGGCCCTACATCTTCACCGGCGACGCCGCCGCCTTCCTTGTGTTGCGCGGCCCTAAAGCCGAGCAATACAGCGAACAGTGGGCCTACTTGAGCCCGTTCCTACTCGCGCCCCTGATTTCCGTGGTGCCGCTGCTGTTTCGTCGCTACCTTGGCGATATCGGCGGCCGCGAGCGCTGGTTCCCCGTCGTCGCGCTGTCGATCGCGGTGTGGACGGCATTGGTCAACATGTCGTTGAACTACGGGCTATCCGGCCCGGCATCCAGCAACACGCTGGAAAACTTCATGCGCTACAGCGTTGGCCAGTACCTCGGCATGTTCATCTTCGTTCCGGCGCTCATGGTGTGGATGCGCCGCAACGACGGGATGATCAACCCTCGGCGCCTGTTGGCGCACCTGGGCATCGCCGTAGGCCTGACCGCCGTTGCGTACTTCGCCGCGAACCTGGGAGGAAGCGAGCCAGCCCTACGCCAGCTGTTGCTCCTCTTGATGATCGTGCCCGCTATCGTGCTGACGTTTCTACACGGCTGGCGCGGTGCGTCCCTCGGCATCGCCATGGCCAGCATTGCCTTCGGGCTTCCTACGACGGCTTTCGACACCGCCGGCGCGCACGACTCAGTCGCCTTCGTCGCGCAGCAGGTGCTCGCATTGGCGGCTACCGCGCTGTTTGTGTTCGGCTCGGTGATCTCTGCCCACTTCGACCGCGCTCGCAAGCTCGGCGTCGCCGAGCACCATGCATTGCGGATCGCCCAGACCAGCTTCGTTTCGACCGAGCGGCACTTGCGCGATCGCGTGTTGGCGATGGCGCAGATCCAGTCGCATCGGGACGAGTCCCGGCACCAGATGGTCCAGTGGCTGGAAGACATGGGCCACAGCGCTGCAGCGGAAGACTTGAAGCGCGCCGGAACTAAGGATGCGCAACTGTTCGATGAGCACGCCGCTGCCCTCTATCCCCTTCGAATCGAGCAGCAAGGCCTATACGACGTGCTGCAGTCGGTCGCGTTTTCCAGCGTATGGGCTGGCGGTAGCGACGTGCGGTTCAAGCTGCGCGGCAAGGCCCGTTCGCTCTCGGTCGACCTGCAGCTGGCCGCCTATCGCTGCGCGTGCAACGCGGCGGCGCTGCTTTCCCAGGGTGATCCGATCCGCCAGATTGTACGTGCTCGCGTTTGGAACGGCGGCGGCCGTCGCGGCATCGTGGTGTCCGTCATCGCGGTGGCTGGCCAGGCCGTGGAGCCGAACCAGACGTCGATGCTGGCCGCGTTGGAGCTTGAGGGCCGCGTAAAAACACATGGCGGCGCGATGAAGCGCCGCCATGTGAACCAGGTGAGCTTTCTGCTGGTCGAGCCGATCGACGCGACCAGCGCGCCTCATTCCGTGGAAGCTGCCTTCACCGCCCACCAGTCGCCGCTGGCGGTCCGATAGACCCACACTTCGAGCGCATCGGTGGCGTAGACCCGTCGAGCGCTCCAGTAGGCCGGAATCACCGTCGAGTTGCCGGGCACCTGCACGCGATCGGCGTCGGTGCCGACGGGCAGAACCCAGAACGTGTCGCCGATACGGCCGATCGCGGTCCTCACCGTGCCCGCGCTGTCGTTGGCCTGCACGTAGCGGATTCCGTCGCGCTGGAACTCGTAGACGCTCCACGTCGCGTCCGCGGCGAGATCCACAGCGATCGGGTGCGTTTCGCCGAGACCGACGCTGGCGGCCTTTTGCGGGCTGTTTCCATCGCCAGGGCAGCAGGCGAAGCTGGCCAGCGGGCTCGCGATCAACGCGAGGCCCAGGACCAGGGCAAATTTGAAGCGGATGGGCATTCGTTCCTCCTTGGCTTGAATGGGGTATGAGCCTGCCGGCCCCTCCCCGGGTCGGGATATTGCCCGACGACAGTACCGTACTGTGATTACGATCACGCCGCCTCTCGGCTTGTTACGGGAGCGGCTACCGGCAGGGTACCCGGGCCGTCCGAGTAGGAGAGCGCCGCGCGTCCGCGTAGGAAAATTCTGACACGGCACGAAAAAGGCCGCCGGGAAGCGCCGGCGGCCGTCGTCATTCGTGTGCGGCGTAAAGTTACTGCTGCTGGTTCGGCGGCCTTGAGCCAGTGCCGCCGTGGCCCCCGCCGGCGCCGCCGAATCTGGCGTCGCTGGCGGGCTTGAACTTGCGCCGGCGACGGTACAGGTAGAAGGCCGCGCCGGCGACCAGCAACAACACCACGAACAGCGCGCCGCCACCCGAGGCGCCGGCCGTCGGCGAACCGGACGCCAGGGCGATCGACGTGAACAGGGACAGCATCAAGAACAGCAGCAGGGACAGCGTGGACTTCATGTGGATTTCCTCCTGAGGGTGGGCACCGCGGAACTGGCAACGGATCAGGATCCGCCGCCAGCGTCGGTCTCTAACTCCAGCTGCGTGGTGAAGCCACCCGAGCCGGTGATGGTGTGCGTGGTCTTCGCGATCAGCCAGGCGGTGCCGTCGATCTCCGGCTTGAAACCTTGAACGCGCATCTTCTGTTCGGGAAACAGGTCAGCGCGGCCGAGCGCCAGCGTGTACTCCAGCTTCGCGGCGCCGCGTTGGATGCGCTTCCACTCCGCGCTGGCCTGCTCTCGGGCTTCGGCCTCGCTGTTGTAGGTGTCGCGCAAGCGCTTGGCATTCCCGCTCTGGCCGACCAGCACGGACTTCCGATTCGCCCCGGGCTTGTTGTTCCAGTACGCGCGCACTCCGCTGTAGGTGTCGCGGTCGACCAGCCCGTACCGGTGCCTGTCGCCGGCGGCGCGGGTGATCTGCGCGGTCGGCAACGACCGGCCCGTCGCGGTGGTGCCGCTGCCGATCGGCATGAACAGCAGACTCCCGGCCTTGACCGTGGCGACCGCGTCGTAGCGCGTCCCCAGGCGCGTCAGCAGGTGCACGTCGCTCTCGCCAGTCTGGTCCAGGTGGGCAATCGGGACGCGCGCCAGGGAGGCCGCTATGCGCGCCTGGAGGCCATGTTCGCCGGCCAGGCTGCGCACCACGTCGCCCAGCGTGACCTGGTGCCAGCTGCGCTCGCGCCGGGTCCGCATGGGACGGCTCAGGTCGGCGCTGCGTGCGCGGACCGTGATCACGTCCGGCGCCCCGCTGTGTTCGACTTCGTCGACGCGGAACGTGCCCTTCTCGATGAGGCCGCCGTCCTCCCAACCCAGGGCGACGGACAGCTCTACGCCACGCCGTGGCAACGCCATTCGGCCATCGTGGTCGTGGATGACCAAGTCGAGCTGATCAGCCTCGCCGCCGCGCGCCTCGGCGAGCGTCAGATCCAGCAGTCGCGGCCGTAGGCGCTGGGTCAGATCCTTGCCGTCCAGGATCACGCGCCAGGCGGGCACCGGATAGGGCTTAGCGCTCTCGGTCACCGCTGGGCGCCCTGGTCGGCGGCGTCCGCCATGTCCTCATCGTCCACCCGCAGCAGCGAGAGCTGGAACTCGATCCGCCGCGCCGCGCCGTCCGGGAAGAACAGGGTCTTGGTCTCGTTGATCGACGTGATCGCGAACGCGCCGTAAACGGCCCCGGTTCCGTCGACCAGCGACAGCGGCCGACCCTGATTGGCCAGGTCGCGTAGGGTGTCGAGCGATGCGGGATCTCCGGTCAGTTCCGGCGCGATCAAGCCGCTGAGCTCGATCGTTTCCTCGCCGGGCCCGAGGTACTGGTGGGCGGCGCGGGCACCGACACGCTCGCTGCTGCTGTGGCGCCACGCCGCGGCGCGCTGCAGCTGCTGATACGCGAGCTGGGGGAGAGAGAAAACGAAGGTTCCGAGGGCCATCATCATTGCGGCATGCTCAGTCGTAGTCGCCGAGGCGGGAGCGCGTGCGCGCGGCTTTCTCGCGTTCGAACTGTTCGATCGCGGCGCGCACCTGCTGCGCGATGTCCTGCGCGGCCGCGCCGGCGGCGGCGTTGATGGTGATGTGGTAGGTGGCTCCCGCCGCAAGCGGCCCCGCCGTCGCCGGCGAGATCGGCGCCCGGTTGTCGATGGCGATCGCCGGCGTCGCCGCGGCGCCGATCGCGATGCCGGCGCCGACCTTGCGCATGGCGCCGGCGATCGAGGTCAGCGAGCGGATCGGCAGGCCCTGGCTGCGATCGAGGCCGCCGGCCAGGCCCTGCATGGTGTAGTCGCCGAGCTGGGCGAACACGCGCGACGGACTGTGGATCCCGAGTTTCTCCTTCATCCACCCGACGACTTTGGATCCGATCCCGCCGATGGTGTCGCTCACCGCCTTCAGGCCGCCCAGCAGGCCGCTCACCAGGCCCTGCATTAGCTGGCCGCCGATGGCCTTGAAGCGCTCCCACAATCCACCGAGGAAGCCCGTGATCGCGTTCCAGTTGCGCACGATGAGCCCCAGCGGCGTCCACGCGAAAGCGGTCTTCATCCACTGCCACAAGGTGCGCACCGCAGTGATGGTCAGCTGGAGCGGCGTCAAGACCACGGTCCCCAGGATCTGGCCGAACGCGCGGCCATAGCTGGTCGCGTTCTGCAGCTGCGCGTTGGTGGCCTGGAGAGGCGTTAGCAGCTCCTTGATCCAGTTCCAGACCCGGCCCAGTACGCCGACGAACCAATCCCACACCGGTCGCAGCGGCGCGAAGGCCTGCGCCAGCATGGCGCCGACCGGGGCGGCCGCCTCGGCGATGCCCTGCCACAGCCCGACCATGAAGGCCTTGATGGGCTGCCAGTACTTCCAGATCAGCAGCGCGGCCGCGGCCACCACCGCGATGATCGCGAGCACGGGCGCGCTGACCCCGCCTAGCACCGGGAGGAGCATGCGCACGCCGTTCGCCAGCAGCGGCAGCGCACGGGCCGCCAGTGCACGGATCGCCGCCAGGGCCGGCTGTAGCTGCAGGCCGAGCGTGGTCGCGGAGTAACGCACCAGCGCCAGCGGACCGAGGACGCCGGCAATGCCGAGCGCCAGGCCGCTCACCACGGCCAACAGCGCGGCGCCGGCGGCGACGGCCTTCAGGATGCCACCCGCCAGTTCGGGATTCGCGCGGACCCAGTCACGGACGACCGACAGCATGCTGCGCACGCGCACCATGATCTCGCCCAGGGCCGGCGCCAGCGTGGCGCCCATGTCGGCTGCGGTGTTGAACAGGCTGTTCTTGAGCATCTGCCAACCGGCCGAGAGGTTCTTCAGCCGGGCCGCCGATTCGCGCTGCATCGAGCCGCGCGCCTCGGTCTGGTTCACCAGGGCCAGCTGGCGCCGGTACTCGCCGAGGTTGTTGGCCAGCTTCGCCGCGTCGTCGCCGAACTCCTTGCCGAACAGTTGCGTCGCAACCGTCATCTGGTCATCGGGCGCCAGCCGCTTGATCTGGTCCAGGACCGAGATAATTGTGCCCGTCGCATCCTTGGCCATGCTCTGCTGCAGTTGCTTCGCGTCCAGGCCTAGCGACTTCAGGCCAGCGCGGAAGCGCTTTGACTGCATCGTGGCGACCGACAGCTCGCGCACCATCGCGTTGGACGCGGCGGCGGCCACCTCTGGTACGGCACCGAGCGACAGGAAAGTGCTGCCCAGCGCCGCCGCCTTGCGGAAATCCAGCTTGTCGGCGACGCCGCCCAGGCGCTGCATCACGTCGATGATGTCGCCGCCCTTCGACAGAGCATTGTCGTCGAGCCAGTTAATCGCGTCGCCAAGCTGGCTGATGCTGCTGATCGGGATCTTGTACAGGCCGGCCAGCTTGCCCATGTTCTCGCCGACTTCATCGACGGGCAGATCGAACGCCGACGCGGTGATGGCCGTCGTTTCCGCAAACGCGAGCAGGTTCTCTTTGCCCTGGATGCCCATGCGCGCACCGGCTTCCACCAGCGCGGCGATCTCCGTCGTCGCCATCGGGATCCGATCGGACATGAGCTTGATCGATTCGCCCAGGTCGTAGTACAGCGGGGTCAGCTTACCCGCGCCGTCGCGCGCGCCCTGCACCTGGCGCGCGACGCCGAGCATCGCGTCCTCCCAGCTCGCGTAGGCCTTGACCGACGCCAGCACCGGTGCGGCCGCGACCATGGCCGTGCCCGCCAGACTGGCGCCGCCGCTGGCGAGTGAGCCGGCCATGCCCTGGGCCTTGGCCAGCCGGCTGCGCGCGGCGCTCGCCCGCGCGCTCTGCGTGGCCAAATGCTTCAGCTTCTGCTGTTGCTTGTCGATGACGGCGCTGGTGCGCGCCATCTCGGTGCGCAGGCGGCGCTCGTGGTCGCCCAGCTTCTTGATCTCGATGCCAGCCGCCGACAATCCGGCCTTTGCCTCCTTGAGCGCTCGCAGGTTGCCGATGTGAGCGTTCTTCAGCTTGACCGACCCGCGCTCGGCGCGGTCCAGGGCACGCACCATCTTCTGGGTGGGCTGGTCGGTGCCGGCAATCTCCGCCTTGAGCTTGGCGACGTGCTGATAGGCGGCCTTCATCGCAATGCCGCTCTCGGACGCCTGCGCACTCAGGCGGCGGAAGCCTTGCACCTGGTTCTGCGCGCGATCCAGCTCGCGGAGTTGGTCCTTGGCCGCCTTCAGTGCCTTGGCCGTGGCGCTGCTGCCGCCCATGACCTTGCGCAACGGCCCGGTTGCGCGGTCGATCATGCTCAGCAGCACCTGCAGCTTCAGATCGTTACCCATTACTCCGCTCCGCTACGTTCCCGGGCGCGCTCGCGCCACT
Source organism: Lysobacter sp. Root604 (assembly GCF_001427505.1). NCBI lineage: Bacteria > Pseudomonadati > Pseudomonadota > Gammaproteobacteria > Lysobacterales > Lysobacteraceae > Lysobacter > Lysobacter sp. Root604. The sequence goes on along the minus strand of NZ_LMGS01000011.1, from coordinate 157,160 downwards.
CCATCAGTTCGCTCAGCGTCATGTTCTCCATCGCCTGCGGTGTCCAGTGGAACACCGCGGCGATGTCGGCCATGGCGTCTTCTACGCGTCGAGGGATGCCGCTTCCCGCGCCGCTTTCGGCAGCAAAAAAAGGACGACGCCTCCCGCCAGTGCGACCAGGTCGGCGGGATCGAGCTGGGCCACGTCGTGCGCGGTCAGGGTCGGCGACGTGATGCGCGGCAGTACGGTCTGCAGCGCGACGACGTCCATCTGGAGCAAGTCCGACAGGGCCACGCCACGCAGCTCGCCGGAGGCGGGCTTGCGCAGCTGCACTGCACTGATCGTCTGTTCGCCACGAACGATCGGGAAATCCAGGGGGATGGTGGTCGGAGGGACCGGAGCAGCGACCGACGGGGCGGGATTCTTGGGCATAGCGCTCTCTCAGAAAGTAGGCCCGGCGGGTTGCCGGGCCAGAGGGTCAGACGCCGATTGCGCGGCGCTGGTCGGCCAGGCGATCGACGCCGTCCACGATCTCGACCATGTTCACGAAGTCGATTTCGATCACCACGACGCCGTTGATGGTGAGCTTGTAGTAGCTGCACGCGGTCTTGACGGTGAACTCGGTGTCGTCGCCGGCTTTCGCCGTGCCCATGTCGATCTCCGAGTGGCGGCCGCGGACCACGACTTCGACCGCGTCGACCTGGCCGGTGTCGTCGCGCTGGTAGGCGCCGGCGAAGCGCAGCTGCACGGCGTCGTGTCGAGTTAGGCCGTACTGGCGAAGGATCGACCGCATCAGGCCGCCGAACTTCGATTCCAGCTCCAGGCCTTCGCTGCCGTTGTCGATTTTGACCGGGCCGCTCATGCCGCCGCCGCGGTAGTCCTCCATCGAGCGGGTCAGGGTCGGCAGCTTCACTTCCACGACCTGGCCGAGGAAGCTTTCGCCGTCGCCGAACAGGTTGAGGTTCTTGAGTTTGCGGGGCAGTGCCATGTGCGTCTCCGGGATTCAGGCGGTGGGTGATCAGCCGTTGACGCGACTGGCGAAGTCCGCCAAGTAGCGGTCGGTGTGGCGCTGGCGCAGGGTGAGGTCTTCCAGCGGCGGCACCGGCGTGTAGTCGTAGTCGATGAACAGCTTCCCGCCGGCGAGCGTGGCCGACGTGTTCGCGGTCTCGTCGTACCAGGCGTTCGCGTCGATGATCAGGCCGTTGGCCTTCATCTCGCGGAACTTGGCGTTGATCGACTCGATGATGTCCTTGATCAGCGACGGGTGCATCGGCTTGTCGATCGCCCACATCAGCGCGTCGGCGATGGTGTCGGCCAGGATCTGCGCCGTTCGGGTGGAGGATTCGAACGCGAACAGCGGATCGTCGCTGCAGGTACGCGAACCCCAGAAACGGAACCCGTTGGCGTTCACCAGCGTGGTCACGTCGGCGGCGTTGAGGAACCCCGCATCGGTGGTCGGATCCTGGAGATCCCAGTGCACGTCGCGCGAGATGCCGGTGACACCGGCGACCGCGACGTTGGAGAGGGTCTTGTGCCAGCCCTGTTCCTGGTCGATCTTCGCGCGCAGACCGAGCGCGCGGGCGACGGCGTAGGCCGGTTTGCTGGTGCTGGTGGTGGTGTCCCAGGCCACGAAATCCGGCCAGATGACCATCAGCTCGCGGTCCGAGAAATTCTCGCGGTACAGCGCGGCCGCTTCCTTGTCCGCGCTGGCGGCCGCGCTCACATAGGCCATGCCGCGCAGCTTCTTGGCGACGATGGCCAGTGCGGCCGCCACCGGCTGCGTATCGACGCCCGGACAACCCAGGATGCGCGGCTTGATGCCGAGCTGGCTCTGGGCCGCCAGCAGCGCCTGCATGCCGGTGTAGGTGGCGCCCGTGCTTGCGCCGATGACGTTGGACGTGGTCGCGCTGTCGTCGGCGCCAGACTCGACGCGAACCACGACGGTCCACGGATCGGACTGGTCGGCGATCGCCTGCAGGGTCGTTTTGAGGGTGCCGTTGGTGCCGGCCTTGGCAATCGCGGTGCGCAGATCGGTCAGCAGCACTCCCTTGTTGAGCGGGAACACGGCGGCGTCCGCATCGTTGGAGGTGCAAACGACACCGACCACCGCCGTCGACACGGTGCGAATGTTGCGGGTGCCGTTGTTGATCTCGATGACGCGTACGCCGTGGTGGTAGAGGTCGGGCATGGTGCTCTCCTGGAAATCAGACGAAGCGGGTGCGGAGCGGTAGGGTCAGGCGGGTGTAGTCGTTGGTCGGCGGCACGTCGGTGCGCTGACCAATGAGATCGAGCGTGAAGGCGCCCGGCTCGCTGCCGGCCTTCAGCTCGATGCGGGTCAGGCGAATTCGCGGCTCCCAACGCATGAGCGCCGTGGCCGTAGCGCCATAGAGCTTTACGCGGGTCGCGCCGTTGAATGGTTGGTCGATCAGCTCGGGAATCAGGGATCCGTAGTCGCGCCGCATGACGCGGGAACCGATGGGCGTCGTCAGGATGTCGGCGATCGACTGGCGAAGATGGTCGATCCCATCGATCGCGCGACCGGTGCGGGCATCCATCCCCCTCATACCGGCGGCCCCGAGACGCCCGAGCCGGGTTGCACGTTCTTGTGGGGGTGGTTCTTGAGGCTCTTTCCGCCGCCGATCACATCGGTCTGCGCAGTAGCCATGCCGGACACGTACGCATCTCCATTGATCTGGGTGTCGCCGTTGACCGTCAGGGGGCCATTGATGGTGACGCCGCCGTCCGCCGTGATCTCCGCCGTACCGCCACTGGGCAGCGTGGCGGCAAGCGCGTGCGATTCGTCGTCGTACTGGATCAGTGCGCCATCGCGGAAGCGCACCAAGTGTTGACCTGCTGCGTTGGCTGGCGCCGCGAACGCATCGGAATAGATGCCGCGCAGGAACACTGCGCCGTTGGTGTCGCCGCCCGGGCACAGGAGCACGCCCTGCTCACCAACCGTTGGCGCCGACCATTCAATCGTCTCGCCGGCGCGCGGCACGAACCAGGGCAGGAAATCGGTCTTGACTTCGCCGGTGTCGATGCGACACCGCGCCAGGACGAGATCCACCTCGGCGACGGTGCCGAGGCGGATTGCGTTGCCGAGCTGGCGCTGAAGTTCGGAGACGGAGTCCACGCTGCCATGGTGTGCGCGGGATCGCGTGCGCGCATGGGCTTGGCACTGTATGGCCGACGGCTACAACAACCGACGTGGCGTCCGATGAATCTATGCGGAGCTGCCATCCTCACCCGCGAACGTCATCACTGCCAGCCCGTCGTCCAGACGCCCATGGTCAACGTCGTATCGCTCACGACCTGGCCGGAGCTGCGGCGGCGCACGCGCACTCGAAGATTCGCGTTCGCCTCACGTTCGTTTGCGTTGTTTGCGGGTGCGCTTGGAAGCAGCAGTGAGACGGCTATCGTGTTGGCCAGAGACGTCCAGTCCGGCGCGCCATTGATGACCTGGCGGCTCGCGTTACCGCTGTCCACAACGTCAAAGCGCACGTCATAGTCGCCCGCCGAACCGCCCTGCGTGAGCCAAGTCCCCGAGGTGGGTGCCGGCTGGGCGACGTTACCGAAACTATTACCGCCGCTCGCGGTCCAGGTGCCATTGGTCAGCAGGGTCAGCGTGACGGTGGCGGTTACGCTCGGCTGGTTGGTGAACGGGCCGTCGCTGGAGAACATCGCCTTACCCTGCAGGCCGGCAATGACGTACGTCGCGGTACCCTTCGCCGCCCACAGGTTCGACACGTCGACGCCTCCATCGTCGTAACCGACGTCTGGTCCCTTCGTGCCGTAGGCGATGGCCGCGAACTTGAGCGCGACACCGCCGTTCTCCAGCCACAGGGCCGCTGGGCCGTCACCGGCGATATCAGGATCGAACAGGTCCTCGAAGTCCTTCTCGACGCCGCCGACTATGCTGGCGAATCCGCTGGGCATTGTCAGGCCCTCGCCTTCAGCTCGGCCACATCCTCCGCCAAGCCTTGCAGCGCGCTGCACGCTATGACGAAGAGGGGTTCGTAGTCGACGGCCTCCGGCGCGCCCGAGGCCGTCCGCTGGACTACGAAGTCCAGCGGACCGTCAGCAAGATCCTCGGCGATGACGCCAGCGGATCGGCTGCCGTCGGCACGCATCACGTACTCGACAAAGCGGATTGAAGCCAGCAGGCGCAGCGCTTCGCTCGGCTTGATCGAGCGAATGCCGCGCTTGTAGCGGAGGCTCGACGAGCGGATGAACTTCGGCGCCGTGACGTTGCCGGTGAACGTATCGCCAGACAGGTTCGCCTTCGTTGCCGGATTGAAGTTGTACGAACTCCACAGCTTGTACCAGGGCGCCCACGATCCCGCCCGCCGCGAACGCGTGTACCAGGCGTCCTCAAACCAGGGGCTCGCAATCTGCGCGGCGTAGTCACCACCCCCGAGGTTTAGCAGGTGATTCCAGCTGCCATTCGGGGTGTTCGTGGAGGGCTCGGAGGTGGGTGCCGAACAGAAACCATTGACGCCGTTTGCGTCGCTGATGTAGCCGGGAAACAGCTGCGTGTAGCGTTCGTCGTGGTAGTGCGTCGCCGCGGCCTTGCTGCCTGGGTCAAAATTTCCGGCGTGCCACAGCCCGTACCCGTTGAACGTCACGGTCGTGGCGTAGATGCTGAGGCTCCCCTCGATCGCGGTGCCGGCTGCGTTGTAGCGCGCGAGGCGTACAACGTCGCCATCGCCGCGATCCCAGATCAGCAGACCCTGATTGACACCCGTCTCGTCGCGCAGCCAGAGGTGCGCGTTCTGGGTGGGGAGGGCCTGCGCGACCATGTGGCCAGCGTTCGCAGTGAACACGGGCGCCGTGGCTGTTCCGCTGAAGCCCGGATTAGCGAGGGGGGCCTTGCCAGCGAGTACCGTCGTCAGGTTGGTGACCTTGGCGATGGCGAGGTCGGGAATCCGCTCCACGTCGAATACGCCGGACTGAATATCTGCGGCGGCATGGATGTGCCCGCCCGGCGGGAACGTCAGCGGCTTGCCGGTCACCTCGCCCCATGCGGGCCAGCGGATCGCGGTGCTCGGCGGGTCGTTGATCTCGCTCCACGTGTGCTGGTGCCCGCTCGGCGGGAACGTGAGCGGCTTTCCGGTCAGGTTCGCCCAGGCAAGGTAGTGGGTACCGTGTTGACCGTCGAGAAGGTCTGCATCCAGGCCGTTGTTGTGACCCTCGTTACGCGTAGCGACGTTACCCAGGCCGATCGCGATCCGCATTGCTGCGGCCGTGGCCACGGCCAGCAGCCCCTTGACGAAAGCGCTGGGCGCACCGGCGCCGAGTCGGTCATCGAGCAGGGCCTTTGCGCCAGCGGGCGTCATGGCTCGCGTGCCGTCCGTGCCCGCGATGGACTCGGGGTTGTCCGCCAGCTCGACCACACCCTGAACGGTCGTGGTGGCGGGCGGATTGATCCAATTGGTGTCGCCGAAGGTGAGGCTGGTGGCGTCAATCTCCACGAAGCGCACGTCGGCAGACAGCAACATCATCGCCTGCGCCGACTTTTCCAGGATCACGCCGGGCTGCGCGTACCAGGCGAACAGCGTCCCGTCCTCCAGGTAAAGTGCATAGCCGCGCATGCTGTACACGTCGGCGCTGTCGTCGCGGATCGTGACGTGGATCGTATCGGCCGCAACCACCGCGCCGGCAAACGTCACAAGGCGTTTCAGCTCGCCTGCGAGCGCGCCCGCGACCAGCCCTGCGGCGGATGAGGTCACGCCGATCTGCGCGATTCGTACGGGCGCCGTGCCCGTATTCTCCGCATTGACGAGAGCGGCGCGGCCGGCGGGGGTGACATTGATCGGAAGTCCGCTCACAGGCGCTCCTAGGGTTCGATGGCTTGGAACTGCATGCGCCGGTACACCGCGGCTCGGGCGCCGGTGCCGATGCCGATGCCGCCGATGGCCTGCAGGCCCTGCGTGAAGGTGAAGTGCGATCGCACCGGTTTCGTCCGCGCGACCTCGCCGATTACGTCATCGACGTAGCGGGCGGTGGCGGTCTCTCCACCCTCGCCGGACAAGGTCAGGACCATTTCGAATGTGTGCGGCCTGCCGGGTGGTTCCATCTGCCACCACTCCCGCAACTGCACCGCGCCGCCGAAGGCCGCCACGACCTGGCGGACGCTTTGTGCGGTGCCCTTGCGGCGCTGTATGTCCAGCGCGGCGCGAATCCGCGCCCGTTTGACGTGCACCGGCCAGTACGCCTGCCAGGTGTCGAGCGACAGCGCCCAGGCCAGCCACGGCAGCAGGTCTTCTGGGCAGGTGTCGGCGTTCCACAAGTCCCGCATCGGCGTGGGCACGTCACCGATGCGCGCAGTTGCCCGTTCGAACGCGCGCTCCAGCGCGGTCGCGTTGGGTGGCAGCAGGCTATTCATCGACCCCGCCGGCGACGACGGTAATCCCGGTGCACCAGGACGCCTGGGTGCGATCGATCACCAGGCCGGCCGCTGGCGAAGTGATCTCCACCCGCTGTACGCCTTCGGAGTGAAGCACCGAGTAAATGCCCGACAGCGGCACGTCACGGCCGAGGCGGTGCGATTCCTCGACGTACCGCTCCAGGCGCCGCCTCGATTCCGCCAGTACCAGTGCGGCGTCGGGTCCGGCGTAGGTGTACACGGTCGCGTGCACGGCGTACGGCACGATCTGCGCGCCCTGAACCACGACGTTGTCGGTCAGGGGACGTACCGAGTCATCGGCGAGCGCGCCCGAGACCGCGGTGACTAGGTCTGGCGCGGGCGAGCCGTCGCCGTCGCGCGCCAGTACGGTCACCTTCACGTCACCCGGCCAGATCGCCGCATCGAGCGCGGCGTCCATGGCGTCCGTCAGGGCCGGCGACGCACCGTGCGCCGCGAGAACACCGGCAATGATGGCCCGAATGTCATCGGGTTCCGAGCTGGTCGCGCTGGCATCCAGCACACGTGGATCCGCGCTGAGCGCGTGGAAGATGTAGGCGCCCTCGGGGCCGGCAACCGAGAATCCTTCCGGCGCCAGCTGAATGCGACGCCGGAATTCAACGTCGCTCTCCATCGTCGGTGGGATGCCCTGGACCGGGTCGCCGGGCGCCAGCTGCAGGCGCGACACGCCCACGATGACGCCGATTTGGTCGAGATCGGCGCGCGAGGCGTACGCCAGCATGATCGCGCGGCAGCCTTCGTTTGCGCGTTGCCGAACCTGCATCTCTCGGTAGGCGGCGACCTGCAGGCCCTTGTACAGCGGGTCCGACTCCGTCAGCGCATCGACTTCCGGAGCGAAGCGATAGAGATCCGCGAGCATCGCCGCGAAGATGACCTCGAAGTCGATCGTCTCGACGATGTCCGGTGCCGGAAGTCGCGACAGGTCGACGGCGGTATAGGTGGACGAAGGCATGGGTTGGCCGGGCGCTGACTTATGTCAGGTTCGCCTCGGCCGTCGCGGGCAACAATGCTGTTGCTCTGTATCGCGGACGCCTACATTCGCAGCGAACGGCGTGGCTACTGGGCCAGGTGTTCGACTATCAAGTCGCGGATGGTCGACCGCTCTGCGTCGCTGAATCCTAACAGCTGCCGGCGCTCGTATCGCACCGAAGAGCCCTTGCGAGTGACGCGGTCGGCCTGGCCTTCCTGGTGCACCATTGCGATGCGTGCAACGCGCCCCATGAAGCCCACGGCCACGGCCTGGTCGCTTGCTTCCACCCTCAAGTGCCGCGCTTGCGTGATGCGCTGGAACATTCTTTCCTTGCGGCGCTTGATCTCTCCGGCCTGGTCGCGCTTGCGCGGCGCGTAGGCGCTGCCGTCCGGGTTCAGTTGGTCCTTGATGCGTTGGGCTTGGCTGCGCCGCAGCGTGGTGCCGATCCGGCGCGCCAGCCCGCGCCGCTCGGCTGAGCTCAGCTTCGCCAGAAAGGGCGCGGCCCAGGTTTCCAGCTGATGCAGCTCGTCCACGGCTACGTCTTCGCGCCGCCCGCCGCGACCACGTCCCAGCCGCCGATCCACTCGCCCTGGAGGTACACGTCCCAGCGGCCGCCCGGAAGCACGGTTTCCAGCTCGGGCTCGGGGTAGTGCACCACGTCGTAGCCGCCGGCCTCGCGGGCGTGGACGCCCACACGCTCGGTCAATGGCAACTTCAGTTCCAGGTCGACCTTGTCGTTGGCCAGCAGCTCGGCGTCGAACGCGATGCGCTCGCGTAGCGCCGGGTTGGCCAGCAGCTCGGGCTGCTGCTGCTCGATCCAGACCATCAGCGGCACCATGACCGCGTCGGGGTGGCCACTGAAATCCGTGATGATGAGATTCAGCGTGTATCGGTACTCAAACGACAGCCCGGGCGCAAACGTGCCTACCAAGCTTCCGTCCTTGATGAACACCAGCAGGCGATCGGGATCGCGGCCGAGTTCCGGGATGGCCGCGGTTAGGTGCTCGCGGAGGCTGGTGGGCTTGATCATGGTTTCCTCGGCGGTGGGAGCTCTTGCCCGCCGCTCGCGCCCGGGCGCGGCTGGTATCCGCCCCCGGGCCGCGGCTCGCCGCTGTGCGCTTCGATGAACATGCCGACGGCGATGCCGACGATTAGGCCCACCAACACGCAGCAGGCCACCGCAAAGGCGGTCACTGCGGCGCGCTCGCGGGTAGCGAATTCACGTAGTCCTGCAGCCCGATCACTTGCTCGCGGATGACGTGGCAGGCGGTGTAGTTGCCGGCGACGGTGTCTGCGACGGCAGAGAGCGTAAGGCCGGCGGCGGGCGCATCAGGATCTCCGGCGGAGGCGTCCGGGGGGACGTTGCCGGCGGCGGCGTCGTGGATGCGCACGAAGCCAGCAGTAAGAGTGCAAGCGGCGTCAGCTTTCGGAGTGACATAGATCGGGATCTCCTTGGTGATCGTGGCGCCGGCGACGTGCACCTTCTGCACGCGGTCGACGAACTTGGTGACGACGAGGACGTTGCTCCGAGCATGGTTGCGCTCCTGCAGCGCGGTATCGCGCTCGGAGGTCATGCCCAGCAGCTGCTGCTGCACCTTGGCGGTGTCGGCCTTCGCGGCGGCAATACGGCTCTGCTGGAAGGCGGCGCCGAAGCCGATGGCGGCCAGCAGCGCGACGAAGATCAGGGCGAGGATGGCGCGGGGGGACATGTCAGCGGGCTCCCAGGAGCGCCAGGGCGCGATGGGTGCGGTCGATGCGGTCCTGCAGGCCCTCGGGCGTGTGCTTGGACGTGGCCGAACCGAGATTGATCTTGCGGCTGACCGTCAGCACGTCGCCGGTGTCGGCCAGGCTGTTGAGCCCGTTGTCGAACCAGTAGGCGGCGGCCGCCAGCGCGCCGACCTCGACCTCCAGCAGCAGCGTGGGCTGCTCTTCCAGCGGCAAGCCGATCAGCTCGCCCGCCCGCCGGTAGTTCCCGCGTCCGGTGGTTTGCATCGGCCCGCGGCCCCGATAGCGATAGCCGTCGCCGCTGGCTACGTTGCCGTTGCCGTTGCGGCTGGCATAGACGAGGTTGGCCAGCTTCTCGGGCTGGCGCACGTACTGCTGCGCCGAGGCGGCCGGGATGCGCTTGCCGAACACCTCCAGCAGGCGCGGAAGGCTGTAGCTCAGACCCTCCTCGGTGCGCGACAGGCTGAGACTTTCGTGGCCCACCTGCGCAATGAAATGGGCGACACGGCGCGGCGTCGTGATGCCGAAGCGGTTCAGCGCCGTGGTCAAAGCGGGGTTCCAGCGCGCTGCACGTGCGGCCGGGCAGCGCATAGCTTGTTGCAGTTGTGCGTCGGTGAGCATCAATCGACCCTCAGAATGCGCGCGACATTGCCGCGAGCGCGGTAGGTGAGAACGGCCAGCACGGCGAGGACGCCGAGCTGCCACGGGCTGGAGCAAGCGGCGGCGCCGACCAGGACGATGTGGATCGCCTGGCCACCGGTGCACACGATCAAGAGCCAGGCGCACAGGCCGACGCCCAGGCGGTGCGTGGTGTCCGGCCCGCGCTGGTAGGTCAGCAGGCGGACGCAAATGGCGACGCAGGCGATCAGCGTCAGCGCCGTAACCAGGCTATGCATTGGGCGGCCCTCCGCGACGCAGCCAGCTCCAATCGAAGGCGCGGCTCTTCTCGATGATGGCGAGCGTGATCGTGATGCCGACCGCGGCCGCGACGAACGCGGCGACGCCCGTCGATCGAATCGGAATCCATCGCACGATGTCCGGCGCCGCTTGGTAGCCCGCGACGACGCTGATCAAGAGGTAGATGACCCGCTTCCAGGTCGGCAGCGAGTTCGCGGACACGACGAAGAGCGTGGCGCCGGCGAAGGCACCGATCAGCGCGTTGCCGTCGATGCCGGGCCACAGCGCCGCGATGCCCACACCTGCGGTCAGCGCAGTGGCACCGGAAAGGGAAGTCGGTTCGGCCATCAGTCAGTCCCATAGCTGGACCAGCGGCCGGTTGACGGCCGTGGCGGTGGTGGTGATTTCGGGGAGATCCACGGCGGTGCCGTGGGGCAGCACCGGGCCGTGCTCGCACAGCCCGGGATTGAGTTCCAGGGCGCGCTCGACAAGACCCGCAGTGCGACCCAGGTGGCGCCAGCACAGCGCGTCCAGCGTGTCGCCCTGGCGCGCATGGACGCGCATCAGATCAGCTCCACGGTCATGCGCGGCGTGGCCTTCAAGTCGCGGATGGCCCAGCGCATGTCGCGGCGCAACTCGTCGATGCTCGGCGACAGGTCATCCGCACGCTGGTTCCCCGCCGCGGTCGCGTCGTAAGAGCGATAGCGCTCGGCGACTTCGGCGGCCGCTGCGCACGTCACGGCGCGCAAGTACAGTTGAACCAAGCGCGATGTGCCGTCGATGGAAGGGGCAGGAACGTCCCGCAACGCTGCGTAGCCGCCGGCTAGTTGCTTCGCCTTCCACTCGGGCAGTTCATCGTTGACCGTGATCACCGCGTTGACGACAGCGGCGCGCAGGCGCTCGGACGCGATGCTGCCGTCCAGGCGGATCCGCTGGCGCAGCGCGACCGGATCGATCGGCGGCCAGAAGCCGTCGTTCTCGATCGGAGCCTCGGTGCTGGCGCTTCCGTTGGCGATGAATCCGCTCATGGCATGCTCTGTTGGTCGCCGGTGGTCGGGGCGTCACCGCACGGGAAAGAGAACCGTGCGGATCGGCCCCGAGCCGGCGGGGTGCGTGGGGACGCTCGGTTAGCTGCTGGCGCCGGCGTTGGCCGGGGGCACAGCAGCGTGTTTCTTCAGCAAGCGCTCGGCGCGCTCCAGATCCTTCTTGCCGCCGCAGCTGCCGTGCAGCTCGATGGCCCGCTTCAGATGGTCGATGCTGGCCGCCAGGTCTGCGGCCGGCGGCGGCGCATCGTCCGTGCCGTTGGCCAGCAGCGCTCGACCCAGGGCCAGGCGCAGCTTGGCGCGGACTTCGTCGGGCATGTCCTGGCCCACGGTCAAGGTCGCGGCGTGATCGAGCACGCTCACGTCGAAGGTCTCGCCGATCCGTTGCGCCTTCAGCGCGGCCTCGGCGATCTCCTCGGCGACCAGGCAGCCGGTGGTGCGCGCGAATCGGTCGGGCATCGCCATGTTGTGTTTCAGCACGTACTCGGCGATGACCAGCCCGGACCGATAGTCGGCCACGTCGATGCACCAGAGCATCATCGTGGTGACCACTTCGTCCGGCGTGCCGTGTCCGCCCTCGATCACGCCGCCGACATAGCTGGCGTAGGCGGGCAGCATTTGGCGTTTGAGCTCCGCTTTCGCTTCGTCCGACTGCACCTGCTTGAGGCGCAATCGGTCTTGCTGCAGCATCGCCATATGCTGCTCGTAGGCAGTGGCGCCGGCCATCAACTGGTTCGGCGCCCTACCGGCGGCCTCCTGGGCCGCCAGCACGCGGTTGAAATGACGCTTGGCGGGGGTATCGGCCATGTCGGTTCCGTCCTTACGGCTGGGGCAGGATTTCGATGTTCTCGACCACGCAGCCGAGGCCGTAGTCCTCGATCACGTACGCGTCGTTGGACGACTCGTAGTTCGCGATTCGATTGGCCTCGGGCTCTTCCTTGATGTAGCGACGGCGGCCGCCGATCTGGAAGTAGATCGACAGGTTCTTGAGCGAGGTGATCAGGATCGAACCGTTCGGGATGTACGGCACCTCAGCCATCGGCAGGCCACCCGCGCGGTTCTGCGACAGGATGATGTCGGTGGCCAGCTTCTCGGTCGCCGGCTGGTCCTTGTTGACCTGCGGGAAGTACTTGTCGTGCACCAGCTGGCGACCGACGATCACGACCAGCGACGGATCCTTCTGATGCCACGGATCGATCAGCGAGCTGACAGCGTCGTACACCAGCGCATCGAGGTTCTTGTAATCGCCAGCGGCGCCGATGGTGACCTTGTTGTCGACGGTGCCGGCGTCCTTCATGACCCGCGCCGGCGCGTGCGTGCGGTACTGCTGCAGCCAGCCGATGTTCACGTCCTGCAGCAGCGGGTTGGCGGCGCGATTGGTGGTGGCCGCGGCGCTGGTGCCGTTGAAGCCGATCATCAAGCGGTCCAGCGCCTGGCGCATGGCGATCGCGTCGCGCAGGCGGCTCTGGAAGTCGGGAAAGCGCGACCAAGTGTCGAGCAACGCGTACTTAATCGCGGTGTCGAAGTCGGTGTGAACGGCCTGGTAGCCATTCGCATCGAGCGCGGCCACGTTGCGCGGCTCACGCTTCGCGCCGGTGTCGGTGTCGGTCCGTCCCGCGATGGTGCCGCTCACACCCAGGCCGACCTTCTGGCCCTGCAGTTCGTCCACGCCAAGGACGTTGATCTGGCGCAGGAACTCGCTGGATTCCTGGATGCGGGTCTCCAGGCGCTGCTGGATCGAGGGCTCGACGGCGAAGGTCGCGGCGGTCGAATCCACGCCGTTGAGCTGTGCGATCTGGGTGGTGAAGGCATTGAACTGCTGACGCGTGTCGTTACGCATGGAGTGCTCCGGGGAATTCGGCGGGATGTGTTAGTGGGCGGGGAGCGGTGGCTCAGCAGTCGGTCAGTTGCGCCGACTGCGTGCCCGTGGCCGCCGGGCGACGCGCCTGGCTGTGGTCGGCGGTGCCTTCCAGCTTGGATTTCAGCGAATTGAACTCGCCGCCGAGCTTCTGCAGTTCGTTCTTGAGATCGACTCTTTCGCGCTCGGACACTGCGAAGCGCTGTTCCTGATCGCGTAGGTGCTTGGCGATCTCGGTCAGGGCGCTCCCCACCTGGGCGAAGTCGACGGATGCGCCCGGCGCCGGCGTCGGCGCCGGCGTCGGCGCGGACTCCGGCGCCTTCGGCTTCAGCAGGTTCTCCAGGCGCGTGAAGAAGCCTTCGACCACGCTGGGCTTGTCCTCGAACTCCTCGAACTCGATGTCCGATTCGATCGCGACGCTGAACACGTTGGTGGGCTTCTGCTTGCGCGCCTTCAGCGGGCTGGCGTCGGGGTTCTTGGCCGCGAACTCCAGCATCTCGGTGCCGAGGCTGGCCGGACTGTCGGTCACGCCGAGGCCGATGAGATAGGCGGAGCCTTTGCCGGCGAAATCGGGGTCCACCTCGATCGAGCAGTAGATCTTCTGGCCGGCTTTGTTCATCGCGACCAGCTCGTCGGTCGGCTGGATCTGCGCGAACAGAGCCAGGCAATCCTTGCCGTCCAGCTTGACGGTCTCGGTTTTGACCGCGATCACGTCACCCTGGCAGCGGAAGCCCCAGTCGGGGTTCAGGCCACGGATGTGCTCGATGAAGATGCGGGCGCCGTACTTGTTCGGGTCGTACGAGCTCGCGATCTCCGACAGCCACGTGCGTTCGATGACCCGACCGTCGGAAGTCGCGCCTTCGACGGCGACACGAAACCACTTCGAACGGAACTTCTTGGCTTTGTCCGACATGCTGTCCTCTGCGCTTTTCGGGGCTCGATGCGAATGCATCGCTAGAGGTTTCATGGTCGGCAGCAGCGACAGCAGCAGCAACGCGGCCAGCATGTAGCCGCGGGCGATACACAGGCCAAAACTGTCTGGTTGATGGGGCGGTTGGCACGCTGTTCGCATGAACAGCGTTGCCGCCCAACTCCCGATGGATACGCGCCGACAGGCCAAGTTCCTGTACTGGATGGGCTGGCGTATATGCGAGATCGCGGACGCGACCGGGGAGAAGGACAAGACTCTACACAGCTGGAAGGCCCGCGACGAGTGGGACCGCGCTGACAACGTTGAGCGGATCGGCGGCGCCCTGGAGGCGCGCCTGGTCCTGCTCATCATGAAAGACGGAAAGTCCGGTGGGGACTACAAGGAAATCGACCTGCTGCATCGCCAGCTGGAGCGCCAAGCGCGGATCCAGCGTTTCCAGGGCGGCGGCACCGAAACCGACCTCAATCCGAACCTCGCCAATCGGAACGCCGCGCCGAAGAAGAAGCCCAAGCGCAATGAGTTCAGCGAAGCCGAGGTCGAACGGCTCGAACAGGCGTTCATCGACGGCTGTTTCGACTATCAGCGCGATTGGTACCGGGCGAGCAACCAGCGTACTCGGGCGATCCTGAAGTCACGTCAGATCGGCGCGACGTTCTATTTCGCGCGCGAGGCCCTAATCGATGCTCTGAAGACGGGCCGCAACCAGATTTTTTTAAGCGCCTCGAAAGCGCAGGCGTTCTTGTTTCGCGGCTACATGCAATCGTTCGTGCGCGAGGTGTTGGACAGGGATCTTTCCGGCGGCGACAGCATCGTGTTGCCAACCGGCGCCGAACTATTCTTCCTGGGCACCAATGCCCGCACGGCGCAGGGCTATCACGGCAACTTCTACTTTGACGAGTTCTTCTGGACGTGCAAGTTCGATGAGCTGAACAAAGTCGCCTCGGGCATGGCGATGCACAAGAAGTGGCGTAAGACCTATTTCAGCACGCCGTCGAGCATGGCCCACCAGGCCTATTCCTTCTGGACCGGTCAGCGGTTCAACAAGGGAAGGCCAACCGCGCAGCATCTCAAGATCGACGTTAGCCACGACGCGCTCGCAAGCGGGCGGCTCTGCGAAGACCGGTTGTGGCGCCAGATCGTGACGATCATGGATGCCGAGCGTCGCGGCTGCGACTTGTTCGACATCGAAGAGCTGCGCCGCGAGTACAGCGCCGACGCTTTCGCGAACTTGCTCATGTGCGAGTTTGTGGACGACGGCGCCAGCATCTTCCCGTTGACGATGCTGCAGCCGTGCATGGTCGACAGCTGGATCGAGTGGGCTGACGACTACCGGCCGTTCGCGCAGCGCCCGTACGGCGACCGGGCGGTGTGGATCGGCTACGACCCGGCGGACACCGGCGACACCGCCGGCATGGTCGTGGTGGCGCCACCGCTGGTGCCGGGCGGAAAGTTCCGGCTTCTGGAGCGGCACCAGTTCCGCGGGATGGACTTCGCTGCCCAGGCCGAGACGATCCGCAAGGTCACGCAGCGGTACTGGGTGACCTACATCGGCATCGACACCACCGGCATGGGCTCTGGCGTCGCTCAGCTGGTCAAACAGTTCTTCCCGAACCTCACCACCTTCAGCTACTCGCCGGAGGTGAAAACGCGCCTGGTGCTGAAGGCCTTCGACGTGATCCACAACGGCCGCCTGGAGTTCGACGCCGGATGGACCGACGTGGCCCAGTCGCTGATGGCCATTCGCAAGACGATGACGGCGAGCGGGCGCCAGATGACGTACACCGCCGGCCGCACCGATGAAACCGGCCACGCCGATCTGGCGTGGGCACTCTTTCACGCCCTGCACAACGAACCGCTGGAAGGCCAAAGCGGCCGCAATACCGGCGTCATGGAGATTATGTGATGTTGAACGACGTACCCACCACCGTTGCCGCGGCACCGCCTGCGCGCGTCGAGGCCTTCACCTTCGGCGATCCGACGCCGGTCCTCGACTCGCGCGGCTTGCTCGACTACGTGGAATGCTGGCAGAACGGCCGCTGGTACGAGCCGCCGATATCGCTGGACGGCCTTGCGCGCACCACGCGCTCCAACGTGTACCTGCAATCGGGTTTGGCCTTCAAGCGGAACATGCTGGCGCGCACGTTCGTTCCGCATCGGCTGCTGTCCCGGGACGCGTTCGAACAGCTGGCGCTGGATTGGGTCACGTTCGGCATGGGCTACGTCGAGAATCGAAAGTCCGTCCTCGGCTCACCGATGTCGCTGCAGCCGTGCCTGGCGAAGTACATGCGCCGCGGTGTCGACCTAGAATCGTTCTACATGGTGCGCAGCTGGCGCGATGAGCACGAGTTCAAGCCGGGCACGGTGTACCAGCTGCGCGAAGCGGACGTCGATCAGGAGATCTACGGCATCCCGGAATGGCTGGCGGCACTGCAGTCGGCGTTGCTCAACGAATCGGCGACACTGTTCCGACGGAAGTACTACAACAACGGCTCGCACGCCGGCTTCATCCTGTATCTGACGGACCAGCAGGCTACCGATACCGACGTGGATAAGCTGCGCGAAGCGATGCGCCAGGCCAAGGGGCCGGGCAACTTCCGCAACCTGTTCGTCTACTCGCCTAACGGCAAGAAGGATGGCCTGCAGCTGATACCGGTCAGCGAGGTGGCGGCGAAAGACGAGTTCGGCGGCATCAAAAACATCACGCGCGACGACATGTTGGCGTCGATCCGCGTTCCGCCGCAGCTGATGGGCATCGTTCCGCAGAATGCAGGCGGGTTCGGGTCGATCCGCGACGCGTCGGTAGTGTGGGCGGCGAATGAGTTGGAGCCGTTGCAGGCCCGCCTGCAGCGGTTGAACAATCTGGTCGGCGATGAAGTGATCCGCTTCCGCCCCTACGAACCTCCGGCGCTATAAATATGCGGATGATCCTGTTACCAATTCGCTGCGGAGAGTGCGCTCGCCTGCTGGCCAAGGCTGCGAGTTACGCAGAGTTGCAGATCAAGTGCCCAAGGTGCGGCACGCTCAATCATATGAAGGCCGCGAGCCTCCCGACAGATCGCCAAGAGCGATTCGAAGAAGGCTCGATCGATGAAGAACCAGTTGTTGCAGGGCGACGCCCTCAAGTTGTTGCCGACGCTTGAAGCGGGAAGCTTCGACGCGGTTATTACCGACCCGCCGTACGCAAGCGGCGGCGTCCATGCCGGCGCGAGGCAGCGCGCACCATCGGAGAAGTACGTCAACTCGAAACTGCACGCCGAGTTCGTCGGCGACGAACGCGATCAGCGATCGCATCTACGCTGGATGGTGCTGTGGTTGTCGGAGTGCTCTCGCCTGCTGAAGGAAGGCGCACCGGTGTGCCTGTTCACCGACTGGCGGCAGTTGCCGCTCACCACCGACGCGCTGCAGGCCGCTGGCTTCACCTGGCGCGGCGTGGCGGTCTGGGACAAGACGGAAGGCGTGCGGCCGCAGCTCGGCCGCTTCCGCTCACAGGCCGAGTACATCGTCTGGGGCAGCAAGGGCGCCATGCCGCTCAAGCGACGTGCGCCGGTGTTGCCCGGTGTGATCCGGTCGAAGGTCAGGAGGGATGACAAGCTGCACATGACCGGCAAACCCACCGACCTGATGCGCCAGATCGTGCGGATCTGCGAAGAGGGCGGCCGGATCCTCGACCCTTTCGCGGGCTCCGGCACCACCCTTCTCGCCGCGCAGTTGGAGGGTTACAGCTGGATCGGGTGCGAGCTGACCCAGCACTACGCCGACGTGACGCGCGAGCGTCTGGCCGGGTTGTAGCCGCGCCGTCGTTGCAGTCAATGTTGAGCCGCCCCATGGGGCGGCTTTTTTGTACTAGGCTCGATTAAAGTGCCGATTTTCACCGGTTTCGCGCCTTGTGTAAACCTGAACTGCAGCTTTATGCTAGGTTTGCTAGCGGCTGAATGAATGCGCTGGCTTGTGTTTCTAAGTGCAACAAGCTTTCCATCAATATCTATTAAGGACCAAAGGAATGAGTCTGAAGAATAAAATTTTACTAGGATCGGCAGCAATTCTTGTGCAGCTTGGAATGATCGGTGCCGCTCATGCCGACACCGTTCTTCGCTGTGATAATTGCAGCCCCGCGCAGCTAAGATCGAAAGCGCTTTCATCGCCGTTAGGTTGGACCTATCTGGTGGACTATCCAAACGCGAACTTGACCCTCTGGCAGGTCAGGCACGACGGCGAACTCCGTATGAAGGTCGCAGACCAGGAAGCCGTTGACCCGGCAACCTACAACCGATTCCTATATCTCCTAGACGTTAGCGTGCAAGCGCAGGCGGGCGGCCAAAGTCTGGTTGTGGTGAATGTTAGCCCCGACAACTACAACGGCACGATCTTCACCGATGATCCGTTTGGAGGCTTCTCGAACATCAGCGCCTATGACGTCGTCAAGTCGGTAACTGTACGGAACCAATTAGGCGAGAACATTGCCCGCGCGATGTCCGCAGGCGGCAGCGGCAACGGCGTCTTGACTAACCTCGGCATGACCCTGAACTCCTTCATGATGTCTATGGGAGTCCCCACCGGGTACAAGATCGTAATTACCTGGAGGGATGGAACGAAGACTTCGATGACCATCGACTCCTCAAGTGCGAATCAGGCAAAGTACGTTGCCGGTGAGAGCAAGGACGACAACACCAATCCCATTCCTGACTCTACTGCTTCATCTGGGGACGGCGGCGACATTTTCGCGGGACAGTTTTATTTTGACGATGCTGACAGCCTGCAGAAGTGGTTGGATGCGGCCGTGATGGCGGGCATCCCGATCACTGGCGCTCCGAGTGGCTCCAACAGGCTCAACTGTACGTGGGATGGTCAGAAGCTCGACTGCTCTCACCACTGAGTTTTTTCGCGTAATGCGGCTTCGGGAGGCATGATCATGTTGGGATTAAGTCTTTGGCATTGGTCGATCCTGCTCACAATTGGTGGCGTGATCGCCGTTATCATCGCCATCACACGACGACGCCCACCGCGAGAGTAGTGACAGATTAGGGTCTTCGGAGAGGGCGGCCGGATCCTCGACCCACTCCCCGGCTCCGGCACCACGCTAGTCTCCGCGCTGCTGAACGCTACGGTTGGATCGGGTGCGAGCTGACCCAGTACCACGCCGTCCTAACGCCCGAGCGCATGGCCGACTTGTATCCGCGCCATCGCTAAACCCGCCGCTGAGCCGCCCCAAGGGGCGGCTTTTTTTTGCCGCCCCGCCCCGCGATGGTCGCCGAACGGCCGCTGGCGCGCCGCGTGCGAGGCGTACGGCCCGGACCATCACCCCGAGATCGGTCAACCCGGCTGGCCTGGGCTTTGACCTGGCGCGCGCAGTCATCCCCCCACCACGCCTGCGGGCTACGTACCCCTCTTTTTCCGCACTTCTGCGGGATGCCGTCATGCCGTGCCTGTGCGGCCGCTGGTTGCGTTCGTCGGGGCTGGCCTGGCCTGCGGAACCCTGCGAAGTCGGCGCGCCTTTGCGGCCGCTACAGGCGCGATCGACGCTGCTCTGCCGGCGCCGAATTTTTCGGATGACCATCGGAGCCCGGTTATGGGTTACGACCTTGGCCGACTGAAGGTTATCCGATTGATCTGAAAGCCATTTTCCGATAACCCGCAGGGGTAACACCACGGTTACGCAAAAGGTTATAGATACTCAAGCCTTTGATATTAAAGGCTTTATTGATGCGTCTATGTAACCCTTCAGAAAGGTTACCTAATTACCTCTTCGTTACTCAAATGTAACCTTGAAAATTACCGCCTAAATCATTGATTTAGAACTAAAAATAGGCGCAATTTTCACCCCATAACCTTTGTAACCCGATTCCGGTGGGCATCCGAAAAAATCGTCATAAAGGGTGAGGGAGCCGTCTCCGTTTGGTCTATGCGAACCCTCGCGGCGATCAACGTCGCCGGCAACGGCCGCATGCAGGGCCTGGCCAGGTCAATCGCACCTCGGCAGGCAGTCCAGCCGGACCTGGTCGACGGCACTGCAGGTGCGTCCACTTCGATTGCGGCCGCATCAGGTTCGCTCTTCAGCACCTGGACGGCCGCGACCGCTCTGGACCCTAGGCCGCTACGATCGCAACGCCAAGGAGTATCCAGCTCATCTACGGCGTAACATCAATTCGACAGCACCTGGTCCGTCCAGATCCATGCGCACCACCGCCTTAGAGGAAAGTCTGTGAAAAGCTATGACTCGCGCACATACAGCATTAATGACTTTGTTGAATGGGACACTCAGAAAAAGCTAGAGCTGAATCCAAAATTTCAACGGCGACCAGTTTGGACGCCGAAAGCTAAGAGTTTCCTGATGGACACGATTCTGCGCGGAAAGCCCATTCCCAAGGTTTTCATTCGGCAGAAAATCAACGTCACAACCAAGACGTCCATCCGCGAAGTGGTTGACGGCCAGCAGCGTCTTCGTACGATTCTTTCATTCGTGAAAGATGGCTTCACAGTAAGCAAGCGACAGAATCCAGAGCATGGCGGCTTGCTCTTTAGCCAGCTCGATGAAGAAGTACAGGCGCAGCTTCTGGCTTACGAAGTATCTGTGGATCTATTGATCAACTTGCCTGACCCCGAAATTCTAGATATTTTTAGCCGTCTAAATTCATATGCCGTAGTGTTAAACGAGCAAGAAAAGATAAACGCGGATCATTTCAGCCAGTTCAAAGTTCTAGCAGACCGCATCGGCCACAAGTACAACAGCTATTGGACCGATCAGGGGATATTAACCTCCAATCAAATCATGCGCATGTTGGAGGTAAATTTGGTTGCAGATTTGCTGATCGCAATGCTGGAAGGAATAAAATCAAAAAAGCAAGTCAAGAAGTTTTACGATCAGTACGAAACGACGTTCGAACACGACGCTGATGAACTGGAGGCTCGGTTTGACAGGATAATTGGCGCAATTGGCGAAATCTATCCTGAAGGTTTGTCCGATACAGAGTTTCGGCGGCCGCACCTTTTCTATTCGCTCTTCGTGGCCGTAGCACACCGAGAGTTTGGGGTGTCGAATTTACCGCCTCCACTACCGCCTGGTTACTCGACGCCGCAGGTTGCCAGAAATGGGCTTGAGAGAGTCGAGGTCATATTTGCTGATCCAGACGATAAGTTCCTGACTAAAGATGAGCAGGGTTTTATACAGGATTCGCGCCGCGCAACCACGGACGAGAAGGTTCGAGTGCAACGTTCGGCTTTCCTATTGAAGCTGATGAATTGAGTGATCGACTGTGCCCATCACCACTGCTCTCACGGTCTTTCAGGCTAAGGCTGCGCAATGCGATTCTTTAATAGCAAGCGGACATCGTGCGAATGCTGATGGCGCGCCACTGTTCTCGGCGCTCGATCGAGAGCAGATCACGGTTGCGGCTTTCCTCAATTTTTTCATCGCGTGGGAAGAGTTTGTTGAAACTACATTCGCCCATTTTTTATTGGGCATCCCGACCATCTCTGGCGTGGCGCCAGTTCGTTATGCGAACCCTCCCGGCATTGATGCAGCGAAGAAGATGGTGATTGGTCTCAATAAGTACTTTGACTATTCGAATCAAGAGAACATTAAGAAAGCGGTTGGAATTTACTTCGAGGGCGGATATCCATTCAAGCAGCATATCGACTCCGTTAGCTCCGACCTTTCAGATATGCGAACAATGCGTAATGCGTCGGCCCACATTTCATCTACAACACAGACGGCACTCGAAGGGCTAGCCCAACGCATATTTGGCGCACCCCAGCCGGGCATTACGCTATACACGCTCCTGACTAGCCTGGATCCGCGACTAGCCGATGGAGGCACCGTTTACTCTGGGGCGCGCGACAAGATTTTGGCAGCCGCGGTACTAATCGCTCAAGGCTGAGCCGTCAGCGCTGGTGGCGCTCGCATCCTGCTGCAAGCGCGATCGCATGGCAAAAAAAGCCGCCAGTGCAGTGGCGGCGTGAGGTGATCGCAAGGTTTCGTGGTTGGTTGATGTCGCGAAGGTTGCGCGCTACGACAACTCGGTGCTTATCAATACAGATACCCTTTTAAGAAGTGGAGCACGATCGCGACGGCGACTGGCGCCAGCACGATCAAACGCTGCCTTTTGTCTTTGATGAAGTAGAGTACTTCCAGGCCCGGGCCGTGATGTATCGCAACGCGGCTTCGCGACTAGCGGGCGACATGGCGCTATTCTGCTCACATTCAACGGAGCCCGAATATGACTCGCGGCACGAAGACATTTCTCATGGCCATCGGCTCGGCTGTGGCCGCGTGGGTGGTTGGTCTCTACCTAGTTGGTTCCGCGACGATTCGTCACTTCACAGCGGGCGGCACCGTCGACATGACTGACGCCTCGAAGATTGCACGCGCCCTAGGTGATTCAACATTTAACGCGACGATGAGCTGGGGCAGCGTTACGCTAACCGGCACGCACTGGCCGTTTACTTTTCCTATCCTTTTGGGTTTGGCGGCCTTCGTCCTAGTGTTCGTGTTGCGCGGCAGGCGACCGTCTCAAGATTGATTCTCAACCGGCAACTTAGGGACTGGAAAAATCCATCCAGGCCGTCAACGCGGCTGGCCTGCACCTGATCGACGGTGCGCAGCTAGCGGTCGCTGAATGCGTTTGGATCAATCGATGCCGACGCCGGCACGCTGACCATCCCTCCGCCACCTGCCGCGTCGGACCTTCGGGGTCGCCCGAAGTCCGTTCGCGCTATCCTGCGGTAATCCACAGGGATGAAGGAAGTGAACATGGCCGCACCGGGAAGCGGTGGTTTCGATTGGTCAATATGGGCCGCATGGGCGCAGATGCTAGTTGCGCTCCTGGCCCTCGCATTCACTATTTCCGAAAGCAGGCGATCGCGGAGAGAACGCCGCATTGAGCGTTTGGCGGCCGATTCGCAGCGACGCGAGGAACGGGACGAGGCTGATCGCGATCGTCGCCTGAGAGCTCGGCCCAATCTCTTCGGGACATGGATGTTGGACGAAGACGAAGACAACGCCGAGTTCATCGTCAAGAACGAAGGGCTCGGACCTGCAACGATTGTGTCGTATGAGGCTACTTTCGGGGGCGCTACGTACAAGGCGCTCGATGCCGTCAACCTCGAAACAATCTGCCGAGATCTGGACATTGTTTGCCAGTCCAAGGGACATTACCCAGCGCTAGCATCTGGCACTTCCATTGCTCCAGGCGAGACTGCGAGATTGCTTTCAATGCATATCGTAAAGAGAACTGATAAGTCGCCACCGCTGGCTGCTATACCTGGAATGTTTGACTTTCACATCTCGTACGTCTCGATTTACGGTGACCTTATCGAAGACGTCACAGGCAAAAACTCGTGATGATGCGAAAGGCGGGCATGGCACTACGCTAAAGCGCGCAACCAGGCGCTGGAGCCATCATCTCTTCCAGCCCCGTCGAGGCCCCGACCATGTGCTACTCCGCCAGAATCCACTCCGACTATCGCAAGATGCTGCGCAAGCTGGGGCCCGTCATGGACCTCAAGGCATTCGCGAAATTGTGGTTGCGAGAGAAGGGTCTGGAGCGGGACAAGATCCCGAAGGCGCTGATCGACGGCCTGCGATCGGAACTCGCGGCCGAGGCCGTGACAGAGATGGATGCCCGCTTCGCCGAAGACGAACAGGCATGGCAGCAAGAGCTGTTCAAACAGTCGAAGCGCAAGGCCGACAACGAGCGGAAGCTCGCCACGAAGCCGACGAAGACCGCTGAGAGTGAAGTCCGCATCGCTACCGGGAAAATCGATCAACTCAAGCGCTGGATCGCCGACGTGAAGCGGACCGACCTGGTCGACCGCGACTGGCAATTCTTCCCGCAGTGGTGGGCACCCGTGATCGTGCGCGACGGCGACCAGTACGTCATTCGCCCGATGCGCTACCAGCTTCGCAAGCCTGGCCTTCCGGCGAGTTCTGACTTTGTGGTCGACAAGAAGACCGGCAGGAAGCGGTTGTCTGGTACCTACAACGCCCGAAGGGACAACCTCGATCGCTACTGGCGACACCAGTTCGGGTACACGCACGGACTGATGATCGTCGACACGTTCTGGGAAAACGTGGAGGGTCCAGAGGGCAAGAATATCCGCCTGCAGTTCGTGCCCCGCACCGGCGAACCAATGCTTGTCGCCTGCCTCTGGGCGAACTGGAGCGATCCCGAAGGCCTCTTGCCGGACCTACCCTGTTTCGCGGCCGTCACCGACGACCCTGAGCCAGAGGTCGCCGCAGCTGGCCACGATCGGACCATCATCAACATCAAGCCTGAGCACATCGAGGCTTGGTTGAACCCGGACCCGGCCAATCTGCAGGCCATGTTCGCGATCTTCGACGACAAGCGACACCCCTACTACGAACACCGGATGGCCGCTTAGGGATCCAGCTCGTCAGCGCTGATCTTGCCGTGCTCGTACAGAGAGGCCTGCGTCGTGTCGAACGCCCAGTGCCAGGTGTCGTCGTCCAGCGCGCCGGCGTCGCGCTTAATTTCGTCGGACAGCGCGGCGTAGGCCGGCCAGAAGTCGGCATCGTCGGGGTAGTCAGCGATGAGCTTGGGGAGCTCCGCGGCCAGCGCGTCCAGGCGCGCAGAGATTGATTCTTGGGTGTGCTTGGTCATGGGGTCAGATTAGGGAATTGCGGCGGCGCTTGCTGCCGCGGCGTCGGGCCGATTCTTGATCGGGCGTCCAGCTCGACACGGAGGGCTCAGACCCAGGCATGGCGCCCATGGGGTGCCTGTACATCGGGCCCCACTCGTACAGCGCGGTCGGGCGCGTGACCGCAATCTGCTTGGCCTCGCGGATGGCCCATTTGGCGCACCAGTAACGCGCCTCAGAGACGCTCTCCGCGACGGCCTCGCGCTGCACCGAGTCGGCCCACAGCGTGCCTACCCGCACGCGCCAGTAAATGCCGTCCCGGCCGTAGGTCGCCACTTCGCACGGCCCGTACATCAGGAACCAGGTGAGCGCCTTCCGTTCGCATTGCCGCCAGTGAAAGTGCTCAGGAAGGGGGACGTCGGGGTACTCGCGCATGGCGCCAGCATAGCGGCGGGGGTCTCATGGGCTGCGACCGGCCGTCCGAGAAGTGCCCAAATCGGATATCCAACTCCGAAGAACTGGCCTAAATCCGTTGGTAGCCGCTAGTTATTTGAGAGGTGGGTCTAGTCGGATTCTATATTTAAATCAACGCGTTATGAGCCGTAAGCCCAAAGACTGTTAATCAGGGGGTCGTTGGTTCGAGTCCAACTTCGGGCGCCAAGATTCGCGTTATGCACCAAGGCCCGCAGCGATGCGGGCCTTTTTGCTTTTGTACGCGGCGGTCCAAAACTATCGCGCTCGTCCAAAATCGCGCGACCTGAAGCGCTCGCAGCCGCCACCCTACGCGGCCTGCCGCCCGCCCCCTACCCGCCCTGCCCGCTCAGGACGAGCACTGGCAGTCCCCGGCGTAGGTCTTGCAGTCCGAGGGCACCATCCATTGCTCGCGATAGCCCTCGCTGTCGCGGGTGAGCCGGATCACGCCGCGGCGCGCGCCGATGTACCAGCGCCCGCGATGCTCGACGATGCTGGACGGATTGACTCGCCACCACTGCATGTTGTTATGCAGGCGCGTGGCCTGCATCGTCTGCAGGTCCAGCCGGGTCACGCCCACCACGGTCAGCAGGTACCAACTGCCGCCGCGCGCGTAAGCCGCCAGCGGCGGCTCCTCCAGGCGCAGCACCTGCTCGACTTGCCAGCCCTTGCCGTCGACCGAGCGCAGGCGATGGATGGAACCGTCGCGAAAGGTGCGATTCGACAGGCCCACGACATAGACGTCGCCGCGATGCTGGGCGAAGCCGATCGGGTTGACGTCGAGCAGCGTGCGCCGCTGCCGCCCGCCGTCGCTCACCCACTCCACGGAACCGCCGAGCATGCCCTGATTGCGCCCCACCAGCCGACCGCGCTTACCGACCGACCACACCAGGTCGCCGTTCTTGGCGTCCTGCGCACGCGGCGCGAACATCAGCTTGTCCCCGGCCACGCGCGCGCCCCACTCCTGCTGGGCCATGCTGGTGCAATGCCAGTCCAGCTCGGTACGCGCAGGTTCGACGACCGTCCACGACGAGGCAGCGGTGGCCGCGATCAGTGCAATGCCGGTCAGCATGCGGCGCTTGCGCTGCGCGCATCAGGATCTCGCCTGCACGCACACGGACCTTGCGCGAGACAGGGCGCGCGGCCGCATAGGGCCGTCGACCGGCCCGTCGACTGGCTAAAACCTCGATTCAATCCCCACCATTCGCAATCCATCGCTACTCCCACTCCGGCGCCGCCGCGTCCGCCGCATCTTGGCAGAAGACGGACGCGATCGCTTCGAAGCCGCCGCATTTCGGGCTTAGGGAAGAACGGGCTTGGGCGCGGCTGCGGGACCCGCCTCCACGAAGCTGCCCGCATCCCCCGCCGCGACGGTCTGCAGGTATTCGTACCACTCCCGTTGGATGGTAGCGATCGGCCCGATCCGGCGTTCGAAATCCGCCAGCGTGCCGTCGTCGCGGATCAGGGCGCGGAAGCCGGCGGCGTACTTGCCGTCCTCGTAGTGGAACAGGAAGTGGGTCAGGCTCCAGTAGCCGATGTAGTACTGGTTGAAGCGGCGGTTGAGGTCGGCGCGGTCGTTGCCGGCGATCAGGGTGCGCAGGGCGACGATGCGCCCCGCGCGGATATCGGCCTCGGGGTCGCCGCTCAGGCCCAGCTCGCCCAGCCACCAGATCGGATAGGTGTCGAGGTCGATGCTGCCGGGTCGCAGGCGTCCTCCCTCCAAGCGGCTCGCGCCGAAGTAGCTGGCCAGGCCCTCGTTGACCCATTTCGCCGGCTTCAATTCCGCCAGTTCGTGGTTCAACTGATGGGTGGCCTCGTGGACCATCCAGTGATACGGGTTGGCGACGCCTTCGGTGTAGTAGGCATAGCAGGTTGGGGCCAGGTAGTAGGCCTCGGCCCAGGCGCTGCTGCGGTTATGCGCGCGGAACTGCGCGCGATCGCCGTAAAGCACGAGCTGGTGCTTGGCGCGTCCGGCTTCGTCCTTCAACTCGAAGGTTTGCAGGTAGGCCGCATGCAGGGCCTCGGCTGCCGCCAGCACCGCGCGCGTCTGCTCAGGCGTGGCCGTGCTGGTCGCGCGGTAGTGTGCGCTTTCATAGCGCGGGCCCGCGGGCAAGGGTGCGCCCGACGCCGACACTGGGCCCGCGAGCCGATCGCGCGACCACCAATACGCGCCGCCAGCGATCGCCAGCAGGGCGAGCCCGTAGCAGATCCAGCGCGATCCCCGCATCGCCGTCCTCCCAGGCCGCAGGCGCGGCCCTGAGCGCACCTTCGCCGAACCGGTAACGCGATTCAACGCCCGCAGCGCATAAACGAACGGGGCCGCGATTTCCCGCGGCCCCGTTCATGTCCTGGCGAGTCTTGCGCCTTACCAGCAGCGCGAGATGTCCGACGTGGCCGCCGACTTCACGCCCGCGGCGTTCAGGCCAAGCGTGCCGCACAGCGTGTCCTGCGTCTGCGGCCCTTGCGGCGTGGCCGTGAGGTTGTAGGCATTGACGGTCTGGTTGGCGATCGCGATGTTGTAGTAGGTCGTGCCCTGGCGCGGCGACACGTTCATGCCGGCCGGGAGCGCGAAGCCCACGTAGGTGTTGTTGACCGAGCGGAAGCGCTCGGCCAACTGGGCGATCTCGACCAGGTCGGCCTTGGCCTGGCCGCGTCGCGCCTTGCGCACGCTGTCCTGGTACGCGGGCACCGCGATGCCGACCAGGATGCCGACGATCGCGATCGCGATCATCAGCTCGATCAGGGTAAAGCCTCGGATGGCATTGTGGCGATTCATGTCTCTGGCTTCCTGATTGCGTTAACGGACCTGGCGCCACGACTGGCGACCGCACATGCCCCACTTGTACAGCGGCGGGCCACCTGCGGCTTGGACGATGCGCGAGCAGGTCGGCATGCCCAGGCGTGCGGCGATCTCGGCCGCCGTGGCGTTGGCCGGCAGATCCGGCGGCGGCGGCGGGCTGAAGATGTTCACGTCGGTGATCGGGCCGCTGGTATCGGCCTCCAGCTTCAAGGCACCGGCGTTGCCAGACATGGGATCGGCCGTGGGCGAACCGGGCCGCACGCTGCTCATGTAGGCACTGCCGCTGAGCGCGCTCAGACCGTACAGCCAGTTCGTACCGCCCGCCGCGCAACCGGTTTCGGTGGAGTTGGCCGCGGACGACGTGATCGGTTCGAAGGTCGGGAAGAAGAAGGTGCCGTCCTGGATGCGCGGGCGTCCGACCATGCGCTCGCCGGTCTGCACCGGGGCCGCAGCGCCGGTCTTCACCGCCAGGTCCAGGTACCAGCCGGACTTGGTGAGGAAGTTGACCGAGTTCTGAGTGACTTCTCGGATGCCATCGGTGTTGTCGTTGCTGAGCACCTGCTGCTGCAGGGCCGTCGCACGCGCGGCGGTGATGCGCGCGCCGTTGTCGACCACGCCGTACACCGACTGCATGTCCTTGTTGTCGGAGTCGCCGCCGAAGGAGTAGCTGCCGGTACCGAACAGGATCATCACACCGCTGGACGGACCAGCCACGGCGTTCAGACCGCCGGTGATGGGCTGACGCTTGCCGTTGGCGTCCTTGGCGGTGAAGAAGGGCTTGTCGGCGCCGAAGACGACGGTGTTGGTGCGCAGGTCGAACTTCCAGATATTGCCGTGCAGATCGCCGCCGTAGACGGTGTCGACGTAGCCGTCGCTACCGGCGGCGTAGGTACCGCCGCCGGCTGCATCATAAACGTAGCGATCCAGCGCCATCACGTTGCCCATGCCGTTGGGATCGGTCGGCACGCCCGTGCCGGCGGTCTCGGCGACTTCGATCGTCACGACCGAACCATCCGCGATGTCGACCACAAACAGCGAGGCCTTACCGCCGATGCTGCCGTAGCCATTGCCGAAGATCGCCTTCCAGCGCGTGCCGCCCGAGGTGCGCACCGGCACGATCAGCGGCTTGCCCAATACATGGCCAATGCGCTGACCGGTAGTGCCGGTGACCTTGTCGTTGACTTCCCACATCACGTTGCCGGCGGTGAACAGGGTCGGATCGGTCACGTTCAGACCGAACACGCTGCGTCCGCCCGCGCCGGAACTGCCGACCAGGACCGTGGCCCAACCGCTGCCGGTATAGGCGTCCGAGACCGTGATCGGACCATCGACGAAATAGCGATGCTGGAAGATCTGGTCGCCCTTGCGGTCCGGATCGTAGGGGAAGAGCAGATTGCCCATATGCCCGACCGAGGTCGCCGGGATGTAGCCGAACGACTCGCCGCCGTTGTCGCCGCGGAAGGCGTGCAGCATGCCGTCGTTGGCGCCGACATAGACCATCGGCAGGCGGTTCTTCTTCAGCGTCAGATAGGCCTCGTAGTTGTACGGATCGAACTCGGTAGCGTTGGCGCCGCGCAAGGTCATGTAGCCGTAGTTGTCGAACGCGGAGGACACCACCGGCGAGGAATTGATGACGTCGCCCAGGCGGGTGGTGCGATCGCGCATCTTGCCGCCGTTCTTCTTCTCGCCCGTGTCCTGACCGGCCAGGTAGGCCACAGCCTCGGACTCGGTCACGCCCAGTGTGGTGACGGCCGCCTTGGTGCAGGTCGAGAACGTATCCGCGCACAGCGTAGTGAACACGTCGCCCAGGTTGCTGGACGAGAACGCCTTGACCACCGGCTTGACGGCGCCACCGGTGGTGGTGCCGAACAGCAGGTTGCGCCCGGTGCGCGGCAGCTGAGCGCTAGCCTCCCACTTGGCGGTGAAGGCGATCTGGCCGGCGGTATTGACGCTGACCGAGGACGCGTTCAGACGGCTGTACCAGTCGGTATTGTTGTTCTTAGCCTCGTAGAACGGCACCACGGACAAGGAGTTGCTGGAGATACGCGCGCCGCTCAGGCCGGTGCTGCCCGAGGGGCTGGCGCCGCCGGCGACCGAGGCCAGCACGCGACGCATCGCCGCGGTGATGTCGGCCGGGGTCTTGGCGTTGATGTATTCGCCGCGGGTGTTGATCGAGGCGTGCCAGATATCGTCGACCGTGGTCGGGTTGTCGTTCTGCCAACCGGGCCAGGTCGGATTGGTCACGAACGGATCCTGAGGGACGTCCGGGTTGAAGATGGTGCCGCGGGCGCCCAGCGTGATGCCGTAGAAATTGATGTGCAGACGGCGCTCGCAGTCCAGCTTATTGCTCGGCGACGGGCTCTTGCACTCGTCCGGCACCGGCACGCGGCCGGCGCCGCCGTTGAGCGCGAAGTTGCCGTCGGTGCGCAGCGGCACCACGCCGCCGGCCTCGGTGCCCAGGTAGTACTGGCTGACGATGTCGGCCATGGTGTCGCTATTGTTGTCGGCGAACGGCGCGCCCATGTTGCCGTCGATGTTGCCGGTGGTGATGGTGCCGCCGTTGCTGTAGCCGTCGGTGAACAGCATCACCGCGTTCTTCTGGCACACGCGCTGAACCGGAGCGCCGCCCTTGCCGTCGGCGACCGCGTCGGTGCGCCGGAACTGACTGGCCGCCGCGCTGACCGCCTGGCGGTTCGGCGTGCCGCCGCTGGCGCCCAGCGCGAACACCCCGTTGGTGTACAGGTCGTCGCGTCGGGCCTGCACGCTCATGTCCTGCATGTAGACTCGTTCGGCCGCGGTGTTGATCGGGTCGTTGAAGCTGCCGTTGGAGTTGATCGGGAAGAAGCCGACGCGCATGTCCTTGATGTCGGCCAGCGAACGGCTCATGCCCGCGACCATCGCGCGGTTTCGGTTGCCGTAGTAGCTGAACCAATTGACGAAGTTCTGCAGCTGGGCGTTGTAGTTGGCCGTGGTGTCGAAGTTGGCCGACGCGATGGTGTAGCGCCACATGTTGCAGCCGGTGCCGCAGGCATCGGCGATCACCGGACGCGAGACCGCGTCTGTCTTGTAGCCCACAGGCTGCTCGGCCGCCGGCGTGGTCGTCTTCATGTAGAAGGTCGCCGGGTAGTACTGCATGTAAACGGTGGTAGTGCCGCCGTTCCAGGTCTGGCCGCCCGCGGGGACGGTGAACGAGTTACCGCCCACGATCTGGTAGTTGGTGCCGGCCGGCATGAACATGCCGTTGCGCATGGTGAAGATTTCGGCCGTGGTGTAGCGGGTGGCGGCCAGGTTGACGGTGGTACCGGCATTGCGCGGGTCGACCTTGGTGGCCGTGGTCGATGCGTTGCCGTTGGGATTGCCCGCGCTGTAGTCGTACGGCACCTTGGTCGGCGGCATCGCCGAGGTCAGCCACGCTTCGTACTTGACGTTGGGATTGAAGAACGAGGGATTGAAATCCGACGAGCGCGCCGCGCCCAGCGAATCCAGCGGCGGCAGGCCGAGGAAGCCGCCGCCCGCACGCGGGCCGGGCAGCAAATAGAAATGATCGCAGCCGCCGTCGGTGCGCGGCTTACCCGCGTTGGCGCCCGTGGTGTAGAACAGGCCGTAAGGCTGTGTGCTGCTGTCGCGGCCGAAGCAGACCTCGCCGTCCTGACCGGGAAACATGGTCTGGAACGTCATCGAGCCGGAGTCGTCCACCGCCATCATGAAGGCCGGCGGCACGCCGTCGCCGCCCAGATTCAGCGGCGCCTGCGCGAGCGTGCCGGCGCCCTGGGTGGTCGTGTTCGCGACCAGGCTGGGTATGCGGACGCCGAGCACCACCAGACCGGTCGCGGCGATAGTGAGGAGAATGCGATTCGCGTTCATGGCCAGGGCCCTCAACGGCCGATGAAAATGGTGTCGACGACAGCGTCGGACGACGGTTCTGCGGCGCGATCGGCGCGGTAGGCGGTGATGCGATAGCGCACGAACACCTTCTCGCTGGCCGGGATCTCGCCGATGTTCAGCTGTCCGCCGCCGATGCATTGATCGATGTTGCGCACGCGCGCGGGCGGTTCGGGGGTACCGGCAGGCGCGATCGACGCCGCGGTGCCGAACGCCGCCGGGTCGAAGCCGCCGCAGCGCTCCTCCAGGCGGGTCGAAGCGCCAACCAGCGTTTCGGCCTGACGCGCCAGGTCCTCGGCGCGCTGGAACGCCACGTTGGTGGCCAGGTAATTGGCCGACATGCGCTCCTGCATCGTCGCCACCTGCATGCCCGTGATGCCGAGCAGCGCCAGGATGATCAGGAAGATCAGCGCCACGTAGAGCGCGGCACCTTGTTGCTTGCGCGGACCGTTGAATCCGGAACGACTCATGGGCCTGTCTCCTCAGTTCTCGAACAGGCGGTTGCGCTGGGCAACGGTGGTTTCATAGACGGAGCGGTAGAAGCCGTCGTTCTGCGGGGTCACCAAGGTGCCCAGTACCGACATCCGCTGCACGGTCGGATCCATTTGCGCGGATACCGCGCCTTCGGAGCTGCGCATCACCAAACCGACCTGGACCGAGCCAATACGGCGCCAGAGGCTGGCGTTGTTACCCACCGGATTGCTGACCCCGCCACCGACCTGATTGGCAGTCCAACTGGTGGTGATATAGCCGCTCGGCGGCGCATCGGCGGCCACGACGCGATCCTGACCGTACAGCAGTTGCAGCGACTCCACGCCCTCGACCAACTCTTCGCGCCGATCCGGCCCGACCGCATCGAGTCCGCCGGCAGCGTTGCGTACGAAGCGCGCACGGTACAGCGACGGTCCCGTCGTGCCGGTACCGCCGGTACCAGCGCCGATACCAACGAAGTACACCACCACCTCGGCGCGGTACAGCGTCGCCTTGGCCGCATCGTAAAAGTCGCGATCGCCCATGAAGTTGGAGAGATTCAGCGGATCGCCCGCCGAGGAAACGGTGATCGCGCCCGTACCGGCGTTCACGCCACCGGCGAACACGCTGGCGCGCTTGCAGTCGCCGATGCCGAACAGGCCCGATCCACCGGTGGTGACATCGGTCGTTTCCGGAGTAATGGTGCTGGTCGGGTCGCCGCCGGTGAAATTGGTCATGCCGGTGCCGATCGGCCAGAAGTACCGCAGCACCAGGATGTCGCTGCCCGCCACCGGCTGCAATGCGCCTATGTCGGCCGGCAGGGCTGGATTCCACTGATTCACGTTGCCCAGCACCGGCGTGCCGCTGGCGACGTTGATGGTGTCGCCCGGCGAGGTGTTGACCGCCTCGAAACCCTGCATGCCGACGTCGAAGCGCAGCAGATAAGGCGCGTTGGCGAAGTTGTTGGCGACGCGGTCGGCCTGATTGAGGAACAGCAGGTTCAGGCCTTCCTCGGCCGGCACCGCCGCCTGTAGCAGGGCGGTGTCGTTGATGCAGCCCAGGTGCCCGGCCATGCGCAGATCACGCTCCAGCGAGTCCATCGCAAAGCGAGCGTTCTCCTGCGCGCGCCCCATGCCTTCAGCCAGACGGTAGGCCGACCTTGAGGCCGACATCACCTGCACCAGGCCCAGCATCAGCACCATGCCGATCGCCAGCGCGACCATCAGCTCGACCAGCGACAAACCCTGGGAGCGGTAACGAATATGCGAATGACGAGTCATAGCCGTGTGGTCACCACGTAGGTCGATTGGGCCTGGCCCAAGGCGGCCTGGTTGAGGTCGTCGGCCCAGCGCAGGGTCACGGTCACGACGTCGCCGTTGAACACCACC
Source organism: Lysobacter sp. Root604 (assembly GCF_001427505.1). Taxonomy (NCBI): domain Bacteria; kingdom Pseudomonadati; phylum Pseudomonadota; class Gammaproteobacteria; order Lysobacterales; family Lysobacteraceae; genus Lysobacter; species Lysobacter sp. Root604. Next base: position 123,728 of record NZ_LMGS01000011.1, on the reverse strand, counting down.
TCGCCCTGCCCGCCCGGCAGGCTGGAGCTGACTTCACAGCGCCACACGTTCATGTTGGCGTTGAAGTCGATCGCCGCGCCGCGGCCGCAACCGCCGACCGCGGGCGTGGCCGGAAAGCTGTTGAAGGTCAACGCCGTGTACTGGCGCGACACCACGCGATTGGTGCGCATCATGTCGATGACCTGATGCGACAGGTTCACCGCGGTGGTGCGATGGTTCGCGCTCTGGGTGTAACGGATGTTGAGCGTCTGCAGGAAGGCCAGACCGAGCAGGCCGAAGGCCAGCACCAGGAGCGCGATCAGCACTTCGATCAATGAGAAACCGCCGACGGAACGCCGCGACGGCGCCCGGGCGCGCGAAGTAGACCGGCTCATGAGCAGCTTTCCTTTTGAATACGCACCTGGCCGGCGCGGCTCACGGTCAGGCGACGTTGCTTGTTGATGGCGCCGGTCGTGCAGCCCACGACGTGCGCGTTGAATACGGCATTGGCGGCCGGCGCGCTCATGCGGCCGCGACGGTCGAATACGATGTTCGGCACCGCGGCCCCGGCCGACGCCAGGGCCACCTGCGCCGCGTTGCCTTGGAAGTAGCGGATTGCCGGCTCGTCGGCGCCCTTGGCGCCGTCGGTGTTGGCGTCGTTCCAGACCAGCCAGCCCGCGCTCCAGTCGTTGCCGCAGGTGGCGCCGTCGGCACTGGGGCAGACGCCGCCGGCGCGATTGCTGCGCATGGCCTCGCTGCGGGCCAGGTTGACGCCGGCGATCATGGAATTGGACGCCGCGGCCAGGCGGTTATTGCTCAAGGCATCGGTGAACGACGGCCAGCCCAAAGCCAGCAGCACGCCCAGGATGGCGATCGCGATCATCAACTCCATCAGGGTAAAGCCCTGATTGGCACTCATTCTGGACATGCTCTCTCCCCAGCATTCACGAAAACGATGCTAAAGGAGTGTTCTCAAGTAGCAAGCAATGACCGGACAGGCGGTCCAGCGGTGTGGATAGGCGTGCCAGAAGGCGTCAATTTGTGACAGAAGGCGGCGCACAAATGCGACCGAAACCCAAAGCAGCGGAGCACGATGTCCGAATTGCGCGATTCGCGACCGTTCGTCCCGAGGCGCACAAGCTCTGCAATTGCTGGCACTGCAGGCCCGCGCAGGCGGCCGCGCGAGGCATCGCTTCGGCACCTTTCGAGTGCCGAAGAAGCGAAATTTTAACGTCGCTGCTCGATCAGCGAGCTTCGCGCGCACCAACGGTGCTCAGCGGTCGGCAGGGGTACCGCGACCCGTTGCAACCTTCTCCCCTGCCCGCGCGCGCCAAGCCGGACCGGGGTTGATCGCCCCGGCCGCGGCCGGCCCGGCGTGAGCCCGCCGGGCCGGGGCTCTATCAGGTCACGACCCGATAGCAGGGTCGGTACTCGCCTGCGATCTTCATGCGGCGCTGCTCGACGAAGGCGCGCAGCAGCGCGTCCAGCGACTGCATCATGTCGGCGTCGCCGTGGATCTCGAACGGGCCGAACTCCTCGATGCGGCGCATGCCGTCCTCCTTCACATTGCCGGCGACGATGCCGGAGAAGGCGCGGCGCAGATCCGCCGCCAGTTCGTGCGGCTTGCGGCCGTGGTGCAGGTCCAGACCCGCCATCGCCTCGTGGGTGGGCACGAAGGGGTGCTGGAACTCGACCGGTATATCGATCGACCAGTTGAAATAGAACGAGTCCTTCTGCGCGATGCGGTGCTCGCGCACCTTGCGGATGCCGATGGACATGCGCTTGGCCACCGCCTCCGGATCGCCGACGATGATTTCGTAGCGCGAGGTCGCCGCCTCGCCCAGGGTCAGACGGAGGAAGCGGTCGATCTGCTCGAAGTACGGCGCCGAGGCCACCGGGCCGGTCAGGATCAGCGGGAACGGCAGATGCGCGTTCTCCTCGCGCAGCAGGATGCCGAGCAGGTACAGAATCTCCTCGGCGGTGCCCACGCCGCCCGGGAACACGATGATGCCGTGCCCCAGACGCACGAAGGCTTCCAGGCGCTTCTCGATGTCCGGCATGATCACCAGGTGATTCACGATCGGGTTCGGCGACTCGGCCGCGATGATGCCCGGCTCGGTGATGCCGATGTAGCGCATGCGGCGCTTACGCTGCTTGGCATGGGCGATGGTCGCACCCTTCATCGGCCCCTTCATCGCGCCCGGGCCGCAGCCAGTGCAGATGTCCAGGCCGCGCAGGCCCAGCTCGTAGCCGACCTGCTTGGTGTAGATGTACTCGTCGCGCGAGATCGAATGGCCGCCCCAGCAAACCACCAGGTTCGGGTCGGCCGGGTGCAGGATGCGCGCGTTGCGCAGCAGGCCGAACACCGCGTCGGTGATGCCGTCGCTGCTCTTGAGGTCGCGGCCGCCGTCGGCCGCCAGCTCGATCGCCGTGTAGGCCAGGTCGCGGACCACCGCGAACAGCAGCTCGGCCACGCCGCGGATGATCTCGCCGTCGACGAAGGCCATGGCCGGGGCGTGGGTCAGGTCGATACGGACGCCTCGGTCCTGCTGGTGGACCTGAATATCGAAATCCGGGTACAGCTCGCGCGCCGCGCGCGGGTCGTCGGACGCCGAGCCGCTGGTCAGCACGGCCAGAGCGCAGCGGCGCAGCAGATCGTGCATGCCGGTGGAAGCGTCGCGCAGGCGCGCGACCTCGTCGCGGGACAGGACGTCCAGCCCGCCCTTGGGGTAGATACGTGCGTTCACCGTCGGCAGGGCGGTGGTGATGGTTGCGGTCATGCTTGCCTTCTCTTGGGTGTTCATCGTCGATAGTTGGACAGCGACTCTAGCGCAGGGGTCCCCATAAAAGAAAACGGCCGGGTTTCCCCGGCCGTTTCCTGGTGTCGCAAGACTGGCTTTCCGATCAGAACTTGTAGCGGAAGCTGATCTGGGCGGCCCAGCGCGAGATGCCCTTGTCGTCGTAGATGTTCAGGGCGTCCGGACCGTTGTAGCGGTACACGTACTTGCCGGCGTTGCCGACGCAGGTACCGGTCAGCGGAGCGCCGCCGGCGCCGCAGATGCCGCCGTACTCGACGATGCCGCGGTAGCCCGGGAAGCCCATTTCTTCGACGCTGCCCCACTTCTTGTTCAGCAGGTTGCCGACGTTGAGGATGTCCAGGGCGATTTCGGCCTTGTGGCCTTCCATGAAGCCCGGGATCTCCTGCGAGATGCGCATGTCGAACTGGTTCACCCAACGACCGTGCGCGGCGTTGCGCTCGGCGACTTCGCCCAGGTGCTGCTTGAGGTAGTCGTTCGAGTTCACGAACGCCCAGAAGCCGGCGGCTTCCGCCGCGCTACCGAACACCACGTCGGTGAGGTTCTTGGGGATGTACAGCAGGTCGTTGGCGCGGCCGTCGCCGTTGGCGTCGTTGTCGAAGGTGTAGCTGTACGGACGGCCCGAGCGGCCTTCATAGAACATCGACACGCTGGTGTTGTAGTCGCCGAAGAAGGCGTGCTTCCAGCTGACCGCCGCGGTGAAGCGGTTCTTGATCTCGTAGCTGGAGGTCGCCGAGACTTCCTCGTTGGACTGGAACACCGCCACGTTGCCCAGCTGCGAGCCCGAGGTCGAGCTGGTCAGCGGGCTGACTTCGTTCGCATTGGTGTAGGTGTAAGCGAGCAACCACGACCAGTCGCTGTCGTTGAACGGCTTGTTCAAGGACAGGGTCAGCTGCTGGCTTTCGCCCTTGCTGGTCGAACGGGCGATGATCGCGTCGTTGTAGCCACGGTTGCGCTTGGAGCGCGCATCCGTACCTGTACCCACGCCCAGAACGCTCCAGCTGTTCGGGCGCAAGCCATTGTTGGTGCCGGTGTCGTTCCAATAGATCGCGCGGCCGTCCTGACCGATGTAGGTCGGAGCGCCCAGATTCAGCTGCTGGTAGTAGATACCTTCCTTAACCGAGGTCAGCACCACTTCGGCAGCGCCGACGACACCCCACCATGGCAGCTCGGTATCGAACGCCAGGTTGGCCTTCCAAACCGACGGCTGGCCCAGGTCGGGATCGATGAAGTCGATCGACTGCACGCCCGGGGTACCGCCGCCCTGCGCGATCGCCAGCTGATCGGCCGGATCCGGATCGAAGCGGGTCACGCCGTTGGAGAAGAAGTAGTCGGTGTACGACACGCCGTTGTTGGCGTACGGATTGGCCAGCCACACGGTCGCGGCCGAGCCCTGGAACAGGCCGATACCGCCGCGCAGCTGGGTCGGACGCTCGCTGTCGAAGGTGTAATTGAAACCGAAGCGCGGCGAGAGCAGGCCGTTGCCGTCGATGGTGGCGTCGTTACGGTAGCGGAACGCAGTGGACGCGGCGGCGTTGTAGGCCGGCTTCTGATCGACCATCGGCTCGTCGTAACGCACACCGAAGGTCAGGGTCAGATTGTTGTTGACCGCCCAGCTGTCCTGCACGAACAAGCCCAGATTCTTGAGCTTGAACTCGGCAGCCATATTGTTGATGTCGCCGCCGCGCGGACCGAACAGTTGATAGCGGCTGGAGATGCCGCTCTCGAACGACTTGGCGCAGCTGCCCGGAATAGCCGGATTGGTCGTGTTGATGCAGTCGAAGGTATAGACGCCGTTGGTACGACGGCCGAACAAGTTGTAGATCTCGTTCTCTTCGTAGTCCAGACCGAACTTCAGGGTGTGGTCGCCGAGGAACCAGTTACCAGCGAAGAACGCGTTCTTCGTAGTGGTTTCCAGCACGTTGGCGTGGGTGTTCTCTTCGGTACCCAGGTTCAGCGTGGCCGAACCGATACGGATCGCGATCGCCGGTAGGTCGGCGAGCGGGTTGCGCACGGCCGAGTAGTCGCGGTACGAGACCTTGGCTTCGGTGGAGAAGTTGTCGGTCCAGTCGCTGAACAGCTGCGCGGTGTACGACTCGAGCTCGAAGTCGCGCACGTAGTGGTAGGTGTTCAGCGCCAGCGTGGTGTTGCCGAAGCCCTGCAAGTTGGCGGTGTTCTGCTCGGACTTGCTGTAGCGGAAGCTGGCGCGGTGATTGTCGGTGATGTTCCAGTCGATCTTGATGCCGTACTCTTCGGCTTCCGAGTTCAGCGCCGGCTTGGCCAGCGTGCCCGGGTTGAAGCCCTTGAGACCGGCCAGACGGATGACTTCGTCGATCTGCGCCTGGGTGATATTGACGATGTTGCTCTCGCCCGAACCGATCGGACCGAAACCGGAGTTACCGGTGAACAGGCCCTTGCCCTTGTAGTTCTCGTAGTTGGCGAAGAAGAACAACTTGTCCTTGATCAGCGGGCCGCCGAAGGTGGCGCCGTAGGTGGTCTCGTTGTCGAACAGCTTCGGACGCACGTTGTTGCGGTTCTTGCCCGACCAGTCGCCGTCGCGGTAGATGCCGTACAGCGAGCCGTGGAACTCGTTGGTGCCCGACTTGGTCACGGCGTTGATCACGCCGCCGGTGCCGCCGGAGATGGTGACGTCGTAGTTGGCGACGTCGACAGCCACTTCGTCGATGGTGTCCATCGAGAACGGCTGGCGCGGGGTCGGCAGGCTGTTGGACTCCAGACCGAAGGAGTCGGCGGTGCTGATGCCGTCGACGCGGACCACGTTGTAGCGCGGGTTCTGGCCGCCGACCGAGATTTCGTTACGCGACTTGTCGGTCTGGGCGACGCGCGGGTCGAGGCGGACGTAGTCCTGCAGGTTGCGGTTGATCGACGGGAACGATTCCAGCTGCTGGCGGGTCACGTTGGAGCCGGCGCCCATCTTGGTGGCGCTGAACACTTCCGAGCCGCCGTAGGACACGGCCTGCACCGATTCCAGCGTGGTGACCGAGTTGTTCAAGGACACGTCGACGTTGTTGACCTTGTCGAGGTTCAGGAACACGCCGTCCTGCGAGCCCGTGCCGGCGCCTTCCTTGGTGGTGGTGATCACGTACGGACCGCCGACGCGCAGACCGCGCGCGTTGTAGCGGCCGTCGGCATCGGTCACGGCACGGCTCACGGTGCCCGACTCGGTGTGGGTGATCGTGACTTCGGCGCCCACGACGGGTTGACCATCTGCGCCGACCACGCGACCGGCGACGCCGGCGGACGTGCTCTGCGCGAATACGGGCGCTGTGGCGAGAACGGCGAGCAGACCAAGCGTGAGCTTGGACAACCGGACGCTATTCGGATGGGTCATTACGATGGCCTCGGTAGCTTGGGAAACGTGGAATTCGTGGCGTGAGTCGGCGGGCGCTATGCGCCATACGCCGAAGACTGGTGGTGTTCCGCCCCTACCCGGGTGCAGCGCGTGCAGCCCCGCCGGGTTAACAGCAGTTTAACAGGCTAAGGGCGCTGTGTGACAGAGACGTGACCGGCGTCAAGGCTTGTCACACGGTGACGGCGGTCCAAGCTGAATGGGCTAATCGGGCAAAGTTCGGCGCCAGGGGACGGGCTACCGGGCACATCGCATCTGCTGCTAAGGCACTTTGAAGTCACAACACAAGGGTCAGGTAACGCGACCACGTCACAGGATTGCCACCCTTAGCTTGGCACTTGAAGCACGGAAACTGTGGACACCGGCCCCGCCCCCCTCAGGGCGGCGAGATCTGCAGATAGGTGCCCAGACCGTCCAGGAACATCTGCACCGAGATCGCCACCAGCAGCATGCCCATCAGGCGTTCGATCGCGATCAGGGCGCGCCGGCCCAGCAGCTTGTACAGCAAGGTCGCCGAGAACAGGATCGCCGCGGTGGCGCCCCAGGCGATCATCAGGGCCAGGCTCCAGTCGCCCAGGCGGGTGGGCTCGTTGCTGCCCATCAGCATCACCGCGGCCATGCCCGAGGGGCCGGCCACCAGCGGGATCGCCATCGGCACGATGAAGGGTTCGCCCTCGGGAAGCTCACCCATCAGGCCTTCCGGCGGCGGGAAGATCATGCGGATGCCGATCAGGAACAGGACGATGCCGCCGGCGATCGAGACCGACTCCTGGCGCAGGTGCATCAGCTCCAGGGCGTACTTGCCGCCCCACAGGAACAGCATCAGCACGCCCAGGGCGATCAACAGCTCGCGCGCCAGCACGATGCGCTGGCGCTTGGGCGGCAGGCCGCGCAGCAGACTCAGGAACACCGGGATGTTGCCCAGCGGGTCCAGGATCAGGAACAACAGCAGCGCGGCCGAGGCGATGGTCACGGGGCCGCACGCTCCGGCAGCGGATGCCAGACCTGGCCGCGGTGGGCCGCGCCGGCGGGCGCCAGCAGGGTCACGCAGGCGGCCGCGTAGTCGCCGGGATCGCGCGCCTCGCGGTCGTTCTCCTCGACATAGGCCTTGCCGCGCAGCGCGGTGCGCATCGGTCCCGGCTGCATGCCGGCCACGCGCACCGGCGAGTTGCCGAACTCGGCGTGGAGCATGCCGATCAGTGCCGCCAGCGAATGCTGGGCCAGGCCGTAGCCGCCCCAGTAGGCGCGGCCGACGCGGGCCGGATCGTCCAGGGCGAACACCAGGGCCGAGTCCGGCGCCTGCGCCAGCAGCGGCAGGCAGGCCTGCGAGAGCCACCAGCGGGCGGTGAGGTTGACGTGGATGGCGCGCGCGAACGCGGCCGGATCGGTCTGCAGCAGCGGGGTCAGGCCGGGGAAGTCGGCCGCGCAATGCAGCACGCCGTCCAGACGGCCGAACTCGTCGCCGATGCGCTGCGCCAGCTCGGCGTAGTCGTCGGGCGCGGCGCCTTCCAGGTCCAGCGGATACAGCACCGGCTCCGGCCCCAGCTTGGCGGCCGCGTCGTAAACCCGGTTCAACTTGGCCGGCTTGCGGCCCAGCAGGACGACGGTGGCGCCGGCGCGCGCGCAGGCCTGGGCCGCGGCGGCGCCGAGGCCGCCCTGCGCGCCGCTGACCAGCACGACGCGATCGGCCAGGGCCTGGTCGGCGACGGGTGCTGCGACTGCGCTCACTGGCGCTGGGTCTCGCTGATCATGCGCGCCAGCTCACCGGACTCGAACAGCTCCAGGGTGATGTCGCAGCCGCCGATCAGCTCGCCGTGGATGAACAACTGCGGGAAGGTCGGCCAGTTCGAGTAACGCGGCAGGTTGGCGCGGATCTCCGGATCCTCCAGCACGTTGACCGTGTGCAGCACGGTCGCGCCGGCGGCCTTGAGGGCCTGCACCGCGCGGCTGGAAAAGCCGCACATCGGGAACTGCGCGGTCCCCTTCATGAAAAGAACGATCGGATGGCCTTCGACTTCGGCCTGGATCCGCTCCATAACTGACATGTGGACAACTCCTGCAATGCTCTGTTGCGCCGTATACGTTCAGGCAACAGGGCGTGGGGATAGAATGAGCGATTGTAAGCCTTCACGGCAGCGGACACGCGACCCGGCACCGGTAAGCGGCCCGTCGCCACCCCCTAGCCAGCCCCCAGAATCCAGCAAGGAGCCCGCCAATGGCCATCGAACTGCCCGCCCTGCCCTACGACCGCACCGCGCTCGAGCCGCACATCTCCGGCGAGACCATCGACTTCCACTACGGCAAGCATCACCAGGCCTACGTGACCAACCTCAACAACATGATCCCCGGCACCGAGTTCGCCGACATGTCGCTCGAGGACATCATCCGCAAGTCGCAGGGCGGCGTGTTCAACAACGCGGCGCAGATCTGGAACCACACCTTCTACTGGAACTGCCTGTCGCCCAAGGGCGGCGGCGAGCCGACCGGCAAGCTGGCCGAGCTGATCGCCAAGTCCTTCGGCGACTTCGCCAAGTTCAAGGACGAGTTCACCAAGGTCACCGTCGGCACCTTCGGTTCGGGCTGGGGCTGGCTGGTGCAGCGCCCGGACGGTTCGCTGGCCCTGGTCAGCACCTCCAACGCCGCCACCCCGCTGACCGGCGAAGACACCCCGCTGCTGACCTGCGACGTGTGGGAGCACGCCTACTACATCGACTACCGCAACGCTCGCCCGAAGTACGTCGAGTCGTTCTGGAACCTGGTCAACTGGGACTTCGTGGCTTCGAACCTGAAGTAAGCGACGGACCCATGCGGTAAGCGAAACGGCCGGGGAAACCCGGCCGTTTTCGTTGCGCATCGGCGATGTCGGCGCCGGTTCGCTCAGTCGCAGCTGAGGCCGAACTCGCGCTTGAACGCCTCGGCCTGTTCCGGCGGTTCGTGACTGAGCAAGGCGCAGCCGGTGAAGTTGCCCAGCGAGGCCTGGCGTTGGTCGTCGCGGTAGGTCCAGTCGACGATCTCGTCGCGTGCGAACGCGTAACGCTGCCCCATGCGCACCCTATCCACGCGCTCGGGCTGGTTGTCGATGATCGCGGAGTAACCGCTGGCGGTCTCTTCCAGATCGGACAGCCAGAAAAATTCGGTGTAGCCGTCCTGCTCGATGCCGACCTTGACCGAGAACGCCGACAGCTGCGGCGGCGGGTCCTTTTCGAGTTTCAGGAAGCCGTCCAGCGAGGCGCGTGCCTTGGCGAATGCGGCTTCCATGGCCGGATCGCCGGTCGCCACTTCGGTGACGTTGTCATCCTTCGCGCGTTCCAGCACGGTCTTCGCACCGGTCGCCTCGGCGCAACCGGCCAACAGCATGACGATCAACAAAACTCCGCGCATCCATGCCTCTCCAGTGAGTGAGCGCCCGCGTACATCAGCGCAATTCGTAGGATGCGGTGAGCCGAAGGCGAACCGCATCGTCGCGCAAGCAGACACGCTGCGATTGCCACGACGGGCAATCGCCGCCGTTCGCGATCAACCTAAGCGCGTAATCACCGGCGCGACTTGTTCATCGCGCCCCAAGGCGCGACCGACGCGCTCCAACGCCGCCGTGAGCTCGCGCGCATCATCGGCGCGCAGCGTCGCGTGTCCGACCTTGCGCCCGTCGCGCGGCGACTTGCCGTAATCGTGCCAATGCCCGCCCGCCTCGTTGAGCACCGCGGTCGCGTCGGGCATCTCGCCTATCCAATTGAGCATGCAGGCCTGGCCGAGCATGCGCGTATCGCCCAGCGGCAGGCCGAGCACGGCGCGCAGGTGGTTCTGGAACTGCGAGGTCTCGCTGCCTTCGATGGTCCAATGGCCGGAGTTGTGCACGCGCGGCGCGAGTTCGTTGGCCAGCAACTGGCCGTCGCGGCAGAACAGTTCCAGCGCGAACACGCCGACGTAGTCCAGGGCCTCGGCGAGCTTGCGCGCATAGCCGTGCGCGGTGGCCGCGAGCGCCTCGTCGGCCTGCGCGGGCGCGAGGCTGGCCGAGAGCACGCCGTCGACGTGCCAGTTCTCGGTGAGCGGCCAGGCGCGGAATTCGCCGTCGCGGCCGCGCACGGCGACCACCGACAGCTCGCGCTCGAAGCGCACGAAACCTTCCAGGATCAGCCCGACCGTGGCCGCCTGCGCGCCCAGCGCGGCCCAGGCCGCGTCGGCGTCGGCCGGCGTCTTGATGCGGAACTGGCCCTTGCCGTCGTAGCCCAGGCGGCGGGTCTTGAGGATGCAGGGCGTGCCGATCGCGGCGATCGCCGCGTCCAGCGCCGCGCGCGTGGCGACGTCGGCGAACTCGGGCACCGGAATGCCGAGCTCGCGGAACAGCGTCTTCTCGGCCAGACGGTCCTGGGCCACGGCCAGCGCGCGCGGGCTCGGGAACACCGGCACGCGCTCGGCCAGCCACTGCCCCGACTCGGCCGGCACGTTCTCGAAATCGAAGGTCGCCACGTCGATCTTGGACGCGAACTCGGCCAGCGCGGCCTGGTCGGTGTAGTCGCCCACCACCATCGGCGCGAACTGGCTGGCGCAGGCGTCGCCGGCCGCGTCCATGACCAGGAAGCGCAGGCCCAGCGGCGCGCCGGACAGTGCAAGCATGCGGGCGAGCTGCCCGCCGCCGAGGATGCCGACCGTCGTCATTTACGCGGATCGTCGTTGGCGAGCACGTCGTCGGTCTGCTTGGCGCGGAACGCATTCAGCGCCTGACCGATCGCGGCGTGTTCCGGCGCCAGCAGGGCGGCCGCGAACAGGGCCGCGTTGGCGGCGCCGGCATTGCCGATCGCGAAGGTCGCCACCGGAATGCCGGCCGGCATCTGCACGATCGACAGCAGCGAATCCATGCCGTTGAGCGCCTTGGACTGCACCGGCACGCCCAGCACCGGCACCGCGGTCTTGGACGCCAGCATGCCCGGCAGGTGGGCGGCGCCGCCGGCGCCGGCGATGATCGCGCGCAGGCCGCGCGCGGCCGCCGTGTCGGCGTACTCGAACAGCACGTCCGGGGTGCGATGGGCCGAGACCACGCGCACTTCATGCGGCACGCCCAGCGCCTCCAGCTTGGCGGCGGCGTGCTGCATGGTCTCCCAGTCTGAGCGCGAGCCCATGACGATGCCGACCAGCGGCGGCGCGGCGGAAGCGGACGAATCGGGTGCGGACATTGGTCGGGCCTTGGCGCAAAGACGTATTCTAACGCCCTGTCCCGTCGTATCGGCACCGCACCGTATGGATCGCAAACTGTTGGACCTGCTCGTCTGCCCCCTCACCCGCCAGCCCCTGCTGCCTCTGGACAACCGCGGCCTGCAGGCGCTGAACGCCGCGATCGCGGCCGGCGGCGTGGTCCGCGGCGACGGCAGCGCGCAAACCCAGGCGCTGCGCGAGGGCCTGATCACGCGCGACCGCAAGACCGTCTACCGCATCGACGACGGCATCCCGGTGCTGCTGACCGAGGAAGCCATCGCCACCGCCCAACTCGACGGCTTCCCCTCGGCATGAGCGCGCCCTACGCGCCGCCGCCGGCCCAGCAGGTCGAATCCGACGTCGCTCAGGCCCTGGCCGAGGACCTCGGCAGCGGCGACGTCACCGCCGCCCTGCTGCCCGACGTGGCCGACAGCGCCTATCTGCTGTGCAAGGAAGCGGCGGTGGTCTGCGGCCGGCCCTGGTTCGACGCCTGCCATCGGGCGCTGGACCCGGACGTGCGCATCGATTGGCGCGTGGCCGAGGGCGACCACGTCGCCGCCGGCACCGTGCTGGCCACCCTGCAGGGCCGCGCGCGCGCGCTGGTCAGCGCCGAGCGCGCCTCGCTGAACTTCATGCAGACCCTGTCGGGCACGGCCACGGTCACCGCGGCCTATGTCGAGGCCGTGCGCGGCACCCGCGCCAAGATCCTCGACACCCGCAAGACCCTACCCGGCCTGCGCCTGGCGCAGAAGTACGCGGTGCGCGTGGGCGGCGGCGTGAATCACCGCATCGGCCTGTACGACACGGTGATGCTGAAGGAAAACCACGTGCGCGCCGCCGGCTCGCTGACCGCGGCGATCCAGGCCGCGCGCGTCATGCACCCCGGCCTGCCGCTGATCGTCGAGGTCGAGTCGATCGCGCAGTTGCACGAGGCGCTGACGCAAGCCTGCGACCGCATCCTGATCGACGACTTCGACGCCGCCACCCGCCGCGAGGCGGTGCGGATCGCGTCCGGCGCGCCCTACCTGGGCAAAATTCCGTTGGAAGTATCCGGCGGCGTCGACCTGGCCGGCTTGCGCGCGATCGCCGAGGACGGGGTGGACTGCATCTCGATCGGCGGCCTGACCAAGCACGTACGCGCGATCGACCTGTCGCTGAAGCTGGGTCCGCCGCCGGGCGAGGCCTGAGCGCTACCAAACGGCTCTGGGGTAGGAGCGGCGTGAGCCGCGACCGTCCTCCACCGTGGCCCGCGCCGTCGCAGCAACTGCGGTGACGCGGTCGCGGCTCACGCCGCTCCTACACGAAGCAGCCCGGAGGATGCGGTGAGCACAGCGAACCGCATCGTCGCGAGCCGTCACACGCTCAACGCAACAGCACGAACCCCACCAGCGCCAGCAGCGTCACGCCCGCGAGCGCGGCCCAATGCCAGGTTGGCCGGCTCAGCTTGAGCGGCGTGGTGGTCGGTGCCGACGCGGCGGCGCCTTCGCCGGCCGGCGCCTCCTGTAGCGAACCGGTCAGGCGGAAACGCAGTTGGTCGAAGCCGATCTCGTCGCCGGTCTGGGCGATCGCGCGCAGCACGCGGCGGCCGTTGATGCTGGTGCCATTGGTCGAGCCCAGGTCTTCGATCTGCAGGCCGTCGTGGGTCGGGATCAGGCGCGCGTGCTGGCGCGACAAGCCGGGCTGGTCCAACTGCAAGCCGCAGTCGGCGGAGCGCCCGACCACGGTCGCGGCCAGCAAGGGGAAGCTTCGGCCGAACAGGTCGCCCGAAACCCCGCGCAGCACATAGCGCGGCAGCACCGGCCGCACCGCGGTCACACCGGGATCGTCGTTGGCCGAAGGCGGCAACACGACCGCCACGCCGCCCTGATGGCGCACGGCCGACGGCCCGATCGCGGCCAGACGCGCGCGCACTTCGTCGAAGCTGACATCGTCGCCGGGCCGCAGCGCGATCAGGCCGGCCGCGACCTGACGGCCGTTGACGCGCACCTGCGCACCGGGCGGCACGTCCAGCATCACGCCCTGCGCGCTCACGTGCAGCTGACAGTGCTGGGGCATGACCCCGGGGCGATCGAGCACGATGGTGGACTCCGGGTCGGAGCCGACCCGGTTGACGCCGTGGCCCAGCAGTACCTGCGGATGCTCGCCGTCCGGAAAGACCAGTTTCATAGAATTTGCGTTTTCCCCTGATGCGCGACAGCGTAGGGCATAACCCTTGCGAGTTGCGCATACCGAGGCCACATTAAAAGCATGCCTACTTTGATTCTGTTAATGATCCTGGGCGCCGCCGCGTTCTCGTTCTGGAGCGCCGGGCGCGCCGCCGCCGAACGCGCCGAGGCGCTGGGCCGCGACGCCTGCAAGGCCGCCGGCGTGCAGTGGCTGGACCAGAGCGTGCATGCGATCGGGATGCGCCTGTGCCGGCACGAGAGCGGCTGGCTGGGCCTGGAGCGCACCTTCCGCTTCGACTATTCGCTGGACGGCGAGGACCGCCACATCGGCCGCATGGTCCTGCGCGGCGAACGCCTGATCGCCTTCAGCGGGCCGGTGTCGCGGGCGCCTACGCAGTTGCATTGAGGGCGGGCCCGTTCGCCGCCGCGCCCCGGATGATTTCTGTGGGAGCGGCGTAAGCCGCGATTGCGCCACCGCGAGCGGCGACGCAACTGAGGTTTCGCGATCGCGGCTTACGCCGCTCCCACAGAAAGCAGGGGCGGCGCAGGTGACTGGGCTGGCGATGCCGATCCAGGGGGCGCGATCACGGCCTACGCCGTTCCTACCCAAGAGCGAAAATCGCGCGAGGGCTTACTTCACTACCCGCAGGTGTCCGCCCCGGCGCGGCGTGGGGGTGTGCGGGCCGTCGTCGTCGCCGTCGGGCAACGGTTCGCTGGGCACGGCCGCCAGCGGCGCATGGGTCGGCGACATCGGCTCGTCGAAATCCTCGGCCGGGTCGTCGTGGCCGCCTTCGTTGGTGGTGGCCTCGTCCGGCAGGGCCATGCCCTGCCCGGTTTCGCGCGCGTAGATCGCCAGCACCGCGCCCACCGGCACCGAGACCGGGTGGCTGACGCCGCCGAAGCGGGCGCTGAAGCGGATGGTGTCGTTGCCCATTTCCAGGCGCGAGACCGCGCGCTCGGCCACGTTGAGCACGATCTTGCCGTCCTTCACCGCATGGGTGGGGACCTGGACCATCGGGCGGGTGGCGTCGACCAACAGGTGCGGGGTCATGCCGTTGTCGGCGATCCACTCGTACAGCGCCCGCAGCAAATACGGGCGGTGGCTGGTCATGCTGGGGGCGTTCTCATCACTCATGCCCGCCAGTTTAGCGCCTGGCCGGCGGTCCCGACGTGCCTGTCGTCCGCGATCCGGCGACTGCCGGATCGCGCAAGGCGACGGAGGGCTGCTGCGCCGCGTTTAGGCGGGCATGTCGCGTAGCTTGCGTTCCTGGTCGGTCAGGCTGCGGGTGAAGCCCGGATTGCGGAAAATCCGGTTGCCGTAATCCTCGATCGCCTTGCCGTCCTTGGGCAGCGGCACGCCCAGCGAATCCAGGCGCCAGATGATCGGCGCCATGGCGCAGTCGGCCAGGCTCATTTCCGGATTCAGGAAGAATTTGCTGGCCTTGAACAGCGGCACCGACGCGGTCAGCAGCTCCTTCAGACGCTTGCGCGCGGCCTCGGCCTGGGCCTTGTTGCCGAGTTGGATCGCCTGCACCTGCGGCACCCAGTCGTGCTCCAGGCGCAGGGTCGCCAGGCGCAGACGCGCGCGCGACAGCGGATCGACCGGCATCAGCGGCGGATGCGGGTAACGCTCGTCCAGGTATTCGCTGACCACGCTGGCCGCATACAGGACCAGATCGCGCTCGACCAGGGTCGGCACCGAGTGGTACGGGTTGAGATCGACCAGATCTTCGGGGGGATTCTGCGGGTCCACCGGAATCAGGTCGTAGGTGACGCCCTTGGCGGCCAACACCAGGCGCACGCGATGACACAGCACGCAGTCGGTGGAGGAAAACAGGGTCAGGGCATTACGCATACGTGGACTCGCCGCCATCATCGACCTCTCCAGCAACCGGAATCCGCCGGTCGCAAGACGCCCCCCACCCCGTGTGGGCGGTCGTCACGGTCCCCGAGCGTATGCGGTTTCCCGCCTTCAGCGAAAGGCTTGGGCATCCCGGCCGGCCTGACGAAGAAGGCCCGCGCATTGCTGCGCGGGCCGTTCGGGGAAATCGCTTAGTGCTCGACGTCTCGCCAGTACTCGCTCTTGAGCAGGTAGGCGAGGAAGGTGAACACCGCCAGGAACAGGATCACCCAAACGCCCAGACTTTCGCGCTTGAGGGCGGCCGGTTCGCCGGCGTACTCGAGGAATGCGGTGATATCGCGCACCGACTGGTTGAACTGCTCCGGCTCGAGCGTGCCGGGGCTGCCGGCCTCGAACTTGGTGAAGCACTTGCCGTCGATTTCGCTGGTGCCGTGCGGGCACTCCATGATGGGCTTGCCCTTATCGTCCTTCTTTTCGCCGAACAAGCCGTGCGCCGGCTCCTTGTCGGTGAACTTCGGGGTCTGGGTGCCCTGCATCTGCCACAGCGGGTTGGGCATCGAGGCGTTCGGGAACAGGGCGTTGTTCCAGCCCAGCGGACGCGCCTCGTCCAGGTAGAAGGACTTGAGGTAGGTGTAGATCCAATCGCTGCCGCGCACGCGCGCGATCACGCTCAGGTCCGGCGGCATCTTGCCGAACCACTGGTTGGCGTGCTCCGGGGTCAGGCTGACCTGGATCTGCTCGCCGAACTTGGCGCCGGTGAAGTTGAGGTTGGTCATCACCTCGTCTTCGGTCAGGCCCAGGTCCTCGGCGATGCGCGAGTAACGCAGGTACTTGAGCGAATGGCAGCCCGAGCAGTAGTTCATGTACAGCTGGGCGCCGCGCTGCAGCGACGCGCGGTCGCCCAGGTCGGTACCGGCCTGCATCAGGTTGCCGCCGCCGGAAGCGAAGGCGGTGGCCGACACGAGCATGCCGGCGGCGAAGGTGGCGAGCTTCTTCACGATGCGGTTCTTCATCAGAGGCTGGCTGGTCTTAGTCATGCATCGTCACCCGTTCCGGGACCGGCTTGGTCTTGTCGAACTTGGTCCACAGCGGCATGGTGATGAAGAAGGCGAAGTACAGGAAGGTCAGCACGCGACCGACGATGGTCTCGACCGGGTCGGTACCCGGGCCGGCGCCGATCTTGCCCAGCCATACGAAGCTCAGCGCGAACACGCCCAGCAGCACCTTGGACAGCAGGCCGCGGTAGCGGTAGGACTTGACCTTGGCGCGGTCCAGCCACGGGACCAGGAACAGGATCGCGATCGCGCCGAACATCACCAGCACGCCCGACAGCTTATGCGGGATCACACGCAACATCGCGTAGTACGGCGTGTAGTACCACACCGGCTTGATGTGCTCCGGCGTCACCAGGCGGTTGGCCTCGGTGAAGTTGTCGTGCTCCAGGAACCAGCCGCCGAACGCCGGCGCGAAGAAGATGATGAACGCGGCCAGGATCAGGAAGAAGCCGACGCCCACCAGGTCCTTGACCGTGTAGTACGGGTGGAACGGGATGCCGTCCTTGGGCTTGTTCGCATCCCAACGGTTGCCCTTCGGACCCTTCTTGATGTCGACGCCGTCGGGGTTGTTGGAACCGACCTCGTGCAGCGCGCCCAGGTGCAGCACGACCAGCAGCAGCAGCACCAGCGGCAGCGCGATCACGTGCAGAGCGAAGAAGCGGTTGAGGGTGGCGTCGCCGGGCAGGTAGTCGCCCATGATCCACTCGGTCAGGCCGTTGCCGATCACCGGGATCGCGCCGAACAGCGAGATGATCACCTTGGCGCCCCAGAACGACATCTGGCCCCACGGCAGCACGTAGCCCATGAAGGCTTCGGCCATCAGCACCAGGTAGATCAGCATGCCCAGGATCCACACCAGCTCGCGCGGCTTCTGGTACGAGCCGTACAGCAGGCCGCGGAACATGTGCAGGTAGACGACGATGAAGAACAGCGAGGCGCCGGTGCTGTGCATGTAGCGGATCAGCCAGCCCCACTCCACGTCGCGCATGATGTATTCGACCGACGAGAACGCTTCGGCCGCGGACGGCTTGAAGTGCATCGTCAGGAAGATGCCGGTCAGGATCTGGTTGACCAGCACCAACAGCGCCAGCGAACCGAAGTAGTACCAGACATTGAAATTCTTCGGCGCGTAGTACTCGGTCATGTGCTTGCGGTAGACCGGCATCATGCCGGGCGCGCGCGCGTTGACCCAATCCCAGACGCCGGTGGCGGTGCGGGTAATGATGTTGGACATGACTTACGCCGCTCCCTTCGGATCCACGCCGATGATGATCGTGGTGTCGTTCTCGTAGTGGTGCGGCGGCACCAGCAGGTTGATCGGCGCCGGAACGCCCTGGAACACGCGGCCGGACATGTCGAAGCGCGACTTGTGGCAGGGGCAGAAGTAACCGCCCTTCCACTCCGGATCGAACGGTTCGGGACGAATCTCGGCCTTCATTTCCGGCGAGCAGCCCAGGTGGGTGCACAGGCCGACCAGGACCGAGATGTCCTTCTTGATCGAGCGGAACTCGCCCTTGATGTAGGACGGCTGCTGGTCGAGGTTGGTCGACAGCGGATCGCGCAGATGGCTGTCCAGGGTCGGCAGCGCTTCCAGGATCGCCTTGGAGCGCTTGACGATCCAGATCGGCTGACCGCGCCATTCGAAGACCAGGCGCTGGCCTTCCTCCAGGGCGCTGATGTCGGCCGTCACCGGCGCACCGGCGAGCTTGGCGCGCGCGCTGGGGTTCCAGGACTTAATGAAGGGCACCGCCGCAAAACCGGCCCCGACTGCGCCGACCACTGCCGTGGTCGCCGTCAGGAACCGACGGCGGCCCGTATTGATAGGATCGTTGACCCCTTGGTTGGCCATCCGGCACTCCGCAAAGCTGCAATTCGAAGTTACGCCGCACAGCGCGCCGCCACTGGCGACGGCTCGCGGCTCAAAAGACGGGGAAGTGTAACGGAACGGTTAACGGCCCGACAATCCGCCGCTGCGGCGAAACCCGGCCGCAGGCGCCGGCCCGAGGCCGTCGCCCCCCTGCGCCGCAAGCGCGCGGGGGCGCCGATCGCGCCGCGATCGTCGCGGAAACGTCCACGGGACGGGGATCAGCGCACCACGGGGCCGGCGCGGTAACGCTGCGCCAGCAAGGCCACGCGCTGCACGTAGCGCTGGGTTTCGCTGTAGGGCGGCACGCCCTTGTACTTGTCGACCGCGCCCTCGCCGGCGTTGTAACCCGCCGCGGCCAGGGTCAAATCGCCGTTGAAACGCTTGAGCAGCCAGGCCAGGTACTGCACGCCGCCCTGGATGTTCTGGCTGGCGTCGAAGGCGTTGGAGACCCCGAACCGGCGCGCGGTGGCCGGCATCAGCTGCATCAGGCCCTGGGCCCCGACCCGCGACAGCGCATTGGGGTTATAAGCCGACTCGGCATGAATGATCGCGCGCACGATCGCTTCTTCGACCCCGTGCTGGCGGGCCGCGGCCGCGATTTCGTCGCGGTAGGCCTCCATGTTCAGGCGGATCGAGCCGAAATTGACCCCCGGCCGCGCCGCGCAGGCGTAGCAGGTCTCCATGAAGCTGTACTTGATCGTGCGCACCGCCGAAGCGTTGGCCAGGCCCTTGGGGCGCTTGCTGGTGTAGTGGCGGACGCCGTCCTTGATATAGGAATAGACCTGGCCCTGGACCAGACGCGAGCTGGGCGCCGAGGGCGCGGCCGGCATCGCGGCGACGGGGGCCGGCGCCGCCTGCGGCGCGCTGGCGCCGGTCGCGACCGTGGCCGACGTGCCCATGAAGGTGGCCGGCGGGTTGGAATGGATCGAGGCGGGCGAGCCCGCGACCGGGTTGGCCGGCGTCGCGCTGCCGGCGCCGCTGGGCGCGCGCGCCGGCACGTAGGCCGCCGAGCGGCTGGGCCGGTACTGGCTGACCACGGTGCACTTGGCCCCGGGCACGCGCTTGCTCACGTAGCTGCGTTCGCCGCTCGCGCTGTCGCAGCGGTACACGGTGCCGGCCACGGCGGGCGCCACGGCCAGCAGGCAGACGATCCCCAGCAGTAGCGAGCCCCCCCTCATGGCGGCGAGTGTCTCCCTTCGGGCACGGGTTGCCAAGTCCTTGATTCGAAAACGTGACGGCCGCCTCCGACCGGCCCAAGGCGCTAAACTGGCGCCCCTTTCCGGCGCGGATTAACCGCCGCCCTCCCCGGACACCGCCATGACCGACACCGTTTTGCCCGTCGCGCCCGAAGCCGACGCGGCCCCCACGCCCCGCGGCAAACTCTTCATCGAGACCCACGGCTGCCAGATGAACGAGTACGACTCGGCCAAGATGGCCGACGTGCTCGCCGCCAGCGAAGGCCTGGAACTCACCACCGACGCGGCCGAAGCCGACGTCATCCTGATCAACACCTGCTCGATCCGCGAAAAGGCCCAGGAGAAGGTGTTCAGCCAGCTCGGGCGCTGGAAGCAGCACAAACAGGGCGACCGCCCGGTCATCATCGGCGTCGGCGGCTGCGTCGCCTCGCAGGAAGGCGAGGCCATCGTCAAGCGCGCGCCCTACGTCGACCTGGTGTTCGGCCCGCAGACCCTGCACCGCCTGCCCGAGCTGATCGCCGCCAAGCGCGCCACCGGCAAGCCGCAGGTCGACATCAGCTTCCCCGAGATCGAGAAGTTCGACCGCATGCCCGAGCCGCGCGCCGAGGGCCCCAGCGCGTTCGTCTCGATCATGGAGGGCTGCAGCAAGTACTGCTCGTTCTGCGTGGTGCCCTACACCCGCGGCGAGGAAGTCAGCCGCCCCTTCGAGGACGTGCTGGTCGAGGTCGCCCAGCTCGCCGCCCAGGGCGTGCGCGAAGTCAACCTGCTCGGCCAGAACGTCAATGCGTATCGCGGCCCCTACGGCGAGGACGGCGAGATCGCCGACCTGGGCCTGCTGATCCGCACCATCGCCGAGATCGACGGCATCGACCGCATCCGCTTCACCACCTCGCACCCGCTGGAGTTCAGCGACTCGCTGGTGGAGGCCTATCGCGACGTGCCGCAGCTGGCCAACTACCTGCACCTGCCGGTCCAGGCCGGCAGCGACCGCGTGCTGGCGGCGATGAAGCGCGGCTACACCGCGCTGGAATTCAAGCAGAAGATCCGCAAGCTGCGCGCCGTGCGTCCCGACATCTCGATCTCCTCGGATTTCATCGTCGGCTTCCCCGGCGAAACCGAGGCCGATTTCGAGAAGACCATGAAACTGATCGAGGACGTCGGCTTCGACCAGTCGTTCTCCTTCATTTACTCGCGCCGCCCCGGCACGCCCGCGGCCGATCTGGAAGATGCCGTCAGCGACGCCGAGAAGCACGCGCGCCTGTCGCGCCTGCAGGCCACCATCAACGCCAACGCGATGCGCATCTCCCAGGCCATGGTCGGCAGCGTCCAGAGCGTGCTGGTGGAGGGCCCCTCGCGCAAGGACCCCAACGAACTCACCGGCAAGACCGAGAACATGCGCTCGGTGAACTTCGCCGCGCCGGCGCGCCTGATCGGCCAGTTCGTCGACGTGGTCATCACCGATGCCCTGTCCAACTCGTTGCGCGGACGCGTGCTGACCGAACAGGACCGCGACGCCGCCTGAGCCCACGGAGCCCCGCATGGACCGCGACTTCAACATCCGCGAGATCGGCCCGGACGAGTTCGACCGCTTGTGGCCGATCTTCCACGAGGTGCTCGCGCGCGGCGAGAGCTACAACTATCCGGCCGAGCTGTCGCTGGAACGCGCGCGCGAAATGTGGACCGCCCCGCCCTACCGCTGCTACATCGCCCAGGGCGACGACGGCGAAACCCTGGGCGGCTACAAGCTCGGCCCCAACTACGCCGGCCGCGGAGACCACGTCGCCAACGCCAGCTACATGGTGGCCGAGCGCTGCTGGGGCCAGGGCGTGGGCTCGGCCCTGTGCGAGCACTCGTTGACGCAGGCGCGCCAGGCCGGCTACCTGGCGATGCAGTTCAACTACGTCGTCAGCAGCAACGCGGCCGCCGTGCACCTGTGGCTCAAGCACGGCTTCCAGATCGTCGGCCAGATTCCCGGCGCCTTCCGCCACGTCAGCCTGGGCCTGGTCGACGTATACGTGATGCACCGCCTGCTGTGAGGCGGCGCGTCGGCGCGTCGCCGCGCCGCCTGTGCGCTAGACCATGAAGCCCAGATCGCGGCTCGGGTAGTTGCGCAGGTTCGGGAAGATCAGGTCCAGCTCCGAATCGCCCACGCCGAACCAGCGCGCCAGGGTCGCCGCGTACTGATCCACCGAGGTGGTCGGAATGATCTGGCCCCAGCCGGCATCGTCGGGCCCCTCGTTCTGCAGGGTCGGCATGCGCCCGTAGAAGCGCCCGCCGCGTACCGCGCCGCCGACCGCGAAGTGATGGCTGCCCCAGCCGTGGTCGGAGCCGTCGCCGTTGGACGACAGCGTGCGGCCGAAGTCCGAGGCGGTGAAGGCGGTGACGTTGTTGGCCACGCCCAGCTCGACCGTGGACTGGTAGAACGCGGTCATCGCCTGCGAGAGCTGCGACAGCAACTCCGGCTGCTCGGCCAGCAGGCGGTCGTGGTGATCGAAGCCGCCCATCGACACGAAGTAGACCTGCCGCTTCAAGCCCAGCACGCTGCGCACCTTGATCAGCCGCGCGACCATCTTCAGCTGGCCGGCCAGGTCGTTGTCGGGGAACGCCGTGGTCAGCGGCGTCGAGCTCTCCAGCGCCGTGGACACGGCCTCGGCGTTCTCGCGCGCGCGCCGGAACGCGTCGGCGTAGCTGCGTTCGAACACGTGGCCCTGCGTACCCTGCTGCATCAGCCCCAGCATGGCCTCGCGGGTGTCGCCGTCCCATTCGAAATAACTGAACCTGCGCGGGCCGTCGCTGCCGATCACGTACTGGCTGCCGCTTTGCGCGCGGTGCAGGATGCTTTCGAAATTGAGGGCGATGTTCATCGGAATGAAAGCGCCGGGGTTAGCGTCGTGCAGCAGGTCGGCGATGCGACCGCCCCAGCCCAGGCCGCTGCCGTCGTTGGCGCGCGAGATCTGCCAGTACGACTGCTGGTCGTTGTGCGAGAACAACTGCGGCGGCACGTCGGCGCCGCCGGCCTGGTACTGGGCCTTGGTCACCGGCCGCACCAGGGTGCCGACGTTGCCCAGGATCGCCGCGCGGCCGTTGTTGAACAGGCCTTGCAGGCCGCTCATGCCGATCGCGTCGTTGCCGTTGGTGGAGGCCTGCAGGCCGTAGTCGGCGCCGTCGGAGGCGCCGCCGCCGGCTTGCGGCGTCAGCGCCAGCAACTGCGCCTGCGGCACCGCCAGGGTCGCGCGCGCGGTGGCGTAGCGCTGGTAATGGGTGGCGCTGCGCGGCACCACCATGTTCAGGCCGTCGTTGCCGCCGAACAGGAACACGCACACCAGCGCCTTGTAGTCGGAGAACGCGTTCGCGCCGTAGGCGCGGGTCGCCGACTCCAGCAGGCGCAGATTGCCGCGCGCCGAGTACAGGCCAGCGCCGCCCAGGCCCGCGAGGATGGCCCGGCTCAGAAAGTCGCGACGGTTCATGCTTCGTCTCCTCGTGCGTTCATTTCTGCACCACGTATTCGGGCGAGTTGACGATGATGTACAGCGCCTCCTGGATCCGCACCCGGCGCTCTTCGTCGTTGCCGGCCGGCATGCCATTCAAGCGATGCAGCAGCACGCCGCGCATGCGCGTGGACATCTGTCCCGACAGGAACAGGGTGTTGTAGCGCTGGATCAGATCGGCCGGACGCGTGGCGTAGGGCATGTCGTCGGCCAGGTCGATCGCGACCTCGTGCGGGCTCAGGTCCGGCGCGCCGACGAACACCTCGTAGATCTTGGCGCCGAAATAGCCCTCGGTGCCGGGCATCTGATAGTCGGTGGCCAGCTGCATTTCCGGCACCGCCAGCCCTAGTTGCGCGGGCTCGCCGATCGGCGAATAGCTCGGGCTGAAGAAGTTGAACACCGACGGCGAGGACAACGGCGCCTGGCCCATGCCGTAGCCGATGGTCCAGAACTCGTCCATGAAGCCCGACTGCGAACGCGCCTTGGTCGCGCGCCACACATGGGTCAGGCGCAACAGGGGCTCGCGCACCTTGCCGAAGTGGGCCGGGCGTTGGTTCGGATCGCGCGCTTCCGGATCCAGCAGGATGGCTTTGACCACCGCCTTCATATCGCCGCGCACGCCCTGGCCGTTGTCGTTGAAGCGCGCCGCGACCCGACCGACGTAGGCCGGGCTGGGATTGCTGGTGACCAGACGCTGGATCAGCTGCCTGCCGATGTAGGGCCCGACGTTGGGGTGCTGAAAGATGTTGTCCAGCGCCGCACGCAGATCGGAGGGGCCGTCGCCACCGGCCGGCAACACGCCGCCGGCCAGAGCCACGCCCGGGTACACCAGCAACTGCTTGGCCTGCGCCGAGGCGTGGTAGGCGGCGTGGTTCTGCATCGGCTTGATCCAGGCCGGCGCGTCGGAATCGTAGTAGTAGCAATCGAACTCGCGGCAGCCGTTGAAGGTCCAGCCGGTGAACACGTGGGCGAAGCCCTTGACCGTGTCCTGGTTGTAGGTCGGCACGCTGCGGCCGTTTTCCAGCAACGGCGTGCCGTCGGGATTCAGCCGCAACAGGCCGACGCTGAACAGTTGCAGCACCTCGCGTGCGTAGTTCTCGTCGGGGCGGATGTTGCGCGCCGGGTCGGGCTTCTGGTTCTGCATCATCGACAGGTAGATGCCCATCGCCGGATGCAGGGTCACGTCCTCCAGCAGTTGCCGGAAGTTGCCGAAGGCGCCGCGCGCGAGGGTGTCGTAGTAATCGGTGACACCATGCGGCGCGTTGCCGAGCAGGTCCGAATTGGCGTCGGACACCACCAGGATCTCGCTGAGCGCGAACGCCACGCGCTGGCGCAGTTGGTCGCGGTGCACCAGTTGCGGATCGAACGGATCGCGCCCGCCCAGCGCGTGCAGGAACCAGGCGTCCATGCGCCATTCGCGGCGCAGGTCGCCGCCGGTCGCGGCGCTGGCGGCGTTGAGGAAGCGCAGCTGCGACGACAGCGGCACGGTCGCCTGCTCATCGATCCAGCCCGAGTAGCCCAGTTGCTGGACGCGGTCGATGTCGGCCCAGGTCGGGCCGAACGTGGCCTGGGCCAGGAAGTTGGCGGCCTGCGCCTCGTCGATCACCAGTTGCGCCGGCAGCGGCCCGGCCTTCGGCGGCGCCGGTTTGGCCGCGTTCGCGACGGCCTTGGGCGCGGGCGGCGGCGACAGCGCGCGCCACCAACGATCGGGAACCGACACCACACCCAGCACCAGCAGCAGCACCAACAGACGCGGCCAGACGGTCGCCCATCCTGCGCGCAATGCGATCCATCTCATGCAGCCGCCCCTTTCGCTGATGGGCGGTGATGCTAGCGCGCCGGCATGTTCGGATTCTTGATAGCACGCACAGTAATCGATGCGCGCGCGCGTCGGATCGACTTGATCGAAGACCGCGGTCGCGGTAGCCATGCCGCGTTCGCGTCGCGACGGTATCGCCCGTCGCAGGCGCGCCAAGATCGGCATACAACAAGCGCGACGACGTCGCCTATTCGTGCACGCATCCGCTGACGTCCGGCATCGCAGCGACATCGCGGCGCGCGGCGACAGGCCGGCTGCGACGCGTGAACCCGAGCTGTCCGCGCCGTTAACTATAAATTAACAACATTCCCGGCTCGGCCATGCTGCAGACCGCGAGGGTGCTAGAACACATCCACCCCACCCCTCCGCGGTTTTAAGGAAAAGACGCCATGAGCAGGAACGTACTGTCTAGGAACGAACTGTCCGGGAACGTAATTCTGTCGATCGGTTTGTCGCTGGCGCTCGCGACCGGTACGGCCTGGGCCCAGGAGCAAGACGCGGCGCGCGCCACCGAATACGCAGGCGCCTCCTTCGACGCCAAGAGCAGCGCCGACCCCGACACCGATGTCGATCCTGCATCCAAGAGCATCAGCACGAAGGGGGTGAGCTCCACCAAGCCGGAGCCCGGCATCGAGACCGGGGCCGAACCCGAGTCCAAGAGCATCCGCGAAAAAGGCGTCTCCTCCACCAAATCGCGGCGCAACGATGGCACGGCCGTGGAGCCAGCGTCCAAGAGCATCAGCGAACAAGGTGTCGCCGCCCCTGCCAAGCCGCGACACAACCAGGCCATCGAGGTCCTGCCCGCGTCCAGGAGCATCAGCGAGAAGGGCGTCAGCTCCACCAAGTCGCGGCGCAACGAATGATCCATCGGTCGCACTAGCGCAAGCGGACGCCCTGCCGGCGTCCGCTTGCTGGCGACACGGCCGGCTCAGTCCAGGCGTTTGCGGAAGCGCAGGATCGCCAGCGTCATCATCACCGCGATGAAGGCCAGCAGCGCCAGCACGTCCGGCCACAGTTCCCACAGCGGAGCGCCGCGCAGCATCACCCCGCGAATCAGGCGCAGGAAGTGGGTCAGCGGCAGTGCCTCGGCCAGCCATTGCACGACTTTGGGCATGC
Organism: Lysobacter sp. Root604; assembly: GCF_001427505.1. Classification (NCBI taxonomy): domain Bacteria; kingdom Pseudomonadati; phylum Pseudomonadota; class Gammaproteobacteria; order Lysobacterales; family Lysobacteraceae; genus Lysobacter; species Lysobacter sp. Root604. The sequence goes on along the minus strand of NZ_LMGS01000011.1, from coordinate 97,806 downwards.
CCGCGAACGGGAACATGAAGCCCGACAGCAGGATCGAGGGCAGGAACACGAAGAAGGCCATCTGCATGGCCTGGAACTGCGATTGCGCCCGGGTCGAAATCAGCAGGCCCAGGCTCAGGTTGGCGACGATCAGCAGGATCGCGGCCCAGTAGACGTCCAGCACGCTGCCGCGGATCGGCACGTCGAACAGCCACTGGCCCAGCAGCAGCACCAGGGTGGTCTGGATCAGGCCGATGCCGGCGTAGGGCAACACCTTGCCGACCATCAGCTCGCTGCGGCTGAGCGGGGTGGCGATCAGCAGTTCCATGTTGCCGCGCTCGCGCTCGCGCACCACCGCCACCGCGGTGAACATCACCATGGTCATGGTCAGGATGATGCCGATCAGACCGGGGACGATATTGATCGCCGAACGCCGCTCGGGGTTGTAGAACGCGACCACGCTGATCTGGCCGCCGCTCTGCCCCGGGCCCGCGCGCAGCGGGCGGTCGTTGCTGGTCGGGGTCGAGTTCAGGGGCAATTGCGCCAGCTGCGAGGCCGCGGCCTGGACGGTGGTGTCGCTGCCATCCACCAGCACCTGCACGGCCTCGCGGCCTTCGTAGCGGCGACGTTCGAAGTCGGGCGGAATCACCACGCCCACGCTGATCTCGCCGCGGCGCAGGCGTTGCATCAGTTCCTCGGGCGTGCGCGCGGCGACCGTCGGAGCGATCACGCCGGTGGCGACCATATCCATGACCAACGCGCGCGAAGCGGCGGTGTTGGCCTGATCGGCCACGCCGGTTTCCAGGCCGCGCAGGTTGAGATTGATCGCGTAGCCGAACAGCACCAGCTGCATCACCGGGATGCCGACGATCATCGCCAGGGTGACCCGGTCGCGGCGCATCTGCCGCAGTTCCTTCAACACGATCGCGAACAAGCGGCGCAGGTTCATGCGGCGCGCTCCTTGGTCGCGTCCTGTTCGCGGCCGCGGGTGGCCGAGACGAACACGTCCTCGAGGTTGGGTTGCGAAGGCGCGACATCCGCCTCGATGCCGGCCTTGGCCAGCACCTCGCGCAGGCGCGCGGCGGTATCGCCGTCGCGGTCGGCGAGCACGCGCAGGCTGTTGCCGATCTGGGCGACGCTGAGCACGCCGGGCACCTGGACCAGGGCCTGCTGCGCGCGCCGCGGCTGCGGCGCCAGCACTTGCACCGTGCGTCCGACGAGTTCGCCGGTCAGCTCCAACGGGGTGCCGTCGGCCACCAGCACGCCGCGGTCGAGGATGGCGATGCGATGGCAGCGCTCGGCCTCGTCCATGTAATGGGTGGACACCAGCAAGGTGGTGCCGGCGTCGGCCAGGTCGAACAACTTTTCCCAGAAGTCGCGCCTCGACTCCGGATCGACCGCGCTGGTGGGTTCGTCCAGGAACAGCAGTTCGGGTTTCTGGATCACCGCGCCGGCCAGGGCCAGGCGCTGCTTCTGGCCGCCGCTCATGGTGCCGGCCAGTTGCTTCTGGCGATCCTGGAAGTGGTACTGCTCGACCAGCTCGTCGATGCGCTGGCGCGCCTGCGCACGCGGGATGTCCTGCACCGCCGCCAGGAACTCCAGGTTCTCGCGCACGGTGAGGTCCTCGAACAGCGAGAACTTCTGGGTCATGTAGCCGATCCGCTTGCGCAGCGCCTCGGCCTGTTCGGGGATGCGCAGGCCCAGCACTTCGATGTCGCCGGCGCTGGGCGTGAGCAGGCCGCAGAGCATACGGATGGTGGTCGACTTGCCCGAACCGTTCGGGCCGAGGAAGCCGTACACATGCGCGCGCGGCACGGTCAGGTCGACGCGGTTCACCGCGGTCAGGGCGCCGAATTGCTTGCTCAGGCCGCGCGCGCGGATCGCCGGCTCGCCGGCCGGACCGGCGTGCTGGCCTGCGGCGGCGGTCGCGGCGTCGGCGCTCATGGCCGGCGCTCGCTGGCTTGGCTCGGTTCGGCGCGCACCGGTTCGGAGCGGGCCGGATCGAACTCCACCCGCACCGGCAGCCCCGCCGGCAGGTCGGCGGCGGCGCGCGCGGTCAGCTCGACCTCGGCCAGGTAGCTCAGACGCGCGGCGTCCTCACCGGTCAGGGCGTAGTAGGGCGTGAAGTTGGGATCGCTGCGGATCGCGCGCACGCGTCCGGCGAACGCCTGTGCGCGGCCGTCGACGTAGACCCGCGCGCCCTGGCCGATGCGCACGTTGGCGCGGATCGGCTCGGGCACGTAGACACGCGCGTACGGCGCCGCGCCGACCAGCATCACCGCCAGCGGCGCGCCCACCGGGGCTTGATCGCCCAGTTTGTACGGCAGGCTGTCGACCACACCGGCACGCGGCGCGACCACGTCCAGCTTCTGCAGATTGACCTGTTGGGTGGCGGCCTGGGCCTGGGCCGCGGCCAGCGCGGATTCGCCCTGCGCGATCCGCTCGCTGCGGGTGCCGCGCTCGAGTTCCAGCAGCGCCGCCTGCGCCGCGCGCACCTGCGCCTCGGCATTGCCGGCGGCGGCACGAGCGCGATCGACGTCGGAGGCGGCGACCAGCTTTTGCCGGCCCAACGGCTGCAGACGCGCGTAGTAGGCGCGCGCATCGGCGGCCTGCGCCTGCGTCGCGCTCAGCTGGGCGCGTGCCTGGGCGATCGCCTCGCTGCGCGGACCGGCCTGCAGCTCGGCCAGGGCATCGCCGGCCTGGCGCGCCTGCGCCTGCAGCGCATTGAGCTGCGACTGGGTGCGGCTGAGCTCGAGCTGCAGCAAGCGCGCGCCGGCGGCAACGCGCTGACCCTCACGCACGTCGATGCGCACCACCTTCTCCGCGGCCGGGGCCGGCAGGGTGATGCGGTCCCATTCCAGCGTACCCAGCGCCTGCGGACTTTCGTCGCCGCAGGCGGATACGGCCAGCGCCAGCAACAGCGGCGCGCCCCAGCGGAAATGGCGCTTGATCGGATGACTCATCGGAGGGCTCCGGAAAACCTCGGGTGTCGATGCGCTCAGCCGCAGCCCAGGCCGCGATCGAGCAAGGCGATGGTGTGTTCGTGCAGGGCCGCGCTGTCGAAGGTCTCGACCCCGAACACGCGCTGCCAGACCGGCGCGCCGGCGATCGGGAACAAGGTCAGGCCGACCAGCGACACCACCAGGAAGCGCGGGTCCAGATCGGGGTTGAGCTGGCCGTCGCGCTGCGCCTGGGCGAAGCGCTGCGCCATCATCTGCGGCAGCTGCGGGCCGATCTGGTGGACCAACAGGTCGCGCAAGGCCCCGCCCTCGCACAGCACTTCTCGTACCCACAACGAGGGAAACCAGGGGTGTTCGGCCACGGTCTCGCCGACGCCGCGCACGAAGGCCGCGATCAGACGCGCGGTGTCGTCGCCGGCGGTGCGCAGGTGACCGCTCAGCGTCGCGATCGCCGGCATCACCCGCTCCTGGATCACCGCCGCCTGCAACTGCTCCTTGTCGCCGAAGTAGTAGTGCAGCAGGGCTGGATTCACCCCCGCCTCGACCGCGATGCTGCGCAGCGCGGTGGCCGCGATGCCCTGGCGGGTGTAGCAGGCGATGGCCGCGTCCAGCAGGCGCGAACGCAAGTCGGGGCCGTCGGCGACCGGTCGCCCGGGGGCGCGGCGGGTGGCGGGGGTCTTGCGCGGACGGCGCGGGTTCGGAGGCTGGTCGGTGCTCATGGGTAATATTTAATTCAATGATTAATTAGTTGGCAAGCGCGAGCCGACGAGCGGTCGGAGCGGGCCCAGCCCAGGGACCCGCGCGCGCAGGCGCGGTGGCGGCGGCCTGGCCGTCGCGGTCGGCCTCGGGCGGGCCCCTTAGGCATGGCGCGGCGCAGGTCCTTGCGTGCGCCGGGCCGCGATGCGTATCGCCAACAGCGCCGCGACGCCATCGCACGGCGAATGCGAGCGTCCTGCGCGAGCCGCGACGCAGCGGCTCACCCGAACGCGCAAGCCGCGCGTGCGCCCCACTCGCTAAGCTCTGGCCTACTCCGCTCCGGTTCGTCCGCCGCCATGCCCAGCACCTCCCAACCCAGCCTGCTCTCGCGCGCCGCCGTCGGCTTCTGGTTCCTGGGTCTTGGCGCGCTCGGCCTGCTGCGCGGCGCGATGCGCGCATTCCGACACGGCGCCTTCGCCGCCGACAGCGTTACTTGGTTGTGGCTGGTCGGCTCGGCGCTGCTGGTGCTGGCCGGCGCGATCGCGGTCGCGCGCGCGGCCCGCCGGCATCGCGACCGCGACAGCGACTGAATACCGTCGCCGTCGGGCTTTGCGAAACCGCGCCGACGGGCGCAAGCTGATACACCGGCGCGCGATGACGCGCGCGGTCCATGGAAGACATTCGCTCCCGATGCAAGCACGTACCGCCTCCGAATTCGTCCTCGAACCGGCCGAAACCGAACGCCTGGCCAACCTCAGCGGCCCCTTCGACGGCCACCTGCGCCAGATCGAACTGCGCCTGGGCGTGGAAATCGCCAACCGCGGCAATGTGTTTCGCGTGGTCGGCCCGCAGCTCGCGGTCGGCAAGGCCGAGCGCCTGCTGCGGCAGCTGTGGAAAGACGCCGCCGAGGAAACCCTCGACGACGGCGCGATCCACCTCGCCCTGACCGAGTTCGACGCCGAACAACTGGTCAACGACGACATCGAACCGCAGGAAGTCGCGATCCGGGTCAAGCGCGGCACCATCCGCGGGCGCGGCGCCAATCAGGCCAAGTACCTGCACGCGATCGCCACCCACGACATCAACTTCGGCATCGGCCCGGCCGGTACCGGCAAGACCTTCCTGGCCGTGGCCAGCGCGGTCGAAGCGCTGAACGAAGCGCGCGTGCAGCGCCTGATCCTGGTCCGCCCCGCGGTCGAGGCCGGCGAAAAGCTCGGTTTCCTGCCCGGCGACCTGACCCAGAAAGTCGACCCCTACCTGCGCCCGCTCTACGACGCCCTGTACGAGATGCTGGGCGTGGAGAAGGTGGTCAAGCTGCTGGAAAAGAACGTGATCGAGATCGCGCCGCTGGCCTACATGCGCGGACGCACGCTTAACGATGCCTATGTGATCCTCGACGAAGCGCAGAACACCACGATCGAGCAGATGAAGATGTTCCTGACCCGCATCGGTTACGGCAGCACCGCCGTGGTCACTGGCGATCTCACCCAGATCGACCTGCCCAAGCACATGAAGTCCGGGCTCAAGGACGCGCTGGACGTGCTGCGCAACGTCGACGGCATCAGCTTTACCTTCTTCGAGGCGCGCGACGTGGTCCGCCATCCGCTGGTGTCGCGCATCGTCACCGCCTACGAAGCCCGCGACGCCCAGGACGCCCACACCGGCCCGTCCGCCTGACCCGCCCTATTCCCATTCCGACACGCCGATGACCCAAGGCCCCGTCCGTCTCGATGTCGCGATCAGCTACGCGGTCCCGCGCACCGGTATTCCGGCCGCGGTGAGTTTCCGTCGCTGGGTCGCGGCCGCGCTCGACAGCCGTATCCGCGAAGCCGACCTGGCGATCCGCATCGTCGGCAGCAAGGAAGGCCGCGCGCTCAACCGCCACTACCGCGGCCGCGACTACGCCACCAACGTGCTCAGCTTCCCGGCCGAAGTGCCCGAGGGCCTGCCCAAAGGCGTCAAGTTCCCGCTGCTGGGCGATCTGGTGATCTGCGCCCCGGTGGTCGCGCGCGAGGCGCGCGAGCAGAAGAAGGCGCTGGCCGCGCACTACGCCCACCTCACCGTCCACGGTGCCCTGCACCTGCTGGGCTGGGACCACGAGGACGAGCGCGAGGCCGAGTGCATGGAGCAACTGGAACGCGAGATCCTGGCGGGGCTGGGGATCGCGGATCCCTACCTGGAAGATTGAGCCGCAGCGGCGCGCCGCATCGCTATCGCGCTCGATCCGGCAACGACGAATTGCGCGATACGCGCGGCGCCCATGGCCGCCGCACGATAGGCCGGGACCGTGCCGGCCTGTCGCTGGAACGAGGGTGACGCCGCAAGCCGGCGTCACGCCTCTCGCGCTTACTCCGCCTGCGCCTTCACCACCTCGCCGTAGTTCAATTCGCGCACGCCGGCCTCGATCTTCTTGAGGTCGCCGACCACGATCCACACCAGCTCGTCGGGCTTGACCGTCTTGCCCGCGCGCGCCAGCGCGTCGGCATCCAGCGCGCGCAGGCGCTGGGCGTAGTCGTAGTAGTACTCCGGCGCGCGACCGGTGTTGGCGACATCGCTGGCCGCGGCGACCAGCGAGTCCAGGGTCTCGAAGCGGCCCGGCAAACGCGCGACCTGGCTGCGCATGATGCTGTCGTACTCCTCGCCCACCAGCGGCCGCGCACCGGCGACGCCGCGAATCTCCTTGAGCACCTCGACCATGGACTCCTTGGTCTTGTCGGTCTGCACCGGCGCGATCACCGTGAAGGCGCGCGGACCGCGCGCGCCGGACACGCCGCCCGAGGTGCCGTAGGACCAATGCTTCTCCAGGCGCAGGTTGCGGTTGAGGCGCGAAGTGGCCATGCCGCCGAAGTTGCGCATCACCGTTTCCAGCGCCAGATCGTCATCGCCTGCGCCGGTCGGCCCCAGATGCGCGGCCAGGATCACCGACTGCGGCGCGTCCGGCCGATCGATCAGCACCACCTTGCCGCGACCCGGCGAGGTCGGCGCGCTCAGTCGCTTGCTCGGCGCGGCGCCGCCCTGCCAATTGCCGAAGGCGCGTTCCAGTTCGGGCTTGAGCGCATCCAGGGTGACGTCGCCGGCGACGATCAGGGTGGCATTGCCGGGCACGAACCAGCGCGCATGCCAGGCCTGCAGCGCCGAGCGCGGCAGCGCCGCGATCGTCGCTTCCTGGCCGAGGCTGCCGCCGGCGTTGCCGTAGGCATGACCGGGGCCATACAGCAGCGGCGGCAAGGTGCGGGTGGCGGCACCGGTGGGGCTGGCACGTTGCTGCTCGATCGCGGCCAGCTGTTGCTTGCGCTGGATCTCGACCATGTCCTCGGGGAAGGCCGGATTGCGCGCGACGTCGGCCAGCAGATCCAGCGATCCGCCCAGGTTCGGGCGCAGCGCGGTCAGGTAGACCAGCGACTGGTCCAGCGAATTGCCGACGTTCAAGGTCGCACCCAGCGCGTCGCGCTCGTCGGCCAGGCGGAAGGCATCGCGCGTGGCCGTGCCCTTGAGCAACAGATCCAGGGCGAAGCGCGAGGTGCCCGGCGCATCGGCGGGATCGGCGCCGACGCCGGCGTCCACCGCCAGCGCCACGCTCACCAGCGGCGCGGAGTGACGCTCCAGCAGCATCACCTTGAGGCCGTTGGACAGGGTCGTGCGCTGCAGCTTGGGAAAATCGACCTGCGGCGGCGCGCCCAGCGCGGGCAGCAGCTTGCGATCGAACTCGTCGCGGCCCGCGCTGAGCTCGGGCATCGGCGCCACGGTCAAGGTGGCATGGTGCCGGCCCAGCCATTCGCGCGCGGTCGCCTGCACTTCCTTCGCGCTCAGCGCGGACAGATCGCGCAGCCGGCGCAGATAGGCCTCGGGGTCGCCGAAGTAGGTCGCGCTTTCGGCCAGCACGTCGGAACGCCCGCCGAAGCCGCCCAGGCGCTGGCTGTTGCGCGCGAACTCGGCCAGGTAGCGGCTGCGCGCGCGCTGCAGGTCCGGCGCGGCCGGGCCCTGCGCGATCAGGCGCGCGAGCACGGCATCCAGCTCGCGCTCGGCCTCGGCCGGATCCACGCCTGGCTTGACGTCGACGCTGACGATGAAGGTGCTGGTCAGTTGCTTGTCCCACACCGAGGCCGACACGTCCGTGGCGAGCTTGCGCTCGAACACCAGGTGCCGGTTCAAGGGCGCGCTTTCGCTGCCGGCCAGCACGCTGGCGAACAGCTCCATCGCATGGGTCTGGCGCTCGCCCATCGGCGGCAGGTGCCAGGCGCGGTAGATGCGGTGCTGCGGCACGCGGTCCTGCACGCTGTCGCGCAGGTCCTGCTCCAGCGTCGGCACCCAGGCTTGCACGCGCGACAGCGGCGGGCCCGGCGGAATCGCGCCGAAGTACTTGGTCGCCAGCGTGCGCGCCTGTTCGACGGTGATGTCGCCGGCCAGGGCGAGCACGGCGTTGTTGGGGCCGTAATAGGTCGCGTACCACTGTTTGATGTCGTCTAGCTTGGCCGCCTGCAGGTCCTCCATGCTGCCGATGGTCGGCCAGCTGTAGGGATGCGAGTACGGATAGATCAACTGCACCATGCGGTCGAACACCCGCCCATAGGGCTGGTTCTCGCCCTGGCGCTTCTCGTTCTGGACCACCCCGCGCTCGCGCTCGAGCATGTCCTGGTTGATGTTGCCGGCCAGGAAGCCCATGCGGTCGGCCTCCAGGTACAAGGTACGCTCCAGGCCCGAGACCGGCACATCCTCGAAGAAGTTGGTGCGGTCGGTGTTGGTGGTGCCGTTGCGATTGTTCGCGCCCAGATCGTCCATCGCCTCGCGGAAGCCGTGCGGATAGTTCTGGCTGCCGTTGAAGAAGAAGTGCTCGAACAGATGGGCGAAGCCGGTGCGGCCGCGGCGCTCGTCGCGCGAACCGACGTGGTACCAGACGTTGACCGCGACCAGCGGCACGCTGTGATCCTCGTGCACCAGCACGGTCAGGCCGTTGGGCAGGACGATGCGCTCGTGCTTGATGCGCAGGCTTTCGACGTCGGGCACGGTGGGTGCCGCCGCCTGGGCGGCCGCGAACGCGGCGGTCAGCAACAGCAGGGCTAGGGCTCGGCGCATGGTCGGTACCGGTGTCTGGGAACGGAGGCGGAGAGCCCGCGCAGCCTCGCCCGCGCCGTCGCGCTGCGATCCGCCCACGTGGCCCCCGAGCGCACGCTAACACCGCCCACGCACCGCCGGCCTGGGCCGAAGGGCAGGGGTGAGCGGCCCGCACGGCTGCGGGCGGAGCCGTGCGGCGGGTGCAGATGCGCACCAAACAAATGCTAATCGCGTGACTGAATGTCGATAAATAAACAAACTTACCCGCAATTAATCATTACAAACAGAACCAATCGGCACAGAACATACTCAAACATAAAAACAACACACCAAATACACACCCCGTCGAAGCGGATATTCCATACCGCCCATCGGCCTTCGCAAGTAAATAAACGCCCGCCATTGCTAGCATCCACGCGCCACCCACATCGCAGCGCGAATATTCATGGCGACGCCGAACGCAATATCCGCCTCGACGCAGCAACGGCCCGCAATAATCCAGACGGCCAGAGAAGAAGATAATCGCCAGGACGCCCACGAAAATGGTGCCTGGCGCCGCAGCTTTATAAGCAAGCCCTCCGCCTCACGCCGCGCGCCCACGGCCTGCGCTGGCTTCAGCCTGATGGAGCTACTGGTGGTCCTGACCATCATCGCGGTGCTGATGGGCCTGGCCTTTCCCAGCTTCATCGAGTCCCTGCGCGCCAACCGCCTGGCCTCGACCACCAACCTGACCCTGGCCACCCTGGCCTACGCCCGCAACGAGGCGCTGCGCGCCAAGTCCGGCTCCACGGTCTGCCCGCGCGGCGCCGACGGCACCAGTTGCGGCAAGGATTGGAACGCCGGCCTGCTGGTCTGGACCGACGACGATCGCGACCAGACTTTCGATGCGGCGGAAGTGCGCCGCACCCTGGAGCCCAGCGGCAACATCGCGATCAGCGCCAACAACGTCGACCTGATCGCCTTCGACCATCAAGGCCGCTCCACCTCCACTACCCCGCGCAGCCTGCGCCTGCAGCCCGATCCCTGCACGCCGGGCCAGTACCAGGTACGCAGCATCAGCGTGGGCGCGATCGGCCAGGCCAGCGTCAGCAAGGAGACCTGCCCATGAACACCCTATGCACGCTCGGCGCCCGCAAGCGCAGCGCCGGCTTCAGCCTGATCGAGGTACTCATCAGCCTGCTCGTGCTCGGCTTCGGCCTGCTCGGGCTGGCCATGCTGCAGGTGACCAACCTGCGCCTGACCCAGAGCGCCAACACCCGCACCGTGGCGACCAACCTGTCCTACGAACTGATGGACAGCATCCGTTCCAACCGTTTCAACGCGATCAACTACGCGGGCACGATCAAGGCCGCCGACGCCGACAAGCGCGGCTGCACCGCGGCCGGCGCCACCGGCTCCAAGGAGCAGAAGAAGGAATTCGCCTGTCGTCTGTTGTATGCGCTGGGCGAGGACGCGACCGCCCAGGTAACCATCAATGTGGTGAACCGCATCAGCCGGGTCACCGTGACCCTGGATTGGGGCGACGCCAAGCGCTGGCGCAGCGACGACAGCGGCACTCGTTTCAGCGTGAGCAGCGACCTATGACGCGCGCCCCACGCCACCTCCAGACCGGCCTGTCCCTGGTCGAACTGATGATCGCCGTCACCCTCAGCATCGTGCTGGTGTTCGGCCTGGTGCAGGTGTTCGCCGCTTCGCGCGCCTCCTATGTGATGGCACAGGGCATGGCGCGTGCGCAGGAGGGCGGACGCTTCGCGGTCGAGTACCTGCAGCGCGATGCCCGCATGGTCGGCCACATGGGCTGCGTCAACGACCAATCGCATCTCATGTCCAGCTTGCCCAGCTTCGGCCAGCTGTTCCTGACCGACCGCGCCAACTTCGAATCGCTGCCGGCACGCACCTACACCAACGCACTGCGCTTCGATTTCGCGCTGCGCGGCTACGAAGCCAAAGGGACCGGCCCCGGCGACACGCTGAGCCTGGGCGCAACGCCGGTGGCGGGCGCTCCCGACGGCGATTGGACCGAGGCCCTGCCGAGCTTGCTGCGCACCGGCGCCGGTGAGCCGGCACCGGTCAAGGGCAGCGACCTGGTGCTGATCCGCAGCCTGTCGGCGGAAAGCGCACAGGTCAGCAGCCTGACCGTCTCGGCCGACGGCAGCGAAGCGACCATCCTCGTCGACGGCACCGGTTGGGCGTCGATGAAGCGCAACGGCGTTCAGCCCGGTCTGCTGGCGATCGCCGATTGCCGCGGCGCCACCACCTTCCACGTCGACAGCGTGAGGGAGCCCGGCGGCGGCGCGAACGTGACCCTGACCGTGATCGCCGGCGGCGGCAAGTCCGAACTCAACCGCAGCGCATTCAATCTGCGCGACAGCATCGACCCCACGCTCATGCAGATCCGCGTCTACCGCGCGGACAGCCTGGCCTACTACGTCGGCGTCAGCGGCACCGAAGCGACGCCGGCCCTGTACCGGATGCGCTTCACCGCCGCGCCGGGCGCCAACGCGATCCAGCGCGACATCGAGGAACTGGTCCCCGGCGTGGAAACGCTGCAGCTGCTGTACGGGCAGGACAACAGCGCCAAGCAGACCCCGGCCGGCGTGCCCAGCGGCTACATCGACGCCCAGGTCACCGCCAGCGACATCCTGCCCAACGCCACCGGCCGCGAAGGCTGGCAGCGCGTGGGCAGCCTGAAGCTGGGAATGATGATCCGCAGCAACGACCCCGCGATGGCGGCCCAACGCAGCGAGGCGCCGTCGGTGCTCGGCGTCAAGGTCGGCGCGCCGGACGACCAGCGCTACCGCGGCGTCTACGAAACCAACGTCGCCTTGCGCAACCGCCTGTTCGGCAACTGAGAACCTGCCGATGACCCCGATCGCCGCCCGCCCCGCACGCCGCAGCCTGCCGCGCAGCCGCACGCACCAACGCGGCTCGTCTTTGTACGTCGCCCTGATCCTGCTGATCCTGCTGTCGCTGATCGGGGTCACCGCGGTCCAGGTCACCGGGCTGCAGGAGCGCATGTCGTCCAACTATCGCGCCACCCAACAAGCGTTGGAGAACGCCGAAGCCAGCGTGCGCCAGCGCGAGAACGACCTGGACCGGCAACTCGACAGTCAGGGCGCGGAACTGATCGCGGTGGACGAGCCTTACTGCCAGAAGACGTATTCGCCCAGCGACTGGGCCGCCGACAAGAACTTCTCCGCCCCGCCCACCGGCGGCCGCGCCAGCATTACCCGTCGCATCGACCAGTGCATCAGCGGCTACAGCTCGCTCAAGCAGGGCGAAGTGCTGAACAAGGAGCCCAACCTGGTGTTCCAGATCACCGCCTACGCCACCGACCGCGACGACAACGCCAGTTCAGATGCGGTGCTCGACACCGTCTTCATTCCCTGAGGCCCATACGATGGCATCCCGCACTCCACTGATTTCCATCGCGCTGGTCCTGGCACTCACCGGGTTGGCCCGCTGGGCCCCTTCCGTCGCCGACCAGGGTGTGGGCGAACTCGCTCAGGCGCCGATGAACGCGCAAGCCACGATCAAGCCCGCGCTGATCATGGCGGTCGACGATTCGAACTCGATGATGTTCGAGGTCATGCTGGCCGGCATCCGCGATGGCGAATCGGCCTGGATACCGGCCAGTCGCGCGTTTGGCGGCACCACGGCTGCCGCTTGCGCGAGCAATAACAACTGCTATCTGTTCCTGTTTCCGCACAGCGGCTATAACGCCGCATTTCCTGCGGGCGCGCCGCCGCCGTTCGACAGCATGGGGCTGTTCCGCTGGCCCGCCTTCAACCGGGAGTACTTCAACCCGACCGTGCGCTACGACCCCTGGATCGGATCGGACGGCGTGCGTTGGGCGAACGCCACCATCACCGATACGCGCGCGGATCCACGCGCCGGCAACACGGGCAATGCGGTCAGCTACAACCTCGAGGTCAACCGCCAGGTCGCCGGCGAGGGCTTCCTCATGCTCAACAACATGACGGTGCCGGCCGGCGCCGTCGTTCGCACCGCGCCGAACACGCAATGCATCGCGGTCCGAGACGGCACCCCCAACTTCGCGGTCAATACCGGTGGCACCTGGCAGAACGTGACCAAGGACTTCCGCATCGTGGGCGAGTGCATGCTCGGCGTCTCCTACTATGTCCCGACCTTCTACCTGATGACGGCCACACCGGTAGCAGGCGTCGACCTACCCGTCGGCTACGGCTACCTTCCCGCCAAGGTCACCGCGGTCACCGCGCTGAATGTGCCGAACAACACGCTCTACCGTTACGAAATCCGGTCCGCCAATTTCTCCACGACCGCCCAATACACGGCGGCGATGCAGAATTTCGCCAACTGGTTCCAGTACCGCCGCAACCGCCTGCTGTCGACGATAGGCGCCATGCGCGACTCAATGGACGGCATACGCGACCTGCGCGTCGGCTACTTCACGATCAACGGCCGTAACGACGTCACCATGCACGACACCTCGACCACCGCGGGTCGGCTCGCCCTGTACACGGACAACTTCAACGCCCTGGTCCCCAATGGCGGCACCCCAAACCGCGACGCGGTCGCGTACCTGGGCGAACAGTTCCGCCGCGTCGGCGGCAGTGAAGTGCCGGTGATCAGCGCCTGCCAGAAGAATATCGGCGTGCTGTTCACCGACGGCTACACCAACGCCAACACCGGCCCGATCGGCTACGGCAACACCGACGGCGCCCTCGGTGCGCCGTTCGCCGACATTCATGCCGACACGATCGCCGACATCGCCACCGCGTACTACTCGGGCAACGGCACGCCGCTGCGCACAGATGGGGCCTTCGCCACGCTGCAAGGTCGCGTGCCGGTGGCCGACGAAGCCTGCGCCAATGCCGCCGCCAACCCGTCGGTCGATTGCCAGCGCAATCTGCACATGAACTTCTACGGCATCACGCTGGGTGCGGTCGGCAAGATCTATGGGCAGAACGCCGACTCCACCCGCGATCCTTACACCTTCCCTCCGCCCTGGAGCGCGGTGCACCCGCGTACGGTGGACACGGGCGAGGTGATCGATGAACTCTGGCACGCCACCATCAACGGCCGCGGCCGCATGTTCAACGTCAGCAGCCCAGACCAGATCACCCAGGCCATGCGGGAAGTGCTGTCCAGCGTGGGCAACGCGGCGTCGCCGTCGGCCAACATCGGCTCCACCGGCACCCGCCTCGGCAGCGGCAGCCTCAGCGTGCAACCCAACTACGCCGCGACCAATAACGGCACGGACTGGTACGGCCGCCTGATCGCCTCCACCGTGGGCTTCGACACCACGACCAAGAGCGCCACGCTCACCGAGAAGTGGCGCGCGGAAACTCAGTTGGTCGGCAGATCGGGCTCCCGCGCGATCCGGTTCGCACGCGCCAACGGCACCGTCAAACCCAAGGTCGAAGCCTTCCTTCCGGCGGCGTTCACCGGCACCGGGTTGGAGACCTACAACGAGCTGTGCGCGGACGCGTTGTCGCCCTGCAAGGGCCTGTACGACCAGTTGCGGGCGCCGGCCACGGCGTTGCCCCTACTCGCCACATATCCCAGTTCGGCCCAGATGATCCAGTACCTGCGCGGCGACCGTACGCTGGAAGGCGATGCCGACAGAACTAACCTGCGCTTGCGCAGGCGCACCACCCTGCTCGGCGACATCGTCAATTCCGATGTGGTCATTTCCGCGCGCGGCGACGACTACGGGCACGGCAACCTGTACACCAATGGCAAGTACGACGAACTCAACTACGCGGCGTACTTGAAGAGCAAATACGCCACCCAGACCAGCATGGTTTACGCCGGCGCCAACGACGGCATGCTGCACGCCTTCAATGGCGACACCGGCAGCGAGACCTTCGCCTACATCCCCACTACCTCGTTGGGGCACATGGGCAACCTGCTGTTCCCGTTCGATCGCAGCCGTACCGCGCAGTTGCATCAGCACCGCTACTACGTCGACGGGCCGGTCGTGGTCTCCGACGTCTACGACGGCAGTTGGAAGACCGCGCTGGTCGCCTCGTCCGGCGCCGGCGGTAAGAACGTGTTCGCCCTGGATGTCACCGCGCAAAGCAGCTCGCCGGCCGTCATGTGGGAGCTCAGCGACAAGGTCACCGCCAACGACAGCACGGGCGTCCCAATCCAGAACCGGCTGGGCTACGTGCTCGGCCGCCCGGTCGTGGTGCCGGTGGCCGACGCCAGCGGCGTGAAATGGAAGGCGATCCTGGGCAACGGCTACAACAGCACGCGCGGCAAGGCCGCCCTGCTGGTGGTCGATATGTCCACCGGCGCCGTCACCAGCATCGAGGCCAGCGAAGCCGAAGTCACCGCCAGCAACGGCCTGGGCAACCTGGTCGCGATCGACCAATGGCAAGGCCGCAGCAAGAACCGCGGCCGCGACGGCCTGGTCGACACCGTCTACGCCGCCGACCAGCACGGCAGCGTGTGGAAATTCGATCTGCGCGACTACAGCCTGGCCCTGGGCGGCAAGCCGCTCTACACGGCGCGCGACCGCGCCAACAAGCGCCAGCCCATCATCGGCGGCCTGGAAGTCAGCGCAGCCGGCTCCGGCGCGATGGTGTTCTTCGGCACCGGTAGCTACTCCTTCACCGCCGATGCAACCGACACATCGATGCAGACCGTGTACGGCATCCTCGACAGCGGCGTCGCGGTCTCCGGCCGCGGCGCGCTGCAACAGCAGTTCATCCGCTCCGAAACGGGCGGCATGCGCAGCGCCAGCCGCACCATCGGCGGCTTGAATACGCGCGGCTGGTACCTGGACCTCGGACTGGACGCGAACGGCGACGGCACCACGGTCGCCAGGGGCGAACGCTTCCTCGGCTACCCGAGGCTGCAGAACGGCATCCTGTTCTTCCTTACCTACACGCCCAATACCGATATCGGCGGAGTCGGTTGCGCCTTGGGCGGCGACAACTATCTGTACGGGCTGGACGCCTTGAGCGGCGCCGCACGCCTGCAGGACACCCGCATGCAGTCCATCGATGGCACTGCGCCGCCCGAGGGCACCGCGGCGATGAAGACCGACACCGGCGGTTCGGGCGCGGCCAAGGAACTGGCGACCTTCCTGACCAGCAACAGCGATCCCGCCGTGGCCCCCGGCGACGACAAGCCGCCGCCGACGCAATGCTCGGTCATTCTCCAAGCCCCGGGCGCTCCGTCGCTGTACATGCTGCGTCCCTGCGGACGTCTGTCCTGGCGCCAGATCCGATGAGGAGCGCGACAATGACTCTCCATGCCCCGCTACAACGCAACGCAGGCTTCACGCTTATCGAATTGATGATCGTGGTGGCGGTGATCGGCATCCTCGTCGCTATCGCTGTTCCGACGTATCAGGACAGCGTGCGCAAGAGCCGGCGCGGCCAGGCCCAGGCCGACTTGGCCGAGGCCGCACAGGCGATGGAGCGCTACTACACGGTCAACGGCAAGTACACGGGCAAGACGCTGAAGGAGATCGCCGGCTTCGACCAGTCGCCGCGCAGCACCGGAACCGCCTATTACAGCTTGAGCCTGCAGGCCGACACGCGCAGCTACACCGTCACCGCTACGCCTGCCAGCGGCTCCGACCAAAGCCAGGACAAGTGCGGCACCATGAGTGTGGACGCGACCGGCAAGAAGACTGCGAAGTCCTCGGACTATTGCTGGAAGTGAAGACGCGCGCGGCGGCGTCGGCCCAAGGCCGGCGCTGCTGCTGCGGCCGCCAGTCGCAAACGCGGCATCGTCCGCACCACAATCGCGAATATCGCTTGCGGCTCCGCGAACGTTTCGATATGGCCGGACCGGGCGTATCGGCCATCGGCCCCGCAGCGCTGGGGCCATTTCGCCTCGACCGAAGCCCTGCTCGCCTGCCCGCACGGCGGCTAGCTTCGGTGCTTCCTCGTTCATACGCTCGCGATCCGGCAATCCGGTAACCCGACGCCGTCGAACGGCGCCCAGCACCTAGCGCCCGGCACCTGCATTGATGCCCGCGCCGGTACCCGCGCCCGCGCCGGTCCCGGTGCTTATGCCGGTGCCGGTGCTTGGATCGCAAAACCCGGACGCCGCAACTCGCATCCAGTCTTACGAACTACAGGCAGGCCATCAGGCCGTCGTAGATCGAAGCTTGTGTGCCAGGTAACGGCGCGTGCAGTACCGAGTCCGCGTCGGACAGCGACAACAGCGCCTCCATGGCTGTCCGAGGCGCCAAGGGGATCTGGCACTGCCAGGATCGCGCCTGCACATACACACGGCCACTCGCCGGATCGATCTCTTCCTGGCTGCCCGCGAACAGCCATACGCATTGGCCGACAAGGCCGCTTGCGCGGTCCGCCGAACAAAGGAAACCCAAGGACTGGATATTGCTGTACTCGCCCTCGCAGAACGTATCGCCGCAAATCTGGTCGAACTCCACGCGCAGGCGTTGGCGCAGGCCGTGCCAGACCTGGACCGCCGCCTCGTTGCGCAGGTAACTGCCTGCGTCCACGTAATCGTAGACGCGGCCTTCCGCCTCGGCATGACTTGCGAAGGCGAGCATTGCCGTCAATGTGAGCCAGCAGCTTGCCGAACGGCGCCGCTGGTAAGAATCTTGCTTTCGCATGGATGTCCTCCTCTATCGACTCAAATGCGCCGACGATCCTCGTCGACGACATCAGCGTGCATGAGGCCGATCGCATCCGGTATCGGAGTTTGCACGCGCCGTCGGGTAGGAATATCCCTAACCGCACGAGAACCGCGTTCGCATGCGTGAACGACACCCAAGCTTCGAATCCGGATTGCCGCCCGATTCGCCATTGGCGCAATCACTCGCGCATGACGCGCGCGCCGATCCAAGACGCTCCCGAATCGCGCTTGTGCCGCAGTTCTTTCGTCGCAGTTACCGAAAGCGCGGCGTTCCCTGACCCGATGTCGGGAAGATTTCCTACGGACAAGCTCGTTCGACGCATCGATACTGGCGCTTCGTCGCAAGGAGCGCTGCATGAACCGTGTGAAAGGAATCACTCTCATCGAAATGCTGTTCGCGTTGACGGTTGCAGCCGTGTTGATCGCCATTGCCGTACCCGGCGCCAGCCGGGCCATCGTCCGGGTTCGCATGGGCACGGTCGCCACGGCCATGACCGAGAGCTTTCTGGACTCGGCGCGCATGGCGGTCTCCACCGGCAGCGCCATGATCGTGTGCCCGGCCGCGCGCGACGGTCGCTGCGAGGAGAGCGTCGACTGGAGCCAGGGCTGGGTCGTCTACGCCGACGTCGACGGCGACCGTCGTTACGGCCAGGGCGACCCGGTGCTCCTTCGTCCGCAGGGACCCGTGAAGGGCCTGCGCATCTACAGCACGCAAGGTCGTCGCCGGGTGGTGTTCCAATCCGACGGCGGCAACGAGGGCAGCAACGTCAGCTTCAGCGTCTGCAGCCACGACGGCATCCCGGTCGGCGCCCTGGTGCTGTCCAACGCCGGCCGCTTCCGCGTCGCCGAGGCGGACAGCGAACCGCAACCCCATTGCCCTCAGACCTGAGCCCCCCGCGCCGTCTCGGCGGCGCGGTACGGACCCCGCGCCGGCGCATTCCCCGGTGTCGGCGCGGGGCACCGTTTGGCCACGCTCCTGAGCAGGCAGATCCTGGCACTGGACCAGGCTGGCGCAGCGCCCGTAGCGCGGCCTGTGCAGGCCCTGGCGGCCCGCAGGGACGCGCGGTCGAGCACCCGGGCGAGGCCGATTCGGACCGCCTACCCGCCCTGCGCCGTGGCCCGGCAGCGATCCGGCCGGGCATCCGGGTTAAACTGACGGCCTCGCCCTGCCCCCAAGGGCTTAGTGCACGCATCGAATGTCCGAGGACGACAGTAGTCAACACAGCGAACATCCGGAGAAACGACGCTCCTGGCTGGAGCGGATCAGTTCGGCGCTGTCCGGCGAACCCACCACCCGCGAAGACCTGGTCGAGCTGTTGCGCGACGCTCAGGCCGATGGGCTGATCGCCGCCGATACCCTGCGCATGATGGAAGGCGCGATCGCCGTGTCCGACCTCACCGTGGGCGATGTGATGATCCCGCGCTCGCAGATGGTCGTGCTGCCCGCCGACGGCAAGTTTCTCGATCTGATGAAGCTGGTGGTCGAATCCGGCCATTCGCGCTTCCCCGTTCACGGCGAGGACAAGGACGAAATCCTGGGCGTGCTGTTGGCCAAGGACCTGCTGCGCGGCGTGGTCGCCGACAACGGCCCCGGCACCATCCATGAGCTGCTGCGCCCGGCGGTGCTGATCCCCGAGTCCAAGCGCCTGGACGTGCTGCTGCGCGAGTTCCGGCAGTCGCGCAACCACATGGCGATCGTGATCGACGAACACGGCGGCGTCGCCGGATTGCTGACCATCGAGGACGTGCTGGAGCAGATCGTCGGTGAGATCGACGACGAGCACGACGATGCCGAGGACCCGAACGCGCTGATCGCGGCCCAGGCCGACGGCCAGTACGTGGTCGACGCGCTGACCCCGATCGCCGATTTCAACGAGCGTTTCGGCGCCGACTTCGACGACGACGAATACGACACCATCGGCGGTTTGATCACGGCCGCGATCGGGCACCTGCCCGAGGCCGGCGAGGAACTCACCTTGGGGCGCTTCGTGTTCCGTGTCGCCAGCGCCGATGCGCGCCGCGTGCACGCCTTCCACGTCGGCGTGCTCGGCAAGGACTGACCGCCCTGAAAAAGCCGGCGATGACTCGACTCACTGTCATCGCCGGCTTCGCAGTCCCGGCGGCCCTGCTCGCGGGCTGCCCCAGCACCAGAACCTGTCAGCAGGCCGATCGTCGCTCCGGACGGAAAGTGCAGCGCGTCCTATCCCAGAGCGAAGAGCATGGCCGGCCGGGCCACGGCAGCACCAGGCCGAAAGCTGGTGCGAAGCCGGCTCCGAGCGCGTGGGCAGCGGCATCATCGACTTCGGTTCGCTCAAGCACGGCATCGGCCTGCGCTGGCTGGACGCGCGCACTTTGGAAATCGCGGTACCGGACGGCTTGGCGCTGGACTACACGCACCAGATCAGCTTCCATCCAGAGCAGGGCCTGACTTACCGCTACCCTGACTTACCGTACCGCAGCCTGCGCGCCGACGATCCGGACTATGCCGGTTGCAGCCACGATCCCTAGGCGCACTATCCCGACCACGTCTCCACCGAGTCCGCCCGACGAGCGCGAACCGCATCCGTCGCGCCCCGATCATGCCCGCGTCAGCCGCGCCGCTTAGAATGGCCCGACCCGACGACCGGCTGTCCGCCTTGAACTCCATACGCCGCGCCCTGCCCTCGCTGTTCGCCGTCGCCGCACTGTGGCTGTGCGCCATGGTCGCCTCTGCCGCGCCGCCCGAGCAGGCCGCGCCGCAGGACGCCTCGACGCAAAGCGAGCCGCCGACCGTCGCCATGGCATCCGCGGCCGTGCCGCGCATCGGCATGGCGACCATGCAGCCGGGCGAGATTTTTTGGGAACGCTTCGGCCACGACTCGATCGTGGTGCTGGATCCCGACACCGGCGCGGCCACCTCCTACAACTTCGGCTTCTTCGACCCGGAAGCGCCGGACTTCGTCGCCCGCTTCATGCGCAACGACATGCGCTACCGCCTGGCCGCGCTGCCATTCGAGCAGGACCTAGCGCTGTACCGCGAGGAAGGCCGCGGCGTGTCGATCCAGTGGCTGGACCTGGACGACGATCAGGCGCGCACGCTTGCCGCCACCCTGGCCGAGAACGCCAAGCCCGAGAACGCCTACTACCGCTACCAGTACTTCGACGACAACTGCGCCACCCGCGTGCGCGACGCCATCGACCGGGCGCTGGGCGGCGCGCTGCGCCGGCAGATCGAGGGCCGCTCGCACGGCAGCACCTTCCGCAGCGAGGCGGTGCGCCTGGCCTCGCCGGCGCCGTGGATGTGGCTGGGCTTCGACATCGGCCTGGGGCCGTCGGCCGATCGCCCGTTGCCGGTGTGGAGCGAGTCCTACGTGCCGATGCGCCTGGCCGCGGCGCTGCGCGAGACCAAGAACACCCAGGGCCGCCCGCTGGTCCTGTCCGAACAGGAAATCCTGCCGCATCGGATCGCGCCCGAGCCGGTCGACACCCCGATCGACTGGGTGCCCTGGGCCCTGTCCGGCGTGGTCGTCGGGCTGGGCCTGGCCTGGCTGGGCCGGCGCCGCCCGCGCCTGCTGGCGGCGATCGCGCTGCCGTTGTGGACCCTGTGCGGCATCCTGTCGGCGCTGATGCTGTTCATCTGGTTCGGTACCCAACACACCTACGGCTGGGCCAACCAGAACCTGCTGCTGTTCAATCCTCTGTGCTGGCTGTTGTGGCTGGGCGGTTGGCGCGTGCTGCGCGGGCGCGATGCCGGGCCCTGGTTCGGGCGCATCCTGGCGGCGGTCGCGGCCTGCGCGGTGCTGGCGCTGTTCGCGCATTGGCTGCCGATGCAGCCGCAGCGCAACGTGCACTGGATCAGCCTGATCCTGCCCCTGCATTTGGGCCTGCTCGCGGGCTTTCGCAAGCGCTGATGGAACGCGCGCGGCTTGCCCGCGCGGCCTCGCACGGGCACGATGCGCGGGATGAAGGATCCCAACCTGCCTCAGTGCGTGATCAACTGCGCGGCCTATAGCCGCGAAGGCGTTCGCAGCGACATCAGCCTGGACCAGATCAGCGACGTGCTCGCGGTCGACGACGGCAGCTTCGTCTGGGTCGGCCTGTACGAGCCCGACGAAGGCATCCTGGAGAAACTGCAGGAAGAATTCTGCCTGCACGATCTGGCGATCGAGGACGCGCACAACGCCCACCAGCGCCCCAAGATCGAAACCTACGGCAATTCGCTGTTCATCGTCGTGCACACCGCGCAGACCGTCGACAGCCATATCCGCTTCGGCGAAACCCACTTGTTCGTCGGTCCGCGCTACTTGGTCTCGGTGCGCCACGGCGCCTCCAGCAGTTACGCGGCCGCGCGCCTGCGCCTGGAGCGCGAATCCGAGGAACTGCGGCACGGCCCGGCCTCGGCGCTGTACGTGGTGCTGGACATGGTGGTCGACAATTTCACCCCGATCGTCGACGAGTTCAGCCAGGAGCTCAACGAGCTGGAAAAGGACGTGTTCGCCGAGGACTTCCGCAAAGGCACGGTCGAGAAGCTCTACGACCTCAAGCGCGAGCTCACCCGCCTGCGCATGGCGGTATCGCCGCTGCAGGACATCCTGGGCCAGCTCGCGCGCTCGCGCAGCGCCCTGATCGACGAGGAAAGCCAGCTGTATTTCCGCGACGTGCTCGACCACGCCGTGCGCATCAACGAAACCACCGACACCCTGCGCGAGATGCTGACCGCGGCGATGAGCGTGAACCTGTCGCTGGTGACCATCCGCCAGGGCGAGGTGGTCAAGCGCCTGGCCGGCTGGGCCGCGCTGCTGGCCGCGCCGACCCTGATCGCGAGCTGGTACGGCATGAACTTCGTCCACATGCCGGAACTCGCGGGCGAGCACAGCTACTGGATCGTGATCGGCATAACCGCCGTGGTCTGCGTGGTCCTGTTCGGCCTGCTGCGCCGCGCGAAGTGGTTGTAGCCCAAGCGGCACCCGACATCCGCCACGCATCCGCTTTGGGGTAGGAGCGGCGTAAGCCGCGACCGCGCTATATCCCATAGCCGCGCAACCGCGATCCGCCCCTCCGTTATCCGAATCGCGCCGTGCTTGCGGGTAGGAGCGGCGCGAGCCGCGACCGCGTCGTCGCCGAAGCCTCACGGTCGCGGCTCACGCCGCTCCTACCCCTGAGCAGAGCCTGGGCCGTCGCGCGCCGATGAATAGCGGCCGGTACCGGGCCTTAGACCAAAGTACTAGCCCCGATGCCGCACTGCGCATTGACCCCGGGCGGACCCAGGGGCGACGCTGCCCAAGTCCATTTGGAGAGGCGTCGATGAAAGCTCTGTCCTGGCTCGGTTGGGGCCTGCTCGCGGTACTGGCGGCGTTCTGCCTGGGTACCGTGGCCCTGAACCGCGGCGAATCCATCAGCGCGATGTGGCTGGTGGTCGCGGCGGTCTCCACGTTCACCATCGCCTATCGCTTCTACGGCCGCTTCATCGCCCAGCGCGCCCTGCTGGTCGATCCCAGCCGCGCGACCCCTGCCTGGCGCCGCAACGACGGCCTGGACTACGTCCCCACCGAGAAGAGCGTGGTGTTCGGCCACCACTTCGCGGCCATCGCCGGCGCCGGCCCGCTGGTCGGCCCGGTGCTGGCAGCGCAGATGGGCTACCTGCCCGGCACCTTGTGGATCCTGTTCGGCGTGGTCCTGGCCGGCGCGGTCCAGGACATGCTGGTGCTGTTCTTCTCCACCCGCCGCGACGGGCGCTCGCTGGGCGAGATGATCCGCGCCGAGATGGGTCCCGCGGCCGGCGTGATCTCGATGATCGGCATCCTGATGATCATGGTGATCCTGCTGGCGGTGCTGGCGCTGGTGGTGGTCAAGGCCCTGGCGGAAAGCCCCTGGGGCACCTTCACGGTCGCCATGACCATCCCGATCGCGATCCTGATGGGCGTGTACCTGCGCTACTTCCGCCCGGGCCGCATCCTGGAAGTGTCGATCATCGGCTTCGTCCTGTTGCTGCTGGCGATCTGGCTGGGCGGCAAGGTCGCCGCGGACCCGACCTGGGGCGAGATCTTCCACCTCAAGGGCACGACCCTGGCCTGGCTGATGATCGGCTACGGCTTCATCGCCTCGGTGCTGCCGGTGTGGTTCCTGCTGGCGCCGCGCGACTACCTGTCGACCTTCCTCAAGATCGGCACCGTGCTGGTGCTGGCCCTGGCGATCGTGATCGCCGCGCCGCATCTGCAGATGCCGGCGATGACCCAGTTCGTCGACGGCACCGGCCCGGTGTTCTCCGGCAAGCTGTTCCCGTTCCTGTTCATCACCATCGCCTGCGGCGCGGTGTCCGGCTTCCACTCGCTGATCTCCTCGGGCACCACGCCCAAGATGATTTCCAGCGAAGGCGACATCCGCCTGGTCGGCTACGGCGGCATGTTGATGGAAGCCTTCGTCGCGATCATGGCCCTGATCGCCGCCTGCGTGCTGCAGCCGGGTGTGTACTTCGCGATGAACTCGCCGGGCGCGCTGATCGGCACCACCGCCGAATCGGCCGCCCTGGCGATCTCCAACTGGGGCTTCGTGATCACCCCCGACGTGTTGACCGCCACCGCCAAGGAAATCGGCGAAGGCACGATCCTGTCGCGCACCGGCGGCGCCCCGACCCTGGCGGTGGGCATGGCCCAGATCCTGCACGGGCTGATCCCGGGCGACGGCATGATGGCCTTCTGGTACCACTACGCGATCCTGTTCGAAGCGCTGTTCATCCTGACCACCATCGACGCCGGCACACGCGTGGCGCGCTTCATGATCCAGGAACTGGTCGGCCTGGCCTACGCGCCGTTCCAGCGCACCGACAGTTGGGCCGCCAACATCGCCAGCACTCTGCTCGCGGTGTCGATGTGGGGCTACTTCCTGTACCAGGGCGTGGTCGATCCGCTGGGCGGCATCAACACCCTGTGGCCGCTGTTCGGCATCGCCAATCAGATGCTCGCCGGCCTGGCGCTGGTGTTCTGCTGCGTGGTGATGGTGAAGATGAAGCGCGAGAAGTACCTGTGGATTCCGCTGATCCCGACCGTCTGGCTGCTGATCTGCACCCTCGCCGCGGGTTGGCAGAAGCTGTTCGACCCCAACCCCAAGATCGGTTTCATCGCCAACGCGCGCAAGTTCGCCGACGCCGCCGCGCGCGGCGAGGTGCTGGCGCCGGCCAAGTCGGTCGAGGAAATGCAGCGGGTGGTGTTCAACAACTACCTCGACGCCGGCCTGACCGCGCTGTTCGTCGCGGTGGTGGTGGCGACGGTGTTCTTCGGCCTGCGCGCGGCCTTCGCGGCGCGTCGCAACAACGTGGCCACGGCCAAGGAGAGCGATTATGTCGCGCTCGATACGCTGGCTCGCTGAGGCCGGTCTGCTGGTCTGGTCGCTGCTGTTGCGCTGGTGGCGCACGGCGGCGCAGACCGCGCGCCTGGCGATCGGGATACCCGACTACGACTACTACGTCGAACACATGCGGCGCGCGCATCCGGATGTAGCACCGATGCCGCGCGATGCCTTCTTCCATGAGCGGATGTTGGCGCGGTACGGGAAGGGCCGGTCGCGCTGTTGTTGAGGGCGCCGTATCGCCGCAAAGAAAAGGCCGCCCTCGGGCGGCCTTTTTTCGAGACTCGTAGGATGCGGTGACAACCGCATCAGCGCCATGCCGAACGGCCGCGAACGATGCGGTGCGCCTACGGCTTACCGCATCCTACCTGCGGCAGGCGCCGCGAACCGCAGAAGAACCGCCCCACAGGGCAGCCCGTTCTTCGCTACCGCATCTCGTAGGATGCGGTGACAACCGCATCATCGCCATGCCGAACGACTGCGTGCGATGCGGTGCGTCTGCGACTTAGGCAGCCTACGCTGTCGCACACACGCACCCTCGCCCCAACCCTCTCCCGCGCGCGGGAGAGGGGCGCAAACTCACTGACCGATGTGCTGCTTCAGCCAGCCGTTGACCGTGTCGTGCCAGAGCACGCTGTTCTGCGGCTTGAGCACCCAGTGGTTCTCGTTGGGGAAGTACAGGAACTTGGACTCGATGCCCTGGCGCTGCAGCGCCGTGAACGCGGCCAGACCCTGTTCGACCGGGATGCGGAAATCGAGCTGACCGTGCACCACCAGCATCGGCACGCGCCACTTGTCGACGTGGTTGACCGGGTTGAAGCGCTCGTAGTTCTTCGGCACCGCGTAAGGCGTGCCGCCCTGCTCCCACTCCGTGAACCACAGCTCCTCGGTGGCGTAGCCCATCATGCGCTGGTCGAACACGCCGTCGTGATTGACCAGGCACTTCCAGGGCTGGTTCCAGTTGCCGGCGATCCAGTTGACCATGAAGCCGCCGTAGGACGCGCCCAGCGCGCAGGCTTTGTCGCCGTTGAGGAAGGAGTACTTCTTCTGCGCCGCCGCCCAGCCCTTCTGCAGGTCTTCCAGCGGACGATCGCCCCAATGCTGGCTGATCGCATCGGTGAAGGCCTGGCCGTAGCCGGTGGAACCGTGGAAGTCGATCATGACCACGGCATAGCCCTGGCCGGCGTAGGTCTGCGGATTCCAGCGGTAGCTCCAGCCGTCGCCGAAGCTGCCCTGCGGGCCGCCGTGGATCAGGAACGCGACCGGATAGCGCTGGCCTTCCTGGTAGTTCCAGGGCTTGACCACGTAGCCGCGCACGGTATCGCCGTTCCAACCCTTGAACTCGAACTGCTCGTAGTCGCCGAACGCCACGTCCTTGAGCATCTCGCTGGCGCTGGGCGTGATCGCGCGCACCGGCGCGCCCTCGACGCCGCCGACGAAGACCTGGTCGCCGCTCTTGAGGCTGTTGCGGGTGAAGGCCAGGGTCGGGCCGCCGCGCACCAGCGAGGACACGCTGCCCTCGCCGATCACGCGGGTCGCGCTGCCGTTGGCGATGTCGACGCCGAACACCGGCAACTGGCCCAGGTCCTGGGCGGTGGTGTAGATGGTCTTGCCGTCGGCGGACAGCACGATGTTCTCGGCCGAACGGTCCCACTTCGGCGCGATCTCGCGGCGCTGGCCGCTGCCCAGGTCCAGCGCCATCAGGCCGAAACGGTCGGCCTCGAAGCCCGGACGCTTCATCGCGCGGTAGTACAAGGTGCCGCCGTCGTCGCTGAACACCGGGCCGGTGTCCCAGGCGGGATTGTCGGGGGTGAGGTTCTGAGCGGCGCCGCTGCCGTCGGCGCGCACGCGATAGAGATCGAAGTTGGTCGACCAAGGCTCCTTGGCGTCGGCCTGGCGCGCGCTCAGCACCAGCGACTCGCCGTCGGGCGCCCAGGCGTACTCGCTGCTGTCGCCGAACGGGCGCGAAGGCACGTCGCCGATCACGTCGGCGCCGATCAGGGTGGCGGCGGCGACCGGCTTGACCACGCCCTGCTTGTTCGCCTGCGGCAGCGCGACCACGAACAGGCGATTCAGGCGGCCGTCGTTCCAGGCGTCCCAGTGACGTACGAACATGCGGTCGAAGACCACGCCGCTGGCCTTGCTGGCCGCGCGCTCGTCGACGCGCTTCTTGCTGCAGGCCAGATCGCCGGCGCAGTCCACGTAGGTCTCGGCGCTGAAGGCCACGCGCTTGCCATCGGGCGAAAGCTGGAAGCTGCCGACGTCAGCCGCAAACGCGGTGAGCTGCTTGGGCGTGCCGCCGGTGACCGGGATCGAGTACAGCTGCTGGCTGCCGGACTTGGCGCTGAGGAAGTAAACCGTGCGGCCGTCGGGCGAGAAGGCCGGCGAGTTCACGC
This sequence comes from Lysobacter sp. Root604, assembly GCF_001427505.1. Lineage (NCBI taxonomy): Bacteria > Pseudomonadati > Pseudomonadota > Gammaproteobacteria > Lysobacterales > Lysobacteraceae > Lysobacter > Lysobacter sp. Root604. The sequence goes on along the minus strand of NZ_LMGS01000011.1, from coordinate 70,790 downwards.
TCCAGCCCGCGGGCGTGAGCGGCTGCGGCGGCGCCGCATCGCGCGCGAACAGGTCTTCGACGAACAGGCCGGTGCTGGACTTGTTGGCGGCGAAATCGACCTTGCGCTTGGCGAACACCAGCCGGCGCCCATCCGGCGACACGGTCGGCGAGGACACGCGGTCCATGGTGGCCATGTCGCGCACATCGAAGCCGCGCGGGGCGGCGGTGGCGGGCAGCGCGGCCGCGATCAACAACGGCAGGACAGCGTGACGCAGGTTCATGGGAACTCCGGGCGGGGCCAAAACGTCGATGGTAGGGGTCCGGGCGGGGACCCGCAAAGGCCGGGGGCGGGCCCGGGCCGGATCGGGCGACCGGGCCGGCGCCGCTATACTCCCCCGATTGTCCCGAATGCCGTCCCGCAAGCCCCTCCCTACGGAGCCCGTTGTGACCGTACCCGCAACCGCATCGACGCCGGCCCACGGCGAGTTCTTCGGCCATCCCAAAGGCCTCTACGTCTGCTTCTTCACCGAGATGTGGGAGCGCTTCTCCTTCTACGGCATGAAGGCGCTGTTGCTGCTGTATTTGCTGAAGTACCACCTGTTCACGGACGACGCCGGCTACGACCTGCTCGGCGCCTACGGCGGCCTGGTCTACGCCATGCCGGTGATCGGCGGCGTACTGGCCGACCGCTATCTGGGCATGGGCAAGGCGGTGGTGCTGGGCGGCGTGCTGCTGGTGCTGGGCCATCTGGGCATGGCCTACGAGGGCCACCAGGCCGTTCGCCTGGCCGACGGCACGATCCAACGCGACGCCGCCGCGCTGCAGGTGTTCTACCTGTCGCTGGCGCTGATCATCATGGGCGTGGGCTTCCTGAAGCCGAACATCTCGACCATCGTCGGCAAGCTCTACCCCGAAAACGATCCGCGTCGCGATTCCGGCTTCACCCTGTTCTACGCCGGCATCAACGTCGGCGCGATGTTCGCCAGTCTGATCTGCGCCTTCCTGGGCGAGACCTATGGCTGGAAGTACGGCTTCGGCGCCGCCGGCGTCGGCATGGTTGCCGGGCTGATCATGTTCATCTGGGGCCAGAAGTATCTGTACGGCCATGCCGCCCCAACGAATCCCGGCTTGCTGCGCGAACGCATCGCAGGCCTGTCGCGCGAGTGGTGGATCTATCTCGGCTCGTTCGCCGGCGTAGCCGTGGTCTGGCAGCTGATCCAGCGCACCGCGACCGTGCATGGCGCCATGCACCTGATCGCAGCCGGCTTCGGCCTGTGGTTCATCTACTTCCTGATCACGAAATGCAACAAGGTGCAGCGCGAGCAGATGATCTCGCTGCTCCTGATGATCGTCGGCGTACTGGTGTTCTTCACTTTGTACGAGCAGACCTACGGCAGCTGGATCACCTTCAGCGACCGCCTGCTGACCAAGGACATGTTCCCCAGCCTCAGCGGCATCAGCAGCGGTGCCTTGCCGTGGTCGCTGTTCCTGCTGGCGGCCAGCCCGTTCCTGATGATCGCCGCGCTGAAGGCCAGCGATCGCGGCAACGCCGGACTGGCCAAGACCATGGTCGGCCTGCTGGCCTTGGGATTGGCGGTGGCCTCCTTCCACGACGTGGTGCTGAAGCCGCAGACCGCCAGTTCGCTGACCTTCCTGGGCGCGTTCTTCATCATCGTGCTGTCGCCGATCTTCGCCTGGCTGTGGCCGTGGCTGGAGCGGCGCGGGCTCAACCCGAGCAAGCCGGCCAAGATCGCCATCGGCCTGATCGTCGCCGGCCTGGCCTTCGTCCCGCTGATGCTGGCCGCCCAGGCCACGGCCGGCGGCACGATGGCCAGCGTGTGGTGGCTGGTGCTGGCTTACTTCGTGCTCGAAGTCGGCGAAATGTGCCTGTCGCCGATCGGCCTGTCCGCGGTCACCCAGCTGTCGGTGGCGCGCGTAGTCGGCCTGATGATGGGCGGCTTCTGGCTGGCCACCGCCTACTCGGAAGTGCTGGCCGCGCAGTTCGGCAAGCTCGCCTCGCTGGACCTGCCGGAAGGCGCCGCTGTCGACTTCGTCACCGCCAGCGCCAAGTACGGCGAGCTGTTCCAGCTGATGATGTGGATCGGCATCGGCTCGGGCGTGCTGTACTTCCTGCTGTCGCCGCTGCTGCGCAAGTGGATGCATGGGGTGAAGTAAGCCCCGTTCGCCTAAGCGATACCGCAAAGAAAACGGCGCCTTGCGGCGCCGTTTTCTTTTGCCTGATGGCTGCGGCCGGCCCCTAACGAATCCGAGCGCAAGACCGCTGGCTTACTTGGCCGCCGCAGGCTTCGTCGCCGGTGCCGTCGCCACTTGGCCGCCAAGACTACGCGCCAGGAACGCCAGCAGCTTGGTGTAGTACTCGCGTTGGTGCGCCTCGGTGTAGAAGCCGTGGCCTTCGGTGTCGTAGTACAGGGTTTCCACCGGGGTGCCCGCTTTACGCAGCGCCTGCTCCATCATCTTGCTGTGCGAGATCGGCGCGCGTTCGTCCTCGCCGCCCGCCGCCAGGAATACCGGCACCTTAATGCGGTCGGCCATGCGCGTGGGCGACACCGCGCCGAGCTCCTCTCGACTGCCGATCCACTCGCGCAGATAGGTCTCGCCGGAGCCGCGCCGCTGGATGTCGCCGGTGTTGTGCATGCTCGGCAGGTCGTAGACACCCACATAGCCGGCCGCGCACTTGTACAGGGTCGGCTCCTTGGCCGCGCCCATCAGTGCGGCGTAAGCGCCGTAGCTGGCGCCGTAGATGCAAATGCGACCGCTGTCGGCGATGCCCTGCTGGATAGCCCAGCGCGTGGCGTCGGTGACATCGTCCTGCATCTTACCGCCCCATTCGCGCGCGCCGGCCTGCACGAAGGCCTGACCGTAACCGCTGGAGCCGCGGAAATCGACCTGCAGCACCGCGTAGCCGGCCGCGGCCAACATTTGCGCTTCCTCGTCGAAGCCCCAGGGATCCTGGATGTCGTAGGGCCCTCCATGCGGCATGACCACCATCGGCAGGTTCTTGCCGCTGCTGCCCTTGGGTAGGCTGAGGTAGCCCTGCAGCGCCAAGCCATCGCGCGCCTTCAGCGAAATGCCACGCTTCTCCGCCATCTCTGCCGGGTCGAACCAATCGCGGCGACTGAGCAGGTGCTCGGCCTTCTTCGCGGTTGTGTCGAACAGGAAGAAATCGCCTGGGTTGTTACCGCTGGACACTTCGACCAGAGCCAGGCGGCCGTCGCTGCTGCGAGAGGTGATGCGCACCGGGTCGCCGCCGAACGCGGATTCCAGGCTCTTGTACAGGCGAGCCTCGGGAGCCGCCGTATCGAAGAACTTGGTGACCCGCTTGCCATCGATGAAGAAGGCGCCGACGGGGGTATACGAGTTGCCGCGATAGATGAAGGTCGACGGGTCGACCTTGGCATCCTGCAACACATCGCTGCGCTTCTGGGTCGCGATATCGTAGGCCACGATCGCGTCCGGCCCCTTCTTGCGCTCGGCCCGGAAATAGGCGGTCTTGTCGTCCGCGGAGAAACCGACCGGGATCTCGATGCCCTCGCCGATGTTATCGGCGCTGATCAACTCCCATTCCGCGCTCTCGGTCTTGCGGTAATAGAGCTTGCGGACGTTGTCGGTGCCGTAGCCGATCGCGAAGCGGACCAAGCCTTGATTGTCGGTGATGAAATCGGCATTGCGCACCGGTGCGCGCGCCAACGGCGAGCGGCGCCCCGTATACACATCGATCTTCTCGACACGGGTATAAGGGTCATCGCTAAACGGTTGCACTGAGATCACGATGTTCTTGTCGTCGTTAACCAAGTCGTCGACCATGAAGGCGGCGATCTGCTCGACCTTCTTCGGCTGGATCTTGGTCGCCAGGCCCGCGCCTTGCACGCTCTGTCCCACGAGCAGACCGGGCTGGGTTCCATCGGCGTTGATGGCATAGAGATTGCCGTCCCACTGAGGCTTGTCGAGCGCGCCGATCTTGCGCGCCATGCTGATCACGACGCGTTCCGGATTGACCCACCAGAACCCAGCTACGTGCGTATTCTTCTCCAGCCTGAAATTCGCCGTGACCTTGTTGTCCGACCGGCGCAGGATCACCAGCGCCGTCTTGTCCTCGAAGGGCACCGTCGCCGCAAGGTAGTCGCCATTGGGCGAAATCTTGACCTCGTTGAACCGGTCCTTCTTGATGTAGGCATCGACGTTGACCGCCGATGCGACCGGCGCGGCTATCATCCCGGCGCACAGCAGTGCTGCACTGAGGTATTGCTTCATTTCGTCTCATCCCCGTGATTGCGATACGCCTGACGGCGCATCCATAAAACAATTGTAGCCATCGACGCAAGCGATCTCGCAGCATGTGCGCGGATGCCTTTAAATCACGCGAAACAAGCGCCATTTCACTTGCGACCGGCAGGCTCCAGCGGCGCGGCGGTCAGACCGCCCAGGCTACGAGCCAGAAAATCCAGCAGCCGGGAATAGTACTCGCGACGATGCTCTTCGGTGTAGAAGCCGTGGCCTTCCATATCGAAGTACAGGGTCTCCACCGGCACCCCGGCTTTGCGCAGGGCCTTTTCCATTCCAATGCTGTGCTCTATCGGCGCGCGCATATCGCGCCCACCGGCTGCAAGGAACACCGGAACCTTGATACGGTCGACCATTCTCACTGGTGACACGGAAGCGAGTTCCTCGCGCACTCCTATCCATTCACGCAGGTAGGCCTCGCCGGAACCGCGATTCTGGATATCGCCGGACGTGTGCATCGCCGGCAGGTCGTACACACCGACATAGCCGACCGCGCAGCGATACAGACCGGCTTCTTTTGCAGTCCCCATCAATGCGGCGTAGGCGCCGTAGCTGGCGCCGTATATGCATATCTTGTTCGCATCCGCGATGCCCTCCCGTACGGCCCAGCGGGTGGCATCGGTCAGATCGTCCTGCATCTTCCCGCCCCATTCGCGGGCACCTGCGCGCACGAACTGTCGCCCATAGCCGCTGGAGCCCCGAAAATCGACCTGAAGCACGGCATAGCCCGCGGCAGCAAGCAGTTGGGCCTCGCCGTCGAAGCTCCAGACGGTCTGGACATCGAAGGGGCCGCCGTGCGGCAACAGCACCATAGGCAGATTCTTGCCCGAGCTGCCGCTCGGCAGGGTCAAGTATCCGCGCAGGCTCAAGCCATCGCGAGCCTGCAGCGAGACCTGCTTCTTCTCCGCCATCTTCTCGGGGTCGAACCAATCCCGCCGACTCAGCAGATGGTTGGCCTTCTTGGTGGTCGTATCGTAGAGATAGAAGTCGCCCGGATTTCGCCCACTGCTCACCTCGACCAGCGCCAGCTTCTGGTCGTCGGTGATCGAAGTGACACGTATCGAATCGGCGCCGAATGCGGGAGCCAGCGCGCGATAGATGCCGGCTTCCGGAGCGCTCGCATCGAAGAACCTGGCCTCGCGCTTGCCGTCCACAAAGAAGGCTCCCACCGGAATCGTGCCTTTGCGGTAGACGATCTCGTCCGGGTCTACCCGGGCATCGCGCATGACTTGAGTGCGCGAGCGCGCGACAGGGTCGTAAGCGACAATGGCGTCGGGGCCGTTGCTCTGCTCGGCCAGCAAGTAGGCGATCTTATCGTCTTCGGAAAAGCCCAACGGCACTTCCGCCATGCCTGTGCCGGCCTCGTCGCCGATCTGCTCCCAGGGAGCATCCGCACCGCCTCGGTAATACAGCTTGCGCACGTTATCGGCACCGAAACCGAACGCGAAGCGAACATTACCGCGATTGTCGGTGACGAAACTGGCGTTTCTGACGGGCGCTCGCGCCACAGTCACACGGCGACCCGTGTAGACGTCCATTTCGTCCGCCCGCGAGTAGGTGTCGTAACCGAAGGGCGACACCGAAATGATGACGTTCTTCTCATCCTCCCGCAGTCCGTCGGCCAGGTAGGCCGCCACCTGCTCCACTTTCTTCGGCTGAATCCGAGTCTTTGCGCCCTCTCCGCGCACGGACTGCCCGACCAGCAGTTCTGGATCGGTTCCATCGGCGTTGATCGCGAGCAGATTCCCGTCCCGGAATGGCGTGTCTCTGTCGCCGAAAGTTCGCGTCATGCTGATCAACACGCGCTGCGGGTTCACCCACCAGAACTCGGCCACATGCGTGTTCTTCTCGAGCCGGAAGTCAGCCGTCACCTTGTTGTCGGAGCGACGAATGATCGCCAGTGCGGTGCGGTCCTCCAGCGGCACCGTCGCGGCGAGGTACTCGCCATTCGGGGAGAGCTTGATTTCGTTGAAGCGGTCCCGGCGAACGAAGGCCTCCACATTGACGGCGGAGAACGCCGGCATGGCGATCAACAGTCCTGCACCCAGGACCACGGCATGCAACAGTTTCATCATTGAGCCCCCTGATTCTTCAAGCCATCTACTTCGGCGCTCCATGCCGGAAACGACCGCGGCCACCGATGAAGGTGGCCGCGGCTTACTGCCTGGATACTCGCACCTAGGCTCAGTTCGCCTTGGATGCGCCCCCGACGTTGACCTTGCCGCCGATATGGCGATCGAAGAAGCCCAGCATCTCGGTGTACAGGCGCTGGTTGTTTTCTTCCTTGTAGAAACCGTGCATTTCGCCGGACTGGATGATCATGCCTTCCGGCGGGTTGCCGGCCGCGATCAGGGCCTTGTTCATCGACTCGGTGTTCTCCGGCGGGCAGCGCGGATCGCGTGCGCCGGCAGCGAGGTAGACCGGGATCTTGAACTTGTCGGCGTGCTTGACCGGCGACATCGCGTCCTGCTCGGCCTTGGTCTTGCCGAAGGCGCGCGCCATGTAGCGACGGCCGCTTTCGCGATCCGAGGTATCGCTCTTGGTCAACTGCACGTCGATGTCGTAGGCGCCGACGTAGCCGAACGCGCACTTGAACAGCTTCTGGTCGATGGTCGGCGCCATCAGCGAGGCGTAGCCGCCGAAGCTGCCGCCGTAGATGCAGACTCGATCCTCGTCGGCATAGCCCTGGTTGATGGTCCACTTGGTGGCATCGATGATGTCGTTCATGATGCCGGTGGCCCAGGTGCCGTAGCCCATGTCCTGGAAGCCCTTACCGAAGCCGCCCGAGCCGCGGTAGTTGATCTGCATCACCAGGTAGCCGCGGCTGGCCAGCAACTGGGTTTCCCAGTTGAACGCCCAGTTGTCGCGCGGGCCCATCGGGCCGCCGTGCACGTTGACGATCATCGGCAGGTTCTTGCCGTCGGAACCGTGCGGAATGGTCAGGTAGCCGTAGATCTTGAGACCGTCGCGGGTGGTCATCGAAAACGGCTTGACGCTGGCCATTTTCTTCGGGTCCAGCCACTTGCGGCCCTGCATCAGGAAGCGCGCCTTGCCGGTGTCGCGGTCGTACAGGTACAGCTCGCCCGGGTTCTTGTCGCTGACCACCGAAACCACGATCTTCTTGCCGTCCTTGGTGGCGCTGGAGAAGCGCACCAGCTGGCCCGGGAAAGCGCCCGCGAGCGAGGCGTAGATCTCAGCGTCGGCGTGCTTCTCGTCGACCATGGTCACGCGCGGCGCGCCGGCCTCGGTGATCACGCCCAGGATGGTGTCGCCGTCGGCCGAGGTGATGTAGCTGGCCGGGTCGGAGACCGGATCCTCGAACAAGGTATTGAACGCGCCAGTCACCGGGTCGATGGTACCCAGCGCCTCCGGCTTCTTGCCGTCGCTCTGGTTGGCATAGATCAGGCCGTCGGTGGAGGTGCCGATCACGCTCAGGTGCTTGCCCGAGCTCTTGGAGCTGTTGATCAGGGTCCACTTGCCGTCGTCGCCGCGGCGGTAGAGCTCGTTCTGGCTGTCGAAGTTGCCCTGCGCATCCTCGTCGTCGTAGCAGATGGCGAAACGCGGCGCCTTGGCGACATCGAGCGCGATTTCGCAGTTCTCGCGCGGTGCACGCGCCAGCGACTTGCGGCGGCCGGTCAGGGTGTCGAACAGCACCAGCTCGGTGCCCACACCCTCGTTCGAACGCGGCGAGGTCACCGCCATGATCACGTTGACGTCGTCGTCGGGCAGCGTGTCGAGCAACTGGAAGCGCTCGTTGCCGACCTGCTTGCCGCGCTGGGTGGCGTCGCGGGTGCCGTAGAACACCAGCGGGCGCGGCTGGGTACCGTCGGCGTTGACGCCGTACCACTCGCCGGTGCCGAAGGGCTGCGCGTAACGGCCAAGCTTCTTGACCGAGTTGAAGATCAGGCGCTCGGGGCTGACCCATTCGAACTGGCCGACGCTCTTCTCGTCAGGCAGCTGATTGACCTTGACCAGGCTCAGGTCCTTGGTGCGCAGCACGGTCAACACGTCCTGGTCGCCGCGGTCCACGGTCAGCGCCAGGTACTCGCCGCTGGGCGAGATCTTGGCGCCGCTGTAGGTCGAATGGCGGACGAAGTCGGCGATCGAGGGCGCGCCGGACGGCGCATCGGCGGCTTGTGCCGAGGCCGCGCACAGCGCCAGGCCCAGCACCGCTAGGTGCAGCTTTTTCATTTCGGTTATCCCCTAAAACGACGCGAAAAAACGGCTCGCGCCTAGCCTAACCCATCCAACGGCTCAGGGCATACAGGCCCCTACCCGTCAGCGGGTTCAGGCCGGAGACTTTGCCGAATCTGTCGACAGCGTCCTATCCAGGGCGGTCCGCCAGTCCGGCAGAGCCAGCGCGTACTCGCCGCGCAGCCGGGCGGTGTCCAGCACCGAATAGGCTGGGCGGCGCGCGCGCGTGGGGTAATCGGCGGTCGCGATCGGGTGCACGACCGGCTTGCGCGCGATCAGCCCCTGCGCGAACGCACGCTCGAAAATGGCCTCGGCGAAGCCGTGCCAGGTGGTTTCGCCGCCGGCGACGAGGTGACGCACACCGGACTCGGCCAAGCCCTGCCGCAGGATGGCCGCGCTGACGTCGGCGATCAGCCAGGCCGGCGTCGGCGAGCCGATCTGATCGGCGACCACCCGCAGTTCGTCGCGCTCGGCGCCGACGCGCAGCATGGTGCGCAGGAAGTTGGCGCCATGGGTGGCGTAGACCCAGGCTGTGCGCAGGATCAGATGAGACGCGCCGCTGGCCGCGATGGCCTGCTCGCCGGCGAGCTTGCTCGCGCCGTACACGCCCAGCGGCGCGGTGGCGTCGTCCTCGCGATACGGGCGTGTGCCGCTGCCGTCGAATACGTAGTCGGTCGAGTAATGCAGCAAGGTCGCGCCACGCGCGGCGCAAGCCTGCGCGATCCGGCCGGGCGCCTGCGCATTGGCCCGGAACGCGACCTCGGGTTCGTCCTCAGCGCGATCGACCGCGGTATGGGCGGTGGCGTTGACGACCACGTCGGGCCCCACCCGCTCGATCAAGGCCGCGATCGCGTCGAGCTCGGCCAGATCCAGGGCCTCGCAGCGGCCGCCGTCGGGCAGCTCGCCGCTGCGCGTGGTCGCCACGACCTCGCCCAGGGGCGCCAGACTGCGCCGCAGCTCCTGGCCGACCTGGCCGTTGGCGCCCAGCAGCAGGATCTTGCTCATGCGCTGTAGATCGGCAGGCGGTCTTCGGCGACCTCGGCCAGCAGCGGCGCGCGCGCGTCCTTGTCCGACAGCGAGGGCTCGCTCACCGGCCAGTCGATCGCCAGCGCCGGATCGTCCCAGCGGATGCCGGCATCGGCCTTGGCGTCGTAGGTCGCAGTGCACAGGTAGGTGAACACCGCGCGCTCGCTGAGCACGCAGAAGCCGTGGGCGAAACCTTCCGGTATCCAGAAATGGCGCCGGTTCTCGGCGCTCAGCAGCACCGCCGTCCAACGGCCGTAGTGCGGCGAGCCGCGACGGATGTCGACGGCGACGTCCCAGACCTCGCCCTCGATCACCGACACGTACTTGCCCTGCGGATTGGGCCATTGGTAGTGCAGGCCGCGCAGCACGCCGCGCGCCGACGAGGACACGTTGCCCTGGACGAAATTCGGCGACAGGCCGTGCGCGGCCAGCTTGTCGCGATTGAAGGACTCGAAGAAAAAGCCGCGCGCGTCGCCGAACACTTGCGGTTCGATCACCACGCAACCGGGCAGATCGGTTTCGATGACCTTCACGGTACGAAACCCCGCTTGGCCAGACCCAGCAGGTACTGCCCGTAGCCGTTCTTGGCCAAGGGCGCGGCCAGTTCGACCAAGCGGTCGGCGTCGATCCAGCCGTTGTTCCAGGCGATCTCCTCGGGGCAGCAGATGCGCAGGCCCTGGCGCGCCTCGATGGTCTCGATGAAATTGGAGGCTTCCAGCAGCGACTGATGGGTGCCGGTGTCGAGCCAGGCGTAGCCGCGACCGAGCTGCTCCAGATGCAAGGAACCTTCCTCAAGGTAACGCCGGTTGAGATCGGTGATCTCCAACTCGCCGCGCGGCGAGGGCTTGAGCTCGGCGGCGAAATCGCTGGCGCGGCCGTCGTAGAAATACAGACCGGTTACGGCGTAGTTCGAACGCGGCTCGGCCGGCTTTTCCTCCAACCCGATCACCCGGCCCTCGCCATCGAACTCGGCCACGCCGTAGCGCTCCGGATCGTTGACCCAATAGCCGAACACCGTGGCGCCGTGCTCGCGCTGATCGGCGCGCTTGAGCATCGCGGTCAGGCCGGGGCCGTGGAAGATGTTGTCGCCCAGCACCAGGCAGCTGGGACCGCCGGCGAGGAACTCGCGCCCGATCAGGAAGGCCTGCGCCAGCCCGTCGGGGCTGGGCTGCGCGGCGTATTCGATGTTCATGCCCCAGCGCGAGCCGTCGCCCAGCAGGTGGCGGAACAGCGCCTGCTCGTGCGGGGTGTTGATGATCAACACGTCGCGGATGCCCGCCAGCATCAGCACGCTCAGCGGGTAATAGATCATCGGCTTGTCGTACACCGGCAACAGCTGCTTGCTGATCGCCTGGGTGATCGGATACAGCCGGGTGCCGGAGCCGCCGGCCAGGATGATGCCCTTGCGATTCATCAATTGAACTCCGAATAGTCTTGCCGCCATCCCTGGCGCAACCCCATCACTTGCGGATGGTCCTGCCCGGCCAACCATGGCCGGGCGCTCGACGGCGCAGCAGATGCCTTGTCGGCATCTGTTATCACGCGCCGTCTCCCCCGATGCGTTCGAGTCGGTAGCTGCCGTCCAATACGCGCTGCACCCAGGGCTGGTTGTCCAGGTACCAGTCGACGGTGAGCGCCATGCCCTGCTCGAAGGTCACGGTCGGGGCCCAACCCAGCTCGTCCTGCAGCTTGGAGGCGTCGATCGCGTAACGGCGGTCGTGGCCCGGGCGGTCCTTGACGTAGGAGATCAGCGACTCGCGCTTGCGGCCGTCGGCGAGCGGGCGGCGCTGGTCGAGCAACTCGCAGATGGTCTTGACCACGACGATGTTCTGGCGCTCGGCGTCGCCGCCGACGTTATAGGTCTCGCCCAGGCGTCCGCCCTCGAGCACGCGGCGGATCGCGGCGCAGTGGTCGCCGACGTATAGCCAGTCGCGCACATTCAGGCCGTCGCCGTACACCGGCAGCGGCTCGCCGGCCAGAGCCTTGGCGATGATCAGCGGGATCAGCTTCTCGGGGAACTGATAGGGGCCGTAGTTGTTCGAGCAATTGGTGGTCAGTACCGGCAGACCGTAGGTGTGGTGAAAGGCCCGCACCAGATGATCCGACGCGGCCTTGGACGCCGAGTACGGCGAGTTCGGCGCGTACGCGGTGGTCTCGGTGAATTTGCCGGTATCGCCGAGGCTGCCGTAAACCTCATCGGTGGACACATGCAGGAACCGGAACCCGTCGCGGCCCGGCGCGTCCAGCGACTTCCAGTAATCGCGGCTCTGCTCCAGCAGGCTCAGGGTGCCGACCACGTTGGTGTGCACGAACGCGGCCGGGCCGTCGATCGAACGGTCGACGTGGCTCTCGGCGGCGAAATTGATCACCGCGTCGGGGCGGTGTTCGGCGAGCAGGCGCGCGACCAAGGCCGCGTCGCCGATGTCGCCCTGTACGAACTGGTGACGTCCGTCGCCGTCGAGCGGGCTCAGGGTGTCGAGGTTGCCGGCATAGGTCAGTGCATCCAGGTTCACGACTTTGACGCCGCGCTGCACCGCTTCGAGTACGAAATTACCGCCAATGAAACCGGCGCCGCCGGTGACCAACCAAGTAGACACTCAGACACTCCCTGCTTAAGAAATTAGTCGCTGCACGCCGACCTGCGCCGGCAAGACGGAAGATCGGACCGAGCCGGCCGCACCGGACGCCAAAACCGCCCGAACGATACGGCAGGCCAGCTGAAAGGACCCATCACGCCAGCGCCCGGCCATCGTCCGATGACGGTCGAGTCGTGCAAGCGAATGATTCTAATACTTTCTTTTTGCAGAAGGCGGCGTGGAACAGGCACGACGGGGCGGCCCGCGCCGGTCCGTTCAGTCGCATCCGGACGCGCAAAGCCTTACGCGCCAATGACCTGCGTGCGGGAAATCGGCGCGGCCTGGGGCCAGCCTGAACGCGCGCGCGCCCAAGCCCGGCCGCGGTGGCGCCGGGCTTGAAGACGGACGCGGCAAACTAGACGCCTAAAAAGTGACTAACTGGTGCCGATCGGTCCGCTCGGCGTCCGGCCGGCGGTTTGCGACGGAGCTCTCATTCTGGCCGCTCATTCCAGCCGTCGGCGCCCTACTCCGCGCCCTCGCCGGCCTCGACCGCCGCCCGCACCGCCTGCGTGTCCTGATCCAGCATCGGCGCGGCGAACGGCGCCGGGCCCGGGGTGCGGCCGAACTTGATCGACTGCGCGACCGCGCGGTAGCGACCCACGCGCGGGTGTTCGATAGTGCCGACGATGCCCTCGGCCAGCACTTGCGGATGTTCGAACATGTCCTCGATGCGGCGCGCGGCCGCGCACGGCACCTCGTCGCCGAACAAGGCCTCCCACTCCATCGCGCCGCGTTGCGCCAGCGCCTCGTGCAGGCGCGGGACGATTTCAGCGGCGTGCTCGGCGCGCTTGCGCACGCTGTCGTAGCGCGCCTGCGCGGCCAGGTCTTGCAACCCGGTCTTCTCGCACAGCGCCTTCCAGAAGCGCGGCGTGTTCGCGGAAATATAGATATGACCGTCGCGGGTGGGATGGATGCCGGTGACGCCGCCGGAACGCATGTCGCGGCCGATGTCCAGCGATTCGCCCTCGGCCCAGATCATGCGCGCCGACTGCATGGTCAGGGCGCTACGCAACAGCGATACCCCGACGAACTGGCCCAGGCCGCTGCGCTCGCGCTCGTACAGCGCCGAGGACACGCCCGCGGCCAGCAGGGCCGCGGTGTAATAGTCGACGACCGAACCGTAGATGATCTCCGGCGGCCCGCCGCGCCGGCCCTGCAAGGCGCACATGCCGGTCATGGTCTGCAGCACCTGGTCGTAACCGGCCTTGTCTTTCATCGGCCCGGTCTCGCCGTAGCCGGTGACGGCGCAATAGATCAGGCGCGGATTGATCAGGCTCAGGCGCTCGAAATCGATGCCCAGCCGCTGCGGCACACTGGGCCGGAAGTTGTGCACCAGCACATCGGCATCGCGCACCAGGCGCAACAGCACAGCGTGATCGGCGGCCTGCTTGAGATCCAGCACGATGCCGCGCTTGCTGCGATTCACGCCCAGGAAGGCGCGGCTTTCGCTGGGCAGGGTCGACGGATACTGGCGCAGATTGTCGCCATCGGGCGGCTCGATCTTGATCACGTCCGCGCCCTGGTCGGCCAACAGCGCGCAGCCGTAGGGGCCGGCGATGTAAGCGCTCAGGTCGAGCACGCGCACACCGGCGAGCGGCCCCGCCGGCGCGCTGCGTCCGGTGCTGGGGTCAGGTCGGAATGCGTCCATACGCTGCGCGTCCATGAAACTCCTGGCGTGATGCTGGCTGCACTGTGCCGCGTGCCCGCAAAAAGAAACAGGCAGGCCGCATATGTTCTGGCGCCACAAAATCTTGCTTGGCGCTCATGACTTGGGCTCCGGCGCCAGACTCATCCAGGTCAGGCGCCAGGCGCCGTCGACGCGGCCGCCGGCGCGGTAATAGGGCGCCAACACCAGCGGCGAGCGGTAACCCAAGCGCAATTCCACCAGCGGCCCGCCTTGTTCGTCCTGCGTCGCCAGCAGCCAAGTCGCCTCCGGCTGCGCGGGCAGACGCAGGGTCTCCTCGGTCTTGAAACCGTCGATGAGGCCCGAGGCGTAGACCAGCGGGCCGCGGGTGACGCCCAGGTATTCGTGGCGCAGCACTTCCTGGCGGACCGGGCTGCCGTCGGGCGCGCGCGATTCCTGCACGTTGCGATTGAGCGCGCGATGGCTGCGCGGTGCCATCGGGAATCGCGCCGTCACCGTATCGCCGTCGCGCCAGACGCGGTCGAGCACGGCATAGCCGCCGTGCTCGACCACGGCGCTGGCCGTATCGCCGTCGACGCGCACGGTCGCGTCTTCGGCCCAGGACGGCATGCGCAACCTCAAGGCGAACCGCGCTTCGCGCTCCAGGCCGATGCGCAGGCGCACCTCGCCGTCGAACGGATAGCCGGTCGCCTGTTCCAGACGCACCCGACCGGCTGCGCCCAATTCGATCTCGGCCCACCCCGGACCGTACAGATTCACCGCGATCCCATCGTCGCCGCTGCGCGCGTAGGCGATCGCGGGCAGTTCCTCCAACGCCATCGCCCCGCTGGACTTGCAGCAGCGCCAATAGGTGGTGTGCACGCGGCGCCCGTTCGGGAACACGTAGTAGCACCAGTCTTCGCCGTTGGGCGCCTGCGCGCCCAGCAGATCGTTATAGGCCGAGCGCTCGACCTCCTCGGCATAGCGCGCGTCGCCGCTGATCGCGAGCAGCTCGCGGTTCAACTGGATCCAGGCCAGGGTCGAACAGGTCTCGACATAGCCGTGCGGACTGAACATGCCGGGCGGGTTGAACACTTCGCGCGAACGATGGGCGACGCCGCCCCAGGGGCCGCCGCCCAGGCTCAGATGATGATCGCGGATGCTGCGCCACAGGCGCTCGACCGCATCGCGATAGACGGCGATGCCGGTGGCGCGGTGCAGCTTGGCCAGGCCGACCAGGTTCCAGGCCAGCTGATAGGCCTTGCCGGTCGCGATCTCGGCCGCGTCGACGCCGGCCAGAGCGCGGCTGAGCAGGGCCAGTTCGGGATGGAGGTCGGCCTGCTCCAGCACCGTCGTCGCCAGATCCAGATAGCGGCGCTCGCCGGTGGCGAAGTACAGCTCCGTCGCCGGGTCCATCAGCACCGTCGCCGACATGCCGTGATGGTTGCCCAGCTCGGTGATGTCGATGCCGCCTTCGCCCAGCGTGCGCGCGCACAGATCGCCGATGCGGCGCGCGGCCTCGAGATATCGCGGCTCGGGGAAGTGTCGGTGGATTTCGAGAAAGCCAAGGATCAGATAAGCGTGGGTCCAGATATCCCAGGTCCGCACGCTGGGGGCGCCGTCCCAGCTCAGCGGCTTGGGCGGCTGCTTGCGCATGAAGCGGCGTTCCGGCGCGTAGGTGCCCAGGTAGCCGTCGGCTTCCTGGCTGTCGGCCAGGAAATCGGCCACGCGCCGCAGTCGCGCCAGCAACTGCGCATCGCCCGAGCGTGCGGCGGCCTTGGCCGCGGCCACCATCCACTTGCCGGCGTGCTCGCCGTACCAGTCGCCCTCGCGGTTCTGCGCGCGCCGCTCGGGGGCGAAGATCTCGATCGCCGGGCTGCGCTCGTCGACGATGAAATGCGACAGGCGCCCGGCGAGATTGGCGTCCAGGGCCTCGCCCAGCAGACCTTCCAGACGAACCGCGGCGGCGGGAATGCGTTCCATGGTCTCAGGCCGCATCCACGACGCAACGGAAGCCGACGCAGCCGGAACGGTCCTTGCTGGGCGCCATCAACAGATACTTGCCGTGCTGGTCCAGCCGGTGCGCCTGCGGAAAATACCAATGCGAGGTCTGCGGCTGGTACGAACTGCCGCCGCGCAGGATCGCGGCGCGGGTGTGCTCGTCCTGGTACTCGTCGGTCCACTGCCAGACGTTGCCGACCAGGTCCAGCACGCCGAACGGGCTGGCGCCGCCCGGATGCGCATCGACATCGTCGGGCGCGCGCAGGCGGCGGCCGCGATTGGTCGCGGGCACCGCGTCCTCGCGCCAATCGTTGCCCCAAGGATAGCGGCGGCCGTCGCCGCCCTGCGCGGCGTACTGCCACTCCCATTCGCGCGGCAAGCGCTTGCCGGCCCATTGCGCATAGGCGCGCGCGTCTTCGAGCGCGACCCAGATCACCGGCTTGCGCTCCCAGCCCGGCGGCGGCGCACCGTCGATCCAGTGCCGCAGGTAGTTGCGGGTGTCGCGCGGACGGTAGCCGCTGGCCTGGACGAAGCGCAGGTAGTCCTCGTTGGTCACCGGCGTGCGGTCGATATGGAACGGGCGCATGCGCATGCGCTGGCGGTGGTTGCGGCGCGCGCTGGGCTCCCAGGGGTATTGCACGTCCACGCCTTCCCAGGTCTGGCCTTCGATCTCGACGCC
The DNA here is from genome assembly GCF_001427505.1 of Lysobacter sp. Root604. Taxonomy (NCBI): domain Bacteria; kingdom Pseudomonadati; phylum Pseudomonadota; class Gammaproteobacteria; order Lysobacterales; family Lysobacteraceae; genus Lysobacter; species Lysobacter sp. Root604. The sequence continues at coordinate 54,347 of NZ_LMGS01000011.1, read as the reverse complement.
ACCGACCACGAAATCGAAATCGCCGCCGGGGATGGCGATCATGCCCGCGGGCGCGGTCGCCGCCGGAGCGGTAGCCTCGATAGCGACCAGTTGCTGCGCGAGCGCGCGCCATTGATTGGAATAGTCGCGCAAGGGCGTGGCCGCGCGTTCGGCCATGTCGCTCAAGAAGGTCTGGAAACCCTCGCCCTCGGCGCCGGGCGCCAGTGCCGCAACCGCGCCGAAACCGCGGCCTTCGATCGCGAACTCGAACACCGCCCGCCCGTCCTGCAGGCGCGGGCTCAGGGCGACGCCGTTCCAGACATCGAAGTAGCGCTGGCCCTCGAAGTGCGGCACCGCGAACTGCTCGCCCGCGACTTCGTACTCGTTACGGTTGACCAAGGTCCACAAGGTCGCGCCCGCGTGCGGGAAGCGGCTGGCGAACACGCCGGCCTGCAGGGTGCGCTCGTAAGGCCGCCAGTCCAGGCTGACCATGCAGGCCGCGAAGCGGCGCTCGATCGCGGCGATACGGCGCAGGCTTTCGGCATCGCGCGGGGTGAGCTGGTTCCACAGGCCCCAGATGTTCTCCCAGGCGTTGTAGCCGACGCCGTTGAAGAAGATGTACTGCAGATCGTGGTTGCGGTCGCGGCCCCAGCGGTTCTCGTAGTTGATCATGTGGCGCGGTTCCAGCCACTTGAACTTGGCCACCGGCGGCACGAGCTCGTTGGGCGCCTTCTTGCCCCAGCTCTGCACGTTCCAGATCAAGGCCTCCTCGGCGCTGATGGTGGACTCGGGTTGCAGCACCACCGGATGGCCCAGCGCATCGCAGGCGTCGAAGAACGCGCGCGGCACGCCGTTGTAGGTGTCGCCGTTGATGCCGTCGGCGCCCACCGCCTTGACCAGTTCGGCCATGGACTCCCAGTCGTTGCGGCCGTCGTCGCGGGTGCCGTTGTCCCAGGGCATGGTCGGCAGCAGCACGCGCACGCCGTGGCGATGGAAGTCGGCGATCGCCTCGCGCAGGCCGTCCAGGCCGCCGGGCAGGTCGCCGGCCAGATCGAACTGGTTGCGGTCGTCGATGCCGATATTGGGATAGACATGCCAGATCAGCACGCTGTCGATGCCGCCGTAGCGCAGCTTGAGATCGTCCAGATAGCGCCCGACGGTGTAGCGGCCTTCGACCGGGTCGTAGAAGTAGCGATCCTCGGCCATCATCTGCGCATGCACGAAGTTGCGCTGCGCCCACTGCAATTCGGGACGACGGTAGTTGGCGTCGTCGTAGCCGATCCGGGTCAGGTGCTCGCGGCGCCAATCGACCAGCTCGGCGATCCAGTCGTCGACCGTGCCATCCACATCCATCTTCCAGTGCCCGATCTCGGCGAACGGCCAGCCCGGCGCCTTGCCCGGCAGGGGCAGATAGCGCTGGGTAGTGACGTGCGAGAACTTGTATTCGCTACGCACCGGACGGCGTTCGTCGGCATCGGCGGAATCGGGAACGCTGGGGTCGGTGCTGGAGTTCATCGGATCGGGTCGTATCGGAAGGTGCGGAATGGGGACTGAGGCAGGCTTGGCTAGGGTGACGCGGCCCGCGTCGTCGGCGCGTCGCCGATTCGCACGTGGGCGAGCAAGGCATCGACCTCGTCGCGGCTGGGCACGCTGGATTGCGCGCCCGCGCGGGTGCAGGCCAGGGCCGAGGCGGCGCTGGCGCGACGCAGGGCCGTGGCGCCGTCCTCGCCCGCGGCCAACGCCGCGGCCAGTGTGCCGCAGAATGTGTCGCCGGCAGCGGTGGTGTCCACGGCGGTCACCGGATAGGCGGGTTGATCCAGCAAGGCATCGCCGATCCGCGCGCAGCAGCCGCGCGCGCCCAGGGTCACGATCACCCAGGGCGTGCGCAAACGTGCCAGGGCCGCGGCGCGGTCGTCGTGCACGCCGGTGATCGCGGCCAGCTCGCCTTCGTTGACGATCAGCACATCGACGGCGGCCAGCAGTCGATCCGGCAACGCTTGTGCTGGCGCAGCGTTCAGGATCACGGCCACCCCTGCCGCGCGCGCCGCCAGCGCCCAAGCTTCGACCGTCGCCAATGGCGTCTCCAGTTGCAGCAGCAGATGACTGACGCCATCCAGGTCCGGCAGATGTTCGGGCCGCAGCGCGGCGTTCGCGCCGGGGGCCACGGTGATCGCGTTCTCGCCGTCGTCGGACACGCAGATAAAGGCTGTGCCGGTCGTGGTGTCGGCCACCCGCAGCGCCATCACCTCCACACCGGCCGCCTGCAGCGAGCGTTCGATCGGCGCCGCGTAGTCGTCGTCGCCGAACGCCGCCAGCAAGCGCGTCGGCGCACCCGCGCGCGCGCAGGCGACGGCCTGGTTGGCGCCCTTGCCGCCCGGATAGGTCGCAAAGCCCTGGCCAAGCACGGTCTCGCCGGGCGCCGGCACATGCGCTGCGCGCACCACGAAATCCAGGTTGGCCGAGCCCGCGACCAGCACACTGCCGCCACGCGTGTTCATGGCACCAGGCCCTGATAGACCAGACCGTAGAACCGGCGTGCCACCCGCGGCAGGTCGGCGCGATCCTCGCGCGGCAAATGCTGCAACAGCAGGATCGCCACTAACCGCTCCTGCGGATCGATGGTGTAACTGGTGGAGGCCGCGCCCGACCAGCCGAACTGCCCCACCGAGCCGGGCTGGCCGCGCAGCGCCGGGTCCAGCACCACGTAGCCGCCCAAGCCGAAACCTTCGGCATCGCTGAACTGCGTGACCGGCGGATTCAACATGGTCAGGTGGTTGCGCATCATCAACTCGACCGTCTTGCGGCCCAGCAGGGTCTGGCCGTCCAGCGTGCCGCCGGCCAGCAGCATCTGGCAGAAACGCAGATAGTCGCCGGCGGTCGAGTACAGCCCACCGGCGCCGCTGGGATAGGCATTGAGCGGCGCGCCGGGTTCGCGCGCGCTGGGGCCGTCGTCCAGGCCCAGATGGCCGTCGTCGCCCATGCGGGTGATGTCGACCACACGCGCGCGCTGCGCGGCGGGCACGCTGAAGCCGGTGTCGCGCATGCGCAGCGGCGCGAATACGCGCTGCCGTAGGAAGTCGTCGAAACTCAGGCCGCTGCCGACCTCGACCAAGCGCGCCAGGGTCTCCAAGGCCGCGCCGTCGTAACCGAAGCGCGTACCCGGATCGGCGGCCAGCGGCACCCGGCTCAAGCGCTCGACGAAGCCACGCAGATCGCGCGCGGCGTGCGGATCGGCGCGTTGCAGCAGTGCCAGGGCGATGTCGTCGCCCGGACGGCCGGCGGCGAAACCGGCGGTGTGGGTGAGCAGATGTCGGATCGTGATCGGCCGCGCGGCCGGACGCAGCCGCGGCGCGTCGATGCTGCCGCCGGCCACGACCCGCGGCGCGTCGAAACCCGGCAGATAACGCGAGATCGGGTCGTCGAGGGCGAACTTGCCCTCCTCCATCAGCATCAGCACCGCCACCGAAGTAACGGTCTTGCTCATGGAATAGATGCGGAAGATATCGTCGCGTTGCAGCGGTCTGCTGCGCGCGAGGTCGCGGTAGCCGTAGGCGCGCCAGTCGACGATGCGGCCGTTGCGCGCGATCAGGCTGATCCCGCCCAGGTAGCCGTCGGCGCCGGTGGTCTGGTCCATGAAGGCGTGCAGGCGTTGCAGGCGGGGCGCCGAATAGCCTTGCGCTTCGGGCGCCGACTCCGGCAGAGGCGAAGGCTCGGCCGCTTGTACAGGCGCCAGCGTGGCAGCGCAGACCAGCAGGCCGCACAGGCCTGCGCATCGAACCAGCGCGGAGAAAAGAGAGCCGCCGCGGGCCACGGACCCGTCGGCGGCAGTTCGGGAGTGTCGCGCCACTTCTTATGAATCAGAACTTGATGGTGTGGGTGAGCGAAACCATGCGGCCACGGCCGGCCCAGTAGTTCTGGAAGCCGCCCGGCGGCTGCGACCAGCTCAGGATGTACTGTTTGTCCAGCAGATTCTCGATACCCAGCGAGAACCGGCCCCAGCGTTCGGTCTCGTAGTTCATGCCCAGGTCGAACAGGGTGTAGCCGTGAGTCTCTTCGGTGAAGGTGAAGCGCTGGCCGTCGAAGGGACGCACCTCGCTGCCCGAGAGCTTGCGCGAGAACAGCGTGGTCGCGCCCAGGGTAATGTCGCCGCGCGGCACGAAGTTCCAGGTCACCGACCAGGCGAACTTGTCGGGGTTGATGTCGAGCACGCCCATGGGACGGTTCAGGCCGCCGGCCGGATAGCGGCCGGCCGCATCGGCGGACCAGAACGAGGTCTCGCCGCGGGTATGCGAGTACACCGCGCTGACCTTCCACTTCTCCGAGAACCGGTAATCGCCGGACAGCTCGTAGCCCTTGATCCGCACCGGCGCGCGCAGCAGCACGAAGTCGTTGGTGACCGGATCGATCGACAGCGACTGGCCGAAGTCGGACTTGGAATCGTAGTGCGACGCGCTCAGCGAACCGCGGCTGCCGCGCCAGTTGAAGCCGAACTCGGTGTTGTCCACCACGATCGCGTTCAGATCCAGCAGGTCGCCGACGCTGATCTGCGGGTCGTTCGGGCAACCGTCGGGCTGGGTGCCGTCGGGGCTGTCGTTGGAGCACTGGATGTTGCGCAGCGGGATGCCGACGTTGGCCAGGGTGAAGCCCTCGCCGTAGGAGCCGAACACCGAGAAGCCTTCGTTGATGCGCCAGACCACGCCGGCGTTGACCAGGTTTTCCTGGTAGTCCAGGGTGCCGCCGCGCACGAAGCGACGGTCGCGGAACCAAGTGGTGGTGTAGTCGTCGACGTGCAACTCGCCGTCCTCGCGGCGGATGCCGCCGCTGAAGGTGAGCGGGCCCACGTCCCAGGACAGCTGCAGCCACGGCGCACGGCTCTTGTACTCCATCGGCGGCACCCAGACCCGGTTGGTCAGAGCCAGGCGCTGCTCGGCGGTGTCCTCGACCAGGTCCAGGCCTACGCGCAGTTCCAGGCCTTCGACCGAGAACAGCGAGGGCCGGGTCCAGGAGGTGCGCAGGCCCTTCTTGTTGGTCACGATCTCGGACTGATCGTAGATGCTGCCGATCGGAGCGATCAACGGGTCCTGACGGTCGGAGGAGTTCTCGACCAGGTAACGCATGGCCTGATCGGCCTTGTAGCCGTTGAGCACCAGCGTGCCGCCGAAGAAGTCGAAATGGGTGTAGCTGAGCTGGTATTGCTTGAAGTCGTTGAAGGCGGCCTTGGAACCGAAGATCTGACCGCGCTCGGAGGTGTTGGTGCGGGTCTGTCCGCAGATCGCGAACTCCTCCGGCCGGCAGCCCAGCACCTGGACGTAGTTGGCCTTGCCTTCGATCTTGAAATGGCTGACCGAGCCTTCGATGCGCTGGGTGCCGTCCTCGCCGAAGTTGTAGCCGGCCTTGAGGAACAGGTTGCGCGCCTCCGAATCGGCGACCGAACCGCTGGTGTTCATGCCGACGCGGCGGCCATCGGCGTCGTAGCTGATGCCACGATCGATGATCGAGGCGCTGGCCAGCATGTCGAAATCGCCGTCCTTGCGGGCGAAGTTCAGGCCGAGCTTCCAGCCGTCGCTGTCGTCGCCGAACTGGGTTGAGTAGCGCGAGATCAGGGTGACCTCGTTGCCTTCCTTGGTCGGCGCCGCCGACAGGTAGTTGATGATGCCGCCCGCCGCACCGATGCCTTCCGAGGCCGAGGGGCCGTTGATGACCTCGATGCGGCCGACGATGCCCATGTCGGTGAAGGTCGCGTTGCGCGTGCCCTCACGCAGCGGCGAGCCCTGCGGCACGCCGTCGAACAGGCGCAGCGCGACGCGGCCGCGCAGGTTCTCGCCGGTGTTGCTCATCGCCTGCGAGGACTCGGCGTAGCCGGGCACCGAGCGCGCCAGCACCGCGGTCGCGTCCTCGGTCAGGACCAGGCTGCGCTGCACTTCTTCCTTCGACACCAGGGTGATCGCGCCCGGAATCTTGTCGACCGCCTTCGGGCTGCGCGTGCCGGTGACGACCACGTTGTCCAGATCGACCGCCGAGGAGTCCTTGGTTTCGCTTTCGGCAACCGCTTCGGCGTCCTGCGCGCGGGCATTTCCGGAGATGACGGAGAGCAGCAGGATGCTGCTGATCGCGGCGCTGAGTGGCTTGACCATGTCGTGTCTCGTGCTGGATTCGGATGGCGACGGTTCGCGCCGTCGCGGCGTGGTCGTTGATCGATGATGCGTGGAACCGCGCGGATCGCGCTTCGCTCTGGCGACGCCCCCGACGTCCCCGCAGCCCTGTTGGTGCAAGCGAGCGTATGCGCTCGGACGCAGGCATAGAACCGGCGCGGGCTATGTTCAGAGACTAGGTTTTGTTGCTTGAGTCCGCAGGAAAAATGTCGCGTTGCAACATTTTTCCGCGACGAAGCGCGACCCGACGCTCAGCCCTTCTGCGCCGCCTGCATCGCCTTGCGGCTTTCCTGCAGGAACACCGTGACCAGGCGCACGCGCACGCTGGAACGCGACCAAACGATGCCGATCCGACGCGTGGCCGAGGCGTCGGGCAACGGGATGCGCGCGAGTTTCAGCCCTTCCGGCCACGGCTTGGCCCAATCCGGGACCAGCGACACGCCCAGGCCGCGGTCGACCATGACCGCGATCGCGTTGAGCGCGTTGAGCTCGAAACGCTCGCGCGGGACGATGTTGGCCGCGCGCAGGTACTCGTCGGCCTGGCGCCCGCCCCACTGGTGGCGGTCGTAGCGGATCAGCGGCTGGGTCGCCAGCAGCTCGTGCGGGTCGCGCTCGGCCATGCTCTGCGGCGCCAGCACGATCAGCGGCTCCTCGCGCAGCAGCTGCCATTCGCAGGTCTTGGGCAGGGGGAACGGCGCCTGCAGCACCACCGCCGCGTCCAGGTCGCCCTTTTCCACCGCGTGGTAGAGGTCGGCCGAATAGCCCGGCTTGATGAACACGTTGATCTGCGGAAAGGTCTCGACCATGCGCGCGAGCACGTCGGGCAGCATGCCGGCCAAGGCGGTCGGGCATGCGCCCAGGCGCAGCTCGCCCGAGACCCCGCTCTCGTTGGCCACGCTGCGCAGGTCGGCGACGCTGCGCAGCAGCTCGCGCGTGCGCGACAGGATCCGCGAACCCTCCTCGGTCACGCTGACGGTACGGCCGACGCGCGCGATCAGCGGCGCGCCGATCTCGCGTTCCAGGGTGCGGATCTGCTGGGCGACCGCGGCCGGGGTGATCCCGAGCACGCGCGCCGCCGCGGCCATCGAGCCCTGGTCGACCACGGTTACGAAGGTGTGCAGGAACTGAGTTTCCACGTGACCCTATCCCTTGAAGGCTGGAGGTTACTCCAGCGCCGATGCCGGCACCATGCTCGCCGCGCCGCGCACCGCCGTGCGGAACGACCGCCAAAGCCAAGCTGCGCCAGCGTCTGAATATAGCGTTCGCGCCTTGGCGACCCATGCGGGCAGGCCAACAATCGACGCCGCACCCAACCCAAGGGGGACACAGCGCGCCCGGCGGCGGCGCGCACGATCCGGACACGATGGGCAGGCAGGACGGTTCGCGCGACGCGCGAATGCGCTGCGGCGTCGCGATACCTGGCCGCGGGCCGCAACCGAGATGCCATCCTCCGCCGCTGGATCATCTCGAACCCCTAACCGACACCCGCAAACGCGCGCCGCCCGCGCACGCCAGGCTCAGATATCGCTAGCGCGGTCGCGATAGATCGTCAGGCCCTTCAGCGACCGCGTCGGCGCCGGGAAGAACAGGCTGGCGACGTAGCCGATCACGATGCACAACAGAATCGAGATCGCCAGGTAGAAATACGGGTGCACCATGTCGAACGACCAGATCACCAGGGTCAGCACGATGCTGGCGCCGATGCCGATCGCCACCCCCGGCGAATTGGCGCGGCGGGTGAACATGCCCAGGGTGTAAGCGCCGGCGAAACCGCCGCCGAGCAGGCCGGCCAGCTCGATCGAGACGTCGAACAGCGAGTGGATGTCGAAGCGCGACAACACCAGTGCGGTGGCGATGCCGACCAGGCCCACCACCACGGTCATGATCTCGGCGAAGAACACGCTCTGCTTGGGCGTGCGGTTCTTGGCCAGCTTCTCGTAGAAGTCGACCGAGATCAGGGTCGCGACCGAATTCATGATGCCCGACAGGGTCGCCATGGCGGCGGCGAAGATGCCGGCGATGATCAGCCCGGTCACCCCCACCGGCAGTTCGGCGGCGATGAACATCGGGAAGGTCGCGTCGATCGGCAGCAGCGGGTTCATCCGCTCCGGGTTGGCTTTGTAGTAGACGAACAGGGCCGTGCCGATGGTGTAGAAGATGATGCCGCCGGGAATCATGATGGCCGCGAAGGCCCAGATCGAACGCCCGGCCTCGCGGTCGGACTTGGTCGACAGGGTGCGCTGCATCAACACCTGGTCCTTGGGGAAGGTCAGCACCACCTCGAACAGCACCAGGAAAATGAAGCCCCAGACCGTGGCCTTGGTTAGGTCGAAGCTGAAGTCGAAGGTGTGCATCTTGTTCTCGGCCATCGCCGCCGACCAGAACTCGCCGAAGCCGCCGCGCAGGCTCCAGATCATGAAGCCGATGGCGAAGATCGCGCCGCCCATCTTCACGATCACCTGCACGAAATCGGTCCAGATCACCGCCTTCATGCCGCCCATGGCGGTGTAGACGATGGTGAAGCCGCCCATCAGGATCACGCTCCAGAACACGCTGATGCCGGTGATGGTGGCGATGGCCAGCGCGGGCAGGAACAGGATCACGCTCATGCGGCTGCCGATCTGCACGAACACGCACAAGGCGCTGGCGAGCATGCGGATCGAGGGATGAAAGCGGGTCTCCAGGTAGGAGAACACCGACATCAGGTCCAGGCGCCGCAGCAACGGCACGATCCACACCGCCACGAACATCAGGCCGAACACCGCGATGACGTTGTTGGCCATGTATTGCCAATTGGTCTCGAAGGCCTTGGCCGGGATCGCAATGAAGCTGATCGAGCTGGTATTGGCCGCGTACAGGCTGATGCCGGCGGCCCAGAACGGAATGGTGCGGCCGCCGACGAAGAAGTTGGAAGTCGAGCTGCGCTTCTCGCGCAGGTAGAAGTACAGGCCGATGCCGATCATGCCGGCCAGATAGACCACGATCACCACCCAGTCCAGCCAGTGCAGGCGCAGCTTGCTGGACTGCACCTGGGCGCTGGCGAAAGCGATCTCGCGCCCGTCCGCGCCGGCCTGCGCCCAGATCAAACCGTCGGGCCAGGCCGCCGTGGCGATGCTGTGGGCGGCCTGCGCGCCGGGCAGGGTCGCCCAGCTGGCGGTGATGGTCTGATAGGTGGCGATCTTTGCGGCGGCGCCGGCCTCGGCGCCCTCCTCCACCAGATACAGAATGTGGGCCTGGCCGATGGCGCGGCCGGAGCCGGGCACGACGCGCCCCGGCGCGCGGCTAGCTTCGGTCCAACCCGGCTCCGCCGACCAACGCAGCACGCGGTCGCCGCCGCTGGCGGCCGGCACCACCGCGAACAGGGCCTTGGTCTGCGCGACCAGCGAACTGGCCGCACCGCCGCCCGGCCAGGGCGTCAGCGGCGCCCAATGCGGACGTTCGTCCTCGAACTTCAGCTGCAACAGATGCGCCGTACCGTCGCCGGCGGTGCCCGCGACATAGAAGGCCTCCGCAGACAGGGCCCCGCGCGCATCGCGCAAGGCCAGCGGCAGCGGCGCCAGCGGCCGCAGGACAATCGCGCCGTCGCGCAGGCTCAGCTGCACCACCTGCGTGGCCATGCGCTGCGCGCCCTGCCCCAGCAGCAGATAGGCGCGCTCGCCGTCCTGCACCAGCGACACGACTTCGGACGCCTTCGTCTGCGCAGGCCAAGGCAACGGCGCCCAGGCGCTGGCGCCCTCCTCCAGCGACCACGCGCCGTCGCGCGTGAGCGCGATCGCGCGGCCCTGCACGCGCGCCAGGCCGATCAGCGGCGACTCGGTCTTCAGGCTGGGCAACGGCTGCGCGCGCATCGGCGTCAGCGCTTCGGCGTGCAGCGGGCCGACCACGGCCAGCAGCAACAACATCAACACCGTGCGCCACGACTTCCGCAACGCCGACGCGCCGCTAATCCATCCACGCATCGTCCGCACGCTCATGCACGCCCCTTCGCAGCCAGCAGCGCCTGGGCGCGTTTCAAGAATGGCAGATCGATCATGCGCCCATCGACCACGAACACGCCGCGCTGCGGAGCCCGCGCCGCGGCATCGACGATGCGCTGCGCCGCCGCCAACTCGGCCTCGGTGGCCGCAAAGGCCGCATTGGCCAAGGCGATCTGGCGCGGATGCACGCAGGTCTTGCCGAGGAAACCCAGACGCCGCGCCATCTCCGCTTCGGCGCGATAGCCTTCGTCGTCCTGCAGGTCCGCATAGGCCCCGTCCAAGGCGAACACGCCAGCCTGGGCCGCGCCCATGCGCAGCGCGAACATCGCCGCGTGCACATTGGCGCGATCGCGCCGGTCCACACCCTCGGGTTCGAATAGATCGCCCAGGCCCAGTTGCAGCCCGGCCACACGCGGATGCGCGGCGGCGATCTGCGCCGCCGCGGCGAGCGCACGCGGCGTCTCGATATTGATCAGCAGCCCGATCGGACGTTCGACGCCGTTGCCGGCCTCGGCCGCCTCGATGCGCGCGACTGCCGCATGCAGCGCCTCGGCCGATTCGATCTTGGGCAGGTTGAGCAAGCTCACGCCCGGCCGCGCCACCGCGGCCAGATCGGCCGCGAACCAGGGCGAGTCCGGCGCGTTGACGCGCACGATGCCGAGCTTGGCGCTGGCGGCCAGCGCCTCCGAGGCCACGAACTCAGCCACCGCCGCACGCGCCTCGTCCTTGCGTTCGGGCGCGACCGCGTCTTCCAGGTCGAACGACAGCGCATCGGCCTCTCCGGCCAGCGCCTTGGCGAACAGCTCCGGCCGCGTTCCGGGCACGAACAATTTGCTACGCATGGAACGGCCGAGCCTGGCTGATCTGGGTCATGGCCGGCAGTGTGCGCCAAGGCAAAGATAGCGAGCGCACAGGCCAGGCATGTTCAAACGATAGGTTTTGTTTCGAATTCGGGCGTTCCGCGCCTCCGCAACCTAGCCGGTTGACATACTGTGTAACGCACAGTACTGTGCGCCACATGGTCGACACAGACGCCTTCGGAAAACTGGAACTCGAGCTGCGACGCGGCGTGGTGGTGCTGGCCACGCTGTCGCAGCTGCGAGCCCCGCGCTACGGCTACGAACTGCGCCAAGCCCTGGCCGACAAAGGCATGGCGATCGAGGAAGGCACGCTCTACCCGCTGCTGCGGCGCCTGGAAACCCAGGGCCTGCTGCAGAGCGAATGGCGCACCGAGGACGGGCCGCCGCGCCGCTACTACTCGCTGAATGCGAACGGGCGAAAACTGCTGAGCAAGCTCACCGACTCATGGCAGGGGATGAACGACGCCATGCATCGACTGCTGCGGGAGGAATGAGGAATGAATGCGAACGAAGTGATCGAGTCCTATGTGTCCGACGTGGCCCTGCAGTTGCCGCGCAAGCAACGCAACGACGTGGCCTACGAGCTGCGCGCCCTGATCGGCGAAGGGCTGCAGGACCGCGCCGAAGCCGCGGGGCGCGAGCCCGACTCCGCGATGGCGATCGCGTTCTTGCGCGAGTTCGGACGCCCCGACGAGGTCGCGGCGCGCTACCGCCCCAATCTGAGCATCATCGATCCCGCCGACGCGCATGCCTTCCTGCGCGCTTCGGTGATCGGCCTGCTCATCATCTGGGGCCTGGGGCTGTGGTCCAGCCTGAGCCAACCCATCGACCCCGGCGTCAGCCTGCTCAGCGCCTTCGGCCATCGCTGGGGTTACTGGTGGGGCAGCGTGTTCGTGCCCTCGCTATGGTGGCCCGGCATGCTGGTGACGGGCTACGCCCTCGCCGCCTGGATCCGTCGACGCTGGCCGCAAACCGCGCAGTGGGAACCGCGCTCGGGCGACCGCATCCAGGGCGGCCGCGCCGCCATGGTGCTGGCGCTGGTCGGCATGGCTTGCGGGCTGTACATACTCACCCAACCGACCGTGGTGCTGGATCTGGCCTTCGGCGGCCGCGCCGCGCCGGTGGCCTACCAGGCCCTCACCTACACCGATACCTTCCTGCAGCGCCAAGCGCCCTGGATGTTCGCACTGCTGCTGCTCAACCTGCCCTTCTACGCCACCGTCATGATCCGCGGCCGCTGGTCGCCGGCGCTGCGCCGCATCGAAACGGTGTTCGTCCTGCTGACCTGCGCGGCGATGCTGTGGGTGATCGTGGACGGCCCGGTGATGATGACGCCGACCAGCGATCGCACGGCCAAGGCCTTGATGGCGCTGATAGTCGCGTTCTCGCTGCTCACCACCGCCTTGCTGGCGCTGCGCAAGGTCAAGCCGGCGCCGGATCGGGTGGAGCGGGCATAAAGGTGCTGCGCAAGCGCTGCCTGAATGTTACTCGCGCCGGATAGTCCCACTACACCGAGCGCTGTCCCCACGGCCGATCGCGCCCTAGCGCGCTCGGCCATATTTTTCTTGGCGTTTCGTGCATCGGACCACGGCGATGGCTGCGCAGAGAAACGAGCGGCCATTCAATCGCAACCGCCCGTGCGCACGAATACCAGGTCCTCGTAGTCGTAGCTGAAGTCCGCTTCGGGATCGACCTTGGCCAGGGTCATCGCCCCACCCTGGGGCGCCGCGCCCGTGGCGAAGTCCAGCCAAGCCTCGGCGTCGACGCTATCGTCGTCCCAGTCCACCAGCCAACGCTGTCCCACGCGCTGCACCGTGCCGCTGAGCATCGGCGATTTCCGGGATACGAAGCGAACCCGCCCATCCTGGGCGCATAGCGAAACGCCGCCGAACCAAGGGTCTTGATAGCGACCCAGCCAGCCTTGCATCGCGTCGATGCCGGCCGGCGCGCGCGCGGAAGAGTCGGGCGCTCGTTGCGCAGCCGGCGTTCTCGCGCGCTCGCGCTCCAACGCCCGCGCGTAGTAAGCAACGTCTCGGCCTTGCGAGGGTGCGGCGTAATGCTTGATCAGCACCTGATTCAGCACCGTACGCGCCTCCTCGGCCTCGCCGTTGATCAGGATCACGAAGCCGACGTCGCGCTCCGGCAGCATGGTCACCACCGAGTACATGCCCATCAGGGTGCCGGTGTGCGAGACCTTGAAGCTGCCGTCGACATCGGACAGACGCCAGCCGTAGCCGTAGGCGCTGTAGCGGCTACCATCCCAGTCGCGCTGACGCTGCGAGACCGGCATCGGCATTTGCGGCGCCCACAGCGCGCGCCGCTGCTCGGCCGACAGCCAGGGCGTGGCGGAGGCCTCGGGACGCAACCAGGTGCGGACCCAGCTCAGCATATCGTCGAGGCTGCAGCGCACGCCGCCAGCCGCGGCCATGGTGCTGTTGGCGATCACGGCCCCGTCCTCGCGCACCGGCAGGTTGCGCAGGCCCTCGCGCCGATGCCGCTGGGCGATGTTGCCGACCTCGTCGCGGCGCCATTCGCCGATCCGACAGCGCTTCAATCCCAAGGGTGCGAACACTTCGCGACGCAACAACTCCTCGTAGGGTGCGCCGCCAGCCGCCGCCGCGACTTCGCCGGCGACGATGTACATAAGGTTGTCGTAGTCGTAGCGCGAGCGGAAGCTATGCACTGGCTTCAGGTAACGCAGCCCATGGATCACGTCGGCGCGGCTGAAGCTGTTCGGCTCCGGCCATAGCATCAGGTCGCCCGCGCCCGCGCGCAGGCCGCTGTCGTGGATCAACAGGTCGCGCACCTGCATCTCGCGCGTGACCCAATCGTCGTACATGCGGAACTGCGGCAGGTACTTGGTGACCGGATCGTCCCAACGCAGCTTGCCGGCATCAACCAGACGCGCGAGCAGCGCGGTGGTCATGGACTTGCTGTTGGAGGCGATCTTGAACAGAGTCTCGGGCGTGACCGGCTCGCCGCCGCCGGCGACCAACTCGCCGACGCCGCGTCGGTATACGACCTCGCCGTGCTCGATCACGCCGATGGCCAGACCGGGCAGGCGGTAGCGCACCACCACGTCGTCGACGATGGCATCGATCTCGGGTCTGGGAGCGGGCGCCTCGCGCGCTAACACCGGTGCCGCCGCACCCAGCGCCAGGGTCAGGACGAGCCAGAGATGCTTCATGCGATCCGCCACTCCTGCACCGGACGCCACCGACCGATCATCGCATCGAAGTCGGAACCCCGCACCCATCGCGGAAACGGACGACTCGGCGAATGCCCAAGTAAAAAGGCGGACTGCCGAGGCAGTCCGCCAAGGGGGGTTAAAACGCGACCGAGATGAGGAGCTGGGCGTAACGCGGAGACTGATAATCCGTGCCATCGCCGAAGAACTGATTCGGGCTACCAATACTGTTTTGGGCCTCGCGCACTTCGTTGACCTCGGTCACCCGCTGCTGATTGGTCAGGTTGTACACCGCCAGCTTGGCGTTGAGCTTCGCCCGACCGAACGTCGCGTTGTAAGAGACGCTGGCGCCCAGGGAATAGGTCCAGGGCAGCCGGTCGTATGCGCCGCGGCGGGACAGCCGATAGACGCGCTCATGCGGCTCGAAGTCCGCCGAACAGTTACGCTCACAGATGTAGTGGCTGAGGAACTCGGTGGAGTCGTAAGGGTTGCCGGTACCGAACTCACTGACCGGACGCCCCGACTGGATGTCCAGCGTCGCGCCGACCGACCAGTGGTCGTCGAAGGCGTAGGCCCCGCGGAACTTCAATTGGTGGCGGTGATCGTTGGGCAGGTAACCGTAGCTGCCGATCTCGACGAACGGATTGTCGAAAGCTTCGGTACGACCACTATCTGAGAAGTCGGTGTCTGAATTGACCGGCCCTTCGGCATTGCCCTTGCTGTAGGACAGCGTGTACGAGGCATTGAACGCCCACTTGTCATCCCAGGCGCGGTCGATCATGAACTCCAGGGCGCGGTAGGTACGCTTGGCCTTGCCCCAACCACGCTGCCCGACCAGATTCCCGTCGTCGTCATACAAGGCCCAGCCTTCCTTCGAGGTATCGATGGTGACGAAGGCATCGTTGACGCCATCGCAGGTCGGGTCGGTGTCCGTGAAGAAGGTCAGGTTCTTGCCGGGATTGCCCATCACGAAGGTGTCGATTTCGCAATGCCCGTTATGGGTGATCTGCATATCGTCGATGGCTTCGTGCAGCCGACGGTAGATGCCGCGCACGCCCCAGGACCAGTTGTCGCCGAACATCGACTGGAAGCCGAGGATAGCCTCGTCCTGGTAGACCGGATCCATGTTCCGATCGACTTCGCCGCTCAAGTCGCCGACCTGGCCATTGCCCTGCGAATCGTCCACCCCTCCGATCTGCGGGCCCAGGATCGGATCCGGATAAACCTGTCCGGTGGCCGGGTTGGTGAAGGTCCCAAAGCCGTTGAACTCGTAGAACGTACGCGCATCCAGGAACGGACCGGCTTGCTTGATGTTGATGACGTTGGCCACGGGCAGGAAATAGCGCCCCAGGTTGCCGTACAGCTTGGTGCGGCCGTCGCCGTTCATATCCCACGAGAAGCCGAAGCGCGGCGCCACCATATCGTCCATCTTGATGTAGCTGCGACCGGCGGCGTCTTTGTTGTCGAACGCCTCCCAACGCACGCCCAGGTTCAGCACGAGATTCGGCGTGACCGACCAGTTGTCCTCGATGTAGTACGCCTCGTTCTCGGTTTCGAATGTACCTTGATTGGCGACTTGACGCGTGCGTACGTACGCACCCAAGCCGTCTCGCACCCGAACGCCGTTCACACGCCTACTGCTCGGCACCGCGCTGACCTCGTAGCGCAGACCATTGCCTGGGTAACGGCTGGAGTAGTCGGAGGTATTGTTCTCGTGGTCGGCGCCGAAGCGCAGATAATGATCGCCGAGCGACCACTCGAAATCCAAGCGCATGGCCTTGCGCTTGTCGTTTCGATCGATCACGGCGGTATTGCTGGAGCAGCCTATGAAACTCGATCCGACGCGGCGGTCCTGGATGAGGTTGCACGCGGCATCGTTCAGGCTGTTGACCGAGGCGACGCGCTCATTCTCGCCATACATCGCCTTGACCGACAGATCGTTGGTCAAATAGCCGGTATAGGTCAGGGCCCAGTTATCGCCACCGTTCTTCTCGAAGGTACGGTTTTCGCGCCCGGACAGGCGCTTCCCGGTGACCGGATCGAACACGTAGTTGTCCTCGACCGTCTCGCTTTTGTCCGAAAACGCCAACAGTTCCAACAGATTCTTATCGTTGATCTGCCAATCCAGCTTGGCGCCCCAGAAATCGTTGTCGCCGCTCTCGATGAACAGGTTTCTGCCGCCGTCGTCCGTGCTCTGGTTGTCCAGGTCGCGCTTCTCGTAGATGCCGAAGAAGAACAAGCGATCCTGGATCAGAGCGCCCGAGCCCCATACCGCATAGTTGTTCTGCTCGTTATCGTCGTATTTGGCGACGCGCCCCGGATGATTCTTGGCATCCGATTGCGCCAGATTGTCGAACAGCAAATCCACGCCGCCATGGAACTCGTTGGAACCTTTGCGGGTCACGGCATTGATCACACCGCCCGTGGTACGCCCGAATTCCACCGAATAGCCGCCGGTCTTGACCTGGAACTCCTGCAGAAACGAGAACGGCATCGAGGAGAAGCCGACACGGTTGTAGAAGTCGGTGACGTTGAGGCCGTTGATGTACACGGAGTTCTCGGCCACGGACGACCCACCGAAGGACACGCCGCCGAACTCGCCGCGGTTGACTCCCGGCGCTAGCGTGGCGACGTCCGTGATATCCCGCGGCACGGGCAGCCGCGCCATCTCTTCGCGCGTTACGTTGGTAGCCGACTCCGTAGAAGACACATCGACCGGACTGATCCCCCGCGTCCCCACCACCTGCACCGCCGCCAGATCCGTCGCCGCCTGCGAGCCGGCGTTGACGTTGGTCGTGGTGCCCAGGGACACCGTCACCGGCGTCGGCTCGCCGGCCGCGCCGTCGATGCTGGTCTGCAGGGTGTACTGGCCGACCGGCAGGAACGGAAAGCGGTAGTTGCCTTGTTCGTCGGCCTTGACCGTGCGGGTGAAGCCGGTGTCCGGGCTGCGGATGGTGACTTCGGCGCCGGGCGTGGTGCGGCCCGCCAGCGAGCCGTCGTTGTTGGCCGCCAGCGCGCCCATGGAGAGCGAGCCGAAGCAGAGCCCCATCGCGACGCAGAGCGCGGTCTTCCTCATCGTTGTTGCGCGCATGTTTCCGTTTCCCCTAGAGCATGGCCGTGTGGTGAGCTGCCGCTACGGCGCGTGGCCGGGCAGCGGCAGTACTTGTGCTTTGAAGCGGTAGTCCCACTGGTCGAAGTAGAGGTTGCCCCCGGCCCACTCCACTTCGCCGCGCTGCGAATCCACGGTTTCCGAACGGAAGTGCCGTTTCGCCGGGACCAGCTCGGTCCCGTAGTCGTCGTTGAACGCGATGCGGTAGGCATCGAGTCCGCCGAAATAGAACCACTCGACGCCGGGATCCTTGGCGTCCTGGAAGCGTCCCGTGGTGACGTCCATCGGGACCCAGCCGTAGGGCGCCAGATACAGCCAGCCCCAGTCGTGAAGGTTGTCGTAGTCGCCGTCGGAATAAACCATGCCCGACTGCCAGCGCGCGGGTATGCCGTTCAAGCGCAGCAGGGCCATCAGCAGCAAAGTCTGCTGCCCGCAATCGGCATGGCCGGCATGCAGGGCGTAATCGCTGATGTTGGACAGCGTCGAGTATTCCCGCGCGCCGGCCCAGGGAATGCGGTCGACCGCGGCGTAGAGCTTTTTCGCGATGCGCGCGGGATTGGTCTCGTCGCCGACGACCTCGCGCGAGTAGCGGCGCAGCGCGTCGGTGTAGACGATGTGCGGCGCGCGCTCGCCCAGGTAGGGCGCGAGCTCGGGGCGCTCGCCCAGCGCCTGCACGCGCTCCGGATCGATGCGGTGCACCTGGCCGTAGACGGTGAGCTCGTAGCTGATCGAGAACGTGGTCGGCTGGCCGGCCTGCGCGGCTTGTTCCAGATAGATCGTGCGCTGTTGCGCGGACTCGGGCGCGATGCGGTGCGCGGCGGGCGCGCTGGACAGGAAGACCAGATCCTCCTGTTGGCCGGGGCGCAGACGCGGATACGGGATCCAGGCGCGCACGGTCTCGCCGGCCGGCACCGCGTCGGCGTTCACCACGATGGACTGGGTCACGCGCACGCGGCGGGGGGCGACGCTGCTCTTGCCGGTCGCGCGCGCTTCGCGCAGCGCCTCCTCGTGATAAGCGTTGGCCTGTTCCATCGGTCCGCCGCCAGGCTTGCGCGGCGGCCGACGGCGCGCATCGGCGGCGGGATCGAGCAGGAACAAGTTGGAGACGGCGCGGCTGAAGTAGTAGGACTGGCCGTCGATATCCAGATGCTCGAGCCGGTTGCTGCGCTTCCAGGCCTGGAACTCTTCCTCGCGCAGGTCCGGCACCAGCTCGCTCAATTTGCGTCGCGCTTCGGTCTCGCCGAGTGGAAAGTCCAGGCGGATGCGACGCATGCGCTCGCGTTGGAATTCCAGCGCCGCGCGCTCGTCGGCGCTCAGATTAGGACGCGCGAGCGCTGCGTCTATGCTCGCGTGGGCGTCGAGAAAGCGGCTGTCATCGATCAGGGCGACGATATCGGCGGGGCCACGGTCGTAACCGGCGTAGGCCGCAGGCAGCGCGAGCAGCAGGCCCGATAGGCACAGGCTGCGCACACCCAGGCACATGGTGCGTGCCGGCGACGTCGCCGAAGCTAGCGGAAGCACGGAAGTTTCCACGTCGCAGCCAGACCATCCGAGGACCCAGTCACGGCTGTGTAACATGGCCGGACGGGCTGGTCAATAATTTATTCTTGACAAATTCTCGTTGTGAAGTATGTATTCCCACTGAGCCGGTCGCGACGACCGCCCGGCGCTAGCGAGGGGACGCGATGATCGAAACGGTCTGGCCATATCTGGCGGTGGTCCTGCTGGCGGCCGGCCTGTTTCCGTCGCTGGAGCGGCGCTACGGCTGGCGCCTGTTCTCGGTGCTGCCGCCGATCGTGCTGACCTATCTGCTGGTGACCGCGTTGGCGGTGGCCGGCCTGTGGCAGGGTACGGCCGAAATTGCGGCGGCCCAACGCCATCTCACCACGCAACTGCTGCCGGCCCTGCTGTTCCTGCTGATGGTCGGCTGCGACCTACGCGCGATTCTGGCGTTGGGCCCACGCATGCTGGCGGTCTTCGCCTGCGCGATGGCCAGCATCCTGGTCGCGATCGTGCTGGCCTATCTGATCTTCCGCAACGCCCTGCCCGCAGACGGCTGGAAGATGCTGGCTGCGCTCAGCGCGACCTGGACCGGCGGCTCGGCCAATCTGGTCGCGGTCAAGCAATCGATCGGCTTGCCCGACAACCTGCTGCCGCCGGTGCTGCTGGCCGACGCGCTGTGCTATTCGGTGTGGGTGGTGCTGCTGTTCTCGGCCGTGCGCTTCGCGCCCCGATTCAATCGTTGGACGCGCGCCGACGAGCGTGCGCTGCCCATGGCCGCCGCGCCGCTCGCCCATGGAGCGACCAGCGCCGGCGGCGTGCTGCTGTGGCTGGGCATCGCCCTGCTGGTCGGCAACGGCGCGATGGCGCTGGCCGCGCAACTGCCCACGCAGGGCTTCCTCACCGGCACCGCCTGGACGGTCTTGATCGCGACCGTCGCCGGGCTGGCGCTCGCGCGCACGCCGCTGGCGCGCTCGCCGGTGCCCGCGCCGCTGGCCGGCGCATTGCTGGCCTGCCTGGTCGCGGTGCTGGCCTCGCAGAGCAATTTTGCCGGCATGTCGGCCGCGCCGCTGTTCCTGCTGGTCGGCTTCACCGTGCTGGTGCTGCATGTCGCCCTGTTCGCGCTGGCCGCGCGCGCGTTCCGCTTCGATCTGTACTTGTGCGGGATCTCCTCGCTGGCGCAGATAGGCGGTATGGCGACCGCGCCGGTGCTGGCGGCGACGTACTCGCGCGCGCTGGTGCCTGCGGCGGTGCTGTTGGCGATGCTGGGCCTGGTGCTGGGCACCGGCATCGGACTGTTCATGGCCGGCGTGCTGTCCGGCCTTTCGCCCACGGGAGTCTGATCCGATGCGTGCGCTCCTCGTCCTGCTCGTCGCGGCCGGCCTCTATGGCGCCGCGCCGCCGTCGCTCGCGGCGGCGTCGCCCGCCGCGCTAACCATTCCCGCCCACGGTGTAATCGGCGTGGAGGAACGTCAATTGAATGCGGATTACTGGATCCAGCGGCAGGCGCGCGCGGACCGCGTGGTCCTCGACGCGAAGGCGATCGGCGAGCAGAACGCCAGGCTGCGCGAGCTCGACCCCTCGGTGCACGATCTGGAAGGCCTGCCGGCGACGGTCTCGCGTCAGCAGATCCGCGACTGGATCGCCTCCGTATCGGAGCGGCCGCCCCAGGCGCTGTACGACGACCGCGGCCAGTCCATCGCCGCCCAGGTGCTGGACGGCCTGCAGACTGCGCTGAATCTGGACGCGATTCCGCAACAGCAGGCCCTGCGTTACGGCCTGATCGTGCACCGCGCCGATCTGCGCGCATTCCCGACACCGCTGCGGGTCTTCAATTCGCCCGACGATCACGACATCGACCGCTTTCAGGAAAGCGGACTGTTCCCCGGCGACCCGGTCGCGATCACCCACGAGAGCCGCGACCGCCAATGGTGGTTCGTGGTCAGCCCGCTCTACACGGCCTGGATCGAGAAGCGCTACGTCGCCGAGGGCGAGGCCGCGGCGGTGTTCGGCTACGGTCGGCGCACGCCGCAGCTGATCGTCACCGGCGCGACCGCGCGCACCGTGTACACGCCCGAGCAGCCCAAACTATCGCAGCTGCAGCTGGACATGGGCGTGCGCGTGCCGCTGCTGGCCGACTGGCCGGCCGACCGCCCGGTCAACGGCCAGCACCCCTACACCGCGCACGTGATCGAACTGCCGCTGCGCGGCGACGACGGCCGCCTGAGCTTCGCCCCGGCGCTGCTGCCCAAGACCCAGGACACCACCGCACAGTACCTGCCACTGACCAAGGCCAACCTGTTGCGCCAGGGTTTCAAGTTCCTCGGCGAGCGCTACGGCTGGGGCCATTCCTACAACGCGCGCGACTGCAGCGGCTTCGTCTCGGACGTCTACCGCAGCTTCGGCGTGACCCTGCCGCGCAATACCCGCGACCAGGCAGTGAGCCCGGCACTGAATCGCATCGCCTTCAGCGAGCAGGACGACCGCGCCGCGCGCATGAAGGTGGTGCGCGAGCTGCAGGTCGGCGACCTGATCTATATCCCCGGCCACGTGATGATGGTGATCGGCGACCGCGACGGCGAACCCTATGTGATCCACGACACCACCGGCATCAGTTACCGCGACGGCGAGGGCCGCATGGCCCGTGCCCACCTCAACGGGGTATCGGTATCGCCGCTGACGCCGCTGCTGTTCGACGAGGCCCACAGCTACGTCGACCGCATCACCAGCATCCAGCGCATCCGCCCCTGAGCGCCCCACTACCACGAAGCGATCGGAGCTCCATGAAAATCACCGACATCCGGTTCGGCATGCTGCGCGTCCCACTCAAGACGCCGTTCAAGACCGCCCTGCGCACCGTCGACACGGTCGAGGACATCGTCGTCTCCGTGCACACCGACAGCGGCCAGATCGGCTACGGTGAGGCCGCGGCCACCGCAGTGATCACCGGCGACACTCACGGCTCCATCGTCGAGGCGATCCGCAAGTTCATCGCGCCGCGCCTGATCGGCGAGGACATCGCCGACCTCAACCGCCTGACCCAGCTGGTCCAGGGCGCGCTGGAGAAGAACACCAGCGCCAAGGCCGCGGTCGAGATCGCGCTCTACGACCTGTGGGGCCAGCTCTACGGCGCCCCCCTGTACAAGATGCTGGGCGGCGGCGACCCGGTCATCGCCACCGACATCACCATCAGCGTCGACTACATCGACAAGATGGTGGCCGATTCGATGAGCGCGGTGGAGCGCGGCTTCGAGTCGCTCAAGATCAAGGTCGGCAAGGACATCGGCGTCGACATCGAGCGGGTCAAGGCGATCTACGCCGCGGTCGAGGGCCGCGCCCTGCTGCGCCTGGACGCCAACCAGGGCTGGACCGCCAAGCAGGCGGTGTACGCGATCCAGCAGCTCGAGGACGCCGGCGTGCGCCTGGAGCTGGTCGAGCAGCCGGTCAAGGCGCAGGATCTGGACGGCATGAAGTACGTGACCGAGCGCGTGCATACTCCGATCATGGCCGACGAGAGCGTGTTCGGCCCCACCGAGGTCATCGATCTGATCCGCATGCGCGCCGCCGACATCATCAATATCAAGCTGATGAAGACCGGCGGTATCTCCAACGCCATCCGCATCGCCGACATCGCCGCCCTGTACGGGGTGGAATGCATGATCGGCTGCATGATCGAAACCAGCATCAGCGTCGCCGCGGCCGTGCACGTGGCGGTGGCCAAGGCCAACGTGATCACCAAGGTGGACCTGGACGGGCCTTCCCTGTGCGCGTTCAATCCGGTCGATGGCGGGGTGATCTTCAACGAGTCGGAGATCTCGGTCACCGACGCGCCCGGCCTGGGCATCCGCGAGATCCGCGGCCTCGAACCCCTGCCCGGCTGAGCACAGGACCGCCCCGCACATGTCGCCGCTGTTGAAAATCCGGGCCGAACGCGACCGCATGTCGGCGATCGAACGCCGCATCGGCGATTTCCTGCTCGACAACGCCCACCTGCTGCGCGACTACTCCTCGCAGCAACTGGCCAACGCGCTGGGCATCAGCCAGTCCAGCGTGGTCAAGTTCAGCCAGAAGCTCGGCTTCAAGGGCTACCCCGACCTCAAGTACTCCATCGGCGAAGCGGTCGCGCGCGGCAACGGCAACGGCGAGGAACATGCGCCTACCGCCACCGCGGCCGACGACCCGCATACCGCGCTGGCCGAGGACCTGTGGCATCTCAAGGCCCTGGCCGAGGCCGAGACCCGCCTGATCAACCCGGCCGAGCGCATCGACGCGATCGCCGCGGCGATCGAGCGCGCCGGCAAGGTCTACATCATCGGCCTGGGCGAGGACGGTATCCCGGCGCGCGCCTTCGCCACCCGGCTGTCGATGCTGGGCATCGTCACCGTGCACTACGTCGATGCGATGCTGATGCAGGCCGGCATCTCCAGCGCGGCGGCCGGCGACGTGCTGCTGCTGTTCTCCGAACACGGCCGCCAGCCGGCGCTGTGCCAGATCGGCCGGCGCTTCCGCGAACGCGTGGGCCAGGTCATCACCGTGACCCGCCACACCCCCAACCCGTTGCGCGCGCACGCCGACACCGCCCTGGTGGTGTCAGCGCACGACGAGCGCCGGCATATCGAGCCGCTGCTGTACCAGTCGGCGCTGCAGCATCTGCTGGACCTGATCTTCGTGCTGCTGTGCGACGCCCACGAGGGCCGGCGCCGCCAGCTCGACCTCAACCTCGAGCGCATGCAGGATCTGCTCGACAGCTGACGCCAACCCGAGGCCGCATGCGCATCCCGTTCCGTATCGCTCTGCTGATGCCCACCCTGCTCTTGCTGGCCGCCTGCGCCAGCGCTCCGGGCACGAACGCACCCTCGCCCTGGGGCAACGCGCGCCAGCTGGTGCTGGTGACCACCGACGGCTGGGACGCCAGCGCCGGGCGCCTACGCCGCTACGAACGCGACGGCGGCGATTGGCGCGAAGTCGGCGCGGCCACGCCAGTCACGGTCGGGCGTAACGGCAGCGCCTGGGGCCTGGGGCTGCACCCCGCCCAGTCCGACGGACCGCAGAAGCGCGAAGGCGACGGGCGCGCGCCGGCCGGCGTGTTCGCGCTGGGCACCGCGTTCGGTTACGGCGCGAGCGCGGCGACGCCCATGCCCTATCAGGCCATGGGCGCCGACGACTATTGCATCGACGTCAACGCCTCGCCGCTGTACAACCGCATCGTCGACGCCGGCACGGTCGGCCGCGACGCGGTCGCCGAGTCCACCGAGCCCATGCGCCGCGACCTGCATGCCGGCGGCGACCAGCGCTACCGGTTGGGCCTGGTGATCGAGCACAACCCGCAGCGCCTGAGCGGCGCCGGCAGCTGCATCTTCGCCCACCTGTGGAAGGCGCCCGGCGAGCCCACCGCGGGCTGCACGGCGATGGCCGATCCCGCCATGGAGGCCTTGCTGGCCTGGCTGCGCCCGCAGCAACGTCCGGTGTTCGTGCTGCTGCCGCAGGCGGAACTGCGCCGGCTGCGGCAGGATTGGCATCTGCCCGCGCCCTAGCCCAATCTGGGTCCACGCCCCTCCGGAGTCGCCGTCCGCATGTCGATGACCGCCCGCGTCCTGTTCGCCCTGATCGCCGGTGCCGCCGCCGGTCTGATCCTGGTCGCCTTGGCGCCCGAGGCCGCGCACGGCGCCGCGGCGGTGATGCAGCCGATCGGCAAGCTCTGGCTCAACGCCCTGCAGATGACGGTGGTGCCGCTGGTGGTGTCGCTGGTAGTGATCGGCGTGACCTCAGCCACCGACGCGGCCGCGTCCGGCCGCACGGCGCGGCGCGCGATGGTGGTGTTCATCGTGCTGCTCAGCCTGGGCGCAGCCTTCGCCGCGATCGCCGCGCCCGCGCTGCTATCGCTGCTGCCGCGCGACGAGGCGTTGGTGCAGGCCTTCCGCACCGCCACCTCGACCCCCACGGTCGCGCCGCCGGCGCTGGGCGATTGGCTGACCGCGATGATCCCCAGCAACGTGATCGCCGCCGCCGCGGCCAGCGCGATGCTGCCGCTGGTGGTGTTCGCGCTGTTCTTCGGCTTCGCCCTGACCCGGATCGAGCCGGCTCGGCGCGCGCGCCTGGTCGAACTGTTCCAGGCCATCGCCGACACCATGATCGTGATCGTGCGCTGGCTGCTGTGGATCGCACCGCTGGGCGTGTTCGCGCTGATGTTCGCGGTCTGCGCCCATGTCGGCGTGGGCATGCTGGGCGCGGTCGGCTACTACATCGTGCTGCAGTGCAGCCTGTACATCTCGGTGACCCTGATGTTGTACCTGGTCGCGGCCGCGGCCGGCACGCCGCTGCGGCGCTTCGCCGCCGGGGTGCTGCCGGCGCAGACCATCGCCGCGAGCACGCAGTCCTCGCTGGCGTCGTTGCCGGCGATGGTCGACAGCGCCCGCGTGCGCCTGGGCTATCCCTTGGAGATCGCTTCGCTGGTGTTGCCGATGGCAGTGTCGCTGTTCCGCATGACCAGTCCGATCCAGTACATCGGCGTGACCGCCTTCGTGGCCTGGATCTACGGCGTCGACCTGAGCGCGGCGCAGCTGGCCGGCTGCGCCGCGCTGGCGGTGGTGATCAGCCTGGGGTCGGTGGGCCTGCCCGGGCAGGTCAGCTTCATGGCGACCAATATGCCGGTGGTACAGGCCGCCGGCCTGCCGGTGGAACCGATGGGCCTGCTGCTGGCGGTCGACACCATCCCCGACGTGTTCGCGACCTTGGGCAACGTCACCGGCGACCTCGCCGCGACCGGCGTGGTGGCCGGTCGCGAGCGGACGGCGAGCGCGGACGACGGCACCGCCTGAGCGCCAGGACACGGCCATGCGCGCCAGGCGCCATTAGTAGATGACGAGGCCCGTAGCGCTTTGAAGCCTTAGCCGATCCGCATCGAGAGCTCGACGTCGTCGGCGAAAGCGATGGACAGATAGCGCGATACCGGCGAACGCACATACGCCAGATATTCGGGGCTGCAGTCGGGGCTGTAGTCGGCGTTGTCGGCCACGATCAGGGCGCCCGACCGCAAGCGGGATTCCACCCGCGCCAGCAAGTCGATGGCATCGGGCAGATCCGAACCCAGGGTCCGCATGCGTTTCCGGCGCGCACTTCCACCAGATCCAGCAGCCCGCCCTCGGCGAGGTAAGGTCTGACGGACAGACTCCTATTCGTTCTCTGCCAACGCCCACCACGATGCCATTAGCGACATCCCCATGAGGGTCAGCAGCATGATCACGGCCGCCGAGGAAAGACTCCCGCGCATCCAATCCTGCCAGCCAGCACGGATCAAGGGCGTGGACGAAAGGCTCCAGAGGCACGCGCCAAGTCCCGCCAATATGCCGAGCGGCAACTGCCAACGGCGTGCGTGCCGACGTGCGGGCAATTGCCGCATGACGCGATCGCTAAAGCCGGCATCGGCGACGGGGCCATCGAAATGTTGGCGCAGCAGCGCATCGATGGATGAATCATGCGGGTCGTTCATGAGAGTTGCCTCTTGTTCTCGGATCCTTGCCAGATTGACAGCCACTTTTGCAGCTTTGCCTTGCCGCGCGTCGCGTGGGTTTTCACCGTGCCGAGCGGCATGTCCAGCACGTAGACAGCTTCTTCGTGACTCAACCCCAATTGCACGCAATGCAATAGCACGGCCTGCTCGGCAGGGGACAGGCGCTGCATCGCACGCTCTATATCTACTTGCAGGTCGACGGTCTGGGCGGGGGCTGCCAGCGCTTCGTGCTCGCCGCCATCGGCATCTTCGAGTGTCCCCGCCTTCTTTCGACTGGCCTGCAGAAAGCAGGTGTACGCGATGCGGTAAAGCCAGGTGGAAAAACGCGCGTCGCCGCGAAATTGGTCGAGTTTTCGCCATGCCAACAGAAACGTCTCCTGCGCCAGGTCGTCGGCACCAGCTTCGTCGCCGTGCAGCAGGCGCCGCAATTGCGCGCGCACCATGCCCTGATGACGCCGCACCAGTTGCTCGAACGCGCGGCCCTCGTTGCCGAGCAGAACTCGTGCAACGAGGGCCTGATCTATGCGCGCTTCCGCGTCGTGATCAGGCATGCTTGTCGTCGCGGCGATTCAGCCACCAGCTGGCGAGGTAGCCGAACCCGGTGAGCAACGGCAACAGGCCAATCCCCCACAGTTCGCCGATCCCTCGCCCGTTTTCGTAGTGTCCCGGCAAGGCGGCGAACATGGCGATGATGCCCAGGCCGATACTGATCAGCACCAGGGCCCGTCGCCGTTCGCAGAACGCCGCGCGCGGCTCGATCAACAGCTCCACCGGCGGCGTCACGCCCTTGTCCGCCAGATGCATCACGACGTTGTAGCGCGCCTGCGCCTGCTGATAGCGATAGCGCAGGACGATCAGCACGATGGCGATCGGCGCAAGTCCCAGCACGAAGAGAATGATGAATTCGGGTTGCATAAGGGTTCTCTCGGTAGTTTGTCTAGGTTAATGACGAAAGCGACTCATTCATACCGCATGCCTTCGGCCGGTTCGCCGCGCAGGATCCTGCGGGTGGACAGRTAGGTGGCCATGCCCACCAGCAGSGTGATCGTGATCGCCACGCCCAGCCCGATCGCCACCGGCACCACGGTCCCCAGCCCGGCCAGACGCGAGAGCAGGAACAGCCCCGCCCCRCCGATCAGCGTCGCGAGCACCAGGCCCACCGCCAGACGCCGCGCGCCCTGGCGCAGGAACAAGCGCAGGATCGATCCGTCGCTTGCGCCGATCGCGCGNCCGATCAGCGTCGCGAGCACCAGGCCCACCGCCAGACGCCGCGCGCCCTGGCGCAGGAACAAGCGCAGGATCGATCCGTCGCTTGCGCCGATCGCGCGGCGCAGCCCCACCTCCTGCCTGCGCAGGATCACTTCGTTGCTGCACAGGCCGTAGATGCCGGTCAGCGCCAGCAAYAGCGCGAACAGACCGCTGTACACGAACAGCTTCGCCAGACTSCGGCTCAGSGCCACCGTGCGGTCGCGCAGCGCCGTGTAGCGATCCACCGCCACCCCGGGCGCCGCATTGGCCTGCCACGCCAGGTTCAGCAGCGTTGCGCGCGCCGACGGCTCGTCGCCGCGGTAACGCACCAGATARCGCGCACTGACCGGCGCCGCCTGGGCGAACGGCAGGTAGATCGCCGTCACCGCACGCGCATCCGCCTGCATCAGCTGGCTGTCGTCCAGCACATCGCTGACCACGCCCACCACGACCCGCTGCTCGCGCGCCTTRCCCTTCGCATCGAACAACTGGATCGACCGGCCGATCGGCGAGCYGCCCGGCCAGTAACGCTCGGCCAGCGTCTTGCTCACCAGCGCCGAWCGGCTGCCGTCGCTGCCGTCGCGGGAGTCGAAGTAGCGTCCATCGAGCAGTCGCGCACCCAGCGATACCGGCGCATCCGAACTCAGCCGCACCGTCGCCTCCGGGTAATCGCCCGCCACCGGATAGTTCATGCCATCCACCCCGAAGCGCCGACTGGCCGCGCCACTCCACAGCATCGCCCCCTCGACGTCCGACTGCGCACGGATGCTCGCCAGCAGGCGCTCGTGGTACTGCGCCTTGCTGGCCGGCGTGCCGTCGCTGCCCTTGGGCGCGGCCACGTCCAGCGCCAGCAGCCGCTCGCCATCGATGCCCGTGTCCAGGTTCGACGTGCGCCAGGCCACGAAGGTCAATGCGCTGCCGACCGCCATCACCACCGATATCAGCACGATCTGCACCGTCAGCAGCAACCGCGACAGCCGACCGCTCAAGCGTCCGCGTGCGCCGCGCGTTCCGTCGCGCAGCAAGGTCGTGCACGGCACGCGCAGCACCCGCCAGGTCGGCAGGATCGACACCACGCACACGGCGAACAGCACGAACSCGAACGTCATCAGCACCGACTGCGCGTCCACGCCCCAGCTCGCCCAGAACGGCAGACGGTCGCTCCACCCRTGCAGGAACTGGTCGGTCGCYTTCAGCCAGTACGCGATCAGCAGCAGGGCCAGCCCGCCGCCCACCACGCAGATCAGCAGGCTCTCCAGCATCATCTGCCACAGCAGCCGGCCGCGCGGCGCACCGATCGCCATCCGCACCGCAATCTCCTTCAACCGCTCCTGCGTGCGCGCCAGCAGCATGTTGCCCACGTTCACGCACGACAGCAGCATGATGAAGCCGGCCAGCAGGTTCAGCACCGCGAACATCACGTTGCCCGCGCCGCCCCCGGCCAGACTCATCTGGAAGGTTTCCAGCGCCATCGCGTTGTACTCGTACGGCTTGCCGTCCACGCGACGATGCCGCTGGCGCAGGCCGGTCAACAGGTCCGTCAGCTCCGCCGACGCCGACGCCCGCGTCGCACCCGGGCGCAGCCGGGCATACGCGCCCACTTCGCTGGAGGCCGCCTCGTTCACCGGCTGCGACTCCTGCTGCGGCATCGGCAGCCACAACCGCGACCAYACCGGGAAGGTCACACCCGCCGGCATCACACCGACCACACGTACCGGCTTGCGGTTGACGTGGATGACCCGACCCACGATGTCCGGCGARCCGGCGAAGGCCGACTGCCACAGCGCATGGCTGACGATCGCCACCGGCTCGGCGCCGCCGATCGTATCGGCCGGCAGGAAGCTGCGRCCCAACTGCGGCTGCACCCCGATAAAGCCGAACATGTCCCACTGACCGTACGTGGCTGGCACCATCTGGCTCAGCTCACGATCGCTCACTTCCACGTCGGTGTCGCTGTAGACCCCGATCGCTTCCAGTTCCTTCACCTGCGGCGCGATCTGCGCCAGCTCGTAGGCATCCAGCGTCTGCGTCGGCAGACCGCCCGAACGACCCTCCAGGCGCATCACCCGATCCCCGTCGGTAATCGGCAGGTCCTTGTACAGCGCGGTGTTCAGCAAACCAAAGGTGTACAGACTCACCGCCAGACCGCCGGCCAACACCAGGATCGTGGTCAGGGTGAACACCGGGGTCTTGCGCAACAGGCGCAGCGCGTATTTCACATCCGTCCAGTACGACATCGTCCGCTCCTCAGCCGACCGTCCGCAACGCGGCGTGCTGCGACCGGTCGGCCACAATGCGTCCGTCGAACAGCTCGATCTGGCGCGGACAGCGCGCCGCCGTCTCCGGGTTGTGCGTCACCATGCAGATGGTCGCGCCGTCCTGGTGCAGGCCGTCCAGCAGCTCGATCACCGCCTCGGCGTTCTTCGAGTCCAGGTTGCCGGTCGGTTCGTCCGCCAGGATCAGCGACGGACGCCCCGCCACCGCACGCGCGACCGCCACGCGCTGCTGCTGGCCGCCCGACAGCTGCGCCGGGAAGTGCTGCGCGCGATGGGTCATGTCCACACGCGCCAGCGCCTGCGCCACCCACTGCGCGCGCTCGGCCTTGCCCAGGTCCGTCCGGTACGTCAGCGGCAGACCCACGTTCTCTTCCACCGTCAGGTCGCTGATCAGGTGGAAGGCCTGGAACACGAAGCCGATCTCGCGGTTACGGATCGCCGCCCGCTGGTCGCGGCCCAGCGCCGACACGTCGTGGCCGTTGAGCGTGTAGCTACCCGCGTCCCAGGTATCCAGCAGGCCCAGCAGCGACAGCAGCGTCGACTTGCCCGAGCCGGACGGGCCGGACAGGGCCACGTACTCGCCCTTCCCCACCCGCAGGGAGATGTCGTCGAGCGCCCGGGTCTCGACCTTCTCGGTGAGAAAGGATTTGCGGATCGCCGACAGTTCGATCAGGGTTTCGCCGTTCATAACGCGTTTCACTCCTTGGATACCCGCTCGCAGGCGGGTGCGTGATGGTTGAAAAATGAAAGGAGGGGGATAGGGCTACTTCAGCAAGACCCGGCTGTGCTCGCCCCACGCCGATACATCGGAAACCACGATCTGGTCGCCGGCCTTCAGCGTGCCGAGCACCTCGATGTCGCGCGTGGACACCAGCCCGAAATCCACCAGCGTGCGCACCGCCGTGTCGCCTTCCACGCGGTAGACCGCCGCCTGTCCGTGCCCCTGCGCCAACGGCGGCCGGCTGACGAACAGCGCGTTGGGTTTGCGCGCGATCTCGATCACCCCTTCCACGCTCTGGTTGGCGCGCAGGCTCGCCGGCACGGAACCGTCCAGCTTCACCTCCACCTTCACCATCCCGTCGGTCACCGCCGGATCGATGCGCGTCACCCGGCCCGGCACCACGTTGCCGCGCGTGTCGATGCGCACCGCCTGATTGACCCGCACATCCCGCGCCTGGTAGTCCTGCACGTCCAGCAACGCCACCAGGTTGTCGTACGGCGCGATCCGACCGATCTCGTCCCCGCTCACCACCTGCTGGCCCAGCTTCAGGGCCATCTGCCCCACCACACCGTCGATCGGTGCGCGCACCGACAGGTCGGCGATCTGCTGGCGAAGAATGTCCAGCGTGTTGCCCATCTTGTTCAGCCGCGCCGTGTCCGCYTCCCGCTGCGCGCTCAGGCGCTGCTGCATCATCCGMACGCGCTCCTGCGCCGCCACGATGCGCAGCTTCTGCTGCTCCACCCCACGCTGCGTCTGCTCGTAGGTCAGCTTCGACACGATGCCGTCGGCTTGCAGCTTGGCCTCGGAGGCCTCGCGCAGGGACAGCACCTTCARCTCCGACTGCGCGATCCGTGCGTCCGTCTGCAGGTCSACCAGCTCYGCCTGCATGCTGGCGATGTTGGCCTGCTGCTCCTTCTTCTGCGCCGCCAGCTCCCACTCGCTCTCCGACAGCTGCTCGTGMAGCTTCGGGTTGGCCAGGCTCGCCAGGATGTCGCCCTTCTTCACCGCCGCGCCGGCTTCCACCGCGATGCGTTCCACCTGGCCCTCGACCTTCGCGCCCAGGAACTGCATGTGCTTGGACGTAAGTTCGCCCACACCGNTTCACCGCCGCGCCGGCTTCCACCGCGATGCGTTCCACCTGGCCCTCGACCTTCGCGCCCAGGAACTGCATGTGCTTGGACGTAAGTTCGCCCACACCGCGCACCTGCACCAGGAACTCGCCTTGCTTCACCTTCGCCAGCACCACCCGGTCGCGCGACGCCAGCTGGTCGGCACGTCCCAGCACGCTCATCGCCGCCACCACCACCACCGCCGCACCCACCGACACCAGCAGCCACCGCCGGTGGCGACGCCACCAGGGGGCTACCGGCTGACTTTCTCTAAGTATGTCCACATATCCTCCTCGGCTACCGCCGTCGCCACTCCCCAGCGGCACACGGCGGTGCAATATCCCAACAGCGATTCAGTTCAAGTCGAGCACGATTTCGATTTACCTAGTGCGCGAAACCCTCCGACCCGTCGATGTAGCGACGCCACGCTTGCCAGATGGCTTCCGACAGTTCATCCGCATGTGCTGCGCCAAGCATGCTGCGATGATCTCCCCCTACCGAGGACACCACCGGTTTCTGCTCGCAATATTCCCAGCAGGCATGCAGGCGCTTGCGCTCCGGCATCGTTTTGATTTTGCCGTCGCGCGCGTAAATGACTTCCACCGCGCCGCGGAAACGACCCGACGGTTTGTATCGCTCGTAAATGGCGGATTGGGCGTCGAACAGTTTTTTCAGACGCTTGTCCGTGCTCAGGACGCGCTTCAACTCCGGATCCGTCGTCCTGAACAACTGCCACGGAAGCACCAGCAGGTTATCGATCAGCATCAGCTGCACACGATGCCCGGATGCCTCCAGCGCACGTGCCAGCTCGAATGCCACCGAACCGCCGTAGGAATGTCCGCCCAGCACGATCGGCCCCTCCGGAAGTCCGTTCTCGCGCATGGCCGAAAGATTCATCTCGACGATGTCTTCCATCCGCGTGCATGGCTTCTGACCTTCTTCCAGTCCCTGCGCTTCCAGGACGTGCACATTCATGCGCCCATCGAGCGACTGCGCCAGATCCCAGAACGAAGCGGCCGTCATGGCAAGACCGGGCACCAGATAGAGCGTGGGTTTTCCAGGCGTCTTCTTGAACTGAACCAGCGGACTCCAGGTACGAGTAGAGACGTGCGTCGTCATCCGCGCAGCGAGTGCGGACAGCGTCGAATGCAGGAAAATCTCGCGCAAAGCCAGTTCGATGCCGAGCCGCTCGCGCACCTGCGAGGTCATCTGCACCACCAGCAGCGAGTGGCCGCCCAGTTCGAAGAAGTGATCGTGGCGACCCACCTGTTCGACCTTCAGCAGCGACCGCCATATCTCCGCCAGCCCCTGTTCGATCTCGCCCTGCGGCGCCTCGTACCCGCGCTGCATGATCGAGCTGCCGTCCGGCGCGGGTAGCGCCTTGCGATCCAGCTTGCCGTTCGGCGTCAGCGGGAATGCGTCGAGCACCATGAAGGCGCTCGGCACCATGTACTCGGGCAACTGCGTTTGCAGCGCTTCGCGCAACTGCACCGCCGTCGGCTCCGCTGCCGCCGCTGACACCACATACGCCACCAGCCGCTTGTCGCCCGGCTCGTCCTCGCGCGCCAGCACCACCGCCTCGCGCACGCCGGCGCACCCCGCCAGCCGGGCCTCGATCTCGCCCAGCTCGATGCGGAAGCCGCGGATCTTCACCTGGAAATCGTTGCGCCCCAGGTACTCGATGTTGCCGTCCGGCAGCCAGCGGCCGAGGTCGCCGGTCTTGTACATGCGCGCCTGCGGGTCGGCACTGAACGGATCGCGTACGAAACGCTCGGCCGTCAACGCCGGCTGGTTCAGATAGCCGCGTGCCACGCCATCGCCGCCGATGTAGAGCTCGCCCGCCACGCCCACCGGCACCGGCTCGCCCTGCGCATCCAGGATGTACACCTGGGTGTTGGCGATGATGTAGAGCTCGCCCGCCACGCCCACCGGCACCGGCTCGCCCTGCGCATCCAGGATGTACACCTGGGTGTTGGCGATCGGTCGGCCAATCAGCACCGGTCCCGCATGGCTGCGGTCCATCCGCACCCAGGTCGAGTACGTGGTGGTCTCGCTGGGACCGTACAGGTTCACCACCTCTTCGGCAGACGTGCCGGCAAACAGCTGCGCCACCAGCGCCGGCTTCAAAGCCTCGCCGGCGAGGTTGATCGTGCGTACCGTATCCGGCACGCACCGAGAACGCAGCAACGCGTCGATACCGGAGGGCACCGTGTTGATCAGCGTCATCGTGTCCTGGGCGGTCACCGCCAGCACATCCGGGCGCAGGCCCACCGTGGCCCCGCACGACAGCGGCACGAACAACTCGAACACCGCCAGGTCGAAATTGGTGGAGGTGGCAAACAGGGTGTGGCTCAGCTCGGCCGCCGTGAAACTGGCCTGCGCCCAGGCCAACAAGTTGAGCGTGTTGGCATGCTCGATCGCCACGCCCTTGGGCGTGCCGGTGGAACCGGAGGTGTAGATCACATAGGCCAGGTGACGCGAGCTCAGGCCCTGCCGTCGTGCGTCGAGGTTGTCGACCGGATGGCTCGCCAGCGTGGCTGGCGCCTGGTCCAACCACAGCACGGGCACGTCGCCGGCGGGCAGATGCCCGTCCAGGCGCGTGGTCGAGAGCAGCAGCCGGGGCGCGCTGTCCTGCAGGATGAAGGCCAGCCGTTCGGCCGGATAGGCTGGGTCCAGCGACACGTAGGCGCCGCCGGCCTTGAGGATGCCCAGCAGGCCGACCACCAGGTCGAAGCTGCGTTCGCAGCAGATCGCCACGCGATCATCCGGCCGCACCCCGCGCGCGATCAGCTCGTGCGCCAACTGGTTCGCGCGCGCGTTCAACTCGCCGTACGTCAGATGGTGGTCTTCGTAAACCACCGCCACCGCATCCGGCTGCGCGGTCGCCTGCCGCTCGAACAGTTCGTGGATCAGCGCATCCTTCGGATAGTCGGTCGCC
>NZ_LMGS01000011.1:0-19753 GCF_001427505.1 Lysobacter sp. Root604 | reverse complement strand
TGCCGCCGTCGTTCAACGACAGCGACAGATCGAACTGCGCAATGGTGTGTTCGCTTTGCACCTGCGACAGCGTCAGGCCAGGCAGCTCCATCGCATCGCCGCCGGGCGTGTTGTTCAAGGACAGCATCACCTGGAACAGCGGACTGTGGCTCAGGCTACGCGCCGGCTGTACCGCTTCCACCACCTGCTCGAACGGCAGTTCCTGGTGCGCGAACGCCTCCAGCGTCGTTTCCTTCACCTGCGCCAGCAGGCCGGCTACCGTCAACGGCTCCGACAGGCGCGTACGCAAGGCCAGCGTGTTGACGAAGAAGCCGACCAGCGCCTCCACTTCGCGCCGCTGCCGGTTGGCCACCGGCACGCCCACGACGACATCGTCCTGACCCGACAGCCGCGACAGCAGCAGCGACCAGCCGGCCAGCAACACCGCAAACAGCGTGGTGCCGTGCGACTGCGCCAGCACGCGCAGCTTGCCGGCCAACTCGGCCGACAACGCCACCGGCACCACGGACCCGGCATAACGCTGCACCGGCGGACGCGGACGGTCGGTCGGCAACTCCAACAGGGCCGGTGCACCCACCAGGTGATCGCGCCAGAACGCCGTCTGTCGCTCCAGTTCCTCGCCTTGCAGCCAGCCACGCTGCCAAGCCGCGTAATCGGCGTACTGGATCGCCAAAGGTGGCAACGGATCGCCCTGCCCTGCGCAGAACGCGGTGTACAGCGCCGCGAACTCCCGCACCATCACCCCGGTCGACCAGCCGTCGCTGACGATGTGGTGCTGGGTAATCAGCAACACGTGCTCCTCGTCGGCCGTACGCAGCAAGCGGCCGCGGATCAGCGGCCCCCGTTCGAAGTCGAACAGCGCCACGGCTTCGGCCTCCACCTGCTCGCGCACCGCCTGCTCGCGGGTCTCGGCGGGCAACTGCGAGAGGTCGTGCTCGGCCAGGGCAAAGCCGATGTCTTCGGGTGCGAACACCTGCTGCGGTACGCCATTCACGGCGATGATTCGCGCACGCAAACCTTCCTGGCGGACCAGCACGCGATCGAGCGCGGCCTTCAGGGCATCACGATTCAATTGCCCGCTCAAGCGCAGCGCCGCCGGCATGTGATACGCGCGGCTCGCGGATGCATCCAGCTGGTCGATGAACCACAGGCGTTGCTGCGACAACGACAACGGCAGCGGTTGATCGCGGCCGACGAGCTCGATGCGGCCCAAGGTACTCGCGCCGGCCTGGCCCACCGCCTGCGCGAACGCGTGCAGCACCGGATGGACGAAGAGCTCGCGCAGCGGCACTTCCACCCCCAACCGCTCGCGCACGCGCGAGACCAGCTGCACGGCCAGCAACGAATGGCCGCCCAGCTCGAAGAAGTGATCGTGGCGACCCACCTGCTCGACCTTCAGCAGCGCCTGCCAGATCTCCGCCAGCGCGTCCTCGATTGCGCCCTGCGGCGCCTCGTACTCGCGCTGCACCAGCGAGCTGCCGTCCGGCGCGGGCAACGCCTTGCGATCGAGCTTGCCGTTCGGCGTCAGCGGGAACGCGTCGAGCACCACGAAGGCACTGGGCACCATGTAGTCGGGCAGCTCCACCGACAGACGCGCACGCAGCTCGGCCACCGCAAGGTCCTGGTCCGCCGCCAGGTACGCCACCAGCCGCTTGTCGCCCGGCACGTCCTCCCGCGCCAGCACCACCGCCTCGCGCACGCCGGCACAGGCCGCCAGCCTGGCCTCGATCTCGCCCAGCTCGATGCGGAAGCCGCGGATCTTCACCTGGAAATCGTTGCGCCCCAGGTACTCGATGGTGCCGTCCGGCCGCCAGCGRCCGAGGTCGCCGGTCTTGTACATGCGCGCCTGCGGATCGGCRCTGAACGGATCGCGCACGAACCGCTCGGCCGTCAGCGCCTCGCGGTTCCAGTACCCGCGCGCCACGCCATCGCCGCCGATATGGAGCTCGCCGGCCACGCCCACCGGCACCGGGCCACCCTGCGCGTCGAGGATGTAGATCTGCATATTGGACAGCGGCTTGCCGATGCTCGGCGATTCGGCGGCGTCCAACGCACAGGTTGTCGCGTCCACCGTGCATTCGGTCGGGCCATACACGTTGTGGAACTCGACCCCGTCGATTTGGCGCAGGCGTTCCCACAACGAGAGCGAGATCGCTTCGCCGCCAATCAGCACTGTGCTCACGCCCGTCTCGCCGCCCGATGCGAAGCCTGCCCCCAGGAGCATCTCCAACTGCGCCGGGGTGCAGTCGAAGGCGTCCACACGGTGCTCGCGCAGGTGCGCCAGCAGCGCCGCACTGTCCTGACGAACGGCCTGCGGGAAAATCACCAGCGTGCGTCCGGACAACAGCTGCGTCAGCGATTTCACCGARGAGTCGAAGGTGATCGACGCATTCAGGCCCACCCGGGCYGCCTTCGCCAGGCCAGCGAACACCGCGCGCTCCAGGCTCAACCACAGGTTCACCACCGAGCGATGCTCGACCATCACGCCCTTGGGCATGCCGGTGGACCCGTCGCGTCCACCGTGCATTCGGTCGGGCCATACACGTTGTGGAACTCGACCCCGTCGATTTGGCGCAGGCGTTCCCACAACGAGAGCGAGATCGCTTCGCCGCCTATCAACACTGTGCTCACGCCCGTCTCGCCGCCCGATGCGAAGCCTGCCCCCAGGAGCATCTCCAACTGCGCCGGGGTGCAGTCGAAGGCGTCCACGCGCTGCTCGCGCAGGTGCGCCAGCAGCGCCGCACTGTCCTGACGAACGGCCTGCGGGAAAATCACCAGCGTGCGTCCGGACAACAGCTGCGTCAGCGATTTCACCGARGAGTCGAAGGTGATCGACGCATTCAGGCCCACCCGGGCYGCCTTCGCCAGGCCAGCGAACACCGCGCGCTCCAGGCTCAACCACAGGTTCACCACCGAGCGATGCTCGACCATCACGCCCTTGGGCATGCCGGTGGACCCGGAGGTATAGATCATGTAGATCAACTGCCGCGAACTCGCACCGCGGGCACGGATATCCGGATTGTGGTCCGGATAAGCGGCCARCGTCGTTTCGCTGTCGTCCARCGCCAGTTGMGGCACCGCACTTGCCGGCAGCCGYTCGCGCAGACCCGATTGCAGCAACAGCTGCTTCGGCGCGCAGTCTTCGAGYACGAAAGCCAGYCGCTCGGGCGGATGCTCCGGATCCAGCGGCACGTAGGCACCACCGGCCTTRAGGATGCCCAGCAGGCCSACCACCGTGTCCACGCTGCGCTCGACGCACAGCGCGACCCGATCGTCCGCCTGTACGCCTTGCGCGATCAGGTAATGCGCGATGCGGTTGGCRCGCGCGTTCAACTCGTCGTAGCGCAGCGCGGAGTCGCCGCAGATGACCGCGAGC
The DNA here is from genome assembly GCF_001427505.1 of Lysobacter sp. Root604. NCBI lineage: Bacteria > Pseudomonadati > Pseudomonadota > Gammaproteobacteria > Lysobacterales > Lysobacteraceae > Lysobacter > Lysobacter sp. Root604. The sequence goes on along the minus strand of NZ_LMGS01000011.1, from coordinate 16,377 downwards.
GCATCCGGCTGCTCGGCCGCCTGTCGCTCGAACAACTCGTGGATCAGCGATTCCTGCGGATACTCGGCCGAGGTCGCGTTGAAGTCCGACAGCACATGATCGCGCTGCGCCGACGTCATCATCGGCAGCGNACAACTCGTGGATCAGCGATTCCTGCGGATACTCGGCCGAGGTCGCGTTGAAGTCCGACAGCACATGATCGCGCTGCGCCGACGTCATCATCGGCAGCRCCGCCGGCGACACCGTCTCGTCGGCCACCATGCCTTCCAGCAGGGTGATGAAATGGCCGGCGAAACGCTCGATCGTCGTATGGTCGAACAAGTCGATGGCGTACTTGAGCTCGCCGTGCAGGCTGGCGCCATCGTCCTTGAACGACAACGACAGATCGAAGTTCGCCACCGGATGTTCGGCGGCGATGGATGAGAGCGTCAGTCCAGGCAACGCCTGGACATCGTCGGTTACTGGCGTGTTGTCCAGGGACAGCATTACCTGGAACAGCGGACTGTGGCTCAGGCTGCGCGCCGGCTGCACCGCTTCCACCACCTGCTCGAACGGCAGTTCCTGGTGCACGAACGCGCCCAGCGTCGCTTTCTTCACCTGCGCCAGCAGCTCCGCCACGCTCNACAGCATCACCTGGAACAGCGGACTGTGGCTCAGACTGCGCGCGGGCTGCACCGCTTCCACCACCTGCTCGAACGGCAGTTCCTGGTGCACGAACGCGCCCAGCGTCGCTTTCTTCACCTGCGCCAGCAGCTCCGCCACGCTCGCTGTCTCGCCCACGCGCACGCGCAGCGCCAGCGTGTTGACGAAGAAGCCCACCAGCGCCTCCACTTCGCGCCGCTGGCGGTTCGCCACCGGCGTGCCGATCACCACGTCGTCCTGGCCCGACAGCCGCGACAGCAGCAGCGACCAGCCGGCCAGCAACACCATGAACAGCGTCGCNGCGGTTCGCCACCGGCGTGCCGATCACCACGTCGTCCTGGCCCGACAGCCGCGACAGCAGCAGCGACCAGCCGGCCAGCAACACCATGAACAGCGTCGCCCCCTGCCGCTGACCCAACTGCTTCAGTCGCGCGCTCAGTTCCGCCGACAACGCGAAGGGCAAGGTACCGCCGATATGACTCTGCACCGCAGGACGCGCACGGTCGGTCGGCAGCTCCAGCAGCGCCGGCGCGCCCACCAGGTGCTCGCGCCAGAACGTCGTCTGCCGCTCCAGTTCCTCGCCTTGCAGCCAGCCACGTTGCCACACCGCGTAATCGGCGTACTGGATGTCCAGCGCCGGCAGCGGGTTGACCCGCCCCTCGCTGTAGGCCGCGTACAACTGCGCGAACTCGCGAATGATGACCCCGGTCGACCAGCCGTCGCTGACGATGTGGTGCTGGGTAATCAGCAGCACGTGCTCCTCGTCGGCCGCACGCAGCAAGCGGCCGCGGATCAGCGGCCCCCGCTCGAAGTCGAACGGTGCCACGGCTTCGGCCTCCACCTGCTCGCGTACCGCCTGCTCGCGGGTCTCGGCGGGCAACTGCGTGAGGTCGTGCTCGGCCAGGGCGAAGCCGATGTCCTCGGGTGCGAACACTTGGTGCGGCACGCCATCGACCGCAACCAGGCGCGCACGCAGGCCTTCCTGAGAGGTCGTGCTCGGCCAGGGCGAAGCCGATGTCYTCGGGTGCGAASACYTGGTGCGGCACGCCATCGACCGCAACCAGGCGCGCRCGCAGGCCYTCCTGGCGCGCCACCAGCGTGTCCAGCGCCTGCTTCAATGCATCGCGGTGCAGGCTGCCGCTCAGGCGCAGCGCCGCCGGCATGTGATACGCGCGGCTCGCGGATGCATCCAGCTGGTCGATGAACCACAGGCGCTGCTGCGACAACGACAACGGCAGCGGTTGATCGCGATCGACGCGCTCGATGCGGCCCAAGGTGCTCGTACCGGCCTGGCCCACCGCCTGCGCAAACGCATGCAGCACCGGATGGACGAAGAGCTCGCGCAGCGGCACCTCCACTCCCAGTCGCTCGCGCACGCGCGAGACCAACTGCACGGCCAGCAGGGAATGGCCGCCCAGTTCGAAGAAGTGATCGTGGCGACCCACCTGTTCGATCTTCAGCAGCGACTGCCAGATCTCGGCCAGCCCCTGTTCGATCTCGCCTTGCGGCGCTTCGTACTCGCGCTGCACNCGAGACCAACTGCACGGCCAGCAGGGAATGGCCGCCCAGTTCGAAGAAGTGATCGTGGCGACCCACCTGTTCGATCTTCAGCAGCGACTGCCAGATCTCCGCAAGCCCTTGTTCGATCTCGCCTTGCGGCGCTTCGTACTCGCGCTGCATCAGCGAGTTGCCGTCCGGCGCGGGCAGCGCCTTGCGATCCAGCTTGCCGTTCGGCGTCAGCGGGAACACGTCGAGCACCACGAAGGCACTGGGCACCATGTAGTCGGGCAACTCCACCGACAGACGCGCACGCAGCTCGGCCACCGCAAGGTCCTGGTCCGCCGTCAGGTACGCCACCAGTCGCTTGTCGCCCGACACGTCCTCCCGAGCCAGCACCACGGCCTCGCGCACGCCGGCGCAGGCGCTCAATTTGGCCTCGATCTCGCCCAGCTCAATGCGGAAGCCGCGGATCTTCACCTGGAAATCGTTGCGCCCCAGGTACTCGATATTGCCGTCCGGCAGCCAGCGACCGAGGTCGCCGGTCTTGTACATGCGCGCCAGTGGGTCGGCACTAAACGGATCGCGCACGAACCGCTCGGCCGTCAGCGCCTCGCGGTTCCAGTACCCGCGCGCCACGCCATCGCCGCCGATATGGAGCTCGCCCGCCACGCCCACCGGCACCGGGGCACCCTGCGCGTCGAGGATGTACATCTGCGTGTTGGCGATCGGCCGGCCGATCGGCACCACCTCGCCGTAGGCGCCGACACGGCACGGCCACGCCGTCACGTCGATCGCCGCTTCGGTCGGGCCGTACAGGTTATGCCAGGCCACCTGCGGCAAGGCCTGACTGGCCCGCTGCAGCACGCCATGCGGCAGCGCCTCGCCGCTGCACAGCACCTGGCGCAGCGAACGGCAGCGCGCATCGCGCACCTGCGACACGAACTCGGCCAGCATCGAAGGCACGAAGTGCATCGTCGTGATGCCCTCGGCTTCGATCAACGCCTGCAGGTACTCCGGATCGCGATGGCCGCCCGGCCGCGCCATCACCAGACCAGCGCCGGCCAGTAGCGGCAGGAAGAATTCCCACACCGACACGTCGAAGCCGAACGGCGTCTTCTGCAGCACACGATCGTCGGCATCCAGCCGGTATTCGCGTTGCGCCCACAGCAACCGATTCACCGCACCCCGATGCTCGTTCATCACGCCCTTGGGCTGACCGGTCGATCCGGAGGTGTAGATCATGTACGCCAGGTGGCGCGAGCCCAGGCCCAGGGCCTGCGGATCGGGCCGGTGCGCCGGCCGCGCCGCCCAGGGCGCCGCCGCATCGTCCAGGCACAGCGTCGCCACCGCATGCGCCGGCAGCCGATCCGCCAGCGACGATTGCGTCAACAGCAGCGACGGCGCGCTGTCCTGCAGCATGAAAGCCAGGCGTTCCAGCGGGTAGTCCGGGTCCAGCGGCACGTAGGCGCCACCGGCCTTGAGGATACCCAGCAGGCCAACCACCATCTCCACGCTGCGCTCGACGCAGATCGCGACACGCGCATCCGGGCCCACGCCCTGCGCGATCAGCTCGTGCGCCAGGCGGTTCGCCCGGGCGTCCAGTTCGGCGTAGCTCAAAGACCCGGACCCGTCGCGTACCGCTAGTGCATCCGGCTGCGCGTCCACCCGTCCTTCGAACAGTTCGTGGATCAGCGCATCCTGCGGATAGTCGGTCGCCGTGGCATTGAAGCCTTCCAGCACCTGTGCCCGCTGCACGGCCGTCATGACCGGCAGCGTGGCGACGGCCTGCGCGTCGGACGTGGCCATCGCCTCCAGCACAGTCATGAAGTGGCCAGCGAGGCGTTCGACCGTGCTGCGGTCGAACAGGTCCACCGCATAGTCGATGCCGCCATGCAGGCCCGCGCCGCCATCGTTCAACGACAGCGACAGATCGAACTGCGCAATGGTGTGTTCGCTTTGCACCTGCGACAGCGTCAGGCCAGGCAGCTCCATCGCATCGCCGCCGGGCGTGTTGTTCAAGGACAGCATCACCTGGAACAGCGGACTGTGGCTCAGGCTNACCTGCGACAGCGTCAGGCCAGGCAGCTCCATCGCATCGCCGCCGGGCGTGTTGTTCAAGGACAGCATCACCTGGAACAGCGGACTGTGGCTCAGGCTGCGCGCCGGCTGTACCGCTTCCACCACCTGTTCGAACGGCAGCTCCTGGTGCGCGAACGCCTCCAGCGTCGTTTCCTTCACCTGCGCCAGCAGGCCTGCCACCGTCAACGGCTCCGACAGGCGCGTACGCAAGGCCAGCGTGTTGACGAAGAAGCCGACCAGCGCCTCCACCTCGCGCCGCTGCCGGTTGGCCACCGGCACGCCCACGACGACATCGTCCTGACCCGACAGCCGCGACAGCAGCAGCGACCAGCCGGCCAGCAAYACCGCAAACARCGTGGTGCCGTGCGACTGCGCCAGCACGCGCAGCTTGCCGGCCAACTCGGCCGACAACGCCACCGGCACCACGGACCCGGCATAACGNTACCGCAAACAACGTGGTGCCGTGCGACTGCGCCAGCACGCGCAGCTTGCCGGCCAACTCGGCCGACAACGCCACCGGCACCACGGACCCGGCATAACGCTGCACCGGCGGACGCGGACGGTCGGTCGGCAACTCCAACAGGGCCGGTGCACCCACCAGGTGATCGCGCCAGAACGCCGTCTGCCGATCCAGTTCCTCACCTTGCAGCCAGCCGCGCTGCCAAGCCGCGTAATCGGCGTACTGGATGTCCAGCGCCGGCAACGGATTGGCCAGCCCATCGCTATAGGCCGCATACAACTGCGCGAACTCGCGAATGATGATACCGATCGACCAGCCGTCGCTGACGATGTGATGCTGGGTAATCAGCAGCACATGTTCCTCTTCGCCAGTACGCAGCAAGCGACCGCGGATCAGCGGCCCCTGGCTCAAGTCGAAGGGCGCGCCCGCTTCGTCGACCGCCTGCTCGCGTACCGCCTGCTCGCGGTCCTCGGCGGGCAACTGCGTGAGGTCGTGCTCTGCCAGGGCAAAGCCGATGTCCTCGGGTGCGAACACCTGGTGCGGCACGCCATCGACCGCAACCAGGCGCGCACGCAGGCCCTCCTGGCGCTCCACCAGCGTGTCCAGCGCCTGCTTCAGCGCATCGCGGTGCAGACTGCCGCTCAGGCGCAGCGCCGCCGGCATGTGATACGCGCGGCTCGCGGATGCATCCAGCTGATCGATGAACCACAGGCGTTGCTGCGACAACGACAACGGCAGCGGTTGATCGCGCCCGACCTTGACGATCCGGCCCAAGGTACTGGTGCCGGCGTCGCACACAGCCTGGGCGAACGCCTGCAGCACCGGCCGCGCGAACAACTCGCGCAGCGGCACTTCCACTCCCAGCCGCTCGCGCACGTGCGACACCAACTGCACGGCCAACAGCGAATGGCCGCCCAGCTCGAAGAAATGGTCGTTCCGGCCCGCGCGCTCGATGCCTAGCAGTTGCTGCCAGATCTCCGCCAACCCCTGTTCGATCTCGCCTTGCGGCGCTTCGTACTCGCGCTGCACCAGCGAGCTGCCGTCCGGCGCGGGCAGCGCCTTGCGATCCAGCTTGCCGTTCGGCGTCAGCGGGAACGCGTCGAGCACCATGAAGGCGCTCGGCACCATGTACTCAGGCAATTGCGTTTGCAGCGCTTCGCGCAACTGCACCCCGGTCGGCTCCGCTCCCGCCGCCGGTACCACATACGCCACTAGCCGTTTGTCGCCCGGCACGTCCTCCCGCGCCAGCACCACCGCCTCGCGCACGTCGGCACACGCCGCCAGTCGGGCCTCGATCTCGCCCAGCTCGATGCGGAAGCCACGGATCTTCACCTGGAAATCGTTGCGCCCCAGGTACTCGATGGTGCCGTCCGGCAGCCAGCGACCGAGGTCGCCGGTTTTGTACATGCGTGCCTGCGGATCGGCACTGAACGGATCGCGCACGAACCGCTCGGCCGTCAGCGACGGCTGGTTCAGATAGCCGCGCGCCACGCCATCGCCGCTGATATGAAGCTCGCCCGCCACGCCCACCGGCACCGGTGCGCCATGCGCATCCAGAATGTAGACCTGCGTGTTCGCGATCGGACGGCCAATCGGTACCGAAGTGGCGTCTTCGGCCAGCGCCTCGATCAAGTGCGTGCAAGCGAACGTCGTGGTCTCGGTAGGACCGTAACCGTTGATCAGGTGCGCCGGACGCTGCGCCTGCGCCAGCACGCTGCGGATCGTGCGCGGATCGAGTGCGTCGCCGCCGACCAGCAGATAGCGCAGCTGCGCCAGCGACGCCTGCATGCTCGGCGCGTACTGGTTGAACAGGCCGACCGTCATCCACATCGCGGTGGCGCCGTGGGCCAGCAGTTGCTCGTCGAATCGACGCGCATCCAGCACATCGGCCGGCGGCAACACCAGCAGCCGCGCGCCATTGAGCAGCGCGCCCCAGATTTCCCAGGTTGCCGCGTCGAAGGCCGGATTGGCCGCGTGCACCAGGCAGTCGTCGTCACCCGCCTGGAAATACGGGTTGTTGATCACCAGCCGGTTCACGTTACGGTGCTCGACCATCACGCCCTTGGGCGTACCGGCCGATCCAGACGTGTAGATCACGTAGGCCAGGTGGCGCGAGCAGAGGCCCTGATCGCCCCGATCGGGATTGTGCGCGGGAAGGTGGCGCTCCAGTACCCGGAGATCCATATCGAGACGCAGCACCGGCACATCGGTCAAGGGCAGGTGCGCTTCGATGTCCGAATGCGTGATCAGTACCTTCGGCGCGCTGTCTTCCAGCAGGATCGAGAGGCGCTCGGCAGGATAGGACGGGTCCAGCGGCACATAGGCGCCACCCGCTTTCAGGATGCCCAGCAGGCCGACGATCAGGTCGGCGCTGCGCTCGATGCAGATCGCCACGCGATCGTCGGGGCCTACGCCCTGCGCGATCAAGTGATGCGCCAGGCGATTGGCCCGGGCGTTCAGCTCGCCGTAGCTGATCGATTCGCCGTCGCACACGACCGCGATTGCATCCGCACGGCGTGCCGCTTGCTGCTCGAACAATCCGTGAATCAGCGCGTCGCGTGGATACTCGGCCGCGGTGGCATTGAGCTCGTGCAAGAGATGATGCCGCTGCGGGCGCGTCAACATCGGCAATGTCGCCACGCAGGCCGCATCGTCGGCGGCCATGGCGTCGAGCAGGGTCGCGAAACAGCCGATGAAGCGCTCGATCGTCCCGCGATCGAACAGATCGCTGGCGTAGACCAGCGCGCCGGACCATGCATCTTCCGACTCCGCCATGTTCAACGCCACGTCGAACTGGGTGGTATCCAATTCGGACTTCATCGAGGACAGCACCAGACCCGGCAGCTCCAGAGGGCCGTCGTTGGACTGACCGCCCCAGCTGAAACTCGTCTGCACCAGGGGGCCATGGCTGAGGCTGCGCACGGGCTGCATCACCTCGACGACCTGCTCGAAGGGCAGCTCCTGGTGCGCGAAGGCCGCCAGTGCCGTGTCCTTCACCTGCGCCAGCAGGTCGGCCACATTCGCCTGTCCATCCAGCCGCACCCGCAGCGCCAGCGTGTTGACGAAGAAGCCGAGCAAGCCCTCGACTTCGCGCCGCTGACGGTTGGCCACCGGCGTGCCGACCACCACGTCCTGCTGCCCCGACAGGCGCGACAGCAACGCAGCCCAAGCTGCCAGCACCACCATGTACGGTGTGACGCCATGGCGCTGCGCCAAGGCGCGCAAACGGCCTCCCAGTTCGGCCGGCAGTTCGAATGTTGCCGTGGCGCCGGCATGGCTTTGCACGAGGGGACGCGGCCGATCGGTGGGCAGCGCCAGCAACTCCGGCGCGCCGCCCAGATGCTCGCGCCAGAAGGCGGTCTGCCGCTCGAGTTCGTCGCCTTGCAACCAATTGCGCTGCCATACGGCGTAGTCGGCGTACTGGATCTCCAGCGGTGGCAAGGGATCCGGCCGGTTCTCGCAGAACGCGGCGTACAACTGGGCGAATTCGCGCACCATGACAGCGACGGACCAACCGTCACTGACGATGTGATGCTGCGTGACCAGCAACACATGCTCGTCATCAGCCAAGCGCAGCAGACGGCCGCGGATCAGCGGCCCCTGCGTGAAGTCGAACGGGGCAGCGGCCTCTTCTTCCGCCTGTGCGCGCACCACGCGCTCGAGCTGATCGGCCGGCAGATGCGCCAGATCGTGCTCGACCAGCGCAAAGCCGACATCTTCCGGCGCGAAGGCCTGGTACGGCACGCCCTCGACCTCGACGAAGCGCGCGCGCAGGCCCTCCTGACGGGCGACCAGACGATCCAACGCGGCCTTCATCGCCGCGCGATTGAGGCTGCCGGTCAATCGCAAGGCCGATGGCATGTGGTAAGCGAGGCTGGCGCGCTCATCGAAACTGGCCAGGAACCACAGCCGCTGCTGTGCGAGCGACAGCGGCAAATGGCCGCTGCGATCGGCGCGCGCGATGGTGCCGATGTCGCTGCGCGAGATGTCCTGCAACTCGGCTGCGAGCTCGCGCAGCTGGGGGCGATTGAACACCGCCTTGAGCGGCAGATCGATGCCGAACGTGGCGCGCACCTGCGAACGCAGGCGCACGACCAGCAGCGAATGGCCGCCAAGTTCGAAGAAGTGATCGTCGCGGCCGACGCGCTCGACACCGAGCAGGCCTTGCCATATCGCGGCCAGGCCTTGCTCCGTCTCGCCTTCCGGTGCGGAATAAGTCCGCGCGGTGCGCACTTGTTCCTGGGGTGCGGGCAGCGCGGAGCGGTCGAGCTTGCCATGGGCGGTCAACGGCCACTCGGCCATGTGCACATAGGCCGAGGGCAACATGTACTCCGGCAAGCGCGAAGCCAGGCTGGCGCGGAAGGTCTCCGCCGTCGCCGTCGCGGTGTCCTCGCAGCGCACGTAGGCGACCAGGCGCTTGTCGCCCGGCATGTCCTCGCGCGCGATCACCACGGCCTCTCGCACGCCTTCGCAGGCGCACAACGCCGCTTCGATTTCCGCGGGTTCGATCCGGTAGCCACGGACCTTCACCTGGAAATCGTTGCGCCCCATGTATTCGAGCCGGCCGTCGGCCAGGCGCCGCGCCAGGTCTCCGGTGCGGTACATCCGCGCATCGGGCGTTTCGCCGCGCGGGTCCGGCATGAAGCGCTCCAGGGTCAGAGCATCGTTCTGCCAATAGCCTGCCGATACGCCGGCGCCGGCGATGTAGATCTCGCCGACGACGCCTTCGGGCACGGGTTCGCCGCGACCGTCCAGCACATACAAGCGCATATTGGGCAGCGGCCGGCCCAGCGGCACGGTCTTCGCCGCGAACCGCAGCGTCTCGATCACCTCACAGCTGGCGAACGTGGTGGTTTCGGTCGGGCCGTAGCACTGCACCAGCCGAGGCGGCGCGTGCCCGGAAGCCAAGAGGCGCCGCACCTTTTGCGCATCCGCCTTCTCGCCGCCGAACAACAGAGCCGAAAGGCGCGAGAACGCAGGCGCCATGGCCTCAGCATGCTGGTGGAACAGTCCGACCGTGAGGTGCAGCACCGCCACCTGTTCGCGCTCAAGCAATGCGGACAGGCGCTCGGCGTCCAGCAGCTCGTCGGCCGAGACCACGACCAGGCAGGCACCGTTGCACAATGCGCCCCAGATTTCCCAGCTCGCTGCGTCGAAGGCGATATTGGCCGCATGCGCCAAGCGCATGCCTTGGGCGAAAGCGATGGGCGAGGTCGAACTGGCCAGGTTGACCAGGTTGCGATGGCGCAACATCACGCCCTTGGGGCGGCCAGTGGAACCAGAGGTATAGATCAGGCAGCACAGCGATTCGGCATTGCGCTTGGCCTGCGCAGGGGCGGTTGCCGGAGCAGTCCATGGCAGGCGCTCCCACTCCAGTACTTCCCAGCTTCCGTCCGGCAGCGACGTATCGTCCGCCGCCCGTCGCAGCACCAGCTGCGGCGTCGCGTCCTGCAGGATATGCAGCAGGCGCTCGCGCGGGTATTCCGGGTCCAGCGGCACGTACACCGCGCCCGCCTTGAGCACCGCGAGCATCGCCACCACCATTTCCACGCCGCGCGGCAGGCACAGCGCCACACGCTCCGCCGACGCTACACCACGCTCGCGCAGATGCGCCGCCAAGCGGTTGGCACGCTCGTCCAATTCGCGATAACTGAGCCTGACGTCTCCGCATACCAGCGCCTCGGCATCCGGCTGTTCCGCCACGCGCGCCTCGAAGCGCTCATGCAGCAGGCTGTCCTGCGCGTATGTGGACGCGGTGTCGTTCTGCAGTTGCCACAGGCGCGCCGACTCCCCGACGGACATCAAAGGCAGCGCCCACACTTCGGCCGACTCGTTGGCCAGCATGCCGGCAAGCAGTCTCTGCCACTCCTGGGCGAACGTGCGCACGGTGTCTTCGTCGAACAGATCGCTGGCGTATTCGATCGCGCCGGACAGCGCATCGCCGCCGTCGCTCAAGGCCAGCGACAGTTCGAAATGCGTGGTGGTATGCGTTGTGGCGCAGGGCGAGAAGGTCAAGCCCGGCAGGCTCAGCTCGCCCGCGTCGGGCGTGTTGTTGAGCGCCACCATGGTCTGGAACAACGGGCTCCGGCCAAGGCTGCGCGCCGGGCGCACGGCATCGACCACCTGTTCGAACGGCACGGCCTGATGCGCAAACGCGGCCAGCGTGGTCTCCTTGACCTGCGCCAGCAGGTCCGCCACGGTCAGCTCCTGCGGAAGACGCACGCGCAAGGCCAACGTGTTGACGAAGAAGCCGATCAGGCCCTCGATTTCGCGACGCGTGCGGCCGGCGACCGGTGAGCCGACCACGATATCGTCCTGGCCGGAGCGTCGCGCAAGCCACAACGCCCAGGCGGCGAGCAACACCATGTAGGGGGTGACGCCCGAGTTCGCGGCGAACGTGCGCAGGTCCTGCGCCAGCGTCTCCGGCAACTCGATCGGCAGGCTGCCACCGCGGTGGCTCTGCATGGCGGGGCGCGGATGATCGGTCGGAAGCTCCACGCCCTCAGGCGCGCCGGCAAGCAGCGAACGCCAGTAGGCCAGTTGCTTTTCCAGTGCTTCGCCGCCGTATTCGTTGCGCTGCCAGATGGCGTAGTCGGCGTATTGGATAGGCAACGGCGGCAGCGACAGCGCCCTGCCCTCGCAAGCCGCGGCATACAGCCCGGCGAATTCCCGCACGAGCACGCCCAGCGACCAACCGTCGGTAATGAGGTGGTGCATGGTGATGAGCAGCACGTGCTCGTCGTCGCGCATCTGCCACAGGCCGACTCTCAGCAAGGGACCGCGACTCAGGTCGAACGGCTGTTGCATGGATTCGGCCAGTTCGGCCGGCAAGCGCGCATCGGCTTGGGCATCGCCGCGCAGATCGCGAATGGCCAGGGCGAATCCGCCCAGATCCTCGGCCACGACCTGGCAAGGTACGCCGTCTTCCTGCGCAAAGTGGGTGCGCAGGCTCTCGTGCCGTGCGATCAATTGCGCGAAGGCTTGCTCCATCGCAGCGCGATCGAGTTGCCCGCTAAGCCGCAGTGCCGAGGAAATGTGACTGGCCTGGCTGGCGCCCGGATCCAGTTCGCACAGGAACCACAAACGCTGCTGGGCAAGCGACAGCGGCACGTGCGCCGGCCTTGGCCCTGGCACGATCGGCGCCACGCCGCGCGACTGCTGCTGGATCTTCTTCAACAGCGCTGCGCGCAGCAGTGCCTCACGCGAAAGCGTATCCGTGCTCATCAAACCGTATCCCCAAGGAAAGCTTGCAGTTCTTCGTCGGACAGCGCGTCCAGTTCGGCTTGCATGGCGCTGAGGTCCTGCTCGGACGGCAGCGCCAACTGCGCCGCTTCGATCGCGCCGGCCAGCATTTCCAGGCGTCCCATCTCGAAGACCGTCTTCAGCGGCAACTCGATGTGGAATCGCTCCTGCACATGCACCGACAAGGTGACCGCGAGCAGCGAATGCCCGCCCAGCGCGAAGAAATCGTCGTCGCGGCCGACACGCGGCACTTCCAGCAATTGCTGCCAAATCTCGGCCAAGGCCAGTTCCGTCTCGCCTTCCGGGGCGCGATAGGCGCGTGCCGCGCGCAATCCGACATCCGGCGACGGCAGCGCACGCCGGTCCAGCTTGCCGTTCGCATTGAGCGGCATGGCCGGCAACTCGACGAAGGCCGAGGGCAACATGTAGTCCGGCAGCGACGCGCGCAAGGCTTCACGCCATGCGTGCACCTGCTCCTGACCGGCACCGGCGTCGACCGGCACGACATAGGCGACCAGCGACTTTTCGCCACCTTCCGTCACATGCACCAGCACCACCGCCTCGCCGATCCCCGGCAATGCGCGCAGCGCCGCTTCGATCTCGCCGGTCTCGACGCGGAATCCGCGGATCTTGACCTGACCGTCGACACGGCCCAGGTACTCGATGGTGCCGTCGGGGCGATAGCGTCCGCGATCGCCGCTGCGGTACATGCGCGCGCCCGGCACGAACGGATCCGGCAGGAAATGTTCGAGGGTCCGCTGGGGCTGGTTCCAGTAGCCGCGTGCGACGCCGTCGCCGCCGATATGGATTTCGCCGACCGCGCCGAGCGGCATCACCTCGCCCGCCGCACCGAGGATGTAGATGCGGGTGTTGGCGATCGGACGCCCGATCGGGATCGGACGACCGTCCAGGTCGCGCGCATCCAGCTCGTGCGTGCAGGCGAAGGTGGTGCTCTCCGTGGGGCCGTAGCCGTTGACGACATGCAGCGGGCGATCGCCCGCATTCATCGCCCGTGCCATCACCGCCGGGTCGAGCGCATCGCCACCGACCAACAGGTACCGCAGTTGCCCGAAGATCGGGTGCAGCGCCGCCTCGTACTGGTTGAACAGCCCGACCGAAAGCCACAGCGCGCTCACGCATCCGGCGCGCAGACAGTCCACCAGACGCGCCGGCGCCAGCACATCTTCCTGTGGCACGATCAACAGGCGCGCACCGGCCAACAGCGCACCCCAGACTTCCCAGGTAGACGCGTCGAAGGCGGGATTGGCCGCATGCGCGACCGTGTCTTTAACGGTCAGGGTGCAATAGGGATTGTTGATCGCCAGCCGCAATACCTGCCGGTGCTCGACCATCACCCCTTTTGGCCGTCCGGTCGAGCCGGAGGTGTACATGACGTAGCACAGATGGTCCGCACGCAGCGCAGGCACGACTGGCGCTTCCGGCATGGGACGCTGCAGCAGCGCAGCGCACTCGACATCGAAGCGCAGCACCGGCATGTCGAGCGCGGGCAAGCCGTCTTCCCAGTCCGAACCGCTGAGCACCACCGCGGGCGCGGTGTCGGCCAACAGCCATGCCAGGCGTTCGCGCGGCTGCTGCGGTTCCAGCGGCACATACGCGCCACCGGCCTTCAACACGGCCAGCATGCCGAGCACCATCTCGATCCCGCGCGGCAGCACGATGGCAACGCGTTGATCCGGGCCGACACCCAGGCTCACCAGATAATGCGCAAGACGATTGGCACGCTGGTCGAGCTCGCGATAGCTGAGCCGCTCGCCGCCGCATTCCAGCGCCACCGCATCCGGCTGCGCGGCCGCATGCCGCGAGAACTCCTCGTGCAGCAGGCCATCGCGCGGGTAATCCCGGCGCGTATCGTTGAAGCCCTCCACCAACTGCCGCTGCTCGGTCTCGCTCAATAGCGAGAATCCATCGAGCGCGCCATCCGAATCCAGCGCGTTGAGCAGGCCATCGATGGCCTGCTCCAGATAGTCGAGCATGCGCGTCGCGTCGATGCCGTCGGCACACTCGGCGGTGATGCCGAAATCGTCGCCGAAATCGTTGATCTTGAGCGTCAGCGGGTAGTTCGCATGGTCGCCGTAGTCGGCCACGATGCGGATGCCGGTCGGTGCATCTTCTGCCCGACCGCTGGCCGGCGTCGCGTTATGCCGGTAGTTGAGCAAGGCGGTGAACAGCGGCCGACCCGCCGGCACGCCGCTCATGCGCTGCGCCAGCGCCAACGGCGCATGCTCGTGATCGAACAGACTGGCCAGATCGCGATAGCAGTCCTGCAACAACGAAGGCGCGTCGGCGCCGGCCAGACGCACGCGCAGCGGCAGGCTGTTGACGAACATGCCCAACGCGGTGTCCGCGCCATCGGCACCGTGCATGCGCCCCGCCAACACAGTGCCGAACACGACATCGTCGCGGCCACTGCACGGCCCCAGCAGCAGGGCATACGCCACATGGAACAGGACCGCCGGCGGGACCTGCTGCTGGCGAGCCAGTTCGCGCACGCGTCGCGCCCGCTCTGCCGCGAGAAAACGCTGGTCGACCGACAAGGTACCGGCGCCCTGCTGTACGTCGAAGATGCCGAAAGGCGCAGTCGGCTCGTCGACGTCGCCAAGCTGGTCGCGGAAATAGCTTTCGTGCGCCTCGACCGGCACCGCGATCGCCGCCGCCACCTGTTCGCGCAAGGGCAGCGACGGCGGCAATGCAACCGTTTCGTCGAGCAGGCATCGATGCAGCTCGTCCATCAGCACTTCCAGCGAGCGGTGATCGACGATCAGGTGATGGCTCACGAATCCGAGCAGCCACTCGTCACGCGCCTGGTCGTGCACGACATAGGCGGCCAGCAGCGGCGCGCATTTCAGGTCGAGCCGCAAGCGGTGGTCGGTACGCGCCGTGAGCACGGCCAACGCATCCTCGTCTTCCGGCACCTCCAGCTCGTGCACCGGCAGGCGGGCCTCGCGCCAGATCACCTGGACGGGCTGCGCCAGTCCCTCCCACGCCAGGGAGATGCGGAGGATGTCATGGCGCCCGATCAGCCGGTTGAAGATTCCGACGAAATCGTCCAATCGCGCACGCTCCGCGAAAGCGATCACCGTGCAGGACAGATAGGGATCGCCTTCCTGCTCCAAGAGATGATGGAACAGCATGCCGGTCTGCATCGGCAGCAACGGACAGATGTCCTGGATGTTGGTCGTGCCGCCCGGCACCATCTCGGCGATGCGGTCGATCTGCGCCTGGGTCAGGTCGACCAGCGGCAGCAGTTCCGGCGTGATGTGCGCGGTACCGACAGGAATGCCTTGCGGCTGAGGCACCTGCGCCGCCGCTGCGGCCGGCACCAGAGCCGCGGCATAGGCGCTCAATGTCGGCGCGACGAACAGGTCGCGCACGCCCGCACTCCACCCCTCGTGCCGCAAGCGTTCGACCATCGTGACCGCCAGCAGCGAATGTCCACCCAGTTCGAAGAAATGGTCGTGCCGGCCCACGCGCGGCACCTCAAGCAGTTCCTGCCACAGCCGCGCGAGGGTCTCTTCCACCTCGCCCTGCGGAGCCTCGTACTCTCGTTGCGCCACCGCGCCCGACTGCGTCGTCGGCAACGCCGCACGATCCAGCTTGCCGTTGGCCGTGCGCGGCAACTGCGCCATCGCCACCAGCGAAGACGGCAGCATGTAGTCCGGCAGGCGCGAGGCCAGCTGCGCGCGCAGGCTCGCCGCGCTCTCTTCTTCCTCGCCCGCCGCTGCCCAGTACGCCACMAGMCGCGCGTCCGCGCCTTCGCCCAGCAGCAGCACCGCCGCCTCGGCCACGCCCGGCAGCGCTTCCAGCTGCGTCTCGATCTCGCCGATCTCGATGCGATGRCCGCGCAGCTTGACCTGGAAATCCACACGCCCCAGGCATTCCAGCCGTCCATCKGACCGGTACCGGCCCAGGTCGCCCGTGCGATACAGCCGCTCGCCGGCAACGCCGCCGATRTGATCGGCCACGAAACGTTCCGCCGTCAGYGCCTCGCGACCCAGRTAACCGCGCGTGACACCCGCGCCGCCCAGGTGGATCTCGCCCACCACCCCCACCGGCACCACTTCGCCACGCGCGTCCAGCACGTGCAGCTTCGTGTTCGGCAGCGGCCGCCCGATCGGCACCGTCCGATCGTTTTCTTCCTGGCAGCGTTCGATGCTCGCGCARACCGTGCCTTCGGTCGGGCCGTAGGCGTTGAAGAACGACAGCCGTCCCCGCCARCGCTCGGCCAGCGCGACCGGGCAGGCYTCACCCGCCACCACCAGCGTGCGCAGCTGCGGCAGCTCCGCCTCGCCCAGCGTCTGCAGGGCGCTGCCCGGCAGGGTCGCATGCGTGATCGCGYGATCGCGCAGCGTCGCCAGCAACGGTTCGCCCGGCAACAGCCGATGCCGCGGCGCCAGGCACAGCGTGCCGCCCGACAGCAGCGCCATCGCCCATTC
>NZ_LMGS01000010.1:0-508370 GCF_001427505.1 Lysobacter sp. Root604 | reverse complement strand
GATAATAGCTGTGTGGAACCACCCGATCCCATCCCGAACTCGGAAGTGAAACGCATATGCGCCGATGGTAGTGTGGCCTAAGCCATGCAAGAGTAGGTCATCGCCAGGGGCTTCATCCGAAGGCCGGTTCCCGCAAGGGGGCCGGCCTTCTTCTTTGCGCGAAACAAAGTTAATGCGCTGGCACGGCGAGTTAATGCGGTCCGAATCCGCGGCGCCGACGAGTTAATCCCGATGCGTTCGTTCGAACACCGGGAGTTAATCCAGCTGCCGTCGACCCGCCCCGCAATCCCAACCGCCCCCTGTAGGAGCGGCGCAAGCCGCGACCGCGGAGCAGGGAGGCTGCGGAGCCACGAGCCGCACGCATCCCACCCTGTGGGAGCGACGTCAGCCGCGATCGCGGCACACCGAACTACGGCGCTGCTCCACTGACATCGCGGCTCACGCCGCTCCCACAGGAGGCTGGCCCCGAACCGACGATGTCGTTCGGAGAGGCAGGCCCCCGAACCGGCGACGTCGCTCGGACTGGCGCGGTCGCGGCTCACGCCGCTCCTACCCCAAAGCCGGGCGAGCGCCGACGCAACTAACCCACCTAAAGCCGCGACCGTGGAGCAGGGAGGCTGCGGAGGCCACGAGCCGCACGCATCCCACCCTGTGGGAGCGGCGTCAGCCGCGATCGCGGCACATCGAACGACGGCGCTGCTCCACTGACATCGCGGCTTACGCCGCTCCCACAGGAGGCTGGCCCCGAAGCGGCGACGTCGCTCGGAGCGAAGCGGTCGTGGCTTGCGCTGCTCCTACCCGAAGGGCCTAGCGCCGTGACAAAAATGCCGGCTTGCGCCGGCATTTTTCGTTTGGAGGCCAGCGACACCAGGCGATCAACGCGCCGCAGAATCCTTGGCGCGCAAGGTCACCACCAGCACGTCGCGGTGCGAGGGCAGGCTGGGGTCCTGGGCGGTCACGGCGGTGACGCCGTGGAATACCCGGCTGTCATCGACCAGGGCCGCATCCAAGGGCGCGGTCAGGGTGAAGCTGCCGAGTTCGCGACCGTCGCCGGCATGGATCGAGGTGGTCCCGCTGAGGATGTTCTGGCGATCGACCAGCAGAACCAGCACATAGTCGACGCCGTCGCGATGCACGCCTTCCGGGGTGGGCTCGCCGGACTGGTCGACACGGGCTTCGATGCGGAACTGATGCACTTCGATATGCCAACCGCTGACCGCCGGTGCCAGCGCGCCGTAGAAGTCGCGGCAGAAGCCGAGGATGCGCAGCAGGCTGTCGCTGTCGCCGACCTCGGGCAGGATCGGTTCGAACCAGCGTTCGATATCGCCCTGCAGGACGTTGTAGTCCAGGCTCTGGTAATGCGGTTGGTGCTTCTCGCGACGCAGCCCGCCCTCCGCGTCGGCGGAGTAGACCGCGTAACGGCGTTTGCGGTCGCGGCCGTGGCGGGCGAGGTAGGTGTCGGGGCCGAGGTCGTTCCAACTGCCGGCGAAGGCGGGCCAGTCGGCGAGCGGGCGGTCGCGCTCGAGCAGGCCGCGCATGGTGTCGGCTTCGAGGAAGCGGAAGCCGTCGTGCTGCAGTCCGGATTCGAGGTCGCGGACGGTATCGGTGACGCCGGAAGTCATTGCCTTGGCCTTGACGAAGCTAGCGTAGCGCTCGGCCGGGTCGTTCGACCCGGTCGAGATGGAAGGCGGCGGATCGGTACCGCCGCAAGAAATTAGATCGGGGCGATCGAGGCTGCCTTCAACGCCGCCATGACCAGCAGCGCGATCGCACAGACGTAGCCCACCAGCCAGACCAGGCTGCGCAGGGTGTGCTTGTCGGCCAGGTAGAGCAGGCCGTGCAGCACGCGCGCGATCACGAACACCAACGCCAGCGCGGCGATCTGCGCGTGCGCGACGCCGGTGAGCTGCGCCATCACCACGCCGGCCGCGAACGGCGCGAAGGCCTCGAAGGCGTTGAGCTGGGCGGCGTTGGCGCGGATCGAACGCGGATTGTCCTGACGCGCCTGCCAACCGCGCGGGTCGCGGTTGTTGTAGCGCTGGCCGCTGGCCTTGGCGATGTACACCCACAGATAGGGCAGCAGCGCAGCGAACAACACGCACCAGTAAGCGAGGGCCAGGGTCATGACGGGTTTCCACGGCGAAGGATGTTGCAGAGCCTAGCGGAAAAGCGGTGGCGGCATGGGGGCCGGGCGCGACGGGCTGGACGCTGGGATTGCAGATGCGTCGCCGTCAGTGGCCAGGACGTACCGGAGCGACCGGCCCGCGCCGGATGCACGCTGGATAGCGATGTCGCCCCAATACCCGAGAGCCAGCCACGGACTCGTGTCGAGTGCTGGGACGGGAACGCAAAGCAAAGCAAAGCTCCCCCCGCCCCCCCCACTTTCTGGGGAGCCTATGGGTTCCCTTCGGAATGAGCCACGTGAACGCGCCAGACCAACCGACAGATTCGGCCCGTTCGTTGCTCTACGCGCGTTCGACAGCCGGCCCTCTCAACCGAGGGCTGTCGAGCCGACGGGCGGCTGATCGGTCTGCGCGGATCGATTCCCCAGCCACACGCCGCATGGTCACATTGAATAAACCGTGGGCGCTCGTCGATTCTGGAGGCGTCCCCGCAATGCTAGTCTTAATCGCGTCGTACCCGGTGCCGCCATTCAAGAGAGACATTGCATGGGGAGTTTGGAGGAGGCCAACGCGCCGGAAGACGGTAGCGATCTCGCGGCGTTGATCGGCGAGATCGCAGGGGGCAGCCAAACTGCTTTCGCCGCTTTGTACACCTTGTTGCAGCCGACGATGGTGCGCTATGCCGCCAGCTTGCTGGCCGCCGACCGCGAAACCGCGGCCGACGCGGTGGACGAGGCATTCTTCGATGTCTGGCGCTCGGCCTCAAACTTTCAGGGGCAAGGCAGCGCCGAGGGGTGGTTGCGACGGATCGTGCGCAACAAAGCTATCGATCTGATTCGCAAGAATCGCGAACGCCTTGCCGTCAGCGATAAGGAAGCGCAATCCTTCGAAGAGCTGCCCGACGAAGCCGACACTCCAGACCGTCTGGCCGAGAAACTATCGGACATCGATGAACTTTGGCGCCGCTTGCAACGACTGAGTCACGAGCACCGGGAAGCCGTCTGGTTGTGTTATTACGAGGAGAAGTCGCTGGCAGAGATCGCCGAGATCGTCGGATGCCCCGAAAACACCGTCAAGACGCGCCTGTTCCATGCGCGGAAATTGCTCCGGGAGCAAGCATCATGAATCACACCGACGATATCCACGAACTTGCCGGGCTATTGCCGTTTTACGCCAACGGCCGTTTGGACGCCGAGCAACGTGCGCGCATCGACGAAGCGCTCGCTACGATGCCCGAGTTACGCGCTGAACTCGCTGAAGTGCAGGAGTTCCAAGCGCAGATCCAGGCATCCGGCCAACGCTCGCTCGGAGCCGAGCCCGCATCGCCGGCCGATCGACTGCGCAAACTGCAGGCGCGAATCGCCGCGGAGACGGCGGACTCGAACCGTCCGGTCCCGCTATTCGACGCCTCGACAGCATCCGCACCGGCGGCCCAAGCAACGGCGCAACCGGCGCGGATCGAAGTCGGCGCGCCGGCAGCGCAGACGTCGTTCGGCTCGCGCCGGCCGCGCTACCGGCCCTGGTTGAGCAAGGCGTTGGCTGCGGGATTGGCCCTCGTTTGCATGGTTCAAGCCGTGATGCTGTATCGACTGCGGAGCTACGGCGAGAGCGCGGAATACGCTTCGCTGTCCGGGCCCACGGATCGCGCGGCCGCGGCCGGCGTGCGCTTTTCCCTGCGCTTGCGCGCGGACGCGCCTTGGTCCGATGTTCAAGCGCTGTGTGAGCAGCTGAATCTGCGCATCGTCGACGGACCGGAAGACGGGATGATCGATGTGGCGCCTACCGACGGACTAGACGCAGCTCAGATTGAAGCGGTCGAAGCCGCACTCAAACGATCGCCGTCGGTAGCGTTCGTGGGACGGCAGGGATGAACTCGTTCGCCATGCCCCCGTCGCGATGGACGCCCGTGAAACGGCCTCGTTTGGCGTCGATCCTCGCGATGCTATTCGCGATACCGTCGCTGTCCATGTGGGCGCCGGCGTATGCGCAAACCGTCGTTGTCGGGCCGAACGGCGTGCCCATAGCGGGCCCTCCCTCCGCTGCACCCAAACGCGGCATTTCTCTGCATGGCTTTTCCATACCGCTCGGTCTACTGAAAAATACCGAGTCGCTGCGCGATCGTGATGTGACTGAGACCTTGCCGGACCAGGTGCTCTTCACCACCGATGCGGACCCGGCCGCAATCGCGGCCCAAGCGGGGCTCGATCTGATCGAAGCCATTCCGTTGCAAAGCCTGGGTACCACGCTAGTCGTCGCGGGCCTGCGCAAGAGGGATTCGCTCGAAGCCGCCCTGCAACGGCTGACGCAATCGGCGGACGTGCACGGCCCACAGCCGAATTTCGTATTCCAAACGATGAGCGACGCCGAGCCGGCTCCCAAGCGCTTTGCGATTCATGGGTTGGGCGCGCCTACGCAGGTGAACGCGAATACGAGTGCGACCGCCCGCACGATCGCGATGATAGACACCTCGGTGGCGCTCGACCACGAGGCGCTGCGCGGCGCGCGTTTGGAGCAGCGCTTGTTCATCGCGGACGCGACACCCAAAGCGCACGGTACCGCCGTCGCAAGCCTGATCGCCGGCTCCGGTTCCGAGGTGCCCGGAGTCGCTCGCGGCGCCAGATTGTTGAGTTTTGCGGCGTTTACCGAACGCAAGGACGGCATCGCGGTCGCCACCACCACGAACTTGGCGAAAGCGCTCGATGCGGCCGCCATCGCGAGGCCCGACGTGCTCAATCTCGCGTTCGGCGGCCGAGAGGATCCGCTACTCGGCCTGATGGTGGATGAAATCGATCGGCGTGGCGTTTGCGTCGTGGCCGCTTCGGGCAACGGCGGCGCGCGGCGACGCGTGCCGTTTCCGGCCAGCCACCCGGCGGTGTTGGCGGTGACTGCGATCGACAACGCGCTCAAGCCTTATGAGCACGCCAGTCGCGGCGACCGCATCGATGTCGCCGCAGTCGGCGTGGATGTGTTCGTTGCCGTTCCCGACGGCACGCGCAGTGCCTACCGCAGGATGTCGGGTACGTCGATGGCCTCCGCGCTGGTCGCGGGCGCCTTGTTGCGGGCGACCGAATGCGAGGGCGCACGCGCGCCCACCGCGATACGCCCGACCGCCCGCGCTGCGGCGCGCGATCTCGGCTCGCCGGGCCACGATCCGATCTTCGGCGCCGGCCTGTTCCTGCTACCGCAAGAAAAGTCGCGATCGCATTGAACCTTCCTCGCGCTCGGCGCGACTGGTGGACGTCCATCGCATTCCGCGACGGAAACGCCAGGAGATACACATATGCTTCGCTCCACCAGAAGCCAGATCATTTGCATCGCGCTCACTTTTTTCACCTTGGTCGG
This sequence comes from Lysobacter sp. Root604, assembly GCF_001427505.1. Classification (NCBI taxonomy): domain Bacteria; kingdom Pseudomonadati; phylum Pseudomonadota; class Gammaproteobacteria; order Lysobacterales; family Lysobacteraceae; genus Lysobacter; species Lysobacter sp. Root604. Next base: position 502,905 of record NZ_LMGS01000010.1, on the reverse strand, counting down.
CGGCCATGCCTGGGCGCAAAGCCGGGAAGCGGTGCAGGCCAAGGACGATCCCCGTACGGACATGCCCAGCCTCGCCGAGGCCGCTGTCGTTCTCGAATTCGCTAATGCGCAACCCGAGTTTCACGAGGCGTTGAAGGCGAAGAACACCGAAAAAGTCAGTGACATCCTCCTCAGCTACGGCCTGTCGGAGAAGGTGAAGGTTTACGACGGCCCGATGGAAACCGTCGTCCCCGGCGGCCCGTACTGGGGCTGCTATACCTCGCTGATGCCTGTCTACGCTCCCGCCCCGTTTAGCTGGCCCAACCACCCGCGCATAGTCGTTGTCCTAATCTGCAACAACAGCGCATACGGGCAAACCGGTACCTGGGATTAAGGCCGCAGACCCGACCGGCGAGGCAAACCCTAGGCGGCCTTGCGGTTGAGGGAACGAATCCCTGTGGGGCGAACCGCTCGACGCTCCGCGACGCATCGCGCGGACTGCGCATAGAGTGGGCGAGAAAATCCGCCTTCGCGGATGGATTCCATGCGACGCATGCGATGAAGGCCACGAAACGCCGGCCGCGACAGCGCGGCCGGCGTCTCCAAAGGATGCATGACCGCTCAAGGTTCGAGGAAAATCGACGACTTGAACGCCCCGTCTATCGGAGCGGCGTGAGCCGCGATCGCCATGCGGCGAACTGCGCCATCGCTTCGTTGCTGCGGCGTGGCTTGCTTCGTTCCCACATGGAGGGGGCGCCGTACGCGGGCGCAGCCGAGCTGGCCTGGTCGCGGAGACTGGAGTAGCGGCGCCGTTTCATTGCGGCGGTCGCGGCTCGCGCCGCTCCTGCATCGGGCGGATACGGGATTCGTGGCTCACGATTCGCGGCGGGGAGGGCGACGTTGCGAGGAGGGGGCCGTCGCGGCCTACGCCGCTCCCACAGAAGGCGCGGTCGCTGCAGAGCGCAACGCCCCCGCTCTATTCGATAGCCAAGGCGACCTCTCCCGCTCGCGGCAGCCTAGGCATGCGCGAGCGGGAGAGGCGCCGGGTCGTCACTTGCCGGCCGGCTGCATCAGCTTGTCGTGCGCGGCGCGGAAGGCATTGCCTTCGTACCAGTTCGGCCACTGCTCGTTGCCGGCCAGGGTCTTGCCGACCGCGTACAGCGCGTCGAGGTCCTGCACCACGCCGTCTATCTTCCAGCCCGGATCGAACTGGTCGGCGGGCTTGTGGTAACGATGGTCGCGGTAATCGGTGTTGGCCTTCTGTCCGGCCGCAGTGCCGCCGTCGATCAGGTCGTCGCCGCCCTTGGCGTACAACGCCGGCACGCCGGCCTTGGCGAAGTTGAAGTGATCGGAGCGGAAGTAGAAGCCGTCTTCCGGCGTGGCCTCGGCGTGCAGGGTGCGGCCCTGAGCGCCGGCGACGGTCTTGAGGATGTCCTCGAGCTCCGAGCTGCCGTAGCCGATCACCGTCATATCGCGCGCCTTGCCGATCACCGGCATCGCGTCGAGGTTGATCACCGCGACGGTCTTGTTGAGCGGCACGGTCGGATGGGCGACGTAGTACTTGGAACCGAGCAGGCCGGATTCCTCCAGGGTCACCGCCACGAACAGCAGCGAGCGATCCGGCGGCGGGGTCTGCTTGGTGAAGGCTTCGGCGATCTCGAGAATGCCGGCCACGCCGGTGGCGTTGTCGATCGCGCCGTTGTAGATCGTGTCGGCGGCGGCGGCGGATGCGTCGGCGCCGTGGCCCTCGTGGCCGCCCTTGTCGGCGTGGTCGCCCAGGTGATCCCAATGCGCCATGTAGACGATGGCCTCGTCCGGACGCTTGGCGCCGTCCAGGCGCGCGATCACGTTGCGCGAGGACTTCTCGCTGATCTGGCTCTTGAGATCGATCGAGGCCTTGGCCTGTAGCGGAATCGCCTTGAAGCCGGGCTTGCCCGCGGCCTTGTACAACGCGTCCAGGTCCTGGCCCAGGTCGGCCAGCAGCTTGCGTGCGGCGTCGCCGGTGATCCAGCCCTGCACCGGCAGGCGCGGTTCCGGATCGTCCTTGGCCGGCAGGTCGAACTGCGCGCCCGACCACGAGTTCTTGACCACGTCCCAACCGTAGGACGCGCCCTCGCTATCGTGGATGATCAGCGCCGCCGCGGCGCCCTGGCGCGCGGCTTCCTCGAACTTGTAGGTCCAGCGGCCGTAGTAGGTCATCCGCTTGCCTTCGAACAGCTTGGCGTCCTGGCCGTGGAAGCCCGGGTCGTTGACGAACATGACCACGGTCTTGCCCTTCACGTCGACGCCGGCGTAGTCGTTCCAGTTCTGCTCGGGCGCGTTGACGCCGTAGCCGACGAACACCAGGTCGCTGGCGTCGACCTTCACTTCCGACTTGCCGGTGCGCGTGCCCACCACCATGTCGCTGCCGAACTTGAGCTCGCGCGCCTGTCCCTTGACGTCGAGCTTGAGCGAAGTGGTTTCGTCGGCCGTGGTTTCGACCATCGGCACGGTCTGGAAATAGCTGTCGCCGTTGCCCGGCTTCAGGCCCAGGCGCTTGAACTGCGCTTCCAGGTACTGGACGGTCTTTTCCTCGCCGGCGCTGCCGGGCGCGCGTCCGCCGAACTCGTCGGAGGCCAGGATTTTGACGTGCTCGGCGAAATCGGCGGCGTTGATCGCCGCGTCGAAGGCATGGTTGGAGGCGGCGGCAGGCGCGGCGGCCTGCGGAGCTGCGGCCGTCGGCGCTTCGGCAGGCGGCTTGCTGCAGGCGGTCGCGGCGAGCGCGGCGGCCAGCACCGAGGTGGCGCTCAACCAATGAGTGGGGTGGGACGGTGTGCGGGACATGGCGACTCCGGGACGGCCAACATCGGCGGAATCCCATTCTATGTCCCGAACCGGCCCGCGGACCTGACCGCTATCGTGAATACGCGGTCGGGTCCGGGCCGTTCAGCGTCGCCGCGCTTACTTGCTGGGCGGGGTATCGCTGGAATAGCGCACGGCGGTGGCGCCGGTGACCGGGCCGATCTTCGCGCTGGAGTGCACGTACAGGTCCACTTCGCGCTTGAACACCAGGGCGCCGTCGACCTGCGCGTTCGGTCCGATGATCACGCGCGGATTGCGGCGATTGCTGGAGAACAGCTGGAAATTGGGCTTGTCGTAGGTGATGCCGCCCTTGACGTGCGAGCCGGCGCCGACGGTGAGGTCGCCGTTGACGGTCTTGATGCTCTGCGACACATCGGTGTCGACCAGGCCGATCGAGCCGTTCACGGTCTCGACGCCGCCGCGGATGTTGCCGCCGCGATCGACGAAGATGCTGCCGTTGACGGTCTCCAGGCCATCGTTCATCTGCACGTGGTTGGCGACGCGGATGCTGCCGTTGACGGTCTCCAGGCCGCCGGCCTGGACCTTTTCGGCGACGTTGATGCTGCCGTTGACGGTTTCGGCGTTCTTGACCCGGGCGCCGGCACCGATGCGGATGCTGCCGTTGACGGTTTCGAGGTTGCCGTAGGTCTGCCCGGCTTCGACGTTGATACTGCCGTTGACCTTGTCGATGTTCTGATCGGCGGCGAATACGGGCGCGGCCGCTACGGACAGGGCCAGCGAGAGAGCGAGAGCGAAGCGGTTGCGGGTCATGGGCGGGGTCCTTGGGCGTTCCCGTTGGGTGGGTTCGTAAGATCTGATGCGCTGGGCATGGCACAGGTTTAAGGCATCGACACCGATTTCGGCGCGTGTCCTTCGTAATGCCGTCGCGGCCGGCTCCGCTACAATCCCGGGCAACCGCAACGCCGGCTCCGGCCCCCTCACTAGGAAACGCGACGTGCCATCCCCCTCCGCGCGCCCCCACCCCGTGGTTCTGCTGATTCTGGATGGCTGGGGCCATCGCGAGGAGACGGCCGACAACGCCCTGGCCCAGGCCGAGCTGCCGCAGTGGCACGCGCTGCTGGCCAGCCAGCCGCACACCCTGATCCATACCGAGGGCCGCCACGTCGGCCTGCCGGACGGCCAGATGGGCAATTCCGAGGTCGGCCACATGAACCTCGGCGCCGGCCGCATCGTGTACCAGGATCTGACCCGGGTCGACGCCGCGATCGAGGACGGCAGCTTCTACGCCAACGACGAGCTGCGCGCGGCCTGCGCCGCGGCCAAGGCTTCCGGCGGGCGCCTGCACGTGATGGGCCTGCTCTCGCCCGGCGGCGTGCACAGCCACGAGCAGCACATCTTCGCGATGCTGGAACTGGCGCGTCGCGAAGGCGTGGCCGAGGTCGCCGTGCACGCCTTCCTCGACGGCCGCGACATGCCGCCCAAGTCGGCCGCGCCCAGCCTGGCGCGCCTGCAGGAGGTCTGCGACCGGGTCGGCAATGCCCGCATCGCCTCGGTCAGCGGCCGCTACTACGCCATGGACCGCGACCAGCGCTGGGACCGCCAGCGCCGGGCCTGGGACGCGATCGTCGAAGCCGCCAGCGATCACCACGCCGGCGACGCCCAGACCGCACTGGCGCAGGCTTACGAACGCGGCGAGACCGACGAGTTCGTCGCGCCGACCGTGATCGACGGCGCGCGTCCGATCCAGGACGGCGACGCGGTGGTGTTCATGAACTTCCGCGCCGACCGTGCGCGCCAGCTCACCGCGGCGTTCGTGGATCCGAATTTCTCCGGTTACGAGCTGCGTCAGCCGCGTCTGTCGCGCTTCGTCTGCCTGACCGAGTACGACGCCAAACTGCCGGCACCGGTCGCGTTCGCGCCCGACGACCTGCGCCACACCCTCGGCGAGCTGCTGGCCGAGCACGGCCTCACGCAGCTGCGCATCGCCGAGACCGAGAAGTACGCGCACGTGACCTTTTTCTTCAGCGGCGGCCGCGAGGATCCTTACCCGGGCGAGACCCGCATCCTCGTGCCCAGCCCCAAGGTCGCCACCTACGACCTGCAGCCGGAGATGAGCTGCCCGGAAGTCACCGCCAAGCTGGTCGAAGCGATCCGCTCCGGCGCGATCGACGTCGCCATCTGCAACATCGCCAACCCCGACATGGTCGGCCATACCGGCGACCTGGGCGCCGCGATCCAGGCCGCGCAGGCGGTGGACGTGGCGATCGGCGCGATCGCCCAGGCCGTGCGCGACAGCGGCGGCGCGCTGCTGATCACCGCCGACCACGGCAACCTCGAAATGATGCGCGACCCATCCACCGGCCAGCCGCACACCGCCCATACCGTCGGCCCGGTGCCGCTGGTCTACCTGGGCCCGCGCCGCGCCAGCCTGCGCAGCGGAGGCGCCTTGCGCGATGTCGCGCCGACCATCCTCGACCTGCTCGGCCTGCCGCAGCCGGACGAGATGACCGGCAAGAGCCTGTTGGTTTCGGACGGCGCGATCGAAGGCGGGTCGGTCGCCTGATGCCGGCCTTGCGCGCGTTCGCCGTGGCGCTGCTGCTGTCGCTGCTGGCCTGCGCGCCGGCGGCGGCGCAGAACAGCAGCCGCGATGCCGAACGCAAGCTCGAACGCATCAAGAGCGAACTCAAATCGGTCGCCGACGAGCGCCGCAAACTCGAAGGCCAGCGCGGCGCCGCCTCGCGCGAACTGCGCGAGGTCGACGAAAAGGTCGGGCAATCCAACCGCAGCCTGCGCGAGACCGAGCAGCGCCTGGCGCGCGAGCAATCCTCGTTGGCGCAGCTGCAGCAGCGGCGCGAAACCTTATTGGGGACTCTGGGCGCCAAGCGCGAGGAGCTCGCGCAGCTGCTGCGCGCCGCCTACGCCCAAGGCGGCGATGCGCCGCTGAAGGTGATGCTGGCCCAGGACAAGGTCGCCGACGCCAATCGCATGCTCGCCTACCACGGCTACGTGCAGCGCGACCGCGCGCGCCGGATCGAACAACTGCGCGGCGAACTGGCCGAACTCGACGCGGTCGAGCGCGACATCGCGACGCGCCGGTCCGAACTCGATAGCGCGCGCAAGCAGCAGCGCGCGCAGCTGGGCCAGCTGCAGAACGACCGCCAAAGCCGCGCGGTCGTGGTCGAGCAGATCAACCGCAAATACCAGGACCGCAGCAGCCGCGAACGCGCGCTAGGCCGCGACGCCAAGGGGCTGGAGGATCTGCTGAAGAAACTGCGCCAGGCCGCCGCGCGCGCCGAGGCCCAGCGCAAGGCCGCCGCCGTGGCCAAGGCCGCGCGCGAGGCCCGCGAAGCGCGCGCCGCCCAGAACAGCGGCAAGCCCGCGGGCAGCACGCCCACGCGCAAGCCGGTGGTGGTCGCCAGCGCGGCGCCGCTGCAGGTCGGCGGGCTGGGCTGGCCGGTCTCGGGCGCGCTGCTGGCCGGCTACGGCGGCACCATGCCCGACGGGCGCGGCAGCGAAGGCCTGCTGATCGGCGCCAGCGCCGGCGCCACGGTCAAGGCGGTCGGCGACGGCCAGGTGGTCTACGCCGAATGGATGACCGGCTACGGCCTGCTGCTGATCGTCGACCACGGCAACGGCTACATGAGCCTGTACGCCCACAACGACGCCCTGCTGCGCAACGTCGGCGACCGCGTCAAACGCGGCGACCCGGTCGCCACCGTCGGCAGCTCCGGCGGCAACGGCCGCCCGGCGCTGTACTTCGAGTTGCGCCGCAACGGCCAGCCGGTGAATCCGGCGACCTGGCTGCGGCGCTGAGGGGAAAGGCAAATCCCCCTTAATCCCTCTTTTGAAAAGGGGGAAGACCGGCCGGGCGGCCCTGCTTTCTCCCCCTTTGGAAAAGGGGGATTAAGGGGGATTTGCTTCACCCGTCACCCGCCCCGCCACATGGCGCCTGAATGCGTCCGCCGGGCGTTAACGAAAGCTTCCCGCCGCCCTGCCTAACGTGTTCCTATTCGAACCACACGCCGCGACCGAACCTCGATCGCGCCGCGCGGTCCAACCGGTATCCGTTACGGAGTTCCATGCATGCGCCTGCGTCATCCGCTGTCCTCCCGTCCTGGCCTGACGCGAGCCCTGCTGCTGGGGCTGGCGCTGGCCGGCGCGGCCCTGCCCGCCGCGGCGCAGGAAGCGCCCGCGCCCGCCGAGGCCAAACCGGCCAAGGCAGAGGCCAAGGACGACAAGTCCGAGTCCAAGGTGCCGCTGGACGAGATCCGCCGCTACGTCGCGGTCTACAACGCGGTCAAGCAGGCCTATGTCGAACCGGTCGACGACCGCAAGCTGATGCACTCGGCGATACGCGGCCTGTTGTTCGATCTCGACCCGCACAGCGTCTACCTCGATAAGGTCGCCGCCGACGATTTCGACGAGCAGGCGCGCGGCGCCTACGACGGCATCGGCGTCGAACTGCAGCGCCAGCCCGACGGCACGCTGCGGGTGATTTCGCCGATCGACGACACCCCGGCCGCGCGCGCCGGCATCAAGGCCGGCGACCTGATCATCGCCATCGACGGCAAGCCGTTCAAGGCCGACGAAGGCGACAGCTCCGGGCCGCTGCGCGGCGCGCCCGGCAGCAAGGTCGTGCTGAGCATCGTGCGCGCCGGACGCGACAAGCCCTTCGACGTGACCGTGGCGCGCGAGACCATCCGCGTCGCCAGCGTGCGCAGCCGCATGCTCGAGCCCGGTTACGGCTACGCGCGCATCAGCGCCTTCCAGGCCGACACCGCCGCCGATTTCGAAACCCAGATCGAGAAGCTCAAGACCCAGGCCGGCGGCAAGCTCAGCGGTCTGGTGATCGACCTGCGCAGCAACCCCGGCGGCCTGCTGACCTCGGCGGTGCAGATCGCCGACGACTTGCTGGAGAAGGGCAAAATCGTCAGCACGCGCGGCCGCATCGCGATCAGCGACGCCGAGTTCGGCGCCACCCCGGGCGACCGCATCGACGGCGCGCCGGTGGTGGTGCTGGTGGACGCCGGTTCGGCCAGCGCCTCGGAAGTGCTGGCCGGCGCGCTGCGCGACAACGGCCGCGCGCGCGTGGTCGGCAGCCGCACTTTCGGCAAGGGCTCGGTGCAGACCGTGCTGCCCTTGGACAACGGCGATTCGGTCAAGCTGACCACCGCGCGCTACTACACGCCCAGCGGCAAATCGATCCAGGCCCTGGGCATCGTGCCCGACGTCGCCCTGCATCCGGCCAAGGAAGCGGCCAACGGCGGCCGCACCAGCTACAGCGAAGCCAGCCTGCCGGGCCATCTGCGCGGCGACGTCGACGACGCGCCGGGCACCAACGCCGGCGAAGTGCTGGAAGGCGACGCGCCTATCGCGGCCGCGCTGGCGGAGCTGAAAAAGCCGGTGGTGGCCAAGGCCGACGACGGCGCTACCAAGCGCTGAGCGCGGCGCGCCGGGCTCAGCGATCCGGCGCCAACCCGTCCGCACCAAACCCGACGACGCCCGGCCGCAAGCCGGGCGTCTTCGCATCCGGTCGCATCGTTTCGCGACGCACGCGCGGGTTTCAACCCAGCGGATCGAAGAACACGCGCATCAGCCGGTAGTGCTGGTCGCCGGGATCGTCGCGAAAACGTTTGTGTTCGCGATAGCGCAAGTGCTCGCCGGACAGTCCGCGTCGCGCCATGACCGCGCGGGCGGCGCCTTCGTAGTCGTCGCCGTCGTCGCGATGCCAGTAGCGCACCTCCTGATGCGCGAACGCAATCTCCAGGTCGATCTCGAACGGCATGTCCTCGCCATAGCGTTCGTCCCAGTTGGCCTCGGCCAGGCCGCGCCAGTGCAGGGCGAAGCGCGCGCCGCGGCGCGCACCCAGGCGCAGTTCGCTGCGCGGCAGGCTCAGATGCGAACACAGATACAGGCTAGGCAGGCTGTCGCCTACCGCGTCGTCGCGCTCCAGTTCGAAGCTGTAGGCGAAACCCTCTAGCTGGCGCCAATCGTCGATCCGCGCCGGCATGATCTCGTCGTAGAAATGCGGCTGCAGATCCTGCTGCACCTCGCCTTGGCCGAAGCGCTGCGCACTGCCGTGCACATCGATCGACCAGCGGGCCTCGCCGCTGGCGTCGTCGTACAGCCAGCCGGCGATTTGCGCGCGCTCGACGGCGAAGCTCAGATCCTTGAGCCGTATCGTGCTGCTGGCTGGTTCGTCGTGGCTCATCGTCGCGCGCTGCGTAGGGCCCGGAAAGCAGCCTAGCATCGCAGCGGCGTGTGCCGCCGCGCATCAGCGGCGCCGCGGATGGATAGACGGCGCACTCATGAATGAGTGGATTTCATACGCAGTTGAAGCGCGAAATTGGCATTAAAACGGTGGGCCATGCCGCGCGCCAACGATGTGCGCACGCGCTTACGCTGCGCGTAGGCGCCTGCGTCAGCGCGGTTTCGCCGGCAGCGGGAACGGCGTTACCACCTTCTCGCCGGTCGCCGCGTCGCGGATCGCCGACTGGCCTTTGCGCTCCACTTCCTCGATGCGCACGATGCTGTGCATCGGCAGGTGCAGCATGCGGGTGTTGCCGAACTCGTCGCGCAGGCGCTCCTCGGTCGGATCCACCACCAGGCCTTCGTGCACGTCGAACACCAGTTCGCCGACTTCGGTGAAGCCCCACAGCGCGCCCGAGGCCACGTGCCGCGCGTACAGCTCGTAGACCTTGCCGGCGTTGAGGAAGGTGACTTTGTAGAGCGTCTTGGCCATGGGGCAGGGATTCGGGATTGGGGATTCGGGATTCGCAAAAGCGTGAGCGAGCGCCTGCTTCTAAGCTTGGGGAGCGAGTACCGAAACTCAACTGCGCAGTACCGAACTGCTGTGTCGAATCCCTAATCCCTAATCCCCAATCTCGGCCTTCAGAAGCCGCGGCGGCGCCTCATCCGTCGCGCGATGCCCGCGCGCGCGATCAGCGCGAACGCGCCGCCGAAGGCGAAGCCGGCCAGATGCGCCGACCACGCGACCGCGCCGAAGGCCGGGCCGATGAAGGTGAAGACCACCTGCAGCAGCGCCCAGACGCCGATCAGCAGCGGCGCCGGCACCTTCACGAACTGCAGGAACAGCCCCAGCGGCACCACCACCCCGAGCTTGGCGCCCGGAAATAGCGCCAGGTAGGCGCCGATCAGGGCCGAGACCGCGCCGCTGGCGCCGATGATCAACCGGTCCGGCGTGCCGATCGCGATCACCGCGGCCAGGTTGGCGACCGCGCCGCCGCACAGGAACAGGGCCAGGAACCGCCACGGCCCCATCGTCCGCTCCGCCGGCAGGCCGAAGATCAGCAGGAACACCAGGTTACCCAGCAGGTGGGCCCAGTCGGCGTGCAGGAACAAGGCGCTGAACAGGCGCAGGCCGCTGCCGTCGCGGATCGCGTGCCACCAGGCCTCGGGGGTGGCCAGGCCGCCCGACAGTGCGCCCCATTCCAGCATCAGGCGGCGTTCGTCGGTGTCCGGCAGCAGGGCCGAGCCGATGAAGCACAGCCACAGCACCGCGAACAGCAGGGGGGTGGCCCAGCGCAGGGGTGCCTTTTCGCGGGAGGGGATGGCGATGAACATCGGTTTGGGGCGTCGCGGATTCAGGTCCGGCCGGTACGAACAGGGGGGAACCGGCACGGCATGAGGCCAAAAACGGTAGCGGTGGAACTGGGACCTATTGTTAGCTTTCAGTTAACGGCCGCGCTATAGTGCATACGGCGTCGTACGTCGGGAGGGGCTTTCCGGCGGTGCGAGCTCCAGCCAGATCGGAGCCGCTCGGACGGCCGAGGAATACCAAAAAATACTCCAATGGAGACTACACGCATGCAACACGCACACCGCTATACGCGCCTGACCGCCCTCGCGCTGGGCATCACCGGCGCCCTGGCTTTGGGCCAGGTCCACGCTTCGGGCTTCCAGCTCAAGGAAAACAGCGTCAAGGCCATGGGTCGCGCGTTCGCCGGTTCCGGCGTGGCCGCTGGCGACTCCTCCGTCGTCGCCAACAACCCGGCAGCGATGACCCAGTTCGAAGGCACCACCTTCCAGGCCGACGTCACCGTCATCGACCTCAACGCCAAGTTCAGCGGCGGCGGTTACGACCTGCTCGGCCGTCCGCTCACCGGCGGCGACGGCGGCGAAGCCGGCGACGTCACCCCGGTTCCGGCGATGTCGATCATCCACAAGTTCGATAACGGCCTGGCCGTGGGCGCCATGGTCAGCGCGCCGTTCGGTCTGAAGACCGAGTACAAGCCCGGCTGGGTCGGCCGCTACTACGCCGCCAAGTCCGAGCTCAAGACCGTCGACCTGACCCTGTCGGCCGCGTTCGACCTGGTGCCTGACCACCTGTCGGTCGGCGGCGGCATCATCTGGGAGAAGGCCGAGGCTGAGCTGTCGAAGTCGGTCGATTTCGGCACGATCCTGTTCGGCCAGCTGCCGCCGGCGGCTCGTCCGACCGCGCCGGCGTTCGCGCGTCCGCAGGGCTCGGATGGCTTCGCCAAGGTCGAAGGCGACGACACCGGCCTGGGCTGGGTCATCGGCGTCAACTTCCGCCCGAACGACAAGCTGGCGATCGGCCTGTCGCACCGTTCGGAAATCGATCACGAGCTGAGCGGCACCGTCGACTGGACCGTTCCGGCCGCCGTGGCCGGTGGCCCGCTCGGTGCCACGCCGCTGTTCAAGGACGGCAAGGCCCTGGCCAAGCTGACCACCCCGTCGGTCACCACCGTCAGCGTCGAGTACAAGTTCAACGACCAGTTCTCGCTGCTGGCCGACTACTCCGAGACCGATTGGTCGTCGCTGCAGGAAATCCGCATCGACTTCGCCAACCCGGACGCGGATTCGGTCGAGCACTTCGGCTGGGATACCACGCGCTTCATGTCGCTGGGCGGCGAGTACAAGCTCAACGACGCCTGGACCCTGCGCGCCGGTTACGCCTACGACGAAACCCCGACCACCTACGCCACGCGCACCCCGCGCCTGCCGGATGAAGACCGTCGCTGGTACTCCATCGGCGCCACCTGGAACTTCAGCGAGAACCTCGAGCTGAACTTCTCCTACGTGCGCATCGAGCCGGACACCCCGCAGATCGGCATCGTCACCCCGCCGGCCCAGGGCGGCCAGCGCCTGTTCGGTTCCTACAGCAGCAACGTGAACCTGTTCGGCGTTTCGGCGCAGTACCACTTCTGATCCACGGTACGACGCGTTATTCGAAAAGCCCCGCTTCGGCGGGGCTTTTTTTATGCCTTTTGTGTGCCATTTCGGTGAGGCCGCAGACAGCGCTTCGCGAAACCGATTGACAGCGGGGCACGCGAGTGGACAGATGGACGCGATGCGCGCGACGGCACATAAAGCCCGTCGCGGGGCGCAGGGCCTGCGCGGACCGATGCAGGCAGCCCTTCCGCATCATGAACTCGCCTGCCCCGGCAGGTGCCTTGATGGATTAAGGAGACACCGATGCACCCTGTGAACCGTTCCGCGCCGTCCGCTGCCAAAGCGGGCGGCGCCCTCTCGCCGCGCCTGTCCTTGCGCTGGTGTTCGATCCTGTTGTTGTTCCTTGCCGCCGTGCTCGCCAGCGGCGTCGCGTCCGCGCAGGCCTGGTTGCTGACGCCGGCCGAACGCAAGACCTATCTGCAGCACTACGCGCCGGTGATCATGCAGCGCGCCGAGGAAAGCAGCAGCAAGAAGGGTCGCGACTGGATTTCGAACTACGACTTCGATCGCGACGGCAATTTCGCCAACAACCGCTACACCTGGCCCAACCTGCTGTCGCAGTACATCGCCGCCTCGGCCGCGGGCACCGGCGCCTATTCGAACTGGCGCATCCGCCCGACTCTGTATTCGTCGGTGATCGAGTACATGGACGGCAACAGCAAGGCCCTGGTGCTGCTGTACCACGTCTATCACCCGGTCGATAAGAAGGCCAACGAGATCCACGACTGGGAACGCATCGAAGTCGTGGTGCGCGGCGTGACCGGCACACCGGGCGCGGGCGGCGAGTACGTGGGCCACGTCACCATCACCAGTCACAAAGACCATGTGATGCGCAGCTACGGCAGCTCCGACCTGAATTTCATGCAGGTCGCCGGCGGCAAGCACGTGATGATCTGGCAGGCCGACGAGGACAACACCGAACTCGGCACGCACGGTCACGAACTGCATTTCGTGCAGGACGCCTACAGCACCATCGCCGCGCGTCGCACCGCCAACAACAAGGCCGAAGTCGAAGTCACCAACGACGACGACAAGTCGGTGCACTACGTGTGGGTGCCGGAGACCTCCAACGCCGCGGTCACCGCCTGGGGCGCCAGCAGCATCAACTACGGCAACGCCAACGCGCTGGCCGCCGGCCGCGACGACACGGTGTCGTGGTCGCTGGTGAAGCGGATCACCTACGAACTGCAGGACCTGGCCGACGTGTTCGGCGGGCAGTGGTCGGGGGCCAACTGGTCGATCAACTGGAATTCGGGCCAGACCGCCGACATCCTGCTCGACACGCCGATCACCGACGAGCTGGGCCAGGTCGAAGTGCCGGTCGGTCTGCAACGTTTCTACGTGCTGTCGCGCGACACCTCCAGCTCCAGCCTGACCGACGGCCGCGACGGCGTGCTCGGCAAGGATTGGCTGTGGGGCGCGTACTCGGCCGAGACCAATGCCGACACCATCTCCGGTTCCGACAAGCTCGGCGGCTACAGCGGCGCCGGCCGCGACAGCTACAACCGCAATCGCGCCGACGCCAGCGGCGACTACGCGTCCTTGAACGCCTATTGGCGCCAGCACGATCTGCTGGTGCACTCCGGCGGCATCGACACGCGCGAGAACTACGAAGCCGGCCAGTGGCTGCTCAACGGTTGGGAGCTGCCGCAGAACGGCGGTTATGACGGCCGCTGGGCGCAGCTGTACGACGATCGCGTGGCCTATGAGCCGCTGGGTCCGCTGATCGTGATCATGCCGGCCTCGGCGCGCGGTTGCGGCGACTCGTGGAGCGTCACCGCCACCGTCAACGGCGGCCTGCCGCCGTATACCTACAGCTGGAGCAACGTGATCTGGTACTCGCCCGACGGACGCACCGCCGAAGTCGGCAGCGGCCAGAGCGCGACCCTGGTGGTCGGCAGCGCGGACGGTCAGAGCGCCACGCGCAGCTTCTTCAACATGGCCAGCTGCCCGGGCGGTGGTGGCGGCGGCGGCGGTGGGAATCCGATTCCCTAAGTCTTGCCGCCGCAATGGATCGCGGTGATCGATCACTGCGATTTCACGAGCCCCGCTGACGCGGGGCTCTTTAGTAGATTCGCGCGCGGGTCCCAAGGCATCGGAAGTGAAAGCGCCAGGCTGCGCACCATTTCTCAGACCGTGTTCCTGGCTTGCGTGGCGGCGTTCTCGATCGGCGCGCTGGGCACCCTCCCTTTCGCGAAGCGCCGGCTGGCATCAGGCCGGATCGAGTTGGCGTCGCTTGGCCCGCGGACCGGCATGGGCGCGAACATGCCATTGATGCATCGGTCGGTATGACGCGCACTACCGAAGGCTTTCCGCGCGGAGTACAAAGCAAGCGAGCGGCCTCACTCACTCTATCGCGGGGACGAATCTATGCGTGGCGTTGGATCTGCCCTGGGTGCTTTGCTTATTGGCGCGGTAGTGGGGGCCTATGTGGCGACCGAGCGTGGCAGTTCGCAGGAAGCCATTCTCATGGGGGCCGGCGTAGGAGGAGCCTGTGGCTTGGTGTTCTTCGGCTGTGGCGGAATCCTCGGGTGTGCGCTTTCGGCAATCAAAGTGTTGCGAAAAGACGCATCCATCGACCAGCTGAGGATGTGGCTTGAAGGCTATCTGGCGATGGGGATATCGCTCGCGCTTGGCGTCGTCGCCCTTGCCGCCGTATTCTTTTTCTGGGTGTGAGCACGCTGCTTCGCAGTTCAGGGCTGCGGGTACCGGCAGGCGTTGAGGCCGCCCAGGCTCCTGGTGTACCGGCCGCAGTTCCGGAGGGGCGAATGGCTGAAGATGTCTCGGGACGTATGCGTGGCGCCGTTGCAGGAACTTGATGCCCTCAGGAATGAGTTTCCATGAAGACCTTCATTGTTCTGGTCGTTCTTGCGGGTCTAGGTATGGCGGGTGGGTGCTCAAGAATCTTCGGTTACGAAGAAGTGCTTTCGGAGACGTACGCCACATACTCCGAGGCAGCAACGAAGCGAGCCTTCGAGTCGGGTTGGCTTCCAAAGGAAATGCCGCGGTCTGCCCGGAGCATCGTTGAGGTGCACAATGTCGACACCGGGGAGCTGTGGTTGCGATTCCGATATGGCAGTGGAGATATCGCGGGGCTGCTCGCGAATTGCGCGGCGCGACCGGCGCCGGATCTTCCGGATCGCAGAAGGACACAGCGGAGCACGCCATGGTGGCCGGAGTACTTGGCGAAGGACTCGCAGGGGCCGTCGCCTATGCCGCTCGGCCTCTACTCGTGCCCGAAAATGAGCCATGCGGGCTCCACCTATCCGGCAGGAATAGCGGTCGACCGCGAGACGGAAACCGTTTGGTACTGGATTACCAGGTAATCCTGCCCAGCTGCGTTGCCGTACAGAGGTCTGCGGCGAAGTAGGCCCGGTTGTTTTGACGGGAGATCGAACGATGGCGTGCAAAGCCCGATAGCGGCTTGTTAGCCCCTACAAGAGCAGCCCCGCATTCGCGGGATACGCTGGAGGGGCATGGAGCAACCAAATCTGACTAGGTGGCGAACCCATTGGTCTGCGCCGGGGCGGTCAGCTCTATTTTGTCCATAACGATCATTTGGGGCGGCTGGAGTGGGGCGCCGATGCGGCGCAGGGGTGCCGAGGGCCTTGTTTTCGCGTTCCTCCGTTACCGGTGGCCCCAAGTTGCTCACTATTCCGAAGGCGGGTTGTCTCTCTCCTTCGACGCGAGTAAGTCTGTAGATGCGATGATTTGCGGCGACTTGGATCTCGTCTGGCGGTTTGGGGGGGGGGAAGGCCATGAAACTTGCAGTCTGCGTGTTGGCGTTCTTGCTGGGCACGTGGTTCTCGGCGAGCTTCCTTGGAGCCGAGCACGTCGACATCCGCCTCCCGGCCGAAAGGCTCTGGGTTCTTTGCGGCTACGCATTGGCGACCGCAATGGCCTTCGCGACGCTTGAGGAATTCATCAGGAAGGTAGCGCCAGGCGTTCGTTACGGCTGGCTCACGGCGGTCATTGTTCTTCTGGCTTTCTTCTTTCTTGGGGCGTCGGTTGCTCGGCTGACTTATCTCACCGTTCAAAGCCAGGCTGCCTCCATTGATGCCGTAGCGGTTGGCTTCTTTCTGGGGTCTTTTTTATTGGCCATTGGCGTCGCTCTGCCAAAGATCGTGATGGCGGTGTTTAAGATCCGCAGGGCGCGCAAGAAGGGGGCGTAAGCAATCGGACTGGGTATCCCGCGGATGCATACTGCGAGCGACAACGAGGTGCGAGCGCGCTCGATAGAGGCTGCGATTCACGGAGCGCTCTGCCCCGCGTTGGCTTAACCCCAAAACCGACAGCCCCGCATTCGCGGGGCTGTCGGTTCTGCGGGATGCCGTACGCGATCAGTCGCCCAGCGTCAGCAACGACGCGTTGCCGCCGGCCGCCGTGGTGTTGACGGTGATCGTCTTCTCGGTGGTGAAGCGCGGCAGGTAGTGCGGGCCGCCGGCTTTGGGGCCGGTGCCGGACAGGTTCTGGCCGCCGAAGGGTTGCACGCCGACCACCGCGCCGATCTGGTTGCGGTTGACGTAGCAGTTGCCGACCTTGACCCGTGCGGCGATGCGTTCGATGGTCTCGTCGATGCGCGAGTGGATGCCCAGGGTCAGGCCGTAGCCGGTGGCGTTGATCGCGTCGATCACCGCGTCGAGCTGGTCGCCCTTCCAGCGGATCACGTGCAGGACCGGGCCGAAGACTTCCTTGTGCAGCTGGTCCAGCGACTTCAGCGCGTAGGCGCGCGGGGCGAAGTAGCTGCCGTGGGCGCTGTCGGCGTCGAGCGCGACTTCGGCGATCTTGGTCGCTTCCTGGTCCATGCGCGCGGCATGGTCGTTGAGCATCTTCAGCGCGTCTTCGTCGATCACCGGGCCGACGTCGGTGGAGAGCAGGCCGGGGTCGCCGACCTTCAGCTCGGCCATCGCGCCGGCCAGCATCGAGGTCACCTTGTCGGCGATGTCTTCCTGCACGAACAGCACGCGCGCGGCGGAGCAGCGCTGGCCGGCCGAGGTGAAGGCCGAGCCGATCGCGTCCTTGACCAGCTGTTCCGGCAGCGAGGAGGAGTCGGCGATCAGCGCGTTCTGGCCGCCGGTCTCGGCGATCAGCACGCCGATCGCGGCGTCGCGCGCGGCCAAGGCGCGGTTGATCGCGCGCGCGGTGTCGGTGGAGCCGGTGAAGGCCACGCCGGCCACGCGCGGGTCGCGGGTGAGCGCGGCGCCGACGGTGGCGCCGTCGCCGGGCAGGAACTGCAGCACCGCTTCCGGCACGCCGGCTTCGTGCAGCAGCTTCACCGCGTAGTAGCCGATCAGGTTGGTCTGCTCGGCCGGCTTGGCGATCACGCTGTTGCCGGCGGCCAGCGCGGCCGCGATCTGGCCGGCGAAGATCGCCAGCGGGAAGTTCCAGGGGCTGATGCAGACGAACACGCCGCGGCCGGACAGGTGCAGGGTGTTGGACTCGCCGGTCGGGCCCGGCAGCGCCTCGGGCGCGAACAGCTTGCGCGCCTGCTGGCCGTAGTAGCGCAGGAAATCGACCGCCTCGCGCACCTCGGCGACGCCGTCGGGGATGGTCTTGCCGGCTTCCTTGGTGCACAGCGCGATGTAAGCGGGCATGCGCTGTTCAAGCAGGTCGGCGGCGTGTTCGAGGATCGCGGCGCGGCTGGCGGCCGGCGTCGTATCCCAGGCTTCTTGCGCGGCGACCGCGTTCTTCAGCGCCAGCTCGACGGTGGCGGCATCGGCGGCGCGCCACTGGCCCACGGTCTCGCGACGGTCGGCCGGGTTGGTCACGGCGATGTCGGGGCCGGCGGCGTTGGCGCCCGGCACCAGCGGCGCGGCGCGCCAGTCGCCCACGGCGGCATTGACCTGCTCGGCCAGGGACTGCAGTTGCTGATCGTTGGCGAGGTTGACGCCCATGGAATTGGTCCTCTCGAAACCGTAGCTGCGGTACAGGTCGACCGGCAGCGGAATGCGCGGGTGGGGGATGCTGGCGAACGCGGACACGGTTTCGACCGGGTCGCGGATCAGTTCGTCGATCGCGATGTCTTCGTCGGTGATGCGGTTGACGAAGCTGGAGTTGGCGCCGTTCTCGAGCAGGCGCCGCACCAGGTAGGGCAGCAGGTCCTCGTGCGAGCCGACCGGCGCGTACACGCGGCAGGGCACGTCCAGGCGGTCGGCGGGCACGACTTCGGCGTAGAGGTCGTCGCCCATGCCGTGCAGCTTCTGGAACTCGAACGCGCGCCCGGCGGCCATGCGGTGCACGGTGGCGATGGTCTGGGCGTTGTGGGTGGCGAACATCGGATAGATCGCGTCGCTGGCTTCGAGCATGCGGCGCGCGTTGGCCAGGTAGGACACGTCGGTGTTGGGCTTGCGCGTGAACACCGGATAGCCGAGCTGGCCGTCGACCTGGGCGCGCTTGACCTCGCTGTCCCAGTAGGCGCCCTTGACCAGGCGCACTGGGATGCGGCGGCCGGTGCGGCGGGCCAGGTCGGCCAGGAAGTCGATCACCTCCGGCGCGCGCTTCTGGTAGGCCTGCACGGCCAGGCCGTAGCCCTGCCAGCCGTCCAGCGACTTGTCGGCGTAGGCCGCGGCGATCACGTCCAGCGACATTTCCAGGCGGTCGGCTTCCTCGGCGTCGATGGTGAAGCCGATGCCGTAGCGCTTGGCCAGCTGCGCCAGTTCCAGCACGCGCGGGGTGAGTTCGGCGAACACGCGCTCGCGCTTGGCGTGCTCGTAGCGCGGGTGCAGCGCCGACAGCTTGACCGAGATGCTGGGCGCGGCGAACACGTCGTGCTGCAGGTAGTGGCCGCCGGGCCCGCTCTTGCCGATCGCGTGGATCGCCTGGCGGTAGGCCTCCAGGTAGCGCAGCGCGTCCTTGGTGGTCAGGGCGCCTTCGCCCAGCATGTCGAAGGAATAGCGGTAACTGGCGTTGTCGCCCTTCTTGGAGCGCGACAGCGCCTCGTCGATGGTGCGGCCCATCACGAACTGGTGGCCCATGATGCGCATGGCCTGGCGCACGGCCAGGCGGATCACCGGCTCGCCGACGCGGCCGATCAGGCGCTTGAAGGCGTTATGGACGTCGCGCTTGGTGTGGTCGGCCAGATCGACCAGGTGGCCGGTCAGCATCAGGCCCCAGGTCGAGGCGTTGACCAGGACCGAGTCGGACTGGCCCAGGTGGCGCTTCCAGTCGGCCTCGCCGAGCTTGTCGCGGATCAGCTTGTCGGCGGTGTCCTGGTCCGGGATGCGCAGCAGCGCCTCGGCCACGCACATCAACAGCACGCCCTCCTCGCTGCCCAGGTCGTACTGGCGCATGAAGGCTTCGATCGCGCCCTGGTCCTGGGCGCGGGTGCGGACCCGCGCGACCAGGTCGGCGGCGGTGGCCTGCGCGGCCTGGCGGTCGCTCTCGGGCAGGCGGGCCTGTTCGAGCAGGCGTCCCACGTGTTGGGCCTCGTCGCGGACCCAGGCGGCGGTGATCGCCGCGCGCGGGCCGGCCGGGACCGGGGGGAGTTCGGGGCTGATCAGCGCGCGCGGCGGCGGGCCGTCGGCGGCGTCGGAGGAGGAGTCGATGGTCATTCGGACCGCAGCGCAGCGGAGGGGAGTCGCTTAGTTTAGAGCTTTCGGTCCAATCCGGACTGTCGTAAGCCGGCGTCCGGCGTTGCGGCCCGCGCATCGGAGCGCCGGGCGGCCCCGAATCGGGCCGAATGGAGCCGGTCGCCGCGCTGTCGGCGTCGGCCGGAGCGGCGGTCGGCAGGGCCCGCACAGCCCCCGGCGACGGTCGCTCCGGGCCGTTCGCGCAAGGCCCGCAGCGCGTGCGTGAACGCCTCGCGGGTTGCCGCAGAGCGGGTCGGAGGCTACCATTTCGCGGATTATCCGTAGCGCCGTCACCGGCGTGATGGGCCCTGGACGGGGCTCGCCAGCCACCTCCTTCCGGACGGTCCCCCGCGCCAGCATCTGGCCGGGCCGGTGCCGGGAGGGGCAGCCCGCGGAGCAGACAACGCAACCTTCTACGATTTTCGGGGCTCGAACTGATGAAAGCCGGTCGTTTCAAGCAGTGGGCAGTGGGTGTCGCCGCGATGGCGGTGCCGGTCCTTGCATTTGCTCAGGCGGCCGATCCCAAGCCGTGGCAGTTGAACATGGGCCGTGGCGTCACCGCGCAGTCGGTCAACGCCTACGAAGCGCACATGATGGCGCTGTGGATCTGCGTGGCGATCGGCATCCTGGTGTTCGGCGCGATGGCCGTGGCGATGTTCAAGTTCCGCCACTCCAAGGGCGCGGTGCCGGATAAGGACTTCACCCACAGCACCAAGCTGGAAATCATCTGGACCGTGGTCCCGGTGGTGCTGCTGGTGGCGATGGCGTTCCCGGCGACCAGCAAGCTCATCAAGATGTACGACACCCGCGAGTCGAAGATGACCATCAAGGTCACCGGCTACCAGTGGATGTGGAAGTACGACTACCTGGGCGAGAACGTCTCGTTCACCAGCCGCCTGGACCGCAAGAGCGACGCGCTGCGCCAGAGCAAGAAGACCGTCACCCAGGCCGACCACGAGCATTACCTGCTCGACGTCGACAACGTCCTGGTGCTGCCGACCGATACCAAGATCCGCTTCGTGATCACCGCCGACGACGTCATCCACGCGTGGTGGGTGCCGGCGCTGGGCTGGAAGCAGGACGCGATCCCGGGCATCGTCAACGAAGCCTGGACCGAGATCAAAGAGCCGGGCGTGTACCGCGGCCAGTGCGCCGAACTGTGCGGCAAGGACCACGGCTTCATGCCGATCGTCGTGCGCGCCGTGCCCAAGGCCGAGTACCAGCAGTGGCTCGCCGAGCAGAAGGCCAAGAACGCTCCGGCCGCGGCGCCCGCCGCCCCGGCTGCGCCGGCCGAAGCCGCTCCGGCGCCCGCGACGGCCGGCACCCCGAACTCCGACGCCACGACCGCTCCCGCGGTCGCCGGTTGATCGTCAAAGCATTCCTAGAGGTAGGCCATGGCAGCCACGCACCCCGTCGCCGATCATCACGATGATCATCACGCCCACCAGCAGGGCTTCATCGAACGTTGGTTCTTCTCGACCAACCACAAAGACATCGGCACGCTGTACCTGATCTTCAGCTTCGTGATGTTCATCATCGGCGCGGGCATGTCGGTGATCATCCGCGCCGAACTGGCGACCCCGGGCCTGCAGCTGGTCAGGCCCGAGTTCTTCAACCAGATGACCACCATGCACGCGCTGGTGATGATCTTCGGCGGCGTGATGCCGGCCTTCGTCGGCCTGGCCAACTGGATGATCCCGCTGCAGATCGGCGCGCCGGACATGGCGCTGCCGCGCATGAACAACTGGTCGTTCTGGATCCTGCCGTTCGCCTTCAGCCTGCTGCTGATGACGCTGTTCCTGCCGGGCGGCGCACCGGCCGGCGGCTGGACCCTGTACCCGCCGCTGTCGCTGCAGGGCGGCAACAACGTCGCCTTCACGATCTTCGCCATCCACATGATGGGCATCAGCTCGATCATGGGCGCGATCAACGTGATCGCGACCGTGCTCAACATGCGCGCGCCGGGCATCGACCTGCTGAAGATGCCGATCTTCTGCTGGACCTGGCTGATCACCGCCTTCCTGCTGATCGCGGTGATGCCGGTGCTCGCCGGCGCCGTGACCATGCTGCTGACCGACAAGTTCTTCGCCACCTCGTTCTTCAACGCGGCCGGCGGCGGCGACCCGGTGATGTTCCAGCACATCTTCTGGTTCTTCGGTCACCCCGAGGTCTACATCATGATCCTGCCGGCGTTCGGCGTGGTCTCGGAGATCATCCCGACCTTCAGCCGCAAGCCGCTGTTCGGCTACCAGGCGATGGTGTACGCGACCGCCTCGATCGCCTTCCTCTCGTTCATCGTGTGGGCCCACCACATGTTCACCGTCGGCATGCCGCTGGGTGGCGAGATCTACTTCATGTTCGCGACCATGCTGATCGCGGTGCCGACCGGCGTGAAGGTGTTCAACTGGGTCACCACCATGTGGCGCGGTTCGATCAGCTTCGAATCGCCGATGCTGTGGGCGATCGCGTTCGTGATCCTGTTCACCATCGGCGGCTTCTCGGGCCTGATGCTCGCGATCGTGCCGGCCGACTTCCAGTACCACGACACCTACTTCGTGGTCGCGCACTTCCACTACGTGCTGGTGACCGGCGCGCTGTTCTCGATCATCGCCGCGGTCTACTACTGGTGGCCGAAGTGGACCGGCCGCATGTACAACGAGACCGCCGCCAAGTTCCATTTCTGGTGGACGATCGTGTTCGTCAACCTGCTGTTCTTCCCGCAGCACTTCCTGGGCCTGGCCGGCATGCCGCGCCGCATCCCGGACTACAACGTGGTGTTCGCGGACTGGAACCTGATCAGCTCGATCGGCGCCTTCGGCATGTTCCTGACCCCGTTCATGATGCTGGGCATCCTGTGGCACTCGAAGAAGTACGGCGCCAAGGCCGAAGCGCGTTCGTGGGAAGGCGCCAAGGGCCTGGAGTGGACCCTGTCGAGCCCGCCGCCGCACCACAGCTTCAGCACGCCGCCGGTGATTCGCGATGGCGACCTGGCGCATGGCGACATCACTCATTGAGGCTTACGCCGCAGTAAGAAGCTCGGAGAACATTGCTTCGGATTGATACGGATTGCACGCCACATCCCCGCCTACTCCGCTGCGCGGAGCAGGCCGCCCCCTTTACTAAAGGGGGCTCCAAGGGCTGGCTTTCCGGAGCATAGGAAACGTATGAACAAGACGCCTGACAACTCGGATATCGCAGCGCGCCGCAAGAGCGCGCGGCGCACCGCGTTGTGGGCGGCGGCGATCGCGGTGACGGTGTACGTGTTGTTCATCCTTAGCGGCGTGATGTCGAGCGGTGTGGTCTCGAAATGAGCGCCGGCAGCGACGACCGCGGCAAGAAGAACACCGCCGGGCTGGTGAAGCTGGTGCTGGTGGCGCTGGCCGCGTTCGCCTTCACCTTCACCCTGGTGCCGCTGTACCGCATCGCCTGCGAGAAGGTGTTCGGCATCCGCCTGGAGCGCACCGCCGCCGAAGACGTGGGCCAGGCCCAGGACCAGGCCAAGGGTGCGCGCACCGTCACCGTGCAGTTCGACGGCGGCGTCAATTCCAAGCTGCCGTGGTCGTTCCATCCCAACCAGGTCACCATGCAGGTGCGCCCGGGCGAGCAGTACGAAACCACCTACTACGCGCATAACGACAGCGACCGCACCATCGTCGGCAGCGCCGTGCCCTCGGTCGCGCCCGCGCGCGCCTCGGGCTATTTCAGCAAGACCGAATGCTTCTGCTTCACCGCGCAGACCCTGGCGGCGGGCGAGAAGCGCGACATGCCGGTGCGTTTCATCGTCGACCCCAATCTGCCGGCCGACGTCAACACGATCACGCTGTCGTATACCTTCTTCAAGAACGATGTGCTCACTGCGCGACAGCAGGGCTCGACGGCCAAGACGCCGGCGTCGCCGCTGTCGGCGCCGTGATCCCGGTTTCGCCGCGCACGCCCCTTCATCAGTACCGAACCTAACGGAACGCCGCCATGGCCCAAGCACACACGCCAGACGCCAACACCTACTTCGTGCCGCACAGCAGCCGCTGGCCGTTCCTCGGTTCGATCGCCCTGTTCACCACGATGATCGGCATCGCCAGCTGGCTCAACGAAGTCAGCTGGGGCAAGCCCACCTTCTTCGTCGGCCTGGCCCTGATGTGCGGCGTGCTGTTCGGCTGGTTCGGCGACGTGATCCGCGAATCGGTGCGTGGCCACTACAACCGCCAGGTCGATATCTCGTTCCGCATGGGGATGATGTGGTTCATCTTCTCCGAAGTGATGTTCTTCGCGGCCTTCTTCGGCGCGCTGTTCTACGCCCGCCAGTTCGCGTTGCCGTGGCTCAGCGGCGTCGGCGACGGCGTGATGACCAACAGCCTGCTGTGGAGCGGTTACGCCGCCGGTTGGCCGACCAACGGCCCGGGCGCCGTCGGTGGCGTGTTCGAGACCATCCCGGCCTGGGGCCTGCCGCTGCTCAACACCATGATCCTGCTGACCTCGGGCATCACCGTGACCATCGCGCACCACGCGCTGAAGGCCGGTCACCGCAAGCAGCTGCTGGTGTTCCTGGGCCTGACCGTGGCCCTGGGCTGCCTGTTCCTGTTCTACCAGGCCGAGGAATACATCCACGCCTACAAGGAGCTGAACCTGACCCTGGGTTCGGGCATCTACGGTTCGACCTTCTTCATGCTCACCGGCTTCCACGGCGCGCACGTGACGCTGGGCACCCTGATGCTGGCGATCATCTGGTTCCGCTGCCTGAAGGGCCATTTCGACAAGGACAACCACTTCGCGTTCGAGGCGGTGGCCTGGTACTGGCACTTCGTCGACGTGGTCTGGCTGGGCCTGTTCCTGTTCGTCTACGTGCTTTAACAGCCGGGATTCGGGAGTAGGGATTCGGGATTCGCAAGGGCGAAGCTCGAATTCCTAGGCCAAAGCAAAAAGCGACGGGCCTGCCGTCGCTTTTGCTTTTAGCGAATCCCGAATCCCAAATCTCGAATCACGGATTTCGGCCGACACCGTGCGGCTGGATCCAGCCCATCTTGATCGACAGGATGATGATCAGGATCAGCGCGACGGACAGCGCGATGCGGCGGGTCAGCGCGTTCACCGTGCGCTTGCTCTGCCCCTTGTCCACGAGCATGTAATAGAGGCCGGCGCCCAGGTTCCAGAGAATGACGACCAGGAACGCAATGATCAGCAGGGTCTTGAGCGAGTCGTTCATGGCGGCCTCCGGCGGCGCGCGCGATACCGCGAAAGCCGGATTATCGCAGTCCGGCCGGAGGATGTCGTGAGCCGTCGGCGCAACCTGATCGTGGGCTGGACGCTGGCGCTGCTGACCATCGCGGCGTTCGTCAACCTGGGCCTGTGGCAGTCGCGGCGCGCGGTCGAGAAGCAGGCCATGCTTGACGCCTCGGCGCGCGTGGTGGGCGAACGCCGGCCGGGTTCGTTGGCGCTGGCTGCCGATCCGGCGCGGCGCCGCGACTACGACTGGGCCGCCGGCCGCGGCGCGTTCGACGCGCGCGGCGCCCTGCTGCTGGACAACCAGCAGCGCAACGGCCGCGCCGGCGTGCGCGTCTATCGCGTGTTCGTGCCCGAGCAGGGCGCGCCGCTGCTGGTCGACCTGGGTTGGCTGGCGCTGGACGGCCAGCGCCGTTTCCCCAGCATCCCGCGCCCCGAGGGCGGTCTGGAGCTGCGCGGCCTGCTCGCGCCGCCGCCCTCGACCGGCATCGCGCTGGGGCCGGCGCTGGGCCGCCAAGGCGAGGGCTGGCTGCTGACCCGCGTCGATACCGACGCGATCGGCGCCGGCATCGGCCTGTCGGTGCCGCTGGCGCCGCGCGTGCTGCGCCTGGATCCGGCCTTGAAGCTGGGCTACGAGCGCGACCTGGAATTGCTCGCCAACACCCTGCCGCCGGAACAGCACCGTGGCTATGCGCTGCAGTGGTTCGCGCTGGCCGCGGCGGTGCTGGCCACCGCCTTGATACTCACTTTCCGGAAATCCCGTCGATGAACGTTCCTCCCACCGACGCCAAGCGCAATCGCAATCGCGTGATGCTGCTGGCGATCTTCGCGCTGTTCTTCGGCAGCATGCTGGTCGCCGGCGCCCTGCGTTTCTCCGGTTGGCGCCCGCACGGCATGAAGAACCACGGCGAGCTGCTGCAGCCGCCGGGCGACCTGCGCCAGGTCGTGCCGCGCCTGGCCGACGGCAAGCCCTACCAGTGGCGTCCGGCCGAGCGCCTGTGGCGCATCGCGCTGGCGCCGCCGGCCGAGTGCACCGCCGCTTGCGTCAAGCTCGCGCGCGACCTCGACACCGTCTGGCAGCTGTTCGGCAAGGATGCGGATCAGGTCCACATACTGTGGATCGGCCAGCCGCCCGCGGGCGCTGCGCATCCGGCCGCGTTGCGCATCGTGCAACCCTCGCCGCAACTGCGCACCGGCTTGCCGCGCCTGGACGATCCCAAGGGCGTGCCGGTCTATGTGATCGACCCGAACGGCTTCGTGATTCTGCGCTACGCTCCCGGCTTCGATCCGGCCGACCTGCGCGAAGACCTGTCCCGGCTGCTGAAACTGATGTGACCCGGCCGCGGGTCGCTACAGCGCCCGCGCCCTGTCGCCACCGAGTCAACCGCAAGAGTTCCGCATGAACGTGACGTTCAAACCGACCTGGTACCGCAACTTCCACCGCATCGCCTGGCTGGCGGTCGCGCTCGCGCTGTGCGTGATCGTGTTCGGCGCGTTCGTGCGCCTGTCCAACGCCGGTCTGAGCTGCCCCGATTGGCCGACCTGCTACGGGCGCGCCGCGTGGCCGACGGCCGCGCACGAGGCCAGCGATCATGTCGCCACCGCGATCCGTCCGGTCGAGGTGCACAAGGCCTGGCGCGAACAGTTCCACCGCATGATCGCCGGCCTGCTCGGCGTGCTGACCCTGACCCTGGCGCTGCTGGCCGCGCGCCGGCGTCGTTACGGCGTGGCTCAGGTGATCGTGGCCGCTGTGCTGGTTGCGGTCTCGATTCCGCTGTACATGAAGGGCCAGCACGTCGCCGCGTCGGTGCTGGCCGCATTGGGCGAAGCGATCCTGCTGATCGCCGCGCTGCGCTGGAACAACAGCGACTTGTCGCGCGTGGCCGCGCTGACCCTGGCGGTGATCGTGTTCCAGGCCCTGCTGGGCATGTGGACCGTGACCTGGCTGCTCAAGCCCATCGTGGTCATGGGCCATCTGCTCGGCGGCTTGCTGACTTTCTCGCTGCTGCTGTGGATGGCCTGGCGCGCGACCGATCTGCCGATCCGTCTGGCCGAGGCGGTCACGGTGCGCAAGCTGGTGATCCTGGGCATCGTCCTGCTCGGCGTGCAGATCGCGCTGGGCGGCTGGACCAGCGCCAACTACGCCGCGCTGGCCTGCGGCAACGATTTCCCGACCTGCGTCGGCCAGTGGTGGCCCAAGCACGACGTGCGCGAGGCCTTCGTGCTGTGGCGCGGCATCGGCGTGGACTACGAAGGCGGCATCCTCGACGGCGAGGCGCGCATCGCGATCCAACTCGCCCACCGCGCGATGGCGATGCTGGTGTTCGTGTACCTGCTGGGCCTGGCGGTGAAGCTGCTGCGCACGCCGGGCATGCTCGGCTGGGGCACGCTGCTCGCGCTGCTGACCCTGGCCCAGGTCGGTCTGGGCATCGCCAACGTCAAGCTCGGCCTGCCGCTGACGGTCGCGGTGCTGCACAACGCCGGCGCGGTGCTGTTGCTGTTCGTGCTGGTGTCCCTGCTGGCGCGCCTGCGCGCGCCGGAGCACTGAGCATGGCCGCCGCCCACGCCAGCCTGCGCCAGTACTGGTCGTTGACCAAGCCGCGCGTGGTCGCGCTGATCGTCTTCACCGCCCTGGTCGGGATGCTGCTCGCGGTCGACGGCGTGCCCACCGGCGCGGAGACCTTGCGCGGGCTGCTCGGCTTCCTCGGCATCTGGTTGGCCGCGTCCAGCGCGGCGGCGATCAACCAATTGCTGGACTCGCGCATCGACGCCAAGATGGCGCGCACCTCGTGGCGTCCCATCGTCGCCGGCCAGATCACCCCGAGCCAGGCGCTGGTGTTCGCGCTGATCCTGGCCGCGCTGTCGATGGCGATCCTGATCCTGTGGGTGAACACGCTGACGGCGGTGCTCACCTTCGCTTCGCTGATCGGTTACGCGGTGATCTACACCGTCTTCCTCAAACGCGCGACCCCGCAGAACATCGTGATCGGCGGCATCGCCGGCGCGGCGCCGCCGGCGCTGGGCTGGGCCTCGATCACCGGCACCCTCGACCCGCACGCACTGCTGCTGGTGCTGATCATCTTCGTGTGGACGCCGCCGCACTTCTGGGCGCTGGCGATCTTCCGTCGCGAGGACTACGCGCGCGCGATGGTGCCGATGCTGCCGGTCACCCACGGCGTGCAGTACACGCGCTGGCAGATCCTGTTCTACACCGTGCTGCTGGTGGCGGTGACCGTGCTGCCCTGGGCGACCGGCATGAGCGGTCTGTTCTATCTCGGCGGCGCGCTGGTGCTGGGTGCGGTGTTCCTGGGCTACGCCTGGAAGCTGATGGACCCGCCGGACGAGCTGTACGCGATGAAGGTGTTCAACTACTCCATCGTCTACCTGATGGCGCTGTTCGCGTTCTTGCTGGTCGACCATTGGCTGCTGCCGCTGATGCAGCCGGGGCCGTTGTTCGAATTGCAGCCGGTGGCTTAAAGCCGGCGCGTATAGATCGGCCTCAGCCGCCGCAGCGCGGCGGCCAATTCGTGTCCAGGGTCGGCTGCAGGTCGACCAGGAACAGTTCTCCGGAATCGCGCTCGTTGGCGACCTGGCCGAACAGCACCCGATCGCCCTTGGGCGAGAACAAGGGCCCGACCTGGAACACGTCCTCGCGCGCGGGCACGCGTCCGCGCGCGACCCAGCCTTTGCCTGTGCGCGCGAACCGGTACAGGTGCGAACGCCCGTCGCCGCGCTGCCCGACCAGGATCAACTGGTCCTCGTCGCGCGATACCTCGACTTCGTACTCCTGTTCGGCGGTGCTGATCGGCGGGCCGACCAGGCTCACGTCCCAGCCGCCGTCGTTGCGCAGCCGGCCCTCGTAGATGTCGGTCAGGCCCGGCCCGCCGGGGCGCGAGGACCCGAAGTACAACCGGCCGCTCGCGGTCTCGCGTGGCAGCAGTTCCGATTCGGGCGAGTTCACCGGCGCCGGCAGGCGCTGCGGCGCCGACCACGCGCCGCTGGCATCGCGCCGCACCATCCAGATATCCAAGTCGTCGGCGTTCGCACCCTGGCGCGAGGACACGTAGTACAGGCGCTGGCCGTCGTGGCTGACAAAGGGGTCGGCCTCCTGCGCGTCCGGCGGGCCGGCGAAGGGCGGCGGCAGCGGCGCGCTCCAGCCACCGGGCTCGCAGCGCGACATCAGCAGGCGGTAGCGGCCGAAGGCGCGGTCGCTGCGCATGAAGTAGAGCTCGCGGCCGTCGGGGGTGAACGTGGGCGAGGATTCGTACTGGTCGCTCGCGATCGCGGCGGGCGTCCACGGCCGCGCCTGCGGGTGTGGCTCGCCGGCATGGCAGGACAGCGGGAGCAGAGGAAGCAGGCACCAGCCCAGGCGCGGGAACGCTCGTCGCATCGCGGCATGCTCGGGCGGTTCGGCTGCGCCCCGGTAATCCCAGGCTAGCGCGCCTCTACCGGTAAAACAAGTTTTAACGGTTATGATCGCGACCTATCCGAAACGAGGGCGGGCGATGGACAGGAGAGGCTTCTGCGCGATCGGTCTGGCGCTGCCGCTGACGACGACGCCGGCCGCAGACGGCAAAATGGAGCGGCGCAGCTACGCCGTCGCCGACGGCACCTACGCCCAGGCCGCGGAGATACGCGAGCCGAGGCGGCTGCTGTTCGTGAGCGGGCAGGTGCCGGCCGACGCCGAGGGCGAGGTGCCGGCGGGATTCCGCGATCAATGCGCGCTGGCCTGGCGCAACGTCGGCGCCCAGCTCGAGGCCGCGGGCATGGCCTACGAACACCTGGTCAAGGTCACGGTCTATCTGGCCAGGCGCGAGGATCGCGAGCTCGCGCGCGAGGTCCGTCAGCAGGTGCTGGGCCGTCTAGCGCATCCGCCTGCCTTGACCGTGGTCGTGGTTGAGATCTACGACGGCGCCTGGCTGCTGGAGATCGAGGCGATCGCGGCGGCGTGATCGGCGGTCGCGCCCGGGCAGGCGCCGCCCCGGCGCGGTTCCGTCTCCCGAGCGGACGATGCGTTGAATCGGTCAATCGCGGAGCCGTGGACTGGGCTAGAGTCTGCGCGACGCACCACGGAGGGCAGGCATGATCGATCGACGCACGTTCATCGGCGCCGCGGGACTGGCCGCATTGGCCGCCGCCAGCAATCCCGTATTCGCCGCCGCGGCCGCGCCGCCGCGCTGGAAGCCGTATCGCGACACCCTCGCGATCGACGCGCTAGGCGGCAGCGAGCTGTTCTACATCAAACCCGACGACCCGGCCGTGCCCAATGCCGTGCAGGCGCTGCGCGAATGCGGGCTCAGCGGCATCATGGCCAGCGTCGCGCCGCAGGGCCGCTTCTGGTACACCGACCAGGCTTACGCCGAAACCAAACAGCGCGTCGAGGACTGGAAGGCGGTGATCGCACGCCATCCCGACGTGATGATGCTGGTGCGCGATGCCGCCGATCTCAAGCGCGCCCAGCGCGAGCGCCGGATCGGCATCATCTTCACCTTCCAGGGCACCGAGCCGCTGGGCGAGGACGTCGACCGTATCGCCCAGTTCCGCGAACAGGGCCTGCGCGTGCTGCAACTCACCCACAACCGTCGCAACCTGGTCGGCGACGGCTGCATGGAGCCGGGCAACGCCGGGCTGAGCAATTTCGGCCATCAGGTGGTCGAGCGGCTCAACGCCGAAAAGATCGTGGTCGATCTGGCCCATGGCGCGCCACGTACCATCCGCGAAGGCATCCAGGCCTCGAAGGCGCCGGTGTTGATCGGACACACTGGTTGCCGGGCCCTGTCCGACGTGCCGCGCATGGTCTACGACGCCGAGCTCAAGCTGCTGGCCGACCGCGGCGGCGTCGCCGGCATCATGTTCTGGCCCTACCTGCGCGCGCAGGGCCAGCAGACCTCGGCCGACATCATCCGCCACATCGAGCACGCGCTGAAGGTCTGCGGCGAGGACCATGTCGGCATCGGCACCGATCTCAACCTGACCGCGGTCGACATCACGCCCGAGTACGTGAAAGACAACACCGAGATGATCAAGGGCATGATCGGCGACGGCATCTTCGAAAAGGGACGCGATCCCAACCTGTTCCTGTTCGCGCCCGACCTCAACACCGCCGACCGCTTCGAGACTTTGGCCGGCATGCTGTCGGCGCGCGGGCATTCCGACGCGCGCATCGCCAAGATCCTGGGCGGAAACTTCGCGCGGGTGATGACCGAAGTCTGGGGCTGATCGATCGCGGCGATCGCCGCGATCCCACCAATGGAGAGCACTGCATGGCAAATAGACGCGAGTTCCTGATCGGCGCCGGCGCCCTGGCGTTGGCGAGTTGGGCCAAGGGCGCGCATGCGCTGACGCCGCCGGCGCCGCTGCCGACCTGGGCGCCCTACGCCAGGACCTTCGCGCTGGACGCCTGCGGCACGATCGGGCGCCAGGACCATCAGCCCGACGCCATGCTCAGCGCCGAGGAGCTGGCCGACCTGCGCGAATCCGGACTGAGCGCTCTGCAGATCACGGTGGCGCCGGTGGGCCACTATCTCAACGCCTTCGAAGAGACCATGGGCCAGATCGCGTTCTGGGACGCGGAGCTGGCCGCGCACCCCGAGCAACTGCTGTCGTTGCGCGACGCGGCCGACCTGCAGCGCGCACGCGATGAGAACAAGACCGGCCTGATCTACAACTTCCAGGACACCACGCCCTTCGGCGAGGATCTCGATCGCGTGGGCGTGTTCTATCAGCTTGGCGTGCGCTCGGTGCAGCTGACCTACAACCTGCGCAACCTGGTCGGCGACGGCTGCCTGGAGCCGGCCAATGCCGGCTTGAGCAAGTTCGGTCGTCAGCTGATCGAAGCGCTCAATCAGAAGAAGATGGTGGTCGACCTCGCCCACAGCGGCCAGCGCACCGCGCTGGAGGCGATCGCGGCCTCGAAGTCGCCGGCGGTCATCAGCCACACCGGCTGCGCCGCGTTGGCCGCGTTGCCGCGCAACAAGACCGACGCCGAACTGCGCGCGGTCGCCGAGCGCGGCGGCGTGGTCGGGATCTACTTGATGCCGTTCCTGCGCACCCAGGGCCAGCCGATGGCGGCCGACCTGATCGCGCATCTGGAGCACGCGGTGAACGTCTGCGGCGAGGACCATGTCGGCATCGGCACCGACGGCACCGTGTCGGCGACCCAGCTGACCGCGCAGTACAAGGCCGAGCACCGCAAGTTCATCGCCGAGCGCCGCGCCAAGGGCATCTCGGCGCCGGGCGAGGCGGATGACGTGTATCTGATCCTGCCCGACCTCAACCATCCGCGCCGCTTCGAAACCCTGGGCGCGATGCTGTCGGCGCGCGGGCACTCGGACGCGCGCATCGGCAAGATCCTGGGCGGCAACTTCAAGCGGGTGATGAGCGAAGTCTGGGGTTGAGCCCTGGGCTGCGGCCGAGGACGTCGACGCGATCGAGAGCGTCGACGTAGGGTGCGGTGAGCGCTATCGAACCGCACCGTCGCGCGGGTGCGTGGCATGGCGATGGTGCGGTTGCCACCGCACCCTACGGAGCCGTTGCCGTCATTCCCGCGAAGGCGGACTCCCCCTTACTTCGGCGGGGCGGAACAACCAGTAGGGTGTGGTGAGCGCTAGCGAACCGCACCGTCGCGCGAGTACGAGGCATGGCGATGGTGCGGTTGTCACCGCACCCTACGGATGCTGTGGGCGCATCACGCGCATCATGCGATGCGCCGCACCCGCTCCACTCAGAGCGCCGGCCCCGAATACCCCGCGATCTGCGCGCGCAGCGCGCGCGCGTCCTGCAGCAGGCGCGCGGTTTCGGCGCGCTCGTCCATGCTCAACGCCGAGGGGCCGAGTTCGCGCAACTTGTCGGCGATCTCGGCCTGGCGCTGTTCCACCGCCTGCAACTCGAGCTGGCTCATGGTGCCGAGGAAATAGCGATTGATGACCTGCTCGTCGCCGACGAAGCTGCTGGCGGCGAGCTTCTGCAGCGCCTTGGCTTCCTCGCGTTCGGCGAAGTGTTCGATCAGCGCGCCGGTGTTGATGTCCGGGCGCGCGGCGATCAGTTCGACGATCTCGGTCAGCAGCTCCACGCCATTCTGGCGCAGCGCGGAGAAGCGGTAGGGCGACTGCAGTTCCAGCGCCAGCGCGGGCTGCTGCAACAGCAGTTCTATCGCCGCGCGCACCAGCGAGCGCTTCTGCGTCGGCGCGCCGGCGCGCGCGCGCTGCGCGGGTACGTGGGTCTCGGGCGCGCTCGCGCGCGCGCCGACGCCGGTGAGTTCGGTCAGGCGCTGGCGCATCAGGTCGCCGAAGGCGCCGTCGGGAATCTGCGCCAGCAGCGGCTTGGCGCGCTCGGCCAGGCGGCCCTTGCCTTCCAGCGTGCCCAGGTTGACGTCGGCGGCCAACGAGTCGAACAGGAACTGCGACAGCGGCGTGGCCTCGCGCAGACGCCGGTCGAAGCCCTCCGCGCCTTCCTTGCGCACCAGCGAATCCGGGTCCTCGCCCTCGGGCAGGAACAGGAAGAAGGCCTGGCGGCCGTCCTTCATGCGCGGCAGCACCGATTCCACCGCCTTCCAGGCCGCGCCGCGGCCGGCGCGGTCGCCGTCGAAACAGAAATACACGTCGGCCGCGTTGCGGAACAGCAGCTCGGCGTGGTCGGGCGTGGTCGCGGTACCCAGGGTGGCCACCGCGGTGTCGACGCCGTGTTGGAACAGCGCGACCACGTCCATGTAACCCTCGACCACGATCAGGCGCGGGATCTTGTTGTGGGCCTGGCGGACCTGCCACAGGCCGTAGAGTTCGCGACCCTTGTGGAACAGCTGGGTCTCGGGCGAGTTGAGGTACTTGGGCCCGTCTTCCTTGTCCAGCACGCGCCCGCCGAAGGCGATGGTGCGGCCGCGGCGGTCGTGGATCGGGAACATCACCCGGTCGCGGAACTTGTCGTAGACGCGGCCGCTGTCGTTCTTGGAGAACAGGCCGGCGCGCTCCAGCAGCTTCATGCGGCGCTCGTCGGTGCCCAGCGCGTCGCGCAGTGCGTTGAAGCCGTCGGGCGCATAGCCGATGCCGAAGCGTTCGCGGATGTCGGCGCTGACGCCGCGGCTGTCGAGATAGCCCTGGGCCTTGCCGCTGATGCCGTACTGCTTCTGGAAGAAACGCGAGGCCGCTTCGACCGCGGCGTAGAGATCGCGGCTGTCGGAATCCTCGTTGCGCTGCTGGGTGTCGCGCGGCACTTCCACGCCGACGCGCTTGGCCAGCTCCTCGACCGCGTCGAGGAACTCGAGGCGGTCGTAGTTCATCAGGAAGCTGATCGCGGTGCCGTGCGCGCCGCAGCCGAAGCAGTGATAGAACTGCTTGGTCGGCGAGACCGTGAACGAGGGCGAGCGCTCGTCGTGGAACGGGCACCGTGCCGAGTATTCCTTGCCTTGGCGCTTCAACGGGATGCGCGCGCCTATCAGCTCGACGATGTCGGAGCGGGCGAGGAGGTCGTCGATGAAGGCGTCGGGGATGCGGGCCATCGGAGGGCTAGGATGCCATGAGCCGGGGGCTAGGCGGGCTCGCCGTGGAATGGCTCGGCGACGATCTGTTGCAGGTCTTCGTACACGATGTAGCCGGGGCGATCGGCCATGACCATCTCGACCGAATGGCCCCGCTCCCAGAGCAGCGTCGCGACGGCCCGCATGCGGTCGACGGCCGGCGTGGCTTCGGCTTTCAGCCAGGAAACGCCATGGGTGTTCTTGTGGGACACGTTACGTTTCCGCGCGAAACGATCCGGTACCGGAAGATTCAACTCCAGCCAACGCAGATGTTCGCCGAGCTGCGCATGTTCCCATTCTGTGAGCTCGCCGGAACGGAGTTGCTCGTAGGCGAGCGTCAGCAGGCCAGTCGCTTGCCCGGTGCGCCAGTCGCGCGCCGGGATGACGAACCGCAGGAAAGGCATCGCACCTCAGCCGGCCAAGCGCTTCTTAACCAGCGCCGACACCTGGCCCATATCGGCCTGGCCGGCGAGC
Source organism: Lysobacter sp. Root604 (assembly GCF_001427505.1). Lineage (NCBI taxonomy): Bacteria > Pseudomonadati > Pseudomonadota > Gammaproteobacteria > Lysobacterales > Lysobacteraceae > Lysobacter > Lysobacter sp. Root604. Next base: position 468,141 of record NZ_LMGS01000010.1, on the reverse strand, counting down.
TTGGCCTTGAGCGGGCCCATCAGCTTGCCCATGTCGGCCGGGCCGGTGGCGCCGGTCTCGGCGATGGCGGCTTCGATCGCGGCCAGGATCTCGGCCTCGCCCAGCTTGGCCGGCACGTAGCGCTCGATCACCACGATCTCGTCGCGTTCGACCGCGGCCAGGTCCTCGCGCGCGGCGGCTTCGTACTGGCTGACCGAGTCGCGGCGCTGCTTGACCATCTTGTCGAGCACGGCGATCACGGCGGTGTCGTCCAGCTCGATGCGCTCGTCGACTTCCTTTTGCTTGATCGCGGCGTTGATCAGGCGGATCACGCCCAGGCTCTGCTTGTCGCCGCTCTTCATCGCGGCCTTCATGTCGTCGGTGAGTCGTTGCTTGAGGCTCATAAGGGCAGGGATTCGAGATTGGGGATTCGGGATTGGCAAAAGCGCGGATCGAAGGTGCGCAGGGTGGCTTCAGGGGGCTTTTACGAATCCCGAATCCCGAATATCCAATCCCGGCTGCAAACGCAAAAAGCCGGCGGCGCAGGGCGCGGCCGGCTCCTTGGTCATCCTTCGCTGGCCCCGTCCGCGGACGGTGGGGCTGCGCGGGATGCGCGATCAGTACAAGCGCTTGCGCTTGGTGACGTCGCGGCCGACGCGGCGCGCCTGACGCTTCACCGCGGCAGCGGCCTTGCGCTTACGCTCCTGGGTGGGCTTCTCGTAGAACTCGCGCTTGCGGGTTTCGGCCAGAACACCGGCCTTCTCGCAGGTGCGCTTGAAGCGGCGCAGGGCAAACTCAAAGGGCTCGTTTTCGCGGACTTTGACGCTGGGCATACGTAATCTCGGATTCGGGGACCGGCCCGTACAGACCGGGCGAGCCGTGCATTATAGCGGCGGCCCTACGGAAGGTGCAACATAGCCCCCATGAAGGCGAAAGACCCCCAACAGCAGGCCCGCCGATGAAGGTTCTGGGCATCGAAACCAGCTGCGACGAGACCGGTGTGGCGGTGTACGACACCGAAACCGGCCTGCGCGCGCACGCTCTATATAGCCAGATCGCGCTGCATGCGGAGTATGGCGGCGTGGTCCCCGAACTGGCCAGCCGCGACCACGTGCGCAAGCTGCTGCCGCTGATCCGCCAGACCCTGGATGAATCCGGGCTGCAGGTCGCGGACCTGGACGGGGTGGCCTACACCGCCGGCCCCGGCCTGGTCGGGGCCCTGCTGGTCGGGGCCGGGGTGGCGCGCTCGCTGGCCTGGGCCCTGGACCTGCCCGCGGTCGCGGTCCACCACATGGAGGGCCACCTGCTGGCGCCGCTGATGGAGGACGACCCGCTCGGGCGCCCACAGCCGCCGTTCGTGGCCCTGCTGGTGTCCGGCGGCCATACCCAACTGGTCGCGGTCGAGGCCATCGGCCGCTACCGCCTGCTCGGCGAGACTCTGGACGACGCCGCCGGCGAGGCCTTCGACAAGACCGCCAAGCTCATGGGCCTGCCCTACCCGGGCGGGCCGCAGCTGGCCGCTCTGGCCGAGCGCGGCCGGCCCGGCCAGTACAAGTTCTCGCGGCCGATGACCGACCGGCCCGGCCTGGACTTCAGTTTCAGCGGCCTCAAGACCCAGGTCCTGCTGACCTGGCGCGACAGCGACCAGAGCGAGCAGACCATGGCCGACATCGCGCGCGGTTTCGAGGACGCGGTGGTCGAGACCCTGGCGATCAAATGCGAGCGCGCGCTGGACGCGGCCGGCTGCGACACCCTGGTGGTCGCCGGCGGCGTCGGCGCCAACAAGCGCCTGCGCGCGCGGCTGGCGCAGATGGCCGAGCGCCGCGGCGGCCGGGTCGCGTTCCCGCGTCCGGCGTTCTGCACCGACAACGGCGCGATGATCGCCTACGCCGGCGCGTTGCGGCTGATGGCCGGGCAGCGCGAGGATGCCTCGGTGATGGTGACGCCGCGCTGGGATATGGCGCAGTTGCCGGCGGTTTGAGAGCCGGGAATCGGGAATGGAGAATCGGGAGTGGTTAAGGGCGGGTCGCTTGCCTTGTCGGTTCGCCACCATCGGCGCTTGCGCTAAAGTCACTGGATTCCCGTCCGGCCGAAGGCCGACCTGTCCTGAGCTAGCCGTTGGGCGGGGATGACGGTACTGGAGCGGCGAGGCGGTTCATGCTGCGGCGCTCCTCAACGATTCCCTATTTCCTATTCCCTATTCCCGGCGCTTATGGACCATGTCTTCATCGAAGGCCTCGAGATCGAGGCGCTGATCGGCATCTACGACTGGGAGCGGCGCATCCGCCAGCCGCTGGTGTTCGACCTGGAAATGTCGTTCGACAACCGCATCCCGGCCGCGAGCGACGCGATCGAGGACACCTTGAACTACAAGGCGGTCAGCAAACGCATCATCGAGTACGTGTCGCAGTCCGACTTCGGCCTGGTCGAAACCCTGGCCGAGCGTGTGGCGGCCATCGTGATCGAGGAGTTCGGCGTGCGCCGGGTCAGGCTCAAGCTCAGCAAGCCCGGCGCGGTGCGCGGCGCGCGCGCGGTCGGTGTGTCGATCGTGCGCGAGCGCGCCGGCGGCTGAGCCGCGGCGCCACTTCCTCTTTCCGCCCCGCCGCCGGCCGGGCGTACCGGATACAGCGATGGGTAAGGCTTACCTCAGTCTCGGCAGCAACCTCGATGCCGCGACCCACCTGCGCGGCGCGATCGCCGCATTGCGCGAGCGCTTCGGCGAGGTGGTGCTGTCGCCGGTCTACCGCACGCGCGCGGTCGGCTTCGACGGCGCCGATTTTTACAACAGCGCCGCCATCGTCGACAGCGAGCTCGAACCACAAGATCTCAACGACTGGCTGCACGCCCTGGAAGACCGCCACGGCCGCGACCGCAGCGGGCCGCGCTACAGCGACCGCACCCTGGACATCGACCTGGTGCTCTACGACCAGCGCGTGCTCGAAGGCCCGGGCAACCTGCGCATCCCGCGCCCGGAACTCAAGCACGCCTTCGTGCTGCGCCCGCTGGCGGACATCGCGCCGGAGGTAGTGGTGCCGGGCGTCGGCCGCAGCCTGGGCGAGCTGTGGCGCGAGCATCCGGATTACGCGCAGCCGGCGGTGGTGGCCGACATCGGCGACTGAGCGGCGCGCCGAAGCGCGCTCGCCGGCGGTCACATTCTTCGCCTCGCCCGGGTCTGTATCGGGGAGCGAGCGCGCCGCCGGTCGGCGCAGGCTCGCCAGCGCTTGCGATGCGCCGGGTTTGGCCTGAGCATGCGTCCATTCATCCAAGGGGGATCGCACGATGTTCGAAAAGTTTTCGCGTAGCTGGGGCCTGGTCAAGGCGAGCGCGGGCGTGTTGCGCTCGGACAAGGAACTGATGCTGTTCCCGGTCCTGTCCGGCGCGGCCACGCTGTTGGTGCTGGCGACCTTCCTGGTGCCGATGTTCGCGCTGCGCCTGTTCGAGAACGGCGTTGGCGTGGGCGGGATCGTGTTCGGTTTCCTGTTCTATTTTTGCCAATACAGCGTGATCATCTTCTTCAACTGCGCCCTGGTCGGCGCGGCCATGATCCGCCTCGACGGCGGCGACCCGACCCTGCGCGACGGCTTCGACGCGGCCAAGTCGCGCCTGCCCTCGATCCTGGGCTACGCCGCGATCGCCGCGACGGTGGGCCTGATCCTGCAGTCGCTGAAGGACCGCGACAATAACTTCATCGTGCGCATGATCGGCTCCGGCCTGGGCGCGGCCTGGACCCTGGCCACCTTCATGGTGGTGCCGGTGCTGGTGAGCCAGAACGTGGGCCCGATCGACGCGCTCAAGCGCAGCATCGGCCTGCTCAAGCAGACCTGGGGCGAGAACGCGATCGGCAACGTCGGCATCGGCGCGGCGTTCGGCCTGATCACCTTCGCGGTGATCGCGGTGGGCGCGCTGCTGGCCTTCGCGGCGGCGCAGGTCTCGGTCGCTCTGGCGATCGCGGTGGGCGCGGTGTTCCTGATCGCGGTGCTGCTGCTGGGCGTGTACCAGGCCGCGCTGAGCGGCATCTACTCGGCGGCGCTGTACCGCTATGCGACCGAGGGCGAAGCGCCGGAGGCGTTCCGCGCGCTGGAGCTGCAGTCGGCGTTTCAGGCCAAGTAATGAGCCTATAGCCTCTCTCCTGCTGGCGGGAGAGGGGTTGGGGTGAGGGCCGCCGCGGGCGTATAGCTCCAACTCAGTCGCTGCCCTCATCCGCCCTTCGGGCACCTTCTCAGCCTCGCACTCCCTTCGGTCGCCGCAAGCGGGAGAAGGGACTGCGAAGAAGGGCGTGAAGAATGGAGGGTCGAAGGCTTTGCGCCTCACTCCCCCAGCAAGCGCCCGCCATCCACCCGCAGTACCTGCCCGGTGGTATAGCGCGCCTCGCGCAACAGCCAGCGCACCGCTTCGGCGATTTCCTCGGCGCTGCCGGTGCGGCCCAGCGGCGTGCGCGCCAGCATCGCCGCCTTGGCTGCCTCGTCCTTGGCGCCCTCGGCTTCCGGCCACAGGATCGCGCCTGGCGCGACCGCGTTCACTCGCACCTCCGGCGCCAGCTCCAGCGCGAGCGCGCGTGTGGCCATGACCAGTGCGGCCTTGGCCATGCAATACAAGCTGTGATCGCGCAGCGGGCGCTCGGCGTAGATGTCGGCCAGGTTCACGATCGCGCCGCGCGCGGCCTTCAGGTGCGGCGCCGCGGCCTGCGCCAGGAAGAACGGCGCGCGTGCGTTGCTGGCGAACATCGCGTCCCATTGCGCGGGCGTGGCGCTGCCGATCGGCGTGGGCGCGAAGCCCGAGGCGTTGTTGACCAGGGCGTCGAGCCGGCCGTAACGGCCGACGGTGCGCGCGATCAGTTCCGGCAGGCGGTCGAATTCGGCCAGGTCGGCCTGCAGCGTCAGCGTGCTGCCCGGCCGCGCGCCTTCGAGCTCGGCCGCGAGCGCGGCCATGGCCTCGCCCGAGCCGCGGTAGTGCAGGGCCAGGTCGTAGCCGTCGGCATGCAGCGCGCGCGCGATCGCGGCGCCGATGCGCTTGGCGCTGCCGGTGATCAGGGCGACGGGTGCGGCGGGAGTGGCGGGCATGGCGTGTCTAGGGCCTCAGTAACGAGTGCAGAGTAACGAGTAACTGGTGAATAGCGGTGGCTCCACTCGTTACTCGTTACTCTGCACTCGTTCCTTATACTGCAGGCCGCCCGCCGCGCCCCCAGACCGCCATGTCCGACCCCACCCCGAACGATCTCCGCCGCGAAGCCGCGACGCTGCCCGCGCCGGGGCAGGAGGCGCTGGAGCACAGCGCGCGCCTGGAGGCCTTGATCCGCGAGCAGATCGGGGTCAACGAGGGCGCGATCCCGTTTTCGCGTTACATGGAGCTGGCCCTGTACGCGCCTGGCCTGGGCTATTACAGCGCCGGCGCGCGCAAGTTCGGCGACGACGGCGATTTCGTGACCGCGCCCGAGATCGGGCCGGTGTTCGCCGCCTGCGTGGCCGAGGCGGTCGCGCCGGTGCTGCGCCAGATCGGGCCGAGCGCGCGCATGCTCGAGCTGGGCGGCGGTACCGGCGCCTTCGCCGAGGTCGCGCTCAAGCGCCTGCTCGAACTCGACGCGCTGCCTGATCGCTACGCCATCCTCGAACCCAGCGCCGAGCTGCGCCATCGCCAGCGCGAACGCCTGCAGCAACGGCTGACGCCACCGCTGTTCGAGCTGGTCGAGTGGCTGGACGGACCGTTCCCGGAAGACTGGGACGGCGTGCTGTTCGCCAACGAGGTCATCGACGCCCTACCGACGCCGCGCTTCGCGATCCGCAACGGCGAGGTCTATGAGGAAAACATCGTGATCGACGGCGATGGTTTCGCGCGCGAACTGCGCGAGGCCGACGCCTTCCTCGGTAACGCCGTGCGCCAGGTCGAACGCCGGCTAGGGCGCGAGTTCGAAGAGGGCTACCGCTCCGAGCTGCTGCCGCAGCTGCCGTACTGGATCCAGGCGGTGTCCGGCGGCATGCGCGCGGGCGCGATGCTGTTCGTCGATTACGGCTACGCGCGCGCCGAGTACTACGCGCCCGAGCGCAGCGATGGCACCCTGCGCGCGTTCTACCGCCATCGCATGCATCACGATCCGCTGCTGTGGCCGGGCCTGCAGGACATCACCGCCTCGGTGGACTTCACCGCTCTGGCCGAGGCCGGGGTCGCCGCCGGTTTCGACTTCGCCGGCTACTGCTCGCAGGCCAGCTTCCTGCTCGGCAACGGCCTGGCCGGCGTGCTCGAACGCATCGACGCGATCGCCGACGACGCCGAGCGCCAACGTCGCCACAACGAGATCAAGCGCCTGACCCTGCCCAGCGAAATGGGCGAACGTTTCCAGGTCATGGGCTTCGAGAAGGACGTCGAATTCGGCGTGGCGTTCCTGGCCGGCGATCTGAGCCACCGCCTGTGAGGCCGCGCGCGGGCGACGCAGCCAAGGGGCCGTGGCTGCGTCCGTTCCATACCCCGCGGCGCTGGCTGGCCCTGGGCGCGGCGGGCGTGCTGGCGGTGATCGCGGTGTCCTTGCTGCCGGCGGGCGATCTGCCGCCGTCGCCGTTCGCCGGCTCCGACAAGGTCGGTCATTTCCTCACCTACGCCGCGCTGTCGGCCTACGCCGGCATGCTGTTCGCGCGCATGCGCCCGCAGGCATTGAGTGCGGCCGCCCTGATCGTGCTCGGAGTGGCCCTGGAATACGCCCAAGCCGTGCTCACCGACAGCCGCATGGGCGACAGCCGCGATGCCCTCGCCAACGCCCTGGGCGCCTTGGCCGGATTGGCCTCGGCTTCGACCCCGCTTGCGCATGTTTTGCAGCGCATGGACGCACGCCTCGCCAATATTCGTTCGTCATAATGTGACAAGTGCCGCAAAGCCAAAGTCGGCACAGTCACGCGACGTATTGCGCAAAGGTTAAGAACTTGTGAATCTCGGGCCGGACTTCCGGGAAGTCCGTCCCCCGAACCTTATTCGCAAGGAAACGACCATGTCCGCAGTGCACCGCAACCGATTGGCGCTGGCCGTGGCCGCCGCCATGGCCGCCAGCGCCATCGCCCCCGTCTACGCCCAAACCGCAGCGCCGGCTCCCGCTGAGGACACCGCCACCACGCTGGACACCGTCCAGGTCACCGGCTCGCGCGTGCGCGGCCGTACCGCCGAGGACACCGCCGCGCCGGTCGACGTGATCGGCCGCGAAGAAATCAACGCCACCGGCGCGCTCGAGGTCGGCCAGATCCTGCAGATGCTGGAGCCCTCGTTCAACTTCTCGCGCACCTTCGTCAGCGACGGCACCGACATCCTGCGCCCGGCCACGCTGCGCGCGCTGGGTCCGGACCAGGTGCTGGTGCTGGTCAACGGCAAGCGCCGTCATCAGCAGGCGCTGGTCAACGTGCAGCAGACCATCGGCCGCGGCTCGGCCGGTACCGACATCAACGCGATCCCGGTCTCGGCGATCGAGCGCATCGAAGTGCTGCGCGACGGCGCCGCCGCCCAGTACGGTTCGGATGCGATCGCGGGCGTGATCAACATCATCCTCAAGCGCCAGACCGACCACACCGAGCTGTCGATCGAGGGCTCGCAGTACTACGCCGGCGACGGCGAGATGCTGCACGGTTCGGTCAACACCGGCTTCAAGCTCGGCGCCGACGGCTTCATCAACCTCTCGGCCGAAGCGCGCAACCGCAACGAGACCAACCGCGCCGGCCCCGACAGCCTGCGCACCAATCCGCCGCGCGTGACCCAGCGCCTGGGCGACGCCGACGCCAAGGACTACTACCTGTGGCTCAACGCCGGCCTGCCGGTGGGCAAGGGCGAGCTGTACTGGTTCGGCGGCATCTCGCGGCGCGAAGGCGATTCCTCCGGCTTCTTCCGTAGCGCCGGCGACAACCGCACGGTGCCGGCGCTGTATCCCAACGGCTTCCTGCCCAACATCCTGACCACGGTCGACGACGCCTCGCTGGCGGTGGGCTACAAGGCGCCGATCGGCGAGAACTGGGATTGGGATGTCTCGATCAACCACGGCCGCAGCAAGTTCGGCTTCGAAGAGGCCAACTCGGTCAACGTGAGCTGGTGGTACGAACCGCGCGATCCGGCCAATCCGGCCGCCGGCATCTACGCCGCCTCGCCGACCACCGCCAAGACCGGCACGCTCAAGTACGACCAGACCACGTTCAACCTGGATTTCCGCGGCAGCGTCGACGGCTTCAACGACAACCGCCTGTACCTGGCCACCGGTTTCGAATGGCGCCAGGACAACTACGCGATCGAAGCCGGCGACCCGGTCTCGTACATGTACGGCCGCACCAACAACCCGGCCATCGTCATTCGCGGCCAGACCGGCGACATCGCGGCGGGCGGCATCCAGGGCTTCCCCGGCTTCACCCCTGGCACCGAGGTCGACGAAGGCCGCCACAGCATGGCGCTGTACTTCGACGCCGAGACCAACCTGAGCGAGCGCTTCCTGCTTGGCGGCGCGGTGCGCTTCGAGGATTACTCCGACTTCGGCAACACCACCACCGGCAAGCTGTCGGCGCGCTTCAACGCGACCGAAACCTTCGCCGTGCGCGGCACCCTGTCCACCGGCTTCCGCGCGCCGGGCGTGCAGCAGCAGTACTACAACCAGGTCTCGACCAACCTCAACCCCGACGGCACCCTCACCGACACCCTGACCGCGCGTCAGGACAGCGCGGTCACCCGCGCGCTGGGCGTGGCGCCGCTGAAGGAAGAAACCTCGCGCAGCGGCTCGGTGGGCATGGTGTTCAAGCCCAACGAACGCTTCTCGCTGAGCGCCGACCTGTTCCGCATCGACATCGACGACCGCATCATCTTCTCCGGCGTGATCGCGCCCGAGTCGGTCGGCACCGATGGCCAGCCCTGCACGGCCAACAACAGCAACTGCCCGATCGCCGGCGCGCTGGCGCCGTTCCGGGTCGGTCAGGCGCAGTTCTTCACCAACGCCATCGACACCCGCACCACCGGCCTGGACATCGTCGCCAACCACAACACCGAGTTCGCCAGCGGCAGCAACCTGACCCTGACCGCGCTGGTGCACTTCAACAAGACCGAGGTGCGCGAGATCCATTCGAACTCGCCGATCCTGGCCCCGGGCCAGCTGTTCGACGCCGCCCAGATCACCCTGGTCGAGCGCGGCCAGCCGCGCGCGCACCACGTGTTGCAGAGCGTGTACGAAACCGGCCCGTGGACGATCACCGGCCGCGCCAACTACTACGGTTCGGTCACCGGCGAGTTCTTCGCGCCGGAACAGACCTGGGGCGGCAAGACCCTGTTCGACCTGGCGGTGCGCTACTCGTTCACCGACGACCTGCACCTGACCGTCGGCGGCAACAACATCTTCGACCAGTACCCGGACAAGTGGTCGGTCGGCGCCGACAACCCGGGCGTGAACCCGTTCCCGTCGCTGGGCTTCAAGTACGGCTGGGAAACCATGCCGTTCGGCATGAACGGCGGCAGCTACTACGTGCGCCTGGACTATCGCTTCTGATTCGCGACACCGATGGAGTGGTAGGAACGCCGGGCGGCCGCGAGGCCGCCCGGCGTTTCGTTTTTTGGGGCTGGGCTGGCATGGCCGCTCCCGTGGAAAGCGGAGTCGGCAGGGCGCGGTGGAAACGGCGCGAGCCGCGACTCGGTGTTCGGCGTGCGTCGTTGGTTTCGTCGTTGGTGCGGCTGCATCGCGGCTTACGCCGCTCCCACAGAAAACAGAAAGCAGAGTTGGTAGGGGCGGGTAGGAGCGGCGTGAGCCGCGACTCGGGATTCGGCGTGCGTCGTTGGTTTCGTCGTGGGTGCGATTTCGCGGTCGCGGCTTGCGCCGCTCCTACAGGTAGTGATCGGAAGAGACGTGGGTAGGGGCGAGCGATGTTCGGTGTGCGATGCGCCTGCGCTGTGGGAGCGGCGTAAGCCGCGATTGGGCTGCGGCGATGACGCGAGTTGCGCGACGAGTGCGGAGCCTTCATCGCGGCTTACGCCGCTCCCACAGAAAGCAGAAAAGCGGACTCGGCAGGGCCGGGTAGGAGCGGCGGGGGCGGCGTTACCGAGCGGGAGCGCCAGGGCAGGCGGCGAGCCGGCCTACTTGCCGTTTACGGTGGCGATCGCGGCGATACGCGCGCGGCGCAGGGCTTCGCCGACTTCGGGGCCGCTGCGGCCGGCGGCGATGTCGGAGGCGCGCACCGCGAGCGCGGCGTCCAGGGCGTCGCGCAGGCGCTGCCCTTGCGGGTATGCGACCTCGGACAGGCCGGTGCGGCCGCGCTTGTCGGCTTCGCAGACCAGGCTCAAGCGGCGCACGCGCTCGGGTTGGCGGAAGCCGTCGCAGCGCGCGATCAGCTCGTACACCGTGGCCGCGCGCAGTTCGTCGTAGCGATGCACGTTGAGATGCTCGCGGCAGGCGGCTTCGGCGAGCTGGCGATATTCGGTCGGCACCTTCAGGCGCTCGTTGAGCGCGCGCAAGGGCTCCAGCCCCGCACGCTCGTGACCGTGATGCTTGGGCAGCGCCTCGCTCGGCGTCAGCGCCTTGCCCAGATCGTGGGTGAGCGCGGCATAGCCGATCAGATCGTCGCCCGGCGCCAGCCGCGCGGCCATGTCGCAGACCAGCTCGGTATGCAGGCCGCTGTCGACCTCGGGGTGGTACTGCGCGGGCTGCGGCACGCCGTACAACGCGTCCACTTCCGGCAGCACCGCGCCCAGCGCGCCGGCCTCGCGCAGGGTGCGCAGGAAGGCCGAGGGCCGTTCGCTGGCGAGCGCGCGCCGCAGTTCCTGCCACACGCGTTCGGGCACCAGTTCGGCGAGCTCGCCGGACTCGGCCATGTGCCGCATCAGGGCGGTGGTTTCGGGCGCGACACTGAAGCCCAGGGCGGCGAAGCGCGCCATGAAGCGCGCCGCGCGCAGCACCCGCAGCGGATCCTCGACGAAGGCCGGGCCGACGTGGCGCAGCACGCGCGCTTCCAGATCGCGCGCGCCGCCGTAGGGGTCGACCAGCGCGCCGTCCTCGTCCTGGGCGATGGCGTTGATGGTGAAGTCGCGCCGGCCCAGGTCTTCCTCCAGCGACACCGACGGGTCGGCGTCCACGACGAAGCCGCGATAGCCGCGCCCGGATTTGCGTTCGGTGCGCGCGAGTGCGTATTCCTCGCCGGTGTCCGGATGCAGGAACACCGGGAAGTCGCGCCCGACCGGCTTGTAGCCGGCTTCGAGCATCGCCTGCGCAGTGGCGCCGACCACCACGTAGTCGCGATCGCCCGGCGTCCGTCCGAGCAGGCGATCGCGGACCGCGCCGCCGACCAGATAGGTCTTCATCTCATCGCCGCCGAACGCGCGCGTTCAGCGCGGCGAGTTCTGCGCCAGCAGCGCGATGATGTCCTCGGCGCCGCTGCTGCGGCCGAGGTGGCGCACGATCGGCGCCGGCTGGCCCGAGACCCAGACCCGCAGTTCGGATTCGAGATCGAAATGGCCGGCGGTTTCCAGCGAGAACATCACGATGCTGCGATAGGGCAGGCTGAGGAACTCGGTCTTGCGGCCGGTCACGCCCTGCTTGTCGACCAGGATCAGGCGCCGGTCGGTGAACACGATCAGGTCGCGGATCTCGCCGAACGCGCGCTGCACGGTCTCGCCGGGCGCGAGCAGGGGCATGAAGTCTTCGGCGATCTTGTCGACCGGCTTGTCGCCGGCGTGGCCGAGCAGGGTGTCGAGCAGGCCCATGGCGGCGTTCCTGTGTGGGGTGAACACCGATGCTAAGGCTTGTTGGGCGATGGGGCGAGTGGTGCGACGTGGCGGAGGCCATGGTGGCCTTCTCTTTTGCTCGTCATTTCCGCCTGCGCGGGAATGACGAGCAAAGGCGCAGGCGTCGCCGGCCGTAGGATGCGGTAAGCCGCAGGCGCACCGCATCGAACGTCGCTACGGCTACCGCGTCGATGCGGTTGTCACCGCATCCTACAAAGCCCGGACATTCGCTGCGTACCGCGCTTCAGGCCGCGGGATGCGGTAAGCCACGGGTGCACCGCATCGAACGTCGCTACAGCTACCGTGTCGATGCGGTTGTCACCGCATCCTGCAAAGCCCGGACATTCGCTGCGCGCCGCGCTTCAGGGCGCGGGATGCGGTAAGCCGCAGGCGCACCGCATCGAACGTCGCTACAGCTACCGCGTCGATGCGATTGTCACCGCGTCCTGCAGTCCGGCTGTTCGCTGCACAACGCGGCCTCAGTCGGCCGCCGGCTCCAAGCCGAGGATCTCGCGCAGACGCGGTGCCACCGGCGTCGCGGCGATGCCGAGCTTGGGCAGGCCGTTGTCGGCGCTGACCGAGTCGGTCTGCAGCGAACGCCAGTTGTCGCGGCTGATCGGCTTGCCCGGCAGGTGTTCGCCGATGCCGGCCTGCAGGCGGCCCAAGGCCTGCGGCAACGGGATCACCGCGCGCAGGCGGCCGCGCGCGCGCGCGGTCAGGCGCACCAGCTCGGCCAGGGTGTAGACGTCGGGGCCGACCAGGTCGTAGCTGTGGCCGATGCTGCCGCCGTCGGCGAGCGCGCGTGCATAGGCCTGGACCACGTCGCCCACCCAGACCGGTTGGAAGCGCGCCTCGGCGCGGCCGATCGGCAGCGCCGGCGCGAAACGCAGCAACTGGTCGAAGCGGCAGAACAGGCCGTCGCCGGGACCGGCGATGACCGAGGGCCGGAACAGGGTCCAGTCCAGGCCGGACGCGCGCACGCGCTGCTCAGCGCGGCCGCGCGCCTGCAGGTAATGGCTGTCACCGCTGCCGGCACCGAGCGCGCTCATCTGCAGCAGGCGGCGCACGCCCATCTCGCGCATGGCTTCGATCAGGGACTCGAGCTGACCCACGTACACGCGTTCGAAGCCGCTGCCGTCGTCGCCGCGTTCGTTGAGGATGCCGATCAGGTTGACCACGGCGTCGGCGTCGTCGAGCACCGCGCGCAGGAAACCCGCGTCGTGCACGTCGCCTTCGATCAGGCTGGAATCGCGCGGCAGCAGCGCGCGCTTGGCCGGATCGCCGCCGCGGCTGAGCACGGTCAGGCGATGCCCGTCGCGCAACAGGCGCGCGACCAGGCGCCTGCCGACGAAGCCGGTGCCGCCGAGCACGACGACGTGGCGCCGCGCCGCGGTGTTCACGGCGACTTGGCCGCCGGCGCGGCGGCCAGCGGACACACGAAACGCTTGCGCGGCGCGTCGATGCGGCCGCGCATGCGGTCGGTCATGTTCATCGCGTCGCCGTTGAGGCGCCAGTCGTAGATCACGCTGAAGGCCAGCACGCGCGCCACGTACTCGCGCGTTTCCTTGTAGCTGATGGTCTCGATCCAGAAGTCCGCGTCCATGCCCGGGCGCTGCGACTGCCAGCGCGCCAGCGGCGCCGGACCGGCGTTGTAGCCGGCCATGGCGAAGTAGGGCTGGCCGCCGTACTTGTCCAGCAGCTCGCGCAGGTAGGCGGTGCCCAGGATGATGTTGGTGTCGGAGTCGTACAGCGTGGCCGCGCCGCCCCAGGGCAGGCCCAGGCGCTTGGACACGTTGGCGCCGGTGGCCGGCACCACCTGCATCAGGCCCATAGCGTTGGCGCCGGAGCGGGCGTTGGGATCGAACACGCTTTCGGCGCGGATCTCGGCGGCGACCCAGGCCGGGTCGAGGTTGTTCTTGGCCGACTCGCGCCGGATCGTGGCGTCGTGGTGCAGCGGGAAGCGCAGGTTGTACAGGCGCAGCTCTTCGGGATTGCCCTTGCCCAGTGAGAACACCGCGCGGTCGAACCAGCCGTGGCTCTGCGCGACCTCGACCGCGATGCGGCGCTGGTCGTTGTCGAAGCGCGACAGCGCGTCGTCCCACTCGCGCACCGCCCAGGATTTGCGCTCGATCTTGTACAAGCCCATCGCGCGCAGCACCGCCGGATCGCGCGCGATCGTCGCCTTGGCGGCGGCGCTGTCGTTGGGGATCAGCGGGCACAGCGCGTAGGGCTGGCCGATGCGGTCGGCGGCGAGGAAGCCGTGGAACTCGGGCTTGCGCGCGGCCTCGCGGTACAGGCGGTCGGCACCGGCCTTGTCGCCGGCGCGTTCGGTCAGGCGCGCCTCGAAATACTGCCAACGCGAGTCGCCGCGCTGCTTGGCGCCCATCTTGCGGATCGCGGCCAGCGCGCCGGCCCAATCCGAGCGCGCCATCGCCTCGCGCGCGCGCCACTCGTGCAGGCGTTCGTCGTAGGACACGGCAGGCACGGCATTGAGGCGCTGGGCGGACTCGGGCCCGTACGAGGCCACCGTCCACAGCGCGGTCTGGTACAGCACGCGGCCGCGGTCTTCGTCGCTGAAGCCCAGCGCGCTGGCGTACTTGGGCAGTTGCGCTTCGGCCGCGGCCGGTGCCGACTTGCCCAGGCGCGCCAGGCCGTAGGAGGCCATGCGTCGGCTGCGTTCGGTCTTTGGCCAGCTCAGCGCGCGCTCGTTGACGCCATCGATGAAGGCGGCGTAATCGTTGGTCTGGGCCTGTTGATCGGCGGGCAGGCCGCGCGCGGCGCTGCGCATCACCGCCGTCAGCCCTTCCGCGGCGGCGGCGTCGATGCGCTGCCAGCGCAGGGTATCGTCGAGCCCGCCCTGGGCCGCGAGCAGCGCCATCGGCGCGTCGCATTCGTTGGGCAGGGCCTTGCCGCTGGCGCTCCATACCGCCTGCGCGTCGCGCGTCCATTGCGCGTCGGCGCGGCGCAGGGCCTGGCGCGCGCTGAGTTCGGCGCAGCGCAGCGCGGTGTTCTTGACCAGTTCGGGCTTCCAGGCCGCAAGGAAGGCCGGCCAGTCCTCGCGGCGTGCGCTGGCGGCCAGCCAGATCTCGCGGAAGGCGCCGCCGGCGGCCTGGTCGCCGTAGCGGGCGAGGAAGTTTTGCGCCTGCGCGTTCGACAGCGAATCGATATTGCGGCGCAGGCCAGCGTATTCGATCCAGCCGTACAGCGGATGGCGGGCGAGATCGGCGTATTGGGCGGCATCGAAGCTGCCGTTTTCGGCGGCTTCGAGCGCAGCGCGCACGCGCGGCAGCAGCGGATCGGCGATGGGCGCGGGCACGCTGGCGACGGCCGGCGGCGCGGCCGTGGTCTGCGCGCAGGCGGCGGTGGCGAGGGTGGCCGCGAGCGCGGCGAACAACAGGGGGAGAGGGCGTGGGAGCATGAGCCGGACTATAGCCCAGCGACGATGAATCTCCGGCGTGAAGGCGACCCGTCGGGCAGGCGCGCGTCGTAGGATGTGACGAGCGCAACGCGAATCGCGACGCGCATCGCTCGCCTCGCGACGATGCGGTTCGCCGGCGGCTGCCGCATCCTACTCAAGCAACGCAAGGAGACGCCGTGACGATCGCTTGGCTGGTATTTCTGCTACTCGGAGCGGTCGCCGGCGTGCTCGCCGGATTGCTCGGCGTCGGCGGCGGTCTGGTGCTGGTCGCGGCGCTGTCGTGGCTGGCGCCCTGGGTCGGCGTGCCGCAGGAAGCGGCGATGCACACCGCGCTGGCCAGTTCGCTGGCCAGCATCGTATTGACCGCGGCAGCGTCGGCGCGCGCGCATGCCAAGCGCGGCAGCGTGCTTTGGCCGACCGTGGCCTGGATGGTGCCGGGCCTGCTGATCGGCGGCTGGTTCGGCAGCATGGTCGCGGTGCGCATCGACGACGATCTGCTGCGCTACATCGTCGCCGGCTACTGCCTGATCGCCGCCGCGCAGCTGCTGTTCGGCAAGAACCGCGCGGCCGTGGCCGACCACGAGCCGCCGCCGCGCGGGGTGGCCATGAGCGCGGCCGGGGTCGGCATCGGCGCGGTTTCGGCGGTGGTCGGGATCGGTGGCGGCAGCATGACCGTGCCCCTGCTGGTCTGGCGCGGGATCGCGCCGGTGCGCGCGGTCGGCACCTCCTCGGCCTGCGGGGTCGCGATCGGCCTGGCCTCGGCGGTGGGCTACGCCCTGCACGCCCCGCCCGGGGCCCTGCCGCACCACGCGATCGGCTACGTCTACCTGCCGGCCGCGATCGGCGTGGCCATCGCCTCGGTGCTGGCCGCGCCCTATGGCACACGATTGGCACACCGATTGAGCGGCGCGACCCTGAAGCGGGTGTTCGCGGCCTTCCTGGTGGTGGTGGCGGTAAGCCTGCTGCTGGGCGGCTGAGCCGCGATTCGCGGGCCGGGCGGTGGGTGGGCGCGGGGGCCGGCGCCCGTCGGAATAGGCAGGGCCGCGCCCGATGCGGTGGGCCGTGGGAGCGGCCGTGGCGCTCGTCTGATCGCCAGCTGAATATGTAACTAATTGATTTTTATTAAATCGACTGCCTGAACGGGCGGCCTAGCGGTGTCCTGCGTCGCGAAATCGGCAATTCGCGGCGACACAGGGTACTTTGCCGCTTGTGGCGGATTCACGAATTGTTTACAACCTCGTGACGCCAGGGAACAGGGGCCCGGCGCCCAAAACAAAACACAGCCACGTCTTAACTTAGGGAGAGAGAGATGAAGCCGTTGCGCCGCCAGTCCTTGGCGAAAGCCATCCAGTTGTCGTTGCTGATCAGCCTGCCCGGCCTCGCCGCCGCACAGGACGCCGCCCCCGCCCCCTCGGCCACTACCTTGGACACGGTGACGGTCACGGGCACCCGCATCAAACAGACCAACGCGGTCACCGCCCAGCCGGTGTTCGTGCTGGATCGCCAGAAGCTCGAGAAGACCGGCGTGCAGACCGTCGGCGAAGTGCTGCAGCAGCTCACCGCCGGCGGCAAGGCGCTCAACGCCAAGTTCAACTCCTCGGGCAACTTCGGCTATCCGCCGGACGGCGGCGGCATCGGCGCCGGCTCGGCCCAGGTCGACCTGCGCAACCTCGGTTCGCAGCGCGTGCTGGTGCTGGTCGACGGCATCCGCTGGGTCAACGAATCCTCCGCATCGGGCGTCAGCGGCAGCGCCGACGTCAACACCATCCCGCTGGCGATCGTCGAGCGCATCGAAGTGCTGGAAGACGGCGCCTCGGCGATCTACGGCTCCGACGCCATCGCGGGCGTGGTCAACATCATCACCCGTCGCAAGCTGGACGGCGCCGAAGTCCACGCCTATTTCGGCCAGTGGGGCGACGGCGGCGACACCACCGAAGCCAGCATGACCCTGGGCGGCGCCGGCGAGCGCTGGTCGGCCGTGTTCGGCGCCAGCTACTTCGAACAGAAGGCGATCAGCTCCGGCAGCTGGAAGCAGTCGTCCGAGCCGGTACCCGGCGGCGGTCTGGCCGCGGGCAGCTCGGGCATTCCGCAGGGCCGCTTCACCTTCTGCGATCCCAGCCGTCCGGTCACCGGCGTCGGCGGTTGCGACGCGGCGGGCGACAACTGGTACGACATCACCCTCAATAACGGCACCACCGTGCCGGTGTTCGATCCGAACAACCCCAACGGCGGCACCTACCACGGCTTCAGCGGCGCCGACCGCTTCAACTTCGCGCCGTTCAACCTGCTGCTGACCCCGAGCAAGCGCAAGGCGCTGTTCACCAGCCTCAACTACGACCTGACCGAAAACACCCGGTTGCACGTGAAGGCGCTGTACAACAACCGCACCTCGACCAACCAGGCCGCGCCGGAACCGATCTTCGTCGGTCCCTTCGCCGGCACCGGCGGCATCGCCGACACGGTGATCGTGCACGCCAACAATCCGTACAACCCGTTCGGCATCACCCTGGACCCGGCCACCAACTTCGGTTGGGTGACCAAGCGTCCGATCGAAGTCGGCCCGCGCATCTTCGAGCAGGACGTCGATACCACCTACTTCAACATCGGCCTGGACGGCGTGTTCGATATCGGCGAGCGCGGCTTCGGCTGGGACGCCAACTACGTGCACTCGGAGAACAAGGCCGAGCAGACCTTCCGCAACGGCTACAACGTCGCCAAGATCAAGCTCGCCCTGGGCGATCCGGCGGTGTGCGCGGCGGTGCCGGGCTGCGTGCCGCTGGACCTGTTCGGCGGTCAGGCGCGTCCGATGACGCAGGCCATGATCGACTGGATCCGCACCAAGCAGATCGACTCGAGCAAGCAGGTGCTGGACCTGTTCTCGGCCAACATCACCGGCGATCTGTTCGACATCGGCGATCGCGCCGCCGGCTTCGCGGCCGGCGTCGAGCACCGCCGTTACCGCGGCGAGTTCAACCCCGATCCGCTGCGTCAGACCGGCGAATCGCAGGACTCGTTCGCCGCGCCGGTCAACGCCAACTACGACGTCAGCGAAATCTATACCGAGTTCAACTTCCCGGTGTTGTCGACCTTGGACATCACCGCCGCGATCCGCTACTCGGATTACTCGACCTTCGGTGGCGCCACCACCGGCAAGGCCGGTTTCCGCTGGCAGCCGATCGAGGACCTGGTGATCCGCGGTACCTACTCGCAGGGCTTCCGCGCCCCCAACCTGGGCGAGCTGTACGGCCTGACCCAGTTCGGCGCCAGCCTGGTCGACCCCTGCGGTCCGACCGGCGGCGGCGGCCCGGCCCCGCAGTACGTGGCCGGCTGTAACGCGCAGGGCGTGCCGCCCGGCTTCGAGCAGGCCAACACCCAGATCACCACCTTCACCGGCGGTAATCCGAACCTGGATCCGGAAGAGTCCGACAGCTACACCGTCGGCCTGGTCTACAGCCCGAGCTGGGCCGAAGGCCTGTCGTGGTCGAGCAAGCTCGACCTCGAGCTGAACTACTACCACCACAAGATCGACGGCGCGATCCAGGCGCGCGATCTGCAGGCGTTGCTCAACGCGTGCTTGGCCAGCGGCGGTACCACCCCGTCGGTGTGCTCGCCGTTCTCGCGCGCGGCCAGCGGCAACCTCAACCCGCCCAACAACTTCCTCAGCAACCTGGGTAGCGTCAAGACCGACGGCGTCGACATCAAGGTCAACTGGGCCAGCCCGGATTGGAGCTGGGGCCGTCTGACCGCGGGTCTGCAGTCGACCTTCGTCAACGACTACAAGGCGGTGGACATCGACGGCAACGTCTCCCAGCGCAAGGTCGGCGTGGAAGTGGCCGACAGCGCGATTCCCGAGTGGCAGACCAACCTGCAGTTGGGCTGGAACAAGGGCGACTTCGACGCCAGCTGGAACGTGCGCTATATCGCCTCGGTCGACGAAGACTGCGGCAACTCGGTCTACGCCGGTCCCAAGCCGGGCTGCTTGAACCCGCAGAACGTCAACACCCTGGGTTCGGTGACCTATCACGACATCCAGTTCGGCTGGAAGAACGCGTTCACGCTGGAAGGCCTGAAGCTGTCGGCCGGCGCCAACAACGTGTTCGGCAAGGACCCGCCGGTGTGCGTGACCTGCTCGCTCAACGGTTACGACGCGGGCACCTACGACCTGCCGGGCACCTTCTGGTACGTCAGCGCCGATTACCGTTTCTGATTCGCGCTTAGGTGTTTGACGCGACGGCCGGCGATGCGAATCGCCGGCCGTTTCGTTTGTGGGGAGCGCCTCGTACACGTAGTCCCAAGGCTTGCGGGGCTGGGATGCCGGCGCTCTATCGCTGTGGGAGCGGCGTAAGCCGCGATAAGCGCACGGCCATGACGATGCTTACGCCGCGAGCGCGCGGCCGCATCGCGGCTTACGCCGCTCCCACAGAAAGCGGGAGGCCGCCTGCTCCCTGTAGGAGCGGCACACGCCGCGACCCGGAATTCGGCGTGCGCCGTTGGTTTCGTCGTAGTTGCGGCTTCGCGGTCGCGGCGTGTGCCGCTCCTACAGGGACGCGGGGCCAGCTACTTCACGGCATGGGGCGATCAGCACTCGGCGGGTTGGACGCGGCGGTAGACCACCACGATCACCAGATCCTGCTCGCCTAGCTGTTTCAGGCCGTGCGTGCTGCCCTTGCGGGTCAGGATGGCGTCGCCGGGGCCGACTTCGCGGCGGGCTTCGTCCAGCATCAGTTCGCCGCGGCCGCTGAGCACGTAATAGATCTCGTCCTTGTCGTTGCGGTGCTCGCCGATGCTGGCGCCGCGATGCAGCGCGCGCTGGCGGAATACCAGGTCGAAATCCGCTGCCTGCTCGAAGAAGGGATAGGCGGTGGTGCGGCCCTGGCCTTCATGCGGGCCGGGCTGGTCCACGGCCAGATCGCGCGCCTGTTCGACATAGGAGCCGCTGCGTGGCGCGCAGGCCGGCGCTGCGGCCTGCGCGACGCCGGCGCACAAGGCGAGCGCGAGCAGGCAAACGAGTCGCGACCAGCGTTGCTTCCTCATGCCGACACCCTCCACTAACCCTCAGCGCGCGAGCCAGCCGCCGTCCACGGGCAGGATCGCGCCGTGCACGTAGTCGGCCGCGCGACTGGCCAGAAACACCGCGGCGCCGCCGAGATCGGAGGGGTCGCCCCAACGCCCGGCCGGAATGCGCGCCAGGATCTCGCGGTTGCGGCCCTCGTCGGCGCGCAACTGGGCGGTGTTGTCGGTGGCCATGTAGCCCGGCGCGATCGCATTGACGTTGACGCCCTTGCCGGCCCATTCGTTGGCGAGCAGGCGGGTGATGCCGGCCAGGCCGGATTTGCTGGCGGTATACGAGGGCACGCGGATGCCGCCCTGGAACGACAGCATCGAGGCGATGTTGATGATCTTGCCGCCGCCGGCCGCGATCATGCGCCGGCCCACCGCCTGGGCCAGGAAGAACGCGCTCTTGAGATTGACGTCGATCACCGCATCCCAATCGGCCTCGCTGAAATCGACCGCGTCGGCACGCCGGATCAGACCGGCGTTGTTGACCAGGATGTCGACCGAACCGAGTTGCGCGACCGATTCCTCGACGATGCCCGCGATCGGCGCCAGCGTCGACAGATCGGCTTCGATCGCGTGGAAGCGCCGGCCCAGCGCGCGCACGTGCCGGCCGGTGTCGGTGGCCGCGCCGGTGCTGACCGCGACGATGTCGGCGCCGGCCGCGGCCAGCGCCAGGGCCAGCCCTTGGCCGAGGCCGCGATTGCCGCCGGTGACCAGGGCGACGCGACCGCTGAGATCGAACGGCGAAACGCTCATGCGCGCGGCCTCACTTGAGTTGGCACAGATCGAGTTGGTGCATGTCGGTGTAGTCCAGGTTCTCGCCGCCCATCGCCCAGATGAAGCAGTAGTTGCGCGTGCCCGAGCCCATGTGGATCGACCACGGCGGCGACACCACGGCCTCGTCGTTGCGGATCACCAGGTGGCGCATGTCGGCCGGTTCGCCCATGAAGTGCATCACGCTCTGGTCGCCGAGATCGAAATAGAAATAGACCTCGGAGCGACGGTCGTGCAGATGCGGCGGCATGGTGTTCCAGACGCTGCCGGTCTTGAGCACGGTCAGGCCCAGCAGCAGCTGGCAGGACTGGCAGGTGGCCGGCACGATGTACTGGTAGATGGTGCGTTCGTTCGAGGTCTCCAGCGCGCCGCGTTCCAGCGGTACCGCCTTGTCGATCGAGATGTGCACGGTCTCGTAGCGCGCGTGCGCGGGCGTGGAGGCCAGGTAGAACTTGGCCGGCTGGGCGGCGTCGTCGGAGGCGAACTCGACCTGGGCGCTGCCCATCGGCACGTACAGGCCGTCCTTGGGTTGCAGCGCATAGGCCTGGCCGTCGACGGTGACCGTGCCGGCGCCCGCGCCGACGTTGACCACGCCCAGCTCGCGCCGGGCCAGGAAGGGCTGGCCGGCGGCCGAGGCCGGTTCGGCCTGCGCCGGCAGCGCCACCGGCGCGGCCACGGGCGCGGCGCCGCCGATCACGAAGCGCTCGTTGTGCGAGTAGTTGAGACGGACTTCGCCGGGCGCGAACAGCTCGCCGATCAGGTAGCGGTCGCGCAATTGCTCGTTGCTGGCACCGGCCATCATGTCGGGATGGGTGGCGTGGTAGGTCTTGCGGAACATCGGGCCTCCGGAAAGCGCATGCCTGCGTTGCCGCCCGCGGCGGCTGATCCGGGGATCATAACGGGGTTTTGGTAACCGGTGTCAAAATGCCGTGCACGAAGCCGCGGGCATGCGCGGGCGGCCGCGTCGTAGCGCGATTCGGAAGCTGGATTCGGGCTGCCCGCCGGCGGCGGGGGCTCAGGCCGGCGGGCGCTGGCTGGAGTCGCGCACCACCAGGTGCGGGGTGACCGAGACCGGCTCGGCGGGGGCGTCGCCGTCCTCGGGTTCCGGCGCCAACAGCATCTGCGCGGCCTGGCGGCCGAGGTCGCGGATCGGCGAGTGGATGGTGCTCAGGGCCGGCCACAGCTGGGTCGCCAGCGGGCTGTCGTCGTAGCCCACCACCGACAGATCGGCCGGAATCGACAGGCCGCGTCGCATCGCGGCCTTGTACACGCCGGCGGCCATCTCGTCGTTGCAGGCGAAGATGGCGGTGGGGCGCGGCGACTTCGCCAGCAAGTACTCGGCGCCGGCCACGCCGGACTCGAAGGTGTAGCCGCCCTCGAACACATAGTCCTCGGCCAGCTCGATACCGCGCTGGGCCAGGCCGTGGCGGAACCCGCCGCCGCGTTCGATCGAGGAGCGGTAGCGGCGCGGGCCGGTGATCAGGCCGAGCTGCCGATGGCCCAGCGACTGCAGGTAGTTGGCGGCTTCGACGCCGGCCAGGCGGTCCTGGGTGTGCAGCATGTTGGCCGGCTCGTCCAGCGGGATCGAGGCGATGCGCACGTAGCGCACGTCGATTTCGCGCAGGGCCGCGGCCAGCTGGTCGTCCTCGGACACGCGCGGAATCAGGATCACGCCGTGCAGCTTCTGCTGCAGCGCGAAGCGGCGGATGCCGTCGATGTAGTCCTCGCGATGGCTGTCGCAGGGGTGCACGACCAGCTCGTAGCCGGAATCGCGCAGGGCGTCGAGCGCGCCGTACTGCATGTTGACGATGTACTGCGCGGTCGGGTTGTCGTAGACCAGCCCGATCAGGAACGAGCGCCGAAACGCCAGCCCGCGCGCCTGCGGATCGGGCGCGTAGCCCAGCTGTTTCATCAGCGACTGGATCTTCTCGCGCGTGTCCGGGCGCACCAGCGGCGAGTTGTTGATCACCCGCGACACCGTCTTCTTCGACACCGCCGCCAGGCGCGCGATGTCGTTGATGGTGGCCTTGCCCGGTGCCGGCATCCGCGGCGACGCGGCCTCGCCTGCGGCCGCATCGGCGGAACGGGCGCTGCGCGGTCCGCGGCGCGAGCCGCGCGGGGGGGCAGGATTCATGGCGGCTCGGCGAAGGAGAAACGAGCCGGTGCGGGCACCGGGGCTGAGCCGATTCTAGCCGCCTGCGCCGGCGATGTCCCCGGTGGACATCGCGTGCCTACTTCAACAGCGCCGGCAGCCACAGCGACAGCTGCGGCACGAAGGTCACCACCAGCAGCACCGCCAGCGCGGCCAGCCAGAACGGCCAGATCGTGCGCAGGGTCTCGCCTATGCTGATCTTGCCGATCGCCGTGCCCACGAACAGCACCGAGCCCAGCGGCGGCGAGATCAGGCTGATGCCGCCCTTCAGAATCAGGATCACGCCGAAGTGCACCGGGTCGACGCCGATCGCCTTGGCCAGCGGCAGGAAGATCGGCGTGCAGATGATGATCATCGGCGCCAGGTCCATGAAGGTGCCCAGCACCAGCAGGATCAGGATCATCAGCAACAGCAGCAGGTTCTTGTCGGTGGTCAGCGAGGTCAAGGCCTCGACCGCGGCGGTGGGCACCTGCAGATAGGCCAGCAGCCAGCCGAACGAGGCCGCCGAGGCGATCACGAACAGGATCATGCCGGTGGTGCGCGCGGCGCCGGTGACGGTCTCCAGGAAATCGCGCCAGCGCAGATTGCGATAGACCAGCGCGG
This sequence comes from Lysobacter sp. Root604, assembly GCF_001427505.1. Classification (NCBI taxonomy): domain Bacteria; kingdom Pseudomonadati; phylum Pseudomonadota; class Gammaproteobacteria; order Lysobacterales; family Lysobacteraceae; genus Lysobacter; species Lysobacter sp. Root604. The sequence goes on along the minus strand of NZ_LMGS01000010.1, from coordinate 444,445 downwards.
TCACCAGCAGCGCGTAGACCACGGCGATGGCCGCGCTCTCGACCGCGGTGAAGATGCCGGCGCGGATGCCGACGAAGATCAGGGCCACCAGCAACAAGCCCGGCAGCGCGGCGACGAAACGGCGCAGCACGATGCCGAAGCCGGGGAAGGGCTCGACCGCGTAGCCACGCCGGCGCGCGATCACCCAGCAGGTCGCCATCAGGGTGACCGTCATCAGTAGCGCCGGAACGATACCGGCCGCGAACAGGTCGGCGATGGAGATGCTGCCGCCGGCCGAGGCCGAGTACAAAATCAGGTTATGCGAGGGCGGCACCAGCAGCGCGACCATGGATGCGGTCATGGTCACGTTGACGGCGAAGTCGCGGTCGAAACCGCGCTTGACCATCTGCGGGATCATCGCGCCGCCGATCGCCGAGACGTCGGCGATGGCCGAGCCCGACACGCCGCCGAAGAACAGCGAGGACAGCACGCTGACCTGGCCCAGGCCGCCGCGCAGATGCCCGACCAGGGCCGAGGCCAGGCCGATCAGGCGTTCGGAGATGCCGCCGCGCAGCATGATTTCGCCGGCGAAGATGAAAAGCGGAATCGCGATCAGGGAGGCCGAGCCGGCGCCGGCCGCGGTCTGCTGCACCACCACGATCGGCGGCAGGCCGATGCAGATCAGGGTTGCCAGCGCGGCCGAGGACAGGGCGTAGGCCACCGGCACGCCGACGATCAGCAGCACGGCGAACACGCCAAAAAGTATCGCGACTTCCATCAGGCGCTCCGGTGGGGGTCGGTGAGCGGCGCGGTCAGGGCCGCGACCATGCGTTGCAACGCGAACACCGCCATCAGCGCGCCGCCCAGCGCCATCGGCGCGTACACCGCGCTCTGCGGCAGCGGTGCGCCGGCCATGGGGATATCCAGTCCGTCCAGCAGCAGTTCTCCGCCCCACACCGCCAGTACCGCGCCGATGCTGGCGATCACCAGGTTGGAGAACGCGAGCAGCCAGCGCCGCACGGCCGGGCGCGAGCGGTGGACCAGGATGAAGAAGCCGAAGTGCGAGCCGCGGTGCACGCCGGCGGCGGCGCCGAAACTCATGGCGGTGTTCAGCAGCAGCAGCGCGACCGGCTCGGTCCAGCCCGGCGAATCGTTGAGCACGTAGCGCGCGAACACCTGCAGGGCCTGCACCGCGACCATGCCGACCAGGGCGGCGCCGGCGATGGCGACCGCGATGCCGGCCAGCCGATCCAGCGCGCCGCGCGGCGCGGTCCGGTCCTGCTGGTGTTCGATGTCCGCGTTCGCGGCGAGGGGAGCGTCTGCCACGGAATCTGCCTCAGGCCAGGGAACGGATGCGGCGGTACAGGGATTCGATCGCCGGGTCGCGGTGGTACTCGTCCAGCAGCGGCTGCACCGCGGCGCGGAACGCGGGCAGGTCGCAGTCGTTGATGCGCACGCCGCCAGCGACCACCGCCGCGCGCGCCACCGCTTCGGATTCGTCCCACAAGCTGCGCATCACCGCCACCGAGCGGCGCGCGATGTCCAGCAGCAGGGCGCGGTCGTCGGCGCGCAGCGAATCGAAACTGCGTCGCGACATCAGCAGCACGTCCGGCGCGTAGGAATGCTGGGTCTGCGACCAGTAGCGCGCGGCCTCGAACTGGCGGCTGGAGTGGTAGCTGCGCAGATTGTTTTCGGCGCCGTCGATCAGATGCGTCTGCAGCGCCGAGAACACTTCGCCGTAGGCCAGCGGGGTCGGATTGCCGCCGAGCAGGCGGATCATGCGCATGAAGATGTCCGAGGCCGGCACGCGGAACTTCAGGCCGTGCATGTCGGCCGGGGTGCGGATCGGGCGGCGCACGTTGTAGAAGCAGCGCGCGCCGCAGTCGTAGATCGCCAGGCCGACCAGCTCGCGGCGGTCGAAGTCGCGCAGCACCGCCGCGCCGACTTCGCCGTCCAGCGCGCGGCGCAGGTGCGCGACCGAGTCGAACACGTAGGGCAGCGACAGCGCCTGGGTCAGCGGGAAGGCGTTGTTGAGCGCGCCGCTGTAGACGCGGGTGATGTCGATCGCGCCGAAGCGCGCCATGTCGATCGCCTCGGACTCGCGACCGAGCTGGCCGGAGTGGTACAGACGCAGGCGCAGGCGGCCGTCGGTGGCGCGCTCGAGCTCGCGCCCGATCCATTGCACGGCGGCCACGGTGGGGTAGTCCTTGACGTGCACGTCGGTAGCGGTGAGCAAGCGGCTGCCGTCGCCCGCGCGCAATCCGGCCGAGGTCGCGGCCAGGGCGCAGGCCGCGCCGAGTCCGCCCAAGACTTGGCGACGAGTGGTCATGCCGGCTCCCCGCTGGCGCGCACCGCCTCGCAGTGCAACTGGCCCCAGCGCCCGAACGAGATCATCGCGCTTTGTCCGGCCAGGATGTCGTGGATGCCGGTGGCCGCGCCGGTGGTGACCAGCATGCCGGCCTTGAGCGGATAGCCGCGGCGCGCGCAACGCGACAAGGCGAACGCCAGCGCGGCGAGCAGGCCGCCGGCGATCGAACCCGCGCCGCCGCGTCCGACCGAGGTGTCGTCGATAAAGGTTTCGCAGCGCAGGTCGGCGTCGGCCAGTGCGCGCCAATCCGGAATCTCCGGGCCGACGACCAGGCCTGCGTTGTTGCCGAAGTCCGAGACCACGATAGGCGGGCCCAGGGTGTTGATGTCGGGCAGCGGACTGCCGGCCAGCTCGATCCCGATCAGCAGGGCCTCGACCAGATCCGCGGCCTGCTCGTGGTCGAACTCGGTGCGGCCTGCGGGCGCGTCGCGGCCGAGCCGGAACACGAACTCGGCCTCGACCGCGGCGAAGCCGCCCTCGATCACCTCGAAGCGCGCCGTTTGTCCACCGGTGGCGGTCTGAACCGCGTTGGCGAAGATCGGGCCGACCAGGCGCTCCTCGCCCAGCCGGGTTTCCCAGGCCGGCGGGATGCGCCCGACCTTCCAGCCCGCGATCGGCTGCGGCCACTGGCCGATGGCCCGGTCCTGGATCGCATAGCCCTGATCCAGCGTGGCCGGCAGCGGACCGGGATAGTCGGGCAGCGCACGCGCGCCGCGGCGTGCCGCGACCAGCCGGTGGGCGATCGCGGCGCCTGCGCTGCCGTCGTCGATGGTCGGTGTCTGCATGCCGGATCGGGTCCCCTGCGGCGTTTCCTGTCCGGAACTGTTGTATAGGAAACCGGTGTCATTGACAATCCAAGCTAGACTCCAGGCAGCGGAAGGGGACCGATCGATGATCCAGCGGGCAGGGTGGGACGGCGCGGCGAAGACGGCGCGGAACGTGGGGGGACGCGGGCTGCGCTGGCTGGCCGTCGGCCTGTTCGGCCTGGCCTGCGCCGGCGTGCCGGCCGCCGAAAAGCCGGCCGCCGATGGCGGCGCGCTCGCCTTCCCGGGCGCGCAGGGCTGGGCCGCGCACACGCCCGGCGGCCGTGGCGGCCGCATCATCCGGGTCACCACCCTGGCCGCGAACGGGCCGGGCTCCTTCGCCGAAGCGGTGGCCGCGAGCGGGCCGCGCATCGTGGTGTTCGAGGTCGGCGGCGTGATCGACCTGCAGCGCCAGGAACTGCGCATCGCCGAACCCTATCTCACCGTCGCCGGACAGACCGCGCCGCAACCGGGCGTCACCTTCATCCGCGGCGGTTTGATCATCGCCACCCACGACGTGGTCGTGCGGCATATCCGGGTGCGCCCGGGCGAAGCCGGCGCGGCCAAGATGGCCGGTCCGGATTTCGACGCCATCACCACCGTGCGCGGTGCGCGCGACGTGATCGTCGACCATTGCTCGCTGACCTGGGCCACCGACGAGAATCTGTCGGCCTCCAGCACCCGCTTTCACGGCGAAAGCGAGAAGGACTGGATGGAGAACGCCTCGCGCCGCATCACCTTCAGCAACAACCTGCTCGCCGAGGGCTTGTCCAACGCTACTCACATCAAGGGCGAGCACTCCAAGGGCTCGCTGATCCACGATCACGTCAACGAGGTGCTGATCGTCGGCAACCTCTACGCGCACAACTACGAGCGCAATCCGCTGTTCAAGGGTGGCGCGCGCGGCCAGGTCATCAACAACCTGATCTACGACCCGGGCCAGCGCGCGCTGCACTACAACCTGATCGCCGAGGAATGGCTGGGCCACCCCTATTCGACCGGGCAGATGGTCGCGCGCGGCAACGTGATGCGCGCCGGCCCTTCGACCGAGGAGCTCGCGTTCTTCATGGTCGGCGGCTCCGGCGATGTCGAGTACTACGCCGAGGACAACCTCGCCGTCGACCGCCTCGGCCGTCCCTTGCCCCAGCAGGGGCGCTACACCACCACGCCGCTGCGCGTGATCCAGCCCGCCCAGGCGCCGCCGCTGCCGTTCGGCGTGCGCCTGCTGCCGTCGGCGCAGGTGCAGGACGCGGTGATCGCGCAGGCCGGCGCGCGCCCCTGGGACCGCGACGACATCGACCGGCGCATCCTGGCCGACACCATCGAAGGGCGCGGCAAGATCATCGACAGCGAAAGTCAGGTCGGCGGCTATCCGCGGCACGCGCCGACGCATCAGGCCTTCGTGCCCGAAGACTGGGACCTGGCGACGATGGAGCCGCTCAAACCGCTGCCGCGGCGCGCGCCCTTGAAGTGAGGCGCGCCGCTTACGGCGCCGCGTCGTCGTCCTTGCGTAAGCGCGAGGCCAGCGCCAGGTCGGTTGCGCGCAGCGCGGCGGCGAACTCGAACGCGATGCGGCGCGCGCCCAGCGGCGAGAAGTGGGTGTTGTCCTCGACGCCCTGCGGATAGTTGCGATGGGCGCCGGGCGCGAGCTGCAGGAACAGCCGTCGCGAGCCCTCCACGCCCGCCTCCTGCAGCACGGCCTGACTGCGCCGCTCCATATCGATCAGGGCCACGTGCTCGCGCGCGGCCAGCGCGCGCACCCGGCCCGGGTACTCGCCGTGGCTGTCCTGCACGCGGCCTTCGCTGTCGTAGCGACGGCGCGCCACCGGCGTCAGCAGGATCGGGGTGGCGCCGCGCGCGCGGACCTCGGCGACGAAGCGCGCGAGGTTGCGCTCATAGTCGGGCAAGGGCGTGTAGCGGTCGGGCTTGTCGACCGACTCGTCGTTGTGGCCGAACTGGATCAGCACCCAATCGCCCGCACGCAGGCCGTCCAGTAGCGCCTGCCAACGGCCCTCTTCGATGAAGGTGCGTGTGCTGCGGCCGTTCTTCGCATGATTGACCACGCGCACGCTGCCCGCGCGGAAGCGCGCGGCCAGTGGCTCGCCCCAACCGGTTTCCGGACGCTTCTCCGGCAGTTTCTCGGCCAGGGTCGAGTCGCCGGCGAGGTGGATCGTGGGCACCGGCGAGGATGCAGCCGGCGCGCTCATGGACAGCGCCAGAGCCCAGCCGCACAAGCCCAGCAGCAAGCCAAGGCGCACGCGCATCGGCGCCCTCACAGCGACGGCTCCCAGCCGGCCAGCACGAGCTCGCGACGATGGCGCGCGAGCGCGGTGCGATCGAGCTGGCGCCGGCCCGGCGAGCGCGCCGCGCCCGGGCCGCGGCTGTCGTACTCGTACAAGCGCGCCGCTTCCGGCGCCAGCACCGTGCGCGCGCCATCGCGTGCGGTGTAGCCCATCGCATCCCATCCGCGCGGATCGATGTGTGCATCCATCCAGCACGACAGGTAGACGGCGGCGCCGACCGCGTCGGGGTCGCCGTACTTGCCGTCGGGAAAATTGCGACCCGGACGCCACGCCCGCCCCAGCGCGACGCTGGCGTCGGCCACTTCGGCATCGCGGCTCAGCCGGCAGCGCAGAAAGCTCAGTCCATAAGCCTGCGCGCTGGGCGTGCAGGGCACCGCGACATAGCCCTGGCGCTCCTTGCCGGGCCGGAAGCGCGAATGCAGTACGCAGTCCTCGAACCAGGCGTTGCCGCCGCCGAACACGAAGTCGACGCTGCCGGCGATGCGGCAACGGCGGAACAGGCTGCGCCCGGCATCGACGAACAAGGTGTCCTGGTGCCCATGCAGATCGACCTCGTGCAGCACGCTGCGTTCGGCGCCCGCGTCCAACATCAAGGCCACCGCCTGCGCGCCGTTGGGGCCGATCGGTTCGAACTTCGGCGCGCTCAGATTGCCCACGTAGTCGAAATCGTTGCGGATGCTCAGGCGCTCGGCGCGGAAGTCCGGCGCGCGCACGATCACGCTGGCGCAGCCCCAGGTGCCCCAGGGCTCGCCGTCTGGACGCGCCATGCCGGCGGCGGCGTCGTAGCTCAGCACGCAACCGGCGCGATCCTCGCCGATCAGGTGGATGTTCGGTTTGTCGATCACCAGTTTCTCGCGCCACAGACCGCGATCGATGCGGATGCGGAACGGCCGGCGCCCGTGCGCGGGCGCGGCGGCCACTGCGGCGCCGACACTGGGGTAGACCGGCACGCCGGCGTCCGCGCCCGGCGCGCGCGACACGCGCGCGTCCCAGCCCTCGCCCGCGCGCGCGGGTCCGGCGAGCAAGGCGCCGCCGGCGAGCAGCGAACCGGCAAGGAAGTCGCGACGGTGCATGCGATGCGCTCCAAAAAAAAGCGCCGCGAGGTGCGGAACCGTCGAGGGCGGCGGCTCCGCACCCGCGCGGCGCGGGTGCAACTAGTGCGGCGCTGCGGACCTCACAGCTTGTAGCGGATGCCCAGGAAGTACTGGCGGCCGGTGTGGTGGTAGACCGAGGCGCGGTCGCCGACCGAATCCACCCACTGGTCGTTGTACTCGTCGGTGAGATTCAGGCCTTCAAGCGTCAGCTCGATGCGGTCGTTGAGCTTCCACGACGCCGACATGTCGAGGGTGGTGGTGGCCTTGGTGCCTTCGACGTCGTTGTTGTTGCGGCCCGGCACCGTGGTCAGGTAGTCGTCGCGATAGGACGCCGACACGCGCGCGCCGAAACGCTCGCCTTCGTAGTAGAGCGTGGCGTTGTAGGCGTTCTTGGACAGGCCAACCAGGTCGGTCTTCAGCGACGACGCGCCGGTCGAGGTCACGTACTGGATCTTGGAATCGACGTAGGTGTAGTTGAGCTGCACGCCGAAGTCCTGCCAAAACCCTTCCGGCAGGAAGGTGAAGGGCTGCTGGTAGCTCAGCTCGAAGCCCTGCAGCGTGCCGCCGGGGGTGTTGACCGGGATGTTGAACTGGAAATCGTCGGTGGGCTGCGCGCCGGTGCCCGCGAGCAGGCTGTCGGGCAGGCCCGAGGTGTTGTACGGACGGGTTTCGCGCGAGGTCTGCACGAAGGTGTCGATGTCCTTGTAGAACAGGCCCAGGCCCAGCAGCGCCTCGTCGGCGAAGTACCACTCGAAGCTCAGGTCGTAGGTCTTGGCGCGGAACGGTTCCAGCAGCGGATTGCCGCCGTTGACCGTGCGCGCGCCGCCGCTGACGTTGACGGTGACGCCCGGGGTGAGATTGCCCAGGCCCGGACGCGACATCACCTTGGCCGCGCCGAAGCGGACCAGGAAATCCGGGGTGAGGTCGGCGACCAGATTCAAGGACGGCAGGGTGTCGTCGTAGCTGCGCTGCACCGTGGTCTGCACCGGCACGCCGCCGACGATGGCGTAGCCGGTCGAGGTCTGCTTGGTGTCGACCTGGCGCACGCCGATGTTGCCGCTGATCGGGATCGAGCCGATCTGGGTATTGAAGTCGCCTTGCAGGTAGAAACCCTGGTCGCGCTCGGTGACGCTGCGGTTGTTGCCCAGTACCGCGGCGACCTTGTCGCTGACGCTGAAGATGCCGGTGTTGCTGTACAGGCCGAACACGCGGTTGAAGGCGTCGATGTCCGGGATCAGCCAGACCGAATCGTTGCCCGAGCCGACCCGGGTGTTTTCCAGGCCGATCAGCGAGGTCAGATCGGCCAGGGTGGTGCCGGCCGGCAGCGCCGGCGTGACCAGCTCCGAGGCGCGGCGGAACTCCCGGCTTTGGAAGGTGTACTCCTTGAACTGCGCGCCGCCCTTGAGCTTGAACGAGGGCGCGAGGTTCCAGGCGAAGTCGAGCTGGGCGGTGTCGTAGGTGTTGCTGGCGAACTGCGGACGCAGACGGACCTCGGAAATGCCGTTGACGAACGTCCACTGGCTGGGATCGGTGACGTCGAAACCGTTGTCGATCACCGGCAGGCGATCGTTGCCGCGGTAGTCGTAGCTGTAACCCTGCACGTTCTGGCGATCCAGGGTGATCGTGGTCTGGATCGGGTTGTCGAACTCGGACTTGGCGCGGCCGACTTGGGCGTGCAGTTTGACGTCGTCGGTGAGCTCGTGGTCGGCGTAGAAACTGAACTGGGTGAACTTGGTGCTGAGCTCGTCGTAACGCGCTTCCGAACGCACGTCGACGTTGTTGAAGCGGCCGTAGACCAGGTTGCCGTTGGCGTCGACTTGACCGTCCAGCACCACGGTCTGCGGCTTGCCGGTGCCGGTGCGGCTGAACGACACCGCTTCGATGAAGTTCTCGGTGCGGGTGGCGTCGAACTTGGCGTACAGCAGGTCCAGGCCGACATCGGTGCGGTCGCTGACCTTCCATTGCAGCGCGCCGGTCACGCCCAGGCGCTGCTGGTCGTGTTCGAGCACGCCGTAGCGCGGAATGCGCGGATGGAACACGCCGGCGCCGCGCGCGGCCGCGAACGGCGAGGCCGCGCTGAAGCCGCCGCTGCTGGGGCCGTTGTCCCAGCGCACCGTGCTGTGGCCTTCCTCGACCAGGCGGCGGTCGGTGTAGGCCACCGACAACAGCGCGCCGAAGCGGCCGTCGCCCCAGGTGTTGCTGATCAGCGCCGAAGCGCGCGGATCGGTGTCGCCGGACAGGTCGTTGTAGCCGACCTGGCCGCCGGCGACGAAGGTGAAACCGTCGTAGTCGAACGGGCGCGCGGTCTGCAGATCGACGGTCGCGCCCAGCGAGCCTTCTTCCACTTCGGCCGACGCGGTCTTGCGCACCTTGAGGCTGTTGAACAGCTCCGAGGCGAACACGTTGAAGTCGAAGCCGCGGCCGCGATTGGCGCCGCCGGAACTGTCGGTGCCGCCGGTGGTGGTCAGCGCCTCCATGCCGTTGATGCGCACGCGGGTGAAGTCGGGGCCCAGGCCGCGCACCGAGATCTGCCGGCCTTCGCCGGCGTCGCGCGCGATCGACACGCCCGGAATGCGCTGCAGCGATTCGGCCAGGTTCAGATCGGGAAAGTCGGCGATGTCCTCGGCGACGATGGCGTCGACCACGCCGACTTCGCCGCGCTTGATGTCCAAGGCCCGCTCCAGGCTGCCGCGGAAGCCGGTGACGGTGACCCCTTCCAGGTCCTTGGCCTCGTCGCTGGCGGCTGCGGCGGTGCTGCTGTCTTGCGGCGGCGTGGCCGCGGACGGCGCCGCGGCCTGTTGCGCGAACCCGACCGCCGGCGCCATCTGCAGCGCCAGGGCGATGGCGCCTGCCAGAACGGTAACCGGTGTCTTTTTTGCCGCGCGTTGCGATTGCATCAGGATCCCCTCCCAAAGTGGTCCGACGGCTGTAAAGCGCTTATTGACTAGCTTGTAGCGCTTGCTATGGTGTCCCGGACGGCAAAATGACACCGCTGGTCAAAACCCTAGCAAAAGCTCGGGCCAACATCATGCTGCGGTGCGCAAAAGGCCATACAAGGGGCGGATCGGCCCGGGGCTGGGAGGCGGAATGAGTCAACGCATAGTGTGTTTCGGCGAAGTGCTGCTGCGCCTGGGGGCGCCCGGCCACGAGCGTCTGCTGCAGTCGCCGGGGCTGCAAGTCCACGTCGGCGGCGCGGAAGCCAACGTGGCCGTGGCCCTGGCCCGCTACGGCCACGAGGCGGCGGTGGTCGGCCGGATCGCCGACAACGCCCTGGGCGCCGCGGCCGTCGCCGAGCTGCGCCGCCACGGCGTCGACACCCGCGCGCTGCAAGCCGGGCCCGGACGCATGGGCCTGTACTTCCTGGAAACCGGCGCCGGTCACCGGCCCAGCAGCGTGCTCTACGACCGCGTCGATTCGGCGTTCGCGCGCGCGGATGCGCAGGCCTACGACTGGCCGGCGCTGTTGCAAGGCGCGCACTGGCTGCACCTGTCCGGCGTGACCCCGGCCCTGGGCCAGGCCTGCGCCGATACCGCGATCGCGGCCGCGCGAGCGGCGCGCCGCGCCGGCGTGCGCGTGAGCTTCGACGGCAACTTCCGCGGCAAGTTGTGGCAGGCCTGGAACGGCGACGCCGCCACCCTCCTGCGTGAACTGATGGCGCAGGCCGACTGGATCTTCGCCGACCACCGCGACATCGCCATCGCTTTGGGCGTCGAGCCCGCGAGCGACGATGCCGAGGCGCGCTTCGCCGCCGCCGCGCGCGCGGCCTTCGCCGCCTTCCCGCAACTGCAGCGCGTGGCCAGCACCGTGCGCGTGCAACACAGCGTCGACCGCCAATCGCTGTCGGCCCGGTCGCTGGATCGCGACGGCACCGCCGCGCGCACGCCGGTGTGCGAACTCAGCGCGATCGTCGACCGCATCGGCACCGGCGACGCCTTCGCCGCCGGCGTACTGCATGGCGCGCTGGCCGGCCTGGATGCGCAGGACAGTTTGCTGTTCGGTTGGGGCGCGGCCTGCCTCAAACACTCGGTGCCGGGCGACTTCGCCCTGTTCGACGCCCAGGACGTGCGGGCCTTCGTCGCCCAGGACGGCTACCACGTGCGACGTTGAGGCCGGCGCCGCGCCTCAGCGCAGCGCGTGATCCGGTACTTCCAGTTCCAGCGACAGCGCCAGATGATCGGACTGCGCGGCCGGCACGGCGCGCGCCGACGAACAGCTCAGGCCGTCGCCGATCAGGATGTGGTCGATCGCGCGTTGCGGGCGCCAGCTGGGGAAGGTCGGCAGCGCCGCTTCCGGCGGCTGCAGGCGCGTGCGCTGGAACAGCGTGCGCATTTCCGGCTGGTCGATCGAGCAATTGAAATCGCCCATCAGCACCGCGTGCGGGTGGTCGTGCAGCAGTTCGGCGATGAAGGCCAGCTGCGAGGCGCGCGAGCCCGCGCCCAGCGACAGGTGCGCGACCGCGACGGTGAGCGCGTCGTCGTGATCGCCGAAGTGCGCCATCAGCACGCCGCGGCCCTTGACCCGGCCGGGCAGCGGATGGTCGATGACTTCGCGCGGTTCCAACTTGCTGAGCAGGCCGTTGGCGCTTGAGGCGACGCTGCCGACCCGGCGATTGGGCTGGTGGCTCCAATAGTCGAAGCCGGCGCGCTGGGCCAGGTAGTGGGTCTGGTTGGTGAAGCCCGAACGCAGGCTGCCCGGGTCGCTTTCGTTGAGGCCGACGATGTCGTGCTCGCCGGCCAACTGGGCGATGGTGTCGAGGCTGCCGCGCTTGTTGCCGGCGGGCAGCACGTGCGACCAGCTGCGGGTCGCGTAATCGCTGTAGCGGCGCGTGCTGGACCCGGCCTGGATATTGGCGCTAAGCAGGCGCAGTCGTCGGCGCGTATCCATACCGGCCGGGTCCATGAACGAATTACTGCGCGGCAGCCGCGGCCGGGCCGGTGGTGGCCGGAGCGTTGCCTTCGGCGGCCGGAGCGGCGCCGCCGCCGGCGCGCTTGGCGCGTTCCTGCGCGACCAGGTGGTCGGTGATGCGCAGCATGTCCTCGAAATTCTTGCCGATCACGCGGTACTTGCCGTCGACCACGATGTTGGGCGTGGACTCGACGCCGCTGCGGGTCAGGAAGGTTTCGGCGCGCTTGAGCTTGGCGTCGATCGCGAAGCTGGCGTAGGTGCTTTCGAACTGCTGCTTGTTGGCGCCGAACTTGGCGTAGAACTCGGCGAAGTCGACCGGCTTGACGCCGTTGACCGGCAGGCTGCGATCCAGGTGCACGGCGCGGAACATGGCTTCGTGGCTGCGGCCGACCAGACCCATCGACTCGGCGGTGTAGAAGGCCTTGGCGTAGGGCACCCAGTAGCCGCCGAACGGTGCGGCGACCGGGACAAAGTTGACGTCGGCGGTCTGCTTGCCGCGCCAGGACACGACCAGCGGTTCGAACTCGGCGCAATGCGGGCAGGTGTAACCGAACACTTCGACCACTTCGATCTTGCCGGCGCTGGGCGCGTACGGCGTGCCGCCCGGGATCTCGACGTAGTCGGTGCCCGCGACCGGCGCGGGGCCGCTGGGCGGCGTGGCGACCGCGGCCGGTGCGATCTCGGCGGCGGCCGGCGCGGCTTCGGCGGTCGGCGTCGGCACCGCGTTGGCCGGGGTGGCGGCGGCGCTGGGCGCGGCGGCGGTGTCGGCGGCGGGAGCGGCGGCCTCCTGCTGCTGCGTGCAGGCGGCCAGCGCGAACAGCGCGGCGAACAGGATGGGGTAGCGGTGCGACGGGGCCAGGCGCGGGGTCATGGATCGAATCTCCACAAAACGGTCGGATCGGATTGGCGGCGCGCGCGGCGGAACCGTCGCGACACCGGGGGATGCGTCGGCCGTCAGGATAACGGCCGGCGCGCTGAACGCGGAGTGTAGGCGAGGCGGCGCGGACGGCCGTCGCGCATCAACGCTTGCTCTTGCCGCGGCTGCGTTCCTGCGCGACCAACTGGTCGGTGATGCGCAGCACGTCCTCGAGGCCGTTGCCGCCGGTCACGCGGTACTTGCCGGCGACGATGAAGGTCGGCGTCCCTTCGACGCCGCTGCGGGTCAGGAAGTCGCGCGTGGCCTCGAGCTTGGCCTCGATCGGCTTGCTGTCCATGGTCGCGGCGAACTTGTCGGCGTCGGCGCCGTAGCGCGCATAGAAGCTCGCGATCTCCTGCGAGGACGCATTGCTGATCGGCAGGCTGCGCTCTTCGTGCAGGGCCTTGAACACGGCCTCGTGGGTCTTGGCGACCAGGCCCATGGACTGGGCGGTGTAATAGGCCTTGGCGTAGGGCTGCCAATAGCCGCCGAACGGCGCGGCCACCGGTACGAAGCTCACGTCCTTGGGCAGCTTGGCCTTCCAGGCGTCGATCGCCGGCTGCGCGTGCGCGCAATGCGGGCAGGTGTAGCCGAACACCTCGACCACCTCGATCTTGCCGGGCACCGGCGCGTAGGGGCGGCCGCCTTCGATCAGCTCGTAATCGCGGCCCGCTTCCAGCGCCGGCGCGGCGCTCTTGCCGGCGGCCGACGCGGCCAGCGGCAGCAGCGCGCTCAGGGCCAGGGTGGCGAGGGTCGTGAACAGTCGGGACGGCGTAGTGCGTGGGGTCATCGCAGGGTCTCGCGGCGATCGGGCGGGGGTGGGCCGCGTCAGCGGCGGCGTCCGGACAAAAAAAGACGCCGGCGTTAAGCATAACGGCCGGCGTCTCGAACCAGGAGTATCGGGTGTGACCGGCGTCGCGGGCGGAAGTTCCGGCGCCGTGGCGGGGGTCAACGCGGGCGCGCGGCGCGCTCCTGCGCAACTAAAGTGTCGGTAATGCGCAGCATGTCCTCGAAACTGGTGCCGATCACCCGGTATTTTCCGTTAACGATCAAGGTCGGGGTCTGGCTGACGCCGCTGCGCATCATGAATTGCTTGCCACGGTTGACCTTGGCGATGGTGGCGAAGCTGTTCATGGCCGCCACGAATTGCTGCGGATTGGCGCCGTAGCGGCCGTAAAAGCGGCCGATCGCGGCATCGTCGGGCTTGTCGCCTTCGCCGGGCATGCTCTGCTCGAGGTGGATGGCGCGGATCAGGGCGTCGTGGCTGCGTGCGACCAGGCCCATCGAATCGGCGACGTAGTAGGCGCGGGCGTAAGGGTCCCACTCCGGGCCGAACGGCGCCGGCACATAGGTCAGGTGCACGTCCGCGCCCTGCTTGGCCTTCCAGGCGTTGACCAGGGGCTGGAACTGCGCGCAGGCGGGGCAGACGTAGCCGAACACCTCGACCACTTCGATCTTGCCGGGCACCGGCGCGAACGGCTGGCCGCCCTCGATCAGTTCGTAGTCGGTGCCTTTGACCAAACCGCTCTCGGCGGGCACGGGCGGCGACGGGCTTGCCGGGGTCGGAGTCGCGGCGGCATCGGTGGGCGCAGCGGCCGCGGCTTCGGCCGACACCGCCGGTTCGCCTTCGACCGCGGGTTCGGCGGCGGTTGCGGCGGCCGGCGTCGCGGCGGACTGCGCGGGCGCGGCCTCGGGCTTGCAGGCGCCCAGGCTCAGCAGCGCGATCAGGAGCAGGGCAAGGCGGGTCTGGGGCATGGGTCGGCTCCGGGCCGGATCGTGGCCGGCCCGGGTGGGCCGCATCGGCGCCCACGATAAAAGAAATCGCGGCGGCCGTATGCGGTCGCGCACAAACGAAAACGCCGGCCAGGGGCCGGCGTTTAGGGGCGGGACGCGGCGGCTGCCGCGTGCCCTGGGCTCAGGCGCCAGCGGCCGGCTTGGCCGCGTCGTCCTTGGCCGGCGCCGCCGGAGCGGGCGCGGCCGGCGCCGGTGCTGCGGCGGGCGCCGCGGCGGCCGGAGCGGCCGGCGCATCGGCCGCGGCGAAGTCCTCGGCGCGGTCGTGCAGGCCCTGCAGGTAGCTGGACAGCGCGCCGATTTCCTCGTCGCTGAGGTTCTTGGCCACGCCCGCCATCACGTTGAACAGGTGCGGATCGCGCTGGGTGGTGGTGCCGGCGCGGTACTCCTCCAGACGACGCTGCGAGTACGCGGCCTGCTGACCGGCGATGTGCGGGTAGGCCGGGCCCGGGTTGCCGGCGCCGCCGGGACCGTGGCAGGCCATGCACGCCGGGATGCCGCGCGCCTTGTCGCCGGCCAGGAACAGCTGCTGGCCGACTTCGAAGAACTTCTTGTCCTTGTTCGGACCCGTCGCGATCACGGTGTCGTCGGCCACGCCGGCGCCGGACTTCTGGGTCGCGAAGTAGGCGCCCAGGTCGCGTGCGTCCTGCGCGGTCAGCGCATCGGCGTAGGGCTTCATCGCCGCGGCCATGCCGGTGTTGCGCTCGCCGCTCTTGAACAGCGCGATCTGGTGGGCGATGTAGCGCTCGCTCTGGCCGGCCAGGCGCGGGTACTGCGGATCGGTCGGATTGCCGTCGAGGCCGTGGCAGGCCGCGCAGGTGCCCGCCTTGGTGGCGCCCGCCTTGACGTCGCCCCACGAGGCCGGCTTCTCGACCAGCGGCGC
Source organism: Lysobacter sp. Root604 (assembly GCF_001427505.1). Taxonomy (NCBI): domain Bacteria; kingdom Pseudomonadati; phylum Pseudomonadota; class Gammaproteobacteria; order Lysobacterales; family Lysobacteraceae; genus Lysobacter; species Lysobacter sp. Root604. The sequence goes on along the minus strand of NZ_LMGS01000010.1, from coordinate 429,403 downwards.
GGCCTGGACCGGCTCCTTGTCGGGGATCGGCGTGATCGTGGGCTGGGCGTAGGCGACGGCGACGGCCGCCAGAACGGTCAGACCGACGATGCCTAGGACGCGGGCTTGGCTCATGTAGCTGGGCTCCGAAACACTGGGATGGCGGGCCGCGATGCGGTCGCCGGAACCTCGGAATTATCGTCGCGGGGGCAGGGCGGGTCAACGCGAATCGGTGCCCGCGAGCCGTTCGGCACGGCCTTTCGGGCCGAAAACACGGCCCGCGACGGGCGTTGGGCACCGTTGCCGTGCGATCCTAGCGGCATGGTCAATCCCCTCGCCCGCGCCCGCTACCTGTTGGCGGCGCACACGCCCAAGCAGCTACCGCCCGACGGCGGCTTCGAAGTCGCCTTCGCCGGCCGCTCCAACGCCGGCAAGTCCAGCGCCCTCAACGCCATGTGCCAGCAGAACGCGCTGGCGCGGGTGTCCAAGACGCCCGGACGCACCCAGCAGCTGGTCTTTTTCGATATTCCGCCCAGCTCCGACCGCTACCTGGTCGACCTGCCCGGCTACGGCTACGCCAAGGTCCCGCAGGACCTGCAGGCGCACTGGCAGGCCTTCATCGACCAGTACTTCCAGACCCGCCAGGCCCTGCGCGGGCTGGTGGTGGTGATGGACATCCGCCATCCGCTCAAGGACTACGACCGTCAGATGCTGGGTTACGCGGTGTCGCGCGGCCTGCCCGCGCACGCGTTGCTGACCAAGGCCGACAAGTTCGGTCGCGGCCAGCAAACCCAGGCCCTGCTGGCGGTGCGCAAGGACCTGTTCTCGTCCTATGGCAATTCGGTCAGCGTGCAGACCTTCTCCGGCGAGTCCAAGCAGGGCGTGGACGAAGCGCGCGCGGTGGTCGGCGGCTGGCTGGGACTGACCGCGCCCGCCACCGCCTGAGTCGGCGTCAGGGCGCGATCGGCGCCGCGCTCACGATTTCCCCGCGCGCGTCGTAGCGGCGCGCGGTATCGAGCTTGCCGTCGCCGTCGCTGTCGAATTCGCCGCGGCTCGGCACGAGGCGTTCGTAGACCACGCGCTTGATCACATCGCCGCGGGCGTTGAGCCATTCTTCGCGCGCGAGCACGGTGTGTTCGGCCTGCACGCGGTAGTCCGGCTTGCCGTCGCCGTCCGTGTCGATGGTCGTGCCGAGCCAACCCCGCGCATCGTAGAGCTGGTTGGTTTCCATGTAGCCATCGAAGTTGTCGTCCAGCTCAAGCCCCGAGAGACGGCCGTTCTTTCCGTAACTGGCGATCTCGTCGTCTTGCCCGTCGTGATTGCGGTCGTTCTCGGTGCGCGCGAGCTGGCCGTCCTCGTAGATCGAACGCTGGTCGGTCGCTCCGTCGCGATTGACATCGTCGGCCAGGACGTCGACGCGGGTACGCATCGCGTTCCAGGTCAGGGCGGCGCCGAACGCGGCGCCGAGCAGGGCCGCGACCAGCACCGGCGCCCAGCTACGCCTTTGCGGCGTGGCCGCGGCGACCTCGGCGGGCGCGTCGCCCTCGTCCTCGTCGTCCGGCGGCACCGGCATGCTTTCCCATTCGCGCACCACTTCCCGCGCCCGCGCTTCGTGTTCGTCGGCCACCGACACCGTCACCAGTCCGCTCATCGGCAACTCGCCGGCGCCGCCTTCCAGCAGGCCGCCGTTGACGAAGGCGGTCATGCCTTCGTGCTCCAGCAGCTGGCGCACCAGGTGGGCGTCGGTGGAATGCGCGGCGCGGTAGACGATTTTCATGAGGATCCTTTGGGCGATACGAGGGCTGCAGGTCGCGGAGCGAGTCTTACGGCGAGGCTAGTTCGTTTCCGCCAAACGCGGGTCCATGGCCGCGCGCAAGGCATCGACCAGGGCGTTGATCGCCACGATCAGCGCGCCCACCACCAGCACCACGCCCAGCACCAGGGTGTAGTCGCGGTTGAGCGCGCCCTGGACGAAGTAGCGGCCCATGCCGGGGATGCCGAACACCTGCTCGACCACGGCCGAGCCGGTGACCACGTTGATCAGCGCCGGCGACAGCCAGGCCGCCACCGGCAGCAGGGCGGGCTTCATCGCATGCGCCAACAGCAGACGGGTTTCGGACAAGCCGCGCGCACGCGCGGCCTTTAGGTAGTCGGCCGACAAGGTCTCCAGCAGCGAGGCGCGGGTGAGGCGCGCGCAGTAGGCGATGTTGGGCAAGGCCAGCGCGATCACCGGCAACACCACGTGGCTCCAGCCGCCCCAGCCGCCGGCCGGCAGCCAGTGCAGGCTTACCGCGAACAGCAGCACCAGCAGCGGCGCGGCGACGAACTTGGGAATCGCCAGCCCAAGGCCGGCTGCGAACATCAGCACGCGGTCGGTCCAGCGCCCGGCACGCAAGGCGGCCCAGGTGCCCAGCGGTATGCCCAGGATCAAGGCGAGCAATAGCGCGAGACCGCCGTTGAGCATCGACACCGGCAGCGCGCTGGCGATCAGTTGGGTCACGCGGTAGTCGGGGTATTGGAACGAAGGCCCGAGGTCGCCGCGTACCACATCGCCCAGCCAGGCCGCGTACTGCGCGGGCAGGGGCCGATCGAGCCGGTACTGCGCCGCGAGCGCGGCCTGCACCTCCGGCGGCGCCGCCTTCTCGGTGTCGAAGGGGCCGCCGGGCGCGGCGCGCAGCAACACGAAGCACAGCGTCGCCAGCAGCCACAGCGTGAGCACGGCTTCGAACAAGCGCGAGGCCCAGCGCTTCATGGCGTCGCCTCCAGGCTCAGCCAACGACTCGCGTGCCGGTCCAACGCATTGGATTCGTAGCCGCGCACGCGCTCGCCGACCAGATGCTTGGACGTGTAGTAGTACAGCGGGATCACCGCGTCGGCGTTCAGCAGCCGGGTCTCGGCCGCGTGCAGCCAGGCATTGCGCGCAGCCTCGCTCTTGGCCGCATCGGCGCGCGCGAGGCGTTCGCGGAAGCCGGCGTCGTCGTAGCCGCTCCAGTTCAGGGGCCCGTCGCTGCCGAACGCGGCCAGGAAGTTGCGCGCATCGGGCACGTCGCCGATCCAGCCGCCGCGAAACACCTGGGTGATCGCGCGCTGGCGGCGGTTCTGCACGAACACCTTCCATTCCTCGTTGCGCAGGCGCACCTGCACGCCCAGGGTCTGGCGCCACATCGCCGCCACCGCCAACGCCAGCCGACGGTGCGGGGTGGAGGTGTTGTAGCGCAGCTCGATCACCAGCGGTTGAGCATCCGAATAGCCGGCCGCGCGGTACAGCGCGCGCGCCTGGGCTTCGCGCTGGGCCTGGCTCAAGCTGGCCCAGGGCGCCGACGCCGGCGTGTAACCCGCGATGCCCGGCGGCACGATGCCGTAGGCCGGCGTCTCGCCCAGGCCGGTGATGTGGCGGGTGAGCTTGTCGCGATCGATCGCCATCGCCAACGCCTGGCGCAATTGCGGGGCGTCGCGCAGCGGCGGCCGGGTCAGGTTCATGCCCAACCAGAACGCGCCCAGGTAGGGCGACAGGCGCAGGCGTTCGCCGAAGCGCGCGCGCAGCGCGGCCAGCGGCTGCGGCGGCACCACCTCGGTGATGTCCAGGTCGCCGGCGGCGAAGCGCTGCAGTTCCGCGGCCGCGTCCTCGGTCACGTGGTAGCGCACCTGCGCGATCGCGACCCGGGCCGCGTCGTGGAAGCGCGGATTGCGCTGCACCAGCAGGTTCGCCTGCGGCGTCCACGCCACGAGCGTGTAGGCGCCGTTCGACACCAGGCGCCCGGGCCGGGTGTGCTGCGCACCGTGGCGTTCGACCGCGGGCAGGTAGACCGGGAACGCGATCGGCAGGGTCAGCAGCGCGGGCAACGACGCGCTGCGCTGCAGGCGGAACACCACCGTGCGCGCGTCCGGCGCCGACACGCCCAGCGCGCTGGGCGGCAGCCGCCCGGCCTGCACCGCCTGCGCGTTCTCCAGGGCGTCGAACAATTCGCCGAACGGCGCCGCGGTCGCCGGTTCGAACGCGCGCCGGAAGCTGGCGACGATCTGCGGCGCGTCCAGGATCTCGCCGTTGCTCCAGCGCAGGTCGGGGCGCAGCGCGAAGGTCCAGGTGCGGCCGTCGGCCGACACCGTCCAGCGCTGCGCCATGCCCGGCACCAGACGGCCGTGCGCATCTTCGGTGACCAGGCCCTCGTAGAGGTCGCGCAGCACGTTGCCGCAGGCCACCTCCTGACAGCGGTGCGCATCCAGCGTGCTCGGCTCGGGGCCGTTGCCGCGCTCCAGGGTCTGGGCAGGCACGGTCAGCGGCATCAGCGCCAGTAGCAGGGCCGAACCATAGCGTTGCAGGACGGACGTTGTTCGGCGCAAGGCGAGGGCTACACTGCCAGGGTCTGGTGATTGTAGGTCAGTGGCCGCATATCCCCGGAAACGGTACGGGCCGGAGCGTCGCAGGACGCCAGGGCCTTCCGCGCGTCGCAACGGCGGCGCGCGAGCAAGGCATCCCGCCTTGCAGCGGGGTGTCGACGAACGAGGTGCGCGTGTCCGGTCCCAGCCAGGTCAAGGATGTCCCGATTCCGCCGATGGCCAGCGGCGGTCGCACCGCGCTGATCGAGTATCTCGCGTCCGGCGTGCGCCACGACGACGACTGGAAGATCGGCACCGAGCACGAGAAGTTCGGTTACCGCACCGACGACCTGCGCCCGCCCACTTTCGACGGCGAGCGCGGCATCGAAGCCCTGCTCAAGGGTCTGACCCAGTTCGGTTGGGCGCCGGTGGAAGAGCATGGCCGGGTGATCGCGCTGACCCGCGACGAAGCCTCGGTATCGCTGGAACCGGCCGGACAGCTGGAGCTGTCCGGCGCGCCGTTGGCGACCCTGCACGACACCTGCTGCGAGGCTGCCCAGCACCTGCGCGAAGTGCGCGCGGTGGCCGAGCCGATGGGCCTGGGCTTCCTCGGCATGGGCTTCCAGCCCAAGTGGCGCCGCGACGAAATGCCGTGGATGCCCAAGGGCCGTTACAAGATCATGCGCGAGTACATGCCCAAGGTCGGCAGCCTGGGCCTGGACATGATGACCCGCACCAGCACGGTGCAGGTCAACCTGGACGTGCGCGACGAAGCCGACATGGTGAAGAAGTTCCGCGTGTCGCTGGCCTTGCAGCCGATCGCGACCGCGCTGTTCGCCGATTCGCCGTTCACCGAGGGCAAGCCCAACGGCTATCTGTCCTACCGCTCGCACATCTGGACCGACACCGACCGCGACCGCACCGGCCTGCTCGATTTCGTGTTCGAGGACGGTTTCGGTTACGAGCGCTACGTCGATTATCTGCTCGACGTGCCGATGTACTTCGTCTACCGCGACGGCCGCTACATCGATGCCGCCGGCCAGTCGTTCCGCGACTACATGGACGCCAAGCTGCCGGCCTATCCCGACCAGCGACCGACCCTGAAGGACTGGGCCGACCACACCACCACCGCTTTCCCGGAAGTGCGTCTGAAGAAGTACCTGGAGATGCGCGGCGCCGACTCCGGCCCCTGGAACCGCATCTGCGCCTTGTCGGCGTTCTGGGTCGGCCTGTTGTACGACGCCAGCGCGCTGGACGCGGCCTGGGACCTGGTGCTGGACTTCACCCCCGAGGAACGCCACGCCCTGCGCGACGGCGTGCCCAAGCACGCGCTGCAGCTGCCGTTCCGCGACGGCAAGGTGCTGGACCTGGCCCGCCGCGCGCTGGAGATTTCCGCGCACGGCCTGCGCCGACGCGGCAAGCTCAACGGCAACGGCGCCGACGAATCGATCTACCTGGACCCGCTGCTGGAGTTCGTCGAACGCGGCCAGACCCCGGCAGAGCGCAAGCTCGAGCTGTTCCATGGCGCCTGGGGCGGCAGCGTGGATCCGGTGTTCAGCGAGTTCGCTTACTGAGTTTGGACTCGATTGCGGTGCGCCTTCGGCTTACCGCATCCTACTTAGGCTGAGGGAGCCGCTCTTTCTAGTCATTGCCGCGCCGTCGTTGCAATGTCTTGGCCGTCTGCTTTGGCTCGTCATTCCCGCGAAGGCGGGAATCCAGTGACTTGATTGAGTTCCGGCGTATCGCGTCGTTGAATCGAAGCCGATTCCTGCATTGGACCTTTGCACAGCGGCGAACCACCGCGCTGAAGGCGCTGGATTCCCGCTTTCGCGGGAATGACGGCAAAGGCAGCAACAGCAACAGCAACAGCAGGCGGCGCGCCTCAGCCCGCCGGCCCGGTCATCAGCTGCTTAGACAACTGCTTAAGCTGATCCAGCGCCGGCTTGTTGATACGCCGCGCGTAAACCGGCAAACGCTTCGCCTTGGCCAACGCACGCTCGCACAGCGCACGCGCGGATTCCTGCTCGCCCCAGCCGACCAGGGCCTGCGCGTAGTAGGCATGTGCGTCGAAACCGCTGCTGTAGCCGACCAGCGCTTCGAACTCCTCGCGCGCCTTGGCGCGATCGCCTTCGGCCGCGACCGCGCGCGCATAGGTGAGGTGACCGTCCAGCGAGCGGAACTCCGGCCGGCGCCTGATCAACTCGTCCAGCATCTCGCGCGCGCGCCGCGCGTGGCCGCATTCCAGCAGCGCCCGCGCCAGCCGTACCTGGATGTCCGGATCGTCGGCATGGATGCCTTTGAGCGCGGACTCGTAATGCGTGGCCGCTTCCGAGGCGCGGCCGCTGGCGAGCAGGGCGTCGGCCAGGCGCAGGCGGCGGTCGGTGGTGGGCGAATCCTCGAACGCGTCCTGGGCCTCGCGCAATTCGCGGGTCGGATCCAGCGCGCGCTTGACCCCGCCGACCAGGGCGCGGCCATGGCGGCTGTAGCGCATCTCCGGCAGCCAGATCGTCAGCGCGTAGATCACGCTGCCCAGCAGCGGAAACATGAAAAGGATGCCCAGCCAATAACGCTCCTGCCCACTGCGCACCGCGTGTACGGCGAAGAACAGCGCCACCAGCACGTGGACGCCCAAACCCAGGAACGGCATACGGTCTCCCCCGACCGGTAATAGAAGAATAGTGTCGGGCGCCGCCGGGCTTCTGGCTAGCGCGGCGCCTGGCGCGAAATGTGTGCCGCAGATCGTTACGAATGCAACCAAATCGATCGCATCGAAATTGCTGCAACGCACAAGTTGCTGATATAGCCTAGCCGCATGAATGTCATGACCGACACCAGCGACGAACCCCTGCGCGCGGTCGATTTCGCGCCCACCGATGCCCTGCTGCGCGAAGACGTCAAAATTCTCGGCGCCCTGGTCGGCGAGATCCTGGCCGAGCAGCGCGGCCCCGGCTTTCTCGACGCGGTCGAGCGCCTGCGCCGCGCCGCGATCCGGCGCCGCGAGTCCGACCGCCCGATCGCCGCGTTGGCCGATGCGCTGGCCGACATCGACCTGGAGCAGGCCTCCGACCTGGTGCGCGCCTTCGCCACCTATTTCCAGGCCGTCAACCTGGCCGAGCGGGTGCACCGCATCCGCCGCCGCCGCGACTACGAGCGCAGCGGCGCGGCCGCGCAGCCCGGCGGCTTGCGCGACGTGCTGCTGGCGCTGTCGCACGAAGGCGTCGGCGCCGCCGAGCTGGCCGAACTGCTGCCGCGCCTGCGCATCGAGCCGGTGTTCACCGCCCACCCCACCGAAGCGGTGCGGCGCGCGCTGCTGGAAAAGGAGCGCCAGATCGTCGGCTGCCTGGTCGCCGACATCGACCGCGGCCGCACCCCGCCGGAGCGCCGCGCCGACCGCGAGCGCATCCGCCTGGCCCTGACCGCCAGCTGGCAGACCGCCGAAGCGCCCGCGGCCAAGCCCAGCGTGGCCGACGAGTTCGAGCACGTCGGCTTCTACCTGTCCGACGTGCTCTATCGGGTGCTGCCGGTCTTCTACGAAATGTTCGAGGAAGCGCTGCGCGAAGCCTATGGCGACACGCCGGCGCTGCCCGACGTGCTCGGCTTCGGCACCTGGGTCGGCGGCGATATGGACGGCAACCCCAACGTCGGCGCCGACACCGTCGCCGCGACCCTGGCCGGGCAGCGCGCGCTGGTGCTGCGCGCGTATCGGCGCGATCTGGATGCGCTGGGCGAACTGCTGAGCCAGTCGGTGACGCGGGTGAAGGTCGACGAAGCCGTGCTCGCGCGGGTCGAGGATTACAGCTACCTGCTGCCCAAGGCCGCCGCCGCGCTCAAGCCGCGCCACGCCGACATGCCGTACCGCAACCTGCTCAGTCTGATGTCGGCGCGCCTGCAGGCCACCGCCGACGAGAGCGTGCACGGCTATCCCGACGTGGGCGCCTTCCTGGCCGACATCGCCGCCATCGAGGACAGTCTCAACGCCAATCAGGGCGGCCACGCCGGCGGCTTCGCGGTGCGCCGTCTGCGCCGCCGCGCCGAATGCTTCGGCTTCCATCTGGCCAGCCTGGATCTGCGTCAGGACTCGGCCACCCACGACGCCGCGCTGGCCGCGCTGCTCGGCGATGCGGACTGGGAAACGCGCGCGCCGGCCGAGCGCGCGCAGCGCCTGCATGCCCTGCTCGACGGCAGCGCGCCGCCGCGCAGCGACGGCAACGGCGCCGCGCGCGCCAGCCTGGACGTGTTCCGCGCGGTCGCGCGTCTGCGCCCACGCTACGGCGAGCGCGCGTTCGGGCCCTACATCGTCAGCATGAGCCGCAGCGCCGCCGACGCCCTGGCCGTACTCGCGCTGGCGCGCACCGCCGGTTGCGTGGACGCGGCCGGACGCGTGCCGCTGGACGTGGCGCCGCTGTTCGAAACCGTCGACGATCTGGACGCCGCCGCCGACACCCTGCGCGCGCTGTTCGCCGACCCGGTCTACCGCGCCCATCTGGATGCGCGCGGCGGCCGCCAGGTGGTGATGCTGGGCTATTCCGACAGCGCCAAGGACGGCGGCATGCTGGCCTCGCGCTGGGCGCTGCAACAGACCCAGGTCGCGCTGACCGCGCTGGCGCACGACAGCGGCGTGCGCATCGCCTTCTTCCATGGCCGCGGCGGCTCGATCAGCCGCGGCGGCGGCAAAACCGAGCGCGCGGTGATCGCCGCGCCGCGCGGTTCGGTCGACGGCTTCCTGCGCCTGACCGAACAGGGCGAGGTGATCCACCGCAAGTACGGCATCCGCGCGATCGCGCTGCGCAATCTGGAACAGACCACCGGCGCGGTGCTGCGCGCGACCCTGCGCCCGCGCCCGCCCGAACCGCGCGAAGCGGGTTGGCGCGCGATCGCCTCCGAGCTGGCCCTGGCCGCGCGTGCGCACTACCGCGCGTTGGTGCACGAAGACGCGTTGTTCCCGGCCTACTTCCGTGCCGCTACGCCGATCGATGTGATCGAACGCCTGCGCATCGGGTCGCGCCCGGCCAAGCGCGCGGGCGCTGGCGATATCGGCTCGCTGCGTGCGATCCCCTGGGTGTTCGCCTGGTCGCAGAACCGCGCCGGCCTGACCGCCTGGTACGGCGTCGGCACCGCGCTGGAGCAGGCGCTCGCGCGCCACGGCCGCGAGACCCTGGCCGAGATGGCGCGCGACTGGCCGTTCTTCACCACCCTGATCGACGATTTGGAAATGGTGCTGGCCAAGTCCGACCCGGCGATCTTCGAGCGCTACTCCCTGCTGGCCGCGGCCCTGCCGGAGGGCGATCTGCATGCGCGCTTTCATCCGGGTATCGCCGCCGAGTTCCAGCGCACGCGCGAGGCGGTGCTGGCGATCAAGGGCAGTCGCGAGCTGCTGGTGGGCGATCACCGCCTGCGCCAGTCGATCCGCCTGCGCAATCCCTACGTCGATCCGATCAGCCTGCTCCAGGTCGATCTGCTGGCGCGCTGGCGCGCTGCCGGTCGCCCCGATGACGCCCTGCAGCAGGCGTTGGTGGCGACCGTCAACGGCATCGCGGCCGGCGTGCAGAACACCGGCTGAGCGCGCCAGTAGCTGCGCGCGCTCTAAAAGCAAATCCCCCCTAGCCCCCCTTTTTCAAAGGGGGGAATCGTGGTGTGTCCGGCGCTAATCGGCGCCCCCTTTGAGAAGGGGGCGAGCGCCCGGCAGAACTTCAGCGCGGGGATCCGTGCCCTTCTGCGCGCGGCCTTTGATACTATCCCCCAGTATCCAGTGCTCGTCGTCCGAGGTCATGCCATGCCCCATTCTCCGGCAGAGAAAAAGCGCGTCCTTACCCGCGTGCGTCGCATCAAGGGCCAGACCGAGGCTCTGGAGCGCGCGCTGGAGCAGGGCAGCGAATGCGCGGCCGTGCTGCAGCAGATCGCCGCGATCCGCGGCGCGATCAACGGCCTGATGTCGGAAGTGCTGGAAAGCCATATCCGCGAGGAGCTCGGCCAGGCCGTGTCCTCGCAAAAAAACCGCAGCGCCAGCATCGACGAAGTCGCCGCGCTGGTGCGCTCGTATCTGAAATGAGTCCGTTCCCACGCAACCCGCGGCGCCGCATCGCGTCGCCGCCCGCAAACGCAGGAGTGTCATCCCCATGAGCCGGGTCATCAAAAGTCGCGCCGCCGTCGCCTTCGCCGCCGGACAGCCCTTGCAGGTCGTCGAGATCGACGTCGAGCCGCCGCGCAAGGGCGAGGTGCTGGTGCGCATCGTCGCCACCGGCGTCTGCCACACCGATGCCTTTACCCTCAGCGGCGACGATCCCGAAGGCCTGTTTCCGGCCGTGCTCGGCCACGAGGGCGGCGGCGTGGTGGTCGAAGTCGGCGAAGGCGTCACCAGCGTCAAGCCCGGCGACCACGTGATCCCGCTGTACACGGCCGAATGCCGGCAGTGCAAATTCTGCCTGTCGGGCAAGACCAATCTTTGCCAGGCCGTGCGCGCCACCCAGGGCCGCGGCGTGATGCCCGACGGCACCTCGCGTTTCAGCTACAACGGCCAGCCCATCCATCACTACATGGGCTGCAGCACCTTCAGCGAATACACCGTGGTGGCGGAGATCTCGCTGGCGGTGGTGAACCCCGAGGCCGCGCTGGAGAAGGTCTGCCTGCTCGGCTGCGGCGTGACCACCGGCATCGGCGCGGTCCACAACACCGCCAAGGTCCAGCCCGGCGACACCGTCGCGGTGTTCGGCCTGGGCGGCATCGGCCTGGCGGTGATCCAGGGCGCGGTGCAGGCCAAGGCCGGCCGCATCATCGGCATCGACACCAATCCCGGCAAGTTCGCGCTGGCCAAGCAGATGGGCGCGACCGATTGCGTGGACCCGACCGAACATGCGCGCCCGATCCAGGAGGTGCTGGTGGAGATGACCGACGGCGGCGTGGATTACAGTTTCGAATGCATCGGCAACGTCCACGTGATGCGTTCGGCGCTGGAGTGCTGCCACAAGGGCTGGGGCGAGTCGGTGATCATCGGCGTCGCCGGCGCGGGCCAGGAAATCAGCACGCGTCCGTTCCAACTGGTGACCGGCCGGGTCTGGCGCGGCTCGGCCTTCGGCGGCGTCAAGGGACGCACGCAGTTGCCGGGCATGGTCGAGCAGGCCATGAAGGGCGAGATCGACCTGGATCCCTTCATCACCCACACCCTGCCGCTGGAACGCATCAACGAAGCCTTCGACCTGATGCACGAGGGCAAGTCGATCCGCACCGTGATCCACTACTGACATGCAGCGCAGCGAAGCCCACGCCAGCCATGGCGGCCGCCAGGAAGTCTGGCAGCACGATTCCAGCGCGCTCGGTTGCAGCATGCGCTATGCGGTCTACCTGCCGCCGCAGGCGCAGCACCAAGCCTGCCCGGTGCTGTACTGGCTGTCGGGCCTGACCTGCAGCGAGCAGAACTTCATCACCAAGGCCGGCGCGCAGCGTTACGCCGCCGAGCATGGTCTGATCCTGGTCGTGCCCGACACCAGCCCGCGCGGCGCCGACGTCGCCGATGCCGACGGCTACGACCTCGGCCAGGGCGCCGGCTTCTACCTCAACGCCACCCGCGAGCCCTGGGCCAAGCACTACCGCATGTACGACTACGTGGTCGAGGAATTGCCGGCGCTGGTCGATGCGCACTTCCCGACCACCAGCGCGCGAGGCATCAGCGGGCATTCGATGGGCGGGCACGGCGCGCTCACCATCGCCCTCAAGAACCCCGGCCGCTATCGCAGCGTGTCGGCGTTCTCGCCGATCGTTGCGCCCTCGCAGGTGCCTTGGGGCGAGAAGGCCTTCGCGGCCTACCTGGGCGAAGACCGCGAAGCCTGGCGCGAATGGGACGCGACCGAGCTGATCGCGCAGGCACGCGAGCGCCTGCCGCTGCTGGTCGATCAGGGCGAGGCCGACGAGTTCCTGGCCACGCAACTGAAACCCGAACGGCTACGCGCGGCCTGCGAGAAGGCGGGCCATCCGTTGCAACTGCGCCTGCGGCCGGGCTACGACCATAGCTACTACTTCATCGCCAGCTTCATCGGCGAGCACATCGCGCATCACGCGGCGGCATTGCGGGGGTAGCGAAGCTGGTAGCGGGGGCGGGATTTGAACCTGCGACGTCCGCGAAGCAAATCCCCCTCAATCCCCCTTTTTCAAAGGGGGAAGACAAGCGGCGGCGCGGTTCGCTCCCGTCAAGGTGCAGTTCCCCTTTCGAGGCGCTGTTCCCCCTTCGATGTGCAGTTCCCCTTTCGAGGCGCTGCTCCCCCTTCGATGTGCAGTTCCCCTTTCGAGGCGCTGCTCCCCCTTCGATGTGCAGTTCCCCTTTCGAGGCGCTGTTTCCCCTTCGATGTACAGTTCCCCCCTTTGAAAAAGGGGGGCTAGGGGGGATTTGCTTTTGAGCCTGCCAAGCCCCAGCCCCTCAAGCCGCCGTCACATCCCGCAGCTCCCACCCCGTGCCCGCCAGCAAACGCATGCGGTGCTTTAGCACAGTGCCGGGAATGGTCGAGGTCAACACCAGATCGATGTGCAGATCGTCCTGTTGGCCGTCGACGGTGGCGCCGGGATCGGTGGCGCCGAGGCTGGCGTCGACCTCGTCCGGATCGGGCTGCAGCGCGCGCCAGCGTTCGAACAGGCGATCGTTCCGCAAGGCATCCTGCAATTGCTCGGCGAAGCCCTCGGCGCTGACCGCGGAGAACGACAACGAGGGCTCGCTGCCGCGTGCGCGCTCGGCGTCGGGAAGGCTGAGGTAATAACGGGTGGCCATCATGGCGTCTCGTGCGGGAACTGGCCCTAGCCTAGGACGGCGAACATGCGTGGTTTGTGAACGGCATGCGTCGAATCCGCGGCGTTGCGACGGCGGTCCGCCTGGGGCGGGTTTAGGCCCGCACCGGCGCCCGCGCGCGGCGGGCCCGGACGATCCCGCCCCGGGGCTCCGGCGCAAGCCTGTTCCCGGCGCGGCGGCCCGACGCCACGGGCGCCGCGCCGCCGCACGGGTCCCGCCTCAGTCCTCGTGCACGTGCGCGCCATGCCCCTTCGGGCAATGGCAGACCGCGGTCGGGCCGAACTCGACGCCGAAGGTCTGGCCGTCGCGATGGCGCTGCCAATAGAAGTTCGGCGCCTTCTCCGCGCGGTTGCCGATCTCGGCCATGTCGGCGTCTACGTCGAACAGGCGGCCGTCGACCATCACATAGCGGGTGTCGGCGGTGGCGCGGATGTTCTGCAGCGGGTTGTCGTTCAGCACCACCAGATCGGCCTGCTTGCCGGTTTCCAGCGAGCCCAGCTGCTTGGACAGGCCGAGCAGATCGGCACCGTCGATGGTCGCCGCGCGCAGCGCCTCGAAGTTGCTGAAGCCGCCCTGGGTCAGCGACCAGATTTCCCAGTTCGGCGACAGGCCCTGCAACTGGCCGTGGCCGCCGATCTGGATCTTGATGCCGGCGTCGCGCATCTTCTTGGCCGACTTGGCGACCTCGATATGCCAGTAGTCCCAGTCCGGCGCGATCTCGCGCCGGATCGAGCGCGCGTCCAGGGTCTCGCGCGGGAAGAAGCGGTTGAGCTTCTTGTCTTCCCAGACGTTATCGCGCGCGTACCACCAGTACTCGCCCGAGGTGCCGCCGTAGCTCACCACCAGGGTCGGGGTGTTGCGCACGTCGGTCTGGCGCCACAGCTCGATCACGTCCTTGTACAGCGGCGCCACCGGCAGGTTGTGTTCGACGCTGGTCACGCCGTCCAGCACCATGGTCATGTTGTGGTGGAAGGTGGAGCCGCCTTCCTCGACCACCAGCATGCCCAGTTCGCGCGCGGCCTGGTCGATCTGCTGGCGCTGCTCGCGGCGCGGCTGGTTGTAGCTCTTGACCGAGAACGCGCCGTTGGCCTTCATCCGGCGCAGGTGGCTGCGCGCGTCCTCCAGCGAATTGACCACGGCTTTGAAGTCGCCGTCGGCGCCGTACAGGATGGTGCCGGTGGAGAACACGCGTGGGCCGACCATGCGCCCGGTCTTGACCAGCTCGGCTTCGGAGAACACGAACTCGGTGGTGGCCGAGGGATCGTGCATGGTGGTCACGCCGAAGGCGAGGTTGGTGTAGTAGGCCCAGTTCTGCTGCGGTACCACGCCCTGGCCGAAGTGCGCGGCGTGCGCGTGCACGTCGACGTAGCCCGGCACGATGGTCTTGCCGCTGGCGTCGATGCTGCGCGCGCCGGCGGGGATGCTCACCGAGGCTGAGGGCCCGACCGCGACGATGATGTCGCCACGGACCACCACGGTGCCGTCCTCGATCACTTCCTGGGTCTTCTCGGCATCGCGCATGGTGACGATGCGTGCATGGGTGAAGGCGACCGTGTCCTTGGGCGCGTCCACGGCCACGCTCAGGCCGACCGCGATGCCGCCCTCATTGCTGGGCTTGGGCAGTTCCTTGGGCGCGCCGGGCAGGAAGGCGAAGCTCTGGCGAAGATCGCGCGAGTAGTAGCGGTCGCCGACCATCCAATGCAGCGATTCGGAATCCGCGCTCCAGTGCAGGTAGCTGCCGACGTCGGCGCTGACCTGGGTGACCGGCATGGCCTTGCTGTCCTTGGACAGCTCCACCGCGGTGCCGGTGGCGACCAGCGGTGCGACGTAGGCGTTGAACAGCTCGGTGAAGGCGATCCAGTTGCCGTCCGGGCTGATGCTGACCGAGTCGACGTACTTCAGGCTGTAGACCTCGCGCGCGTCCTCGCCGTGCAACCCGACCGACATCAGCTTCTTCTTCAGGCCGCCGCCGGTGAGGTAGTACACGCGCGTGCCGTCGGCGCTGAACTGCGGGGACTCGCCGCTCTCGGCCACGCGCACCGCCGCGCCGCCGTCGGCCGCCATCACGTAGACGCCCTGATCGCGCGACCACAGGCTGCCGGTGAGCCCGCCGCCGCCGCTCTTGCTGTAGACGATGCGGCGGCCGTCGGGCGAGAAGCGCGGGCTGTAGTAGAAGCCCGGTTCGCGGCTGAGCTTGCGCGCGCCGCCGCCGCTGGCGTCGGCCACGTAGATCGCGGTCAGGTCCTGATCGGACCAGGTGGTGTACAGCAGCTTGCGGCCGTCGGCGCTGAAGCTGGGCTGGTACTCGTAATGGCTGTCGTCGCGGGTCAGGCGCTCGGGCGTGCCGTCGGGCAGGCGCTTGCGCCACAGATGACCGACGGCGTGGAAGATCAGGGTCTTGCCGTCGGCGCTGGTGGCGACGTCGCGGATCATCTTGGGCGAGAAGCGGCCTTCGTCCAGGGTCTGCTCGAAGCGCAATGGCGCGGTCACGGTCTGATCGACCTGGGCGGTGAAAGGGACGTTGCTGGCCTTGCCGCTGGCCATGTCCACGCGCCACAGCTTGCCCTGGCCCCAGATCACCACCGCGCGCGAGTCCGGCGTCCAGTCGAAGTTCGCGTAGGGGCCGAAGATCGCCCAGGCCTCCTGCTGATCGTGCGAGAGACCGTCCCAGACCGGACGCACTTCGCCGCTGGTCAGGTCCATCACGTGCAGCACGGATTTGTCGCGCACGCGCTTCACGAACGCCAGCGACTTGCCGTCGGGCGAGGGCTGCGGCCGCACCGCGCCGCCGGCGGTGGAGATCAGGGTTTCGCTCTTGCCGGTCTGGCGGTCCAGACGCTTGATCGCGTAGATCGTGTCGTGGACGTTCTTGTTGTACTGGAACGAAGGACCGCCGGTGACGTCCTCGGAGTAATAGACGTAGCGGCCGTCCGGCGAGACCGCCGGTTCGCCCAGGTCCTGCTGGTCGTTCTTCTGCTTGGTCAGCTGCAGGCCGCCGCCGCCGGAGGCGTGGTACAGCCACAGCTCGCCGGCGCCCAGCGAGCGTTCGCCGGTGAAGTGCTTGCGCCCGATCAGATAGCGCCCGTCGGGCGTCCAGGCCGGGTTGTTGAGCAGGCGGAAGTCTTCCTTGCTTACCTGGACCGGATTGCTGCCGTCGGTACGGATGCGCCACAGGTTGTTGCCGCCGCCGCGGTCGGAGGTGAAAGCCAGCTCGCGGCCATCGGGCGAATAGCGCGGCTGCACGTCCCAGGCCGGGCCGCTGGTCACGCGCTGGGCGGCGCCGCCGCCGATCGGCAGGCGATACAGATCGCCCAGCAGCGAGAACGCGAGCTCGCGCCCGTCCGGCGAGACGTCCACGTCCATCCAGGTGCCCTCGTCGGTCTCGAAGCGCACGCTCTTGGTTGGGCCGTGCGCGGCCGACACGTCCCACTTCTTCTCGTCCTTGGCTTCGCCGGGCTTGCTCGCGCCCTTGGCGGTCTGGGCCGATGCGCGCGCCGGATCGTTGCCGGCCGGGTCCAGGGCATCCTGCTCCAATTGATCGCGCGGCTTGTCGGCCTTGTCCTTGTCCTGCGGCGCGGGTTGCGGCGCCGGCTGCGGCGACGGCGGGTTCTGGGCGAGCGCCGGTGTGGCGGCGAGGGCGCTGGCGAGCGCGAGGACGAGCAGGCGGTGGCTGGGCATCGGGTCGGGTTCGGTTGGACGAGGTCCGAGCCTAACCCGCGCGGCGGCGCCGGCCCTGGGTCGAAAGTCGTGTGCGGGGCGTTGCGGGCCGCAAAAGCAAATCCCCCTCGATCCCCCTTTTGCAAAGGGGGAGGCTTAAAGCAAAGGTTCGAAGCCCGCGTCGTTACGAATCGGAAGGCGCACCACTCCCCTTTCAGAGTCGCACCGCTCCCCTTTCAGAAGGCGCACTGCTCCCCCTTAGAGGGCGCACCGTACCCCCTTCAGACGCGCCGCTCCCCCTTCAGAAGGCGCACTGTTCCCCCTTCAGAAGGCGCACTGTTCCCCCTTCAGAAGGCGCACTGTTCCCCCTTTAGAAAGCGCACAGTTCCCCCCTTTGAAAAAGGGGGGCTAGGGGGGATTTGCTTTTCGAACACGCCAGGCTGCATCGCCACGTGATGCCGGCATGACGCGACGCTTTCATCGCCTCACGACCCACCAGGCCGGGCCCAGGGCGCAGCGAGAGGTCCTCCGACACGCGATTTACGCCATCCGACGCCCGCTTGCGCCGCGCAGGCGCCGCGGACGGCGCGGCTCCGCCTAGCGAATCGAGACCCGCGCGATTCAGGCCACGACCGCGCGCAGCGAGTATCCTTGCGCGCCGCAAACCAGTCCCCGTGGCGTTATGAAGATCGGCATCGATTTCGGCACCAGCTACTCCGCCGCCGCGGTGGTGATCGACGGCGCGGTGCGCACCGTCCGCTTCGGCGACGAGCAGCAGTTCCGCACCACGGTGTATTTCCCCGAGGCCGTGCCCGACGCGAATCAGTTCGAGCTGACCGACGCGCTCGAAGGCGAGGTCGATGCCCTGGTGCGCAGCGCCCGCGCGCAGCAGACCCGCGCCGCGAGCGAGGCCGTGGCCGCGCGCCGCGAGCAGGTCGCGCGCTTGCCCGTCGATCAGCGCGAGGCGGCGCTGGCGCTGATTTCCGCGCCCGTGCAGCGCAGCGACACCGACCTGCGCCGCGATGCGATCCGCGCGGTGCGCCGGCACTGGCTGGAACAACAGGTACGCGAAGCGCGCGCCTCGGCGGCATCCTTGCAGAACGCGGTGTACGGCGAAGAGGCGGTCGAGGCCTATCTAGCCGAAGGCTTCGGCAATCTGGTGCAGTCGCCCAAATCGATGCTGGGCTATCAGCTGGCGCCGAATGTGCGTCAGACCATCGTCGGCATCGCCGCCTACATCCTCGAACACATCCGCCTAAGCGCCAGCCAACAGCTAGGCGCCAATGTGCGCTCGGCCGTGCTCGGCCGGCCGGTGCAGTTCCGCAGTTCGATGGGGGCGGCCGGCGGCGACCAGGCGCTGGCGATCCTGACCGAAGCCGCGGCGGGCGCCGGATTCGACGAGGTCAGTTTTCTCGAAGAACCGGTCGCCGCGGCGCTGGGCTACCACGCGCAAAGCGCGCACCGGCATCGCACCCTGGTGGTCGATATCGGCGGCGGCACCACCGACATCACCCTGGCCGAGGTCGGTGGCGCCGAGGAGCCGCTGGTGCTGGGGTCCTGGGGCATCGCGCGCGGGGGCGTCGACGTGGATCTGTCGCTCAGTCTGTCGCGCTTCATGCCGCTGTTCGGCAGAGGCGCCACGCGAGTGCCGGCGCATCACTTCGTCGAAGCCGCGACCGTGCACGACGTGGTGCGCCAACGCGATTTCCAGCGCCGCGACAGCTACCGCGAAGTCGCGGCGCCGTTCGGCCCGCGCCTGATCGCCCTGCAGCAAGGCGGCAACACCACGCGCCTGAGCCGGGCGGTGGAGTCGGCCAAGATCGTCTTGAGCGCGCGCGACGATCACCGCGCCGAACTAGACTACATCGAGCCCGCGCTGGCGCTCGCGACCGGCGCGCAACATCTCGCTCAAGCGGCGGAGCCGTTCCTGGGCTTCTTGTCCGAATTGCTGCGCGAGGTCGGGGAAGAAATCGGCGAGCCGCCCGCGGCGGTGTTCCTGACCGGCGGCATGTCGCGCGCACCGTATGTGCGCGAGGCGGTGCAGCGCTGTTTCCCCAGCGCGCGCCTGGTCGCGGGCGATCCTTCCCTGGGCGTGGTATCGGGCTTGGCGTTCGCGGCGGCTCGGGCGGCTTGATCGGCCAGCCACGACGGTCGCGCGGCGATAGCGGGCGCGGCGTTGTGGGCCGCAAGAAGCAAATCCCCCTCGATCCCCCTTTTCCAAAGGGGGGAGGCTCACAGCAAACGTTCGAAGGCAGCGTCGTTTCGAATCTGACGACCTGCCTTTCCCCCCTTTGAAAAAGGGGGCTAGGGGGGATTTGCTTTTAGCGCAGACAGGCGTCGACGCCCGAGACACCGCGCCTCAATCCTCGAACTTGCTCCCACCCTCGGCCGCAAAACCCGCCGCCACACCGCCCTTGCCGATGTTGACCATGCTGGTCAGGCTCATCACCGCCTCGAACAGCTCGACGTTGTGATCGCGGCAGGTGTCGCGCAGGCGCTCGTAGCCGGGCAGGGTGCGCATCTCCTCGAGCTCGCCGCCATAGCTCAGACACATGGTCGGCGTCATCAGCCCGTCGCGCACGCGCTTGCCGCAGTAGTCGAACAACTTCTGCGTCGCGGCTTCGAAGCCCTTGATCTTGGCCACCGGCCCGGTCTCGCCGCGGTTGCAGTGCAGCACCGGCTTGATGTCCAGCATGGTGCCCAGGGTGGCGCTGAGCAGGCTTACGCTGCGGTCGCCGCGCACCCGGGTACGCGCGCGGATGTAGTTCAAATCGCGCGGAATCAGATAGCCCTGGGTGTGCAGGGCCAGGTTCTCCAGGCGCGCGCGGATCTTCGGCGCGCCCTCGCCGGCGTCGCGCAGGCGCACCGCCTCGACCGGCAGGATGCCCTGGGCGGCGAACAGGTTTTGCGAATCGATCACCCGCAGCGCGAACGGCGTGTTGTTACCGGCGGCCATGCGCACCGGCTTGTAATCGTTGAGGATGGCGAAGCTGGCCTGGTTGGCGTTGTCGTAGATCGGGCTGCGCGTCTTCGTGATCGTCATGCAGAACACGTAGTCGTAGTCGATCGCCAACTGGCTCACGAACAAGTCGCGCACCTGCTGCACCGTGAACGGGGTGGTCTCGGCCTCGAAGCCGCGTTCGGCCAGGTGCGTCTGCAGGAAGTGCAGGGTGGCTTCGGGGTTGCGATGGTCGGTCAGTACCGCCTCGCCGATCCGCACCGTGACCGGCAGCAGATGGATATCGTGCTGCTGCAGGTACTCCAACGGCAGATCGCAAGCCGAATCGACGACGAGTCCGATGCGCATAGTCCCCCCCCGGGTGTTGGGCGCCAAGACATTTCGAATTGTGACCGGCAGCATACCCGGCATGCGACAAGGCCGTGTCTACGGCCCTGAACGGAGGTCCCGGGGTCGTTCAGGCTTGGCGCCGCACCGCCACAGGCAAGGTGCCCACGCGCTGCATTTCGGGGTCGGCGAGCACCGCCGGGTCGCGCAGCGCGGCCAGGGCGAAGTCGTGGGCATCGTTGCCCCAGAACATGCCGCCGTCGAACGCCAGGGTGGGCACGCCGTACACCCCGGCCGCGATCGCGGCCTCGGTGTTGGCGCGCAGCGCGGCCTTGGTGGCCTCGCTGCCGATATCGTCCGGCGCCACACCCAGCGCGGCCGCCAGCGGCGCCAGCGCTTCGACGCTGTCGCCGGCATGGCCTTCGCGCCACAGCCAGTCGAACACCGCGTCGACCGCCTCCGGCGTGCTGCCGGCGGCCACGCACAGGCGCAGCGCGGGCAGCGGATTGAACGGATGCGCGGGCGGAAAACGCAGCGGCACGCCTTCCTGGCGCGACTGCCACAGCACGTGGCGGTAGGTGAACTCGCGTTTGCCCGGAATCTCGGCCGGGCCCTTCTGGCCGCACGCGGCCAGCACCGCGCCGAACACCACCGGCACCGGCCGCAATTTCGCGGTCGCCGGCGGCAGCGCTTTCACCTTCTGCCAGGCCAGATAGGAGAACGGGGAAATGAAATCGAAGTACCAGTCGATGACGGTCATGGGCCTGCTCCTCAGCGCCATGCGCCCAGGATCACCCCGTACAGGATGAACTGGAGGATGTGGTAGCCGCTGTCGATCATCCACAGCTTGAGGCTGCGCTGGGCGAAGGCGTAGTTGATGCCGAAGCTCATCGCCACGAAGAACAAGCCGACCACGAAGCCCACCCCGAAGCCGTCCGCCGCGCCGGCGCCGGTGGGCAGCAGCACGGTGAAGATCAGCGCCGACAGCAGGCTGCACACGAAGGCGATCGCGAAGATCCGCGCCGGGTGCCGCGGCGCCGAATCGGGATCGATCCCGGCCTCGCGGCACCAGGCTTTCTTGAACAAGGGCCCATACCAGATCCCGCCTAGCAGGAATGCGGAAGCGGCCGCGGCGATCACCGCCAGCCAGTTGAAATCGATGGTCGGGAGGGTCATGCCTGGGAACTCCGGAGCAGGGACGAGACGGCTTCAGCAGCCGACGGATTCGTAGGTGGATACCGCGTGCAGCAGCTCGCCGTCCCTGGCGCGCGACGACAGGAACAGCGTCGGTCGCGAAACGTTGTAATGGTCGGTGGTATCGAAGATCAGGTCGAGCTTGCCGTCGCGGTCGAGGTCGCCGGCGAACAGCAGCTGCGGCGTGGCGTCGTCGCCGAGCAGGACGATGTCGACCTCGCGCCGGGCGTCCACCCGCATCAGCGCCTGTTCGACGCCGCCGGCCCCGACCAGCAGCACCGCGCAGCGGGCGACCGGCGGATCGCCGCGCATGGGCGGGCATTGCGTGCGGATGCGATAGTCCCGGCCGGCGAACTCGAGCCGGTAGCTCGGCAGTGCGCCGTCCTGGCTGCGTTCGGGGATGCGCGCCGGGGTCACCTTGCCCGCGGCCAGGCCGTTGCCGCGCAGGTAGGCCAGGACCTGGGCGCCCTCGGCGTCCGGGTCCGGTTCCAGCGCCGACGACACGCGCCGGCCGCTGGTCTGGCCGGGCTCGTCCAGGATGGGGTCTTCGACCGCCCGCACCCGCAGCCGGGTCGAGGTCAGCGAAGCCGCGTCCGTGGAGGCGCGCAGGGCCAGCCAGGTTTCGCCGTCGCGCGCGACCGGCTCGTCGCCATGGAACTGTCCGGGCGGTTGCAGCGCGATCGCGGCGGCCAGCAGCAGCGGCGGCAATGACAACGATGGCATCTGGGGCGTCCTGCGGTCCGGTCGAACGCCGCCAGCATACGTCGCGCGGGGGCTTGTGGCGCGCGGCGACCGGGCCGACACTGGCGCGGACGCGGGGAGCCGATGAAACGAGTCTGGATCGCGGCCTGTCTGGTGCTGTGCAGTGTCTGCGTGCAGGCGTGGGCCGCCGGCATCGTGCGCGTCGAACGCCTGACCCAGCCCCCGCCGGCCTCGTTCGAGGCCCTGCGCGCGCTGCCCGACACGGCCTATGCCGCGCAGTCCGGCCCGCCCCAGCTCACCGGCGCTCAGGACGGCCGCGGCTGGTGGCGCCTGCGCCCGGAGTCCTCGGAAGAGCCGCGCGTACTGCTGGTCTATCACCCCTTCAGCGCCCGCATCACCGTGCTGGCGCCGCCCGACTACCGCGCGCGCAGCGCCACCATCTTCGATCCCGGCACCCAGGTCAGCCATTCGCGGCGCGCGCTGGCGTTTCCGCTGAGCGCGGCCGGCCCGGTCTACGTGCGCGTCGAGGGCGCGCGCTATCCCCTGCAGATCGCGGTGCGTTCCAGCGAGGACTACGCGGTCGAGGACCACCGCCACGTGCGCGTGCTCTGGCTCAGCATGGGCATCCTGGTCGGCGTGTCGCTGGTGGTGCTGCTGTTCTGGACCCAACTGCGCGAGCGCGTGTACCTGCTGTTCTCGGCCAGCATGATGCTGCAGCTGCTGTACGTGCTGTGCGCCTACGGCGACGCCTACACGCTGCCGGTGCTGGCCTGGCTGGGCCGCTTCGGCGTGGCCGGCATCTGGTTCGTCGCCACCTCCTCCACCATCGTCACCGTGCTGTTCCTGATCGAGTTCGCCGACCTGCGCCCGCGCGCGCCGTGGCTGACGCGCGCGCTGCTGGTCGTGGGCGCGTGGCTGCCGCTGGCGCTGCTGATCGGCCTGGTCTCGCCGTGGCCGGTCAGCAAGGCCTGGTTCCCGCCGCTGGGTAACGGCCTGCTCATGCTGGCCAACGTGCTGGCGGTGGTCGCCCTGGCCACGGTCTGGCTGCGCGGCGGCCGCCACGCCGGCTTCGTGCTGATCGCATGGGTCCCCCTGGTCACCGTATCGACCGCGCGCGCGATGCAGCTCAGCGCCGGCGTGCCGCTGACATCGTTGCTGGAATACGGCCTGCCGGTGATGCAGGCCTTCGCTGCCGTGGTCCTGGTATTGGGCCTGGCCGATCGCATGCTCACCTTCCGCCGCGAACGCGACGTCGCCCAGCTGCACGCCGAACACGACGCCCTGACCGGCGTGCTCAACCGCGCCGGCATCATCACCCGCCTCAACCGCGCGGTGGTCGAGGCGCGGCGCAAGCGCCAGCCGCTGTCGGTGCTGTTCCTGGACCTGGACCACTTCAAGGCCATCAACGACACCTACGGCCACCCCATCGGCGACGCCTGCCTGTGCGCGGTCACCGAGAGCATCCATTCCGAAACCATGCCGCTCTACCAGCTAGGCCGCATCGGCGGCGAAGAATTCCTGCTGCTGCTGCCCGGCGTAGGCGACGCGGTCGCGCGCGACACCGCCGAACAGATCCGCCGCAAGGTCGAGCGCCGCTGCCGCGAGGTCAAGGGCGTCCCGGTCGCGCTCACCCTCAGCATCGGCGTGGTCGAGTGCGGCCCGGAAGACAGCGCCGCCACCTTGATCCAGCGCGCCGACGCGGCGATGTACCGCGCCAAGCACGAGGGGCGCAACCGGGTGGTGTTGTTGGATGCGCAGACCAACGCGGTGTAGGGTGCCGCGATGCCCGGATCCGACACCCTCTATCTGCTGTTCGTCCTGCTGGTCCTGCCCGCGGCCTTGCTCGCCCGTCTGGGCTACCGCTACGGCTACGCCCAGCGCGTCACCGCCTACGGCCTGCTCTGGCGCACCGTGCTGTACTGCGCCGCCCTGAGCTGGTCGCTGACCGGCGGCACCTCCCACGACGTGGGCTGGGGCTTGCTGCTGCCCTCGCTGCTGGTCTGGCCGCTGCTCGGCGTCGACGCCGACGCTATGCCGCCGCTGTGGGCCACGCCAGCGCTGCAGATTTTCGTCTACCTGGTCGCCGTGTTCTGGGGCTACCGACGCCGGCAGGCGACCTACATGCCGCTCCCGTCGGTCGATGGCGGGGCCGGCTGAGGATGGGAGCACTCGAACGGTCGGTGGCGACCCTGCGTGTCTCCGGCGAAGACTTGCGACCGGAGGAGATCACGGCCTTGTTGGGCGCGTCGCCTACCTATTCGCACACCAAGGGCGACCTTCGGGTCTCCGCATCCGGCAACGAGCGGAGACTCAAGTTCGGGATATGGAACCTGTCCGCCACGGTCACTGAGCCCGAAGATCTAAACGCCCAAGTCGATGAGTTATTGGCGCAGCTGACGTCCGACCTAGCTGTCTGGCGCGAGCTCTCCGAGCGTTACAGCATCGACTTGTTCTGCGGCTGGTTCATGGCCAATAGCAACGATGGTGTATCGATCGCACCTGGGATCCTTCTGGCACTGGGTGCGCGGGGCATCGAGCTCGACCTGGACATCTATTCGCCCACGGACGACTGAGTACTATTCGTTGGCCAGGAAAGAAAACTCGAATCGGATTTCTGCAACTCGCTCAAGCGGCATAAACCCCTGTGGGAGGCGCTTATGAGCGTGGCCCGGGAAAAAATAGAGCGGTGCAAATAGGGACAGAACGTATGGGATGGGCCACGGGACATATCGCAAAGCTAAAGGGCGGGGAAACGGTGATCTTCCGTCCTCGCGGCGGCTCGATGACGGGAAAGATCGAATCGGGGCAGCTGTGCACCGTCGAGCCGATCGCGGACCTCTCGGCCTTGAACGTGGGAGACATCGTGCTGTGCAAGGTGAACGGAAACGAATACCTCCACCTCGTCAAAGCCATCCAGGGACAGAGGTTTCAGATCGGCAACAACCGTGGCTTCATTAATGGCTGGATCGGGCCCAGCGCGATCTACGGCATTTGCACGAGAGTCGAGGCCTGAGCCCGGCCGCTATGACAGCGCCCGATGAAAGCTCCAACATCTACGCGGCGCCCTCCGCGCGTCCCCTCGAGGACCCGGGAAAGCCGTTCCGATATCGCTTCTGGTTGACGAGCTTGCTTTCCAGCGTGGCGATGCCTGTTGTCTGGTACGTCTTTCTGACATCGTCGCCTTCTGTCTGGGGAGCCGCCCTTCTGCTCCTGGGGTGCTGGCTGATTCCGGTGTTCTGGATCCTGCTCCCGCAGATCCGACAGCCGGACGGATTTGCAGGGATCACCTCCGGGCGATTCATCGGCGTGTCCGCTGCCTATCTGGCGGTCGCGTTCGTCGCAAGCTGCGTGCTACTGATCGGCCTCATGTACCTCGGGGCCCTCCTGTTCGGAGTGGATTAAGCCCGCCCGCAGTCGCCCGCTTCGCTTGTGTTTGTCGTGTGTGAGGACCGACACTGTGGATGCCTTGGACAGGTTTGGGGGTGGGCTGCATGAAGAAGCTCTTGCTGCTCATGACGTTCGCCGCATCCGCGACCGTCGCTCAGGCGCAAGACGCACGACCTGCCGCGACGGCCGAGTATCAGGCATGTCTCGAAGAGTCCGAGCAGGCTCGAAAGGAATGCTCCTTCGGCGGTTGCGGCAACATCCTGGGCGCCTGCTACGAACGGCAGATCGCCGTACTCGAGCAGGACAGCGCACGGGTTGCCGAGCGCGTCCAAGGTGCGGCATGCGCCGAATCCGCCGAAAAAGTTGTCGCGGAGTTCAGTGGGCTTGAGGCTAGCTTGACCAAGCTTCGGCAGTTCGACGGCACCTGGCCGGGGTTCGAGCTTCGCGTCGAACTGGCGGAGGCAAAGAACCAATCGCTGAAACTTCTGGCTTCCGAATGCACAGAGCCTAAGCAGCCCAGCGCGCCGGTACGCGAAGAGGAAAGATGAGTCGTATATCGATGGGGATGGGATGAAGCGATACTGGTCAATGCTGATGCTGCTATGCACGCTCCTGTCGGTGGGCTGCTCGTCGGCGCAAGACGGCTTTGTCCCCAGGGCGCCGCTACGTCACCTTGCGCTGACGTTCGACAAGAGCCAATGGACGACGGCCATCGAAGGCGCCGGTGCGGAAGACTCCACTCGGTTGATGATCCTGGACCGAGCGCGCGGTGTGGTCGTGGGCGTTACCGAGTTCGAAAGCTTCAAACCCACTCGGATGCAATCGGTGCTTGCGCGGCAACTGAGCGATGGGTTGCGCATCGAGTTCAATAGCGTCGTGCCGGCCGATCCTGATTTGCCGGCGCAGGCGCTGGCGCTCCCTGCCGACTGGACCTGCGACCATCACGTCGTCACCAAGCGTCCCGGCTCTGAAACGCGCGCTTACACCAGCTGTGCGCGCTCGACCATGACCTGGTTCGCCAACCTGATCGTCATCACGCCGGTGGATGCCACGGAGGCCGAGATCGAGGCGGCGAATGCAGTGCTGAAGAGCATACGCACGGACTAGTTTCTAGTATCGGATGTTGCGCCGATAGGGGGCGACACCGCTACGTCTTTCCGCGCCCCGGGCGTAGCGCTATCGCGCTTCGCCTGCCTTTGCCCGCCCGGCGAGTCGATGCGCCTTCTCGTACAGCGCCTTCGCCTTGTCCTGGTCGCCCTTGGCGGCATGCGCTTCGGCCAAGCTGTCCCAGGTGTTGGGCGAGTCCGGAAAGAGCACGGTGTTCAGTTCGAACACGCGCAGCGCGGGATCGATACCCAAGTTCTCCCGAACGGAATAGCCCGCTGTGTTGATGGCGCGCTCCAGCTCAGCATCGTTCAGTAGATGCTGGGCGCGGATCGATCCAGCCTGTGCCTGCGCATCGTCTTTGACCGGCGCTTGCAAGGCATAGCGTACCAGCGCCTCCGACAAGGTCTCCGCCGGAAACTGCTTCGGCGCCACCACCGCCATCGCGCTGCCCACCAGCACGCGCGACCAGACGTTGCGCACGCTGCCGTTGGTCAGGTAGGCGAATACGTAAACATCGCCGTCCAGCGACCCCTGAAACAGCACGCGCACCCGCACGCGCGTGCCGCCGTCGTGTCCGACCTGTCGATAGGCGCCGCTCTCGCCGTACTCCCACCCGGCCGCGAACCCGCCGCGTCGCCCGTTGGCCAGCGTGCGCGGCTGCCAGAGCCGGCGCAGCGTGGCTTTGCCCACCAGTTCGCCCGAGGTCACCGCTTTCAAGAACCGGCCAAGATCGTCCAACGTGAGGTACAGCCCGGCGTGGCCGTGGGCATAGTCCGGCCAGTCGATATCCTGCTCCGGTACCAGGCGCCCGTCTTTGCCGACGTAGCTGCGCACCACGCCTTGCTTGGGTAGCGCAGCCGGGCCCAGCCAGGTATGCCCCAGCTGCAGCTTGCGCATGATGCGCTCATCGGCGATCTGCGCGTACGGCTTACCGTAATGGGCCTCCAGCAGCGCGGTCAGCACCAGAAAGTTGCTCTGCGTGTAGCGCGTGTCGGTGCCGGTGGCGAACTGCAGGGGCGTATCGGCCAGCGAGGCGAACACCGCCGGCAAATCTTTGGGAAACGCCATGGCAGTTGAGGCCGCCCCGTCCTGCCGTTGAGCGAAGTACTCCGGTACGCCAGAGGTGTGGTCCAGAAACTCGCGCACGCGAATGGCCTGCCAAGCTTTCGGAAGGCCGGGCACATAGGCGCTGGCGGGTGCGTCCAGATCCACCTGCCCCTGCTCGACCAACTGCATGATCAGGACGCTGGCGAACAACTTGCTCAACGAGTAGGCGGCGAACACGTGATCGGCCGTGACCCGCTCATGGCGCTCCACGTCGGCCTCGCCATCCGCGCCGCAGAACAACACCTCCCCATTGTGCGCGACCAGCAGGGCCTGCCCGGCGATGCCGTAGCGCTGTCGATTGACCTCCATCTGCCGGGTCAGCGCGGCGGACAGCGCCTCGTCCGCGAAGGCCGCGCCCGGTAACAGCAGCGCCAGCGCGAGCAGCATTGTCATGGTGCGTTTAAGGATCATCCTGTCTCCCATGGTGGGCAAGTCTCGGCAGGCGCCTTTGTGCATAGTGAAAGGAGCGTGGCGCAATCGTGTCCATTAGCTTGCCCGATCCCGGGACAGTTTCCTGCCGCTTCGTCGCTTCATACCTAACGGTTTGGCGCATGATCTGCCAGCGAGGCATCATTCGCTTGCCCCGTTGCAAAGAGGCATCCGACAATCGTTCGAATGTCTGACCGAAGCGGCGGGAGCACAATGCGGCAGGGGCGTTCCCTGGACATGTAAAAAAACAGCCCTGGCTGGGCTTCTCAGTTTCGCTGTTCAGTCTCACAGGAGGGCTTGCCGATGAGACATTTGCCGTCGATTTCATTGGTGTTTCTGCTAGGTGTTCTCCTTGCTTGGGACTCTCATGCCCTCTCATTGGACACATTGAGTACGGAAGAAATTTACTCTCAGTCCGAAATGGTCGTCGAGGCAACCGTAGTGGGTGAAGTCCGGCCGCGAGTCGATGGCTCAGAGTGCGAGTCGCTGAGCCGCCTAAGAATCGACCGTCGCTACAAGGGAGGCCTGAAGGTCGGCACAGTCATTACCGCATGGGGAGACTTCAAGAGCGCGCCATCCCAGCGCGTCATCGCTTTCATGCATAAAGGCAGTCCGAAGTACTGGCCAACGCATCCACTGAGCTCACCGGAGTCCCAGTCAGCGGAACCTCGAATGATCGCTTGGAGGCGGTGCAGCGATGCCGTTCCTTACTCCGTGGCCTTCTATGGCATCGCTGTCTTGGCGATGAAACAAACGGAGGA
This sequence comes from Lysobacter sp. Root604, assembly GCF_001427505.1. NCBI lineage: Bacteria > Pseudomonadati > Pseudomonadota > Gammaproteobacteria > Lysobacterales > Lysobacteraceae > Lysobacter > Lysobacter sp. Root604. The sequence goes on along the minus strand of NZ_LMGS01000010.1, from coordinate 400,707 downwards.
TCTTGATGGCGAAGTCGGAGTCCTGTTTCCGGAAAGTTTCATCGTTCCCCCGTCAACGCTGCCTAGGCATCCAAGTTCCGAGCACCGACCGATGCCGGCGACAGGCTACTTTTGGGTTTCATACAAGTTGATCTCGCAGCATCTAAGTGGTCTGGCGCATGAAAGCGATAGGCCCAAGTCCTCAAGCCAGGTATGGTCAAACCACCGTTCTACTGCGGGCAGTGCTGCACGAAACTCTGACGAAGTGGAACAATTCGCAGTCGCCGCGGATCGTTGCGATCAGCAGGACACATGCGTTCTTGCATGCCGTCGTAGCAAGTGCTTCGAAGGCGCCGCGCGAGGTTGTGCCCAATCCTGCTTTCGTAGGCTGTCGACGGATCCGATTGAGCGGGCGGAGTTATGGGCTTCGGGCGCGACCTGTCGACTCCCATCCAATAGACAATCCGGTACGGGGCCTGCTCGCTCCTCACCCCAAACGAGCTGATCGGTGGCCAAGCTCATCGAGTATGCCTTGTCTCTTGCGTGCTTGTCCAGCATCGCAGCCTTCGCGGCCCGGCCGACCGCGTTGAAACAACTACTGGCCATGGGCGCCTTCCTTGCGGCCGGTCTTCTGTTCTTGATCTGTCTGGGATGGGCACTGACGCGCGAGAAGGGTCGACGCCTGAGGGCAGCCATCGTTCCGGCGGCGGTGCTGGCGGTTGTACCGATCGGCATCGAACTCGGGCATGCGATCCGCGACTGGCAGTTCCAGCGCGACCTGCCGCGCTACCAGGCTGCGGCCGCCTGGGCCTCGACTTTGGCGGTGCCTGGCGAGACGGTGACCGTGCTGCCTCCCCCAGCAGCGTATGCGGACCTGACCTACGGGGTGCACATTACTCAGAACGAGACCTGCGGCTTAGTGGTGGACTTCTTCTGGGGCGGCGGCTTTCCGGTCAAACACACGGTCCGTCGCTACATTGCCGACCCTACGTCGATGGAGCGTAAGCCGTGCAGGGAGGGGTGGAGGCGGGGTCGGCAGCGGGCGGAAGGGTGGTTCGAGCTTGCGGATTGATCCGATGCCTAGTGCAATCAGTAAATCCGATCCGTCTAACCGGTCATTCGAGTCGATGCAGCTTCGCGCCTCGGTCAATTCATGTTCCAGGAGGCGATAGTGAAGTACGCGATCGGTCTGCTGGCTTTGTGCCTTTCCGGGTGTCTCCACACCGAGAGTGCGTCGATTCTCGTGGAGCCGGCCTCGGCTATGTTGGTGGAGGGCAAGATCCTCCGAGAGTCCGTGGGCGTCGAGACGCTCGGCGGAGTATTTACGCCGTTGCTGACCAAGGGCTGCGAGATTCCCTGCTCGCGATCCGAAACCTTCAGCACGGCGGAGGATGGCCAGAGCCAGATCCTCGTGCGCCTCTATCGTGGCAATACCCGTATGGTCAAAACAGCTCGATCTTTGGGGGAATTTCAGATTACGGGCTTTGCACCAGCGCGACGTGGAGAGCCTGCAATCGCCGTGAAGTTCGAGGTCGATGCCGCCGGGTTCACGCTCTCGGCAACGGATATCAAGGATAGCTCCCGGTTGTCCATTACTCAGATCGAGTAGGGTCAATCAGTCGTCGAACCCCTTGGGCAGCGCCAACCCCGAGGATCCGGCCACCACCTTGCGCAGGCTGGACACGGCCGCCGACGACAACGAGCGTTCCGCCAGCATCGCCGGGACCTTGCCGCCGAAGTCAGTCAGCGACACGTAAGTCAGGCGCGTCCCCGCGCCCGTGGGCGTCATGACCCACTCGCCATGCGAGCGCAACGCGATGCAGTCGGCCGATGGCTTCTTGCCTACGTAGTCCAGGGATACGAACTTAACCCGGATCTCGCCATTGCCCGGCGCGTGCCGTTCGAAGCGCATGGAGTAGCAGCGCTCGCTGGTGACCGGCGTGCTCAGCACGTCCGACCACACGGTCACGTCCCGCCCACGCTGGACGAAGCTGCGGCGGATGTTCTTGTTCTTCTCATCCAAGTATTTCCCGAACAGGTAGTCCGCGATGGCCTCCGGCGACGCCTTCAACAAGGTGCTGATACGCAGCTCTTCGTAGCGTGCCCCCGGAATACGCCGGCTCTCTATGCGGATGCCATCCTTCTCCTTGCTCAGCTGCCACTGCTGTGCCCGCGCCTCGCCGGCCAACCAGCTCACGGCGGGCAGCAATAGCAGGCACGCAAGGCTCCGGGCCATTCCACGAGGCGCTTTCGGTGCCCGTCGCGCTATTCGAGTGCGGAATGAATCCATGGCGGTCTCGCAGCGCTTGAGCGGTTCCGGCGATTCGATGCCAATCCCATGACAGGGGCAAGACAGTCGATGGCTCCCGCCCGGGCGCGGAGGACAATGACGCCGCCCCCCGTTCCGGCTACCTTTCGCTCATAGGCTTTGGGCAGGCATCCCCTGCCACCGATCAACCGTCGTGGAATCAACCCATGAGCAACGACAACCCCGCCTTCTGCGCCATCTACCGTTGGCGCCTGCACCCCGGGACCGAGCAGACCTTCGTCGAGGCCTGGTCGCGGGTGACCGATTTGCTGTTGCGCGAGCGCGGCTCGCTGGGATCGCGTCTGCACCGCGGGCCGGACGAACTCTGGTACAGCTACACGCAGTGGCCGTCGGCGACGGCCAGGGCCGAGGGGCTCGCGCTTCCGTCTGTGGATGCCGAGGCCTGGGACCGAATGCGCGCGTGCATAGCCGAGGGTCTGCCTGAATTGATCCTGGAGCCGGTGGCGGATTTTCTTGCCCCGCTTCGTCAGGGCGGAGAGCCTGGGAAATGATGCTGATGCTGTTTCATTGTCCAGGACACACAAATCCTTCAAGCCGCGAGAGCTGCCCGAGCGATGAACGACATCGAAGCCGTTAAGGATCGGGCCGAGGAGGCGCTCGCCCTAGGCAGGTACGAAGAGGCTGTTGCTGCTGCTTCTGCGCTCATCGAGGCTGGGGAGCCGTGGTTGCTCGACGGGCTCGTGAGGCGGGCGATGGCGCTCGAGCACTGGACGGACGGGCCGTCCGGCGGGTTGATCAACGCAGCAGACGATTGGCGGGCAATGATTGACATCGCACCAACTGCTGTTTCTTACCAGGGGCTTGCGCGCGTTCTACTCAAACTTGGGGATCGCGACGCCGCGTATAGCAGTTTGTTGAAGGCCGAAAGCAGGGGCGTAACGCCTGGAATTCTTCTCGGATACGCGCAGTACCATCGAACCTCTACTCCCCCGAACCTCGAAATGGCAAAGGCGTATTTCATGCGCGCGGCACTGCGAGGGCGCACCCGCGGGATGCGAGGCTACGCGGAGGTCGCCCAAGAACTTGACCAGCCATACTCCGCCGCGGCCATGGCTCTAATCGGATTGGTCGCCACACCCTGTCTTGCCTTGGTGCTCGGGGAGCGTCGGCACGCAGACTTCTGAGTGGGAAGTCGGAATGCGAGGTTGCAGCTGTCTGCCGACAGCCAGCGCCGTTTTCTGGAGCGCGCGGACGACGAGCTGGCCGCGGCGCTGCGTTGGGGCACCTTGGCGGCCAATGCGCGCTTTTGCCGGGAGCAGCCGGAGTTGGCGCGGCAGTTGGGTGGCGCCGCGGCGGACGGGGCGCGCTCGGGTCGCACGGGCAAACGCCAGCGGGGCGCGGCATAGGGTGCGGCGCGCCGAGGCGATTCCGCCGTCGCTGTTTCGCGACGGCGGAGTGTCGCTAACGAGGGCTTGTGATCAGAGCTCCGGTTCCGGGTCGCCGCCCCAGAACGGACAGCGGATGATCTCGACCGTCACATGGGCCGAGGTCACGCCCCGGTCCAGAAACGGCGGGGATCCGGGCGGGCAGTTTTCGTAAGCCCTGAGGCCCACCACTTCGGTCTTGGCCGCGGTCGAGTAGTAGGTGGCCAACGTGGTGTAGCCGTAGGCCGGGTAGGGCACGGCCCACGCCGCCACCGAGACCAACATACCCAACGTCGCTGCGGCGCCGAGCATCCATAGCCGGCGGTGGCCGGTTCGCTTCTGCGTCTTCATGCGCTCTCTTCTCCTTGAGATGTACGGCTTGGGGAGCCGGCCGTACTTCGGCCGTGCGTGCCTGCCGGGTTCCGGCGCGATCCGCGCTTGGCCAGTATCGGCCGCTTCCGATCCGCTATTCAATTTGCTGCAATGCCTCAGACGAGTGTTGCCTTGCGACCGAAGATAAATAGCGGCGATGCCGTGTGCGAAACGTTAGAGTTGCAGTTGCTGGCCGATGACCTCGGTTGCTGTCACTACTACGGCTGTATCCGGGCACCGCAATGGGCGCTTGACCGGATACCGGCTGCTGGAGTTCAAGGAATGAATGAGCTGATCGCCACGCTAGGGTCGAAGCCGGAGGCACCCGAGACGGCGTTTACCTTGGCGCCCTATTCATTGGCGGCGCATACGCAGGCGCCGTTGGAAGCAGGCATGGCGGCGGTTCGCTATCTGAGCGCGATAGCGCACGGCATTCAGCTGCAGCTGGATGCGCGCGGCACGATTCAAACCATCTTTCTGCACGGTGCCGGCAAGGACGATTTCAGTCAGTACGGCGGCGCGCTCGGGCACGGCCTTTCGTTCGCGTCGTCGCGTGCTGAAGTGGAAGCGGTGCTGGGCGCGCCGGATCGCGGGGCTTCGCCGGGGCGGACTTTGCTGGGCGCGCACGGCGGTTGGTTGCGCTACGACCACCCGACGCATTCCGTACACTTCAGTTTCGATGCGGCGGGTGGGCTGGCGTTGGTGACGATCCTGACGGCGGAGGCGCGGCCGAAATGACGCCGGAGAAGAAAGTTCATCCGTCCAGACGGGTGCAGATGCAAACGCGGTCGGGCTTGGGTGTTCGGCGCTCATGACGACATCTCGTGAGATCGAGTGCAGAGAGTTCGACTGGTTCGCGTTCGATCGCGACGGAAGTTTCGCGCTGTTCGCCACCGCGGGCTGCGGCGTGGTGCCGGATTCGGTGCGCGCCTCGGTGGGATCGCACGATGCGATCAGCGAGGCCGTGGAGGTGACGGGCTGGGGAAGCTCGGCGGTCTGGCAGAGCTATGCCCGGGTCGGCTTGTACGCCTACGACTGGTCGGATGCGGAAGGGCGCTATGTCCGAGTAGCGGAGCCGACCGCGCCGCTGTCTCCGGCGTTGGCGACGCGCCTGGCGGCCTGCCCGGACTTGCTTGAATTGGATTTGCGTTTTGTGCAAGCAGCCGGCATAGAGTGGGTAGAGGGCGGATCGCCCATTGCTCTGGCCGAACTGCCTGCGCCGCGTGTGGGGGGCGAGGGCCATAAGTCGGTCGCGGGCGCGGAGGCGTCCATGAGTCGCCTTACGATCTGGTTCTCGATTGCCCTGGTGGTGCTGGCCGCTGCGCTGGTATACGTGCAGTCGTGGCCCGTCGATCCGATGGGTCTGGTGGGGGCGGCTGGACCGGGGCGCTGCTGATGAGCAACATCCGGTTCCGGCACGCCTTCCTCGGCGTACCGCCTTCTTGGAGCCGTTGCTTGGGTCTGGTTCGTTCTCAACGCCAAGGAAACACGTCCAGGTCTCCGCGAGGCGATCGATGACTCAGCTATCGGCAGCCGCGGTGATGTTCGTGGACAACGTCGACAGGATCTCCGCGTTCTACAGAGGCGTTGCGGCCATGACGGTCGTGCATGCGGACGATGAACACGTGGTCTTGGAGGCGGCGGGCTTCCAGCTGATCGTCCACGCCATTCGGTATTCCGATGCCGGCGAGACGACCACTTATCCGCTCCGCGAAGACGGCTGCATCAAGCTGTGCTTGCCGGTTTCCGACATCGATACCGCACGTTCGGTGGCCGTGGGGCTGGGGGGCGAGCTGTGGCCGCCAGAACGCGAATGGCAGGCGCGCGGCGTGCGGGTGTGCGACGGGCGGGACCCCGAGGGCAATGTGTTCCAGCTGCGGCAGAGCGTGTCCTAGCGTTTCGCTTAAGCACCATCCCATGCGCGGCTCGGTCGCGCCCGAACTAAGGCCGGTCCCAATGCTGCATCACCTATCCATCGCCGTTTCCGACCTGCGTAAGGCTGGCACCTTCTACGACGCCGCACTCGGCGCCTTACGCTATCGGCGCGTGTTCGAGGACGACACCGCCATCGGCTACGGGCTGGTGGATGGCGAGGATCAGCTGTGCCTGAAGCTGCGGCCCGGTTCGGCGGCGCCGGGTCCCGGGTTTCATGTGGCGTTCGCGGCGCCGTCGCGTGCAGCGGTGGATCGGTTTCATGCGCAGGCCTTGGCGGTCGCGGGTACCGATAACGGCAAGCCCGGTCTGCGCCCGGACTATGGGCCTCACTACTACGCGGCGTTTCTGATCGATCCGGACGGGCACGCTATCGAGGCGGTCATCAACCACGCGTAATCGGCACCGATACGCTACCGCGTGAGCCCTGGAAAGCTGCATGAGCGATGCTCATCGCCGCAGAAGACTGGCATGATGGCTGAAACTAGCGCGTGCGCCGTCTAGTGGCGTGCCTTAGCACCTGTAGTCGGTGACATGGTCAATCTCACGACGAACCAGCGCAAGAACTTGGTCATTGCCGCTGCCACTGTGCTGGTTATTGGATTCAGCACCTGGATCAGCTTGGACCCAAAACAGTACTTCTTCTACGGCGATGAAGACAGGGCGCAATGGGAGCATCCGACGGGCCATTTCCTGATCTTTTGCGGCTTCTATTTGCTGGAAGCCCTTTTCTTGGCGAAGGTCATAAAGCTTGGGGCCCGCCTGTGGCCTCGTATCTTGCTCGCGGCGGTGCTGTTCTTGCCTTGGGCTGCGTTCTCGTCGTTTTTCGCCCTACACGCGCCGGGGTACATGATGGTCCATATCCTGTGGACATGGCTGATTTCGGCAGTGCTGGTGCTTATCTTTGTCGGGTCGGCGGTGCGGCACTTGTTCAATAGCTTTCGAGGCAGCCAGGGCGGCGTTTAGCGAAGATGTCCTAGCTAGGTTCTGGTCGAGACTTCTTCAGTACTACAGGGGATCGCAATGCTTGTCAGAGGCTGCTTGCTCGTGGTGCTAGTGGGGATGAACGCTCCATCGGCGATCGCCCGCGGGAAGGCTTTCCCTGCCCTCGACCCTGCCAGTTGGGAAGGGGGTCTCTCCCGCTTTGTCCAGCCCACGCCGGAGTGCAAGGGCGGTACGGTCGAGCAACTCGGAAAGCGTATGGATGTCTCTGAGCCGTACCTGGCGGAGGCGTTCGAAAAGGCGCACGCCACGACGATCCCTTTCAAACGCGAACTCGCGCCTGTGGATCGGATTCATTCCTTCAGTTTTCGATCCGAACAAGCCGGGGCGCCCTATTGGGGCTTCGACGGCTATCTGGTGGCACGTGGCAGATGTGTTATCCACGCCGAGATCACGAACTACGACAACTAAGGTGGAAGCACCTTGGCGCAAGCGCAGCGAGCCGCATCGCGGCCCGCTGCGCCCTATCGCTTATCGCCCCGACGGCGCCGGATACGCACGCGGCAAACCGTTCTCCGGACGCAGGTAGCGGTCGCGCAGTTCGGTCTGGCGGCTGCGCATTTCGATGGCGCGGCCGTTCATCCATACCTGCAGGGCGACGCTGCTGACTTCCAGCGGGTCGCCGCTCCACAGCACCAGGTCGGCGCGGTGGCCGGGGGCGATGCTGCCGAGTTCGGCGGACACGCCCAGGGCTTCGGCCGGTACGCGGGTGAGGCCGGCCAGGCCGTCGGCCCAGGGCAGGCCGGCGGCGACGGCGTTACCGGCGAGTTGGCGGACCTTGCGGGCGTTGTGCGAGGCGTCGCCGCTTTGGCTGAAGCCGACGGCGACACCCGCGGCGCGCAGGCGCGCGGCGTTTTCCATGCTCGCGCCGATCTGGTCGAAGTCGCCGGGCAGATTGGCCAGCGGGTCGACGAACACCGGCACCTTGGCTGCGGCCAGTTGCGGTGCGAGCTTCCACGCCTCGGCGCCGCCAGCGATGGCGATGCGCACGCCGTGGCGCGAGGACCAGCGCAGCAGCTGGCGGATGTCGGCGGCGCGGTCCACGCCCACCATCACCCGGCCGCCGCCGTCGAGGTAGCGCGCCAGGGTGGCGCGCCCGGCCGGCGTGAGCAGGGCGGCGTTGGCGTCGGGACCGATGCGGCCGCGCGCTTCGGCGATCAACTGGTCGAGGATCATCCATTGCGCCGCGCGCGAGTTGCCGCTGAGGCCGGAGGCGTCGCCGCCCAGCTTCACGAACAGCACGCGTGCGCCGGTCGGGTCGGGGCCGCCGTCCAGGCGCATCACGCCGCCTTGGCCGGCCACGATCGAGCCGCCGGTGGCGGTGCCCGCGCCCAGCAGGGTCCAGCCGATGCCTTCGATGCGGGTGACCGGGATCAGCACCGACTCCGGGTTGTAGGCCAGGGTCACGTCGAACTCCGGACGCACCGTCATCTGCTTGGTGTCGGCGCCCAGGGCCAGGGTTTCGTCGACGGTGGATTTCTCGCCGGAGACTTCCTCCAGGCCGATCTCGGTGATGCCGCCGAACAGCGTGGGCGTGAGCGGGCGGCCCTCGGCCTCGATCACCTGCGCGCCGGCCGGCGCCTTCAGGCCCTTGCCGATCGCGCGCACCTGGCCGTTGCCGATCAGCACGTCGGCGCCTTGCAGGCTGCCCTGCGCGGTGGCGGTGTGGACGGTGGCGTTGCGGATCAATACGTCTTGCGCGAACGCGGCGCCGTGCAGGGCGAAGCCGCAGGCGAGGAACAGCGTGGCGCAGCGGCGCAGCAGGCCACGGCGCGGGGAGGTAGCGCGGCTCACGGCGCACCTCCGGCGGCGCGTGCGCCCTGGCCGAGCAGGAAGTCCGAGGTCGGCTGGCGGTTGCGGTCGTTGCGGTCGTAGATGCGCGCGCCGTCCACGTAGACCTGTTCGGCCTTGGCGTAGACGCTGAAGGGGTTGCCGTTCCACACCACCACGTCGGCCATCTTGCCGGTCTCCAGGGTGCCGGTCTTGTCGAGCACGCCCAGCGACTTGGCGGCGTTCTGGGTCAGCCAGCGGATCGCGCGCTCGGGCGGGATGTCGATGCCGGCCAGCTTGGCGTGCGCCATCACCTTGGCCGCTTCCTGGTTCAAGCGCTGGATGCCTTCCTGCGAATCCGAATGCACGATCGCGCAACTGTTCTGCGGGCGGTCGACCAGGGCGATGTTCTCCTGGATGCCGTCGAAGGCTTCCATCTTGAAGCCCCACCAGTCGGCCCAGAGCGCGCCGCACACGCCTTCGGCGGCCAGGCGGTCGGCGATCTTGTAAGCCTCCACGCCATGGTGGAAGGCGCTGACCTTGAAGCCGAACTCCTTGGCCAGGTCCAACATGGTCGCCATCTCGTCGGCGCGGTAGCAATGGATGTGGACCAGGATGTCGCCCTTGATCGCGCCGGCCAGGGTGTCGAGCTTGAGGTCGCGCTTGCCGCCGGCGTCCTTGTCGCTGTCGGCGGCGGCGCCGTTGCCGTTGGACGAGCTCTGCCACCAGCTGCGCTTCTTCTTGGGCTGCTCGGCCTTGGGGGTGTTCTTGCGCACGTACTCGCTGGCGTCGATGAAGGCGGCGCGGTAGCCGGCGACGTTGCCCATGCGCGTGCCCGGCGAGGTGTTGCGGCCGCCGTAGACGCGCTTGGGGTTCTCGCCGCAGGCCATCTTCAGGCCCCAGGGCGCGCCCGGGAATTTCATCGCCTGGTAGGTCGTGGCGGGCACGTTCTTGAGGGTCACGCCGCGGCCGCCGATCAGATTGGCCGAGCCGGGCAGCACCTGCAGGGTGGTGATGCCGCCGGCCATGGCGGCGGCGAAGCCCGGGTCCTGCGGCCAGACCGAGTGCTCGGCCCAGACGTTGGGGGTGACCGGGCTGGTCATCTCGTTGCCGTCGCTGTGGGCGCTGACGCCGGGGCTGGAGTACACGCCCAGGTGCGAGTGCACGTCGATCAGGCCGGGGGTGATCCACTTGCCGGTGGCGTCGACGCGGGTGGCGTCGGCCGGCGCGTCCAGGCCGGTGCCGACCGCGACCACTTTGCCGTCCCGCATCAGCACGTCGGCGTCGTCCAGGCGCTGGCCGGTGCCGGTCAATACGGTCGCATGCTGCAGCAGGACCGGGCCGGAGGCGACCGGGCGGTAGGTGCTGGGATACGGGTCCTGGGTGAAGCGCGAGCCGGCGGCGGGCGCGGGCGGGGCCGCGTGCGCGGCGCCGACCAGCAGGGCCAGGCCGCAGCCTGCCAGCAAAGGTCGAAGCATGGTGGTTTCCCCAAAGTGACGGCAAGGTCAGCCCCGAACCGTAGCGGCCGCCTTGGGCGCCGCCAACCCTGACGATAGTCATGGGCGGTGCGACAATGGGGGTACAACAACTAGAAAAAGAGGCGGGCGACCGTGAAAGACAAAGAACAAATCGTCGAAAACTGGCTGCCGCGCTACACCGGCGTGCCCCTGGATCAGTTCGGCCAGCACGTGCTGCTGACCAACTTCGGCGGCTACCTGCACACCTTCGCCCGCCTGACCGGCGCCGAAGTGGTCGGCCTGGACCGGCCGATGCCCAGCGCCACGGCGGACGGCATCACCATGATCAACTTCGGCATGGGCAGCCCGAACGCGGCGACCATGATGGATCTGCTGTCGGCGATCATGCCGCAGGCGGTGTTGTTCCTGGGCAAGTGCGGCGGCCTCAAGCGCAAGAACGAACTCGGTGATCTGGTGCTGCCGATCGCGGCGATCCGCGGCGAGGGCACGTCCAACGACTACCTGCTGCCGGAGGTGCCGGCGCTGCCGGCGTTCGCGCTGCAGCGCGCGGTCTCGACCATGATTCGCGACCTCGGCCACGACTACTGGACCGGCACGGTCTACACCACCAACCGCCGGGTCTGGGAACACGACCAAGCCTTCAAGGAGCGCCTGCGCGCGATGCGCTGCATGGCGATCGACATGGAAACCGCGACCATCTTCGCTGCCGGCTTCGCCAACCGCATTCCCTGCGGCGCGCTGCTGCTGGTGTCGGACCAGCCGATGATTCCGGAGGGCGTGAAGACCGAGGCCTCGGACGCGAAGGTCAGCGCGGAGTATGTGGACAATCACATCAACGTTGGTATCGAGGCGTTGAAGCTGATCCGTCGCCACGGCAAGTCGGTGCGGCATCTGCGCTTCGACGAGTAGTCGCTAAGCCGACGTCCTCGCGACGCCGCAGGGTGCGGTGAGCTGTAGGCGAACCGCACTGTTGCGATGTGGCGGGCGCTTGCGGGAAAGCAAATCCCCCTCAATCCCCCTTTTTCAAAGGGGGAGGCCGGAGATGTGCGGATGCGGTGGCGGCTGTAGGGTGCGGTGAGCTGTAGGCGAACCGCACCGTTGCGATGTAACGGGCGCTTGCGGGAAAAGCAAATCCCCTCAATCCCCCTTTTTCAAAGGGGGAGGTAAGTGCGTTTGGGGCAGAGGCTTGCGGCTGTGCTCCCTCCTTTAACAAAGGAGGGTTGGGGAGGATTTGCTTTGGCTCGCACGCTCCGGCCATGCCTCCGCGATCCGCCCGCCCGGCCCCAGGGTTTTTCCGCGGCACCACCGCCACCCCTGAGAAATCAGCGTTCAGCAACCTGATCTGCGACCGCAAGCACGCGACATCGCACCCCCTGAGACCCCTGTCGCGCACACTGGCGTCCAGCATCGGGACACCACCATGGAACAGGTCATTTACCTACTTATCGGCGCCGTACTCACCTGGTCGTTTTATTTCGTCCAGCGTCGGGTCGAGCGCCGCAACACCGTCGACGCGATCGAGCGCGGGCAGAAGCTGCTGGCGCTGAAGCAGGGGCTGGACGGTAGCAACACCAGCCTCGACGATCTGCGTCGTTTCGAAACGCGCCTGATCGGCAAGGCCGAGACCGCCGCGCGCCTGGCCGACAACTATTTCAGCAAGGCCGAGGAAGTCGCGCGCCAAAGCGACGACGACGGCGTCAGCCAGGACGACATGAACCGCCAGGCGATCGTCGAGTTCGAGCAGGTCGATGCGCGCCTGCGCGGGCTGGTCGAGCACCTGCGTCGCCAGCTCGATGGCGACGGCCGCGCCACCTTCGAGGAGGCGCATCGCGCCTGGCTGTCGTTTCGCGAGCGCTACGCGCGCTTCATTTCGCAGTCCTACTCGACCGGGCCGATCCGGCCGCTGATCCACGCGGTCACGCTAGAGAGCATCACCACGGCCTGGATCACCGAGCTGGAAACCCAGCTGGGCGACGACAGCCTGTAGGCGCGGAACGCTGCGTTGTGGGGTTTCGTGCGCGGCGTACGCGGGGGCTGCTAACGTGCGCAGCCTGACCTTAATGCGAGATCTTCCGTGACCGAACCCACCGCTCAGGACGTCGTCGATTTCTGGCGTCAAGCCGGCTATCAGCGCTGGTTCGATCGCAGCGATCATTTCGACGCGCAGTGCCGCGCGGGCTTCCTCGAAGCGCATTTCCGCGCCGCCAGCCGCCGGCACGACGATTGGATGCAGCAGGGCGAAGTCGGCGCGCTGGCGCTACTGATCCTGCTCGACCAGATTCCGCGCAACGTGTTCCGCGGCAGCGCGCATGCCTACGCGACCGATCCGCTGGCGCGCATGTACGCGAGCCAGGCAGTGGCGCGCGGCGACGACCGGCGCATCGAGGCCGGACTGCGTGCGTTCTTCTATCTGCCGTTCGAGCATTCCGAGGCTATGGACGATCAGCGGCGCTCGGTCGAGCTGCACTGCGGGCTGCCGGTGACCGAGGACATGCCGGATCCCAGCCAATGGGCGGTGCAGCATCTGCAGATCATCGAGCGCTTCGGCCGCTTCCCGCATCGCAATCAGGCCTTGGGGCGGGAGAGCACGGTGGAAGAGCTGGCCTATCTTGATAACGGCGGGTTCAAAGGCTGAGCGTCGCTGCCGCAGCGATGCCAATCGCCAGCGCTGTCTGTGGCAGCGGCACAAGCCGCGATTTCGTCCTAGTCGGAGCGACGCGATCGCGGCTTACGCCGCTCCCACAGAGAGCAGATCGCGTTTAGTCGAGCCTGGCTTTGGGGTAGGAGCGGCGTAAGCCGCGACCGCAACCTTCGGCCGCCTGCGCAGGTCGCGGCTTGCGCCGCTCCTACCCCAAGGCAGGGCCCCAAGCCTTTTGTGGGAGCGGCGTAAGCCGCGATTGCGTCACTTCGGCCGCCTGCGCAGGTCGCGGCTCACGCCGCTCCTACCCCAAGGCAGGGCCTCAAGCCTTCTGTGGGAGCGGCGTAAGCCGCGATTGCGTCGCTTCGGCCGCCTACGTTGGTCGCGGCTTGCGCTACTCCTGCAAGGCGTCGTGCGCGTTTAGCCTGATCGGGTCGAGCGGCGCAAACGAAAACGGCCGCGGAATCCGCGGCCGTTTTCGTATTCATGCGATACCGATCAGTAACGCGGAATCGTCGCGTCCACGTCGGCCCAGGCCTCGATGCCGCCTTCGACGTTATAGATCTCGCGGAAACCGCGCTGACGGAAATGCTCCGCCGCTTGCGCGCTGCGGCCGCCGTGGTGGCACAGGAACGCCAGCGGCGCATCCTTGGGCAGGCCTTCCAGCGCTTCCACGCCGGCATCGAAACTGTCGTAGGCCACGTTGACCGAGGCCAGCGCGCGCTCGTCGGCCGGGCGCACGTCGATCAGGCGCAGCGCGCCGTCGCGCACGCGCGCCTGAGCGTCGGCGGGCGAGATCGCGCGCACGGTCGGCGGCGCGTTCGGGTTGGTGATCACCAGGCCGCGGCCGCGTTCGTCGTCGGCCCAGTCGATGCTGACGCCGTCGGCGCGACGGGCGTTGACCCAGTCGGTCTGCACGCGCACGCCGTCGGTTTCCACCGCGACCGCGTTGCTGTCGATCGGCGCCAGCTGCAGGCGCACGTTGTGGCGCGCGTCCACTTCCAGCTGCACCGCGTAGCCGTCGCCGGCGTTGGCGACCGCGTCGCGCAGCATCTGCGCGGCGGCCGGGCTGATGCTCAGCTTCGGCGGGCTGCGGTCCGGCGCGGGCAGGCCGAGCACGCCGTGCAGCTCGCCGCTGCCGGCCATCTGCTCGATGATGTCGCTGCCGCCGACCAGCTGGCCGTCGATGTACAGCTGCGGGATCGTCGGCCACTCGCCGTACTGCTTGATGCCTTCGCGGATCTCCGGATCGGACAGCACGTCGACGTGGGTATAGCCCTGCGGCAGCAGCGCGTTGAGCGCGCCGGAGGCCTTGGCCGAGAAGCCGCATTGCGGCGCGTTCGGGGCGCCCTTCATGAACAGCACGACGCGATTGGACTGGAGCAGGGTTTCGATGCGCGTACGCAGCGCGGGGTCGAGGGACATGATGGGACGCCGGACGTGAGGTTCCGGCGACATGGGGGCGGGCGGTCCGTGCCGCAAGGCCCGGGCGGCGCTCCGCTAAGATGCCGCTCATGAGCATGACCGCCCCCCACCGAATCCCGCGCCGGCCCTGGGCCGCGGTCTGGGCGTTCGGCGCGTCGCAGCTGGCGGTGATTGGCGTGTGGTGGGTCTGGGGTTGGCAGGCGGGGTTGGCGGCGATGCTACTCAGCCACGGCCTGATGTTCTGGGCCACGCTGCGCCCGCAGTCGCGCCTGTTCAGCCCGGTGCTGTCGCGGCTGGAGACGGATCGCCGCGAAGTCTGGCTGACCATCGACGACGGCCCTTCGGCCGAGACGCCGGCGATGCTGGATCTGCTGGACGCGCACGGGGCCAAGGCGACGTTTTTCCTGGTCGGACAGCGCGCGCAGGCGCGGCCGGAGTTGGTGGCCGAGATCGCGCGACGCGGGCACGGTATCGGCAATCACAGCCATTCGCATCCGTCTGCCTGGTTCTGGGCGCTGCCGCCACGGCGGATGGCGGCCGAGATCGCCGAGGCGCAGGCCAGTCTGAGCGCGCTGTCGGGGCACCCGCCGCGCTGGTTCCGCGCGGTGGTCGGCATGGCCAATCCCTTCGTCGCTGCGGCCTTGCGCCGTCACGGTCTGGCACGCGTGGCCTGGTCGGCGCGCGGTTTCGATGCGGTGGCCGCGGACCCGCACAGCGTGCTGGCGCGGATCGAACGCGATCTGGCGCCGGGCGCGATCGTGCTGATGCACGAGGGCGCGGGGCACGGGCGCAATATCGAGACCATGCGTCTGTTGCTGGAGCGGCTGCGCGAATTGGACTATCGCTGCACGCTGCCCGAGCCGGTCTAAGGCCTCGCGCTAGCCCTTGTAGGAGCGGCGTGAGCCGCGACCGCGCAGGTGGCCGAGAGACGCGGTTGCGATTTGCGTCGCTCCTGCCCCAAGGCGGTGCGTTTGCTCCTACCCAAGACCATGCGCTGGATTTCTGTGGGAGCGGTGCGAGCCGCGATTTCGATGTGGTCGAAGTTGCGCGATCGCGGCTTACGCCGCTCCCACAGGAAGCCCTGGAAGCCCTGGAAGCGTAGGAAGTACTGGGGCGAACCTAGCCGCCGCCAAGCTACTCCGGCTTCGCCGCCACGATCCGCCAGTTGTTGAACGGTGTCTTGCCGAACAGCGGCGTGAACTCCACCGCCAGGCCGGCGTCGCGCAAGCGCGCGCGCAGCTCGTCGCCGTTGGGGTAATAGCGCGGCATCGCGTTCATCCAGCCGACCACGCGCGAGAACACGTCGGTGATGCGGGTGACGCGGGCGCGGCCGGTGCCGTCGTCCAGGCCGGTGCGGATCACCAGGCGTGCGCCGGGGGTCAGCATCGCGATCATGGCGTCGATCGCGCGCGCTTGCGCGGCGGGCGGGATGAACTGCAGCACGTCCAGCATCACCACGCTGCCGCGATGCTCGGGCACTTCGCGCGCCAGGTCGACGGTGTCGAAGCGCGCCTCGTGCAGGCCCGCGCGCGCGGCGGCGCGGGTGGCGCGACGGATCTTGCCGGCGTCGCTGTCGACGCCGCGGTAGGGCAGCTGGATGCCGTCGGCATACAAGGTGTGGGCGAGCAGTCCGAGCCCGCAGCCCAGGTCCAGCAAGGGCGCGCGGCTGCCGCGCAGGGCCGCGCTCACACCGGGGTAGAGCGGGTCGCTGCCCAGCTTGGCGCGGCTGTAGTAGTAGTCCCAACGGTTGCCGAGCGGATGCTCGGGCAGGAAGGCGCGCGCGATCCGCAGCGCCTGTCCATTGGCCATCGCTTGTGCCGCTTCGTTCATTGCTTCCTGCTGGCTCCGCTGGCGGTGGGTCCGCGGACGCAGTGTGGCATTGCCGTCGGCCGCGATGGAAATCGCGTGTCGCGCAGGCTCAGCGACCGCCGTCCGCCAGCAGGCGCCGCGCCACCGGCAGCGCGCGTTGCGTCCAATGCGTGTACATCGCCGCCGATGGGTGCAGGCCGTCCTCGGCCAGCATCGCCGCCTGCGCGCCGAGCTCGCGCGAGACCGGGGTGATATCGACCCAGGCCACGCCGTGACGCTCGCAGATCGCGCGCGCGGCCTCGTTGTAGGCGTCGATCTCGGCGCCGATGGTGGCGCTGCCGCGCGCGTCGCGCTGGCCGAACGCGGTCACGCCCCAGTCCGGGATCGACATCGCCAGCACGCGCTGCGGGCGATCGCCGGCATAGCGGATCGCGCGTTGCAGCAGGGCGCGGTACTCGCCGACGTAGTCGGCCACGCTGCGCGCGCGGTACTGGTTGTTGACGCCGATCAGCAGGCTGACCAGCTCCCAGCGCCCCAGCGGCTCGGCCGCGTCCAGGGCCGTGCTCAGCTCGTCGGTGGTCCAGCCGGTGGTGGCGATGATGCGCGGCCAGGCCAGGGTTGCGCCTTCGTCGCGCAGGGCGCGCGCCAGCTGCACCGGCCAACGCCCCGCTTCCTCGACCGCTTCGCCGATGGTGTAGCTGTCGCCCAGCGCGAGGTAGGGCTGCAAGGGCAGCGGCACGGCCACGGCGCGACTCAGGCCACGGCGGCGCGGCTGGCCTCGGCCGCGCGCTCGGCGTGGCGGTCGAGCACGCGCTCGATGCGGTGGAAGACTTCGCGCAAATCCTCCGGCTGCGGCAGCAGGGTCACGCGGAAGTGATTGCGGTAGGGCACGTTGAAGCTGGAGCCCGGCACCACCAGCACGTCTTCGGTTTCCAGCAGTTCCAAGGCGAACTTGTGGTCGTCGAAGCCCTGCGCGGCCGGACCGACCACGGACGGGAACGCGTACAGCGCGCCGGCCGGCGCGACCAGCTCCAGGTGCTTGCTGGCGTCCACGGCTTCGATCACCGCGCGGCGCGCTTCGTACAGGCGGCCGCCCGGCGCGCACAACGGCGCGATGGTGTCCTCGCCGTGCAATGCGGCTTCGATCGCGAACTGGCCCGGCACGTTGGCGCACAGGCGCAGCGCGCCCAGCAGGTCCATGGCGTGGTGGAAATCGCCGCTGGCGACCGGGTCGCCGGACAGCACCGCCCAGCCCACGCGCCAGCCGCAGGCGCGGTGGACCTTGGACAGGCCGCCGAAGCTCAGGCAGGGCAGGTCGCCGGCGATCGGCGCGACCGGGGTGAACTGGGCGCCGTCGTACAGGATGGAGTCGTAGATCTCGTCGCACATCAGCAGCAGCTTGTGGCGCGCGGCGATGGCGACGATCTTCTCGATCAGCGCGCGCGGATAGGCGGCGCCGGTCGGGTTGTTGGGGTTGATCAGCACGATCGCGCGGGTGCGGCTGGAGATCAGTTGCTCGATCTCGTCCGGGTCGGGCAGGAAGCCGTTCTCGGGCTGGCAGCGGTAATAGACCGGGCGGCCGTCGTTGAGGATGGTCGCGGCCGACCACAGCGGGTAGTCGGGCGAGGGCAGCAGCACTTCGTCGCCGGGATTGAGCAGCGCGCGCAGGCTGAGGTCGATCAGCTCGCTCACGCCGTTGCCGACGAACACGCGCTCGGGCGAGGCATTGGGCGTGCCGCGCTGCTTATGGAAAGCGGCGATGGCTTCGCGCGCGACCGGCAGGCCTTGCTGATGGGTGTAAGGGTCGGTGTCGGCGATGCGTTCGGCGATCGCGCGTTGCAGGTGCTCCGGGGCGCGGAAACCGAAGGCGCCGGGGTTGCCGATGTTGAGCTTGATCTGCTTGCGGCCCTGGGCCTCGAGTTCGCGTGCGCGCCGGGCGAGCTCGCCGCGGATTTCGTAACGGACTTCGGACAGGCGTTCGCGGGTCTTCAAAGGGGGCAGGGACATTGCGGGGCGGTGTTTTGAGCGGAATACCCGCCAGACTAGCCGAATCGGCGCGCCGAAACAGCCGCCGCCGCACGCCGCCCGGGGCCGCGTTTGTGCGCGGCGTTGCGGTCCGGACACGCGATCGGGCGACCCGCGGTGCGGTGCGCCGCGCCGGCCTATGTAGAATCCGGCCATGCACAGCCTGCCCAACCCGTTTTGACCCCCGAGCTCGCCGCGCTGCTGGCGATCGGTTGGCCCCTGCCAACCGGCGAGACCTTGCCGACCGAACCCAGCTGGCGCGAGGCGCTGGCGGCCCACCCCGAGGCCCGTCCGGTGCGGGTGGTCGAACAGCACCGCAGCGGTTATGTGGTCGCCGATGGGCCGGAAACCGGTTTCCCCGTCGAATCCCTGCCCGAATGGCAGCGTCCGCGCTTCCCGCCCGAGCAGCGCCCCGGCGTCGGCGACTGGGTCCTGATCGAGGGCCCCTCCGGCGGTAACCAGAAGATCGTCGCCCTGCTACCGCGGCGCACCGCGATCAAACGCGGCGCGGCCGGCGAGCACTACAAGCAGCAGCTGATCGCGGCCAACGTAGACACCGTCTTCATCGTCTGCGGCCTGGACGCCGACTTCAATCCGCGCCGGATCGAGCGCTACCTGCTGCTGGTCGGCGGCGGCGCCGAGCCGGTGATCGTGCTGACCAAGTCCGACCTGGCCGATGCCGCCGACCCGGACACCCTGCCCGAGGCGATGGCCACCCTGGTCGAACTGGCCGCGCAGAACATCGCCGTGCGCCCGGTCAACGCCAAGGATCCGGACTCGGTGGCCGCGCTCAATCCCTGGCTGCTGCCGGGCCGCACCGCGGTGCTGGTGGGCTCCTCCGGCGCCGGCAAGTCCACGCTGACCAACACCCTGCTGGGCGTGGAGCGCATGAAGACCGGCGAGGTGCGTGCCAGCGACGACCGCGGCAGGCACACCACAACCCACCGCGCGCTGATCCCCTTGCCCTCGGGCGCATGCCTGATCGACACCCCCGGCATGCGCGAGCTCAAGCCCACCGGCGAGGAAAACGTCGCCGAGAACTTCGCCGACATCGAAGCCCTGACCGAGCAGTGCAAGTTCCGCGACTGCTCGCATGCACGCGAACCGGGTTGCGCGGTGCGCGCGGCGATCGAGGCCGGCAAGCTCGACCCGCAGCGTTTCGCCAATTATCTGAAGCTGCGCGACGAGGTCGCCGGTGCCGCCAACAAGCTCGCCACTCGGCGCGTGCAGAAGTCGCAGGAGAAGGTCCTGGGCAAGGCTTTGAACAAGCGTTTGGACGATAAGTACGGGAAGCATTAGATGGCGTGCGCCGCTCGGCTGTGGAGCAAACCCCCCCAGCCCCCCTTTTCCAAAGGGGGGTATCCGACGCGGGTTGCTCGTGACGTCGTCGACCCGCTTGTCTCCCCCCTTTGGAAAAGGGGGGCTGGGGGGGATTTGCTGTTGCCCTGGCTCCGGCCGACCGCATGAGCGCCCACCCCTTCGAACTGCCGCCCGACATCCAGCACCACGCGCTGCTGGACGCGCGCATGGTCCGGGCCGCGCGCGAGGTTAAGCTGCTGACCCTGGCGAGCTGGCCGGCCGGGCTGGAGACGCAGTTCCTGGCCGACTACGCGCGCGGCACCGCGACCCTGCCGCAGATCGCCTATCCCAAACTCGACTTCAGCGAAGTCCGCCGCGAGCTCGCCGCGGTCGCCGCCGAGGCCGACCCCGACCATCCGCTGGGCCAGTACCTCAGCGAGTCCGCGCACAGCTGGGGCATCGCCGCCGAGCTGCTGGAAGCCTTGGGCAGCCCGCGCGTGACCGCGCTGTCGATCCAACTGTTCGGCAAGCCCGACGAAGCCCTGCCCGGCCACGGTCCCAGCACGCGCGAGGCCGCGCGCCATTTCATCTCCATCGCCGACGAACTCGACCACGAGTTGATGTCGCCGGCCGAGACCGTGAAGATCTCGGCCACCGCCCTGCATCTGCAATTGCAGCGCGATCTGGACGACTACTTCGACGGTCGTGTGATCGAAGTGATGCTGGACCCGGACCTGATCGCCAAGGCCGCCGCCGGCGCCACCCGCATCCGTCTGCGCAGCGGCGCGGCCTTCAGCGATTACGATCGCGACCAGCTGCTGCAGCACGAAGCCTTCGTGCACTCGCTGACTGCGCTCAACGGCCGCGAGCAGCACGTGCTGCCTAGCCTGGCGCTGTCTTCGCCACGCGGCACCGCGACCCAGGAAGGCCTGGCGACTTTCGCCGAGCAGATCACCGGCAGCATCGACATCGGCCGCATGAAGCGGCTGAGCTTGCGCATCGAGGCGGTGGCGATGGCGCTGGACGGCGCCGACTTCATCCAGGTGTTCCGCTATTTCCTGGATGCAGGGCAGTCGCAGGAAGACAGCTTCGCCTCGGCCCAGCGCGTGTTCCGTGGCGTGCCCACGAACGGCGGCGCGGCCTTCACCAAGGACACCGTCTACCTGCGCGGCCTGGTCGGCGTGCACACCTTCTTCCGCTGGGCGCTGCGCAGCCGCAAGCTGCATCTGTGCCGCTGGCTGTTCGCCGGCAAGATGACCCTGGCCGACGTGCAACGCTTCGAGCCGCTGTTCCAGGCCGGCGTGATCAAACCGCCGCGCTGGATGCCGCCGTGGATTCAGCGCGCCAACGGCCTGGCCGGCATGCTCGCGTTCTCGCTGTTCGCCAACCGCATCCGTCTGGACAGCATCGCCGATACGGGTGGGGCGCCGGACGTGTAGCGGTGGCTCCGCGCTTTGTGAGAGCGCCGCCGCACGAGGATTCGTCAAGCCGACGCTCGCTTTCTGTAGCAGCGGCGGTCCGCAGGGATTTCCTCCGCTCACACGCCGCGATTTCGAGGTGGCCGGAGCGACGCGATCGCGGCTCACGCCGCTCCCACAGAAAACGTCTCATTCGTCGTCGCGCTTACGTCCGCGCCTTGCCTTGGGGTAGGAGCGGCGTAAGCCGCGACCACGCAGCTTCGGCCGCCTGCGCGGGTCGCGGCTCGCGCCGCTCCTACAGTCAGTGCTCGTGTCATCCGAGCAACAGGTTAAGACGAGAAGGACGCGCTTGCTTCCTGTGGGAGCGGCGTAAGCCGCGATTTCGTCGTAGCCGGAGGTGCGCCATCGCGGCTTACGCCGCTCCCACAGAATACATCGTGTTCGTCGTCGTGCTTACGTCGCGCCTAGCCTTGGGGTAGGAGCGGCGTAAGCCGCGACCACGCAGCTTCGGCTGCCTGCGCGGGTCGCGGCTCGCGCCGCTTCTACAGGCAGTACTCGGATCATCCGAGTAACAGGTCCAGACGTGAAGAAAGCGCTTGCTTCCTGTGGGAGCGGCTTAAGCCGCGATTTCGTCGTAGCCGGAGCGGCGCGATCGCGGCTTACGCCGCTCCCACAGAAAGCGTCGCGTGACGTAGCGATCGATCGCGGCGAGCGCTCAGCGCAGCGGTTTAAGCGACCCGTCGCGCTGGATCTCGTAATCCGCGGCTTCGTCCGCCGCGACCAGCTTGACCCGGTCGCCTATCTCGACGCCGGCGTAGCTGGGAATGTCGTGCGAGAGCCGCTCGTAAATCCACGCTTGCCCGATATCGGCCAGCTTCAGCCGCACGCCCGCGGCCGGCACCTGCGCCACGGCGCGCGCCAAGGCCGGCGAATACACCGACTGGATGCGCCCGACCTCGTGCATGCGCCGCATCACGTTGACGCCGTGCCACACGCTCAACAACGCCGCGACGATCAGCACCCCCCGACCCCAGCGCCGCATGTGCGGCCAAGCCGCCGCGCACACCGCCGCGGTCGCGGCCGCGTAGCCGTAACCGTACTGATTGGCCGACTCGGCCAGGATCATCACCGGCCCCAGCGCCGCCGTGCCGGCCAACAGCCAACCCAGGCACCAGCGCGCACCGACGCGCCACAAGGCGGCCGCGGTCGCCAGCCACACCAGGATCGCCAACCAGACCCGGCCATCGCCCAGTCCACGCGAAAGTGTGCCGGCGATCGCCATTTTGGTCGCGATCGGCGGATACAGCTGATACTCCACCCAGCGTTCGGGAATGAAGGCCAGGCTCCAACCGTAGTTGGCGGCCTCGCGCGGCGAGAACAGCAGCACGCCGATGCGCAGGGCCAGATAGATCGCCACCGGCAGGCCCGCGACCACGGCCGCGGTCAGCCATTCGCGGCGCCGGCCCAGAAACAGCCAGGCCAGTCCCAGCAGGGCCGGGATCACGATGCCGGCTTCCTTGGCCAGCAGCGCTAGCGAGGTGAGCACGAACACCGCGACCCAGCTTACGAAACCGGGCCGTTCGCGTTGCGCCAGCAGGGCCACCAGCAGGGCGCAGCCGACCCAGATCAGATCGGCCAGGGTGCCGACCCAGCCGTGGGTCAGGGCCGCGAACGGGCCCAGCGCGAACACCAGCGCGCCGGCCCCAGCCGGGCCGGCGGCCACGCCGAAGCGGCGCAGCAGCACCGCCAGCATCGCCGCGTTGAGCCCGCCCAGGCTCACCATCAGGCCGTGGAACAGCATCGGCCGCGCGAACAGGTGCTCGGACAGCCACAGCCACAAGGAGAAGGTCAGCGGCCGGTACTGAAACGACTGCACGTCCGCCCACAGATAGCCGCGGAAGTGCCAACCCGGGTGCTGGCCGGCGAAAGCGGCCCATTGCAGCTCGTCGTGGCTGTAGTAGCCCGGATTGAACACCAGCAACGACTGCGCCAGCAGCACGCCGGCCAACACCAGGATCGGCAAGGTCCAATGCGGCCAGGACCGCGAGGGGGGCGAGTTCATGACGGTTCCGGCCTGGGAGACGCGCATTGTGTGGCCTGCCCGCAGGCAAGGCCATACGCCACCGTCGGCTGCCGCACGCCCGCAGCTCGGGTAGGGGCTAACGCCAAAGTACTAATGAACGGCACCGAAGGCGCGTGCGAATACCGCGTGGCTATCCATTAGACTGCTAGTCCATTCACCTTCCGGCCCCGCCACGGCAGCCCACCCGCGATGTCCGACAACGATCTGAAAAACGCCGCGCTCGACTATCACCGCCTCAGCCCGCCCGGCAAGATCAAGGTCACCGCGACCAAGCCCATGGTCACTCAGCGCGACCTCGCCCTGGCCTACTCGCCGGGTGTGGCCTACGCCTGCGAGGCGATCGTCGAAGACCCCAACGCCGCCAGCGAGCTCACCGCGCGCGGCAACCTGGTCGCCGTGATCAGCAACGGCACCGCCGTGCTCGGCCTGGGCGACATCGGCCCGCTCGCCGGCAAGCCGGTGATGGAAGGCAAGGGCGTGCTGTTCCAGAAGTTCGCCGGCATCGACGTGTTCGACATCGAGATCGACGAACGCGATCCCGACAAGCTGGTCGACATCATCGCGTCCTTGGAGCCGACCTTCGGCGGCATCAACCTCGAAGACATCAAGGCCCCGGAGTGCTTCATCGTCGAGCGCAAGCTGCGCGAGCGCATGAAGATCCCGGTGTTCCACGACGACCAGCACGGCACCGCGATCATCGTCGGCAGCGCCGTGCTCAATGCGCTGGAGATCGTCGGCAAGGACATCGCCGGAGTGAAGCTGGCCACCAGCGGTGCCGGCGCGGCCGGCATCGCCTGCCTGGACATGCTGGTCGCGCTGGGCATGAAGCCGGAGAACATCCTGGCGGTGGACCGCGATGGCGTGCTCTACACCGGCCGCGGCAAGATGGACCCGGACAAGGAGCGCTACGCGCGCGACACCGACAAGCGCACCCTGGCCGACATCGTCGCCGGCGCCGACGTGTTCCTGGGCCTGTCCGCCGGCGGCGTGCTCAAGGCCGAGATGGTCGCCACCATGGCGCCCAAGCCGATCATCCTGGCGCTGGCCAACCCGTATCCGGAAATCCTGCCGGAAGACGCCAAGGCCGTGCGCCCGGACTGCATCATCGCCACCGGCCGTTCGGACTACCCGAACCAGGTCAACAACGCGCTGTGCTTCCCCTACATCTTCCGCGGCGCGCTGGATGTCGGCGCCACGGTCATCAACGAAGAAATGAAGCTGGCCTGCGTGCGCGCGATCGCCGCGCTGGCGCGCATGGAATCGTCCGACCTGGGCGGCGCCTACGGCGGCGAAGTACCGACCTTCGGCTCCGAGTACCTGATCCCGCGTCCGTTCGACCCGCGCCTGCTGGTGATGCTGGCGCCGGCGGTGGCCAAGGCCGCGATGGACTCCGGCGTGGCAGCGCGTCCGATCACGGACATGGGCGCCTACGAGGAAAAGCTCAGCCAGTACATCTACCGCACCGGCCTGCTGATGAAGCCGGTCTACGACCGCGCGCGCGCCGACCGCAAGCGCGTGGTCTACGCCGAGGGCGAAGAAGAGACCGTGCTGCGCGCGGTGCAGACGGTGATCGACGAAGAACTGGCCACGCCGATCCTGATCGGCCGCCCGGACGTGATCCAGACCCGCATCGAACGCCTGGGCCTGCGCATGCGCGAAGGCGTGGATTTCGAGTTGACCAACATCAACGACGACCCGCGCTTCAACGACTATTGGCAGCAGTACCACGCCCTGACCGAGCGCCGAGGCGTCAGCCCGGCCGCGGCCAAGAACCTGCTGCGTTCGCGCCCGACCCTGATCGCGGCGCTGATGGTCGAGCGCGGCGAAGCCGACGCCATGATCTCGGGCCTGGTCGGCCGCTTCCACAAGAAGCTGGGCTACATGCGCAGCATCTTCGACTTCGACCCGGGCGTGCAGGGCACCTCGGCCATGACCGGCGTGATCAACGACCAGGGCGCGTGGTTCTTCCTCGACACCCATGTCCAGGTCGATCCCACCGCCGAGCAGATCGCCGAAGCCACGCTGCAGGCGACCTACCGCCTCAAGCTGTTCGGCATCGAGCCCAAGGTCGCGCTGCTGTCGCACTCCAACTACGGCAGCCACGACAACCCGTCGGCAGCCAAGATGCGCAAGGTCCGCCAGATCATCCGCCAGCGCATGCCCAAGCTGGAGATGGACGGCGAAATGCAGGCCGACACCGCCTGGGACGACCTGCTGCGCAAGCGCATCTTCCCCAACGCCACCTTGCACGGTCGTGCCAACCTGTTCGTGCTGCCCAACCTGGATGCCGCCAACATCACCTACAACATGGTGCGTGTGATGACCGACGGCGTGGCCATCGGTCCGATCCTGATGGGCCTGGACAAGCCGGCGCACATCCTGACCCCGGCCTCGACCCCGCGCCGCGTGGTCAACATGACCGCGATCGCCGCCGTCGACGCGCAGATCCGCGCCGCGCGGACCACCGGTCCATAGCGTAGCCGCCGCATGGGCGAGGGGGGCGCCTGCATCCCAACGCTGACCGCGTCGAGACCCGCGGTCAGCGTGCTGTTGTTGTGCTACCGCGACGCCGCCTACATCCGCGCCGCGCTGGCAGGCGCCTTCGCCCAGACCGTGCCTTGCGAGATCATCGTCTCCAACGATAGTTCGGACGACGGCACTTACGAGATCGCTCGTGAGGTCGTGGCCGCCTATCGCGGCATCCACGACGTCAGCGTGCGCCGCACCCCGCGCAACCTGGGCGTGGCCGCGCATTTCAACGACGCCATGGCGCTGGCGCGCGGCGAGATTGTGGTGATGATGGCCGGCGACGACATCGCCTATCCCGAGCGCGTGGCGACCATCCTGCGCGCGTTCGAGGAAGCGCCCGAGGCTATGGTGCTGGGCAGCGACTTCGACTGCATCGACGCCGACGGCGCGCGCATCGACATCCGCTTCCGTCGCCGTCCCGAGCGTTACCAGATCGATTACTACGTGCGCATCGGCCGCCTGATCGGCCTGCTCGGCGCCACCCTCGCGTTCCGGCGCGAGGTCTACGACCGCTTCGGCCCGCTGCTGGGCCCGATCGAAGACAACGCCCTGAGCCTGCGCGGCGCGCTGCTCGGGCAGTCGCTGTGCCTGCGCCAACCGCTGCTGCAGTACCGCCGCCACCCCGGCAGCGTCAGCGGCTGCGTGTTCGCGCGCGACGAAGCGCCCGAGGTCGCAGTGCGCCGCCGCTACGAGCGCACCGTGCGCTTCTACCGCGGCACCGCCGACGACCTGGAGCACTGCATGGGCCAGATGCCGGAGCTGCGTGGCCGCGCCCTGCGCGACGCCCGCAACGTGCTGGCCATGTACCGCATCGAAGCCGACGCGCGCGAAGCCATCCTGCGAGAAAAGCGCCGCCACTGGTTGGGCCCCGTCCTGCGCGGCCTGCTGCAGCCCGGCCTGCGCCGCAAAAGCGCCGAGCGCGCGCTGAAGCTGCTGATGCCGCGGCGCTGGTTCGGTTTGCATCACGCCTGAAGCGCGCTGCTTTGGGGTAGGAGCGGCGTAAGCCGCGACCGCGCCACCGCAGCTGCCCGCGTGGGCCGATTCGCGCCTTACCTATCCCAAACCCGTCCACCGCTTTCTGTGGGAGCGGCGTAAGCCGCGATCTCGTCGCAGCCGAAGCAGCGCGATCGCGGCTTACGCCGCTCCCACAGGAAGCAGCGCCTCTGCCGTCGCTGTGGCGCGCTGCCTACGCAAATTCCCGCGCCATCCAATCCACCGCGAACTCCCTTAGCAGCCGCACCTTCGCCGAGCGCCGCAAATCCGGATGCGTGGCGAACCACAGTTCCGTGCGCACATCCGGCAGGGCGTCCGACAAGCGCTTCAGTCCCTTGGCCTCGTCGGCGTAGTAACACGGCAGCAGGGCCCGGCCCAGTCCGGCCTGACACGCCGCCAGCGCCGCCGGCAGCGAATTCACCCGCATCGCGATGCGCGCGGCCGGCACCTGCTGCTGCAGCCAGCGCGCCGACGACAGATGCGCCAGCGCCTCGTCGAAACCGACCCAATCGCCGCCCGGGATCGGACTGCGATCGCCCGCGCCGCGCGCCGCGTAGGCCGCGGTCGCGATCGTCGCCACGCGCTTGGCCGATAAGCCTTCCGGCGGCGCCGCGCTCGCGCGCAGGGCCACATCGGCATCGCGCTGCTGCAGGGTGGAAAACGCATTGGCCACGATCAGATCGCAACTCAAGGCCGGATGCGCGCGCCGGAAATCCGCGCACAGCCGTGCCGCGACCGTGGCCAGGGTGTCGGGGATGGTGATACGGATGCGCCCCTCGGCGCGTTCGTCCTGGCCCGCGAGCTGGCGCGCCAGATGCTCGGCGTCCGACAGCATGCGCTGCGCGGCCACGATCACCAGCTCGCCGGCCTCGGTCGGCGTGTAGCCGCGCCGGCTGCGCCGGAACAGCGCCGCGCCCGCGCGCGCCTCGATCGCGGCCAGGCGCCGGAACGCGCTGGAGTGGTCCACCTCCAGCAGCCGCACCGCGCCGCTGAGGCTGCCGCTGGCGCCGATCGCGCGCACCAGTTCCAGGTCCTCCAGGGACAGCCGATCGTGTCGCATCTGCAAGCAATCCTTGTCGTGGCGCCGGTACTCGCGGCGCGGGTCTGCGCGCAGGGTAACGGCTCCCGTTCCCACTTCGCATCGGACCCCCGCCATGAAGCTCTACTACACCCCCGGCACCTGCTCCTTCGCCGCCCATTTGGTCATCCGCGAGCTCGGCCTGCCGGTCGAACTGCAGCGCGTGCGCATCGGCCCCAACCCGATCGTGGTCGGCGATGGTCGCGACTATCGCCAGCTCAGCCCGCTGGGCTACGTGCCGCTGCTGGAGCTCGACGACGGCCGCCTGCTGCGCGAGGGCGTCGCCATCCTCAGCCACCTCGGCAGCCAGGACCCGAGCGGCCGGATCGCGCCCGAGGCGCGCCGCATCGAGCTGCTGAGCTGGCTGACCTACATCGCCACCGAGCTGCACAAGACCTACAGCCCCTGGCTGTTCCACCCCGAGTACGGCGATCAGCCCGGCCAGGTCGCGCGCGAACGCCTGGTGCCGCGCCTGGCCCTGGTCGATCGCCACTTGGCCGATCACCCGTTCCTGCTGGGCGAGGACTTCAGCATCGCCGACGCTTACCTGTTCACCATCGCCGACTGGTCGCGCGCGCTGAAGCTGTCGCTGGACGCCACGCCGCACCTGGCCGCCTACCTGGAACGCATCCGCGCCCGCCCCAGCGTGGCCGAGGCGCTGCAGGCCGAACGCGCGCCGCAGGCGCAGGCGGCCGCGTGAGCGCCCTAGTCGTTCCAGCGGCGCGAGCGCAGGGTCGCGCTCGTCGCGCGTGCGCGCATCGCACCAGCGATGCGAGCGGCGAGTGCGCGCGTTTCGCGCCGGGCCGATTCCACAGCCCGGTCATCTGGGCTGCCGCGCCGGAGCGAATCGCATGAAACCCGCCACCGCCTGGCTGCTGCTGATCGCGGCCGGCCTCATCGACGTCGCCTGGGCGGCGTCGATGAAGCTATCGCAGGGCTACACGCGTCCCGGCTGGACGGTGGTGTCGCTGATCGCCCTGGCCGCCTTCGTCTACCTGCTGGGCCGCGCCCTGACCGCCTTGCCGGTAGGCAGCGCTTACGCCGTCTGGACCGGCATCGGCGCCGCCGGCACCGTGCTGCTGGGCGCCGCCGTGTTCGGCGAAACCCTAAACCCTCTGCGCCTCGGCGGCGTGGCCCTGATCGTCGCCGGCATCGTGTTGCTGCATCGCGCACCGGTGTGAGCGCGCCTGGTGAGGAGCAAATCCCCCTCAATCCCCCTTTTCCAAAGGGGGAGGCCAAACCTACCGCGACTCAGTTCCCCCCTTTGAAAAAGGGGGGCTAGGGGGGATTTGCTCTCCCCGCCACCCGAATACACCCTCACCCTAATCAAAACGTACTATCCCACCCCTTTCACCACCCAAAGCAAGCCGATCCCAGCCCCCCATTTGTTAGACTCGGGACTCTAATCCGCCCCCACTTCCGAGGCGCGGCCACGGGGCCGCGAGATCGATGAACCAGCCGCTTGCCAGCTCCCTGCACGACCTGCTGCAGAACGACCCCGATCCCACCGAAACCCAGGAATGGGTCGAGTCCGTCCAGGCCGTCATCGCCCGCGACGGCGCCGAGCGCGCCCACCAGCTGCTCGAAGGCATGGTCGAAGTCACGCGCCGCGCCGGCGCGCACCTGCCGTTCCAGCCCACCACCGAATACATCAACACCATCCCGCCGCACCTGGAGGCAAAAAGCCCCGGCGACGCCGCGATGGAATGGCGGATCCGCTCGCTGATCCGCTGGAACGCCATGGCCATGGTCGTGCGCGCCAACCGCAAGCCCGGCGACCTCGGCGGCCACATCGCCAGCTTCGCTTCGGCGGCCACCCTGTACGACGTCGGCTTCAACCACTTCTGGCGCGCACCCTCGGCCGACCACCCGGGTGATGTCATCGGCATCCAGGGCCACAGCTCGCCCGGCATCTACGCGCGCTCCTTCCTGGAAGGCCGCCTGAGCGAATCGCACCTGGACAACTTCCGCATGGAAGTCGACGGCCGCGGCATCAGCTCCTACCCGCACCCGTGGCTGATGCCGGATTACTGGCAGGTCCCGACCGTGTCGATGGGCCTGGGCCCGATCAGCGCCATCTACCAGGCGCGCAACTGGAAGTACCTGGAAGGCCGCGGCCTGATGCCCAAGTCCGACCGCAAGGTCTGGGCCTTCCTGGGCGACGGCGAAACCGACGAGCCCGAATCCCTGGGCGCCATCTCCGTCGCCGGCCGCGAAGGCCTCGACAACCTGGTCTTCGTCATCAACTGCAACCTGCAGCGCCTCGACGGCCCGGTGCGCGGCAACGGCAAGATCATCCAGGAGCTGGAAGGCCAGTTCCGCGGCGCCGGCTGGAACGTCATCAAGACCGTCTGGGGCAGCTACTGGGATCCGCTGCTCGCGCGCGACACCACCGGCAAGCTGCGTCAGCTGATGATGGAAACCGTCGACGGCGAGTACCAGAACTGCAAGGCCTTCGGCGGCAAGTACACCCGCGACAATTTCTTCGGCAAGTACCCGGAGACGGCTGCGCTGGTCGCCAACCTGTCCGACGACGACATCTGGCGCCTCAACCGCGGCGGCCACGACCCGCACAAGGTCTACGCCGCCTACCACGAGGCCGTGAACACCAAGGGCATGCCCACCGTGATCCTGGCCAAGACGGTCAAGGGCTACGGCATGGGTGCGTCGGGCGAATCGCTCAACCCGACCCACGGCACCAAGAAGATGGACGACGAAGCCGTCCGTCTGTTCCGCGACCGCTTCAACATCCCGGTCACCGACGAACAGCTCAAAGACGGCGCCGTGCCGTTCTACCACCCTGGCGATAAGTCGCCGGAAATCGAGTACATGCTCGAGCGCCGCAAGGCCCTGGGCGGTTTCCTGCCGCAGCGCCGCCGCAAGGCCAGCACCTCGCTGGAAGTGCCCAAGCTGGAAGCCTTCGACCGCCTGCTCAAGACCACCGGCGAGCGCGAAATCAGCACCACCATGTCCTTCGTGCAGGCCCTCAACATCGCTCTGCGCGACAAGCAGGTCGGCCCGCGCCTGGTGCCCATCGTCGCCGACGAGGCGCGCACCTTCGGCATGGAAGGCCTGTTCCGCCAGCTCGGCATCTACGCTCCGCACGGCCAGAAGTACAAGCCGGTCGATCGCGACCAGCTGATGTACTACCGCGAAGACACCACCGGCCAGGTACTGGAAGAAGGCATCACCGAAGCCGGCGCGTTCTCGTCCTGGCTGGCTGCGGCCACCAGCTACAGCACCAACGACCTGCAGATGCTGCCGCTGTACATCTACTACTCGATGTTCGGCTTCCAGCGCATCGGCGACAGCGCCTGGCAGGCCGCCGACATGCGCGCGCGCGGCTTCCTGCTGGGCGCCACCGCCGGCCGCACCACCCTCAACGGCGAAGGCCTGCAGCACGAAGACGGCCACAGCATGGTCCAGGCCGGCCTGATCCCGAACTGCCGCAGCTACGACCCCACCTTCAGCTACGAAGTCGTGACCCTGCTGCAACACGGCATGCAGCGCATGCTGACCGAGCAGCACGACGAGTACTGGTACCTCACCCTGATGAACGAGAACTACACCCATCCCGACATGCCGGAAGGCAGCGCGGACGGGATCATCAAGGGCATGTACCTGCTGACCGACGCCGGCAAGCCCAAGAAGGGCGAACTGCGCGTGCAGCTGCTGGGCAGCGGCACCATCCTGCGCGAAGCCATCGCCGCGGCCGAGCTGCTGGACAAGGACTTCGGCGTCACCGCCGACATCTGGTCCTGCCCCAGCTTCAACGAACTCGCCCGCGACGCTACGGATGTCGAACGCTGGAACCGCCTCAACCCCGAAGCCAAGACCCCGCGCAAGCCCTACATCACGCAGCTGCTGGAAGGCCGCCAGGGCCCGGCCATCGCCGCCACCGACTACATCCGGATGTACCCGGAACAAGTCCGCGCCTTCGTCCCCATGCGCTACACCGTGCTGGGCACCGACGGCTTCGGCCGCAGCGACACCCGCGCCAACTTGCGCCGCCACTTCGAAGTCGACCGCTACTACATCGCGCATGCCGCGGTCGCGGCGCTGGCGGCGGAGGGCAAGATGACGGGCAAGGATGTGGCCCGGGCGATCAAGCAGTACAAGATTGATGTGGAGAAGCCCAACCCCTTGGGGGTTTGAGCATCTGCGTTAATGCCCTCTGCCATTATGGAAGAATAAGGACAGCCCAAAATGACGCTTGTTCATCCAAAGTTTGATAGTGATAGGGCGAGCTTCCCGGGGCTAGATGATTACGGCTCTTGGAAAGTAGGGCAAATCCTAACAATCGGCGAGATAGTGAATCACAAAGGAGAGTCAGTTGATTCTCTAATGCTGGAGCCCCAGGGCATCGCTCATCTTGTCTCGAAAGAATGTGTTCATCTGCCCCCAGATGTTTGTGGGCTCGCGCATGTATTGACTAGGCTGTGTAATGATGGGCTGCTCACCCTCAATATTGGAGTTGTCGACCCTGGTTGGAAGAATCGGTTGTCTACGCCGATACTTAACTTCAGTTCTGAAAAGCGACTGCTTCAGAAGGGCGATAAGTTTATTCGATTGACGTTTCATCGCATTAATTTCGAGGCCGGGGCCAATCTGCCTGAACAATCAAGCCTGCGGGCAAATGTGTCTGAGGGTGAATACCGTAGAGAAGTTCGCGCGCGGTCTGTGGCGAATTTCGGTAAGAACTTTCTTAATATAAAGCGTTTGGTTGGTCAGGCATCTAAGAAAGAAAATGATCGTCTCAGGGAGACGATGCTTAAATATCTGCCCATTGCTGCATTTTCTTTGGCTTTCTTCGCGCTGCTTGTGACAATCGGCGTAGCCACAGCGGCTAGGTTCGCAGCCGACAGTCGAGATGCCGAAGTGCGAGAAAGGCTTGAAAAGCTTGAAAAAATCCAAAATGGCTATCCTCCCGTGAGATATCAACCGAGCGAGTCTCCTGCCATGAGACAAGAGCCGGCGAAGATAGGTGCTGCGCAGCCGAAACGTGCGCCCTAGTACAGATCACGAGGATCGTGTTATGAGCCCAATTCGAGCTTCTTCTTCAAATGCAATACAAGTGGCGCTTTGCCAGAGCGTCATGACTGCCGGCATGGAAGTTGATCCGAGAGGGATGAAGACGCGCGAGCTCTTAGGCGTGTCGTTTGAGCTGACAAATCCGAGATGTAG
This sequence comes from Lysobacter sp. Root604, assembly GCF_001427505.1. Classification (NCBI taxonomy): domain Bacteria; kingdom Pseudomonadati; phylum Pseudomonadota; class Gammaproteobacteria; order Lysobacterales; family Lysobacteraceae; genus Lysobacter; species Lysobacter sp. Root604. Next base: position 368,000 of record NZ_LMGS01000010.1, on the reverse strand, counting down.
ATTGACTACGATTCCGGGAAGGAACTGGAGTTCTGCTCTCGCCGTCGCAGAGTTCTTGTGGCACCTAAGAGGCGACACCTCCGTTGCGCCATTGGCGTTCTATACACCTAGGTGGAAGAATTTCGCCGACCCCGACGGAGAGGTTAGAGGTAGTTGCTATGGCGCTCGGATATTCGGTGCAACGAGCGGTCATCGAACGCAATGGCACGCTGTTAAATCTCTCCTTAAGAGAGATATAAACTCTCGCAGAGCTGTGCTGAATCTAAGGAATGAGGTCGATGTTTCTAGCGAAACAAAGGACATGTCCTGTGTCAACTCGCTTCAGTTTATAGTGCGCCAAGGAAAGCTCTGCGCTTTTGCTAACATGAGAAGCAATGATGTTATATGGGGGGTTCCATATGACTTGTTCTTATTTACTTGTTTGCAAGAATTGATGGCTATTGAGCTGGGCTTGGAGCTTGGCAGCTACTATCACTATTCCGCTTCGATGCACGTGTATGAGCGTCATTACCAGCTGGCGGATTTGATCAAGAGTTCGGGTTGCGGCCAGCCCGATGACGGCATGATGCCTCGAATGTCAGGTACTGCCGAAGTGTGTGATCTAGCTGAGCAGGAAGCTGCGATGCGTGAGCACGGCAAGAAGTACACAGGCAGTAACATTGGTTTCGCGGGAGTGTGCGCGAAGTTCTTGAGCGAACATCGGAAGTTGGCTGCAATCGCCGCCTAGGGCCGCTTTATGGAAAACATTCGTTACGCCTATGCGTTGATAGGCGGCATCGCGCTTCTGGTCATAGGCAATGCCTCTCTTAACAAGGCATTGAAACTAGCTCCTCGCCCAATCCAGAAAGAGAGTGGCCGGCTCGTCAGTTACTCTGTTATCTCCGCTGTGATAGTGGGATCTCTGTCTGCGCTATGTGGAATAGGACTTTTATTCTGGGGCTTTTCTTCGCTTTATTGAAAAGACCTCGTAAATGCACTTGGTTCATCTCAAATAGTGAGGCCGGATTCACCTTGCATGGGTCCGGCTTTTTCTATTAGAAGCCTTTAAAGCTAGCCCCCGATGCGGCGTTCTTTGGGGTTCTTTGTGGTCGTCGATAGCTATGGAAAAGCGATTGGAACACTCTTCAATGCTAGCTCAGGCATCTGACGCTGTTGAACGGCCTGAGATTTCAGCGGAGTGAGAATTGCCAACGATGAAGTCTTTGCATGTATTCAAAACGGCTTCCTGAGGCCATCGATTGGGCCCTCTCAAGCTGCACTCCCATATCGTTAGGACTCTCCAGCCAGCGTCCAGTAAAGCCGCATAAGATCTGGCGTCGCGCTCCTGGTTTGCAGCGATCTTGGTTCGCCAGAACTCCGCACGAGTGGCGGGCATCCGGAACATCGGGCACGAATGCCCATGCCAGAAACAGCCGTTGACGAAGATCACCGTGCGATAGCGTGGAAATACCAAGTCGGGACGCCCAGGGAGCGTGCGGTCTTGCAGCCGATAGCGCAGTCCACGAGCGTGGAGGCCGCGGCGAACAATCAGTTCCGGCTTAGTGTTTCGGTCACGGATGCGGCTCATGTTGAGCCGGCGTTGCTTAGGAGTAAGTACGTCCGTAATTCACCCTCTTGGACTTCAATTTTTTACTCTAAACCTCACGCCTCTCTTGCTGAGCGTATGGCTGGCTAAGCGGCTCTGCGCTTAGCACTATTTATGACGCTGCAGCCATCGATAGAGGGATATCTTTGGCTTCGTTTGCTTTCTGGAGCGTATTTATCATCTCTGTAGCGATTGCTCTTGCCAGCAGGGGAGGGACTGCATTGCCAATTTGCTTGAATGCGGGGTTCATCGTTCCGCTGAATTCAAAGCCATCTGGGAAAGATTGCAGTCGAGCAGCTTCACGAACCGATATGGTTCGTGCCTGTTTGCTGTCGTAATGGATGTGGCTATAGCTGTCCTTCCCAAGGTGAGCCATTAGCGTGCGAGCGGGCTGATTACGCCACATCTTCCGCCATTTGTTCGGGAACTTGCTGGCGTCATAAGGAGGGACAATGGAAGCCCACAAAGCCTTGTATTTCGCAGAGCCTTCCAAGAGCTTTTCACCCTTTGTTCGCGCTGCCATCAGGCGCTCCTGGAACATTTCCACAGCGTGAGCATGCGCCTCCGGATACTGGTCTCCGGCGTTCATTCGCGCAAAAAGCTCATAGTCCCGAGGCAAGTAACGAATAACATGATCTTTTGGGCCCTCTTTCGAGGCCTCATGGTTTGGCCATGCTCGCATCAACTCTGCGTAAGCCGAAGGCTGTTTTCGGTTGTATGCCATTGGCGTATCGAAGCGCCGGGCGCCCCGCGTAATCTTGCCGCTGGCCAGGAGATCTCGGGCGTGCATTGCTGGTAGATCACCCAGAGCCTCCTCGGCGGTTACAGCAGGGGGCAGGTTCACGGAAGCAACTGGAGGCTCAATGTATGAGTGCGCTTCGTTGAGGAGGCTACGAAGCGTCTTAAGCGCAACAGAGCGGGAGCCTTCATAACCAGGAGGAAGCACGAGCCAATGGCTGGGTGAGGGGAACGAGACAGGCTGGCCAACTTCCCGGCGATACGCGATTAGGAACATCCTCTCTCGCATCTGGGGTACGCCGTAGAAAGCGGCATTGAGAAGCGTGTAGCCGCAGACGTAGCCTTTGGCCTCCAGAACCTCGCATGTCTCTTCTGCGATGTTCTGGCCGCCATGATTCAAGATGTCAGGTACATTCTCCATTAGAACGGCTAGTGGGCGAAATGCATCTACATACTCTAGATACTTCTTGTAGAGCTGTGCTCTCGGATCGTGAATGAATGCCTCTGGGTGAGCTTCGATCTCACGTAGTTTGGAGCGACCAACCCGTGCAAAAGCTTGGCAAGGAGGGCCGCCGACTATGACGTCGAAAGCATCAGCTACTTTGCCGGTACCCAATCGGGCGCATAGTTCAGTCGGGGATGTTTTTGTAATGTCGATGGGCTGACTGTGGGCTTCAACGCCGCCATGAAAATTCAAGCCATGTGATCTGGCAGCCTCTTGATCGAACTCCACGGCGCCGCGTATGTCAAAGCCAGCGGCCTGGAAGCCTAAGGAAAGCCCGCCGCAACCTGCAAATAGATCCAGAACACGAGGCTTCGCACCGGTTTGCAGACGCGCAAGCTTGCGAGAAATAGTGTCTTCAATCATTGGAGTTGGATCCTTGTCCGATTGACCTCATCAGCGGCAGCTCAAGCTGGCCCTGGTGCTGATCTAAGAAGCGATGAATGGCCATGCGGATGATCCAAGCCGAGGAAACTTGATTGGCGTCGGCTAGAGCTTGGATCTGCAAGTGCGCACCTTCTGGCAACATGACTGAGGTTCTGATGGACTTGCGATCAGGAGCGACAGAGCTACGGTTCATGTGGAGCCATCCGAGATGGAGTGATGCTATTGTGCACCAAGATGCATATGTGTGCGTCACTCTGACGACACGTGCGAACAGGAACCAAGGACTGAGGGGAGAGGGCGTTTAAATGGCGCGCAAGCTTGCACTGAAGAAGCTCACAGCATCTGATCTGACGCTATTCAAATGGCATTTCCAAAATAATCCAGCGGGAAAACAGAAGGCATTCAACCTGGATTCTAGGGTCCTGGTAGACGAGCTTTATCCTCAGCTGCGTGAGCCGGCGGCGGTGCCGCAACCACGTTTTTCTATCGATTTGTATCTGCTTGGCCCGGGAATGGCTCAGAGCTACAACCTTCAGAGAAAGATCCTTAAGCAGCAGAAAAACTGGCGGCTCAATGGGGAATTCATTGACAGTCCAGAGGATGATCCTCAGCGCTATAACATACTGCTGCCTGGTGACTTTGCCTTATTCGAGTTCTCTGGTGACGTTGTCCCGGGTACGGCCAAAATTGTTTTGGTGGCGCAGGCCCTTCCGGTAGATGCTGGTGTTCACCGAGAACTTGATCGGCGTTATCCCGAGGGATCGATGTGGCTGCTCGATGAAGAGGAGATCGAAGCGGTGCTTGCAGTGGAGCCATTGCCTATCGGTCATCCTCTCTTTGAATGGCTTAAGACCGACGATCTCGAAGATGCCGTACTTGGTGGAGTCATTGGTGTTGAGAAAATCAATCGGCGGCGTGAGGGGCGAGGAATAACTCCTGAGGAGTTTGTGTCGTCACGGCAAGTTGCTGAGCAAACAGGTGTTTTGGGCGAAGTATTATTAAATGAGTACTTTGATCGTCAGTTGGAGCGGGGTAATTTTGAGTGGTACGAGTGGACTTCAAGCATCAATGCTGTATCCCCGTATGATTTTCGTATCGGCCCAGTAAATGGCGATGAGCGGCTCGTAGATGCTAAGAGTACGCGAGGAGGTTTTAGCAATCCAATTCATTTATCCTTAAGTGAATTGCGGAGGGCTGTTGAGGGGCGGACGCCGTACGACATTTATCGTCTCTACAACGTTGTGGATGATTGCGCAAAGATGCGCATAGCACACGATGTCGGTCCTGTGCTGCGTTCTTTGCTTGATGTATTCGAGACGCTTCCGGCTGAGGTGTCTGTTGACGCAGTATCTGTTCGCCCTGAGTTTCTAGATTTTGATGAAATGGAATTTATTGTTAGCCTGGGTGACGTGAATTGAAAATAGTTTATGGATAGCCGGCACTAGTTTCTTTTTACGTAATTACGATTATCGTAATTGACGATGGATGATTTAGCCGTAATCCTTCTGTCGCGTCGTTTAGTCTGCTCTCGTATCGAAGAGCTGTCGATGCTGACTTGCGCAGAAGGAGCTGAGTATGAGCAGTGAATTGCACCGGGAAGTTACGATTTTTGGCATCAGCCGGTACGTGCTGGCGGTTCAAGGTGCAAGTTTGTCCGACGCGCAGTGTCATGCTCGAGCTAGAGGTCTTCCGCCTACCTACTTCTATGCTGAGACGCAAATCGTGGCCGAAGCCATCGTGACGTTCTCGCTGCTCAACCAGACCGATCAGCGCAAGGTGCTGGCGGACCTGAAGAGACGGGTGTTCACCGAGCCGAAGAAGCCCGCCAAGGGCTGAGTGGCCATGATTCGGCGAAACCGGCGCCGGCGCCCCGCGGGTGCCGACAGGGGCGCGACAGGCCAAGAATGCAGCCGCGGATATGGCTCAATACGCGCATGAGCGATCCGGATAGCCTCAAATCGGACATACGCAAGCGGCGGTTCCGAGCGTCGGCGCCGCCAGGGGATGCCTCGGTTCGCTACGGCTACCGCTGGTGCCCGCACTGTCGGGGCCGGGGCGAGGTCTGCAACGAGTACTCGGACGAGTCCGGTCGCTGGGCCGCCTTCGAGGGCTGCAATGAATGCGGTGGAGAGGGCTTGCGGGCTGCGGACTAGGGCCGGTGTGCTGCCGCGCGCACAGAGCAGCGGGCCTTGTGTTCCCGCTGAGCCCCGGCACAAGATGCGGCAGGACTACACACATCGGCTCGGGGCAGCCGGTTCCGCAGGCGCGGCCCCGTTCCGTCGTCTGCAATGCATAAGGACATCGCATGAAACCCAGGCTCGTGCTGTGCGCGTTGCTACTCGGCGCCTTGCTCCCCATCGCCTCCAGCCACTCGCAACCCACGCCGATTGTGTCCGGCTGGTCGGTAGCGGGGTGGAACTTCCAGACCATCTCCACCGTGGCCACGGACGTGACCAACAATGGCCACAACGCCACCGCGGTCGGCGCCAACACCACCTCCTGGGGCTGGGCCAATCGGGGCGCCAGCTTGGCCGGGGCCAAGTACTACACCGTGCCGTACTCGCCGGCGCTGAGTTTCGCCAGCGGCGATTTCAGCTTCGGCGCCTATGTGCGCGTGGGCGACACCATCACCACCCGCACCATCCTGGACAACCGCGGCGTCAACGGCGGCTACGTGTTCGGCATTTCAAGCAGTCGGCGGGTGACGCTGCGGTTGAGCGGTTCATCGCGCAAGGCCGCCTACGCGTCCTTGACCGAGATGGCGCTGACGCCCAACCGTTGGCACCACGTCGCGGTGACGGTGGCGCGCAGCACCGGCACGGTGCAGTTCTACATCGACGGCAACGAGGCGGGCACCTGGCCGCTGCAGACCGAGATCCTCAGCAACACCGACGCGCCGCTGTTGATCGGCGCCGCGGTCGACGGCGCCGCGTATTTCAACGATCGCCTGGACGAGGTGCACGTGTACAGCCGCGCGCTGTCCTTCGACGAGATCGCCACGGTGATGGCGCCGGGTTACCCGATGTACGAGCCCAGTTCGTGGAACGGCGGCTCCATGACCATGAACAATTGCTACAACTACGCCAACAACAAGCGCACCAACACTTTCGCGCAGCCGGGCCGCGCGTCGGGGCAGACCGCCATCGGCATGAGCTGCGCCGTGGTCCACGCCGCCGCCGTGCGCGACGGCTTGGAGGCCATCGCCGATCCCTACGATCCCAGCTACAAGACCGCCGTGGCCTTGGTGGTCGCGCCCGGCGAGGATTACCACTGGTACCGCCGTGATGCGTACGGCACCTGGAGCCACAAGCCCGGGCAGACGGCCGCGACCAACCTGGACAACTCCGGCTCGCCGATCAACGACCCGCAGTACGCCGACCGCGGCCCCTACACCGACTTCTGCGGCTACTTCCGCCTGTGGTCGGACAGTGTGCAGGCCGGCGGCCACGAGGAAATCCGATGAACCGCGTTCACTCCTTCCTATCGAGGCGTCCGATGAAAGCCTGGGCCATCTGTGTACTGCTGCTGTCGCTGTTCGGCGGCCCCGCGGCCTGGGCGCAGAATGCCCCCGCCGCGCCCTCCGCGCTGCGTGTGACTTACCTGGTCTATTCGGGGCGGCCCAATCCCACGCTGACGATCACCGACGCCAAGACCATTCGCTCGCTGCAGGCGCAGCTGTCCGGCGCCTTGGCCACTGGCGCGGGTGTGGGCTCGACGGAGCTGCAGCCCGTGCTGGGTTACAACGGCATCCGTGTCGAAGTGGTAGGCGCGGAAGCCGAGCCCGAGTACACCGTGAAGGGCCGCTTCCTGCGCTCCGAGCATCGATTGGGCGCCGCTAAGGCAGGCACTCCCGCCGTCATCGCCCGTTCCTCGACCTCCGCGTCGCAGATCGAGGCGCAGCTGTTGAAGCTGGCCGAGCAGCAAGGCGTGTTGAGTGCGCCGGCGCTGGCGGCTGCGCGCAAGACGCCGGCGAAGTAGGCGCGGCGATAGTTCGGAATCCGCAGGCGCCTTGATACCCGCAAGCTGAACCAGGAAGGCGGCCCCAGGGTCGCCTTTATTTTTTCGTGCCTTCATGCCGCGCTGAAATGATTGGACGGCCGCAACCATCGGTTGCGGGCGATGGTGTGCGATTCATTTGATCATCGGCACAACATATACGCCGTTGACGACCGGCAATTGCTCGGGCGTATCCTAGAGGTGGAGAAGCGCAAGGAGTGCCGCATGGAGTTCAAGGCAGGCAAGGTGTTTGCGATAGCGCTGGCGGGAATAGTCGGTATGGCCTGTTGTGGAGCCGTGGCCAAAGGGAAATCTAGCGCGGTTCACTATCCGGCGGCGCTGAAAGGGATTTGGCTGGGTGAGAACGAGGACTGCAAGAATCCCGACAGTCTCGACAGCGATGCGCGCTTTGAGATCACTCCAGCCAAGCTGGTCGGCTACGAGCATTGGAACAAGCCGCTTCGTATTGTTCAAATCTCGAAAGTTCCGATGGCATGGAAAGTCGTGTCGCGGACGTACTTCGACGGCGCATCGGCCGAGCTGGAAGAGCTCTACGTGCTTAGTGGTCATCAGAACCGCTACCTGACCGTAGTGAACATCGATCAATCCAACACGTACGGCCGTTGCCAGTAATGGCTGCTTGATAGCCAGGGGCGTGTCGAAAGGAGTCGATGCTGTGACCGATGAACAACGATCCGACGTTGAGGGCGCCCCCCAGCCCCAACCGCACTATCGCGTCATACAAAAGGGAATGACGGCGAACATCCCGGTTACGGACTTCGATAGCCTCGTCACGCATCATCCCGCAGCTAGCCGTCGGGCCGAAGTCGTAAATGGTGTGGTCGTAAACGGGGAGCGGCCTCGGCCGCACGCCCTGATCGATTCCGAAATAGAACAGATTGAAGTTTGGACACCGCAGAACCCTCGCGGTTTGGCGCGCGATCAGGTGCTGTTGAAGAAGGATTTCATACTCGAAGATTCACGGCTGGCCAGTGGTGCGAGAGGCGTCCGAGATGTAGACGTGCCATCGCCCCTGGAGGGCTATGTCGGCCGGCGCAGCGACGCCGAGGGCCTTGTCGATATCTATGACCGCGAAGGCGGTGAGGTCATAGCAAGGATCCGCCACATGCGCGACATCGCCGTCAACGAGGGTGACATCATTCAGTACGGGCAGGCGCTGGGTACGCAGAGCAACCAGGCGACTGAAAGGATTCACGTCCACATGGAAGTCGATACCCGCTACCACCAGCAGTACGAGAACTACGTCCAAGACCTGTCGGACGGCCGCCTATCGATCGATCCGACGCGGCGCGGCCAAGGCATCGAAGCGCGTGAAGTCATCGACGACGGCGTGATCCGCATCGGCGAATCGTCCGAGCTGGCGCGCATCGCCCAGCAACGGCTGAATGCCGAGGGCTACCGCGATGCGAACGGGCAGGCGCTGGTAGAGGATGGGGTTTACCGCTTTCCCATGCAGGCGGCGGTGATCAACTATCAGAATGCACAAGGCTTGCCCGTTACCGGCAATCTCGATCAGGTCACCATGCAACGGCTGGCACCATTGATCTTGCCTCCACAAGTGAATCCCACCGACCCCGAACGCGATACGCGGCCGCTTGATCCGCGGGCCGATCGCTACGGCGGCGCTTCCGGCCGGCCCGTCAGCGCCGACCCCTTGTTGCCACAAGCCGAAGCCGCGACCCGCCGTCTCGATGCCAGCCTGGGCCGCGAGTACGACGGCAGCAGCGCCTGCATGGCCGCCAGCGCGGCTTGCCTGGCGCGCAGGCAGGGCCTTACCGGTATCGACCACATTGTCCTGAGCGAAGCCCACGGCAACGTCGCGCGTGGCGAGAACATCATCGTGGTGCAGGGCGAGCTACGCGACCCCGCGCACCACCTGGCCAGCATGAAGACCTCGGATGCGGTGAGCACGCCCGCAGCAAATTCGATTGCCCAGCTCAACCGGCTCTATGAAGCGAGTCAGCCCGCGCAGCCCAGCCCTGACGCCGTCCAGACTGAGGTTCGGCCGTCGATGCGGTTGTCATGAGGACTGGAAGGTGGCTTTCACGAGAGGCCCGTGGAACGGTCCAACGACCCGGCGTATCCTGACACCACCGGAATGCAAGGGACGCTGCATGGAATCCAGAGTGAGCTACGTGATCGCGGCCGCAGCGGCGGGCCTGTTGTGCATCGCCTGCACCGCCTCGCCCGCCAAGGGCAAACCGCCCGCCGCCATCTACCCGGCGGTGCTGCAAGGCACTTGGATGGGCGACAGCCCAGAGGCCTGCAAGGGTCCCGATGCCGCCGACAGCGATTCGCGCTTCCAGATCGCCCCGCGCAAGCTCAGCGCCTACGAGGATTGGCGCGAGCCGGTCAGCGTGGTGCAGATCTCCAAGACGCCACAGGCCTGGAAGATCGTTTCGCAGTTGCATATCAACGAAGACTCGATCCGGCTGGAAGAGGTCCTGCTGCTCAGCGGCGAGGACAACGGCGAGCTGACCGTGGTCAACCATAAGCAATCCAACACCTATTACCGCTGCCGCTGAGCGCGGCATGGCCCATCGCGTTCGTCGCGACCACGAAAGGAATCGCCGCCATGGCCAACGAGAACGAGCAAGACCCGCAAGCCGCCGCTCCGGCCGACCCCAGGCCTTATCGCGTGATCCAGAAGGGCCGCAGCGCCAATATTCCGGTCACCGATTACGAAAGTCTGGTCACCCATCACCCGGGCGGTAATGCGGATGCGCGCGTGGTCAATGGCGTGGTCGCCGGCGGACAGGCCGGGCGCCGGCACGGCGTGATCGATGGCGAGATCCAGGAGATCGAAGTGCGCACCGCGCGCCGCGATTACGGCCTGACCGAGAACCAGGTGCTGGAGAAGCGCGATTTCATTCTCGAAGACCCGCGCCTGGCCACGGGACCGGGCTCGCGCAGCGTCGATGTACCTTCGCCGCTGGCCGGCTACGTGGGCCGGGTCAGTCCGAGCGAAGGCCTGGTCGACATCTACGACCGCGAAGGCGGCGAGGTGATCGCGCGCGTGCGCCACATGAGCAACATCGCGGTGACCGAGGGCGACACCATCCAGTACGGCCAGGCGCTGGGCACGCAGAGCAATGTCGCCACGGTGCCGATCCACGTGCATATGGAAGTGGACACGCGCTACCACCAGCAATTCGACAACTACGTCGACGACCTCGGCAGCGGACGCTTGGCGCTGGATCCGCCGCGGCGCGGGCAGGGCATCGAGGCGCGGCCGGTGGTGGACGACGGCATCATCCGCATCGGCGAAACCGACGATCGCGTGCGCGCCGCGGCGCGCAACCTCAACGCGGCGGGCATCCGCGGCGCCGATGGGCAGCCGTTGGCCGAGGACGGCGTGTACCGGCTGTCCATGCAGGCGGCGGTGATCAACTACCAGAACGCGCAGGGCCTGCCGGCCACCGGCAATCTCGACCCGGCCACGCTGCAGCGGCTGGTGCCGCCCACTCAGAGCCAGGATGCGCCCGCACCCACCGCGCCTGCGCCCGGCACGCAGCCCGCCGCGCCGCAGGGCGCGCAGCCCGCGCCGCCGCCCGGCAACCGCGGTCCTGCGTCCGGTCCATTGGGCAGCAACGATCCGCTGCTGCCGCAGGCCGAGGCCGCCACCCGCCGCCTCGACGCCAGCCTGGGTCGCGAGTACGACGGCAACAGCGCCTGCATGGCAGCCAGCGCGGCGTGCCTGGCGCGCAAGCAGGGCCTGACCGAGATCAATCACATCGTGCTCAGCTCCGCCAACGCAAACGGCGTGGCGGCCGGTCAGAACATGATCGTGGTGCAGGGCGACTTGCAGAACCCCGGTCGTCAATTGGCCAGCATGCGCACCGACGATGCGGTGCGTACGCCGGTCGCGGATTCGCTCGCGCAGCTCAATCGCCTCAATGAAGCCAACCCGTCCGCGCCATCGCCCGACACGCAGGCGCAGTCGCGTGGGCGCAGCGCGTAGGGGCTAGTGCGCGACGCGATCCGCAACGGCCGCATCGCGCATCAATTGCGAAGGGCTGGTTCCCAGTAGGCGTTGTAGGCAGCGGGCCATATGGCTGGCGTGCGAGAAGCCCGTCGCCAACGCGATATCGCCGATGCGTTGCTCGCCTTGCAGCAACAACAGGCGCGCGCGTTCGACCCGGCGCTGCAGCACGTAGCGGTGCACCGGCACGCCCGTGGCCTGTTTGAACAGCGCCTTGAAATGCGAGGCGCTGTAGCCCGCCACCGCGGCCAGTTCCAGCAGCGACAAGGGTTCGTCCAGGTGGGCTTCCACGTAGTCCTGGACCCGCCGCAGGCGCCAGCCCGGTAGGGCGCGGCCTTTGGTGTCGGCGACCGGCGAGCGGCGCGATTGCAAGGTCAGCAACCGCGTCGCCAGCGCCGAGGCCAGGCTGTCGGCGAACAAGCGCCCGCCCGGGTACGCGTCGTGATCTTCGGCCTGCATCATCCAGCCGATGCGTTCGACCTGCGGATCGCGCACGTGGATCGCCGGCGCCAGCAGCGCGCCGCCGCTGCCCAGACCCATCGCTTGCGAGGTGTCGCCCAGCAGCGAGGGTGTGAGGCGCAGCAGCAGCGAGCGCGCCGCCCGCGACACCACCCAGCGCGTGCTCGCGCCGGCCGGCACCACGCAGTACTGCCCGTGCAGGCGCACGCCTTGGCGCTGGTGGCCGTCCATGCGGTAGGACACCGGCACCGGTTCGCCCAGGTGCAGGCACAGCACGTGGCGCCCATCCACCGGCGAGTCGAATACGCCCTGCGGCACTGGCGAAGTCAGCACATCCAGCAGCGGCGCGCGATCAGCAGCGGTGCCCAACGGCGACCGCGACGGCGGCGGGGGATAGCAGGCGGGGCGGTCGCTCATGGCCCGATCCTCGGCCCGCGCGGCGGCGGCCGACAGTGCCGAAAATCATCCCTGCGTGCCCGTCGTCGTCCGTTTGTGCGCGCCCGCGCGCCGCGCGTTCGCCAGCATGGGCCGGTCTCCCCGCACAGGACCGCCTTCATGCATCGCCGCCAATTCATTACCTTCGCCGCCGCCAGCCTGGCCGCCGGCGTCGCCGGCAGTTACCTGCCGCTGGCCTCGGCCCGCCGCCGCGCTGCCCATGCCGGCGCCGAGGCGCCCCTGGACGCCGCCGCTTATCGGGCCACCCGTCGCTACGCCGCGTTGCCGTTCGGTAGGATCGCCTACCTCGAACGCGGGCACGGCCGTGCCGCCTTGTTCCTGCATGGCGCTCCGCTCAACGGGTTCCAATGGCGAGGTGCCATCGATCACCTGTCCCCGTACCGGCGCTGCATCGCGCCCGACTTCATGGGGCTGGGTTACTCGGAGGTGCCGGCCGCTCAATCGCTGGCCGCCGGCGATCAGGCCGCCATGCTGGCCGCGCTGTTGGACTCGTTGCGCGTGGATCAGGTCGACATCGTCGCCAGCGACAGCGGCGGTGCGGTGGCTCAGCTGTTTCTGCTGCGCCATCCCAAGCGCGTGCGCAGCCTGCTGCTGACCAATTGCGACGTGGAACCCGACAGCCCGCCGCCCAAGATCCAACCGGTACTCGACATGGCCCGCGCCGGCACCCTGGCCGACGCCACCGCCGAATGGCTGACCGACAAGCCCAAGGCCCGGGCTACGTTCGGTGCCGCCGTGTTCGCCGACCCCAGCGGTTTCGCCGACGAGACCATCGAGTACTACGTCACCCCGCTGGTCAGCACGCCGCTGCGGCGCGCGCAGTACCACGCCTTCCATCTGGCCCTGACGCCGAATCCGTTGGCGGGCATCGAAGCGCAGCTCAAGCGCAGCCGGGTTCCTGTGCGCATCGTGTGGGGCGCTGCGGACGACATCTTCGATCAGGGCGACGCGGAGTATCTGGACCGCACTTTCTCGAACTCCCAAGGCATCCGCCGCGTTCCGCGCGCGAAGCTGTTCTTTCAGGAGGAGTTTCCGGAGGTGATCGCGGAGGAGTCGCGGAGGTTGTGGGGTGTGTGACGCCTTTCGTAGCATCGCTCCTGGCGCAAATCTCGATCGCCAGACGATAGCTCTCTGTGGGAGCGGCGTAAGCCGCGATGGCGCAACTACGCAGAACTGCGCAGCCCGGCCAGAGCACTGGACTACGGTCGCGGCTCACGCCGCTCCTACCCCACAGCCCGCAAGCACGACTCATCGTTTTGGGGTAGGAGCGACGTAAGTCGCGACCGTCCAGTGTCCGAAGTTGCGCTATCGCGGCTTACGCCGCTCCCACAGGAAGCGTCGCCAACGGGATGACGCGGCTAGCGCGACGCCGAGCAGCGCTCCAGCAGCGGGGCGATCGCGTTCATGGCCTGTATGGAGCCCAGGCTCTGGAAGGAGGTCGCATCGAACAACTTGGTCTGTACCGGAGACCTGATGATAGGCAGAACTTCCTCCAGCTCGGCATCGCTGGCCGGATTTCTCTTGTCGCCCCAGCGACGGTAGATCGCGAGCAGGCGCAAGCCTTCGGGGCTAGCGTAGAAGCGCTCCATCTCGGCCTGCTCGTCTTCGCTTAAGGACTGCGCGATGACTTCCTGCATCGCGTCGGTCACCGCGGTGGCGGGGATGCGTTCGATGCACGCGACTTCGTCGGGATTGGCATCAGGCGTGCTGCGCACCATGTCCTTGAAGTCGTCCACATAGGCCGTGGCCATGGCCTTGGCGGTCGCGGAGACGGGTGGCGGGCTCGCCGCCCATGCGGTGGTGCTTAGCGCGATCGAGAGCAGCAGCGGGACCATGCGTGACATGAAATTTCCTATCAGCGTGCGTATGGTGTGAGGGCGTCATTGCGGGCGCTAGGTTGGCGCTGTCAGGCGGCGTTTGCGCGCCCGCCGCGACGCCCGGTTGATGCGCTTGATCCAGGCATCACCTACTCGAACCGCCACCGTGAGCGTTTCCATGCGAATTAGGCAAGAAAAGGCGACCCAGGCTGCGATGGCAGTGAAGAATCCGTAGATCCATCCAAACGCTGTGCTGGGGCCGTAGTGGGCTGTTACGTAAGCGGTAACCACCGCAGTCAAAGCAAAGCTGAAGTAGCCTATGACTACCAGGGCCAGCGCAAGCTTTCGCCTCCTCAGTGTCGCATGATGTCGATGAAACCAGCGCACCGTTTGCGTATCGCTGTCGTAGTGAAACAGATCCCACAATTCCGACAGGTCAACCAGTGCTTGGCTGCTGTCGGGCCGCGTCAGGCCCAAGCGGATCACTGGGGCAGGCAAATGTGTTCCATACGCGTGGCGTACGGCCACTTGCAGCCATAACGCATCGCGTGGGCGGCCATCCGCCCAAAGCTCCAGAAACTCCCGCCGGTGCTGGCCTCTGCGGCCTTGCAAGCCGTGTAGTCCGCGCACCGCATACAGCCCAATAGCGAACACCACGCCAAAGATGAGAAACGATGTTCCGCCCGCTTTGATGATGTCTTGAAGCATGTGACCTCCTGTCTCGCTCTAGAGCATCTTTTACCGTCATGCGGCCTCAGGCAAGAGCGGTACACGGTGGCGAAATCAATGTGCCGGCGAGGCCAAAGGTTTTGACCTGATGCCAGCAATAGCAAGGCCAGCAGTTGCAGCAAGGAGGCTGCGGCCTAGTCCCCATAGGTCGAACCACTCTTGGATCGAATCCCCGAAGATGAGCACCGAAACCCCGATGTCTATCAACTGCACCAGCAGGAAGACAGCGGCAACGTGAAGCGCGCGCCGACCGGAAATGGCTGCAGCGAACCGCCAATAGAGGCAAGCGCCCACCAAGCCGTAGGCGATGCGACGAACAAGGCGCGCACGCTCAATGGCTTCCTCAATGGTCGCGCCGTAGAGATCCCACCGCCCCATGGTCAATCCACTCAGGAAGCCCACGACCATCGCTGCTGCATAGATCAGAAGAGCCCAGGCGATCGTGCGCCGCCACCTGAATGCGTCTCCAACTGGCGGAGGCGGGGTATGCGCGGGAGGTTGGTATGGATTCGTCATTCGCGCCTACTGCGTTTGGTCTGCGAGCTCACGTTACATGGAGTGGGGATGGGAAGCCGGCTTGACCGGCTTCATAGATGGGCCAAAGTCGCGCTCAAAACACCTTGTCCGGGTCTTTGATATACGTCCCCGAAAACTCCAGACGGATATTCGCGATCGCCGTCTTCAGCTTGCCCAGGTCCAGCGTCTCGGTGTCGCCCGCTTCCACCTTCGGCGAGGACAGGATCCAATCGGTGTATAGCGTCGGTTCGGGATACGAGGTGCGGAATTCCTCGGCGATGGCGGCGCGTACGCGGATGCAGTCGAGGGCGGGATCGGTGGGGACGTTGGCCAGGTCGTAACGGAAGGTCAGGTTGACCGGCGCGCCGTGGAAGTGGAAGTCCTGGACCTGGCCGGCGACCAGCTTGCGGTCGTCGTAGGCGCCGCTGGTACGCACGGTGAATTCGATCTCGCCCTTGCTGGGGCGTTGTCCTTCGACCCATTCCACCCAGACGAAGATTTCACCGACGCGCACGCGGCTGACGCGGCCCCAGGTCGACAGCGGACCGCGGCTGGGGGTGAAGCGCAGTTCCACGCGCTGGCCGCCGAGCAAGGCCTCGCGCGCGCTGGTGGGCAAGGCGTACTTGTTGCGGGTGTAGGGCTGCGGTATTGGGCGGAAGCTGTCCAAGGCGCGCGCCTGCATCTTTTTCAGATCGGCGATGGCGACCAGATCGCCGGCCAGGTCGGCGATGCCGCGGTGGTTGTCGCGCGGCGGCAGGGGATCGCTCAGCGCCCAGTAGCGGTAAGCCGCGTCGAACTGGCCCAAGGCGACCAGCATCGAGCGCTGCACGGCGCGGTAGTTGCCCCACAGCACGATCATGGCCTGGCCGGACAGCACCTCTTCCTTCTTCAGGCCCTCTATCTCGCGGGCAACGGCGTCGTACTGGCGACGCGCGATCTCCGACTGCAGCTTGGCGCGCGCGATTTCCTGCACCAGCGGCGGCAGCGCGGCCTGCGCGGTGGTCAGGGCGCGGCCGTAGATCACCAGGATCTTGAGTTCCTTCAGGTACTCCTCGGCGCCGCCGATGCCTTCCTTGATCGCCGGGGCCAGTTGGGTCTCGACTTCCACCCACAGCTGGTCCCAATAGGCGCCGGCGGACGGTGCGCCCTTGGCGTCGTCGGACAGGGATTCGCGGGTCAGCGCCGACAGGTCGTCAGCGAATTTCTTGGCGTTGTCGATCTTGTCGACCGCGGCGACGATGGCCAGGCACATGGTGACGACCTTCTCGATCGCCTTCCCGACCTTGACCAGGGTCTTCATGATCTCGGCCA
Source organism: Lysobacter sp. Root604 (assembly GCF_001427505.1). NCBI lineage: Bacteria > Pseudomonadati > Pseudomonadota > Gammaproteobacteria > Lysobacterales > Lysobacteraceae > Lysobacter > Lysobacter sp. Root604. Next base: position 351,501 of record NZ_LMGS01000010.1, on the reverse strand, counting down.
GCTTGGCGGCGGTGCTGGCCACGTCGGCGGCTGCCTTGGCGGCGCCGGCCGCGCCGGCGGCGTTGCCGCCGAACATCGAGGCCACGCCGGACACGAACGAGAACACCGCGCCGACGATCGCGAACGCGGCCTCGCGTTCCTTGGCGGCCTTCCAGTCGTCCATGCCGCGCTTGAACTCGGCTTCGGCGCGACGCACGTTGGCGCTTTGCGGTTCGATCGAGTCCTGCGCGCGTTTGACGTTGGCGGTGGCCAGGCGCAGGTTCTCGGCCAACTGCTGGCTCACCAGCTTCTGGAACGAACCGGCATCGTCCTTTTCGCCCAACACCAGTTTGGCCGCTTTCTTGCGCGCGTCCAGGTCGTAGCTGCGATCGCTGAGGCGGGCGAAGGTGCCGGCGTAGGCCTGCAAGGCGGGCACGTGATCCTTGGCAATCTCGCCGTAGAACGATGCGCTCAGATACGGCACCTGTTCGGGATCGAAACGCACCGGGCGCAGCAGCTCCTGGGTGGAGCGACAGCCCAGCGACACGGTGTCCCAGCCGCTCTGGTTCGGCACCAGCGCCATCAGCCCTTCCATCCGCGACAGCAGCTCCAGCGCGAGCTCGCCCTTGCCTTCCATGCCCAGCGCCTGCGCGGCGAACAGCATGCGGTCCAGCATCGCGCTGCAGGCCGGCAGCGGCAGCGCGGTCAGGTTGATCGCTTCTTCGGTGAACGGCAGCGGTTTGGTTTCGTCCAGGGGATAGGTACTGACCACGACCTGCCGGGGCGTGAGCGGACTGGGTAGGTCGCGCTTGCCACGGACCTCGTGCTGGCCCCAGCTGGAGTCGTTCCACTTCATCCAGCGCTCCACGCTGATCTTCTGAGTCGCCGGGCTCAGGCTGCCCACGTAGAAGCCCAGACGGAAGGTGATCTCCCAGCCGCGTTTCTCCAGCAGCAACTGCGCCCCGGCCTCCAGGCGCCGTGCCATCACCACGATGTGCTCGAACTCGCGACACAGGATTGGCGCGTCGGCCGCGTGCTGCGCGGTGATGGTGTCGGCGAAGATCAGCAGACGGTCTTCGTTGTCGCGCTCGCTCTTGACCGCGGCCACGCGATGCAGCGCGTCGTCCAGGCCCAGCCGCATGCCCACCACCAGCCACCAGTTGCCGGCGCGGCTGACCCGCACCAGCGGACCGGCGTGGTAGGGGTTGTCGATGATCGCGTCCCAGTCGGGTTCGTCCGCACCCACGGCGGGGTCGGCTAATAGCGTAGACATGCAGCCTCCAGTGATATCCGCAAGAAACATCCGTGTTGCGGCGGGGGAGGCCAGGCCACGAAGTTCCGAGACGTGGGCCGCAAGTGGGGCGAGTATAAGCGTCGGCGCGGCCGGCGCCAGGGCGGCACCATCCGCACCGGGGACGATTCGAAGGTGTGTTGAGCGTCCGCTTGCCGCGATGGCGCCATGCACCGCGTACGAAAAAGCGCGATAAGCCTAGCGCGCCAGAAACCCCAGCACCGCCGCAACGAACTCGTCGTGAAACTCCACGTTCGACAGATGCACGGCCGGCAGCGTCAGCAGCTTCGCGCCCGGCACCGTCGCGGCGATCAGTTCGCCATGGCTGGCTGCGGTGACTGGGTCGTATTGGCCGGCGATCACCAGGGTGGGGTTGGGGATCACGGCGATCGGGCGACGCAGGTCGGCGTCGCGCACGGCGGCGTAGGCGCCGGCCAGGCCTTCGCGGTCGGTGTTCAACAGCATCGTGCGGAACCGGTCGACGACGGGATCGTTCGCGTCGAGCAGGTGGCGCGGGAACCAGTTGGCCAGGAAGATCTCGGCGGTATCGCGCATGTCCGGTGCCTCCAGCACGGCAGCGATACGCTGGTCCCATTGCGGGGCCGGTCCCAGGTAAGACGAGGTGTTGGCCAGGATCAGCCGGTCGATGCGCTCCGGTGCGTGCACGCCCAGCCATTGGCCGACGTAGCCGCCCAGCGACAAGCCGAGGAAATGCGCGCGTTCGATTGCCAGCGCATCCATCAGTTCCAGCACGTCGCGGCCCAGGCGGTCCAGAGAGTAGGCGCCGACCGGGACGCCGGAACCGCCGTGGCCGCGCAGGTCGTAGCGCAGCACGCGGAAGCGCTGGGACAAGGCAGGCACTTCGGCGTCCCACATGTGCACGGTGGTGCCGATGGAATTGGACAGCACCAGCACGGGCAGGGCGGGATCGCCGTCGTAGCGGTAGGCGATGCGGGCGCCGTCGCCGGCGTCGAGGTATTCGGTGTGGCTCATGGTCTTGCTCTCCGGGTGGTGGCGACGGCGCAGCCGCGAACCGGACGGTTCACGAGGCGGCGGCGCTGGCCTTGGAGAGCAGGCTAGTTGCGTGGGTTTCGTCTTGATATTACAAAGTAAGCACAGTCTTTGTAAGAAAATCAGACATGGCCGAATTCACCCTGCACGACCTGCAATGTTTCGATGCGGTGGTTCGCGCGGGCGGTTTCCAGGCCGCGGCGGCAGAGCTGCATCGCTCGCATCCGGCCGTGTTCGCGGCGGTCGCCAAGCTGGAGCGCCAGTTGGGCCTGAGCCTGCTGGACCGCAGCGGTTATCGCGTGCGCCCGACCGAGGCCGGGCTGTCTTTCCATCGGCGCGCGCAGGCGCTGCTGGGCGAGCTAGACATCCTGCGCACGCACGCGGCGCAGTTGGCCATGGGCGAGGAGAGCGAGCTGCACGTGGTGATCGGCGATCTGTGCCCGCGCCCGCAGGCCTTGGGTCTGCTGGGGCGTTTCTTCGCGCAGTGCCCGACCACGCGCCTGCATCTGCATTTCGAGGCGGTCACCGGCCCTTGGGAACGCCTGTTCGATGGCGAGGCCGATCTGATCCTGCACCGCGTCGACAAGAGCGACCCGCGCCTGGAGTGGCTGGATCTGGGCAAGGTGCCGATGGTGCCGGTGGTCGGCGCCGGGCTGCTGCCCGCGCCGCCCACGCGCGCGCTCACGCCCGAGCGCATGCGCGAGTACACCCAGTGCGTGATGCGCGACACCGCGCGTCATTCGCCTTCGCGCGATTACTTCGTGATCGAGGGCGCGCCGCAGTGCACGGTCGGCGATCAGTTGATGAAGAAGGAGATCATCCTGCAGAACCTGGGCTGGGGGCATATGCCGCGCTTCCTGATCGAGGAAGAACTGCGCGACGGCCGCCTGCTGTCGATCGCCGGCCGGCATTTCCCGGGCCGGGTCGAGGAGTTGGTGGCGGCGCGGCGCCGCGATCGTCCGCAGGGCCCGGTTGCGCAGCGGCTGTGGGCGTATTTGCAGGCGCAGGCGTCGGCGCTGCGCGGTGCGCTCGACGTGGCTGCGTCCAAAACCTCCGCCAAGCGGACGGTGGGGCGGCCTGGTGCCTAATCGCTGGGAGGGCGGCGTGTACACATTTTCTACGCCGATAGACATAGCTCCACCCATCCGCACTACCGTCCGGCAGAGATCGTTCCACATTTGGCGCTCGTGAATTTCAGCGGTGATCGCTAAATTCATGCGCAATACGTTGACGCTCGTTCGAAAGCCCGGAAGACTGCGCACACACTAGCGACTATCCGGAGCGTGTGCGATGGATTGGCAGACGGCGGTAATCGGTGTTCTGGTGCTGATCAATCTGATCGCCACCTTGGCTGCGATGCGCAGCGGGACGCTGTCGGGCGGGCAGCGGTTGGTCCAAGTGGCTTTGATATGGCTGCTGCCCTTGATCGGTGCGGTGATCTGCCTGGCTTTCGTATCGACCGAAACGCGCGCAGTGCGCGATTCGATGTCGTCGCACCAGGCGGACCTGCATGCCGCGGATGGCGGGGCGACGATAACGGGGAGCTACTCGGGCGATTGCTTCGGCGGCGGCGATGCCTGCGGCGGTGGCGACGGAGGAGGCGGCGATTGAGGTTCGGTCCGACGCCGCGCCGGCCTTCCTGCGGGCGATCGTTCCCGTAAGCTTCGCGCATGCCTACCTACATCGCCCTGCTCCGTGCCGTGAACGTCGGCGGCACCGGAAAACTGCCCATGGCCGAGCTGCGCGAGATGTGCGCCGCGGCCGGATTTCAGGACGTGCGCACCTACATCGCCAGCGGCAATGTGGTGTTCCGCGCCGCCAAGCAAGCGGCCCAGGTCAAGCAGGCCTTGGAGGCGCGACTGGCCGAGTACGCGGGCAAGCCGGTCGGGGTGGTGGTGCGCACCGGGGCGGACCTGGCGCGGGTGCTGGCCGGCAATCCGTACGCACACGCGGCACCCAACCGGGTGGTGGCGATCTTCCTCGACGATCCGCCACCGGCCGACGCGCTGGACGCGGTGCGGCACCGTCGCGACGAGCAAATCGCCTTGGGCGAGCGCGAGATCTATGTGCATTACGGCGACGGCATGGCCGATTCCAAGCTGGTGATCCCGGCCGCGCGCATAGGCACGGCGCGCAACATGAACACCGTCGCCAAGTTGATCGACATGGCAGGCGCGGACTGACGCTCGAACGCGGCGTGCCGATTGCGAATTCGTGCACTTGACCTCAAGCAGGGTTGAGGTCGTAGGGTGATCGCCTGACGAGAATCAGGTCCTGCCCATGTCGCAAGCATTGCAATATCTAGACCTTTACCTGCAACGCCTCGGCTACGACGCCCCGCCCGCACCCACGCTGGATACGCTGCGCGAATTGCAGCGTCGCCACACCGCCACGTTCGCGTTCGAGACGCTGGCGACGTTCCTGGGCGAGCCGGTGCCGATCGATCTGGCGTCCCTGCAGCGCAAGGTCCTGCACGAGGGCCGTGGCGGTTACTGCTACGAACTCAATCGCCTGTTCCTGGCCCTGGTGCAAGACCTGGGTTTCGTGGCACGCGGCCTGACCGCACGGGTGGTGATGGGCGGGCCGGAGGAGGCGCCGACGGCGCGCACCCATATGTTCGTGCTGGCGACGCTGGACGGCTTGGAGTACCTGGCCGACGTAGGCTTCGGCGGCATGGTGCCGACGGCGCCGCTGCGCCTGGATACGCAGGCGCCGCAGTCGACCCCGCACGAGGACTACCGCCTGGCGCGGATCGACGGCGGCTACGCGCTGCGGGCGAAGGTGGGCGAGGAGTGGCGCCCGATGTACGTCTTCGACCTGACACCCGCGCAGGAGGTCGACTACGTGGTGGGCAATTGGTACGTGTCCACGCATCCGGAGTCGCCGTTCAAAGGGCGCATGTTCGCCGCGCGCACCGGCGACGGCATCCGCAAGACCTTGAGCGACGGCAGCTACGCGGTCCATCGCCTGGGTCAACCCAGCCAGCGCCGCGAACTGGCGGACGCCGATGAGGTGATGGCGGTGTTGCGGGATGAGTTGGGAATCCGTATCGCCGACGCAGCGACCTTGCGCGCGGCGATCGTGAAGCGCCTGGCGGAGCGGGAGACATCCTGACCTGGAGTAGCGCGTCGTAGCTGAGGCGTCGCGGTCGCGACTTGCGGCGCTCCTACAGGAAGCGCTTGGCTGCACGGTGGGGAGCGGATCCCGCCGCGAGATCGCAATCCATGTACATCGAGCGCGACGCGCCTGACATGGGGCTACCGTTCGTCGGCGTTCGCGCGTGCGGTGTCGATCGCCGGCGCGCGAGTTCGACGCTCGGGTAACACCCCAACGGAGTTCGCATCATGCGCAAGATCATCGCGGCCCTGCAGATGTCGCTGGATGGACGCATCGAAGGCCCACAGGGCGAACTGGATTGGGTGGACGCCTGGGACGACCGCTACGGCCTCACCGACCGCATCGACGCCTGTCTGCTTGGCGGCGGCATGTATCCGGGCTACGAAGGCTATTGGAGCGAGGTCCAGAACGACCCCGCCGGCGTGCTCGCCTTCAGCGGGCGCGCGCCGACACCGAACGAGGTGGAGTACGCTCGCTTCGCCGCGTCCACCGAACACATCGTGCTGTCGCGCACGCTGAGGCAGGCGACGTGGCCGCATACCCGCATCGTTCGCGATATCGCCGATATCCGCGCGCTCAAATCCCGGCCCGGCCGCGATCTTTACGCGGTCGGTGGCGCCAGCTTCGTTTCCAGCCTGATGAACGCCGACCTGATCGATGAGCTGTGCCTAGTCGTAAGCCCGATCGTGCTGGGCCCGGGCAAGCCGCTGTTCGGTGGGGTGAGCGGCCGCCATCGTTTGCGGCTGCTGGAAGCCCAAGCGATCGGCGACGACCTGCTGCGCCTGAGTTATGCGGTGACGTCGTAGCGTCGGCCATCCGATGGCGGCGCCGTCATTCCCCCACGGGCGGACAGATGGCGCAGTTGTAGTCGCTGTCCGCTCCGTCGCGATCCGGCGCCCGGGCGATGGTTCTGCGGATGTAAGCCTGGCGTTCGCGCATCAAGGCATCGCGCGGCGCGCCGTAGTCCACGGCCAGTTCGTACAGGGCGCTCGCATTCTCCAACGGGCCGCCCGCGAGGTTCAGGGTCGCCCAGTCGGACAGCAGGTTGGCGACCACGGCATCCGGTGCGGGCACGAACTGGGTGCGTTCGTGTAGCTGGTAGTTCAGCGCGGTTTCGAGCTCCCAAGGTTTGACCGGTTTGCCGTCGTTGCCGGCGGGCAGGGCGGTCGGAAGCGCAGGCACGGTCTTGGCTTCGAATCGGACACCGGCGATGGAGCGACGGTTGAGGTAGCCCGGCTCGCGCGCCGCGGCGATCTTGGCCTCGAGGATGCGCGCGTGCAGCCATTCGGTGCGCAGGTGCTCGTCGGCGTTGCGCTGGATGCCCAGGCGAATCCAGCGCAACGCGACGCGGTCCTGTCCCGCCAGTTCGAGCGCGGTGCCCAGGTTGGCGGCGGTTTCATGGTGGCCCGGGTAAAGGCGCTCGACGGCGATGAAGTGGCGAATCGCCAAGGGATACTGCCCCTGGTAGATCAACAGCACGCCCAGGTTGGTCAGCGACTGGAAGCTGGGCTGCTTGCGCGCCTCGGCGATGGTCCGCTTCGCACGCTCCAGCGCGTGCTCGCGAACGGAACGCTCGCGCATCGACTGGGTCATGTCGTCGCCCAGGTACCACAGGGCCGCGAAGCGCCGGCCGTCGCGGTCGGTGCCGACTTCGTTGATGCAGGCGTGCGCGCTCGAAGCGAGCAGCAGCAGGGCGGTCGCGAGCAGGACTTTCATCGGCGAGATTCCCCAGGAGCGACGCGCAGGGCCGCGTGTCGGGAGCATAAGGCGGCCAAGCGATCGCAGGTGCCACGGCTATTTTCGTCGCTGGCCCAGACGCACGCCTGCGTCGTCATACGCCGATTCGCGAGGGCATCGACGGGCCAGGGTCGCCATAGCCTGCGCGGGAACTCGAATGCATCGCTTACATCGCCTTGAGCTTGTCCGTACTCGCCAATGCGTCGTCGATCATCTTGCGTTGGCGGCGGCTGATCTCCTCTTCCTGCGCGGCTTCGCGGTCGAAGTCGGCCAGCAGGCGGCGGTAGGTATCCAGGTCGCTCTGGCTGCGGAACAGCAGTTCCTTGCCGTCCAGCGAGATGCGGCCGAGGCGCGCATGTGCGAAAGCGAGCAGGGCCTGGGTCGCGGCGACCGCGCGGCGCTGGTTGGCGATCTGTTCGTCATCCAGGGTCACGCGTTGGCGCTTTGACTGCTCGTAGCCGGCGATGAATTGGGCGTTCCTTGCGACGCCGCCCGCCAGGGCGTAGACGCGGCGGTCGAGTTCGGCGGTGTCGGCCCGGGCGATGGCGTTGGAGGCCTCGACCAGAGTCAGGTAGCGACGCATGGTGGATTGGCCGCTCGCGATGCCTTGAGCGTCGACCAGGTTTTGCGGCGCCAGCACGGCGTCCAATTTCAGGGTGGCGACTTCGGCCTGCAATTGCGCCCGCGTATGCGCGCTGCGCTGCCCCATATCGCTAACGATCCGGTTCATGCCGCGCAGCAGCTCGGCGGTGTTGGTGGCGGGCGCCGGAAGAGCGGTGTCGCTGTTGGCGGCCGGCTGGGGTTGGGAACCGACGCGCGTGCGGCCGGCCTCGATGTCGTCGAGGCGCGCTTTTTCCGCCAGCAGCAGCTCGCGGCCGGTCTTGGCCAAGGCGTCGGCCTCCTGGCGTACGTCCGCGCGCCGGTCGATTTCGCTCAGCAGCGAGCTGCAGCGCCCCAACAGAGTCAGACAACCCAATACGATCACCGCGCTGATCGCCACATTGCGCCAGGTGTGGTCGCCGGAATTGCGCGCGCGCGCGGCCGCCCGGCGTGGGTCCGGCATGAAGTTGGCGAGCATCGGCGCGCCGCAGGCCGGGCAGTTGCGCGCGCCGGCGGCGGTTTCGGTCTTGCAGTTCTCACAGGCGTTGACGGTCATCGTGCCTCCCCCTAAGGCGTGATGAGCGATGCGCGCGTCGGCGCGCCTTTGCGAGCTTAGTAGCATCCGAGCGGATGCGCGTCCATATCCGGTCGAGGCCGGCGGCGGAGACTCGGGTCGACGGATGGGGGCCAAAAACGAAGAATCCCGCCGCAGCGGGATTCCTCGTGGGGCTGGCGAGCGGCGCGGGGCGCCGGTCGGGCCTCAATGATGCAGCAGCACGTCGGCGATGATGCCGGTGGCGACCGCGATCAGGATCATGCGGCCGTCGTCCATGCGCACCCAGCGGTGGCCGCGCGGCGGCGGTGCCAGGTGGTAACGCGGGTAGTCGTCGATGTAGTAGCGCGGCTGCATGTAGACCACGTCGATGCGCTGACCGCGGCGGTAATCCTTGTGCCAACCGTTGTGGCGGCCCGGCGGATGGTTGCGGCCGTCGTAGCTGTAGTAATAGCGGCTGTCGTAACGGTCGTAGCCGCGGCCACCGCGGTCGCGACGGTCGTAGCGATCGTCGTCGTCGCGGTCGTGCCTATCGTGACGGTCGTCGCGATCCTGGTGCTTGTCGTGACCGCGGCCATGGCCGTTGCCCTTGCCGCGGCCGTCGGCCATCGCCGGCGAGGCGAGGACGGCCAGAGTGATCGCGGTGGCCAGCAATATGCGTTTCATGCGGATTCTCCCGGTGTTCGGATGGCGTTCGTTGCCATGCGTTGTAATCGCATTGGGGCGTCGATGCAGCTGCATCATGTGCCAAACGCGACCGGCGTCGAGAGTTGCGCGCATTCGTGTTTAAGGTTCCTTTAACCCTGTCCGGTACGTCGGCGCCTCCTGCGTCGACGTAACCGGTTACAGGGGCGGGATGGCTTAACCGCTCCCTACTTAAAGAAACATGCCGCCGGAGGCTTCGATGCGCTGCGCATTGATCCAGCGGTTGTCCGGCGACAGCAAGGAAGCGAACACGCCGCCGATGTCGTCCGGTTGACCGACCCGGCCCAGCGCGGTCTGCGCGGCGATGTAGGCGTTGATATCGGCGTTGTCGCGCACGGTGCCGCCGCCGAAGTCGGTTTCGATCGCGCCGGGCGCGATCACGTTGACGGCGATGCCGCGCGGGCCGAGTTCCTTGGCCAGGTACTTGGTCAGCACTTCGATCGCGCCCTTCATCGATGCGTAGGCGCCGTAGCCGGGCAGGGCGAAGCGGGTCAGGCCGGTGGAGACGTTGACGATGCGGCCGCCGTCGGCGATCAGCGGCAGCAGCGTCTGGGTGAGGAAGAACACGCCCTTGAAATGGATGTTCATCAGTTCGTCGAACTGCGCCTCGGTGGTTTCGGCCAGCGCGGCATACGTGCCGATGCCGGCGTTGTTGATGAGGTAGTCGAAGCGGTCGCGCTGCCAATGCGTGGCCAGGGCATCGCGGACCTGGGCGGCGAAGGCTTCGAAGCCGCGGCTGTCGCCGACGTCGAGTTGCAGGGCGATGGCGCGGCGGCCTTCGGCGCGGATCGCGGCGACGACGGCGTCGGCCTCGGCGCGGTTGCTGCGGTAGGTCAGGATCACGTCGCTGCCCTGGGCGGCGAGCTTGAGGGCGGCGTTGCGGCCGAGGCCGCGGCTGCCGCCGGTGATCAGGGCGATGGTGGAGGGGGTCATGGCAGGACTCCTGAGGGTGGGATGTGGACGCCACTCTATTGGCGCGACTTATGGCGATAAATCTGCATAATTCGATTTATCTGTTCGTTAAATGCGAACAATTGCGCTGCCCGGAGCCCCGATGAACCAGCTCGACGCCATGCAGGTCTTCGTCCGGGTCGCCGAGCTGGCCAGCTTCACCCGCGCCGCCGACAGCCTGGGCCTGCCCAAAGCCAGCGCCTCCACCGCGGTGCAGCAGCTGGAAAACCTGCTGGGCACGCGCCTGCTGCACCGGACCACGCGCAAGGTCCAGACCACCCAGGACGGGCAGGCTTTCTACGAACGCTGCAAGGACCTGTTGGCCGATGTGGACGAACTGCGGGGCATGTTTCAGCAGGCGCCGCAGGCGCTGCGCGGCCGCCTGCGCGTGGACATGCCCAGCGGCATGGCGCACGCGCTGGTGATCCCACGGTTGCCGGAGTTCCTGGCCCTGCACCCGCAGTTGGAGCTGGAACTGAGCAGCGCCGACCGCCGCGTCGACCTGGTGCGCGAAGGCTTCGACTGCGTGGTCCGGATCGGCACCCTGGCCGACAGCAGTCTGATCGCGCGCCCCCTGGGCCAGTTCCGCGTGGCCAACTGCGCCAGCCCCGCCTACCTGCAGCGCTACGGCACGCCGCGACGCCTGCAGGATCTGGCCGGCCATCGCCTGGTCCACTACGCGGCCAGCCTGGGCGGACGACCCGACGGCTGGGAGTACTGGGACGGCGTGGCCTACCGCAGCCTGCCCATGGCCGGCGTGCTCACCGTCAACAACGTCGAGGCCTACCGCACCGCCTGCCTGGTCGGCTTGGGCCTGATCCAGGCCCCGTTGATCGGGCTGGAGCCCTACCTGGCGCGCGGTGAACTGGTCGAAGTGCTGCCGGAACTGAGCGCCGAGCCCATGCCGGTGTCGCTGCTGTACGCCCACCGGCGCAATCTGCCCTTGCGCGCGCAGGTCTTCATGCAATGGATGGCCGAGCTGCTGCAGCCTTACCTGGACCCGCCGGGCTGACGCCGGGCCAGGCGAAAAATATTTCGCGGGCCGTGTCGATCACGCGCCCCTTGGTTCGTCGTCAAGTAGAGCAGGCCGGATCGATCCCGTACTGGGCCCGCCAACTACCCTCCACCCTCAAGGATTCGTCATGGCTACCAAGATCTTCGTCAACCTCCCCGTCCAGGACCTGGACCGTTCGGTCGCCTTCTACACCCAGCTGGGCTATTCGTTCAACGCCAAGTTCACCGACGAGAACGCCACCTGCATGATCGTCTCCGACGACATCTACGTGATGCTGCTGGTCAAGCCGTTCTTCCAGAGTTTCGTGAGCAAGCCGGTCGGCGACGCCAGCCAGAATGTGCTGGCCATCCTCAGCATCAATGCCGAAGACCGCGCCGGCGTCGACGCGCTGGTCGAAAAGGCGATCGCGGCCGGCGCCAAGTCGCCCGAGGCCAAGGATTACGGCTTCATGTACCAGCGCGGTTACGAAGATCCGGACGGCCACCAGTGGGAAGTGTTCTACATGGATCCGGACGCCGACCCGAGCGCCGCGCAGGCGGGCTGATTCGATCTCTGACTCGTTCGCGAACCTTCCCCGTGCGAGCGGGGGAGGTTCGTGCTCGCGTACTTATTTGGAAATGGCCGCGGCGCGCCCGGGGCCGAAGTCCACGCGGCGGCGTTCTTGGATGCGGTCCGCATCGACGCGGCCTTCGACCAGTTCGTAGCCGAGCAGGGCGAACACGCGCTCGCCGACGAAGATGGGGCGCGCGTTGCCGTACCAATCCACGCAGCTGACCTGGCAATCGTCGTCGGTGGCGGGCGAGGTGCGCGCGTCGAGCTGGCCCATGCGGCTCAGGTGCAGGGAGCGGTTGCGCAGGTAGACGACGCTGGCTTGGCCGGGGGCGCTGTAGTCGCGTTCATCCGCCCGCAAGATCGGCAGACCGGCGATGCCTGCGTCGTCGGCGGTCGGACGATAGAAGAAGCCGTGGGTGCGTTGATCGCCCTCCGCCACGCCGGGGTAGACGAAACGTCCCGCGTGCGCGGCGTTGTCGCCCAGGCGAATCCCGCTGAAATGCAGATCGTTGCCGCTGGATCCGACCAGCAAGGCGTCGCGTCCCAGTGCTTCGATGCGGCTCACCGCGTGCGGCAGGGACAAGGCCTGCACCGGCCTCTGGCTGGCGTAGCGCAGGGCGAGAACGGTGCTCGCCGCACCGCGGTCGTCGTGCTGGTACGGCGCTGCGCCCACCAGCAACCAATCGCCGACATAGCGATTCTGCATGGCGCCGTAGCCGGCGATCAGGGCGGGGAGCGGACGGTAGTGCTCGGCTCGGGTGCTGGCGCTGGCGTCGCCGAATTCGTCCAGCTTGACGCGCAGCAGGGCCAGTTCGCCGGTTTTGGCGTCGTCGCGCCACATCGCATGGCCGTCGTAGTCGCTGCCGACCAGCACGTTGAGATAGCCGTCGCGTTGCAGGAACGACATCTGGTCGATGGGGCTGCCGCTGGTACGCAGCGCCGAGGGCGCGCCGCCATCCAGCGGCATGCGGAACACCGACGAAGACGGCACCCCGGCCTTGCCCTTTTCCGAGCTGATCCAGACATAGACCGCGTCCTGCGCGACATAGAACTCGCGCGAGCGGTCGCCGAGCACGGCGGTGGCGCGGCACTCCAGTTCGGCCCTGCCCAGGTCGCACACGCTCACCGTGTGCAGCACGACGGAGTAGTCGTCGCTGGTTGGGTCCAGCGCGTCGTAGATGCGGCTGGCGGGCAGGATGCGTTTGAAGTCGGCGACCTGGGCGCCGGGTCGCCAGTGGCGCAATGCCGGCAGATGCGACTCGGGCTCGTTCAAGTACACCGGCACGGGCGCGTAGAAGATCAGCTGACGTCCGATCAGGCGGCTGGCGTAGTTGCGTTGCGAATAGTAGTCGCCGCTGCGCAGTTGGTAGGTATCGCGATGACGCAGGCCGCCGTCGTCGCCCAGCGCGAACAGGCCGATCTCGGTGCCGCCGCGTTCGTAGCTGTAGCCGATCACGATCACGTCCCGGCCCGACACCAGCATCTCGTCGTACCAAGTGCCGTTGGGGCTGGAGCCCGGCGCGTAGGCGTCGATGGTGGCGACCGGTTGCAGGCCGTCGCCGCCGACGCGGATGGAGAACAGGCGGCCGCGGCGCAGCACGATCAGGTAGTCGCCGGCGTTCTTGACGATGTCGCCTTCGTCCACGCCCAGGGTCTGGACGTTGGTGATCGATTCGGGTGCGGCGGCAGCGGCGTCGGCGCTGGCCTGGGCCGGCGCATCTACCGCCGAGGACTCGGCGAAGCTCATGGGGGCGGGGGGCGGTGAGGGCGGAGGGGGAGGGGGAGGGGCCATCGCGTACTCCTTGGCGGCCTCCTGTCGCCGCCGCTTCATGGTCTGCTGCAAGTTCGTCAGCGCACGCTGGAATGCGGCTTCGTCCTCGAACGATTGCAGTGTGCTCGACGGCTTGGACACCGGCGGCGTGGCGGGCTCGGCGCAGGCCGCCAGCAGCACGGCGCCCAGCGCGATGGACACGACGATCTTCCTGTTCATGCGGTTCCCCAGGGCGGAGGCGGCCGCTCCCGGCGAGCGGCCGACCAGGGTCGCCGCAGCGACCCCGAGACTTCCAACGCATGGGATCCGAAACGGGGTCGAACCCTCACTACCGGCACAGTCCTACCCCGGCCCGCGCTGCGATGATCGCCGCTAGCTCTTTCCTCTCTCTTGCGAGTCCGGCGCCATGAAGACGAATTCCAGTCCCCGACGCTGCGTGCGTACGCTGATATTGACTGGCTCGCTCCTGCTGTTCGGTGCACTGGCGAACGGTCCGGTCGCCGCCGCAGGCTACGTCGCCGGCTCGGTGCCGGCCGCCGACGGCACACGCATTCACTACGCCGACAACGGCCGGACCGGCGCGGCGCCGGCGCTGGTGTTCGTGCCTGGCTGGGGCATGGATCACACGATCTGGGACGCGCAGTTGGCGGCGTTCGGCGAGGGGCATCGGGTGGTGGCGATGGACCCGCGTTCGCAGGGGGCCTCGCAGCAAAGCGGGAGCGGCAATACGCCGGAGGTGCGCGCCAGCGATATCGAGGCCCTGCTGACGGCGCGCAAACTCGATCGGGTGGTGCTGATCGGTTGGTCGCAGGGCGTCCAGGATGTCGCCGCCTATGTGGAGCGTTACGGGACCGGGCGTATCGCCGGCTTGGTGTTGGTGGATGCGGCGGTGTCGCGCGGCGCTGGCGGGGTGGCCGCGGATCCGCAGGCGGCGCAGCGCTTCCTGCAAATGATGGCGGTCTACGCGGCGCATCCGCGCGAGTACCTGCAAGGGATGATGGGTGCGATCTTCGTCAAGCCATTGGCACCGGAGCGCTTGCGCCAGCGCGTCGAGATCGCGCTGCGCACGCCGGTGAGCACCGGCGTAGCGATGCTGGTGGCGGATATGTACGGCGTGGATCGCAGTGGCGCGCTGCAGAAGTTCGATCGGCCGACGTTGATCGTGGCGGCGGCTAGCTCGGAGGAGTTGGCGGCGCAGAAAGCCGCCGCCGCGCAGGTGCCGGGAGCGAGCCTGGAGGTTATCGCCGATGCGGGGCATGGCGTATTCGTGGATCAGCCCGAGGCGTTCAATACGGCGCTGCGGGAGTTCTTGGAGACGTTGCGGCGCTAGGGTGGGATCGCTGTTTTGAGGTGGGCGGCGTCGTGGGTGGGGTGGCGCGGTCGCGGCTTGCGCCGCTCCTACAGGTGGCGATCGGAAGCGGCGCGGGTGGGGCGAGCGAAGGTCGGGGCGCGTTGCGCTGGCGCTGTGGGAGCGGCGTCAGCCACGATTGGACTGCGGCGATGACGCGAGTTGCGCGACGAGTGCGGCGCATTCATCGCGGCTTACGCCGCTCCCACAGAAAGCAGAAAGCAGAGTCGGGATGGCCGGGTAGGAGCGGCGTAAGCCGCGACTCGGTATTCGGTGTGCGTCGTNCATCGCGGCTTACGCCGCTCCCACAGAAAGCAGAAAGCAGAGTCGGGATGGCCGGGTAGGAGCGGCGTAAGCCGCGACTCGGTATTCGGTGTGCGTCGTCAGTTTCGTTGTGGGTGCGGCTTCGCGGTCGCTGCGTGTGCCGCTCCTACAGGTGGCGGTCGGAGGCGGCGCGGGTAGGGGCGAGCGAAGTTCGGGGCGCGTTGCGCTGGCGCTGTGGGAGCGGCGTAAGCCGCGATTGGACTGCGGCGATGACGCGAGTTGCGCGACGAGTGCGGGGCCTTCATCGCGGCTTACGCCGCTCCCACAGAAAGCAGAAAGCAGAGTCGGGATGGCCGGGTAGGAGCGGCGTAAGCCGCGACTCGGTATTCGGTGTGCGTCNCATCGCGGCTTACGCCGCTCCCACAGAAAGCAGAAAGCAGAGTCGGGATGGCCGGGTAGGAGCGGCGTAAGCCGCGACTCGGTATTCGGTGTGCGTCGTTGGTTTCGTCGTGGGTGCGGCTTCGCGGTCGCGGCTTGCGCCGCTCCTACAGGGGCGGATGCGGCTGATGGCGCGCCCGTGGAGGGTGCGGAGCGGCGGGCGGCGGTGCGGCTCAGACGCCGGGGCGCTTGAGTTCGCGGTCCAGCCAGCGGTTGATCAGCGTCTTTTCGTAGCGCAGCGGGTCGCTGTTGCTCAGGGGGTTGGCGTTGCTGAGGAAGCCCATGTCGCTGAGCTTGCGCTCGCCCTCGGCGATGACTTGGCCGTCGGCGCCGATGCGGCGGAAGTTGAGGGTGATGCGCGGCGGGTAGATGTCGCGGATGAAGCGGGTGTCGTTGAAGGCGACGCCGCGCCAGGGTTCGTAGTTGCCGGCGCGGCGGATGTCGAGGATGTCGACTTCCAGGCGCTCGCCCGCGGGCAGGCGCTTCTGCGCGCGCTGGCGCAGGTGTTGGGCCAGGTCTTCGACCCAGTTGCCGCGCTTGGCTTCGCTGGAATTGCCGCTGTAGCGGATCTCGGTGAACTGGGCCGGATTTTGCCAACGCACTTCGACCGGTCCCTGTTCGGGTAGCGCGCGCGGCGCATCGGGGTCGGTGACGTTGCGGCTCTTGGCGACGGCGCCGCCGGCCAGGGTCAGGGCGAGCACGGCGGCGATCAAGGCGGGACGGAGAATCATGGGTGACTCCGTGGATAGCGCGCTGAGGCGACACCCCGATTGTCCGCCCGCGTGCTGGGCACCGCAAATGCCGGAGCCGCGGCGCTTTAGCCCGCGCTCAGCGCCGCGATCAGGGCGCGCGCGGCGGCGGACAGCTGCCGGTGCGGCGCGTAGATCAGCGAGAACGCGCGGCTGCGGCCGCGGGTGTGCGTCAACACCTCGACCAGGCGCCCGGCGCGCACGCGTTCGCCGACGATGAAGTCATAACTCTGGCAGATACCCGCGCCCTGTTCGGCCAGGGACACCATGCCCAAGGGATCGTCCGAGACCCGCAGCGCTCCGCCCGGCGTCCAGTCGCGGTCGCGCCCGTCCTCGCGCAGGATCCAAGGAAATACGCGTCCGCTGCTGGGCATCACGAACGACAGGCAACTGTGCTGGGCCAGGTCGTCGATGGTCCGCGGCAGGCCCGCGCGCCGCAGATAATCGGGCGAGGCGACCAGGCAGACCGGCGCGTCCTCGAGCTTGCGCGCGACCAGGCCGCTGTCGGGCAACTCGCCCAGCCGGATCGCCAGGTCGTAGCCTTCGGCGATCAGGTCGACATTGCGATTGGCGATGCTCAACTCGATCCGCACCTGCGGGTGCTGCTGCGCGAATGCCTGCAGCCGCGCCGGCAGTCGGTAGTGGCCGTAGGTGGTCGGCACGCTCAGGCGCACGCTGCCGGAGAGCGTGCCGCCCTGGCCCTGGAGGCTACGTTCGGCCTCGTCGATCAGGGCGAAGGCGGTGCGGGTCTGCTCGAGGTAGCTGCGCCCGGCTTCGGTCAGGCCCAGGCGCCGGGTCGTGCGCCGCAACAGTTGCACGCCCAGGCGGGTTTCCAGCCGCGCGATCGCGCGGCTGATCGCCGAGGGCGTGGTCGCCAGCGCGGTCGCGGCGGCGGTCAGCGAACCGCGCTCGACCGCGGCGGCGAAGGCCTCGACGTCGGCCAGGTGGTCGTAATGACGGCTCATTCTTGCGATCCACGCACGAGTAATTTGCCAGGAAGCCAGTTTATCGCCATAAAACGCAAGAATAGAGTGCCAGCACCCGGTCGGCTCCCGACCCTTTCCCAGGATTCCCGCCATGAGCGCTTTATTCGCCGCCGCCCTGTTCGGCCTGTCCGCCGCCGCCACCGGCGCCACCCCGCCCGCGCCCAAGCCGGTGCTGATGGTGTTGACCAGCCACGGCACCAAGGGCAGCACCGGTCAGCCCACCGGCTTCTACCTGGGCGAAGTCACCCACCCCCTGGCGGTGTTCGACGCCGCCGGCATTGCGGTCGAGTTCGCTTCGATCCAGGGCGGCGAGCCGCCGGTGGACGGCGTCGAACTGGACGACGCCACCAACGCGCGCTACTGGAACGACGCCGGCTTCCGCGCCGCGATCCGCAACACCGCGCGCCTGGATACCGTCGACAGCGGCAAGTACGCGGCGGTGTTCTACGCCGGCGGCCACGGCGCGGTCTGGGATTTTCCCGACAGCCCGGCGGTGCAGCGGGTGACGCGCGAGGTGTACGAATCCGGCAACGTGGTCGCCGCGGTCTGCCACGGCCCGGCCGCGCTGGTGAACGTGAAGCTCAGCGACGGCAGCTACCTGGTGGCCGGTAAGCGCGTCAGCGCGTTCACCGACGACGAAGAGCGCGCGGTGAAGCTGGAGAGCGTGGTGCCGTTCCTGCTCGCCAGCACGCTGAGCCAGCGCGGCGCGCAGCACCAGGCCGGGCCGAACTGGACCGCGCAGGTCAGCGTCGACGGGCGCCTGGTCACCGGCCAGAACCCGCAGTCGGCCACCGCCACCGCCGAGGCGGTGCGCGATCTGTTGCGCAAGTCGACGGCCGCCAACTAGTACTCGGCGCCGCGAAGACGATGCGGTTCGCCTTTGGCTCACCGCATCCTACGCATCGCGATGCCTGGCGGCGTCCTCTTCGGGTCATGGCGAGGACGGCCGGAGAATTTCGCGCACGATCGGGTGCGGGGCGCGCGCGGAAACTGAGGCGCCGGTCATCCGAAGGTCCCATATCCCGCGTCGCAGCAAGCCCTACACTCGCTCTCACCATATCGCTCCGGGGAGAGTCCGTATGAAGTTGCGCAACGCCGTCCTGTCCGCTGCCTTGTCCTTGGGTCTGAGTCTGGCGCTGAGCGCGCAGGCGCAGAACGGCGTACCGACGATCGCGCTCAAGGCCGCGCACCTGTTCGACGGACGCAGCGGGCAGCTGGTGTCGCCCGGCGTGGTGGTGGTGCGCGGCGATCGCATCGTCGCGGTCGGTCGCGATGCCGCTATTCCGGCCGACGCGCAAGTGATCGACCTGGGCGAGGCGACCCTGCTGCCCGGCTTCATCGACGCGCATACCCACCTGGCTTCCGATCACAGCGAGGATTGGGCCCAGGGCTTCTACGAGAACATGCTGCGCTTCCCGACCGAGCAGGCCTTCCACGCGCAGCGCAACGCGCAGTCGGCGCTGAAGGCCGGCGTGACCACCGCGCGCGAGCTGGGCGCACCGGATTTCGTCGACATCGGCCTGCGCAACGCGATCAACGCCGGCCTGGTCCAGGGCCCGCGCCTGATCGTGGCCGGCCACGCCATCGGCTCCACCGGCGGCCACTGCGACAGCGTCAACGCGCCGCCGGATCGGATCCGGCCCGCCGGTCCGCTGGAAGGGGTGTGCAACGGCGTCGAGGAATGCCGCCTGGCGGTGCGCCAGCAGATGAAGTTCGGCGCCGACGTGATCAAGATCTGCGCCTCCGGAGGCGTGCTTTCCGAGTCCGACCCCGTCGACGTGCCGCAGCTCACGCCGGCCGAGCTCGGCGCGATCATCGGCGAGGCCCACAACTGGGGCCGCAAGGTGGCCGCGCACAGCCACGGCGATGTCGCCGCGCGGCTGGCGGTGGAGGCCGGCATCGATTCGATCGAGCACGGCAGCTTCCTCACCCCGGCCACGCTGCAGCTGATGAAGAACAAGGGCGTCTACCTGGTGCCCACGCGCATGACCCAGCTGTGGGTGGATGAGAAGGCGAACACCTATCCGCCCAAGATCGGCGAGAAGGCGCGCGCCGCCGCCGCCGCGCATACCCAGATGTTCAAGCAGGCCTTGAAGATCGGCGTGCCGATCGCCTATGGCACCGACTCGGCGGTGTTCCCGCACGGCCTCAACGCACGCGAGTTCGGCGACTACGTCGACATGGGCATGAGCCCGGCGCAGGCGCTGATGACCAGCAGCCAGGGCTCGGCGAAATTGCTCGGCATCGACCAGGACACCGGCACCCTGGAAGTCGGCAAGGCCGCCGACATCGTGGCGGTGCCCGGCGACGTGATCCAGAACGTGCGCGCGACCGAGAAGCCGGTGCTGGTGATGCGCGCGGGCGTGGTGGTCAAGAGCGCACCCTGAGCGTAGGCGTTTCCGCGCTTTAGGAACATCTCAAAGAAAACCGGAGCGACGCGCGGTCCCAGTCCGCGCGCCGCTCCGGGGATCTCCCTGACGAGGAGAGCTGCAGCTTGCCTGCGGGCCGTCGCAGCAGCCGAGACTGCAGCGCAATGTCGTCTCCGCACGATGCCGGTGCGCGCGCAGCCGGCATCGCGGCTGCGCGGATACCGACGCCCCCCGCACCACCGCCGTTGTGCCGACCCCACCCTCCACCGACTCCGGGAGCAAGACCATGAGCACGATCGCCACCAAAGACGGCACCCAGATCTATTACAAGGACTGGGGCAGCGGCCCCGTCGTCGTCCTCAGCCACGGCTGGCCGCTCAACGCCGACAGCTGGGAAGCGCAGATGCTGTTTTTGGCCGACAACGGCTATCGTGTGATCGCGCACGACCGCCGCGGTCACGGCCGCTCCAGTCAGCCCTGGCAGGGCAACGACATGGACCACTACGCCGACGACCTGGCCGAGCTGCTCGAGCATCTGGACGTCAAGGACGCTTCGCTGTTCGGCTTCTCCACCGGCGGCGGCGAAGTCGCGCGTTATGTGGGCCGTCACGGCACCGCGCGCGTCGCCAGGCTCGGCCTGATCTCGGCGGTGCCGCCGCTGATGCTCAAGACCGAAGCCAACCCCGGCGGCCTGCCGGTCGAAGTCTTCGACGGCATCCGCAAGGCCTCGCTGGCCGATCGTTCGCAGCTGTATCAGGACCTCGCCAGCGGCCCGTTCTTCGGCTACAACCGGCCCGGCGCGAAGAAGTCGCAGGGCGCGATCGACGCGTTCTGGATGCAGGGCATGATGGCCGGGCACAAGAACGCCTACGACTGCATCGCCGCGTTCTCGGCCACCGACTTCACCCAGGACCTGAAGAAGTTCGACAAGCCGACCCTGATAGTGCACGGCGACGACGATCAGGTCGTGCCGGTGGACGCCGCCGCGCGCGCCTCGGCCAAGCTGATCCCGCACGCCAAGCTGGTGATCTACCCCGGCGCGCCGCACGGCATCACCGACACCCACAAGGAAAAGCTCGGCGCCGACATGTTGGCGTTCCTCAAGTCCTGATCCGCGCGCGACGCCGGCCGCGCGTCGGCGTCGCGCCATCGTCCGCAACCGCCCAGCCATCGCGAGGTGAACCATGTTCGGCATCACGCCCTTCGGCATGTTCCATACCGTCGTCAGCCTCATCGCCCTGTTCGCCGGCCTCATCGCCCTGATCCGTTACCGCGAGATCGGCTACGAGCGCGTGATCGGCAAGGTCTATGTGTGGTTCACCATCGGCAGCTGCGTGACCGGCTTCTTCATCTTCCGCCACGGTGGCTTCGGCAAGCCGCACGCGTTGGGCGTGATCACGCTGATCGTGTTGTTCTCGGCGCTGGCCGCCGACCGCAAGGCGATCTTCGGCGGGCTGTCGCGCTACGTCGCGGTGATCGGCTACACGCTGACGGTGTTCTTCCACCTGATCCCGGGCTTCACCGAAACCGCCACCCGTATCCCGGAGGGCCGGCCGTTGGTGTCGGGGCCGGACGCGCCGGAACTGCAGGCCGCGGTGGGCGCGGCCTTCCTGGTGTTCCTGGCGGTGGCGCTGCTGCAGGCCTTGCGGATCCGTCGCCAGCGCGCGCCGCTGCCGCAAGCTGCCTGATCCCGCCATACCCAGGCGCGCTCGCGGTGGAGGCCTGGGTTGTCGTTGAGCCGCTCGGCGGCGCCTGAGGCGACGCCGGCGACGTAGTCGTCGCGTCCGCGGCGGCCGCCGAGATGCGAGCTCAGGCGCCGACGTCGCGCCGCACGTCGTTGAGATCGCGCACCGGGCGCACTTCGATGCAGCCGGAATTGGCCCAGGGGAACTGCGCGGCGATGCGCAGGGCCTCGTCCATGTTCTCGGCTTCGATCAGGTTGAAGCCGCCCAGGTATTCCTTGGTCTCGGCGAAGGGGCCGTCGGTGATCGTGGCGCGGCCGTTGCGCACGCGCAGCGACTTGGCGGTGGTCGGGGCCTCGAGCTGTTGCGAGTCCAGCAGGTAACCCTGGTCGCGCAGCTCGTCGGCGTGGATCAGGCAGTCGCGCATCATGCTCTTGGCCTCGTCGGCGGGTACGCCGCCGAGCAGGCTGTCGTCGTTGTAGATCATCACCAGAAATTTCATTCGCGGTCTCGGATCGAGGGGTGGGCCCGGCAATGTGCGGCCAGCGGTCGCGGGCCGCAAGAGACCCGCCGTTCTTTCGCGCGTTCGTGCACAAGGCAGGGGCCGAAGGTCTTCACAACCAGCCGCGCACGCGGCGAAATCTCAGTGCCGGCCCGGCCGGTCGCGCAGCGGGTCGATCGCGGCAGGGCGGCTCTGGATCACCGACGGCCCGCCGGCGACGCGATCCGGGCGGTCGGGCGCAGGCGCGTACCGTCGCCATCGGCTTGCAGGTCCCAGGCGATCGGGGCCCGCGCGAGTAGGGCGCCCGCGCTTTGGATGCGTTCGACCGGGACGATGCGGCGGCCGTCGGCGTTCATGCGGGGCGGCGTCTGCGTGAGGCGGGTTTGGCGGGCTGCGGCTCGGGGTGGGCGGCGAGATGAGCGCCCAGGCGGTCGAGCTGGCGTGCGCCGGCGTCGCGGCGCTGGCCGATCCAGCGTTCGGCCGCGGCCAGGCCGTCGCGATCGAGTTCGCAGCTGCGGACCCGGCCGGTCTTGCGCGAGCGCACCAGGCCGCTGGCCTCCAGCACCTGCAGGTGCTGCACCACCGCCGCCAACGACATCGCCAAGGGCCGGGCGAGTTCGCTGACCGTGGCCGTACCGCCGTCCAGACGCTCGATCATCGAACGCCGGCTGGGGTCGGCGAGGGCGTGGAAGACGCGGTCCAGATTCGCGGGATGGTTAGGCATGCGCTTGAGTGTGGGCGGGGCCATCCCACTGTCAAGTGATCGCTTAAGTATGGGTGCGCACTGCCGGTGCCGCCGATGCCCCTGCGCGCGGCTGTGCCGATCGCGGACAGTGGCGTAGCCGGCCCGGGCGGTGTCGATTCCGCGCAGCCCCACTCGGAATCTCTACGGGGCCTCTGCTAACGTCCTTCGTTCCGAACCTGGGAGGGGATGCCCATCCGTCGTCTGCGTAGCCCTGCCCGACTTGCCCTGCTGGTACTGCTGCTGGGACTGGCCGGCGCGGTGATGGTGGGGTTGCGCCAGCAGTCCGGCAACGAGGCGCGCACCCAGCAGCTGCTGGACAGCATGGCCGCGCGCGCCACGGCCGATTTGAAGTCGCGTTTCCAGACCTACGAATACGGGCTGCGCGGGGCGCGCGGGGCGGTGCTGGGCGCCGGCGGCGCGATCAACCGCGAACGCTTCCGTCGCTACATGCAGTCGCGCGAGCTCGCGCGCGAGTTCCCCGGCGCGCACGGCTTCGGTTACATCGCGCGCGTGCCCGCCGGCCGCGAGGGCGCCTTCCTGAGCGGCCTGCGCGCGGAAGGCCTGCGCGAGGTCAAGGTCCGCCAGCTCGCCCCGCACAAGGGCGAGAAATACCTGATCAAGTACGTCGAGCCCGAGGCGCCCAATCGCGCCGCGCTGGGTCTGGACATCGCCTCCGAGCGCAAGCGCCGCGAGGCCGCGCTGGCCGCGCTAAAGAGCGGGCAGCCGACCCTGACCGGGCCGATCACCCTGGTCCAGGTCGAGGGCAAGCCCAATCGCAGCATGCTGTTCCTGCTGCCGGTGTACCCGAACGGACAGCCCTCGGACCCGGCTCAGGCCGCGGCGGCGGCGGTGGGCTGGGTGTACGCGCCGCTGGTCACCGACGACATCCTGGCCGACTTCGGACAAACCCACGCCGACTACGGCTTCATCCTGAGCGATGTCACCGACCCGGCGCACGGCGAGCGCATCTACGCCTCCGCCAGCATCGGCGAAGGCGTCGACCAGGAGCGTTCGCGCCAGCGCGTTTTCGCCCTGTACGGCCGCCAGTGGCGCATGGATATCGAGGCCCAGCCGGCCACCATCGCCGCCCTGGACCTGCCGCAGCCCTGGCGCGCGGCGGGTTCGATCGCCGCGTTGGGTTCGCTGCTGGCGGTGCTGCTGTATCTGTTCATGAGCTCCAACGAACGCAAGCAGCGTTCGATCGCGCAGAGCGCGCGCCTGGCCGCGATCGTCGAGAGTTCGCACGACGCCATCGTCGGCACCTCGTCCGACGGCCGCGTGACCGAGTGGAACCGCGCCGCCCAGCAGATGTTCGGCTATCCGCCCGAGGAGGCCATCGGCCGCTCGCTGGTCGAGTTGGTGGTGCCGTTCGAGCGCATTCGCGAGGACGGCCAGATCCTGCAGCGCGCGCTGGCCGGCGAAGAGGCGGTGGCGGTCGAGACCATCCGCCGCCATCGCAACGGCTCGCCGTTGTACGTGGAGATTTCGGCCGCGCCGATCCGCAGCGGCAGCGGGCGCGTGGTCGGCGTGGCCTCGACCCTGCGCGACATCGCCGAACGCAAGGAAGCTCAGGCCGAGATCCTGCAGCTCAACGCCACCCTGGAGCATCAGGTCGAGGAGCGCACCGCCGAACTGCAGGCGTTCTCGGCGCTGCAGCGCGCGATCCTGGCCAACGCCGGCTACGCCATCATCGCCTCCGACCCGGAAGGCAAGATCACCCTGTTCAATCCGGCCGCCGAGGCGATCCTGGGCTACTCGGCCGAGGAACTGGTCGGCCGCGAGACCCCGGCGCTGTTCCACGAGCCGATCGAGATGGCCGAGCGCGCCCATGCGCTGCAGATGGAGCTGGGCCGACGCATCGATCCTGGCTTCGAAGTGTTCGTGGCCAAGGCCCGCATCGAGCCCGATTCCAACGAGTGGACCTACATCACCAAGAGCGGCGACCGCATCCCGGTGCTGCTCAACGTCAGCGCGCTGCGCAAGAGCGACGGCGAGATCGTGGGTTACCTGGGCATCGCCGTCGACCTGCGCGAGCGCAAGCGCCGCGAGGCCGCGCTGGAGACCAACGAACGCAAGCTGCGCGGGCTGTTCGAGCTGTCGCCGTTGGGCATCGCGCTGACCGACGAGAGCGGGCGCTTCGTCGAGTTCAACGAGGAGTTCCGCGCCCTGACCGGCTACAGCGAGCAGGAACTGCGCGCGCTGGATCAGAGCAAGCTCACGCCCAAGGAGTACGAGCTGCAGGAGAAGGCGATCCAGCGCACCCTGCACAGCAGCGGCCGTTACGGCCCCTACGAGAAACAGTTCGTGCGCAAGGACGGCGCGCGCGTGCCGGTGCGCTTGAACGGCGTGGCCCTGCGCATCGACGGCAAGCTCCATACCTGGTCGATCGCCGAGGACATCACCGTCCAGCGCACCGCCGAGGCGGCGATGGTGGACGCGGTCGCAGCGGCGGAGGCGGCCAGCAAGGCCAAGAGCGATTTCCTGGCCAACATGAGCCACGAGATCCGCACGCCCATGAACGCGATCCTGGGCATGCTGCAGCTGCTGCAGAAGACCAGCCTGGACCTGCGCCAGCTCGACTACGCCAACAAGACCGAGACCGCGGCCAAGACCCTGCTGGGCATTCTCAACGACATCCTCGACTTCTCCAAGATCGAGGCCGGCCGCCAGACCCTGGAATCGCACGAGTTCGAACTCGAGCAGGTGCTGCGCGACATCTCGGTGATCCTCAGCGCCAACGTCGGCGACAAGGACATCGAGATCGTGTTCGATATCGACGAGCACGTGCCCAAGCGCGTGATCGGCGATTCCCTGCGCCTGCAGCAGGTGCTGATCAATCTGGTCGGCAACGCGATCAAGTTCACCCACTACGGCGAGGTGGTGTTGGTGGTGCGCGTCGCCAACGCCGATCAGGGCCGGGTGTCGCTGGCGTTCGACGTGCGCGACAGCGGCATCGGCATCGACGAAGACAAGTTGGTGGCGATCTTCGAGGGTTTCTCGCAGGCCGAGGCCTCGACCACCCGCCGCTTCGGCGGCACCGGCCTGGGCCTGGCGATCAGCCAGCGACTGGTGCGCCTGATGGGCGGCGAGCTGGGCGTGGAAAGCGAACGCGGCCGCGGCAGCCGCTTCTTCTTCAGCATCGGGCTGGGCGTGCCCAGCCAGCCCTCCGAGGCCCCGGCCGGTCCGCCGGAGCGCCTGCGCGAACTGCGCGCGTTGGTGGTGGACGACAACGACAGCGCGCGCAACGCGATCCTGGCGATGGTGCAGTCGATCGGCTGGAAGGCCGATGCCGCGCGCAGCGGCGAGGAAGCGTTGGAGTTCGTCGAGCGCGCCGCCGGCGAGGGCCCGCCCTACGAAGTGATCTTCCTGGACTGGCGCATGCCGGGCCTGGACGGCTGGGAGACCGGCCGGCGCATCCGCGAACTGATCGGCGGCAGCCAGGCGCCCTTGATCGTGATGGTCACCGCGCACGGCCGCGAGATGCTGGTCGAGCGGCTGGGCCGCGAACAGGCGGTGCTGGACGGTTTCCTGATGAAGCCGGTGACGGTGGCGATGCTGATCGACGCGGTCGCCGATGCGCGCTCCGGACAGGGCCTGCCGCTGCCCTTGCCCGATCCGGCGCCGCTGCAAGCCTCGCGCAATCGCCTGGCCGGAATGTCGCTGCTGGTGGTCGAGGACAATCCGACCAACCAGCAGGTGGTGACCGACCTGCTCGAAAGCGAGGGCGCGCGCGTGGCCGTGGCCGGCGGCGGCGCCAAGGCCCTGCAGATGCTGGTCGGCCAGGCCGGCCAGTACCACGTGGTGCTGATGGACATCCAGATGCCCGACATGGACGGCTACACCGCGACCCGGCGCATCCGCGGCAATCTGGGTTTGACCAGGCTGCCGATCATCGCGATGACCGCGAACGTGCTGCCTTCCGACCGCGAGGCCTGCCTGGCCGCAGGCATGAACGATCACCTCGGCAAGCCCTTCGATCTGGATACCCTGGTCGAGCGTCTGCTGCATTGGACCGCACGCGGCGCCACCACCGCGGGCGCTGCGGCGGCCGCGAACGGCGCGGGCGTAGTCGCGCCTGCGACCACGCCCGCACCCACGCCCGCACCTGCGCCACCCGTGGAACCCGCCGCCGAGCCCGCGCCGCCGCTGCCCGCGCTGGAGGCCGAAGCCGCATTGCAGGCCGAGGCGGCGCAAGCGCTGGCCGCGCGCGCCGTCGCCACCCAGGCCGCTACGGCGCAGGCGGTGACGACCCAGGCCGCCGCCGCCCAGATCGCCACCACCCTGCCGGCCGCGGCGCACACCGCGGTCGCGCCGGCCGAAGCCGCGCCGGCCGCGAACGGCGAGCCGGCCTTGCTGGATTGGGAGGCCGCGCTGGCCCGTTTCGGCGGCAAACGGCGCGTCTACAGCGACGTGCTGCGCGGCTTCCCCGACGGCGGCACCCAGATCATGGGCGAGCTTGCGACCGCCTTGCGCTCCAAACAGCGCGAAGGCGCGGCGCGTCAGTTGCACACGCTCAAAGGCGTCGCCGCCACGGTCGGCGCGATGCGCCTGGCGCAGTTGGCCGAGCTGCAGGAGAAGGCGATCGCCGCGGCCGGCGAGGACTGGTTGCGCGCGCTGCAGTTGGGTGCGTTGCGCAACGGTCTGGGCGAAGCGGCGGCCGCCACGCGCGAGCGCCTGCAGATATTGAGCGCCGACGAACCGCCGCCGCCGGGCGACGACGCGCCGGTGCCGCAGCGCTCGCTGCAGCGCCTGCGCGAACTGTTGAGCGCCTCCAACCTGGGCGCGCTGGACGTATTCCACTCGCTGGAGGCGGGCCTGGCCCGCCACCACCCGGGCGAGCATCGGCAGCTGGCCGATGCGCTGACCCGGTTCGACTTCGCCGCGGCGGCCGATGTGTGCGGCCGTCTGCTGGCCCGATCGGAATGACAAGGAGATGAACGTGATCTTGTTCGACGTGGAGGCGTTGCCCGGGACGGCGGCCGCTTCGCGACGCGCGCGCTTGCTGGTCGTGGACGATCAGCCGATCAACATACGCGCACTGCACGAAGTGTTTTCCGCCGATCACGACGTGTTCATGGCCACCAACGGCGCGCAGGCGCTGGCGTTCTGCCGCCAGACCCCGCCCGACCTGGTGCTGCTGGACGTGGTCATGCCGGACCTGAGTGGGCTGGAGGTGTGCCGCGCGCTCAAGGCCGATCCGGAAACCCAGAGCATCCCGGTGATCTTCGTCACCAGCCTGGACGATCCGGCCGAGGAGGCCGCGTGCTGGGACGCCGGCGGCGTCGACTTCATCACCAAGCCGATCAACGCCTTGACCGTGCGCAACCGCGTGCGCGCGCACCTGACCTTGAAGCAGCAATCGGATCTGCTGCGGCGCATGGCCTGGGTCGACGGCCTGACCGGCGTGGCCAACCGGCGCCAGTTCGACGAGCGTCTGGCGCGCGAGTGGCAGCGCTGCCGCCGCGGCGGCCAGCCGCTGTCGGCGGGCATCATCGATATCGACCACTTCAAGGCCTACAACGACACTTACGGCCACCTCGCCGGCGACGACTGCCTGCGCCAGGTCGCGGCCGCGATCGAAAGCAGCCTGGCGCGCCCGGGCGACCTGGTCGCGCGCACCGGCGGCGAGGAGTTCACCTGCCTGCTGCCCGAAATCGATCTGGCCGGCGCGCGCGTGGTGGTGGAGAACGTGGAGCGCGCGGTGCGCGCGCTGGGCATTTCGCATGCGGCCAGCGAGCACGGAACCGTTACCGTCAGCATCGGTATCGCGACCGCGCAACCGGCAGAGGAAGAGAACGCCGAGAGCTTGCTCAATCGCGCCGACAGCGGCCTGTATCGGGCCAAGCGCGGCGGGCGCGCGCGCGTGCGCAGCGACGAGGACACGCCCACGGCGGGCGCATGAGCGCCGCGTACGACGATGGCGCCCGCGCGCCATGACGAAACCCGCATGAGCGCCGCCGAACGCATCCCGGAACGTTTGAGCTGGATGTCGGGCCTGCTGGATCCGCGCCCGAGCGATGCGGTGTTGGAACTGGGCTGCGGCAACGGCGTGCTGGCCGCGCTGCTGCTGCCGCGGCTGACGCGCGGCCACTACCTGGGGTTGGATCGCTCCACCGCGGCGGTCGCCGCGGCGGTGTGGCGCAATTCCGATGCCGTCGCCTCGGGCGCGGCGAGTTTCCGCGTGGTCGAGGTCGCCAAGGCCGAGCCCGAGCGGCGCTACGAGCGCATCGTCGCGGTCAATCTCAATGGGTTCTGGACCGGCGCCGCGCCGGAACTGGCGCGCGTGCGCGACTGGCTGGCGCCGCGCGGTCGTCTGTATCTGGCCTATCAGCCGCCGAACGCGGCCGCGCTGGCGCGGATCGAAGCCGGTTTACGCGAAAACCTGCAGCGCCACGGCTACACGGTCGCCGCCGTGGAGGTCGCGCCGCTACGCCCGGTGCCTGGGCTGTGCGCGATCGCCGGGGCCGACTGAAGCGCCTTCAGGCCTTGGCCGACAACCAGCGCTGGATCAGCGAGGCCAATGTCGCCGCCGCGGTCGCCTCGTCGATGCGGCCGCGCTGCCATTGCTGGGCGATCGCGTCGCCGGCGCCGATGATGCCGACGCAGCGCAGCTGCAGTTCCGACGCGGGCAGCGAGGAGTAGGGCGCCAGCGCGTCGCGATAGCGGGCGACGTAATCGTCGATCAGGCGCTGCTGCTCGCGTTCCATGGATTCGTCGCCCTTGAGCGCCGCGACGATCGCCGGGTACTCGGGGCCGGCGGTGGTGTAGCAGCGCAGATACGCCTCGGCCAGCACGCGCGCGGCGTCGCCGAGGCGGCGCGGCAGGCGCTCGAAGCTGCGCTCCAAGGCGGCGGCCTGGCGCTGGTCCAGGTGCCGGTACATCGCGATCAGCAGACCGGCGCGGGTCTGGAAGTGCTCGTAGGCGATCGGCTTGCTCACCCCCGCGCGTTCGGCCAGGTAGCCCAGGGTGAGGGCGTCGCTGCCTTGTTCGCGCACGATCGCGAAGGCGGTCTCGAGCAGCTGCTCGCGCCGTTCGGGTTTGCGCAGTCGTCGGGCTGCCGTCTCGCTCATGGAACGCTGTACCGCCGGGTTTCGTGGTGTCGCCGCCTCGTGCGCAGCGTACATTACCATTCGTAACTTACCAATCGTAGCTTGTCGCCCAGGGCGACGGCACCCGAACCCAGGAGCAAGCCCATGACCTCACACACCCTCGCCCCCGTCCTCATCGTCGGCGGTTCCGGCGTCGTCGGCGCCCAGGCCGCGCACGCGCTGCGCCGGCTGCATCCGCGGCTGCCGATCGCGATCGGCGGCCGCGACCTGGTCAAGGCCGAAACCGTGGCCGCCGCGGTCGGCGGCGCCAGCGCGGTGCGCGTCGATCTGCAGCGCGGCGATCTCGGCCTGGACGCGGACGCGCGTTACAGCGCGGTGATCGTGTTCGTGAAGGACGCGGGCTTGAACACCTTGAAGTACGCGCAGGCGCATGGCCTGCCGTACCTGAGCACCTCCAGCGGCTCGTTCGAGATCGCGCCCGAGGTCGCGCTGCACCTGCGCAAGCCGGGCGCTGCGCCGATCCTGCTCGCCAGCCATTGGCTGGCCGGCGCCGCGACCCTGCCGGCGCTGCACTACGCACGCGAGTTCGCGCAGATCGAGCGCATCGATCTGTCGGCGCTGCTCGACGAGGAGGACATGGGCGGCCCCGCCGCCGCCGCCGACTACGAGCGCCTGATCGGCGCCGCCGGCGCGCAGGTGCTGGAAGACGGGCAATGGCGTTGGCTGCGTGGCGACGAGGCCGGGCGCAGCATTCGCAGCGTGGACGGCGTGGAAGTGGCGGCCGCGGCTTATTCGCCGCTGGACGTGGTCACTCTGGCGGCCGCGACCGACGCGCGTTGGATCCGGCTCGACATGGCCCTGGGCGTGAGCGCCAGCCGCCGTCGCGGCGAGGCCTATTCGACCGAGATCGCGATCGAGATCGAAGGCCAGGGCCACGACGGCCAGCCGCTGCGCGTGCGCCACGAACTGGTGCATCCGGCCGGGCAGGCACCGCTGACCGCACTGTGCATCGCCCTGGGCGTCGAGCGCCTGCTCGGCCTGGCCGGCGGGTCGGCGGTGGCGCCCGGCCTGTACTTCCCGGACGGCCTGATCGATCCGGCCTACCTGCTGCTGCGCCTGCAGGAAGCCGGCGTGCGCCAGCGCCGGATCTGAGCCGGTAGGGAGCGCTCCGCGGCCGGCGGTAGGACGCGCGGGTATCGGTGACAGCCACCACGCGATAAGTGGATACTCCGTCACGCTCGGGTCGCGGGGAAGGCGGCCCGATTCCGCGCCAGACCGCCCGGACCCGCAGGCCCGGGCGCACTCCTATCTGACTCCAAGGAAAGGTCGTCATGAGCAAGATCGCGATACCCGATCTGGTCGAAAAGCTGGCCGGCACCGCCGCCAAACCGCTCAAGGATTCCTCGCTCAAGACCGAGCTGCTGAGCTACGAGAAGGGTGCGGAAACCAGCGCCCAGAGCGGCAGCATCAAGGCCGTGTTCGGCGCCACCGCGGCAGCCGCGATCCATCTGTACAACAGCGCCGACGATGTCGACGAAGACGGCGTGATCGGCAGCCGCGCCGAGGCCGTCGATCCGGCCAAGGCCAGCACCGACTGGCGACCGCAGCTTGCGTTCGCACCCGGCAACGCCTGGCTCAAGTACTCGCTGAGCGCAGCGGCTACCGCCAAGGCCACCGCCAAGATCGGCACCGCCGGCGGCAGCATCAGTGGCGATCGCTCGCTGCGCCTGCTTTGCTACAAACGCCACGACGCCGCGACGCGGATCGGCGAGGCGGTGCTGGCCGATGTCGACGAAATCGCCAGCGTGCTGTCGGCGTCCGACATCGCCGGGCTCGGCGTCGGCGAGGCGGTCGCGCTGAAGTCGCGCGGCAAGCTCACCGCCAGCCTCAGCGTCAGTTGGTCGGACATCTTCTCCAGTTCCCTACACGGCCTGACCGAGGTGCTCGGCGCCGAACGCGCCGGCGCGTTCCTGATCAACATCGGCGCCAGCGCCAGTGCCAGCTTCACCGCCACCGTCGACGACGATTTCAGCCTCAGCTTCGTGCGCGAGCGCGCCTCCGGCGATCGCGCGATCCGCGTCGCCCTGCGCAAGAGCACGGTCCACGACGCCCGCTTCGATGCCAAGGCCGGCGTGCAGATCAAATTCGCCGATCCGGCCGCGGTGGAGAAGGTGCTGGGCGGGGTCGTGGCTGGCGTGCTCGACGCGCCCACCGCCGCGCTGAAAGCGATCGAAGAGGCGACCTCGTTGGATCGGGTGCCGGAGCGCTATCGGCCGATCGCCGAAGCCCTGGCCGAGCGCTTCGGCCTGGACGAGGTCAACCCGCTGCCCAAGCTGAAGAAGAAGCTGCAGGAGCTCACCGAGCTGCTGAACGAGCACGTGACCCAGATCGCCGAAACCAAGGTCACCCTGGGCTTCAGCTACGAGTACATGCGCCTGGCCAGCGAAGCCTCGCTGCTCGAGGCCACGCTGTCGGAAGACGCCCTGTCGCGCCTGCACGGCGCCCTGCTGAGCTTCGACTTCCAGCGCGTGCTGGCCTACACCGGTTCGGGCTATGCGCTGGAGTTCTTCCTCCATCAGAAGACCGTGGAGCGCGTGCGCGCCTGGGGCTTCACCTTGGGCGTCGGCACCTGGTTCAACCTCAAGAGCAAGCAGGAGCGCAAGGACCGTTTCGTCAGCCGCCGCTACGTCTCGCCGGCCGGCGAAGCGCTGACCCGCGCCTATCTGGGCAGCACCCAGTACACCGCCAACGCCAACACCTGGACCACCGAGTACGGTGCCCTGCTCAAGGCCGATCTGGAAGAAGCGCGCGCGCCGCAGCAGACCGCCGCGCGCGATTTCAAGTGCGGCCTGCAACTGTGGTGGGAGGAAAGCCGGATCAAGACCGCGAGCGAACTGTCGCGCGTGGTCGACGATGCGGTGCTGTGGGGCGTGATCGACGCCGATGCGGCGCCGGCATTGCAGGCGCAGCTGCAGGGCGCGCTGGGCTCGGCGAGCGAGTGCAAGCCTCGCCTGAGCGTGATGCTCAGCGACCACGGCCTGCGCCAGGCCATGCGCGCCTACGCGGGCGCCGACGATGCGACCTGGGCCCGGCATGCGGCGCGCGCCTTGCCCTGGTACGCCAAGCATTCCGCGCGCGCGAGCTGCGCCAGCCGCGAGGCGGTCTACGCGCCGCTGTTCGAGGCCTATCGGCGTCGTCCCGACGCCAGCGGCAGCGCGCTCAAGCAACTGATCGCCAAGAGCCTGCGCGACTACGGCGGCGGTCTGGCCGGACAGGAGTCGATAGGCGAGACGCCGTGGACCGTCTATCAGGTGCTGCTGCGTTCGGATATCGACCAGCGGCGTTTCTGGAACCGCTGGGAACGCCTGCGCAGCGGCGCGGCGCGCATGATCGATCTGCTGGAGGTGCGCGGCGACTGGAACGACTTCGACGATAACTTCGCGATGCTGCGCGGCGTGTTCGAGCAGACCTTCCTGATCCGCGCGGCTGCCAGCCTGCTCGCCGAAGCCCTGCCGGCCTCGCTGCGCGACGGCAAGGCCTATGCGACCACGCTGACCATCGCCTATCGCGACGGCAATCAGGACAAGAGCCTGATCGTGGGAGGCAAGGGCTAAGCTCAGACCGCGGCGATTCCTTAGGGAGGAGGAAACGAGCATGAACCTGTTGTTCGAGATCGGCGGCGACCTGCTGGGGTGGGTCGCTTCGGGCGCGGCCTTGCTGCTGTCGTGGTGGCTCTTGCGCGCGCTGATGCGCTGGCTGGTACGTCCACGGGACACGCGCCTGAGCCTGGAGCCGGCGCCCTCGGGACAGGCCCGCACCCTGGTGGTGCTGGTCCATGGCATGCCGGGCCTGCGCCGCTTCCGCGGCGCCTTGGACCTGGTCGCGCGCGCGTTGCCGGACGCCGACCGCCTGATCGTCGATTACCAAGGCGGTTGGATGCGCGGCTACACCAGCAACGCCAACGCCCTGGAGATCGCCGACGCGATCGAGCGGGGCATCCACAGCGAGTTCAAGCGCGGGCAGTACGATCGGGTGATTCTGCTGGGCTATAGCGCCGGCGCGGCGCTGCTGCGCAAGGCCCTGGTTTGGGCCTACGGCCAGGAAGAGGACCGCGCCGCGTTCGGACGCCGTGGCAAGCGCGCCTGGGTCGATCGCACCGAGCGCCTGGTGCTGTTGGCCGGCATGAACCGCGGTTGGACCGTAAGCCCCAAGCCCAGCGCGATGGGGTGGCCGACCTGCGTATTCATCCGCGCCTGCCAGGTGCTGGCGCGCGTGCTCGGTATCGGCCGCCTGATCCTGGCCATGCACAGCGGCTCGCCCTTCGTCGCCGATACCCGCGTGCAATGGATCCGCATCGCGCGTTCGGACGCGGTGGTGCAGGGCCGGCAACCGTTTCCGCAGGTGATCCAGTTGATCGGCAATCGCGACGACCTGGTCACCAAGGAGGACGGCCAGGACCTGGATACCGCCGCCGGCACGGTGTTCCGCACCATCGCCCAGACCGGACACAAGGAGATCGGCAGCGCCCTGGACGATGCCAGCACGGCGGCGGCCTTGGAGCGCCGGCGCCTGATCGAGCTGGCCGTGCTGGGGCGCATCGACGAACTCGAGCCGGACGTGGTCGAGCTCAAAGAGGATCGCGAGGTCACGCGCCTGGTCTACGTGATGCATGGCATCCGCGACCACGGCGATTGGACCGACAAGATCCGCGGCGAGATCGAGCATCGTTGCGACGCGGGCGGCGAGAAGGTCGCGGTGTTCAACGCCAAGTACGGCTATTTCCCGATGGCGCGCTTCCTGCTGTACGCCGATCGCCAACGCAATGTGCGCGACTTCATGGATCGCTACACCGAGCACCTGGCCCACTATCCCAACGTGCGCGCGGTGGATTTCGTCGGCCATAGCAACGGCACCTACATTCTGGCCAGCGCGCTGCAGCGCTATTCGACCATGCGCGTGCGCCGGGTTTTCTTCGCCGGCAGCGTGGTGCGCAGCGACTACCCGTGGGCGCAGCTGGTCGAAGACGGCCGCGTCGAACGGGTGATCAACGTGGTCGCCACGGCCGACTGGGTGGTGGCCTACTTTCCCAAGCTGTTCGAGCAGATCGCCGGCCTGTTCCGGGTCGGCACGCGCGGCGGCTGGCTGGATCTGGGCGGCGCGGGCTTCAATGGCTTCCGCGATTCCGGCGTCGCCGCGGCGGTGGACGACCTGAAGTTCGCGGTCGGCGCGCACGGCACCGGCGTGGCGGTCGCGGAACCGGCCAAGTTGAACGCGATCGCGGCCTATGTCGTCGCCGACGACGACAGCGGCTTGCGGGCCTTCGAGGGCGCGCAGACGCAGAACGCACGGATCGGATTCTCGTCGAATCTCAGCATTCTGGTCTGGCTGGCCCTGATCACCCTGCTGTTTCAGATCGGCCTGTTGCTGTACATGGGTTTCGTCTTGATGGGCTGGTTCGGCGCCGCCGACGCCGTCAAGCTGGTGTATCCGGCCTTGGTCTTGTTGCTGCTGTACTTCGTCTGATCCCGGCGGCGGGGTCAGACGATCAAGCCCGCCATCGCGCGCACCGCGCGGCTGTCCGGAAACACCTGATCCTCCAGCGCGCTTTCCGGCAGCCGCAGGTGCTCGACCAGCAGGCCCTTGAACAGGCCGCGCAGGTCGCTGGTCGCGCGCAGGTCGCGGCCCTCGTTGAGCGCGGCCGGCGCCAGGCCGGGCCAATCGCCGGCGATGCGGCCGCCGCGCACCGCGCCGCCGGCCAGCAGGGCCAGGCCGCCGGTGCCGTGGTCGGTGCCGGCGGTGCCGTTGACCGCGGCGGTGCGGCCGAACTCGCTGACGATCGCGATCGCGGTGCGCTCCCAGATCGGAGCCGCCCCGTCCTGGAACGCGCGCAGGCCCGCATCCAGTTCGCCCAGCTTGCGCGCGAGCACCGCGGCCTGATTGCTGTGGGTGTCCCAGCCGGAGTCTTCGACGAAGCCCAGGCGCGGGCCATCGGCGGCGGCCATGAAGCGCGCGGCCGCGCTCATCGCCTGCGGCAGGCGTGCGCCGCGCGCCGTGCCGACCTGCATGCCGGCGCCCTGGCTGTCGAGCGCGCGCGCGAACGCGCCCGACAGCTGCGGATCGGCGGCGTACAAGGACTGCAGGCGCTGCAGCAGGATCGGATCGACGTCCTCGGGCAGCGGCGGCGACCAGGTGGTGGCCGCGCCGGGGCCGCGCATGATCAGCGGCATCACCGCGCTCACCGCCAGCGCTTCGCCGCCGCGCATCGCGGCGACGCAGCGGTTGAGCCAGCCGCTGGCGGCGCCGTTGGCGCTGGCGGTGCCGTTCTCCAGGCAGTCCTGCGCCTCGAAGTGCGAGCGCTGGCGATACGGCGGCGCGATCGCGAGCACCGGCAGCAACTGCCCGCGCGCGTACAGCGAGTGGGCGAACTCCAACGCGGGATGCAGGCCGAAGTCGGCGTTCAAGGCGCGCGCGTTCTGCGGCGCCAGCGCGCCGCGCAGGCGCGCGTAGGCGGCATCGTCGCGTGGCGGCAGCAGGTGCAGGCCATCGACGCCGCCGCGCAGCAGCACCACCAGTAGACGCCGGTCGTTGGTCGATGCCAGCGCGCTCAGGTTCGGCCATAGGGTCAAAGTGGCGGCGGCGCCCGCCGCCGCGATGAAATGTCGTCGGCTCAGTCGCATCTCAGCTTCTCCATTGAAAGGCCGGGCTGGCGAACAACAGGGCCAGGCCGCCGCGCGGGGATTCGGCGCGGCGCAAGGCGCCGAGGGTGTCGGCGTCCAGGCGATCGGCGAACACCGCCCGCGCGATCGCCAGCGGGTCCACGCGCGCGTCGGGCGCCGACTCCGACAGGCTTTGCGCGGCCTGCACGCGTTTCCACAAGGCATCCGGCCCGCTCCATTCGGCGGCCTCGTCGGCGTAACCCGCGGGCGAGCGCGGCGTGAACGGCGGTTGGCCCATGCGCGCGAGCAGGGCGATCAGGCCGCGCGGCTGTTCGCCCGGCGTCGCGCCGCTGGCGCGCAGCGCCGAGATCACGAAGTCGTCCGGGGTCTTGAACTTGCGCGCGTCCTCGCCCCAGGCTTCGGGCGCATCGATCAGGGCCGCGTAGACCGTGGGCAGGTCGCCGCCGCTGCGCAGCCAGGCCGCGCTCAGGCGCGCGACCAGGGCCGGCGGCGGCGTATCGCCGACGAAATGGCGCGCGAGCTTGTACGAGAGGTGGCGCGCGGTGGACGGATGCACGGCCAGGTCGGTCAGGATCGCGCGTCCCTGTTCGAGGCCGCCGTCGGCATAGCGGCGTCCGGCCACGTTGCGCGCGCCGGCTTCGTGCGCGGCGGCGCGGAACACGAAGGCCGAGGATGCGTCGCCAGCCGCGAGCTCGCGCGGCAGCGGCGCGCCCCAGCCGGTGATCGCGCGCGCCAGCTCGGTCACGTCGGTCTGCGTGTAACCGCCGTCGACGCCGAGGGTGTGCAGCTCCAGGATCTCGCGGGCGAGATTCTCGTTCAGGCCGACCTCGCGCTTGGGCGCTTGCGCGTTCGCGCGCGCCATGCGCCGGCGCGCGCGCTGGGCGAGCATGGAGTCGGCGCCGACCGAGCGCACGTTGTCCAGGTAGCGCAGCATGCCCGGATGCGATTCCACCGCGATCAGCAGGTCGGCGTAGCGCGACAGCAGGTGCGGGCGGATCGCTTCGCGTTCCATCGGCGCGGCGTACAGCGCGGCGGCGCGTTTGTCGATCGAGATCGCGAAGTGGTTGGACCAGAACCGTACCAGACGCTCGACGAAGCCCTGCTCGCTGGCCACCGC
The DNA here is from genome assembly GCF_001427505.1 of Lysobacter sp. Root604. Classification (NCBI taxonomy): domain Bacteria; kingdom Pseudomonadati; phylum Pseudomonadota; class Gammaproteobacteria; order Lysobacterales; family Lysobacteraceae; genus Lysobacter; species Lysobacter sp. Root604. The sequence goes on along the minus strand of NZ_LMGS01000010.1, from coordinate 314,293 downwards.
GACCCGGTAGCGCCGCCCGAACTCGCGTAACTGATCCGCGCGGAAACGCTGGCCGAAGTTGGCGACTTGCTCGGACTGCTCGCCTTGCCGGCGCGCGGCCGCGCGTTCGCGGTAGTAGTCGGCCTCGCGGCGCAGGTAGTCCAGGCTGGCGGGCAGATCGGCGAAGCGCGCCTGGGCGCCGTCGCCGCGCAGCTGCGCGTGCAGCCAGCCGCGCGGATCGTCGATGCGGGTCAACTGGCCGGGCGCCGCGCCCAGGCCGAAACGATTGACCGCGCTCACGCTTTCGCCTGTCGTCATGCCCGCTCTCCATCGTCTACCGGTCTGGCAACGGCTGCGCGTGGCGGCGGTTGACAGGCGCCGCGCGCAGGCCGCCACCGGAGCCCCTACACGCGCGGGCCCGCATGGCGTAGGGTTGCGGGCAATCGGCGCGCCGCGCCGCGCAACCGCAGGCCCGCGCCCGACGCGTGGCCAGGAGACCGTGGCAATGCAGAGCGAACCGCAAGAGCTCCATCGTGGCCTGGGCGAACGCCATATCCGCCTGATGGCACTGGGCGCCGCGATCGGCGTCGGTCTGTTTCTGGGTTCGGCCAACGCGATCAAGCTGGCCGGCCCCGGCATCCTGCTGGCCTACCTGCTCGGTGGCGCGGCGATCTTCATCATCATGCGCGCGCTGGGCGAGATGGCTGTGCACAACCCGGTCGCGGGTTCGTTCAGCCGCTACGCGCAGGACTATCTGGGCCCGCTGTCGGGTTACCTGACCGGCTGGAACTACTGGTTCCTGTGGCTGGTGACCTGCGTGGCCGAGATCACCGCGGTCGGCATCTACATGCAGGTCTGGTTTCCGGGCACGCCGCAATGGGCCTGGGCGCTGGCCGCGCTGGCGGCGATGGGGTCGGTCAACCTGATCGCGGTGCGCGCCTACGGCGAGTTCGAGTTCTGGTTCGCGATGATCAAGGTCGTGACCATCGTGCTGATGATCGTCGGCGGCCTGGGCATGATCGTGTTCGGCTTCGGCAACAACGGCGTGGCCACCGGCATCTCGCACCTGTGGTCGCACGGCGGCTTCTTCCCCAACGGCGCCAAGGGCGTGCTGATGTCGCTGCAGATGGTGATGTTCGCCTATCTGGGCGTGGAGATGATCGGCCTGACCGCCGGCGAGGCCGCGAATCCGAAGAAGTCGATTCCCGACGCGATCAACTCGGTGTTCTGGCGCATCCTGATCTTCTACGTCGGCGCGCTGTTCGTGATTCTGTCGATCTATCCCTGGAACGAGCTGGGCACCACCGGCAGCCCGTTCGTGATGACCTTCGAGCGCCTTGGTATCCGCGAGGCCGCCGGCATCATCAACTTCGTGGTCCTGACCGCCGCGCTGTCCTCGTGCAACAGCGGCATCTTCAGCACCGCGCGCATGCTCTACAACCTGGGCCAGCAGGGCCAGGCGCCGCGCACCTTCGCGATCACCTCCGCCAGCGGCGTGCCGCGCAAGGCGGTGCTGGTGTCGGTGGTGGTGCTGCTGTTCGGCGTGCTGCTGAACTACCTGGTGCCGGAGAAGGTGTTCATCTGGGTGACCTCGATCTCGACCTTCGGCGCGATCTGGACCTGGGCGGTGATCCTGCTGTCGCACCGCAAGTTCCGCGCCGGGCTGAGCGCGGAGCAGCGCGCGGGCCTGGAGTTCAAGATGCCGCTGTATCCGATCGGTTCGTGGATCGCGCTGGCGTTCCTGGTGCTGGTGGTCGGCCTGATGGCCTACTTCCCCGACACCCGCATCGCGCTGTTCGTCGGCCCGGCCTTCCTGATCCTGCTGGTGGTGCTGTACTACGCGCTGGGGCTGGGCAAGCGCGCGCCCGCGAACGGATAAGGCCAGACGTCCGAGGCGGCGCGCGGACATTCCGCGCCGCCTCGGCAAGATGCCGGCGGCGGCTTCGCCCGGGTCGCGGAAGAGGTCCGGGGCTTGCGCCCGCGCGCCGCGCCGGCGGCGCTTATTCCTTGGCCGGGGTCAGGAAGTAAGCCTCGACTTCGCCCTTGACCTTGACCGTCATCGGATTGCCGCGGCGGTCCAGGGCCTTGCCCACCGGCACCCGCACCCAGCCTTCGCTGATGCAGTATTCCTCGACGTTGTGGCGCTCCTGGCCGTTGAAGCGGATGCCGATGCCGCGTTCGAGCAGGGCGTCGTCGTGGAAGGGGCTGCGCGGGTCGTTGGACAGGCGGTCGGGCGGGGTATCGGTCATCGTCGGTATCGCTGTGGCTGGTGGCGCCCAGGGTGGGCGCGGGCTACGGTCGCGGCGCGCGCGGGGCGGCGCCGGTTGCACAGGATACGCGTCGCGCCGGCCGCGGTCGCCTCAGTGGGGCCGGTGCAGCTCGAACGCGGTCAGCGGCCGGATCGCGTCGATCTGGTCCAGCCACAGGTTGTGCACGCGGCTGCCGCCGCCGTCGAGCGGTTCTTCCAGCCGCAGCATGCCGTTCAGCCCTTCCACGTCGCCGGGCCCGTAGAAGGTCTGCAGGCCGGGCAGGGCGGCGACCACGCCGCGCAGCACGCGGCCGTCGTGCATGCTCAGCTGCACGCGCGCGTCGTCGCGCAGATGGGCGATATGCGACTCCAGGCGGGCGATGTCGGCGGGCGCGGAATAGACATGGTCGGCGTTGCGTGACATGGCGGCGGCCTCGATCGGGGTGGTCCGACTCTAGCCCCGCGCCGCGCAAGCGCGGGTGAAGCCGCGTTCAGTGGGCGCGCGGCTGCAGGCGCAGCTGCGCGGCGGCGAGGCGGAAGGGGTCGATGCCGACTTCGTAGTAGCGATGCCCGCGCAGGCTCGCCGACTGCGCGGCCTGCGGATCCGACCAATCGGCGAAATCGCGCAGGGCGTCGGCATGGCCGCGGTCGGCCTGCAGCAGGGCCTTGCGCACGTTGTCGTCGACCAGCAGTACGTCGCGGTCGCGCGGCGCGTGCGCGATCAGCTTGGCAGCGCGGTTCACGCAGGGCCCCATCACCGTCGGCACCTGGAACTGGCGCGGGCCGATGTTGGTCGAGATCAGCGGGCCCAGGGTGATCGAGACGCGCAGGCGCACCGCGTCGGCGGCTTCGGCGGCCAGGCTTTTCCAGTGCAGGCGCTTGAAGTCGCGGAAGTCGGCCAGCAGTTCGGCGGCCGCGCAGACCGCGCGCAGTGCCGGGCTGGCCACGGCCGAGTCGTGATTGCCGCCGTAGTGGAAGCGCGCCAGGGTGCCGTCGCCGCTGAAGCGTTCGATCACCGCCGAGTACGGTCCGATGCGCTGGTAGACGTGCTCGGTGAAGCGCCCGATCAGGCGGGTGGCGTCGACCAGCGGCAGCTCGTCGAACAGCGACGAGGAACGGGTGAGGTCGACGTACAGCACCGCCGCGTTCTCCAGGTCGATCTCGCCCTGCAGGCCCAACGCCCGCGCGCAGTCGCGATGGGAGAGGAAAGCATCGGCCTTGGCGGCCAGGCCGCCGTCGCCGTCTTCCAGCAGTTCGCTCAGGCGCCGTCGGTCCTCGGCGTCGAAGCCCTCGGGGTCGATCACGTCCTGGCTGCCGGCGACGGTCTTGTTGAACAGTTGGATGACGCCGACTTGGCGGTGGCGCGCATGCAGCGGCGCGACCAGGGTGTGCACCGGGGTGAAGCCGGATTGCTGATCGTAGGAGGCGACATGGCGGGCGTTGGCTTGCAGGCGGTTGTCGCCGATCGCCACGCCCTTGCTCCAGCATTCGCCGACGATGGTCCAGGCCTCGACCAGCTTCATGCGCAGGATCGCGGCGGCCGCCGCGGCGTCGGCGTTGTACACCGCGACGAAGGCGAAGCCGCGCGGAAACTCGCCTTCGTCCTCGCGCGCCGGGTAGATCGGCACGTACAGCGACGCGGCCTGCGCGTCCATCGCGCGCGCCACGCGTTCGACCCGTTCGGTGAGCTGCTCGCGCAGGCGCGCGAGGTCGCGCGCTTCCGGCGACGCGTCCTGGTCGGCGTGGCGCAGGCGTTGCTCGCTCTTGGCCAGATCGGCGCGCACGCGCGCGAGCTCGGCCTCCTTGATGCGCAGCTCGGTGTCCTTTCCGGCCAGGATGCGCTGGTGATAAAGCTTGGCCAGGGTGGCCACGAAACCGGCGCCGAGCACCCCCGCGCCGAGCTTGGCCCATTCGATCCACTCGCTCATGTCCGCTCCTGGACGCGCGCCGGGCCGCCCGCCGGGCCCCATCAGCTGTGACGCGAAAGCCGCGCAAAAGCGGCCCCGGCGCGCGCGCCGGCTTTCCATCGCCGCGCCCAGGCGGCATCCTGCCCGCCTCCCCCGCGGCGAAACCGCCATGCACGCACCCGACGACGACTACGAAAGCGACGATTACGACGGCTACGACGGCGACCTCGACGAGGCTACGCCCGAGGCCCTGGTCTGGCAGTTGCTGCTGATGATCAACCCCGGCGACGAGGAATCGGCGCTGCAGCAGTTCGCCGACTACCGCGAGGCGCTGGCCGAGGCCGGCGGGGAGACCGACGAGCCGGTCTGGCTGATCAAGGACGCGATCGACTGGAAGGCCGGCTACTACGTCGACTGGAAGGACAGCGAGTCCTTCATCGACAGCATCAACGAGCTGGCCGCGCGCTGGAACCTGCGCATCGACTGGGGCACCGACGACACCGCCGACCCGGATTTCCTCGACGGTACCGACGTGCCCGCGCTGATGGCGACCGCGCACGACCGCCTGCGCGAGCACGGCTACACCCTGTGGACCTGGAACACCGGCAGCGACAGCCACGCCGGCTGGATCGCCCTGCGTCGCGACGACGAGGCCATGCAGGTGCTCTCGACCGCGCTCGGGATCGAGTCGCGGCCGGGCAGCGACGCGTTCTGAGGGCGGGCCGGGCCGGCCTAGCCGGCTGGTTCGGCTTCGGCGCCGCCGCGCCCCAGCGGGTCGGGCAGGGCCTCGCCCTGCCGGCTGAAGGCCAGCGAGACCGAATTCAGGCAATGGCGCTCGCCGGTCGGCGGCGGGCCGTCCGGGAACACGTGGCCGAGGTGGCTGCCGCAGCGCGCGCACACGATTTCGTCGCGAATCATGCCGTAGCTGGTGTCGCGCACGACGCGCACGTGGGCCGGGTCGTAGGGCGCGAAGAAGCTGGGCCAGCCGGTGCCGGAGTCGAACTTGGTGCTGGAACGGAACAGCGGCAGGCCGCAGTAGCGGCAGGTGTAGACCCCGTCCTGCTTGTTGTCCAGGAACACCCCGCAGAACGGCGCCTCGGTGCCGTGCTGGAGCAGCACCTTGGCCTCCTCGGGGCTCAGGCCCGCGCTGAGTTCGCGCCGTTGGGCGTCGCTGGGCGGGCTGAGATCGAAGGCGGTCATGGCGGGCTCCGGGTATCGGCGGGGTGCCCCAGATGGTACGCAAGCCCGTCCCCACTGGCGCGCAGGGCCGGAGAACGGTGCTTCCCAGCCCTGTTCAGCTGAACGGGGAGGCCGGGCCCCGCACATAGTGTTTGCATTTCTCGCAGAAGCGGACTAGCGTATCGAGTGCTGTGTTCGTCAAGGGTCACCATGAACCGTGGCCCGATGCCGTAGATCCCAGATCCGCCCATCGTTGCACCAGGCTTCCTCCTTGCAACCAGCATCAAGGCCGCGTAGGCGGCATTCCCATTACGTTTCAAGGAGCAAGCAAAATGTCGAACCGTGAATTCGGTACGGTCAAGTGGTTCAACGACGCCAAGGGCTTCGGCTTCATCAGCCGTGAGAATGGCGAAGACGTGTTCGTGCACTTCCGCGCGATCGAGTCGCAGGGCTTCAAGAGCCTGCAGGAAGGCCAGAAGGTCTCCTTCACCGTCACCCAGGGCCAGAAGGGCCTGCAGGCTGAATCGGTGCAGGCGGTCTGAACCGCTTAAGGACCGCGCCCTCGGGCGCGATCCGACACGAAAAGCCCGGCTTCGGCCGGGCTTTTTGTTTGTGCGCGATCCGCTACGCCGCGGCCGACCTGCGCGCTCAAGCCGGGGCGGCGGCCATGCGGGTGTCGGCCTGGCGCAGCGCACGCAACAGCAGCACCACGCTCAGGATCGCCTGCAGGGTCACCGAGGCCACCGACAGCAGCCACAGCTGACGCAGTTCGAAGTCCGGCCGGGTCGACAGCCATACCGCTGGCAGGGCGAATGTCAGCATGCGGCTGGCGCTGCTGGCGAACGCGGGCAGGGTGTTGCCCAGGGCCTGGAACATGCCGGAACAGGTGAAGATCAGCCCCGAGGCGACGAAGTTCAGCGAGATGATGCTCAGGAACTGCGCCGCCACCGCGATCACCGCGGTCTCCTGGGTGAACACGCCGACCAGCCAATCCGGCCGCCATTGGCATAGCGCGGTCAACGCCAGCATCAGCACCACCCCGATCGCGACCGCGGCATGGAAGGTCGCGCGCACCCGGTCCGGCCGGCCCGCGCCGACGTTCTGCCCGGCCACCGGCGCGGTCGCGAAGGCCACCGCCATCGCCGGCAGGAAGATCGCCTGCATCACTCGCTGGCCGATGCCGAAACCGGCCTGGGCCTCGGCGCCGAAGCCGCGGATCACCCAATAGATCACCGCCATGTAGACGAACATCAGCGCGAACTCGCCGCCCGGCGGCAGGCCGATGCGCAGGATCCGCTTCCACACCGCAAGCCGGGCGTGGAACTGGCTGGGATCGAAACCCACGTACTTTTCCAGGCGCGCGAAGTACAGCGCCATCATCACCACGCCCGCGGCCACCGAGATCGAGGTGGCCAGGCCGGCGCCGGCCACGCCCATCGGTTTGCCGGTCAGCCAGCCGGCGATCAGCACCGGCGCCAGGATCGCGTTGAGGATCACCGTCAGCATCTGCACCACCATGGTCGGCTTGGCGATGCCGGTGCCGCGCAGGGCCGAGCCCATCGCGATCTGGGCGAACTGCAGCGCCAGCCCGGGCAGGAACCAGTACAGATAGTCGATGCCGTGCTGGGTGGTGGCGGCGTCGGCGCCCAGCGTGCGCATGTAGGCGCCGCCCAGGGCGTAGCCGAGCACCAGGGTGATCGCCGCGCAGGTCAGGGCCAGCAGCAGGCTCTGGTTGAACACCAGGTTGGCGTCGTCGCGGTCCTTGCGTCCGACCGCGTGCGAGATCAGCGCCATCGTGCCCACGCCCAGGATCTGGGTCAGGGCCATCACGATGAACTGCACGTTGCCGGCCGCGCCGACGCCGGCGATCGCGGCATCGCCCAGACGCGCGACGAAGTACAGATCGATCAGGAAGTACAGGGTCTGGAACAGCATGCCGATCATGATCGGCGCGGCCATCCGCAGCACGTGTTTGGGAATCGAGCCCTGGGTCAGGTCCTGCATGGCGGTGCCGACGTCTGCGATGCGCGGACGTTAGCGCGCGTTCGGCGCGCGCGCCATGGCCGTAAGCCACGGTTCGGCGCAGGCGGCTCCTAGGCGGCGGCGCCCGGGCGTCGGAACACGATCAGCTTGCCGGTGAAGGCCTGCACCACCTCGCCGCGCTGGTTGCGCGTCTCGTTGCGGACCACGACCAGGCCGCGGTCCGGACGCGAGCGCGAGGGCGAAATCTCGACGATCTCGCCGTGCACCCGCAGGGTGTCGCCCGGCCGGGTCGGGCGCGGCCAGGCGATCTCGGCGCCGGCGCCGATCAGGCCGCCGGCCGGAATGCCACGTTCGACCAGCAGGCGCATGGTGATCGCCGCGGTATGCCAGCCGCTCGCGGCCAGGCCCTCGAACAGGCTGGCGCGCGCGGCCTCCTCGTCCAGATGGAAGGGCTGCGGATCGAACTCGCGCGCGTAGGCTTTGATCTGCTCGGCGCTGACGGTGTAGGTCGCGGTCTCGAAGCGCTGGCCGACCGCCAGATCGTCGAGGTAGAGGCCATCTTCGGAATGTTCGGTGCGCATGCGCTGTCCTCCTCTACTGCTTGCGTTCGAACACCAGCAGGGTCGAGGTGGCAGAGGCGTACAAACGGCCCTGGGCGTCGGTGAGCCGACCCTCGGCGAAGGCCACGCGCTTGCCGATCGACAGCAGCTTGGCCTCGGCGCGCACCGGCCCGGTGTCGGAGCTCATCGCGCGGTGATAGGCGACCTTGAGCTCCAGCGTGGTGTAGGCCTGCTCGGCGCTGAGCGCGCTATGCGCGGCGCAGCCGCAGGCCGAGTCCAGCAGGGTCGCGGCATAGCCGCCGTGGATCACGCCCAAGGGGTTGTAGGCGTGCGGGCCGGGCGTGCCGGCGAATACCGCGCGGCCTTCGTCGACCTCGGTCAGGATGAAGCCCAGGGTCTCGCCGATCGGCGGCGGGCGGCCCGCGGCGAGCAGGGCGCGCAGGGTTTCCAGGCCGTTGAGGCCGCGCAGGGATTCGAGCTCGAACACATTCACGGTCATCGCGGGGGCTCCGAGGGCAGGTCGGCGAGAGGGGTCAGCGAGATAAAACGGCGGCGGCGACCGCGTGCAGCACTTCGTCCGACAAGGCCGGATCGTCGACGGCGCGCGCCAGCACCAGCGCGCCGACCATGCTGGACAGCGTCGCCAGCGCGCGCGCGCGACGCGCGGCGCGGCTGCGGCCGGGCAGCAGCGGGGTCAGCAGTTCGATATAGGAACGCAGCGCCTGGCCGAGGCTGCGCCGCACCGGCGGATCCAGGCGCGCGGCGTCGGCGCCGAGCGCGGCGAAGGTGCAGCCGCGGCCGGGCTGGTCGCGGTGCGCGCTCGACAGATAGGCCGCGGCGATGTGCTGCAGCGCGTGTTCGGGATCGCGTTCGATCAGCCGCGACCAATAGGCCAGCGAGCCGGCGACCGCGTGTTCGCAGGCCTCCGCCATCAGGTCCTGCTTGGATGCGAAGTGGCCGTAGAAGCCGCCGTGGGTAAGGCCGGCGTCGCGCATCAGGTCGGCGATGCCGACGCCGTCGTAGCCGCGTTCGCGGAACAGGCGCGCGGCTGCGCCGACGATGCGTTCGCGGTTCTCGGCGGTCTGTTCGCGGCTGACTTTCATGCATGCGCTCCCCGGGACCCCGGTTCGGCCCGGTCCGGCGATCCTAGCAGTATTGATGACGATCATCATTTATACGCGGACGTCGATCCGACCGGCGGTCGCGCCGGCCCGGCGCGGCCGCCTGAAAGCCGGGCAACGCGTGGTCAGGCGCGCTGGCGCCGGTCGCCGGACTTCGCGTCTAATCCGAGGGCCGGCGAAGCGCGCCGGCGTCCCGCACGGAACCGCGATGCGCCTGTACGCCGCTGTAGTCCTCACCGCTGTCTGCGCCATGGCCTCGGCCGCCGAGCCCGCGCGCGGTCCCGCGCCCAAGCCCAACTGCCTGGACGCGCGCAGCATGAGCGAGGCGCGTCAGGCGTCGGATCGCAGCCTGGCGGTGATGCAGGCCGACGGCCGCCGCTTCCGTCTCGACCTGGGCGAGGATTGTCCGGCCGCCGTCGCCGACGAGCAGGCCAGCGTGCTCGCGCGCGAGGGCTGGGTCTGCGGCGCGGGCAACGAATACCTGCGCAGCGGGCAGCGTCTGTGCGCGGTGTCGGCGGTGACCGAGATCGACGCCAAGGCCTATGCCGAACTCGCGCTGGCCAGCCATCGCCGCCACGGCGAGGTCGCCACTCTGGACGCGGTCGAGGTGCGCGCCGAGAAGCGCCGCGGCTTCGGCGGCTCGGTGCAGTACTGCCTCAACCCGCGCTACATGCGCGGCTGGAACGAGGACGGCAAGGGCCTGGTGGTGGAAGTGTCGCCGCAACGCTCCGGCGGCAATCGCTACTACCGCGTCGAACTGGCGCACAGCTGTCCGGAGCTGTTCGACGCCACCACCATCGAGCTGCGTTCGGGCCTGGGCATCAGCGCGGTCTGCGGCAATCCCGGCGACGTGGTGGTGGCGGTGCCGGAGATGCGCGCGGGCGAGGGCATCGCGCGCAGCGGCGGCGCGCTGTCGCGGATCCAGTGTCCCATCGCGACCGTGTATCCGATCGACAAGTAAGCACTGACGCCACGCGCGCAACGCATTCGTTAGCGTCGCGTGCAAGGCGCATGAACGCGCGCGGATGAATGCGCGATGTTCACCGAAGGTTGCCGCATGCGTGGCGAGACTCGACGCACCTTCCCCCAAGGAGGCTGCCATGAGCCGCACCGTCGTACTCCGCAGTACCGTGCTCGCGATCGCGCTGGCCGTATCGGGCACCGCGCTGGCCGAGCAGGCCTTGACCGAGGCCAAGGTCCGCGCCCAGCTCACCGAGCAGGGCTATACCCACATCAACGACATCAAGTTCCGCGATGGCGTCTGGAAAGCCGACGCGCGCAGCGCCGAAGGCAATCGCGTCGACGTGCGCCTGGATCCCAAGACCGGCCGCGTCTATCCGGACGAACAAGTGGCCAACCTCAGCGAAGCCGACGTGCGCGCGCGCCTGGCGGTGGCCGGATACACCAACGTGCACGACGTCGATTACGAGGACGGCATCTGGAACGCCGAGGCCGACGATCCGGCCGGCCGCGATGTCGAGCTCAAGATCGATCCCAGGAACGGGCGCGTGATCGGCGCCGACAAGGACTGAGCGATCGCCTCGTCGCGGATCGCGTCGCTCACGCGGCGCGATCCGCGCGGGTCTTACCAGGTGTCTTCCAGCATGCGCGGCCGGCAGGCCAGATAGCCGCTTATCGTCAGCACCACCAGGCATAGGCTGAGAAAGCCGAACGGCAGCACCCAGCCGTGGGTGGTTTCGTGCAGCCAGCCGAACAGCAGCGGACCGACGCAGCTGATGGTGTAGCCCACGCCCTGCATGAAGCCCGACAGCGAGGCCGAACCGGCTTGCGTGCGCGTGCGCAGATTGATCAGGGTCAGCGACAGCGGGAAGGTGCTCGGGCCCAGGCCCAGCAGCGCCACCCACAGCAGGGTCGCCGACATCGGCGCCCACAGCAGCCCGGCGAAACCGCACAGGTACATCACCACGCAGGCCAGCACCACCGGAAACGGGTTGGCGATACGCACCGCGAGCGCGGGCAGGGCCAGCGCCGCGACCAGGCCCAGGGTCGAGAACAGCGCGACCATGCTGCCGCCCAAGGCCGCACTGCCGCCGGCTTCGACCAGCAGTTTGGGCAGCCAGGTGAACATGGAATAGGTGATCAGCGAGGTCATGCCGAACATCAGCGCCATGCCCCAGGCCACCGACGAACGCCAGACTTTGCCGCGCGGCGCGGGCGCGACCAGTTCGGGCGCCTCGTCCGCGGGCGTGACCGCGTCATCGTGCGCGGCGGCCAGCGCGCGCGCCTGCGCGGAACGGCCGTAGCGCTCCATCCACAGCGCCGCGATCCACGGCAGCGCCGCGGCCACCGCCACCAGCGACCACGAGCCCAGCGACACGCGCCAGCCCGCGGCTTGGGCCAGCGGCACCGCGGCCAGGGCCGGCAGGATCGTGCCCAACTGCAGCACGGTGATGTAGAGCGAACTCACCGCGCCGACGCGATCGGCGAAGTAGCGCTTCACCAGCGGCGGCAGCACCACGTTGCCGATGCCCATGCCCGACAAGGCCACCACGGAGGCCACCAGCAACTGCCAGGTGTCGCCGGCGAAGGAGCGCGCGAGCAGACCCAGCGCGGCCAGCACCATCGCCGTCAGCGCCGCGCGTTCCAGACCGAGGCGGTGCGCGATCGCCGGCGTGAGCACGCCGAACGCCGCGAACGCCGCGGTCGGCACCATGCCGAACACGCCGGTCATGGTGGGGCCGAAACCGAATTCGCTGCCCAGGCTGTCGAGCAGCGGCGTCAGCGAGGTCACCGCGGTGCGCAGGGTGAACGCCGACAGCACGATACCGGCCAGGACCAGGGCGCGGCCCTGCCACAGCGAACGCGGGCGCAGCGTCGGCGCGGCGGACGCGCTCATCGCGCGCACCGGGTCGCGGGGGAGGGAAAACTGCGACGGAAAGCGGGACTCATTGCGGTGCTGCCATGGGGGGATGCGCGGGCCGGCAGCGGTGGCTGCCACGGGCTGCGGCGAGCGTGGTGGCTCGCGTGGCGGTCGGCGGGCGCGTCGGGTGGGGGAAGGTCAGTGCGGGGTCGCGGTGGCGACCGCATCGCCGGAGGCGACAGTGTGCCGCACAAGATGAATGCGCGGCAGGCCCGTCAGGGCAACGCACAGTTCCAGCCCCAATGTGCCGAAAGAGCAGATTCCGCAAACTCCGCGCCTCCGCCCCTGACTTCCGCCGCTGGACCGGCCGATCCGCGCTCCACTAGTATCGGCCGCACTTTGGCCTAAGGCGTTGCGCCCATGAAATTGCTGGTTGCGTCCCTGCTGTCCCTGTCGGTGTCCGCGGCCCTGGCGGCCGAAGCCCCGAAGTTCGATCCCAAGCGCCTGTCCGACGAGGTCAAGACGCTGTCCTCGGACGAGTTCGAAGGTCGCGGCCCGGCTACCGCCGGCGAGACCAAGACCATCGACTACGTGGTCGCGCAGATGAAGGCCGCGGGCTTGCAGCCCGGCGGCGATCTCAAGGACGGCCAACGCGCCTGGACCCAGGCGGTGCCGCTCAAGCGCGCGCAGATCGAAGGCACGCCGACCCTGTCGGTGGCGGTGGACGGCAAGTCGCAGGCGCTGAGCCAGGGCAACGAGATCGCCGTGCGCGCCGCGCTCGACGGTTCCACCGCGGTCAAGATCGCGAACGCGCCGCTGGTGTTCGCCGGTTACGGCGTGAAGGCGCCGGAACGCAACTGGGACGACTTCAAGGGCGTCGACCTCAAGGGCAAGATCGCGGTCGTGCTGATCAACGACCCCGACTTCGAGAGCGGCCAGGGCGACTTTGGCGGCAAGGCCATGACCTACTACGGCCGCTGGACCTACAAGTACGAAGAAGCCGCGCGCCAGGGCGCGCTCGGCCTGTTGATCGTGCACGAGACCGATCCGGCGTCCTACGGTTGGGCCACGGTCAAGAACTCCAACACCAACACCATGTTCGACGTGGTGCGCGACCGTCCGGGCGCGACCCATCCGAGCATGGAAGGCTGGATCCAGCGCGATTTCGCGGTCGATCTGTTCAAGCGCGCCGGCCTGGATTTCGAAGCGCTCAAGCGCCAGGCGCAGACGCGCGACTTCAAGCCGGTCGAACTCAAGGGCGCGACCCTGTCGGCCAACTACCAGGTCAAGAGCGAAGTCATCACCTCGCAGAACATCGTCGGCCGCGTCGACGGCGCCCAGCGCCCCGACGAGACCGTGATCTACAGCGCGCACTGGGATCACCTCGGCGTGGGCGCGCCCGACGCCAAGGGCGACAAGATCTATAACGGCGCGGTCGACAACGCCACCGGCACCGCCGCCCTGATCGAAATGGGCCGCGCCTTCGCCCACGGTCCCAAGCCGCAGCGTTCGGTGGTGTTCCTGGCGGTAACCGCCGAGGAAAAGGGCCTGCTGGGTTCGGAGTACTACTCGTCCAAGCCGCTGTACCCGCTGGCCAAGACGGTGGCGGTGATCAACACCGACGCGCTGGATCCGACCGGCCCCTCGCGCGACTTCACCACCTCCGGCAGCGCCAAGCAGGAACTGCTGGACGAGCTGATCGACCTGGCCAAGGGCTGGAACCTCAGCTACGTCACCGATCCCAAGCCCGAGGCCGGCCACTTCTTCCGTTCCGATCACTTCCCGTTCGCCAAGCGCGGCGTGCCGGCGATCTCGTTCGGTTCCGGCGACGACAAGGTCGAGGGCGGCCGCGCCGCCGGCGAAGCCGCGCAGCAGGCCTACACCGCCGATCGCTATCACCAGCCGGCCGATCAGTGGGAAGCCAGCTGGAGCTTCACCGGCATGGCGCGCGACCTGGAGCTGCTGTACACCCTGGGCAACGGCCTGGCCAACTCCAAGCGCTGGCCGAACTGGAGCCAGGACTCGGAGTTCCGCGCCGCCCGCGACGCCACTTCGGCGCAGCGCAAGTAAACCTCACGCGCCGCCCGCTCCGTCGATGGAGCGGGCGCTGCCGCGTATCCGATCGTACGCATGAGCCATAACCTCCGACTCCGACCCTGCGTCGCCGGCGACGAAGCCGCGCTGGCCCTGGTGGGCCAAAGCAGTTTTCTGGAAACCTTCGCCGGCATCCTCGGCGGCGGCGACATCGTCCAGCATTGCCAACGCGCGCATGCCGCGTCGGCCTATCGCGCCTGGCTGGAGGATCCGGCCTGCGCGTTGTGGCTGGCCGAGGTCGCGCCCGGCGACGCGCCCGTAGGTTACGCGGTGGTCGCGCCGGCGCAACTGCCGCTGGACGATCCGGACGCGCGCGATCTCGAACTCAAGCGCCTCTATCTGCTCAGCCGTTTCCACGGCGGCGGCTGGGGCAAGCGCCTGCTCGAGGCCGCGGTGGCGCATGCGCGCGCGGCCGGCGCGCCGCGCCTGCTGCTGGGCGTGTACGCCGGCAACGCCGCCGCGATCGGCTTCTACGAACGTTGCGGCTTTCGCGCCCTGCGCATGCGCCGCTTCAACGTGGGTGGCCGCGACTACGACGACTGCATAATGGGCCTGGCGCTGGACTGAAGCGCGCCAAGCTTGGAACGCTACGACCCATCCATGCACGCCTGACGCGGTTGAAGCGGCGGGCGCGACGCCGCATCTTGTAGCGATCGGGCCGCTACGGCCGCATACGCACGGTGTCGCCATGTCCAAGCCGCTCAAGATCGATTTCGTCTCCGACGTGTCCTGCCCCTGGTGCGCGGTCGGCTTGAAGTCGCTGGAACAGGCGATCGCGCGGGTCGGCGACGAGGTCGCGGTGGAACTGCACTTCCAGCCCTTCGAGCTCAATCCGCAGATGGGGCCGCAGGGCCAGGACATCGACGAGCATCTGTACGAGAAGTACGGCTCCACCCCGGCCCAGCTCGCCCAGAACCGCGAAGCGCTGCGCCAGCGCGGCGCCGCGCTGGGCTTCGAGTTCAACCTGCGCAACCGCATCTACAACACCTTCGACGCCCACCGCCTGCTGCATTGGGCGGCGCTGGAAGGCGGCGAGCACGAGCGCGCGCTCAAGCACGCCCTGTTGCGCGCCTATTTCACCGAAGGCTGCGACGTGTCCGCGCACGAGGTCCTGGCCGAGGTCGCGGCCTCGGTCGGGCTGGACGCGACGCGTGCGCGCGAGATCCTGGCCTCGCAGGAATACGCCGAGGACGTGCGCGCGCAGGAGCGCCACTACCAGAGCCAGGGCATCAGCGCGGTGCCCTCGGTGATCATCAACGACCGCCATCTGATCCAGGGCGGTCAGCCGGTGGAGCTGTTCGAAAGCGCGCTGCGCCAGATCGCGGGCCTGGAGCCGTTGACGGCGCCTTGATCGCGCTGGCGCGCCGCCGCCGGCGTTGCCAATCTCAGCGGCCCAGGATCTGCAGGATCTCCAAGGCCATGCGCCGCCGGCTGCCCGACAGCCGACGAAAATGCGCCAGTGCCTCGCTCTCGTGTTCGTCGCGCGCGTAATCGTCGACCAGCACGGCCGGCGCCAGGTCGACGCCCTCGCAACGGCTGGGCCCGCGTCCGGTCGCCAGCCATTCGAAGCTCAGCCCGGTCTCCTGCGCGATCTGGATCAGGTGCTCGACGCTGGGCGTGGTCCCGGCCGGATGCTCCCACTGGGTGACCGCGCTGCGCTTGACGCCGATGCGGCGCGCCAGCTCGGCCTGGGACAAGGTGGTCAAGGCCCTGGCCTTGCGGATTCTCAACGACAAGCCACTCACGCAGTGCTCCTAGTGTCGACGTCCTGGTCGCGCATTCCGGTCCTTGGCCCGCCGCGGCTTACCGGCAAGGGATTCTTGCCGCATGTTGTGCGGTATCGCTTTCCTTGCGGCGGGTAGGCCATCACGGCTTACGGCTACAGCAAACGGCTAGTGCGGCTGTCCGAGGACAGCCGGTGCGCGCACTTTTCAGGCGGGGCGCGGATATGCGAAACAGGTCACGCGCCGCGGCCCTGGGTCCGCGGCGTTGCCGTCGATGCCGCCGCCACGGCGTCGGGTACAGGGGGCGGTCCGGATCCATCCTCGCCGTGCGCGCCGCGCCGGCCCAGCACGGAGCTTCGGGATGTTCAGGATCTGCCTGTTCGGTTCGCTGTCGATCGCCAGCGAAGGCGCGCCGTCGGAGGCCGTCGCCATCGCCGGCCGCTGCGCCAGCCTGCTGGCTTATCTCGCGCTGGGGCGCGGCCGCTATTTCAGCCGCTCCGAGCTGCTGGCCAGCCTGTGGCCCGAACGCTCGTCCTCGTCCACCGCCGGCTCGTTCAACACCGCCCTGTGGCGGCTGCGCAGATTGGTCGAACAGCCGCCGCTCAAACACGGCGACCTGATCGTCTGCGACCGTCGCGGCGCGATCGGCCTGAACGGGCCGGCCGCGGTCTGGCTGGACGTGGACGAGTTCGAACGCCTGGTCACACCAGGGCTGAGCCACGCGCCCGAACGCCTCAGCGACGCCGACATCGAGGGGCTGCAGCGCGGCGTGGCGATGTACACCTCCGACATCCTGCTCGACGTCACCGACGACTGGGCCCTGCGCGAACGCGAGAAGCACCGCCGCAGCTATCTCAATGCGCTCGGTCGGCTGGTCCAGCTGGCCACGATCCGGCGCGACTACGCCGAAGGCATCCGTCATGCCCAGGCCATCCTGGACAGCGACGCGCTGCGCGAGGACGTGCACCGCGATCTGATGCAGCTGTTCGTGCTCAGCGGTCAGCGCGCGCAGGCGCTTCGCCAGTTCGAGCATTGCCGCGAACTGCTGCGGCGCGAGCTGGCGATCCAGCCGATGCGCGAGACCATGACGCTGTACCAGAGCATCGCCCAGAGCGCGATCGGCAACGAGCCGGCCGCCGCGCCGTGGACGGCGCCGAACGTGAGCGCGTATGCGGTGCCGTTGCCGACCCAGCCGGTGTATCCGAGCATGACGGCCGACGAGGGCATGCGCGCCTACGGGCTGATCGATGCGGCGCGCCGGCATCTGGCGACCGCGGATTCGCAACTGCAGTTGAGTCTGCAGTTCTTGGAGCGCTGAAAGCGGGCGTGGTGCGTTGCAAGGCCTGCGCCCACCCAGGTCATCGCCTGTCCCGATCGCGGCTCGCGCCGCTCCCACAGAAAGCAGCGCAGGGGAATCGGAGGCGACGAGGCCGCGGCCCGCGCCCACCTTGCCCTGTGGGAGCGGCGTGAGCCGCGATCGCCTGCCCGCGCTCCTGCCCATCCAGTACGAGCCCTCATCGCGCCGACCCGGCGCCTGCCTCGTCCTGCGCGGCTCTCAGCCGCATCACCGCGACATCACACGCCTGCATGAAGGCGTGATCCACCGGTGATCCGCCCGTGATGCGGCGGTGACGGCACCGGCGCAGCCTCGGCCACTAGCGCTGGCATAGGGGCTCGTCGCAATGGCACTGCTCGAAGACCGTACCGCCGTCTTCATCGTTCGCGTCTGGTGCGAGCGCGGCGATGCTGAGGCCGCCGTCGCCGAATGGCGCGGTTCGGTCGAGCACGTCCAATCCGGCCAGCGCGCGTTCTTCCGCCACCTCGAATCGGTGGTCGAGTTCATGAAGCCGCACCTGGAAGGCATCGGCATCGATGCTCAGCAGCGCTTCTGGGAACGCATTTCCTCGGTCATCAACGACGTCGGCGGCACGCCGATCGAACTGGCGCTGGATGCCCGCGCGCCGGCGATCGACGCGCGCGCCGATGCGGCTTCTTCCATCACTGCAAGCAAGCGCCGATAGGAGTCAGTCATGGCACTCATCCGAGCCAACCGCGAATCGATCGACGATCGCTTCAGCGTGCTGGGATTCACGGTCCGCAGCGAAAGCCCGCTGTTCGAGATCGGCCTGGCCACCGACCCGGAGCTGCTCAAGGCCGAAAACCGCGCGCGGCGCACGGCCAGCAACTTCTATTCCAGCCGCGTGCTGGGCAGCGGCGCGCGCCGCGGCGACGCGGTCTACCTGGTGCCGCCCAGCGTGGTCGCGCGCTTCGTCGGCCAGCCGCGGCTGTACTTCGGCCTGGCCACCTACAACGAAGGCGACCGCAGCCGTCCGGTGTCGGTGAAGATCCCCGATGCCGGCAACATGTACGTCAATCTCAGCGGCCTCACCGAACGCGGCCTGCGCCGCACGGCGCGCCTGGACACGGTGTCCGGCTACGGTGGCGCGGCCAACGGCGGCCTGGCCTGGGGCGGCGACGCGCTCGACAGCGGCGCCGCGCGCGCGAACGGCAACGGCAACGGCCGCGGCAACGGCGCGGCCGCCGTGCCGGCCGCACCGGCGCCTTACAGCGACGGTTACTCCGACGATCTGTGGCAACAGGGCGCGAGCGCGCCGCCCGCGCCGGCCAGCAACGGCCACGACAGCGCCGCGCCGGTCGCCGCCGCGCCTGCGCCGGCCGCCACGCCGGCACCCGTCGCCGACGCGGCGCCCGCGACCGCGCAGTCCTACGGCCGCTACCAGCAGCGTTACGACGCGCCCGCGCCGCGCACCCCGGCGCCGAACTCGCGCTCGTTGCTGGTCTCGTCCTATTACCGGCCGAGCAACTGGTTCGACGCCCTGACCACCCAGATCGGCTTCTTCGTGAGCAGCGCGATCTGGTTCCTGGGCGTGACCGACACCACCGTGCCGCCGCATTCGGCGATCTGCCAGGTGCGCCGGCCCGACGGCAGCGAGGAAGGCGCCCTGCACGGCAGCGCGTTCTTCATCGGCCCCTGCCTGTTGCTGACCGCGGCCCACGTGGTCGACGGCCAGAGCGAACTGATCATCGTGCCCGGCAAGAACGGCGCCGGCGTGAGCGGCGCCACCGAGCCCTTCGGCCGCTTCCACGTGACCGCGGCCGATTGCCGCAAGCACCCGTCCTACAGCGCCGGCAACAGCGATTTCGACATGGCGGTGATCCGGGTGCCGGCCGCCAACGCGGTGCCGACCGACCGCACCTTCGACCTGGTCGAAGAGCTGACCCAGTCGCGTCCCGAGGGCGTGGTGGTGTGCGGCTACTCCGCGCGTTGGTACGCCAACGACGCGATCGAGCAGTGGGTCAACGACAACATCGATCCCAACAAGCAGCACATGCACGGCGGCTACATCCGCAGCCTGCCCAGCGAGGAAACCTTCGACTACGACCTGCAGACCCTGGGCGGCGCGAGCGGCTCGCCGGTGTACTGGATCGAGGGCGGCAGCTTCCCGCGCGCGCACATGGTCGGCGTGCACGTGGCCGCGCATTCGGCCACCACCAATCTGGGTTGCCGGATCACCGCGGCCAAGCGCCAGTGGATCGCCCAGGAGGCCGCGGGCTTCGGCATTGCGTTCTCGCTCGCCCAGCGCGCCGCGCCGCGGGCGCAGGCCTTGGGCGGCGGCAAGGTCTATGCGCGCGCGCAGGAGATCATCACCCCGTTCTACGACCCCGCCGATCCCGCCACCGCGCTGAGCTGCCAGGCCGACGCCTTCAGCCTGGCGCGCGAGGAATGGTTCGCGGGCGTGCCCAACACCTCGCTGTATCCGCATTCGGCGATCTGCCAACTGCTGATGACCGCGCCGGACGGCTCCGGCTACCAGGGCACCGGCTTCTACATCGGCCGCAACCGCATCCTGACCTGCGCGCACAACCTGCACGGCATGAGCAGCGTGCAGATCATTCCCGGCCGCAACGGCGCCGGCGGCCGCCCCTACGGGCAATGCACGGTGCAGTCCTCTTCCTGGCGGGTCGCGCCGCGCTACAGCGGCGACGGCGACTGGAACAACGACCTGGCGGTGATCGACAACGTGCCGATCGCGGCCCCGAACGGGCAGTACTTCGAGTTCCTGCAGGCCACGCCTTCCGACCGCCTGCCGGTCGTGGTCTGCGGCTACTCGGCCGCCTCGCGCGCGGTGCCGGAGCTGGACGCGATCATCGACGGCGACAAGCAACACCTGCACGGCGGTTACGTGCGCGAGCAGCCCAATCCCGAAACCCTCGACTATCCGATCCTGTCGCTGATGGGCGCCAGCGGTTCGCCGGTCTACACCCTGGCCGACCGCGGCGGGCTCAAGGCCCTGATCTGCGCGGTCCACGTCAGCGGCGAGCCGGCCGCGCAGGGCCTCAACCGCGGCTGCTTCATCACCCCCAGCAAGATCGACTGGATCGAGGGCCGCGCCACGACGTTCGCGCTGGGCATGCCGGCCAGTCCGCGTGCGAACGGCCGCACGAACACACGCGCCTTCGCGCTCGAGGACGAAGAACAGGACAACAAGGGCATCTCCGAGGCGATCCCCGACGAGACCGTCGCGGCCGAACAGTCGTATCGGCACGCGCGCGCGTTCGACGCGCCCACCGCCGAGTACCCGGGCGCCAGCCGCTTCGCGCCAGCCTACTCGGGCAACTACCGCGCCATGCGCACCCAGCGCACGGTCGACCGCATCGTGATCCACATCACCGACGGCGGCTCGCGCATCACCGGCACCATCGGCTGGTTCCAGAATCCGGACCAGCGCAACTCGCGCAACGAGCACATCACCGTCAGCGCCCACTACGTGATCGGCCGCGACGGCGAGGTCGTGCAGATGGTGCGCAACAACGACGTGGCCTGGCATGCCAGCAGCGCCAACACCCACGGCATCGGCATCGAGCACGTCGCCAACAAGCGCGGCCTGGACCCGACCGAGGAGCAATACCAGGCTTCGGCGGCGCTGGTCGCCTGGCTGTGCGCGCAGTACAACCTGCCGATCGACCGCGAACACATCGTCGGTCACCAGGAAGCCTCACCGCGCGACAACCACGACTGCCCGAGCCGGCTGTGGAACTGGGATCACTACATGGACTGCGTGCGCGCCGCGGCCGCACCGGCCACCGCGCCGGCGACTTCGCAGGGCCTGCGCGGACGCGGGCGTGCGAACGCGCTGGCGCTGCCCGGGCGGCCCTACGCGACCGCGCAGGAAATCATCACGCCGTTCTACGACCCCTCCAACCCGATGAGCGCGCTGACCTGCCAGGACGACGCCTTCAGCCTGGCGCGCGAGGAATGGTTCGTCGGCGTCGAGGACACCCGCGCGTTTCCGCATTCGGCGATCTGCCAGTTGCTGATGACCGACAGCGCCGGCAACGGCTGGGGCGGCACCGGCTTCTACATCGGGCCCAACCGCATCCTGACCTGCGCCCACAATCTGCATAACAAGGTCAACGTGACCGTGGTGCCGGGCCAGAACGGCGCCGGCGTCAAGCCGTTCGGCCAGTGCACGCTGCCCAGCTCGTCGTGGCGGATCGCGCCGCGCTACAGCGGCAGCGGCAATTGGGAGAACGACCTGGCGGTGATCGACAACGTGCCGATCGCGGCGCCGAACGGGCAGTACTTCGAGTTCCTCAACGCCACCCCGTCCGACCGCCTGCCGATCGTGGTCTGCGGCTACTCCGGCGCCTCCGACGCGGTGCCCGAACTCACCGCCGCGATCGACGGCGACAAGCAACACCTGCACGGCGGCTACGCGGCCTCGCAGAGCAACGGCGAGGTCATCGAGTACCCGATCCTGACCCTGCACGGCGCCAGCGGTTCGCCGGTCTATCACCTCGACCGCAGCAGCGGCCAGCTCAAGGCCCAGGTCTGCGCGGTCCACGTGACCGGCCAGCCGGCCGCGCAGGGCCTCAACCGCGGCTGCTTCATCACCCCGACCAAGATCGACTGGATCGAAGGCCGCGCGACCACGTTCGCGCTGGGCGCGGGACGCCCGGTGCGCGCGCTGTCCGAAAGCGGCAGCGACTATCCGGTGACGCTGGTGCCGCAGCCGAACAAGGACGCCTGTTGGGCCGCGTCGATGGCGATGCTGCTGTCGTGGCGGCACAACCAGTCCTACTCGCCCGAGACCCTGGCCAACCAGGTCGGCGGTTCCCTGGCCAGCTCCTACGGCTGGGACCTGCTCAACGCCGTGCGCGACCGCTACGGCTTCAGCGTGATTCCGCAGCCGTCCAACACCAGCCTGTATCACACGCCCACCCAGTGGGCGCAGTGGCTGCGCGAGCGCGGCGCCTTGTGGGTGGTGATCGTCGGCGCGCCGCACGCGGTGGTGATCGCCGGCATCAAGGGCAACCTGGAGGATCCGGCCTCGGTGCAGGTCAAGGTGCTCAATCCCTGGGACACCCGCGTCGCTTTCGATTCCGATGCCGTCGATTTCCATCCGGCCAACCACGGCTACGAAGACTGGCTGCCGTTCGCCGACTTCGCCGCCGACTTCGGCAACATGGCCGAGCCCGATTACGGCAACTGGCGGGTGCTGTATCTGCCGCCGGAAGCGCCGCGTCCCAGCGCGCAATCGCTGGGCAGCGGCGGCGGCCTGCGCCTCGCGCGTCCGCCGTCCGCGGTGCGCGCCTTCGACGTCGGCAGCGACGCCAGCGTCTCGGGCGAAACCCGCGAACCGATCGAACCCAGCCGCGTCGCCGGCACGCGCATGAGTGTGCTGCGCGGCAGCGCCGGCGCCAGCCGCTGGGCCCTGGACCAGCTCGAGGGCCTGAAGTCGCCCGCGGTGCTGTCGCCCACCGTGAGTTCGGCCGCCGCCGCCGACGTGCGCATCGAGCTGGGCGAATGGCCGGCCATCGAAGGCCAGTCCTCGCCCTTGCCGATCACGGTCGATTTCCGTGCCTCGCAGGGTTCGGTGGGCGAGGTGCGCGTGATCGCGGGCCTGCCGGCCAACCTGGCCTACGGCGTGGAGGCGAGCGCGCGCATCGAGGACGCTCCCGATGTCGGCGGCGTCGCGGCCTTGAAGTTGAGCATCGACTACCGGTTCAGCGGACTCGCACAGGGCAGTCCGGCGGCGCGCATCGAACTGCGCCTGCTCGGCGACGGCCGCTACGAGCGCGAGAACCGTTGGGTGACGACGGCCTGAGGATCGCATCGTGTCCGAGCACAACGGCACCCGCGGCAGGATCTTCCCCCCGAGGAACGGGGCGCCCGCGCCCGCGCGCGGGCTTGCCAACGCGCCCGCTGCCGACGCGCCTGCCACGGGCGCTCCGGCGCCGGCGCCGGCAACCGCGCCCAAGCCGCAGGCCACCGAGACTATCGCCCGCCGCGCCGGTGCGATGGTCAACGAGATCGACTTCCCCGGTTTCGTCGCCCAACTCGTGCACGGCACCTTCGACGCCATCGTCGACGCCTCGATCCGGCAGATGGAGAGCTACTCCGGCCTGGTCGCGGCGGTCGCCAAGACCCTGGACCAGTTCACCGAAGAGAACGTCAGCCCCAACCAGGCGCGCGACTGGCTGGCCACCCGCTACCCCGGCGAAGTGCAGCTGCTGCTACCCGACGGCGGCGAGCGCACCGAGGCCCAGCTGGTGCCGCGCGCCGAAGGCCTGATGCCGGCGTGGCTGGGCGAGTACGGCATCGACGGCGAGGAGTTGAGCACCGAGGTACTGGAACAACGCGTGCTGCCGCAGGTCCGGCTCAAGGTCGGCGGCGAACGCCAGCAACTGCTCGCGACCATGGTCATGCTGGGCATGAACCGGGTGGTGGTACGCGACGGCAGCATCACCAGCAAGGTGATGTTCCGCGCCGCCGCCCAGGACGCGGCCAAGGTCGGTTACGCGGTCGGCGCCGATCCGCAGTCGGTCAACAACTGGGGCGAGCGCGGCGCGCTCAGCTACAGCGGCCAGAGCTCGACCATGGTGTCGACGGTCGCGGTCAACGCCCAGAACGAGTCCAACGTCCGCGCCGACCTGTTCGGCGAGGTCAAGCTCAACTTCGTCAGCGAGACCCTGCCGCTGGAGCGATTGGCCGATGCGGCCAAGATCGCCTTGGTGCAGCGCCACTCGCCGGCGATGCGCGCGGCCGCGCCCGCCGCCGCGGCGCCCGCCGTCGCCGCGCCCGCGCCGACGCAGGAAGGAGGCGCGTGATGTTGCGCGAACTCTCGCAGCTGCTGGACGAACTGCATGACGGCCTGATCGCTACCGAGGCGCGTGGCTTGCCGGCGCAGGTGCAACTGGCGAACGTCGAGATGACGCTGCCGCTGGAACTGCGCCCGATCCTGCGCGACGGCGGCTGCGTGCTGCTGGCCGACCTGCCGCGCAGCCGCGAGGTCAATACCTGGAACGCGATGCCTTCGCGTCTGACCGTCAGCTGGAGCTGCGGCGGGGGCGAGCCATGAGCGCGCAGATGCCGGCCCTGTTGCGCGACAGCGGCGTGCCCTTCGACCTGTTCATCCAGGCCCTGACCGAGCAGTTGGACAAGGCCCAGGCGGCGATGGCGATCAAGGCCCGGGTCGGCAAGCTGCCGCTGACCTTCGCGGTCAAGGAAGTGTCGATGGACCTGCGCGCGTTCGTGCAGATGATCGACGACGACGTCTATCTGCGCCCGGCCGGCCCCGGCGAGTCCGAGGCCAGCACGATCAAACTGGCGCTGACCACGATCACCAAGCCGATGATCGAGGAGAACGCGGTCGACTTCAAAGCCGAGGATCCGAAGTTCAATCTGCGCGAGGCGCTGGGCGATTCGATCAGCGAAGACGACCAGCGCCGGCTCGAGCGCATCGGCGTGCGCACCATCACCCAGCTCAACGAACTCAAGCAAAGCGCCGGCACCGACGTGATCGCGCGCCTGTCGCGGATGCCGGTGAACCGCTTGCAGCAGGCCTTGATGAATGCGGCCGCGCCGCGCGTGACCCGGGTCGAGCGCGGCGACGAGCGCGATGCGCGCGCCTCCCAGCGCGTGCACGTGAGCGCGCCGGCCCTGCGCGCCGGGCGCCTGCCGCTGGTGCGCGCCGCCGGCGAAGCGGTGCCGGTGATCGAAAGCGAAGAGGGCCGGCTGGTGCTGGCGCCGTTGGCCAGCCAGCTGGGCTGCGACGCCGAGCTGGATTTCGGCGGCGGCGAAGTCGCGCACGTGCGCCTCAGCGAGGGCCATCTCGGCCGCTGGAGCGACGACGCGCACGGAGGCCGGCCATGAACGTCGCCGTCGCCGCGCCGCGCGTGCCCGGTCGCCTGCTGGTCACCCTGCGCCTGGGCGAAGTACCCGAGCACCTGCCCGGCTTGCGCGCCTGTACTCAGTACGGCACGCCGATCGCCGAACACATCGACGGCGGCGTGATCGATCGCCTGTTGCGCCATCACGCCGGCGCGTTCCGGGCCGCGCGCCTGCACAGCGCGCGCACCCCGCGCAGCGCGCGTGCGGTGACCGGCGCGCGCCGCTTCGACGATGTCGAGCAGCTCAGCGGCGTGGCCCGCGTGCTGCGCATCGAACTGCGCGATCCCAGCGGCGCCTACAAGCTGCTGCAGGCGCTGGCGGAACTGCCGATGGTCGAGCGCGTGGGCGCCGATCACTTGTGCAGCGCGCCGTTCGCGACGCCGGCGTCCGGCGGTGCGCACGAGAGCCAGCGCGCCTGGGCGCGCGAACTGATCCGCCTGCCGCAGGCGCTGGCCTACGAGCCCGGCGATCCGGCCACCGTGATCGGCCTGGCCGACACCGGCGTCGCGGTTGAGCACGAAGAGCTGTCGACGCGGCTGCGCGCCGGCTTTGACAGCGTCGACCTGGACCCGGCCACGGTCGGCGGCCTGACCCTGGTGGGGGACTACCGCCATCGCGGCGAGCGTCCGCAGGACGAAGTCGGCCATGGCACCGGCTGCGCCGGAATCCTGGTCGCGCGCGGCCGCGACATTCCGCCCGGTGGCGCCGGCGCCTGCGGCTTGACCCCGGTGCGGGTGCTGGGCGCGGCGGTGGGCGCGGACGATCGCCGTTTCGGCGTCGGCGCGCTGGACAACATCGACGCCGGCATGAAGCGGCTGATCGATCTGGGCGTGAAGGTGATCAACATGAGCTTCGGCACCCCCGAATCGGCGCTGGGCGCGGATGCGCCCAAGCCGCACGAGGAGATCGTGCGTTACGCCCTCGCGCGTGGCGTGATCCTGGTCGCGGCCAGCGGCAATTCCGGACTCACCGAGAAGTATTACCCGGCCGCGCACGAGGGCGTGATCGCGGTCGGCGCGATCGACAGCCAGCGCCGCCCGGCCAGCTTCAGCACGCGCGGCGAGCACGTGGCGATCTGCGCGCCCGGCCGCGACATCCTCACCTGCGGCCTGGCGGGATACCAGACCGCCAGCGGCACCAGCTTCGCCTCGCCCTTCGTGGCCGCCATCTGCGGCTTGCTGGCCTCGCGTTCGCAGCGCCGCGCCTGGCCGCTGGACAGCGTCGAGGCGCGCGAAGTCCTGATCGAGAGCGCGCGCCCGTTCGCCAGCGCCGGCGTCGAAGGCTGCGGCCACGGCGTGGTCGATGCGATGGCCGCGCTGCAGGCGCTGGACGCGCGCATCGACCGCGCGATCCGCGACGAAGGCGACGAACCGGTCGACATACCACCCGCGCTGGCCGCGGCTTGAACCCTTTACCCCGCAACACCACGCACCGTCACGACCCGCACCACGCAACGCTGCCGAGGAGAGCCCCATGGCGAGCAAACGACACAACAGCAAGTCCCGCAAGCACGCGGGCGCCGCGGCAGACCAGCGTAACGCCGTGCGCTCCACCCAATCGTGCTCCACCCAATCCGTTACCAACGCGAGAGAACCGTCATGAAACGTATCCTGCTGGTTGACCTGGGCGAGCGCGAGCTGAAGAAGCGCCAGGAGCTGCGTGCCCGCCAGCAAGTTCTGGAGACCATCCAGAAAACCGCCGACACCAGCGGCGGATTGAGCAGCCGCCAGCTCGACGAGCTGATGCGGATCAAGAAGCAGCTGGGCAGCGACGTGGTCATCGACCCGTTCTACCGCCTGGTCGCCGCGACTCACCAGCAGGAAGCCTGGGAGGAGCTGGAGCGCAAGAAGCAGTTCGTGCACAAGTACGGCCTGCTCGGCTCGCAGCGCATGACCGGCAGCCTGATCGAGCCCTTGGACAAGTACGAGCGCGAGATCGCCTCGATCTGCGGCCTGCTCCAGGTCGACGGCTATACCGATGCCGGGCGCCCGGACTTCGTGCAGCGCATCAGCACCGCGCAGGGCGAGTACCGCAAGAACCGCGAGCTGTTCGACGCGGCCTACGCTCAGCTCGGTCAGCGCTATTCGGTGGCGCTGAAATCGCAGATCGATTCGGGTCTGATCGATCCGTCCATCGTCGGTTGCATCGATCCCAACGAGGATCCGCGCACCCGCTACGACGCCCTCGACGGCTCCGCCGCCAAGCGCAACGCGGTCGCCGCGGCCCAGGCCGCGCTGGCGCGCTCGCGCGAGGCCGACCAGGCCGCCGCGAGCGCGCGCGAGAGCGCGCGTGCCGCCGCCAAGACCGCCAAGGACAAGCAGGCCGAACTCGAGGCCCTGGCCGACGAGAAGCCGAGCAAGGCCGAACTGGCTGCCGCGCGCCGCGCCGTCGCCAGCGCCAACAAGGCCGCCGAAGCCGCGACCGCGCAAGCGCGCCGCGCCGCCGACGCCGCGACCGCCGCGCGCGCCGCCGCCGAGGAGGCGCAGGAGGAGGCCAGCGATGCCGCGGTCGCCGAGGACATGCGCGACACCGGCGACGCCTTCGTGCCCGCCGCCAGCGACACCGTCTGCGCGCTCAGCGGCCGCAACGTCGCCGCGGTCGTGCGCCGCCTGGCCACCGACGGCGTCAGCGCCAACGATGCCTGGCTCGCCAGCCGCATCCAGAACGTCTACGACATGCAGACCGGCGTGGTCTCCGGCGCGCCTCCGTCGGCGATGGAAATCATGCTGCCGGACCTGGAAGCGGCCACCGACGTCGAGATCATCCGCGAGAACCTGCATGCGGTGCAGGCGATCTACTTCGCTTACATGCTGGAAGAAATGCGCCTGCCGCAGGTGGTCGAACGCATCGTCGAGCTGTTCCGCGCCGGGCTGCTGCCGTTGGGCCGCGGCAAGGCCGGCGACTATCTGTTCAACTACTACAAGAAATCCGGCGAGCGCATCACCGAAGGCGAACGCCGCGACCTGTACATGCGCGTGTTCGGCGCCCCGGGCGGCGATCCCAACGCCAACCAGCCCAATCGCGATTTCAACGAGCTGTGGCTGCGCTTCGTCTCGGCGGTGTCCTCGTTCGGCCGCCAGGTCAGCGTCGACCGGCTCCTGCGCAGCAACATCCCGGTGGCGGTCTCGCAGGAACAGGTGCGCAAGGCCGGCTACGACCTGGGCGCCAATCTGTCGCTCAACGGCTACGGCATCGCCTACTTCGCCGCGACCGAGCTGCAGCAGATGATCCTGGAGTTCCGCGATCAGCTCAGCGATCCGGAGATCCGCGGCGCATTCGGCGCGCGCGACATGTGGCAGGTGATCGACCAGGTCAACGCCAACTATCTGGGCGGCACCCGCAACACCCATCGCTATCGCACCCAGGCCCGCGCCGGCGCGGTGATCATCCGCTGGATCGCCAACAACCACCAGCGTCTGAGCGGCCGTTACGGCGAGGTGATCTCGCTGGCCGCGCTGACCAATCCGCAACTGCGCGGCAGCGACCAGCCGACCGTGGATCCGAACGACTGGGATCTGCTGCAGGCCTGCGAGCAATGGCTGGCCGTCGGCGGCGTGCAGGACGACAGCGTCGAGCACTACTCGCAGTCGACCGAATCGCCGGTCATCACCAGTAAACCGATCGAGATGCCCGCGTTCGCGCGCGAGACGATCGAATCGCTGACCGGCGGCCTCAACGGCTCGATGCCGTTGATGTGATCGCGACCCCAGCCGCCTGAAGTCCCAACCGGAGTACCGCAATGAACCAGCCCTCTGGCAACCACGGCAAGCAACCCATGGCGACGCACGTCAAGCGCTCGCTCGCCACCGCCGCGCGCGCCCTGGGCACGCGCGATCCGCTGCCTTATCTGGATTCGCTGATCGACCGCACGTTCCGTCTGCCCGACGACGACGTCTCCTACGCCCGCAACGCGCTCACGCCCGGCGCGGTGCCGTACGAGCCGTCGTTCTCGGAGACCGAGCCGGACATCCTGCGTTTCACCATCGAACCGCTGGGCCCCGGCGCCGCGCCGATGGCCCGGCGCGACGAGGCCACGCGCGAAATGCGCCGGCTGGTGCAGCCGGTGTTCGGGCGCGACGCGCTGCGTTGGTTCGACTCGCGCAGCGAGGAATGGCGCGGCTTCGGCGGCCTGGGCTGGATGAACTACGGGGCCTGGTTCGGCAGCGCCTTCGACGAGGACGGCCTGTACGCGGCCAAGATCTACTACGAGCTGCTGCCGACCCAGATCGAAGCGCTGTCGCCGGGCCTGGCGATGCTGACCCGGCAGGCGATGGCGGAGATGCCCAGTCTGATGCCGATCTTCACCTCCATCGGCTGCAAGCGCGAAGCCGGCAGCCAACGCGTGACCTTCCTGCATCGCGGTCGCCTGCAGGTGTCGGCGCTGGGTCCGATGATGAATCGGCTCGGCATCGGCCATCAGTTGCCCAGTCTGATGCGCATCGTCGGCGTGGCCCTGGGCGGGCGTTTCGAGCTGCCCGACGGCGGCGTGCTGGTGGGTGTGCGCGAAACCCCGGATGGCGCTGAGCTCAAGCTCGAGATCCTGCTCGCGGCGATCCCCGATCTGCCCGCGCGCTTCCTGGATCTGCTCAAACTCGGCCTGGCCGAACGCCCGCGCCAACTCGCGGCGCTGTCGCGCTGGCTGGAGGCGTTCGGCATGGAGGAAGCGCGCGAGCAAGGCCACTTCTCGGTGCTCAGCATTCGCGTCAATCCGAATTCGCCGGCGCGCATCAGCCTGTATGTGCGGCCGATCGAGTTCGAGATGCGCGACAGCATCGCGGATGCGCGCGCCCTGCAGTAGCGCCGATCGGCGCGGCGACGAGGGCGCGCCGCCAGGCGGACGCGCCCTCGGTGTAGTTCGGCGTACCGGACCGACTTCGGTGCCGGACTTTGCAAAGACGTATTGAGACGGAGCCATAGCCATGTCAGCCGCGAGCGTCAGATCCGCGATCTTTCCGCCCAGCGCGCGCCCCGCCGGCTCGGCGAGCGCGCCGGTGGCCAGCCGCGAAACCCACGAATCCGCGCGCCTGGCCGTGCGCGAGCTGCTGCAGAGCAGTCAGGCCTTCCACGAACTGGCCCCCGACAAGCGCGAGGCGCTGGCCCAGGGCCTGGTGCGGATCGGCAGCTATCTGGCCGAACCCGGAATCAAGCTCAAGCCCGGCGAGCAAAGCCCGCAGGTGCGCGCATTGGCCAACGAGGGCCTGTCGCGGGTCAGCCAGCGCGGCAGCAACACCGACCAGGACGGCAAGTTCACCGCGCAGAGCGCGCGCGAGGGCGCGGCGGTGGCCGGCGCGCTGTTGCGCGAGGTCAACTTTCCGGAGTTCTGCGCCGGCCTCATCAACGGCGTGTTTCACTCGATCGTGCAAAGCTCGATCGAGCAGATGGAGGCCTACGCCAAACTGGTCGCCGACGTTTCCAAAAGCCTCAATCAGTTCCGCGACGACAACACCACCCAGAACCAGGGTCGCGATCATCTGGTCGAGCAGTTTCCGGACATGTTCCAGCTGAGCATGGACACCGGCAGTTTCGGCGACATGGGCGGTTTCGGCGACGAGAGCGCGGCGCCGCCCGGGCCGCGCGTGACCCTGCGCGAGGGCGTCGACGAGCGCGCCGCGGTCGCGCGGCTCAACAGCTCGCTGCCGCTGGACAAGCCGATCGAACGCCTCGATGACGAACTGATCGAGGCGGTGCTGGTGCCGGCCGCGCGCACCCAGGTCGCGACGGGCCGGCAGCAGCTGCTGGCGACGATGGTGATGCTGGGCATCAATCGGATCGTGGTCACCGACGGCAAGATTTCGGCCAAAGTCATGTACGACTTCCAGGCCCGCGACAACATGTCGTTCCGCAAGAGCGCGCAACAGTTCGACTACGGCGACCAGTACGCCACCACGTCCAGCGGCGACTACGAGGGCAGTTCCGAGGGCGGCGAGCGCAGCAGTTCCTACAGCAAGGACGCCGGCTACCAAAGCAGCAACCGCGACGCCAGCTATTACTCCAAGGGTACCTACAAGACCACCGCGCAGCCGGTGCTGAAGATGGCGTCCGCCTCGCAGACCACGATCGACGCCAGCCTGCAGACCAAGGCCAGCCTGGCCGGCACGATGGAGGTCAACTTCAAGAGCGACTACCTGCCGCTGGAGAAGCTGGCCAATCCCGAATCGATCGCGGCGATCCAGATGAATGCCCAGCCGGGCATGGTCAAGACCTTGGCCGGGCGTCCGCCGGCACAGGGCGGTCAGGCCGCGACGCCGGCGACCACACCGCCGGCAACGCGTTGAGGCGGCGACCTACGGAGCGATGGCCATGAGCGACTCAGTGCGCAGCGCAGCCGCCCCGCCGTCGTGGCTGGATGACGACACCTTGTCGGCGGTGCGGCCGCAGGTGCGGCGCCTGCTCGAATCCTCGCCCGGCTTCCGCGAACTGCCGGTGGCCGAACAGCAGGAGCTGGCCCGCAACATGGTGCGCGTGGCCTCGTACATGACCAATCCCGATGGCCTGGCCAAGCAGGAACTCACGCCAGGGCAGGGCATATTGGCCAAGAGCCAGGGCAGCGAGGACGGCCTGACGCGCGCGCTCGCCGGCGAAGTCGATCAGGCCAAGGGCAAGGCCTCCGACAAGATCGGCACCTTCGCCGGCAGCGACTTCAAGGCCGGCTCGGTGGAGCAGGGCGCGGACAACTTCAAGAAGTACATCGGCTCGGTGGATTTTCCGGCCTTCGTCGGCGGCCTGATCCAGAATGTGTTCCAGGCCATCGTCAACGCCTCGATCCAGCAGATGAACGCCTATGGCGAGCTGTTGAAGTCGGTCGCGCAGACGGTGGACCAGTTCGCCGCCGACAACATCAGCCTCAACAATGCGCGCGACTGGCTGGTCGACCGCTTCCCCGGCGATCTGGGCATCGACGCCAGCGACAGCGAGGGCGGCGGTCCGCGGCTGACCAACATCAATCAGGAAGACGACCAGGCCGCGCTCGCCCGGATCAACGCCGAGCTGCAGATCGCGCAGCCGATCACCGACATATCCGACGCCGATCAGGAAGCGCGTCTGACCCAGGCCGCGCGTCTGCAGATGGCGCGCAGCCGCCAGCAGTTGCTGTCGTCGATGGTGATCCTGGGCATCAACCGCATCGTGGTCACCGACGGCGCGATCAACGCCAAGGTAGTGTTCGACTTCCGCGCCAGCGACGAAGCCTCGCGCTCGGCCGGCGCCTCGCTGTACGACAGCCAGTCCAGCATGAACCGCAACCGCAGCGCGGCCGGCGTGCATTTCGGCTGGGGCGCAGCGGGCTCGGTCAACGAGAACGTGCAGCGCCACATGACCACGGTCTCGTCCTCGGTCAGCGAGGACTCCGAATCCAAGCAGGACATGAAAGCCAAGCTCACCGGCGAGGTGCGGGTGAACTTCAAGTCGGACTACTTCCCAATGGAGAAGCTGGCCTCGCCGGCGATGATCGCCGCGATCCAGGGCAACTCGACCCCGGTGGATCCGAACTACGTGCCCGGTGCGCGCGGCGCGGGCGGCGGCGCCGCCGGCGGCGCGCAGGGCAGCGGCAATCGCTGAGGGCCCGCGCATGCGCCTGGCCCCGCCGCCGCCGGACATCGTGATCGCGCCGCGCCACGAGCACGAACCGCTGCTGCGTGCGTTGGCGCTGTCGCTGTCCGCGCTGGAGCGGCAGTCCGCGCTGGTCATCGCCTTGTCGGCCGATCCGCTGGAAGGCGCGATCGACTTGCCGCCGGGCGCGCCTAATGCGATGGACCGCGCCCAGTTGCAGGCCGCCGCGCCCTTGTACTTCGCCGCCGAACTCGAAGCCGCCGGCCTGCTGCCCACCGCCGAACAGATCGCCGGCCTGTTCGCCAGCGGCGCGATCGTCCAGCCCTTGGGCCCGGGCGCGCAGCTGATCAATACCTTCTGGCGCGCGCGCCGCGAACGCCTGGACGCCAGCGAGCGCCAGGCGATCTTCGCGCGCGTGATCGAGACGCCCTACTTCGAACGCCTGATGGCGGGGCTGTGCGAGGCCATCGTCGCCCAGGCCGATGGCGGCGATCTGCGCGAGCGGGTGGCGCTGGAGACCGCCTGCGGCGCGCTGGGCGAATTCCTGGCCCTGCGCATGGACCCGATGGCGACCCTGGCTGCGCGCGACATCGTCGCCAACATCAACCTGGCCCTGGGCTTTCTGCGCGACCGCATGCTGCAGGCCGCATTCGCGGTGAACTCGCTGTGGCAGCTGGTCGCGGTGGCGGGCACCCAACAGGGGCTGAGCGCGAGCGGCGTGCAGCGCCGCGTCGACCAGGGCCGCGCCGGCCAGACCGTGCTGCTGTGGCTGGCCGAACACTACGCCGATGCCGCGCCGCGGATCGCGGCCGACGATTACGAACTGATCGGCGCCGCCCAGCGCTGGCTGTCGGGCCGCGACGCCGCGCCGGCACCCGCCGCGGCGCCCGCTCTGTCCGCGGCGGCCTGAGATGAGTGCCGCCGTCGCCCGCGCCGCCGTGCCCGCGCCGGCCGCCGCCGCGCCGCCGCCTCCGTGGATCCGCAGCGCCGTGCGCGAAGTGCTGGAGCGCTCGCCCAACTATCAACACCTCTCCGATGGCGACCGCCAATCGCTCGCGCGTTCGATGGTAAGGGTGTCCGCGTTGGCGGCGGACCTGATCGCCGAGGAAGGCCAGGCCGAGGACGAGATCGCGCAACGCGCGCCGCCGCTGGCGCGCGCGCAGGACCAGCCGGGCTTCGCCGCGGCCGCCGACCGCGTCGCCGACACCACCCGCAACGTACTCAACGCGGTGTCGTTCCCGCGCTTCGTGACCGACCTGATCAACGGCGTGTTCCGGGCCATGCTCGATTCCAGCTCGCAGCAGATGCAGATGTACGTGCAACTGCTCAACAGCGTCTCGGCCTCGGCGGAGGGATTCGAGCGCAGCCAGTTCAGCATCATCCAGGTCCGCCAGTGGGTGGCCGAGCACTTCCCGCAGCAGATCGAATACGAACAGCCCGAGGAGGGCGAGGAAGTCGATCCGGAGGAAGCCGCGGAGATCCGCCTGCGCCTGCGCGGCGGCGCCTCGATGCCGACCGCGGAGGAGATCCGCGCCCAGCTGGGCATGGAGCCGGAGGAGTCGGTGGACGCCAGCAATCCCGAGCAGTTGGTGCCGCTGGCGCGGCGCTACATCGCGCGCCAGCGCCAGCAGATGCTCGCGACCATGGTCATGCTGGGCATGCAGCGGATCGTGATCGACAGCGGCCGCATCAATGCTTCGATGCGCTTCCACGTCGACACCCGCAGCGCCGCCAGCGAGGACCGCGGCAGCCAGTTCAACATGAACAACCGCGTGCGCGCCTCGGGCAGCTTCGGTGTCGGGCCCTGGGGCGCCAGCGCCGAGATCGAGAACAACATCGGCTACGTCTCCACCCAGCGTTCGCAAAGTTCGGAAGAAATGAACACCGATCTGGAGCTCAACTCCTCGGTCGAGCTGAACTTCCGCAGCGACTATCTGCCGCTGAACCAGATGGCCGCGCAGGCGCAGGCCGACCGCATCCGCAACGCCTCGATCAATCCCACCGCCGAACCCGATCCCAACGTCGCCCGCAACGCGCGTCTGGCCTCGCAGCAGCAAGGCGACCGCGAGCGCCGCACGGCGATGGACACCGCGATCGCGGACGCCGCGCGTCCGCCGGCGCCGCGGCCTGCGACTGCGCCCGCAACGGCACCTGCCACCGCACCAGCCACCGCGGCACGACCTGCGACCGCTCCAGCGACGGCCCCCGCGACTGCGCCTGCCACCGCACCCGCAACGGCACCCGCAACGGCACCCGCAACGGCACCCGCGACAGCACCCGCAACAGCACCCGCAACAGCACCCGCAACAGCACCCGCAACAGCACCCGCAACAGCACCCGCAACGGCACCCGCAACCGCCTCGCCGCCGCGAGGCGCCTAGGCGCCCGCGAAGCCGGCGATCGCCTCGCCGACCTCGACGACGCCCCGATCGTAGTGACGCAGGTTCCGCGGGAACTCGCGCTGGAAGGCACCGGGACTACCGGTGGCGCGCGTTCGATCAGGAAGCGCGCAGAGGCATCGTCGCGCGTGAACGGCGTGCGGCCGTGCCATGCCCTCACGATCATGGTCGGGCTACCCATGGACTGCGGCGATCCTGCCCGCCGGCACGCATGGCGGCGTCGGCCGCGATAGGGGAGAATGCGTGGCACGGGACGCCGTCGCGTCCCGCGCCCTCGGAACGCCTCGCATGAAGATCCTGGTCACCGGCAGCGCCGGCCATCTCGGCGAAGCGCTGATGCGCCGCCTGCGCCACGACGGTCACGAAGCGCACGGACTGGACGTGATCGCCTCCGCCTACACCGACACGGTGGGCTCCATCGTCGACCGCGCCCTGGTCGCGCGCTGCATGCGCGGGGTCG
Organism: Lysobacter sp. Root604; assembly: GCF_001427505.1. Classification (NCBI taxonomy): domain Bacteria; kingdom Pseudomonadati; phylum Pseudomonadota; class Gammaproteobacteria; order Lysobacterales; family Lysobacteraceae; genus Lysobacter; species Lysobacter sp. Root604. The sequence continues at coordinate 279,074 of NZ_LMGS01000010.1, read as the reverse complement.
ACGCGGTGTTGCACACCGCTACCCTGCACAAGCCGCATGTGGCCACCCACAGCCGCCAGGACTTCGTCGACACCAATATCTCCGGCACCCTCAACCTGCTCGAGGAGGCGGTGTCGGCCGGCGTCGGCGCGTTCGCGTTCACCAGCACCACCAGCGCGTTCGGCCGCGCCCTGACCCCGCCGCCGGGCGCGCCCGCGGCCTGGGTCACCGAGGACGTGACGCCGGTGCCGCGCAACATCTACGGCGTCACCAAGGTCGCGGCCGAAAGCCTGTGCGAGCTGTTCCAGCACAAGCAGGGCCTGCCGGTGCTGGTGCTGCGTACCTCGCGCTTCTTTCCCGAGGAGGACGACCTCAAGGCCTCGCGCGACGCTTACGAGGACGCCAACATCAAGGCCAACGAGCTGCTGTACCGGCGCGTGGACATCGAGGATGTGGTCGACGCCCACCTGCTCGCGATCGCGCGCGCGCCGGCCATCGGTTTCGGCCGCTACATCATCAGCGCGACCACGCCGTTCACCCGCGACGATCTGCGGCAGCTGCGCGAGGACGCGCCGGCGGTGGTCGCGCGCTATGTGCCGGACTATGCCGACGAGTACGCGCGCCGCGGCTGGCGCATGTTCCCCGGCATCGAGCGCGTCTACGTCAATCAGCGTGCGCGCGACGAGCTCGGTTGGCGCCCGCGCTACGACTTCGCCTACGCCCTGCAGCGGCTGCGTGCCGGCCAGGACCTGCGCAGCGACCTCGCGCGCGCGATCGGTCGCAAGGGCTATCACGCCGAAACCTTCGCCGAAGGCCCCTACCCGGTGGATTGAGCGCTGTCCGCCGTTTTAGTCGGGCAGGGACGGCGGTGGGCGGAAATGGCGGTACAAGGCGTAGAACACGCCGGTGACGCCGGTCAACGACGCAGGCAGGTACAGCGCGTCGTAGCCGAAACGCCGGAACGAGAGCGCGCCGATCAGGCCGCCGGCGAAGAAGCCCGCGACGATCAGGGCGCTCAGCGACAGCCGCTGCCGCGATAGCGGCCGTCGGCGTAGCGCATGGCCCAGGCCGATGCCCAGGTCGGTGATCATGCCGCTGAGATGGGTGGTGCGCACCACCGAGCCGCTGTAGGTGCTGGCCATCGCGTTCTGCAGGCCGCAGGCGACCGCGGCGAGCAGAGCGCCGAGAATCTGTTGGCGGTGGAACAACGGCACCGCCGCGAACAGCAGGGCCGATTCGATCGCCAACGCGACGCCGTAGCGGCGGCCCAAACGCAGAGTGCTGTCCTGCACGATCATGCCGCTGAGCGCGGCGCCGGCGAAGAAGGCCAGGATCATGCCCAGCAGATGCGTCGCGGCACGCAGGTCGGCGCCGACCAGTGCCGCGGCGAGCAGCGAGGTGGTACCGGTGAGGTGGGTGATCGCCTGGTGCTCGAAACCCAGATAGCCGATCACATTGACCATGCCGGCGACGCAGGCCAGAGACCCGGCGCCCAGCCAGACCCAGCGCGGCAGGTGCTGTAGCCCCACTCAAGCCTCCATAGCGCGGGTGGCGCGCGCGTTAGCCACGCAGGCCGCGGTCATGGCTCGGTCGGCAGGGTGTAGTCGAAGTCGTAGTAATGCTTGCCGTCGGCGATCTCGATGGTCATGGTGCCGCTGAGACCGCTCAGCTCGTCGTCGCCGGAATCGGGCACCACCCGCAGCGCCAGGGCGGGAGTGCCGCGATCCATGATCGCGCTGTGCTGCAGCACGAAGCTGCCGCTACGGCCTGCCAGGCGGCCTTCGACGCGCTCCATCGCGACATAGCCTGCCGAGCCGGCGACGCCGCTGCGGAAGGCCAGCATCTGGCCCTGGCCGCCGGCGTCGAGTTCGCCGTGGTAGCGCTTGTCCAGCCGCATACGGCCGATGTAGCGGCCGGCCGCGGCGTCGTCGGCGGGTTGCGGAATCATTTCGACGTCGAAGACGCCGCGAATGCGCGTGCTCATGGGGTCGTCCTTGCCTGGGGCGCGTGGGCCGCGCATAGCGTCCGATGCTCGCTCCGGTCGCGGCGCAGGTCAATCGCCGCCTGCGTGGCTCGGCCGTGCAGCGGTTGTGGGCCGATGAGCGGCCGTGCGCGTGGGCCAGGGATGGCGAACTTGGATCGCCGGCACCGACCGTCGTTTCCGTTTGTGCGAACGCATCGCCGCCCCATCGCCTCCCCCAGATGGAAGCCGTTGCTTCCTGCGGGAGCGGCCTAAGCCGCGAGCGCGTCGCCAAGAGCGGTCGCGCAGTCGCGGCTTACGCCGCTTCCACAAGAAGCGTCAGCACCAGCGTAATCCGGTGGCGGCGCAGTCGACGGAGCTGGGCGGCGTCGCGGCCGCAGACGCAGACGCAGGATGAAGAAGACTCCTCAGCCTAACGCCTGATTGCAACAAAGCTGCGACAGCATAGCCGGCGCGATCGTACACCGACGCCGGATCGGCGCATCGCGTTGTGATGCCCGCCACAGTCGCGCGGCCGCAACGCAACGATGATCCGCTGCGTTGTCGTCGGACCCCGTAAGCGGCGCAGTCCGCTAGGGGCGCGAACACGCAGCGCAAGCGCAGGGGGCGCGTGCGCGGCGATTGCACCGACGGTCCGTGAGGGCCGTGCCGTCGGTGGACTGCAGTCCGTTACGCCGGCGCGCAGCGTCCGGCGGCGATCGGAGTCGCGTACCCGGTGGGGCCATTGCCCGCCGCGCGCATCGCCCTGAGCGCAGCGAACCGGCGCAAGCCGCACAGCCACGATGGAACCAACCAGGAAGATTCCAGTGAACAAGACCCACAAGGAACGGCTGCGCCTCGGCGCGACCGCGACGCTAGCGCTGGCAGGCGCGCTCGTACTCGCGCCGAACGCGGGCGCCGCGCAACGCACCCTGCAATTGTCGGAAGACGACGCGGTCACGCAAAGGATCGCGCCCACGCGCGGCGCCTCGATGCTGGCCACGCCCGGCAACCGCGTCTGCCAGGCCGGCGCCAAATGGATACGCCTGGGCTTCAAGGCGCTGGAGCTCAAGCCGTACGACTCCCTGGTCATCCGCAGCTCCGGCGGCGATGTCTACCACTTCGAAGGCGCGCACTGGAACGGCCGCTCCTTCCACGCGCGCGCCTTGCGCGGTGATTGCGTCGAGATCCAGCCCTACTTCGGCAATCCCGACAGCCGTTACGAACTGGACAGCTACGACTACGGCACGCGCGCGCTGGCCGCCAGCCCGGTGATCGTGGCCGGCGCCGGCGACATCTGCGACAGCAGCGGCAACGCCTGCGCGGGCACCTCGGACCTGATCGTGGCGATCAATCCCACAGCGGTGTTCACCGCCGGCGACAACGCCTACAGCAGCGGCACGCTCAGCGAATACAACAACCGCTACGCGCCGACCTGGGGCCGCTTCAAGGCCCTGACCAGCCCCACGCCCGGCAATCACGAGTACAACACCAGCGGCGCCAGCGGTTACTTCGACTACTTCAACGGCGTCGGCGCCCAGACCGGTCCGGCCGGCGATCGCAGCAAGGGCTATTACAGCTGGGACGTGGGCGAATGGCATTTCATCGCCCTCAACACCATGTCCGGCGGCACCGTCGCCAGCGCCCAGATCACCTGGCTGCAGAACGATCTGGCCGCGAACACCAAGCCCTGCACCGCGGCCTACTTCCACCATCCGCTGGTGAGTCGCGGCAACTACACCGGCTACAGCCAGGTGAAGCCGTTCTGGGATGCGCTGTACGCGGCCAAGGCCGACCTGGTGCTGGTCGGCCACGACCATAACTACCAGCGCTACGGCAAGATGAATCCCAGTCAGGCCGCGGCCAGCGACGGCATCCGTCAGGTCCTGGTCGGCACCGGCGGACGCGCGTTCTACGGCCTCAACGGCAGCCATCCCCTGCTCGAGGCCAGCAACGCCAGCACCCACGGCGTGCTCAAGCTCAGCCTCACCGCCACGGGCTACACCGGCGAGTTCGTGCCCAAGGCCGGCAGCAGCTACACCGACAGTTTCAGCGGCACCTGCAACAAGGGCGCGCCGCCGGCCAACAGCATGACCTTGGACGCGGTGCGCGACGTCACCGTGAAGTCCAACGGCAGCCGCGACAACGGCGCGGTGCTGTACGCCGACGGCGACGACGCCGGCGTGCAGCTGCGCGGCCTGATGGGCTGGAACCTGGGCGCCGCGGCCGGGTTGGACATCACCTCGGCGACGGTCTCGCTCAACGTCAGCAACCTGTCCAACGGGGCCTACGATCTGTACCAGGTCACCGGCGCATGGACCGAGGCCGATGCGACTTATGCCGGCGCGACCCTGGGCACCAAGCTGGGCACGGTCACGCCCAGCGCCACCGGCACCCAGACCATCGCGCTCAACGCCGCCGGCGTGCAGCTGGTCGAGAACTGGGCCTCGGGCGCGGTCGCCAATCACGGCGTGGTGCTGGTCAATGCCTCCGGCGTGATCGACGGTGTGGACTGGAGTTCGCGCGAAGGCGCCTCGGCGCCCAAGCTGGCCCTGAGCTACACCGGCAGCGGCGGAAACGCGCCGCCGGTGGCGAACTTCGCCTCGTCGGCCAGCGGCCTGAGCGTGGCCTTCACCGACAGCTCCAGCGACAGCGATGGCAGCATCGTCTCGCGCAGCTGGACCTTCGGCGACGGCACCACTTCGACCGCGACCAACCCCAGCAAGACCTATGCGGCGGCGGGCACCTACACGGTGGCCCTGACCGTGACCGACAACGGCGGCGCCAGCAACACCAAGACCGCCTCGGTCACGGTGACCGCCAGCGGGGTGCAGACCTACAGCAACACCGCCGACTACACCATCAGCGACAACGCCACGGTCGACAGCCCGATCACGGTCTCCGGCCGCAGCGGCAATGCCCCCAGCAACGCCTCGGTGACGGTGGCGATCGTGCACACCTATCAGGGCGACTTGAAGGTGGACCTGGTGGCGCCGGACGGTTCGCTTTACAACCTCCACAACCGCACCGGCGGCAGCGCCGACAACGTCAACAAGACGGTTACCTTGAACTTGTCCAGCGAGACGCTGAATGGGACGTGGAAGCTGCGCGTGAACGACAACGCCGGCGGCGACGTAGGCAAGATCGATAGTTGGAGCGTGACGTTCTGAGGCCTGGACCGATGCGGTACCGCTGAGGGCGCCGCAAGCGCCCTCAGCTCGGCCTCGTGCCCCGGCCCGAGCGCACAGTGGTCGGGGGGCGCGGAGTTTCTGCCGTAGCGGACTCAACCAGCGCGAGGTCACGCTACCCGGTATCCGTTATTTGCAGGAAGATTCACCGGACGAGATCGGCCGCGCGCTGCGCGACTTCGTCGCCGAGGTCCGCGGCGTCGAGGCGTACGATCCCGCCCATCCCCACGTCGGAGCGCGCTCATGATCGACCTGTATTTCTGGCCCACGCCCAACGGCCTCAAGCTCAAGCTGTTCATGCTCGAATCCGGGCTCGCGCATCGCCTGCTGCCGGTCAACATCGGCAAGGGCGAACAGTTCGATGCCGAATTCCTGAAGATATCGCCCAACAACAAGATTCCGGCCCTGGTCGATCACGCGCCCGCCGACGGCGGCGCGCCGCTGGCGCTGTTCGAATCCGGCGCGATGCTGGAGTACCTGGCCGACAAGACCGGCCGCTTCCTGCCCAGCGACGCGCGCGCCCGCGCGCAGACGCTGCAATGGCTGTACTGGCAGGTCGGCGGACTCGGCCCGATGGCCGGGCAGATCGGCCACTTCAACATCTACGCGCCGGAGAAGGTGCCCTACGCGATCGACCGCTACACCCGCGAGACCCATCGCCTGTACGGCGTGCTCGATCGCAGGCTGGCCGGACGCGACTACATCGCCGACGCGTATTCGATCGCCGACATGGCCTGCTACCCCTGGATCGTGCCGCACGCCTCGCACGGGCAGTCCTTGCAGGATTTCCCGGAACTGCGGCGCTGGTTCGAGCGCATGCGCGAGCGCCCGGCGGTGCAGGCCACCTACGCCGACACGCCCGATGCCTATGCGCCCAACACCAGCATCAGCGACGAGCAGCGCCGGATCCTGTTCGGGCAGGGCGCGCCCACACGTTGAGGCGCGCGCTCAGCGCACCCGTTGCGCGTCCTCGCGCAGGTTGACGGGCCGGTAAGTCGGGTCCAGCTCGCGGCGCAGGTACACGCTCTCGTGCACCAGCGCGCCCGCGCGCAGCGTGCGGGCGCGCTCGCGATGCGGTTGCCAGCGCCGCTGCCAGCGGCCATCGGCGGCTTGCGACCAACGCGGGATCGGCAGGCGTTCGGACAACTGCCACAGCCAGCGCCGGATTTCGTCGTGGCGCGGCGCCAGCGCGAATCGCCGCAGGGCCTCGTCGTCGTCGAGATCGGGCAAGCCGGCGTCGGCGCGCGCGCTGGGATCGCTGAGCAGGCCCGCGGCTTCCGCCTCGCGCAGCATCCAGGCCAGCGGGATACGCGCCAGTTCCAGCTCGCGCCCGCCCGTGGGGTAGCCGCCGCCGACATCGCCGTGGCCGCCGGCGAACCAGATTTCGCGCACGTCCTGGCCCGGCGGCGGCGTGCGCGTCCACAGGTTCTGCACGAAGTTGCCGCGGCGCTCGTCCAGCGCCATGGCCTGGCGCACGGTGACGACGCTGGGATTGGACGCGGTGTGGCTGTACACGCGCGGCAACCAGGGCAGGCCGACCGAGCTGACCGTGTCCCACAAGCCGAGGAAATGCACCGGCACGCGCCGCGAATAGCTTTTGCGGAAACTGCGGATGCGGCGGAAGTAATCGCGCAGCGCCTGCTGCTGGCGCGGCGGCGGCGCCGCGGTCCGGCGCGGTGGCGTGGGCATGCTCGCGTAGGCCTGCCAGGCGAACGCGACCATCTCGTGCATGCCCGGCTGCAGCAGACCCACCGTGTTGAGCATGCCGGCCAGCACGCGCACCGAATAGGCGCCGCGGCTGAAGCCGAACAGGTACAGGCGGTCGCCTTCGCGGTAGGCGTCGGACAGGAATTCGTAGGCCGCGCAGACGTGCCGCTGCAGCATCCAGCCGCTGGCCGAGTCCAACCCCATCAGCACCCGGCGCCGCATCGGGCCGAGCACGCCGATCGGCTCCAGCGTGCCCACGCCGGGCTGGTAGTAGGTGAGCTGCGACGGGGACTTTTCGATCAGCCGGTACAGGCGCTGCACATGGGTGCGCGCGTCGGCGGGGGAATTGTTGGTGCCGTCCAGGCAGACGACGATATTGCGTGCTGCGCTCATGCACGGCCTCGCATGGGTCGATCAGTATGGACCGGGCTCATCGCACAGCCTGAGACCACGCGCCTAGCGTTGCCGGCGCAGTTCGGCCAGGCGCGCGCGCACGCCGGCGATCAGCGCGTCCAGCGATTCGTAGCGCGGCACGCCGTAGCGGTCGGCGGTGATATCGACGTTGCCTTTGCGCCAATAGCCTTCCGGACAGGCCAGCAACACTTTGCCGGAGGGCGCGTGCAGGCCCAGTTCGAGCAGGGTGATCGGGCTTTGCGAGGCCGGCGCGAAATACATCAGGATCACATCGGCGCGGTTGAGCGCGCTCAGTTCCCACTCGACTTGTTTGCGGAATTCCGGCTCCGCGGCGGAGGGCTTCCAGGCCGGGTTCCAGTCCGCGCGGCGCGGGTTCAGCAGCACCACGCCTTCGTCGGCCAGGGCCTGCTCGACCCGGGCCTGCCAGTTCTCGCTGCCGCCCATGTCGATGGTGCCGGCCAGAAACACCTTGATGCGGTCGTCGGCGGGCAGCGGCTGCGGCGAGGTGACCGTGACCGACGCGGGCGCCGGCGGAGCCTCGGCGGCCAGGGCGGGAGCGGAGCTCAGCAGCAGCGACCACAGCAGCAGGGTTTTCATCGCGACCTCGGGCGGGGCGGTGGGGCGCGCCGCACGGCGCGCCCGCAGTCTAGCCCAGGGCCGGCTTACTCCAGTACGCCGGTCAGGGCGGGTTTCCAGCATTTCCTGGCGATCGCCTCGAAGCCGCTGGCGACCGGGTGGATCTCGTTCTCCCACTGCGACGCGGTCTTGAGCGTGCCGCGCGAATCGACCAGGCGCATGTTGGCGTTCTGCGACACGAACGCGCGCAGCGCGCGCGCGAACTGATCGACCAGCCAGCTCGTGACCACGCGCTGGCCCTTGGGATCGGTGAGCCCCACATTGTCCAGGAACGGCTTGACCCAGGGCCCCATGGTGAACGGCCCGAGCTTGAACGCCTTGCCGCTGGGGAAGATGTAGTCGTAGGTGTGCACGTAGATGATGGTGTCGCGCGAGAGCAGGTCGCGCATCTGCACCACTTCCTTCATGTCCTTGATCGCGTAGCGCAGCGCGTGCTCGAAGGTTTCCAGGCGGATATGGTCGAACACCTCCGGCGGAATCTCGCCCCAGGGCCCCGCGCCGGTGGATTGCGGTTGCGCGGCGGTCTTGACGAACTCGCGCAGTTCCTCGCCGACGATGTCGTTGCCGCCGTTGGACAGCAGGATCGCGTCGAAGCCGAAGGTGCCGATCTCGCGCTGGATGCGCGGCAGCGCCGCCTTCCACATCGCGCTGTCGCGGCCGGCCACGCCCTCGCGCAGGAACAGGGTCCGCTTGAACAGCCGCGCGATCTGCTTGTTGAGGTCGGTCGGATGCGGCACGTACTGGAACCAGGAGTCGCCGAAACACAGGGCGCGCCTGGCGTCGGGATGCTTCTCGATCGCCGCCGGATATTTGCTCAGGACCAGATTGTTGTTGCCGATGTTCATGCTGCACTCCCTGTGCGGTGGTTCCCTCATGCTCCAACGCCGGCCGTCGCGATGGGCGGACAGCGGTCGCGGTTTCGCCCTCAGTCGGCCAGCGCGGCGGCCAGTCCGCCGACCGTGCGCAGCGCGGTTTCGACCTGCTCGCTCCAGGGCTGGCCGCAGCTCAGGCGCAGGTGGCGGTCGTAATCGCCGCGGTTGGAGAACAGGTGCCCGGGCAGGGTGCCGATGCCGCGCGCGAGCGCGGCTTCGAACACCGCCTGGCCCTGGACCTGCGGCGGCAGCTCCAGCCACAGCGCCATGCCGCCGGCCGGCGCGCTCACGCAGGTGCCGACCGGCCAATGCAGCGCGATCGCCTCGCGGTAGCGCTGAGCGTTGATAGCTAATTCGCGACGCAAGCGGCGCAGGCCGCGGTCGAAGTCGTGGCGTTCCAGGTACTCGACGATGGTGAGCTGCGACAGCGTCGAGGTGGCCACGGTCGAGAAGCACTTCGCGCGCAGCAACGCGGTCGCCCAGCGACCGCCCAGCACCCAGCCCACGCGCAGGCCTGGTGCCAGCATCTTGGAATAGGAGCCGCAGGTAATCACGCCGCCGCTGTCGTCGTAGCGGCGCAGCGGGCTGGGGCGTTCGCCGGAATAGGCGAGCTCGCCGTACAGATCGTCCTCGATCAGCACCGTGCCGTGCGCGGCGCAGGCGGCGACGATGCGGCGCTTGTCGGCATCGCCGGTGAGGCTGCCGACCGGATTGTTGAAGTTGGGCACCAGCACCGCCGCGCGCACCGCATGCCGCTCCAACAGTTCGGACAAGCGGCTGGGATCGATGCCCTGACCGGGGCGGTTGGGGATCTCGATCACGCGCAGGCCGAGTTCGGCCACCGCCTGCAGCAGGCCGTAATAGGTCGGGGTTTCGACCAGGACCACGTCGCCCGCGCGCGCGACCGTGCGCAGGGACAGGCTGATCGCCTCCATCGCGCCGGCGGTGATCACGATCTCGTCGGGGTCCACGTCGACGCCGCACTGCGCGTAGCGCTGGGCGATGCGCGCACGCAGCGGCGCCAGGCCCTGCGGCACCGCATAGCTGAGCGCGGCCTGGGCATTGCGGCGCATCACCCGCGAGGCCGCCGCGGCCAGCGCGGCGGTGGGCAGCAGCGAGGGCGCGGGCGTGGCCGCGTGCAACGAGATCAGGTCGCAGCGGCCGAGCACGTCGAGCACGCCGAGCAGGGCCGGGTTGCGGATCGGCTGCGGCGCGCGCGGACGCCGATGGCTGCTCGCGCGCGGCGCCGGCGCCGCCGGCGCGCGCACGTAATAGCCCGAACGCGGACGCGCCTCGATCAGGCCCTCGCGCTCCAGTTGCAGATAGGCCTCGACCGCGGTTGCCAGGCTGATGCGCTGGTCGCGCCCGAGCCGGCGCAGCGAGGGCAGGCGTTCGCCCGCGCGCAGCGCGCCGCGCTGGATCTGGCCGCGCAGGCGCTCGGCCAGGCGTTCGTAAAGCAGCTCGTTGGCCATGGCGGGCCTCCCGACAGGCCCGGCGCCTGCCCATCTGTACCGGTCGAAACCGAGTCTAACTGAATCTGTACCGGTCGCGCGCGCGGCCCTAGCCTGCTCGCATGAACCCGACCGCCGCCCCCGCCGTCACCCCCGCCGAATCGCGCACCGCGCTGATCCAGCTGTTCGTCGCCGAGATCCTGATCGGTTCGGTCGGCGTGTTCGCCCACGAGGGCGGCCAGGACGCGATCACCACGGTGTTCTTCCGCTGCGTGTTCGGCAGCGTCTTCTTGATCGCCTGGGGCCTGGCGCGCGGCCACCTGCGCGGCCTCAGCGGCGAGCCGGCGCTGATCCGCGCCGCGATCGTCAGCGGCGTGCTGCTGGTGTTGAACTGGGTCGCGCTGTTCGCCGGCATGGCGCGTTCGTCGATCGGCGTGGCCACCATGGTCTACCACTTCTTCCCGTTCGCGATGCTGGCGATGGCGGCGCTGTTCTTCGGCGAGCGCACGCGTCCGGCCGACTGGGCCTGGACCGCGCTGGCCTTCGTCGGCGTGGCCTGTTCGGCCGATCCGATCAAGCTGTGGCGCAGCGCCGATGCGGGCTATCTGATCGGTATCGGGCTGACTTTCGTGGCCGCGCTGTTGTGCGGCGCCTCGCTGATCCTGTCGCGCCGGATCAGCCGCGAGCGCCCGTTCGCGGTGGTGCTGATCCAATGCCTGGTCGGCGTGTGCATGCTGGCGCCGTTCGCCGACTATGCCGCCGTGGCCGATATCGGCCCGCACTGGTATTGGCTGGCCGGCCTGGGCCTGATCCACAGCGGCGTGTGCTACGTGTTGTTCTACTCGGCCTATCCGCGCCTGCCGGTGGTGACGATCGCGGTGCTGGCCTTCGTCTACCCGGTGATCGCCTTGCTGCTGGATTACCTGCTCTACGGCAGCGTCCTGAGCGGCGTGCAATTGCTGGGCGTGGCTCTGATCGTGTTGGGCACGCTGGGCGTCAACCTGAAGTGGCAATGGCCGCGGCGGTCGCAGCCGGTCGAGGCCTGAGCGCGGCCGTTCGCCGCGCGCGCCGCGCTACAACCGGATCGCCCCGTGCCAGGCGGCCTCGACGTGGTCGACCACATCCGGCCATTGCGCACGCCGATAACCGCGCATGCGCGCCCAACCGGCGGCGAGTTCGTGCTGTATGTCGGTCCACGCGCGTTCGGCGTGGTGCCGGCGCGCTTCGATGCCGTAGGTAACGGCCAATTCGCGGTCCTCATGCGACAGGGTCGCGTGAGACGACGCGGCATCCAATGCCAGATCGTTCATGGCTCCACCTCTCCTTGAGCGGGCCCCTGCCAGGACGACGATACGCCCGGCCGGTTAACTATCCGTTACCCGCGCGGCGCTGACGAGGGGGAGAATCGCGCACCGTGTCGCAATCCGGCGGTTACGTTTTGTTGCGTTCGCAAAATTGCGACGGACGGCGGTCTTGGACCGCCGATTCGGGCTGGTCGCGCGGCGGGCGCCGGAAAAAAGCGCCGCCCCTGGCGGAGCGGCGCTTCGCCCATGGCGACCGATGTCATCCTTTGATGCAGATCACCTGGCGCAAGGTATGCAGCACTTCGACCAAGTCGGTTTGTGCGGCCATGACCGCGTCGATCGATTTGTAGGCCGCCGGCGATTCGTCGATCACCGCCGCGTCCTTGCGGCATTCGACGTGCGCGGTGGCCTCGCGGTGCTGCTTGAGGGTGATGCTCGCGCGCGCCTGGGTGCGGCTCATCACGCGGCCGGCGCCGTGGCTGCAGCTGTGGAAGCTGTCCGCATTGCCCTTGCCGCGCACGATATAGCTGCGCGTGCCCATGCTGCCCGGGATGATTCCCAGCTCGCCCGCGCGCGCGCTGACCGCGCCCTTGCGGGTGACCAGCAGGGACTCGCCGTGGTGCTGCTCGCGCTGCACGTAGTTGTGGTGGCAGTTGACCGCCATCTTCTCCAGTTGGAACTTCGGCAGGCGCTGACGCAGCTCGTGCAGCACGCGCGTCATCATCGCCTCGCGGTTGTGGCGCGCGTAGTCCTGCGCCCACGACACCGCCTCGATGTAGTGGTCGAACAGGGGCTCGCCTTCCAGGAAGAAGGCCAGGTCCTTGTCGGGCAGGTGGAAGCCGAGCACGCGCCGCTCCAGCTCGCGCCGGGCCAGCTCGATGAAGTAGGTGCCGATCAGGTTGCCGGTGCCGCGCGAACCCGAGTGCAGCATCACCCACACCGCATCGGCCTCGTCCAGACAGATCTCGATGAAGTGGTTGCCGCCGCCGAGCGTGCCCAGCTGCTTGTCCACCTTGTCGTAGCGGATCTTCGGATGGCGCGCGCGTACGGTCTCCAGCCGCGCCATCAGCCCGGACTGCGCGAGCCGGGTGTCGATGCTGTCGGGTCGCTTGCGGTGATCGCCGCCCGGGCCGTTGCCGACCGGCACGCTGCGTTCGATCGACGAGCGCAGCAGGGCCAGGCTGTCGGGCAGGTCCTTGGCGCGCAGGGTGGTGCGCACCGCGGCCATGCCGCAGCCGATGTCGACGCCGACCGCGGCCGGGACGATCGCGCCCCGCGTGGGCACCACCGATCCCACGGTCGCGCCCTTACCCAGATGGACGTCGGGCATCACCGCCACCCAGGGCCCGACGAAGGGCAGGGCGGCGATGTTCTGCAACTGGCGGTGGGCCTGCTCGTCCAGCGGCACGCCGCGCACCCAGCCCTTGATCGGCGTGGCGTCCGGCGCGTGCAGCAGTTCGTATTGAGGACTCATGATGTTTCTCCTGTGCGGTGGCGCCGCGACTTGCGCGGCGCCACCGATTGCTTCTCTAGTGCAGGCGTTCGCCATCGTGGTTGCGCAAGCCATAACGCTGCAGCTCGTGCCGATTCAGCTGGCGCTTGCTGCGCGCGTACAGGCCACTGCGGCCGTAGGGCTTGCAGGCCTCGCAAGCGCGATGCCCGCAGGGCTTGCCGATCCAGCGGGCCGGACGCTTGGCGATCACATCGAACGGCATCGTGAACTGGGCCGGCCTGCCGCGTACGCTCGTCAGCGCGGCCGTTTCGGGCAACGCGGCCAGTTCGACCTCGTACCAGATGCCGTCGATGCGACGCAGCTGATGCAGTTCGTCGACGCGACGCAGATCCGGCGACGCCTGCGCCGCACGTTCGACCGCGCGCAGACGCCGCAGCGCACGCCTGGCCGCGATCGCCCTGCGGTTGTCCAGCAGCAGGCCGCTGTCCGGATCCACGTACAACTTCGGCGCCCAGGGATCGCTCAGCGATTTCAGGCCGCCCCAGCCATGATCGAGGTGGAGCCTGCCGTCGAACACGACCACCCGCAGCGCGACGAACTGGTCGAGGTGCTGGTGGATGTGCTGCTGCACGGTGTTGCGGCGGTCGATGCGCGCGCATAGCTCCGAGTAGACCTGGTCCCAGCGCCGGCCCACCTGTGCCTCAAGGTAGCGCCGCAGCGGGGTGAGGTTCTCGTTGAGCCACTTGTGCGAGCGATGGCGGAACTTGAGGCTTTCGTGCTGGGTTTGGTCCTCGGGATCGGTCGAGGGGCGGCGTTCGCTGCTGTAGCGACCTCCGCGCCGCGGCCGTTCCACGATGACCTTGTACATGTCCTTACGCATAAGAGTTTCCAATGGAATGGGATGCGATGGCCGCTCCCTGGGGAGCGGCGTTCTCGGTGTGGGGCGGCGGCCGAGTCGTCATCCGGGATTCCACGGATCACCCCTTCAGCCGCCGCTCTTGAGGCTGACCAGCTGCTTGAGCACGCCGTCCAGGCCGCCGAAGACGGTGAGCTTGTCGATCTTCTCGGTGACCTTCTCCAGCGCCTCCAGCTCCTTCAGGCGCATCAGCGTCGGGCTGTCCTCGATCAGCTTGGCGGTGTTGAGCAGGCTGCGCGTGGCGTTGGCCTCCTCGCGGCGGCGGATCACGTTGGCCTGGGCCGTCTTCTCCGCCTGCACCACGCCGTTGAGGATCTCCTTCATCTCGCCCGGCAGGATCACGTCCTTGACGCCCACGCCCAGCACTTCCACGCCGAGACCGTCGAGCTGGTCGCGCACGTAGCCGTAGATGTCGGCATCCAGCGAGGCCTTGTCGCCGAGCAGTTCGTCCAGGGTCTTGGCCGAGACCGCCTTGCGCAGGCCGTACTGCAGCTCGCGGTACAGGTAGTCGTTGACCTTGGCGACCTTGCTGCGCGTGGCGACCGCATCGGTCACGCGCATGCTCGCGGCCAGGTTCACGCGCAGCGATACCTTGTCGCGCGTCAACAGTTCCTGGCCCGAGACCTCGACCGACTGCACGCGCAGCTCGACCAGCTCGACGGCGACGTTCTTCTGGAAGTTCCAGTAGGCGTAGCTGCCGGCGTCCAGCGTGCGCACCAGCTTGCCGTCGACGTAGAGCAGACCGGCCGATTCGTTGGGCACGGTCACCGCCAGGGCGACGCGATCGAGCAGGCCGATCTGGCGCAGACGCTGAGCGATGTCGCTGCGCAGCTCCAGTCCCGCCGACAGGGTCGTGGCGACCACCTCGATCGGGACCAGGCCCTTCCAGTACAGCTTGCGCGAGCCCGGCGCGAGCAGGTCCTCGAGCTTGCCGTTCTTCATCACCAGGCCAACCTGGTCGACGCCGATGTCGGCCAGGGCGAAGTGCTCGTCCAGGCGCGCGCCCAGCGCGGCCACCAACGCGTCGGTGTCATTGCCCGCGTACTCCGGCTTGGCGATGCCGTACAGCAGGACCTCGACGCGGGCGCGCCATCCGTACACGCGGTGCACGCCGGGGCCCAGCACGCGATCGAAGCGGCGGTTTCGGTAAATCAGGGCGCGCTCGGCATCGCCGACCACCACCCGTTGTGTCCAGAACATGATGATGTCTCCTTGCTGGTTCTGCGGGTTTCGATCCGGTCGTGGTGGAGTGCGCGCGACCGGATCGTTCGTCGCGCGCAGCGGTGGTATTGCGATCGCTCGCGGATGCGGCGCTCGCAGGAATGGGATGGAAGCGCCCCCGACGGCGTCGGCGCGGAACCCGCGCGCGCTCGGCGCGGTCCGTGGCGGAGCCGGTGCGCGACGCTGTCGCGTCCGGCCGTCCGTCGCGGTCCGTCGCCTCGCGGGCGCGGGTCCGGCGTCGTCGCCGCTGCGGCGTTCCGTCCTCCGCCACGCCGTAGCGCGGTGTCGGTCGAAACGCCGCAAGGGGCGTTTCCGGGTGGGGACTTTCGTCCCCGGTATCACCGACTGCTTAAGAGGCAGTTTTGGAGCGGGATTTGAACCCGCGACACTCGGAGTTTTGATCCGATGCTCTACCCATCTGAGCTATCCAGTGGCGACGTGCCGGATTCGAACCGACGACCCGCGGACGCTATGTCCGCTGCTCTACCTAGCTGAGCTAACGTCGCTGTTCGAAACACCGCTGGCGCACCACGGCATACGCCACGGCAGGGCCGCGCGCACCGGACGGGATGCGAACCCGTGCCGCTGTGGAACGTTCGATCGATGTTTCGCATTGGCGTCTGTCACCAGACGCCAATTCGTGTGGGCGCATGCGCCCTATGCCTTGCGATCTCCCACCGCACCGCCCGTGCCGAAGCATCCGGACACAGCGCCTCGCGGCGCCTCGACGGCATTGCCCCTGCGGCGCGCAAACGCGCGCGGATGCTTCGGGGCCGGCTGGAAGCCGCTGAATTAGGGGGAAAAACGATCCTTGGCGGACGCTGAAAACAAAACGCCCCCGGGTTTCGAATCCGAGGGCGTTCGCGTTCCTCGGGAGGTCGGGGTCACCGACCTCCCGCATAGGCAAGGTCAGTGTGGAGTGCGCAGCTGCGCTTCGATGCGATCGCCGACGTTCATCGGCGCGCACGCGTCCTTACCGTGGCGCAGGGGCCGCGGCTGGAGCGATTTGGCGAGGTCGATGAAGAGGTTCATGGCGGAAGATTCGAAGTCTGCGTGTGGCCGCGCTGGGCCGAGGTGGCGCACATTACGCCCGTTAAATTTTAGTTGCAAGACCGTTCGTCGCCTCATCAACGGTCGTTGCGATGCATGCGTCGCGATCACGCCGCGTGCGACCGCGCATGCAGCGACGCGATCACGTCCTGGCTATCGACGACTTCGGCGAACTCGGCGCGCAACGTGGCCAGGTGCGCGCGCGCGATATCGTCGGCGGCGATGACGCGGCCGTGTTCGTCGCGCAGATCGAAACAGGCGCAGGCGTCGGCGACCACGAGCACGCGGTAACCCAGGTTGGCGGCCACGCGCGCGGTGGTCGATACGCACATGTCGGTGCTGATGCCGAACAGCACCACGCAGTCGATGCCGAGCCGGCGCAGGCGCAGATCCAGATCGGTGCCGATGAAGGCGGCGTTGACCGACTTGCTCACCAGCGCTTCGCCGGGCAAAGGCTCGAACCCGGGCCGGAACGCGTTGCCCGGATGCGAGGGCTGCAAGGACGAGCCCTCGATCACCGAGTCATGACGGACGTGGATCGGCGTCAGGCCGGCTTCGCGCCAGGCCGCGAGCAGGCGCAGGCCGTTGGCCTCCATGGCCGGATTGTTGCGCGGGCCCCAGGGCGGATAGTCGAAGCCCTGCTGTACGTCGATCGGAATCAGGGCAGTGCTGCGCGGGTCCAGCTTCATGGCGTGGTCTCGTCGGGTAGGGTGGGAGCGGGGCGAGGGCCGCCGTAGGCGCGCTCGACGCGGGCCACGCGTTGTTCGAAACGTTGGTACCAGAGGCGGTGGCCGCGCTCGCGCGCGAGCGTGTGTTCGGCGTGCATGCGCCAGGCCGCGATCGCGGCCTCGCTGTCGAAGTAGGCCACGGTGATGCCGAAGCCGCTGCCGTCGCGCGTGGATTCGTAGCCGAGGAAGCCGGGCTGTTCGACCACCAACTCGACCATGCGCTCGGCGGTGGCCGCATAGCCGGCCTCGTCGCGGCCGTTGCGCTGCGAGGAGAAGATCACCGCGTAGTAGGGCGGCGGCGGCAGCGCGGCAAAGCGCTGGCTGCGGTCGGTGTCGGACATGGCGTGCACGCGGCAGGGGGGTGACGGCTACTGTGCGCACTCGCCGGTGCCGGTCTCAACCCGGCACAATGCCGGTCGCACCGACATATCGCCGGATCCGACCATGAAAGCGCTGGACGCCACCGATCGCCAGTTGATCGCCCTGCTGCAGGACAATGCGCGGCTGTCCACCGTCGCCTTGGCCAAGGCGGTGGGCCTGTCGCGCAGCACCGTGCAGGAGCGCCTGCAGCGGCTGGAGGCGGGCGGGGTGATCGCGCAGTACACCGTGCGCCTGGGCAAGGACGGCGACCCGCTGCAGGCCTGGCTGTTGGTGCGTTATGCGGACGGCTTCAGCTGCGACGACGTGATGCCCTTGCTGGCGCAGCTGCCGCAACTGCGGTTCTGCCACAGTGTCGCCGGCGAGATCGATCTGATGGCGCTGGTGCAGGTGGAGTCGCCGGGCGCACTGGCCGATCTGCGTGAGGTGGTGATGGCGATGAAGGGCGTGGACGATGTCACCACGATCCCGGTGCTGCGCACCATGCTGGATCGCATGAGCGGCTAGCGCGAGGCGCGCACGCGCCGCCAGGGCGCGTGCGTGCTGGCCCGGGCGCATCCGATCGCGCGGATGCGCCGGCCCGCATTCACGAAAGGCGGCGCGAAAGCGCGTAGTAAGCCAGGTTGCCCAGGCCGGTCGCAGCCAGCAGCAGGGCGATCACGCCAGGGGTCACCTCGCGCCAGCCGAAGGCCTCGATCAGGCCGAAGGCGACGGCCAGGGTGAGGGCCAGCACGCCCCAGCGCAGCGAGGCGTGGCGGCGGCGCTGATCGTCGCCCTGGACCAGCGAGCGGATCAGTTCTTCCGAGCCGCTGCCTTGCTGGATCAGCTTGCTGCGGAAACGGGCGTCGACCACGAACTTGATCGCGTAGGTGATGCAGAGGAACAGGGTGATGGGGATGAGGGAGTCTAGATCCATGGCACGGTCTCGGGTTTGGGGCTCGGGGCAATGGATACGGCCACAGTCGGAACGGTTGCAGACCCCAGCATGGCCGGCCGGCGGCCACCGGTCCAGGCGGGGGCGGGCGGCAGTTCTCAAAAATTGTGCTCCGGCATTGCAACCATTCGCCCCCGGGACGTATCCACTGCCCTAGATGACCGCCCCGCCGCCCGCCGCAAACGACGATCGCGCGCTCGTGGACGCCGTACTGGCGCGCGCGCCGGGCGCGTTCGAGCGTCTGGTGCGCGAGTACCAAGGCCTGTGCTGGCACATCATCCAGCGCATGGTCCGCCAACCGGACGACACCCGCGAGCTCTGCCAGGAAGCGTTCCTGCGCGTGCACCAGTGCCTGCACCAGTACCGCTACGAGAGCGCGCTGAAGTCCTGGATGGGCCAGGTCGCCTACTCGGTGGCCAAGCGCCATCTGGAGCGCAAGCGCATCCCCATCCTCGAGGTCGCCGACGACGAGGACGCGCTGTCGCCGCTGGACCAGGTCAGCGACGGCTTCGACCTGGAGGCGGCCTGCGCCGACGCCGAGGTCGCCGCCGCCCTGCACGCCCAGATCGAGGCGCTGCCGCCGCTGCAGCGGACCTTGCTGACCCTGTATCACTTGGACGAGGTGCCGATCGTCGAGATCGCGCGCATCACCGGCCTCGCCGAGGGTACGATCAAGAGCCATTTGTTCCGGACCCGGGCCTTGCTGCGCGAGCGCCTGCAGTCCAGCATGGGAGTCACCGCATGAACATGTCCCACACTCCGCCACCGCCCGACGATCGCGAGCAGCGCGAAGCCCAGGAATGGCTGGCGCAGGAGCGCGCGCTGCGCGACGAGCGCGCCGGCCTGCCGATGGACGCCGGCGATGCGCGCGTGGCCCAGTACCGTTTGCTGGTGCGCGCGCTGCGCGCGCCGGCGATGGAGCCGCTGCCGGCCGATTTCGCGGCCCAGGTGGCGCGTCGGGTCGAGGCCAGCGCCACGCTCGGCGACCGCCTCGAACAATGGCTGCTCAACGGCTTGATCCTGGTCATGGCCGCGGTCGCGCTGTACGTGGTCGCCAGCTACGGCGGCGCGTGGTGGGACGCGATCGCCGCGCCGCTGGCGCGGATGCCGTCCGGCCTGGGCGCCTGGCTGCCGGTACTGGGGCTGTGCGCGGGCGGCACCTGGCTATGGGACCGCATGTCCGATTTCGGCGGTCGCGACCGCCACGCGCGCACCGCCTAAGCGTAGGCCGACGCGCGATAGCGCTGGAACGCCGGCCGCGCCGCGATCCGCGTCAGGTACGCCTTGAACGCCGGCCGCTCCGGGATCGTCCCGAGCAGTCGCATGCCCCGATCCAGGCCTTCGGCCCATTGCGTGTCGGCCGCGCTGTAGCGCGCGCCGGCGGCGTAGGCGTGCGCGCTTAAGCGCCGTTCCAGATACGCCAGCATGTCTTCGTAAGCGCCGAACGGGAATGCGCGCGACGCGTATTGCCAGCCCAGCGCATGCGCGGTCAGGCAAGGATCGAACACGGCGTCGGCGTACACCAAGGCGCTCAGATACGCCGCGCGCATGGGGTCGTCGATCGCCGGCGCGAGGCCGGCCTGCGGAAACGCATCGGCCAGATAGACGCAGATCGCCGCGCGTTCGATCACCACCACGCCGTCGTGCACGATCGCCGGCACCTTCTTGTGCGGATGGATCGCGCGGTAGCTTTCCGGCGCGCCGTCGTCGGCGTGGATGTCGATCTGGAGGACGTCGTAGGCGACGCCCAGTTCCTCGAGCAGATAAAGAATGCTGGAAGAGCGCGATCGCGGCGCGTGATAGAAGGTCAACATGATCGGCCTCGGACATGGCGCGGGAACCCGGCGGACCGGGCGCCGGAAGCGCGCCCGCCACGGGGTGTTTGTAAGCGAGGGGGCTGACAGGTTTTGTCAGTAGTGGAAAATCGCCCCGCTGTGTCACCCAGGTAACAGCCTTTCCGTGAGCGTCTCACCAGACTCGCCTGTGTGTACTCAACACAGGAGGTGTTGGTGATGAACAAGCCGGGCGATGGATCGCAAGAACTGGGCCTAGCCGACGAAATGTTCGTGAAAGCCTGGCGAGCGACCAAGCCGGAGCTCGACCGGCGCGCCCGCCGGCTCTCGGACGGCCACCGCGACCGCGCCGACGACTTGCTCGCCAACACCGCCATCAAGGCCCTGTTGTTCATGCGCCGCTCGCCGGACGCGATGAGCGACCCCGAGGGTTTCCTGTTCGTGGTGCTGCGCCACGTGTTCCTGGACAGCGTGCGCCGCAACGGCCGCGACGGCGAGGTCTTCGACCGAGGCGTCGATATCGAGGCCGAGGGCGTGGCCCAGGGCCTGGACCTGTCCGCACTGCAGCGCATGGAGCTGGAGGAGCAGCTGGGCCGGGTGATCGCCGCAGTCGCCTCGCTCAGCCGCGACCAGAAGCGCCTGTTCGTCTACCGCTTCATCGACGACCTGCCGTACCCGGCGATCGCCGAGCGCCTGGCGATCAACCAACCGCTGGCGCGCAAGCGGGTCCAGCTGCTGCGCGAGCGGATCAAGGTCGCGGTGGATCGCGATTGAGGGCGCGGCCGCGTTCACAGAATCGGACGCGGCGCGTTTAACCCATAGCTATCGCATCAAACGCCGCACGCCGACGCCGCCTCCGCGCCGTCGTACGGCCACAGGACGCCGCGCGTGCCGGGTTTCGGGCACGCGCGGCGGAACGCCTCGGCGCGGCGCTGGTCGGGGACTCCATCAAACACGCGACTCCCAAGGACAGGTCCATGGCCGACACCACGCCCGTGAATTCGCAAATTACCGATGCCGTCACCCAGACCAACGTCAAGGTCGTGGCCGAGGCCCCCGCGCAGGCGATCGCCGCGCTCTACCAGGTCGCCAGCCACTCGGCCGGCCTGTCGCTGCAGAACGCCGTGCACAGCCAGCAAGTGCTCAACCAGATCTCGACCGCGGTGGTGTCCAAGGCGGTCGGTCTGATCATGGCCATAGGCGAGAAGTCGTCATGACGGCCCCCGCGACAACGGACGTTGATTAGGGGAGTAGCGCCATGCCTTTCTGGAACAGGAACAAACCGCCTACCGCATCCACGACGACGCCGGCGACGCCCGGCTCGCCGACCACGCCCGCAACATCCGCAACACCCGCTGCTCCGGCGGCCGCGGCGATGCCTGCCGATCCTGCGACGCCCGCGACGGCGACCACCGCGGACACGGCTGCGACGCCCGCGATAACGCCTGCCGCGGAGGCCGATGCAGGCGCCACGCCGAGTGCGACCACCGCCGCGGCGGGGGATGCCGCGGGCGGTTCCGGCACGACGGGCTCCGCTGCGACAGGTTCCGGCACGACCGACGCGGGTACGACCGGCGGCGGTACCACGGGATCGGGTACGACCGGCAGCGGCAGCACCGGGGCCGGGACCACCGGTTCCGGCGCTGGCGGATCGGGCGGTGGCGGTTCCGGCACGACCGGCTCCGGCACCGCATCGGATCCGCCGACGCCACCGGTCACCCCGCCCGCGCCGCCCACGCCGCCGCCGCCCAGCGTGCTGGCGACGATGAACACCCAGATGCTGGCCCAGTCCGCCGCGGCCAACCCGCCGACCGACGCGCTCAATCAGAAGATCGTGCAGGCCGTGCAGCTGAGCAACGCCGAGACCGCGCAGTACGCGCCGTCGCAGATCGCGATCCCGCCCAACATGATGATCACCCAGGCGGCCGGCCTGGTCGCGCAGTCGGCGGCCGCCTACTTCGACGGCGTCAGCAAGCTCGCGTTGGCCAGCCAAGGCATCTTGCTCAAGGAGATGACCCAGAACCTGGTCGAGAACCAGTTGGAGAAGGCCGCCGAGGACGCGCTCGGCGTGCTCGCCACCGACATCCTGATGGGCGCCGCGGCCGCGGTCGCCGCCGCCGCCGGTGCGATGGAGGCCGAGGCCGCCAGCTTCGCCATCGATCGCATCGACCAGAGCATCTCCAAGTACGCCAGCGTGCTGCAGAACCACAAGAGCGCGTCGTCCTGACCTGACGCCCCCCGCGAGAGCGCGTCGCCGCGATGCGCTCCGGACCCGAATGCCGCCTTGCGGCGCAGACCTTAGGAGCCCCGTCCATGGCCTTTTTCTCTCTGACCAAGCCGGTCGCGATGCAGCAGTATCCGTTCGACTATCACAGCCACTTCGGCGGCATCCTGCCGGTGGAGGGCGTGCTGGACGCATCCACCGACTATCAGATCAGCTACCGCACCGCGAAACTGCAGCGGCCGGTCGAAGTGAGCCTGCCCAAGGGCCAGCGCCTGTCGCTGGTGGGGATCATGGGCGGTACCGGCAAGTACGCGATCGAAGAGGGCACGGTGGTGCTGTTCGATCTGGCGCTGCAGATGATGATCGAGGGCAATCCGCTCACCATCGTGGCGACCAAGGCCAACAAGGCCCAGTACGAGCGCGGCGAATGCGCGGCCGAGTCGATCTACGTCGCCTGCGTGGTGCTGGCCAGGCGTTGGGCCCTGTCGTCGGCGATGTTGAACGCCTCGGCCACCAGCCCGGAGCTGTACGAAGAGATTCGCGGCCTGCTGCGCGCACGCGTGCAGCCGGACCCCAGCGGCCCCTACAACCCCGAGCTCATCGCGATCCTGCGTTACTTCAACAACAAGATCTACAGCGCCAACAAGTACACGCCCTTCGACGACTGCTACAAGACCCGTTCCAGCCTGATGAAGGCGGTGATGCGCGATCCCAAATACGCCGGCCGCTACGACCAGTGGATGCTGGCGACCTACGCATATCTGTATCAGAGCGGCGTGCGCTGCAACCAGGCCGCGATGGGTTTCGACGAGATCGAGATCGCCGACCAGATCGCGCAGTCCTTCAACGCCCTGTACCCGAAGGACCCCAGCAACTACCGCCTGCTGGTGCATACCTCGGCCGGCTACATGCCGGGCGAGCGCCTGAGCGCCGAGCTCACCGAAAAAATCCTGCCGCTGCTGGTCGAGCCCGGCCCCAGCACGGTGATCGGCATCGACTTGTTGGGCACCGAGACCAAGGTCGCCGACTACAAGCAATTCTTCAAATTCCTGTTCGAGAACCAGGCCGCGTTAGGCAAGTGCTTCGGCACGGGCAAGGGCGCGCGTTCGGCGCAGCTGATCTGCCACGTGCATTGCGGCGAGGGCGCGGCCTCGACCGCGGACAACCGTTCGATGATCGGCTACTACTACGCCAACGCCGCCGAAGCGCCGAACGAGACCTTCTATCCCGCCTATTCCGCCTACATCGCGCGCGGCCTGGCCACCGCCCAGGGCCGGCGCGACGACGAACCGCGCGGCAGCCGCGGCGCCACGCCGCGCAAGAAGAGCGACGTCGCCGGCCTGTTCGACGAGCTGTTCCGCAGCGATTCCCTGACCCACGGCGGCTGCACCCTGCGCCGCTTCGACATCAACAGCCCGGCCAGCATCGCGATCGTCGCCTACAACGGCAAGCGCAGCGAAATGGCGATGAGCGAATCGCTGGACACCGTGCCGGCGACCCAGTCGCAGAGCTGGTACAGCTTCTTCTCCGGCAGCCAGCAGTTCGCGATCCGGCTCGGCCACGCGTTCTATTACCGCAACTACATGGCGCAGCGCTATCCGCTGATCGCTTTCGACACCAACCTGGGCAGCAACGCGATCACCGGCGCCTCCGGCCTGTTCGACTCGGTCGAGGGCTATCGCATCAATCGCGGTTTCCGCCATCTGGACGGCTACATCGACACCGACGTGCTGCATCAGGCCGGCAACGCGGTGGCCTACCTGGGCGCGAACGCGCTGGAGCAGGCCCAGGTGGCGCAGTTCATCGCCATGGTGCGCGCGCAGACCAGCGTGGCCGATGTGCTGAACGATCAGGCCAACAAGACCTGGCTGTACGGCGAGCTGACCGCGGGCATGGCGCCGATCTGCAACCAGAGCAACATCGCGGACTACTACCAGCTGTATTGCGAGCTGGTGCTGCAATTGGCGGGCCAGACCACGATCAAGTCCTACTGGTTCGACGCCTTGACCCGCGTGCTGACTTTGTTCAACAACTGGCGCTCCTACCTGCTGGGCGCCGACGGTCAGGGCGTGGAGCACACCGACATCCAGGACGAGTTCCTGCGCATGGTGATCCTGCTGGCCTACCAACTGTTGCCCGCCGGTCAGACCCGCGTACTCGACCAGACCATGGTGTCTCTGCAGCAACTGGTGCTGAACATCGCCACCGACTACTGGAAGACCACGGTCGATCCCAACGTCACCCTGGTCCTGTCGGACGGCCTGGGCCTGGAGGCGATGGACGGCTTCAAGTCGCCTGCCTCGGTGGTCACGCTGCGCCGCCCCAAGCCGAAGAAGTGAACGCCATGCGTCCGGCTGCGGCGCGGACGCCTTTCAGCCCGGCCGCGCGGCGCGCGCGGCGGGCACCGCCAGGAGCTTGCGATGAACGACCTCGTCGAACACCTGCTGCACGAAGAGATAGACGGTCCCGACGCGCCGACCGCGCCGGGGAAATCGCCGGATTCCTCGGCGCCCGCATCGCCGTCGGCATCGCCACCCGCGACCGCCGTGGCCGACAAGGCGCTCGACCCCGAGCTGGTGAAAGTGCTCGAGCGCCTGATGCAGCCCGATGTGCTGCGCGCGCTCACCCAACTGCTGCGTGCGCGCTAAGCGCCCGTGCCCCTGACAACCGCGAGTAGTGCCATGACCGTAAGCCGGAACGAGTTGACCGAGCAGGTGCATGAGTTCGCGCGCCAGTGGCTGGGACACGACCTGGACGAGGACGAGCGCAAGCAACTGGCCGAGTTCCTCACCACCCTGAGCGCGAACGAGGCGGTGCTGGGCGGCTATACCGACCAGGCCCGGCGCCATGCCGCCGATATCGTCGATCAGGGCCGGCAGCGCGTGGAGGCGGCGATGAAGACCGTGCTCGGCGCGGCCAACGCCCCGCCCGCCGACGCCGCCGCCGCGCCCGCCAAGGGCGCGGCAAAGGCGGCCCCGCTGACCCGCGAGGAGCAGGCGATCCTGCGCTTGCTGGAGTCGTCGCGCACGCTCGGCGACCTGCGGCCCTCGCAGCTGAAGGGCGCCGGCGAGGGCGAAACCGCGGCCGCGCAGCTGGCGATCGCGCAGATCGCCGACCGCCTCGCGATCCTGATCAAGGCCGAAGTCGAGGCCTGTTTCGAGCGCCAGTACGGCCCGCTCACGCGCCAGATCGAGGCCGTGCTCGAAGCCGGGCGCGCCGAGGCCGGCGCCCGCAAGTCCCCGTCCGCCGCGTCGTCCGCCTGATTCACAAGGCGGGTTCCGCAGCGTTCATTGAAACGTACGGCATGGGCCGTACACGACCCCGAGGAGTTAAACCATGGCTTTCCCGACCGCCGTCAACGATCAGATCACCGATGCTGTCACCCAATCCAACGTCAAGGTCATCGGCGAAGCGCCGGCCTTCGCGATGGGCTCGATCTACCAGAGCCTGGCGCACTCGACCGGCATCCTGTTCCAGAACGCGATCGCCGCGCAGCAGCAGCAGAACACGCTGGCGCAGGCCGCCGCCAACCAGGGCGTGATGCAGATCTACAGCCTCGACACCACCGCTGCCGCGGGTGCGACCGAGAAGGTCGCCCAGACCGGCGTTTCCGACAACCTGACCAGCCTGCTCACCGTGCTCAACGCCTTCAAGTAAGGGATCCCCGGCCGATGGCCACCGCGCCATCTGCCGGATCTCCCAGGCGCGCATGTTCCTGACGACCGCATAACGAGGATGACCTCATGGCATTTCCCACCGCCGTCAACGACCAGATCACCGATGCTGTAACCCAGTCCAACGTCAAGGTGATCGGCGAAGCGCCGGCCTTCGCGATGGGCTCGATCTACCAGAGCCTGGCGCACTCGACCGGCATCTTGTTCGAGAACGCCGTAGCCGCGCAGCAGCAGCAGAATACGCTGGCGCTGGCCGCCGCCAACCAGGGCGTGATGCAGATCTACACGCTCGACACCACGGCCGCCGCGGGCGCGACCGAGAAGGTCGCTCAGACCGGCGTGTCCGACAACCTGAGCAGCCTGATGACCGTGCTCAAGGCCTTCACCGGGACCAAGCCGGTCAAGGGTTTGAACAGCGGTTCTCCGTAACGCGGAAGGCGTCGGGCGCGACACCCGACGCCGGACGCAAGGGATGCGGCGGCCCCCGATGCCGCGTCCGCGAGGCAGTCCGCCGGCGCCCGCGCCGGCAGTCGGCCCCGCACCAGCCCGGATGCGTCGCCGCCCACGCGGCCTCGCTCCGGACCCAGGGAACGACCGCGAACGAACCGCAGGCGGCCCAATGGATGGGCGCCCGCCGATCGCGGCAGAGGCCGGCGCAGCTACGGTTGGCGGCGGCAGGGGATCGAATATGGATCGTTCGTCACGCAGCGGCGGCCTACGGCACCGGCGTCGCGTAGGCTGCATGCTTGCCCATCGCCGATCGTCCGGCAGCGACGGCCATACGGCGGTCGCTTTCGCGTTTTCGGCCTCTCGTGCCGGCGCGCGCCCCCCTTCGCGCGTGTGGTCGTGCGCATGTGCATGACGCTGGACCGTTCCGCCAACGCACGCGCAAGGCAGTTGATTCTGGAGCAATCCCCGCTGTTTCAGGGCTTGCCCGACACCTTGCTCGAGCACGTCGCCCGCAACGCCACCGAACGCACGCTGCGCGACGGCCAGGCCTTGTTCCTCAAGAACGATCCCAGCGATTTCCTGGCCCTGGTCGCGCGCGGTCGGATCTACAAGATCCTGTACGGCCCCGACGGCCAGGAACTGATCGTCGACACCATCGAGGCCGGCGAGACCGTCGACGAAACCGCCTTGCTAGACGCCAAGGACCGCAACTTCACCGCCATCGCCTACGGCCCGGCGCGCGTGCTGCTGCTGTCGCGGCGGCATTTTCCGGCGCTGACCTCCGAACCTGTGCTGCTGGAACGCGCGCACGCGACCTTGTGCCTGCGACTGCGCAAGGCGGTCGACAGCCTGGAGACCATGTGCCTGCATCGCCTGGAGTCGCGCCTGGCGCGCTATCTGCTGTCGATCATGCACGACGGCGGTCGCGCCGCGGTCGACGGCTTCGAGGTCGCGCTGCCGCCGACCCAGAGCATCCTGGCCGCGATGGTCAACGCCAGCCGGCCGAAGTTGAACGCGCAGCTGCAGACCTGGCATCGCAGCGGCCTGGTGAGCCGACGCCGCAACATCCTGCGCATCAACGACATCGACCAGTTCCGCTGCAAGGCCTATCTGGGTCGCGATTTCGTGCGCGCGGAGCCGCGTGCGCGCGCCAAGCCGAACTAGCGTTCGTCGGCGGGCAGGTGGGGCGCGTACAACTGCGCGACCATCTCCTTGAGCAGCGCGCCGCGCCGCCGCGGCAGCGGCTCGGGCAGCACGTCCAGGGAGGCGATGCGGTCGAGGCGGAAATGGCGGTAGTCGCCGCGCAACTCGCACCAGGCGCCGACCACGCGCGCGTGGTCGAAGAAGGCCAGCGCCAGCGGCCAGATCGTGCGCTCGCTTTGCTGGCCGTCGCCGCCGCCGTAGCGGATGCGCAGCTTGCGTTCGTCGCGCATGGCGTCGCGCACGCGCTGCATGGTGGTGGGCGCGCCGCGCTGGGCGTTGCTGGGCGACACCCACAGGCCGATTTCGCCGATCGCGTCGCGCAGGTCGCGCGGCGCGGCCGCGGCGATCTTGGCCAGCGCATTACTGGCCGCCAGCGACAAGGCGCGATCGTCCTGGCGTTGCACCCAGCGCGCGCCCAGCACCAGCGCCTCGATCTCGTCCTGGGCGAAGTTCATCGGCGGCAGGAAGAAACCGGGCCGCAGCAGATAGCCGACGCCGGCCTCGCCGTCGATGGGCGCGCCCAGGCTGACCAGGGTCTGCACGTCGCGGTAGATCGTGCGCAGCGATACGCCCAGCTCCTGCGCCAGGCTGGCCGCCGCGATCGGCTGGCGGTGCCGGCGCAGGGCCTCGATCAGGTCGAACAGGCGTTCGGTACGGCTCATGCGGTCGTGGCGGCGGGGTCGGCTGCGCACGATAGCAAGCGCGTGGACGCGGCGCGCATGTGCGTGGCGTCGGACGCGCGGCGACCTCCGCCGACGCGGTCGCGCGATCGCGGCTTACGCGGCTGCCAAGGGGTGCGCGTCGCCGCGCTCAGCGCAGCAACGGCCCCAGCTGGGTCCACACGTGGTCGCGCAGCTTGGGTTGCGCGCTTGCCACCGGATGCAGGTTGTCGTCCTGGAACGCCTGGCGGTCCAGCGCGATCGGTTCCAGCAGGAACGGCAGCAGCGCCGCGCCGTGGCGCTGGGCGAGTTCGGCGTAATTGCGTTCGAAGCCCTGGGTGTATTCGCGGCCCAGGTTCGGCGGCATGCGCATGCCGATCAGCAGCACCCGCGCCTTGCCGGCCTGGGCAGCGGCGATCATGCGCTCCAGATTGGCCCGGCTCTGCGCCAGCGGCAGGCCGCGCAGGCCGTCGTTGGCGCCCAGCTCGATCACCACCACCGCGGGTTTGTGGCGCGCGAGTTCGCCGGCGATGCGCGCGGCGCCGCCGGCTGTGGTTTCGCCGCTGATGCTGGCGTTGACCACGCGCCAACCCGGACGGGTCTGGGCCACGCGTTGCGCGGTCAATGCGACCCAGCCCTGCGAGGCCGCCAGGCCGTAACCGGCCGACAGCGAATCGCCCATCACCAGCACGGTGCGCGCGGCCTTGGCCGCGGGCGCCGGCGCCGCGGCGGCCGGCTGCGCGCGCGCGGGCTGGGCCTGCAGCGGCGTCGCGATCAGGGCGCACGCCAGCACCAGGGCCAGGGAGCCGGTACCGATGGCCCATTGAAGCCGGCGCCGCGATGCCGCATATCCTTGTTTATTAAGCGTCATTAATAAGGCCTCCGGATGATGTCGCTGGAGCAAGCATAAGGACGATCATGGCCGATTCCATTCAAGTGCACGCCGTACGCGTCGATTCCGTTCAGCGTGATGCGGGCCGCCGCGGCGGCGCCCGCCGCGATGCCGGGGCCGCGTCCGCCGATGCCGCGCCCGCGTTGCGGGTCGAGGGTTTGGGCAAGCGCGTCGCCCTGCCCGACGAAGAACTGACCATCCTCGACGGGGTCGGTTTCGAGATCGCGCGCGGCGATACCGTCGCCATCGTCGGCGCGTCCGGCTCGGGCAAGAGCACCCTGCTGTCGCTGATGGCCGGCCTGGACACGCCCAGCAGCGGCAGCGTCGCCCTCGACGGCGAGCCCCTGTCGGCGCTGGACGAGGACGGCCGCGCCCGCGTGCGCGGCGCCAAGGTCGGCTTCGTGTTCCAAAGCTTCCAACTGCTGCCTTCGCTGACCGCGCTGGAGAATGTGATGCTACCGCTGGAGCTGCGCGGCGATCGCGAAGTCGAAGGGCCGGCCCGGGCGATCCTGGACAAGGTCGGCCTGGGCCAGCGCCTGGGGCACTATCCGCGCCAATTGTCCGGCGGCGAGCAACAGCGCGTGGCGCTGGCGCGCGCGTTCGTGACCCGACCCTCGCTGCTGTTCGCCGACGAGCCCACCGGCAATCTCGACACCCACACCGGCCAGGCCATCATCGAGTTGCTGTTCGAACTCAACGCCGATGCCGGCACCACCCTGGTCCTGGTCACCCACGACGAGCATCTGGCCCAGCGCTGCGGCCGCATGTTGCGCCTGGACAGCGGCAGGCTGGTGCCGTGAGGACGCTGGGGCTGGCCTGGCGCCAGCTGCGTCGCGATTTCAAGGCCGGCGACGTGCGCATCCTGTTCGCCGCGCTGGTGCTGGCCGTGCTGGCGGTGACCTCGGTGGGTTTCGTCACCGATCGCGCCGAGCGCGCGCTGGCGATCGAGGCCAACCGCCTGCTCGGCGGCGACGCCGTGGTCCGCGCCGACGCGCCTATCGCGGGCGCCTTGCGCACCGCCGCGCAGCGCGACGGCTTGCGCTGCACCGAGACCATGGAGCTGCAGACCATGATCCGGGTCGGCGAGCGCCTGCAACTGGGCGAACTGCGCGCGCTGGGCGCAGGCTTTCCGCTGCGCGGCGCGTTCCGCGTCGCCGACCGCGGCGGCGAACGCGACGCCGACGGCGTGCCCGCGCGCGGCACGATCTGGATGAGCCGCGCCGGCGCCGACACCCTGGGCGCCGCGCTGGGCGACAGCATCGCGATCGGCGATGCGCGTTTCACCCTCGCCGCGCTGGTGGTGCAGGAGCCCGACGCCGCACTGGATTACTTCAATATCGCGCCCAAGGTCTTCCTCAACCTCGGTGACGTCGGCGCCACCGGCCTGATCCAGGAAGGCAGCCGCATCCGCTATCGCCTGGTGATCGCCGGCGACGCCGCCGCGGTCGAGCGTTTCGTCGCCGCCGCGCGTCCCGCGCTGGGCCGTGGCCAGCGCCTGGAAACCATCAGCGACGCGCGCCCGGAAATCCGCTCCGCGCTGGACCGCGCCGGCCGCTTCCTCGGCCTGGCCGCGCTGGTGTCGGTGGTGCTGGCGGCGGTCGCGGTGGCGATGGCCGCGCGACGCCACAGCGAGCGCCATCTGTCCGGCACCGCGGTAATGCGTTGCCTCGGCGCCAGCCAGCGCACCCTGGTCGGCGTGCACGTGGGCGAGCTGCTGATGCTGGGCCTGGTCGCCTGCACGGTCGGCGTGCTGCTCGCGTTCGGATTGCAATGGCTGGTCGGCAGTTGGTTGGCGCAGGCCTTAAAGCTGTCGATACCGCCGGCCGGGCTGTTGCCGGCACTGCAGGGGTACGGCGTCGGCCTGGTCGTGCTGCTCGCGTTCGGCGCGCCGCCGGTGCTGGCGCTGCGTCGGGTGCCGGCCTTGCGGGTGCTGCGCCGCGACCTCGATACCACCGAGCCCAGCGCCTGGCTGGTCGCGCTGGCCGGTTTCGCCGGCCTGGGCGCGCTGCTGTGGTGGAAGGCCGGTTCGGCGGCCTTGGGCACGGCGATGCTGCTCGGCATCGCCGGTACCCTGGCGGTGCTGGCGCTGCTGGCCTGGCTGCTGATCGTGGCGGTGCGCCGCCTGCGTTCGCGCCTGCGCGGCAGCCTGCGTTACGGCCTGGCCAACGTCAGCCGCCGCGCCGGCACCAGCATCGCCCAGGTCTCGGCCTTGGGCCTGGGCCTGATGGCCTTGCTGCTGCTGACCTTCGTGCGCACCGATCTGCTCGATCGCTGGCAGCTCGCGCTGGCCGCCGATGCGCCCAATCGCTTCATCATCAACGTGCAGGACGATCAGCTCGCGCCGGTGCGCAGCTTCATGAGCGAGCAGGGCATCGCCGCGCCGACCTTGTATCCGATGATTCGCGGCCGCCTGGTCTCGCGCAACGGCAAGCCGGTCACCGGCGCCGACTACGCCGACCAGGGCGAGCGCGCGCAGCGGCTGGCCGAACGCGAATTCAATCTGTCGGTGGCGGCGAAACTGCGCGACGACAACCGCGTCACCGCTGGCCGTTTCTGGGGCGAGGCCAAGCCCGCGCGGCCCGAGGTCTCGGTCGAAGAAGGCTTCGCCGAGCAACTGGGCTGGAAGCTGGGCGACCGGGTCGCGTTCGACATCGCCGGGCAGCCGTTCCAGGCCACCATCACCAGCCTGCGCAGCGTCGATTGGGAAAGCTTCCGTCCCAACTTCTTCGTGATCGCCTCGCCGGGGTCGATGGACGGCTATCCGGCCA
Organism: Lysobacter sp. Root604; assembly: GCF_001427505.1. Classification (NCBI taxonomy): domain Bacteria; kingdom Pseudomonadati; phylum Pseudomonadota; class Gammaproteobacteria; order Lysobacterales; family Lysobacteraceae; genus Lysobacter; species Lysobacter sp. Root604. The sequence continues at coordinate 247,220 of NZ_LMGS01000010.1, read as the reverse complement.
GCTACATCACCGCGGTCAGCGTGCCGCCGCAGCGCACGCGCTTCACCGCCGACCTGGTCGCGCGCTTCCCCAACCTGTCGGTGATCGACGTCGACGCCGTGCTCAAGCAGGTGCGCGGCACCGCCGACCAGGTCTCGACCGTGGTCGAAGTGGTGTTCTATTTCTCGCTGGTGGCCGGCGTGCTGGTCCTGATGGCCGCGGTCAGCGCCAGCCAGGATGAGCGGTTGCTGGAAGGCGGCGTCATGCGCGTGCTCGGCGGCAGCCGCCGCCAGCTGCGTCTGGCCCAGGCTTCCGAGTTCGCGGCGATCGGCCTGCTCGCGGGCCTGGTCGCGGCGACCGCGGCCTCGGTGCTGGCCGGCGTGATCGCGACCCAGGTGTTCGACCTGCCTTGGCGCGTGGACTGGCTTATGGGCGCGGTCGGCGCCGCCTTGGGCCTGATCGCGGCCCTGCTCGCGGGCTTGTACGCGACCCGGCGCGTGCTCGATGCGCCGCCGTCGGTGACCTTGCGCGAGCTGCAGAACTAGCCGCCCTTCGCGGCGCCTGCGTTCGCCGTTGCGAGCGCAGGCGCGAGGCGCTCAGGCCTCCGAGTGCGGCTCGGCCTGGAAGCGGCGCGCGTAGCCGCGCTCTTCGGCCACCCGTTCGACTTCCTCGTCGGCCAGCTCGGGCGCGGCATACACCGCGTACGCGACCGCGCCGTCGCGGCGGCCGGTGTGGTGCAGGCGGTAACGCGGGCGCCCGCCGCCGGTGTTCTCGGGGTAGTGGCGCGGCGGCTGTTCGCCGTCCAGGTCGAGTTCGCTGTTGTCGACCATACCGCCGATGAAAAGAGCTCGCATGCGCTGGGTTCCTTCGTTTTGCATGCAGCATGGCGCGACCGATGTTGCGGCGGCATGAAGCCGACGTTCGCCTCACCCCGCGCGCGCGGGCGCGGTCGCGCGCCGACGCAGCCACAGGCTCTGCGCGGCCAACACGGCGGCGATCGCGAGCGCGACCCAGGCCGCGACCGTCGCGCCGGGCAGGGGCGAACGCGATTGCTGCACATAGACGCCGACCAAGCCCCACAGCGCGGCCAGCGTGTACGCCCAGTTGCCGCGCATGCGCGCGTTGAGGGTCAGCAGCAACGCGGCGGCGACCGCGTACAGACCCAGGCTCCAGGCCAGCATGTCGCCGCTGGGTAGCAGGCGGTAGGCGACGATGGTCTGCGCCGTATCCAGCAGCGCGGCCAGCGACAGCCAACCGGCGTGCAGCGACAGCGGCAGCCATGCCAGCCAACGTTGGCCGGGCAGGGGATCGGGATCGCGCGACAGCACCAGCGCGCACCAGCCGATGCAAGCCAGCGCGGCCCAGATCACCAGCAGCGCCAGTCCGAACCGTTGCTGCGAGAACACCGGCATCCACAGCGCCGTCAACGCGAAGCCCGCGGTCGCGGCCGGACGGATGCGCGCCAGGGTCGCGTCGCGCTCGCGCGGCCGCCGCGACTGCCAGAACGCGAACAGGGCATCGCAGAGAAAGATCGGGCCCCAGATCGCGAAGGCATAACCCGCGGCGACCAGCAGGGTCGGATAGCGGTCGGAGAGGGTGGCGTTGTCGGGGCCGAACGCGCCGCGTTGCGACCACCACGCCACCAGCGGCATGGACAGGGCGGACAGCAGGACTAGCAGGCGCATGACGTCGCTCCTCGGGGCCGGCCCGCACCCTAGCGCAGGCCGCCGTGAAGGCCGCGCAGTCGCGACACGGGCGTGCGCGCGCGGCGACGGGTAAAATGCGTCCGATGATCCGCATTCGACCCTGCCGTGCGCGCTGACGCACCCGATAACGCCCTCGAAACCCTGTTCCTGCCGTTCGCCGAAGGCCGGCTGAGCTGGCCCGCGCAGGGGGGAGCGTTGTTCCTGCGCGCGCGCGACGGTTGGCCGCTGCATGCGCAGCCGCGCCCTGGCCTGCTCTGCGAGCAAAGCTTCAAGCCGCAGGCCGAGGCCTTGCAGCGTTCGGGTCTGAGCCTGGACGAGGACGACGGCTCGCGGCGTTACCCGCTGGTGCTGATGCTGCCGCCGCGTCAGCGCGACGAGGCGCGGGCGCTGATGGCTCGGGCGCTCGCGCGCACCGCGCCGGGTGGGCGCGTGGTCGCCTGCATGAGCAACGACGAAGGCGCGCGTTCGGGCGAGGCCGACCTGGGCAAACTGGTCGGCCCGGTCGGGCAGTTGTCCAAGAACAAATGCCGGGTGTTCTGGAGCGCGCCGCTGGACGGCCCCGCCGATGCCGCGCTGGCCGCGCAATGGCAGGGCCTGGACGCGATCCGGCCGATCCTGGGCGGGCGGTTCCAGAGCCGGCCGGGCGTGTTCGCCTGGGACCGCATCGATCCGGCCTCGGCCCTGCTGGCCGCGCAGCTGCCGGCGGATCTGGCTGGGCGCGCGGCCGATTTCGGCGCGGGCTACGGCTATCTCGCCGCCGAGCTGCTGGCGCGCTGTCCGCGCATCGTCGCGGTGGATCTGTACGAAGCCGAAGCGCGCGCGCTGGAGCTGGCGCGGGTGAACCTAGCCGCCGACCGCCTGCCGGCCACGGCGCGCGAGGTCGCGCTGGACTACCGCTGGCAGGACGTGACCGCCGGCGTCGACGCGCGCTACGACGTGATCGTCAGCAATCCGCCGTTCCACGCCCAGGGCCGCGCCGAACGCCCTGACATCGGCCGCCGCTTCATCGAGGTCGCGGCGCAGGCGCTGAATCCCGGCGGCCGGCTGTGGCTGGTCGCCAATCGCCATCTGCCTTACGAGGGTGCGCTGGAGACCGGGTTCGCGCAGGTGCGCACGGTCGCTCAGCAGGGCGGTTTTAAGATCGTCGAGGCGATCAAAGAGGCCGCGCCCGCGCGCGGCCGGGCGGGGCGCGCATGAAGCTGGTCAAGTTGATCGGCAATCTGGGTTACGGCAGCCGCAAGGAAGTCGCGGCGATGTTCCGCGAAGGCCGCATCACCGACCCGGAAGGCGAAGTGCTGTATGCCGACGATCAGGTCGGCCATGAGCGCATCCGTATCGACGGCGCGCCGCTGGATCCGCCCGCGGGTCTGGTGCTGATGCTGCACAAGCCGGTCGGTTACACCTGTTCGACCAAGGACCCCGGCCGCATCGTCTACGACCTGCTGCCGCCGCGCTTCCGTCTGCGCTCGCCGCTGCTGTCCACGGTCGGGCGCCTGGACCGCGACACCAGCGGCCTATTGCTGCTCACCGACGACGGCGGCCTGCTGCATCGCATCGTCTCGCCCAAGGCCAACCTGGCCAAAGTCTACGAGGCCAGCCTCGCTTCCGATCTGCGCGGCGACGAAGCGGCGACCTTCGCCAGCGGCACGCTGATGCTGGAGTCGGAAAAGACGCCGCTGGCGCCGGCGACGCTGGAAACGCTGGCGCCGCGCCAGGCCCGGTTGGTGCTGACCGAAGGCCGTTATCACCAGGTGCGGCGCATGTTCGCCGCGGTCGGCAATCACGTCGAAGCGCTGCATCGCAGCCGCATCGGCGGCCTGGGCCTGGACGAACTGCCGTCCGGGCAATGGCGCGCGCTGGACGCGGCCGATCTGGAGCGTTTGTTTGGCGGTTGAAGCGGCCGCCGCCGTTCACCGCCCGCGGCTGGCGTCGCGGGCCGACATCCTGCAGGACCCAAGATGCTGACCGACACCGCGCGCGCCGCCGCGCTCGAGTTCATTCCCGCCGCGGTGCTGTTCGACATGGACGGCACCATGATCGAAAGCGAAGCGGCGCTGTTGGAGTGCTGGCGCCAGGCCGCGCAGGATTTGGGCTACGACCTGGAAGATGGCTTGTGGCTGTCGATGGTCGGTTTGCACGACAGCGCCTGCCACGACCTGTTGCGCACGCGCCTGGACGAAGCCCAGGTGCAGGCGCTGCTGCACGCGATGCAGGCCTTGTACGACGTGCGCGTCGACGCGGGCCTGCCCTTGAAGCCGGGGCTGATCGCCTTGCTCGAGCAGCTGGCCGCGCAGGGCATGGCGACGGCGGTGGTGACCTCCACGCGCCGGCCGCGCGCGCTGTACAAGCTGGAGCGCGCCGGCCTGCTCGCGCATTTCGCGCTGGTGGTCGGCGGCGACGAGGTCGCGCATCCCAAGCCCGCGCCGGACATTTACCTGCTGGCGGCGCAACGCCTGAGCGTGGCGCCCGAACGCTGCCTGGTGCTGGAGGATTCGCCAGCCGGCGTGCGCGCGGCGCTGGCCGCCGGCATGACCCCGATCCACATTCCGGACCTGGTCGCACCCAGCGCCGAGGTACGCGCGCTGGGCCACCGCATCGTCGCGAACATGGACGAAGCCCACGCCCTGCTGACGCCATGGCTGCGCGATGAGGCGCTGGCGGGGCTGTAGGCGTGCAACGCCTCTGCTTCCCCCCTTTGAAAAAGGGGGGCTAGGGGGGATTTGCTTCTGCTCGAATAGCAACAGCGAACAGCAAATCTCCCCTAACCCCTCTTTCCCAAAGAGGGGGACCAGGCTCGAGAACGGCCTGGGCTCGGGGCACGCCAACAACCTGCGCCGACGCTCCATGTCGAATTCCCTCCCAACCGTCCATGTCGAATCCCCCCCCTTTGAAAAAGGGGGGCTAGGGGGGATTTGCTTCTGCTCGAATAGCACCAGCGAACAGCAAATCTCCCCTAACCCCTCTTTTCCAAAGAGGGGGATCAGGCGCGAGAACGGCCTGGGCTCGGGGCACGCCAACAACCTGCGCCGACGCTCCATGTCGAATTCCCTCCCAACCGTCCATGTCGAATCCCCCCCTTTGAAAAAGGGGGGCTAGGGGGGATTTGCTTTTGGCTCGAATAGCACCAGCGAACAGCCCCGCCTAACCACTCTTTTTCAATAGAGAGAGAGACCGAAGGCAAGAGTGATTTGGACCTTACGGCGTCAGCAACTTGCGCCAGCCCTCGATGCCGAGCTTCTCCAAGGTCTCCAGATTGCGCTCCACGATCACGTCCGGATCCGGGAACGCCGCCACCGCGCGTTCGACGCTGGCCTCGCGCAGCAGGTGCAGCATCGGATAAGGCGAGCGGTTGCTGCAGTTGCCGACCTCGTCGTAGGCGGTGTCGGCGAACTGGTAATCCGGGTGGAAGCTGGCGACCTGGATCTCGCCCTGCAGTTCCAGCGCCTCGACCGCGGCGTCGGCGGTGTCGAGGAAATCGTTGTAATCCAGGAAATCCGTGAGCACCCGCGGATGGATCAGCAGGGTGGTGTCGACCTGATCGGGTTCGGTCTGCTGCAGCCGGACCAGCTCGTAGGCCAGCTCCTCCAGCAAAGCCTCGGGCGTGGTCGCCTCGCTGAGCACGTAACGGACCTGGTCCTTGGCCACCACCGCCTTGGCGAACGGGCACAGATTGAGCCCGATCACCGCCCGTTCCAGCCAGCGGCGGGTGGCGACGATGGGCTCGGCTTCGGCGTCCATGGTCGCCGGCTCAGTCGCGGAAGTTTTCGAACTGCAGCGGGCGCTCGAACTCGCTGGCCTTGAGTAAGGCGATCGCGGTCTGCAGATCGTCGCGCTTCTTGCCGTTGACGCGCAGCTTGTCGCCGTTGATCTGGGCCTCGACCTTGAGCTTGGCGTCCTTGATCGCGGCCACGATCTTCTTGGCCAGCTTCTGCTCGATGCCCTGCTGCACGGTGATCTTCTGGCGCGCGCCGGCCAGATTGGTTTCGATATCGCCGAACTCCAGGCAGCGGCCGTCGATGCCGCGCGCGATCAGGCGCGCGCGCAGGATGTCCTGCATCTGCTTGAGTTGGAACTCGCTGGGCGCGGACTGGTTGATGAACTTGTCGTCGAGCTCGAACTTGGCCTCCACGCCCTTGAAATCGAAACGCGTGGACAGCTCGCGATTGGCCTGGTCGACGGCATTGGTGAGTTCGTGGGTGTCGACTTCGGAGACGACGTCGAAGGAAGGCATGGCGGTATCCGGATCGGTGCTGCGGGTGGGGAGGTAAAGGGTAGCGCAGCCGCGCAGCCGCGGCACGTAGCGTTGCGCGCGCATTGACGTCCGGGCAACGCCGGCTTGGCTAGACTGGCGCTCTCGCCCAGTCCCCGGACCCGTACATGCTCAAGACCGCCGCCTATGCCGCCGCCAGCGCCCAGTCGCCGCTGGCCCCGCACTCGATCGAACGCCGCCAGCCCGGTCCGAACGAGGTCCTGATCGACATCCTGTATTGCGGCGTCTGCCATTCCGACATCCACCAGGCACGCGACGAGTGGGGCGGGTCGATCTTCCCGATGGTCCCGGGCCACGAAATCGTCGGCCGGGTCGCCCAGGTCGGTGCCGGGGTCGACAAGTTCCAGGTCGGCGATGCGGTCGGCGTGGGCTGCTTCGTCGATTCCTGCCGCGAGTGCCCGCAGTGCCGTGACGGCCTGGAGCAGTACTGCGACCAGGGCATGACCGGCACCTACAACTCGCACGAACGCGTCGGCGGCGCGCCCACCTACGGCGGCTACTCGACCCGGATCACGGTCGATCAGGACTACGTGTTGCGGATTCCCGCCTCGATCCCGCTGGACCGTGCCGCGCCGCTGCTGTGCGCGGGCATCACCACCTATTCGCCGCTCAAGCACTACGGCGTCAAGGCCGGCGACCGCGTGGCGGTGGTCGGCCTGGGCGGCCTGGGCCACATGGCGGTCAAGCTGGCGGCGGCGATGGGCGCGCAGGTCACCGTGCTGAGCACCTCCGAGTCCAAGCGCGAAGCCGCGCTGGCCCTGGGCGCGCAGGATTTCGCCGCCACCCGCGATCCGGCGGTGTTCAAGCGCCTGGCGCGCAGCTTCGACTTCATCATCGACTCGGTGTCGGGCGAGCACGACTACAACGCCTACCTGTCGCTGCTGAAGGTCGACGGCACCATGGTGCTGCTGGGCATCCCCGAAACCCCGGCGCCGGTCGCGGCCGGCGTGCTGATCACCAAGCGCCGCCGCCTGGCCGGCTCGATGATCGGCGGTATCGCCGAGACCCAGGAGATGCTGGATTTCTGCGCCGAACACGGCGTGGCCTCGGATATCGAGCTGATCGACATCGCCCAGATCAACGAGGCTTACGAGCGCATGATCAAGGGCGATGTGCGCTACCGCTTCGTGATCGACATCGCCAGCCTCGAAAACGCGGCCTGATCGCAGACGCGCCCGGGTCGTTTCGCTTTCCGTGGAAGCGGCGGTCGAGCCACGTCGGTCGATGCAAGCCTGATCGCGGCTCACGCCGCTCCCACAGCGGGGCGGCGGCGCTTCGGCTGGCGGCCCGACCGCGCCTCATCGTCTAAGCTGGCCCGCATGCAACTGTTGCTGATCCCCTTGCTCGTCCTGCTCATGGTCCTGCTCGGCGCCCTGCTGCTGCCGGTGGCGCTGATCCAGCGCTACCGCTACGGCAAATCGCGCCGGCGCGCGATCGGCTGGACGATCTCCTTGAACCTGGGGGCGACCTTCGTCTCGCTGTTGCTGTTCTTCTTCAGCGCCTGGATCGTCGGCCACTGGATCGCCGACGCCAGCGTCTACGCCGCGGCCGGCGTGGCGCTGGGTCTGCTGCTGGGCGTGGCCGGGCTGGCCCTGACCCGCTTCGAGTCCGAGCCCGGCGCCTTGTATTACACGCCCAACCGTTGGCTGGTGCTGGCCCTGACCTTGATCGTCGCCGCGCGTCTGGGTTTCGGCCTGGTGCAGGCGCTGCACCTGTGGGGACAGCAGGACGCGCGCGACGCCTGGCTGTCGCGGCAGGGCAGCCTGCTCGCGGTCGGCGGCATGATGCTGGGGTATTACCTGAGCTACGCCTTCGGATTGCGTCGACGCTGCCGGCGCCTGACCTGATCGGCCCATGACGGCGGCCGCGATTGCCGGCAAGATGCGGCTTCGCCTCCCCCGGCTGTGGACATGACTCGCGATTTCCTTTTCACCGCCGCGCGCGGCGGCACGGCCGCATGAGCGCCGATCGCAAACGCCAGACGCGCGCGGCCTTGAGCATGCTGGCCGCGGTCGGTTTGTTCGCGATGATGGACGCCGGCCTCAAGCTGCTCAGCGCGCGCTACCCGCCGTTCCAGGTCGCCTCCTTGCGCGGCGCGGCTTCGCTGCCGTTCGTGCTGGCCTGGGCCCTGGCCACGGTGGGCCCGGCGGCGCTGCTGCGCGTGCGTTGGTCCCTGCATCTGCTGCGCGGCGTGCTCGGCATCGGCATGATGGCGGCGTTCGTGTACGCGCTGCGCAGCCTGCCCTTGTCGACCGCGTACTCGGTCTTCTTCGTCGCGCCGCTGCTGATCACCGCGATGTCGGTGCCGCTGCTGGGCGAACGCGTCGGTCCGCGCCGCTGGATCGCCATCGCGGTCGGTCTGATCGGCGTGCTGGTGCTGCTGCGTCCCACCGGCGAGGGCATGCTGAGCCTGGCCTCGCTGGCGGTGCTGGGCGCGGCCCTGGCCTACGCGGTCAGCGCGATCACCGTACGCCTGCTCGCGCGCACCGACAGCACCCAGTCGATGATGGTCTGGCTGATGGCGATGCTCGCGCTCGGCGCCGGCGCGCTGGCCTGGCCGGATTGGGTCGCGATCCGCAGCGCGGACCTGTGGCTGATCCTCGGCGTCGGCGTCGCCGGCGGTCTGGGTCAGTATGCGATCACCGAGGCCTTCCGCCTCGGCGAGGCCTCGCTGATCGCGCCGCTGGAATACACCGCCCTGGTCTGGGGCGTGCTGCTCGACCTCAGTCTGTGGGGCGTGCTGCCGGATGCGATCACCTGGCTGGGCGCGGCGATCATCGTCGCCAGCGGCTTGTATCTGCTGCGTCGCGAGCGTGCGCACGCCGAATCCGAACATCCCTGAACCGGGCTCTGGCCGGGCCCAGCCTCGCATCGCGTTTGCCTGTCTGTCTCCACACACAGGCAGGCTTCATGAAAACGTTCAGGACGAACTCCGTCACCGGCAAGCGCGCAGCGGTCGCGCTGCTGCTCCTCAGCGCGGTGGCGGCCGCGACGGTCTGGGCCTACAAGGGCCCGGCCGATCAGGTGGTATTGGAACCGGTGAAGCAGGGCGCGGACATTCCCGCCAGCAGCCGTCAGCGCAAGCTCTCGCTCAGCGCCGCCAAGGCCGCCGCGCCGATCTCGCTGGCCGCCGCCGCGGTCACCGACGAGGACGTCGGCGACAGCGACTCCTTCGGCCGCAACCTGCGTTGGCTGGGTTTGGCCGACATGGCGGTCGAGCTCACCGACACTTGCCCCAGCGCCGACCCGGAGGCGGGCTGCAAGGTGCTCAATCCGGCGCCGGCATTCACCTCGTTCGCGTTCGAGGACCTGGGCCGCATCACGCTGCCCGGCAAATCCACCCAGTCCTTGCTGTGCTACTGGTTGTCGCCGGTGCTGACCGTGCGCTACGCCAATCCGACCGCGAGCCCGGTGGTGGCCCGGTTCCGCTATTCGCCGACGTTGACGGTGGAAAATCCGGTCCTGGCCACGCCGGGCCTGATCGACCCGACCACCGGTCTGCCGTTCAACGGCAAGCTGCTGACCGGCCTGACCTCGTCGGAAATGTTCGAGGTGCCCCTGGCACCGGGCGTGGCGTTCACCGAACGCACGCGCGATTCTGCGGTGTGCATCGCCGGCTTCATCAGCCGCAAGTCGCTGGCCGATAACTACGGGCTCAGCGACGCCCAGATCAAGGAGTTCTTCAAGAAGCCGACCACCGTGCGCATGAACATCAGCGGCAACGCGCAATACGTGGAATCGGCCTCGCTCTACTTCGGCCTGCGCATCATCGGCGACTGAGGCCGCGAGGGTTCAATGGCGGCGGGCGCGGAGATGGGGGGCGCGCCTGCCGCCAGCTTTCGCCGCACCGCGCCATGACGGCGTGGCGCGATCGGCGTAGCGTCCGCCGTATCTCGTCGCCGAACGCCGCCGTCATGCGCCTGGATCTCGTTTCGCTCCGTGAGGCGCCGCTTTCAAGTCCGCGGCACGCGGGCATGCGTACGCGCCCGGGGCGCGCGAGCTGATGGCCGGCAGCGCCGCCAAGACGGTCGCGGCCTACCTGGCCGACCTCGCGCCCGAAAGGCGCGCGGTGGTCGCGGCGGTGCGCGATCTGGTCAATGCGCAGCTGCCGGCCGGCTACGTCGAGGAAATGGCCTACGGCATGATCGCCTGGAACATCCCGCTCGCGCGCTATCCCAAGACCTACAACGGACAGCCGCTGTGCTACGTCGCGCTGGCGGCGCAGAAGAACGCCTACTCCCTCTACCTCAATGGCGTCTACGCCGACTCCGAACGCGAGCTGCGCCTGCGCGAGGCCTATGCGCGTGCAGGCCTCAAGCTCGACCTGGGCAAGAGCTGTCTGCGCTTCAAATCGCTGGACGGCCTGCTGCAGGACGAGATCGGCGCGATCGTGGCATCGACTTCGGTGGAGGCGTACATCGCCTTGTACGAGGCGAGCCGTCGCAAGGCTTGAGGGGCCAGCAGACGGGATCGTTCTTGGCCGCTTGTTGGCGGGCGACGTTCGAAGCGGGTCGGCGTGTCAGGTGAGCAGCTTGATCTTGTCCCGATAGCTGCGTGACAGCTTCAGCTCATGCCCCGAGTCGAGCCTGAGAAAATACTCGCCGTTGACGTGTGGGCGCATCTCTTGGACCCGTGCCAGATTGACGATGGTGGAGCGATGGATGCGTGCGAATTTCCGCGGGTCCAGGCGTTGCTCCAGCTCTTGCATCGTGCCGCGCAGTACGTGGGTCTGCTCGCCCGCATGCAGGCACATGTAGTCGCCGGCCGCGTCGACCCAGCGTATCGAGTCGAGTTCGATGCGCAACAGCCGGGCGCCGTCCCGGATCGTCAAGGTGCGGCCAGCGGGAACGGCTTCATCCCCGAGCAAGCCCTCGATCTTCGCGCGTTGCGCGCCGGGCAGGGTCGCGATGAACTTGAGTAAGCGTTCGTAGTGGTCCCCGGTCTCGCGCGCGGCCAGGCGCCCGCGCGCCCGCTCGACCGATTCGTCCAGGCGCGCGTCGTCGACCGGCTTGAGCAGGTAGTCCAGCGCGCTCGCGGCGAACGCGGCAGAGGCGTAGTGATCGTAAGCCGTGACGAACACCGTCAACGGAATCTGAGTGGCGGGCACCATGCGCAGCAGATCGAAGCCGTCGATGCCGGGCATCTGGACGTCGAGAAACATCAGCTGCGGGCGCAAACTGGAGATGGCGTAGAAGGCCTGGCGACCGTTGCCGGCCTCGCCGACGATCTCGATGTCGCTGTGACGGCCCAGGCGCAGTTCCAATCCCCGGCGGGCCAGGGGTTCGTCGTCGACGATCAGCGTGCGGATCCTCTTCATGGCCGCCCACCCTGGACGACAGTGAATGGCAGGCGCATATGCACGTCCACACCCTCGGGATCGCGGTTGCGAATGCTCAGGTGCTTGCGCTCGCCATACAGCACGCGCAGCCGTTCGCGCGTGTTGGCCAGGCCGACGCGCGCGTGGCCGTTGGTAGCCGAGTCGGATTCGACGAAGCCCGGGCCGTTATCGCAAAGATGCAAGTCGAGCATGTCGCCGTCGAGCCGTGCACTGAGCTCGATGCACCCGCCCTCTTCGCGTTTGGTGACCGCGTGCTTGATCGCGTTCTCGATCAGCGGCTGCAGGATCAGGCTCGGCACCAGCGCGTCGCGTACGCCGGGCTCGATATCCACCGTCATGTTCAGGCGATCGCCAAAGCGCACCTGTTCGATGCCGAGATAGAGATTTAGCGCCTCAATCTCCTGCGTGAGCGTCACCTGCTGCTCGGGATCGGAGTCGAGGGAATGGCGCAGGAACGACGACAGGCTCGCGACCATGCGGTAGGCGGTATCCCGCTGGTCGTCCAGCACGAGGGTGGAGATCGCGTTGAGGGTATTGAACAGAAAGTGCGGGTTGAGCTGGTAACGGAGCATCTTGATCTGCGCCGCGTGCGCGGCGTTACGCGCGCGCAATGCGGCTTCCTTCTGCTGTTGCAGCTGCAGCGCGAACTTGATTCCGAAATACAGCGCGCTCCACGACAACAGGAGGTAGAGCGTTGAGGCGAAGTACCACAGGTAGCCGAACACACTGCGCAGTTGACAGTCGTCGCAGTAGCTGAAAGCGATCGCGACGTAGAGCTTCATCTGCACGAGTGTGGCCAGCACGAGCAAGCCGATCGCCGCTGCCGCCATCTTCGCTACGGGCAGCCCCCACAGTCGTCGATAACCCAGGCGCAGTAGGCTGGTGATCGCGAAGCCGCAGGCGGTCACGGATAGCGAGGCGTACACGTAATGCAACGGCTTGCCGTCGCCCATCGCAGCGGTGAAATGGAGGACGAAGTAACCCATCCATCCCAGGACCTGCAAGGGCCAGAACAGGCGCTTCGAGGTCGCCGCGGTCGAATCGGGCAAGACGATGGAACTCATCGGGGCGTTCTTCATGAGCGGCGCTCACTATGAACTAGTCCCTGCGCAGTTTGAAGGCGCCAGGGGCCGCGTCGGGCGCTCAAACGTTTCGGCGTGCCTTCGCAACGCTTCGTCGCGTCGGCTGGAGACTTTCTCTCGTCGTACCTGCCTAATCGGTGGATCGGTATCCCTGGGACGAAAGAGATTCTATGTCGGCATTTTCCTTGGTTATTGCGGCCGCTGCTGCGGTGGCTCCCGGCCCGACGAACATCGATCCGGCGACTCGCGCCGCGATCGAGGCCACTTGCTTCGATTATGCGGACGGTCAGCTCGCGGGCGATCCGGATCGGGTCGCCCGCGCTTTGCATCCGGACCTCGCCAAGCGCGCGGTCATAGGCGATACCCCGTACGAACGGCTAGGCCTGCGGCGCATGTCGAAGGAAGAGCTGGTGGGGCTGACCCGAAACGGCGCCCTGAAGACGCCGAAGGAACGTTGGGATCGCAGTTGCCGCGTGCTCGATGTAACCGGCAACGCAGCGTCGGTGAGGCTGGAGACGCCATGGTTCGTCGACTACTTCCATATGGGAAAGTTCGAGGAGCGCTGGATCATCGTGAATGCGCTTTGGTACCCCAAGCCCAGGTAATCCCGACGTCGTGAGCGTCGTTGTGAGTCGTCCCATGCCACGGAGTGCGCAGTGAGAATTACCGGTCTGATGATGCATTGCCTGCTGGCGTCGGCGTGTACGCCGATGAATGGTGCGCCGCCGTCGACGGCCGCGGCCGACCCGACAGCACCGTCTCGGGCACAGAACGCCGCCGCGGTCGAAGAGCGGACCTTGCCGTTGCCGCAGGCCTATGTCGCCCGCCTGGCCGGCGCAGGATGGCTGTCGGGCACGCGTAACGACTACAACCTCAGCACGGACGCTGCACAGAAGCTCATGGTATTCGCACGCTCGGATTCGAACTTTAAGGAAAGCCGGGTGTGGTTCGCGATACGCAGGGGCAGCGGTTGGGGGAAGGTGGCGTTGGCGCCGTTTTCGGACCCGCGTTATCGCGATTCCGATCCCTGGCTGACGCCAGACGGGCGGATGCTCTATTTCGTCTCCAACCGCCCGATCGGTGGAGAAACGCCTAATACCAGCCTGGACATCTGGCGTGTTGCGCTGGACGGCGCGCGTTTCGGCGCGCCCGAGCACCTTGCGGCGTTGGCCAGCGAGGGCGAGGAGCTCGGCCCCGAACTGCACGATGGCTGGCTGTACTTCAATAGTTCGCGCAAGGGCGGGCCGGCGAAGTTGGCGATCTATCGGGCACGTATGGACGGTCGCGGCTTCGATGCCCCCCAGCCGCTGGGAGCGCCGTTCAACAACGGCGCGATTCAAGGCGACTTCACTCTCTCGTCGGATGGCGCCTTGGCCCTGTTCTGGAGCCTGCGCGGCGATTCCGCGGATGCGGACCTATTCGCCGCATGTCGTACCCGCGATGGCTGGTCGGCAGCGGTGCGCCTGCCTCCACCGATCAATGCGCCCGGCATGGACTTCACTCCGTCGTTGTCTGCCGATGGCAGGGAGCTGCGCTTCGCGAGCATGCGCAAGTCGGCACAGGCGGACGACGCCTCCCCGTTCTTGAACGGGCAAGCCAACATCTTTGTGGCTCCTGTCGAATTGGCTATTCAGGCCACCCGGCGAGTTCTGCCCTCCGTCCGCTGCAGTCGCTGAGCGGACTCCCAGGGCGGTTCAGCGCACCGCCTTCCCGAAATGCGCCGGCGGTCGCGAAGGCGCCGTCTTACGGCGCCACCACCTTCGCATCCCGCACCACCACCTCGCCGCCCTTCATCACGAACACGGGCTGCGCGTCCAGGGCGTGGATGTCGGCGAGCGGATCGCCGCTCACCGCGACCAGGTCGGCGTAGCGGCCGGCTTCGACCGCGCCGACCTTGTCCGACCAGCCCAGCAGTTCGGCGGCATCCGAGGTCGCCGCGCGCAGCGCCTGCATCGGCGTCATGCCCCATTCGACCATCTTGGGGAACTGTTTGCGGTTGTCGCCGTGCGGATAGACGCCGGCATCGGTGCCGAAGCCCATGCGCGCGCCCGCGCGCACGGCTTTGCGGAAGTTCTCGCGCTGGGTGCGGCCGACCAGCTTTTCCTTGTCGATCATCTGCTGCGGAAAGCCCAGGCGCCCGTACTCGGCGAGGATGTAGTCGTCGTTGTAGACGTCCATGACCAGCCAGGTGCCTTTCTGCTTGGCCAGGCGCAGGCCCTCGTCGTCGATGAAACTGGCGTGCTCGACCGAGTCGACGCCGGCCAGGATCGCCATGCGGATCGCCTCGGCGCCGTGGGCGTGCGCGGCCACGCGCTTGCCCCAGCGATGCGACTCGTCGACGATCGCGTTCATCTCTTCCTGGGTGTACTGCGGCGCGCCCACCGACGCCTCCGCGCTGAGCACGCCGGCGCCGGCCATGAACTTGATCACCTCGGCGCCGTGCTTGACGTTGTCGCGGACCTTGGCGCGCACCGCCTCGACGCCGTCGGCGACGCCGCTGGCGTTGTGGAATTCCAGATACGGCGAGAAGCCGGTGTTGCCGTCGATGTGGCCGCCGGTGGCGCCGATCGCCAGGCCCGAGGGCAGGATGCGCGGGCCCTGCAGCTTGCCGTGCTCGATCGCGCGCGCCAGGGCGACGTCGATGTACTCGCCCGAGCCGACGTTGCGCACGGTGGTGAAGCCCGCATGCAGGGTGCGTTCGGCGTAGAGATGCGCGGTCACCGCATCGTCGATCGGGCTGCGCTTGAGGATGTCCTCGAAATAGTTGCCGGTGCCGCTGGTGGAGTCGCCGGTGATGTGCACGTGCAGGTCGATGAAGCCCGGCAACAGGGTGGCCGAGCCCAGGTCGATCAGCTCCATCCCCGCTGGGGCCTCGCCGCCGCCGGACACGCCGACGATCTTTTCGCCCTCGATCAGCACCAGCGGCCGCTCGATCACGCGCTGGTGGGCGGTGTCGATCAGGCGCGCGGCGCGCAGCGCGATGCGCTTGGGTGCGGCGGATGCGTCGTTCGCGTACGCGTCGGCGCCGGGCAGCGCGAGCAACAGCAGGGCAAGCAGGGCGGGTAGACGCATGGCGGCACTCGGCTGGGAGGGAAGCTGCGAGTGTAGCCACGCCCGCGCGGGCGCAGCAGTGCGCCAAGACCGGTTTCGACGCGGATGTGCGGCCGATGTGGATGGGGGGCAACGGCGGCCCACGAAAAAGGCGGGCCCCGTCGCCGGGGCCCGCCTGCGTTGCTGTTTGTGGCGGTGCGGGCCTTAGAAGCGCGCACCCAGGCCGACGCCCAGGATCACCGGGTTCAACTCGGTCTCGCCGACCTTGACGCCGTTGACGCGCGCGTCGGACTTGCCCTGCAGGTAGCGCACATCGGCGCGCGCGAACCAGGTCGGGTTGATGTTGAGGTCGACGCCGGCGGTGGCCATCGCGCCCTTGGCGGTTTCCACGCCGATGCGCTGGCCGGCCAGTGCGCCGGTCGGCTCGGCCTTCTCGCCGCTGTAGTTGGACTCGTAGTAGCCCAGGCCCACGAACGGACGCACGACCTTGTCCGGCGCGCCGAAGTGGTACTGGCCGCTCACGGCATAGGGCTGCGCCTCGACGCTACCGGCCTTGGCGCCGTTGAGGTTGACGCGGTGACCGAACTTGTCGGCCGCGCCCCAGGCTTCGACCGCGATGTTGTCGGTGATGTAGTAGCTGGCGCTGAGGGTGGCGGCGCCATCGCCGTCGGCCTGGGCGCGTGCGCCGGCGATCGACGGGTTCTTGGTCGGTTCGGACAGGGCATAGCCGCCGACGACGGCGAAACGCTTGCCGGCCGCGGTGCCGGTATCGGCGTCCTGAGCGAAGGCGGCCGGGGCAACGGCCAGAGTGCCCAGCAGGGCGAGGGTCAAATGACGAAAACGCATCATGGCGTGGACTCCTGAAGTTTCTTTTGTGAGCCTTGGGGGAGGCGTGCGCAGGCTAGAACTTCGCGCATGAACCGTGCTTGTTTCGCGATCGCGCGGCTCGGAACTTTTGCGCGCGCTGCGTCGCGATCGCCGTCGCGCGGCGGTGCACGCAGTGATGAACCGAACTTGAAAGGGCCGCCGAGCGCGGCGCTTCCTGGCTGAACGAGCACGCCGCGAACGCTGTGCTGGTCATGGCGCGGCTGTGCGCAAAGCGCATCGCAGCGGGCTGCGTATGGAAAGGAGTCGCGACGCGCGACGATGCTGAATATCGGCCGAAGCGCGAACCGTATGGAGGCCGTCGCTCACGCGCATACCGATGATCGTCTTGAAATCGCGGCGCGCGGCTCTTTGCAACCGACCATGAACGCTGCCGTATGTCGGGGCGCCGTTCCGCCGCGCCATGACGAAGGTCACGCTCCCCACCGGCAGGGGACGCGCCGCCGCGCGCACGGCATGATGGCCGCATCCCGACATGGAGTTCGACGATGCGCCGCCCTGCCCAGATCCGTCCCGCCCGTTCCCTCGCGCCGCGTCTGCTGGCGCTGACCCTGCTGGCCTTGTCCTGCGGCGGCGCCTGGGCCGCGGAGATCGAGTGCAACGTCGAGAGCGATTACGAGCTGACCCTCAACGAGCGCAGCGTGATCTTCACCCGCGACACCGGCGCCCCCAAGGCGATCGTGATGCGCCAGGGCCGGCTGTTCGTGGACGACAAGTGGCTGAGCCTGAGCGCGGCCGACAGCCGCCGCATCGCCGATTTCGAGCAGCAGACCCGCGCCGCCATGCCCGAGGCCCAGCAGATCGGGCGCGAGGCCGCCGAGATCGCCTTCACCGCCCTGGGCGAGGTCGCGGCCAGCTTCAGCAGCGATCCCAAGGCCGCGCGCGCCAAGATGGACAAGGCGCGCGCCCAGATCGACGCGCGCCTGGCGCGCTCGGTCACGCCGACCCACTTCAACGGCAAGGACTTGGGCGAGGGCATCGGCGACGCCGTGGCCGAGGTGATCCCCAGCCTGATCGGCGACATCGTCGGCGGCGCGATCGGCGCGGCCTTCAGCGGCGACGAGACCCGGCTCAAGCGCCTGGAGAACCTGGACGCCCAGGTCGAGGCCAAGGTCAAACCGCGCGCCGATGCGCTGGAAGTGCGCGCCGAGGGCCTGTGCCGGCGCATGGTCGAGCTGGACCGGATCGACGATTCGCTGGAAGTCCGCCTCGACGGCAAGCCCTTGAACCTGATGACCGCGAAGGCCGAGCGGAGCAAGGTCACGACCAGGAAGTAAGCGCGGCGGGCCTCGACGCGCCTGCGGCGCTGCCTTTCGGCACGAATGCCGCGGTCGCGCCCGCCCGGTCCCGACCGGGCCGCGTGCCCGCGCGGCCCCAGTACCCGCCCGTACGCGCAAGCCGCCAAAGCCCGCGGTTGGCGTGGCTGGCTCCAGCAGCCACAATAGGGTTTTCGCGCATTTGCGGAGCCCCACGATCATGGCTGAGCTGAAGGAAGCACGCGTCCCCGACATCGGCGACTACGACGGCGTCCCCGTCATCGAATTGCTGGTCGCGGTCGGCGACACGGTCCAGCAGGACCAGGGGCTGGTCACCCTGGAATCCGACAAGGCCACCATGGAAGTCCCGGCGCCGTTCGCCGGCATCGTGCGCGAGCTCAAGGTCAAGATCGGCGACAACCTGGCCGAAGGCAGCGTGGTCGCCCTGATCGAGCCCAGCGAGGGCGCCGCCGCCGCGGCTCCGGCCGCCGCCGAAGCGCCGAAGGCCGAGGCGCCCGCCGCTCCGACTCCAGCCGCTCCGGCGCCGGCTGCCGCGCCCGCTCCGGCACCTGCCGCTGCTGCGCCCGCCGCGCCGGTCGCCCTGGCCGGCGCCGGTGCCGGCACCGATCCCGAAGCCATGCCGCCGCGTACTCCGCCGGTGGCCTTCACCGCCGACGAACTGCTGCCGGACAAGGTGCCCTACGCCAGCCCGGCGGTGCGCCTGTTCGCGCGCGAGCTCGGCGTCGATCTGGCGCGCGTCGCCGGCAGCGCGCGCGGCGGCCGTATTTCCAAGGAGGACGTGCAGTCCTTCGTCAAGGGCGTGATGCAGGGCGGCGGTGGCGCGCCGGCCAGCGCGGGCGCCGCGCCCGCGCTCGGCGGCGGCCTCAACCTGCTGCCCTGGCCCAAGGTCGACTTCAGCAAGTTCGGCGAGACCGAAACCAAGCCGCTGTCGCGCATCCAGAAGCTGTCCGGCGCCAACCTGGCGCGCAACTGGGCGATGATCCCGCACGTCACCCAGCACGACGATGCCGATATCACCGACCTGGAAGCGCTGCGGGTGGCGCTCAACAAGGAGAACGAGAAGGCCGGCCTCAAGCTGACCATGCTCGCGTTCCTGATGAAGGCCAGCGTGGCCGCGCTGCAGAAGTACCCGACCTTCAACGCCTCGCTCGACGCCTCGGGCGAAAACCTGACCCTGAAGAAGTACTTCCATATCGGCTTCGCCGCCGACACCCCGAACGGCCTGGTCGTGCCGGTGGTGCGCGACTGCGACAAGAAGGGCGTGCTGCAGATCGCCAAGGAAACCGGCGAACTCGCGGCCAAGGCGCGCGACGGCAAGCTCGGCCCGGCCGACATGAGCGGCGGCTGCTTCTCGATCAGCTCGCTGGGCGGCATCGGCGGCACCGCGTTCACCCCGATCGTCAACGCGCCGGAAGTCGCGATCCTGGGCGTTTCGAAGTCGGCGACCAAGCCGGTCTGGGACGGCAAGCAGTTCGCGCCGCGCCTGATCCTGCCGCTGTCGCTGTCCTACGACCACCGCGTCATCGACGGCGCCGCCGCCGCGCGCTTCACCGCATACCTCGGCCAGCTGCTGGGCGATATGCGGCGCGTGCTGCTGTAAGCGGCCGCGCGGCGCCGGGCGCGATCATGCCGATCCGACTTCGCCACTGCGCGATCGGGCTGCTGCTCGCCGTCGGCCTGTGGTCGACGGCGGTCGCCGCCGCCGAGCCGGCAGCGCCCAAGTCGCTGTCGGCGACGCTGGACGCGCACCTGACCGCGATCAACGCGCGCGACCTCGACGGCTTGCTGGCGACGGTCACCCGCGGCGACAAGCTCACCCTGATCCTGCCCAACGGTCAGGTGCTCGAGACCCGCGAGCAGTTCCGCCAGCTGCACGTCGACTGGTTCGCCGAACAGGACTGGCGCATGCGTTTCCAGACCCATTCGGTGCGCGAACTCGGCGATGTCGGGGTCGCGTTGGTGAAGTACGAATCGCAGACCCGGCAGCCCGACGGCGCCTACCTGACCCGACGCGAGGCCTGGCTCAGCCTGGTATTCGCGAAAGAGTCCGATGGCTGGCGCCTGGTGTACGACCAGAACACCGTGATTCCCCCGACCACGCCCTGAACCCAGGATCCCGACAGGCCTCATGAGCGACTCCCGCGCCTTCTGTGTTTCCGCTTTCGCGTTAGCGATCACCGCGCTGTTGCTGGCCGCGCCGCTGGCGCGCGCCGCCGACGAGTGCAAACCCGAGCTCGGCCGAGGCTGGCCGCCGGCGACCGAGAACCACGGCAGCGCGGTCGAACGCCTGTTCGCGGCCGGCGCCGCGCCCACGCTCAGCCTGACCACCCTGCCGCGCTACAGCACCGAGAGCGGTCTGCTGCTGATCCCGGGCGAGGGCGACGCCGACTGGCGCCTGCGCTACGCCGAAGCCGACGACCGCGTCGCCTCCTGGAGCGGCGGCGCCCTGCGCATGCGCGTGGACCAGGAGCCGGAAGTCGCCGAAGTGCCGATGCCGGCCGCGCTGGCCAAGCGCATGGTCGCCGACTGGCGGCGCGCGCTGAGCGCGACCGTGCCTGAGGACCGCGCCGCGGGCTTCCACGACGAGGACACCCTGCTGTTCATGGTCGACGGCATGCGCGTGAGCGGCCTGCTGCCCGAGTGCGGCGCCGGCGAACTGCTGATGCGGCAAAGCGAACTGTTGATCAAGGCGACCGACGACGGCAACGAGCGGCGCGCGCGCCGCTGGACCGAACTGTCGGCGCAACTGGACGAACTGGACCAATGGCTGGCCGGCAATGCCGCCGCCAGCGCGGGAGTAGCGAATGGCAACGATTGAAGTCAAAGTCCCGGATATCGGCGGTTACGACGACGTACCGGTCATCGAGTTGCTGGTCGCCGTCGGCGATACGGTGAAAAAGGACCAGGGGCTGGTCACGCTGGAGTCGGACAAGGCGACGATGGAAGTGCCCTCGTCGGCCGACGGCGTGATCAAGTCGATCAGCGTCAAGCTCGGCGACAAGGTCGCCGAAGGCACCGTGATCGCGATACTGGAAGCCGCGGGCGAAAGTGAGGCCAAGGCTGCGCCCGCCGCGGCCGCGCCTGCACCGGCGAAGGCCGCCGAAGCCGCGCCCGCGCCGAGCGCGCCGGCTGTGGCTGCCGCGCCCGCGACGCCAGCGCCTAGCGCCGCCGCGTCCAGCGGCCGCAAGGCCGACGTCGAATGCCGCATGCTGGTGCTCGGTTCCGGCCCCGGCGGCTACACCGCCGCCTTCCGCGCCGCCGACCTGGGCCTGGATACGGTGCTGGTCGAGCGCTACGCCACCCTCGGCGGCGTCTGCCTCAACGTCGGCTGCATTCCGTCCAAGGCCCTGCTGCACGCGGCCGCGCTGATCGACGAGACCTCGCATTCGGCCGACATCGGCCTGGATTTCGGCACGCCCAAGATCGACCTGGGCAAGCTGCGCGATTTCAAGCAGAACAAGGTGGTCGGCCAGTTCACCAAGGGCCTGGCCGGCATGGCCAAGCAGCGCAAGGTGCGCGTGGTCACCGGCACCGGTCGTTTCGTCTCCCCCAACGAATTGGAAGTGCAGGGCGAGAGCGGCACTCAGCTGATCCGTTTCGAGCAATGCATCATCGCCGCCGGTTCGCAGGCGGTGAAGCTGCCGGGCTTCCCCTGGGACGACCCGCGCGTGATGGATTCCACCGACGCGCTGGAACTGGCGGAGGTGCCGAAGAAGCTGCTGGTCGTCGGCGGCGGCATCATCGGCCTGGAAATGGCCACGGTCTATCGCGCCCTGGGCAGCGAAGTCACCGTGGTCGAGTTCATGGACCAGCTGATGCCGGGCGCGGATCCGGACCTGGTCAAGCCGCTGGCCGATCGCATCAAGAAGCAGGGCGTGGCCGTGCATCTCAAGGTCAAGGCCGCCGGCACCGAGGCGAGCAAGCAGGGCCTCAAGGTGTCGTTCGAACCCGCGGTCGCGGGCGGTAGCGCGCCCGAGGCGCAGCTGTTCGATCGCGTGCTGGTCGCGGTGGGCCGCGCACCCAACGGCGGCAAGCTGGACGCCGACAAGGCCGGCGTGCAGGTCACCGAGCGCGGCTTCATTCCGGTCGATCGGCAGATGCGCACCAACGTGCCGCACATCTTCGCGATCGGCGACCTGGTCGGTAATCCGATGCTCGCGCACAAGGCCACCCACGAGGGTAAGCTCGCGGCCGAAGTCGCCGCCGGCGAGAAGAAGGAATGGGTAGCGCGGGTGATTCCGTCGGTGGCCTACACCGATCCGGAAATCGCCTGGGTCGGTGTCACCGAGACCGAAGCCAAGGCCAAGGGGCTCAAGATCGGCGTCGGCAAGTTCCCGTGGGCCGCGAGCGCGCGCGCGTTGGGCCTGGGCCGCAGCGAGGGTTTCACCAAGTTGATCTTCGACGAGGCCACCCACCGGGTGATCGGTGCCGGCATCGTCGGCGTGCACGCGGGCGATCTGATCTCGGAGCTGGCCTTGGCCATCGAGATGGGCTGCGAGGCGTCCGACATCGGCCACACCATCCACCCGCATCCGACGCTCAGCGAGTCGGTGGCGATGGCGGCGGAGGTGTACGAGGGCACGATCACGGATCTCTACATTCCGAAGAAGAAGGCGTAATCGCGCCCATCCGTTCCCTCTTCCGCTTGCGGGAGAGGGTGAGGGCGGCGGCGCCGCAGGCGCCACGGCTCTCGCTCTTCGCGTCGTTCGTCGTGCCGCGAAGGTTGGCGGCTGTGCCTTTGCGTTCTACCGCAAGCGCTCAGGTGTAGGGGCCTTGTTCTGGCTCTTCATACCCCGAAAGCGGGCTCCGCTTTAGTTTGGCGGAGTCGAACATCCAGTGTCTTTAGCGTGCACTCGCACGCAAGTCCGCCTTCGCCTTTGATTCCCTCCTTTATCAAAGGGTAAAGCCGTGCGGCTTGCGAACCGCAGGGTCGTACACGACCGAACGCCGACCACTTGCTCCTAAGCTCTTAGCTCTTAGCTCTTAGCTCTTAGCTCCTAGTTCCTAGCTCTTTAGCTCCCTCCTTTATCAAAGGAGGGTTGGGGAGGATTTGCTTTGGCTTTGCTTTGCGTGTGCTCTTCACGAAGGTCAAAGGCTTCCGCCTGCTGCGCATGCGGGTCACTTTCTCTTGCTAGCCCAAGAGAAAGTAACCAAAGAGAAGGGCTAGCGGGACCAAACCTCCCCTGCGAGCGCGAGCTGGCGCCGGGATTTTTCGAATGGACGTCCCTGTCCATTCGAAAAACGGCGCGCGTCCTGCGCGCCGCCCTTCGGGTCTACGGTTGGTCGGGTGAGTGCGGGGCTTTTGGGCTTCAATGCCGCGGCAACGGCAACGGCAACGGCAACCGCAACCGCAACCACAACCGCAACCGCAACCGCAACCGCAACCGCAACCGCAACCGCAACCGCAGCCGCAGCCGCAGCCGCAACCGCAGCCGCAGCCGCAGCCGCAGCCGCAGCCGCAGCCGCAACCGCAACCGTTAGGCCGATTCGCCGATCAGAACGCGAACGTCACGCCCGCCATCGGGCCTTTGAAGCGCTGGTCCAGGCCTAGCACGCCGTCGCTGCCGCGCTGGTCCACGTCCAGCTTGAACCAGTCGTAGCCGACGAATACGCCGACGTTGGGCGTGAAGCGGTATTCGACCAGGGCGTTGGCGCGGCTGAGGTCGCCTTCGTAGTCGTCGAAGTTGCCCCAGCTCGCGTCCAGGTACTGGCCCTGGGCGACGAAGCGCCAGTGCTCGTTCGGTGCCACGGTCAGGCGCGCGCCGACCACCGGCGCGTAGCCGTCGTCGCTGGAGCGCGATTCGTAGGTGTTGACGCCGGACTCGGCGTACAGCTTGCCTTCGAGCTTGGCGTACTCGACGCCCAGCTGCAGGCCGAGGCTGACGGTGTCGGTTTCGACCACCGCGTAGTCGTAGACCACGCTGGCCAGTTCGAACTTGGCCTTGGCCTTGGCGAAGCTGCCGGCGGGGATGGTCACGTTGTCGAACGACAGGTCCTGGCCCAGGGTCGCGCGGCGGTCCTTGTCGTAGCCGAAGTAGTTGAACAGCAGACGATTGCGCTCGCTGAAGCGGAACTGGCCTTCCAGGCGCGGCACCACTTCGTCGCCGCCGAAATCGAAGTCCTCGCTGAACTCGAACGGCTGGCCGGCGAACACGGTGCTGCCGCGCAGTTCGCTTTGCGCGTCCACTTGCATCGCGCCCAGGCGCAGGGTGAAACGGTCGTCTTCGATGGCATGCGCGGGCAGCGCGAATACGACGCCGGTCGCGGCCAGCGCGAGCGTCAGGGGCAGGGTCTTGGGATTCACTAGTCGCACTCCGGATCGGGGGATGGGCCGTGCGGCACAACAAAAGTGCACGGCAGCCACATCAATGCCGAACGGCGGGTGCAACGACCGTGAAAGCGCGCGTTTGAATCGCGCGATTCAAAGTAGCGAAGGCCAGAAACGCGATGGGCGTCACAAAAGGCGAAGCCCCGGCCGGGGCCGGGGCTTCGGGGAGCCCACCGCTGCTTTTGCCATTGACGAGGAGAGAGTGGCGGGGGGCGTTCTATAAGACTGACCGGGGTCGGGCGGAAAGGTTCCGCGACTTTTCAGGTCGCCAGCGCGGCGGCCTCGGCCTCGGCCCGGCGGCGCTCGATCCGCTTCCAGACCTTCTCGTGGAGGTGGAAAGCCACGGTATTGCAGGCCGGTTCGACGAGGGCCAGGGCGCCGCCGACCCAAACGCTGCCGGTCATCAGATAGCCGACCAGGAAGGCGACGGTGAAATGCACGCAGGCGAAGCTTACGGTCTTGCCCATGATGGCGGTCACTAAATGAGAATTATTCTCAATTGTGCACGCCCGAATTGCGAAGTCAAATCGATAGACGCGCTCGCTTCGATAGTCGTCGGCTATCGCGTTTTCGCGCCCAAGGGTCCGCGCCGCGGACTTGACCTCCCAGGTAATTCAATGACCTACGCCGCGCGCGCACAGTGTTGCGCATGGACCGAAGACGCATCGAAGCCGTCCTCACCCCGGGCACCGCGCCGCACGCGGCCGTGACGCCCGGCGGTTGCCCGAAACGCTTACGCGTTCTATACTTTTGCGGCTCTACCGGGCGCTTTGCGCCTACCCCAGACCGACGAGACCCGCGTGCACGATCCATTGTCCACGGGCCGCCGGCTGGCGTCGCGCGCGATTGCCTGGCAAGCCGGCGCGACGGCGCTGACCGCGCTGGCCTTCCTCCCCCTCGGTGCGCGACATGCGCTAGCGGGCGCGGTCGGCGGAGGCGCGGTCTTCGCGGGTGCGGTGGTGGCGGCCTGGATGGCGCTAGGGGGCGGCGTGCAGCCGGCCGGCGCGGCCATAGGCCGCTTGCTGGCTGGAGTCATGCTGAAGTGGGTGGTGGTGTTCTTGATGCTCGGGCTGGGTCTGGCCGTGCTTCGGTTGCCGCCGCTGCCAATGCTGGTCGGGGTGCTCGCGGCGACGCTGGCCTTCGTACTGGCCAATCTTTTGAAACGATAGGTGTCTTTTCGTGAGTGAACAGACCGGTTCGGGCGGCCTGAACGAATACATCAAGCACCACCTGACCCACAACACCACGGAGGTGTTCGGGGGGCAGTTCCATTTCGACTCGTGGATCGTCGCTCTGGTGCTGGGCTTGGTGTTCGTGCTGTGGTTCGGTCTGGCGGCTCGCAAGGCCACCGCCGGCGTTCCCAGCAAGGGCCAGGCCTTCGTCGAGATGATCGTCGAGTTCATCGACGGCCAGGTGAAGGACACCTTCCACGGCGACCGCCGTTCGGTCACGCCGCTGGCGCTGACCATCTTCATGTGGGTCGTGTTCATGAACACGATGGACCTGCTGCCGCTGGATCTGTTCGGCTGGCTGGTCCACACCACCGCCGGCGCCGAAGCCGCGCACCACACTTATTTCCGCGCCGTTCCCACCGCCGACCTCAACACCACGTTCGCGCTGTCGGCCTCGGTGTTCTTCATCCTGATCGGCCACGCGGTCTCCGCCAAGGGCGCCCTGGGTTTCGGCAAGGAGCTGCTGACCGCGCCGTTCCACGCCCACGGCTTCATGAAGATCGTGCTGGTCCCGGTCAACCTGGTGATGAACGTCATCGAGTGGCTGGTCAAGCCGGTTTCGTTGGCGATGCGACTGTTCGGCAACATGTACGGCGGCGAGTTGGTGTTCATGCTGATCGCCGGCCTGATGGGAAGCATCTACACCATCGTCCCCGGCATCATCGCCAACGCGGCCTGGGCGATCTTCCACATCCTGATCATCCTGCTGCAGGCCTTCATCTTCATGATCCTCACGGTCGTCTACATCGCAGGCGCCCGCGAAAGCCATTGATTCAAGCCGCGTCACCCAGCTGCACCCCCAATTCGTTTTCCCTTCACCGTTTAGCACTACCTCTACCAGGAGAAGCACCATGGAGTTCATCGCCAACGTTCAGGGTCTGACCGCGATCGCGATCGGCATCATCATCGGTCTCGGCGCTCTGGGCGCTTGCCTCGGCATCGCGATCATGGGTTCGAAGTTCCTCGAATCCGCCGCTCGCCAGCCGGAGCTGGTCCCGATGCTGCAGGGCCGTATGTTCCTGCTCGCCGGTCTGATCGACGCCGCGTTCATCATCGGTCTCGCCGTGGCGCTGTTCTTCGCGTTCGCCAACCCGCTGATCAGCGTCCTCCAGGCCTGATCCGGGCCGGTTCGCGCGGCAACGCGCGAATCGGGCACACGGGCCGGCCACTCGGCCGGCTCCAGTACGACTACGTCGAGGACCCGTCATGAATCCCAACATGACTTTCTTCGGCCAGATGCTCTCCTTCGCGATCCTCGTCTGGTTCACGATGAAGTTCATTTGGCCGCCGCTGAACGCGGCCATCGAAGAACGCCAAAAGAAGATCGCCGAAGGCCTGGCCGCGGCGGAGCGTAGCCAGAAGGATCTCATCCAGGCGCAAGAGCGCGCGGATGCGGAACTTCGCGAGGCTCGCACCAAGGCCAACGAGATCATCGATCAGGCGCATCAGCGCGCCAATCAGATCATCGACCAGGCCAAGACCGATGCCGTCGTCGAAGCCACGCGCCAGAAGGCGTTGGCCGATGCCGAAATCGTCGCCGCCGCCACGCGTGCCCGCGAGGACCTGCGCAAGCAGGTGTCGACGCTGGCCGTCAGCGGTGCCGAAAAGCTGCTCAAGCGCGAGATCGACGCCAACGCCCACAAGGCGCTGCTCGACGATCTGGCCGCGCAGCTCTGAACGGCGCGCGACGCGAACGCACTGATCGGATAGCCCAAAGCTGATGAGCCAGAACCTCACACTCGCCCGCCCGTACGCCCGCGCCGCGTTCGCGTTGTCGCGCGACGGCGGTCGCTCCGCCGCCTGGTCGCAGGGCCTCGCCCTGGCCGCGCGCATCGCCGCCGACCCGCAGGTGCACGAACTGCTCGCGCACCCGCGCCTGTCGTCGGCCGACGCCGTCGGCCTGATCGCGATCGATGGCGCCGACGAAGCCTACCTGCGCTTCCTCGGCCTGCTCGCGGACAACCGCCGGCTGAGCTTGCTGCCGGAGATCGCGGGCATGTTCGAGGAACTGCGCGCGGAAGCCGAACGCATCGTCAAGGCGCGCGTCACCGCCGCCAGCGAACTGCCGGCCGCCGAGCTCGAGTCGATCAAGGCCGCGCTGACCAAGCGCTTCGGCCGCGAAGTCGAGATCGAGACCGCGGTCGACGCGTCGCTGATCGGCGGCGCGGTGATCGACGCGGGCGATGTGGTCATCGATGGCTCGCTCAAGGGCAAGCTCGCGCGCCTGCAGACCGCTCTCGCGGGCTGACCGGCGACCAGAACGAACTTAATTGCAAATCCGGCGGTATCGCCGGGCACAAGGGAACCACCCATGGCAAGCACGCAGCTCAACCCGTCCGAAATCAGCGAACTGATCAAGACCCGCATCGAGAAGGTCAAGCTGGCCGCCGAGGCGCGCAACGAAGGCACGGTCACCTCCGTGTCCGACGGCATCGTGCGCATCCACGGCCTGGCCGACGTGATGCAGGGCGAAATGATCGAGCTGCCGAACAACACCTTCGCACTCGCCCTGAACCTGGAGCGCGACTCGGTCGGCGCCGTGGTCCTGGGCGACTACGAGCACCTGCGCGAAGGCGACGTGGCCAAGACCACCGCGCGCATCCTCGAAGTGCCGGTCGGCAACGAGCTGCTCGGCCGCGTGGTCAACGCCCTGGGCGAGCCGATCGACGGCAAGGGTCCGATCGACGCCAAGCTGACCGCGCCGGTGGAGCGCGTCGCGCCGGGCGTGATCTGGCGTAAGTCGGTCGACCAGCCGGTGCAGACCGGCTACAAGACCGTCGACGCGATGATCCCGATCGGCCGCGGCCAGCGCGAGCTGATCATCGGCGACCGCCAGACCGGCAAGACCGCGATGGCGATCGACGCGATCATCAACCAGAAGGGCACCGGCATTAAGTGCGTGTACGTCGCGATCGGCCAGAAGGCCAGCTCGGTCGCCAACGTCGTGCGCAAGCTGGAAGAGAATGGCGCGCTCGCCCACACCATCGTGGTCGCCGCCACCGCGTCCGAGTCGGCCGCGATGCAGTACATCAGCCCCTACTCCGGCTGCACCATGGGCGAGTACTTCCTCGACCGCGGCGAAGACGCCCTGATCGTGTACGACGATCTGTCCAAGCAGGCCGTGGCCTACCGCCAGATCTCGCTGCTGCTGAAGCGTCCGCCGGGCCGCGAAGCCTACCCGGGCGACGTGTTCTACCTGCACTCCCGTCTGCTCGAGCGCGCCGCGCGCGTGTCCGAGGAGTACGTCGAAAAGTTCACCAACGGTGCGGTGAAGGGCAAGACCGGTTCGCTGACCGCGCTGCCGATCATCGAAACCCAGGCCGGCGACGTCTCGGCGTTCGTGCCGACCAACGTGATCTCGATCACCGACGGCCAGATCTTCCTGGAAACCGACCTGTTCAACGCCGGTATCCGTCCGGCCGTGAACGCCGGTATCTCGGTGTCCCGCGTCGGCGGCGCCGCCCAGACCAAGATCGTGAAGAAGCTGTCGGGCGGCATCCGTATCGCCCTGGCCCAGTACCGCGAGCTGGCTGCGTTCGCGCAGTTCGCCTCGGACCTGGACGAAGCCACCCGCAAGCAGCTCGAGCGCGGCCAGCGCGTCACCGAGCTGATGAAGCAGAAGCAGTACGCGCCGATGTCGATCGCGCTGCAGTCGCTGTCGATCTACGCGGTGGACAAGGGTTACATGGACGAAGTGCCGGTCGCCAAGATCGGCGCGTTCGAGGAAGCCCTGCACGCCCACTTCACCAACACCGCCGGCGAACTGATCAACAAGATCAACGCCACCGGCGCGTGGGACGACGAGATCGAAGGCGCCTTCAAGAAGGGCATCGAAGAGTTCAAGCAGACCGGGACCTGGTGAGTAAGGCTGGGATTCGAGATACGGGATTCGGGATTCGGCGAGGCCGAACCCGACCCGCTGGTACGAATCCCCAATCCCTAATCCCTAATCCCACGAGCGGAGCGAGTTAATGGCAGGCGGACGCGAAATCAAGACGAAGATCAAGAGCGTGCAGAACACCC
Source organism: Lysobacter sp. Root604 (assembly GCF_001427505.1). NCBI lineage: Bacteria > Pseudomonadati > Pseudomonadota > Gammaproteobacteria > Lysobacterales > Lysobacteraceae > Lysobacter > Lysobacter sp. Root604. Next base: position 218,049 of record NZ_LMGS01000010.1, on the reverse strand, counting down.
GCAAGGTGACGCGCGCGCTCGAGATGGTCTCGGCCTCCAAGATCCGCAAGGCGCAGGAGCGCATGAAGACCTCGCGTCCGTACGCGCGGGTGATGAAGCAGGTGATCGGTCACCTGGCCCAGGCCAATTCCGATTACCAGCATCCGTACATGATCGAGCGCAAGGAAACCAAGCGCGTCGGTTACATCATCGTCTCCTCCGACCGCGGCCTGGCCGGCGGCCTCAACAACAACCTGTTCCGCAAGCTGCTGGGCGAAATGCGCAAGTGGCAGGAGCAGGGCGTCGAGGTCGACGTGGTCACCATCGGCCAGAAGGCCTCGGTGTTCTTCCGCCGCATCAAGGTCAACATGCTGGCCTCGGTCACCCACCTGGGCGACAAGCCGCACCTGGAGCAGCTGGTCGGCGTGAACAAGGTCATGCTGGACGCGTACAGCGCCGGCAGCATCGACCGTGTGTTCCTGTCCTACAACGACTTCGTCAACACCATGACGCAGCGCGCGGCGTTCGATCAGCTGCTGCCGCTGCCGGAGCCGGAAACGCAGGTCGCCCACCACGACTGGGACTACATCTACGAGCCCGATGCGAAGACCGTGCTGGAGCACGTGCTGACGCGCTACATCGAGTCGCTGGTGTACCAGGCGGTGCTGGAGAACGTCGCGTCCGAGCACGCCGCCCGCATGGTGGCGATGAAGGCGGCCAGCGATAACGCCGGCAAGCTGATCGACACCCTGAAGCTGGTCTACAACAAGGCGCGCCAGGCTGCGATCACGCAGGAAATCTCCGAAATCGTCGGCGGCGCCGCGGCGGTCTAAACCATACACGCGGACGCCTGTCGCGGCCGCCATGCAGCATTAAGTTACTGAGGAAAGAACCATGAGCCAGGGCAAGATCGTTCAGATCATCGGTGCGGTCGTCGACGTCGAGTTCGCGCGCGCGGAAGTGCCGAAGGTGTACGACGCGTTGAAGGTCGCCAACACCGAAATCACGCTGGAAGTGCAGCAGCAGCTCGGCGACGGCATCGTGCGTACCATCGCGCTGGGTTCGACCGACGGCCTCAAGCGCAACCTGATCGCGACCAACACCGGTCACGCGATCTCGGTGCCGGTGGGCGCGGGCACCCTGGGCCGCATCATGGACGTGCTGGGCAACCCGATCGACGAAGCCGGCCCGGTGCAGGCGACCGATCATTGGGAAATCCACCGTTCGGCTCCGTCCTACGAGGACCAGTCCTCGGCCAACGACCTGCTCGAAACCGGCATCAAGGTCATCGACCTGATGTGCCCGTTCGCGAAGGGCGGCAAGGTCGGCCTGTTCGGCGGCGCCGGCGTGGGCAAGACCGTCAACATGATGGAACTCATCAACAACATCGCCAAGGCGCACAGCGGTCTGTCCGTGTTCGCCGGCGTGGGCGAGCGTACCCGCGAGGGCAACGACTTCTACCACGAGATGAAGGACTCCAACGTCCTCGACAAGGTGGCGATGGTGTACGGCCAGATGAACGAGCCGCCGGGCAACCGTCTGCGCGTGGCCCTGACCGGCCTGACCATGGCCGAGTACTTCCGCGACGAGAAGGACGCGTCCGGCAAGGGTAAGGACGTGCTGCTGTTCGTCGACAACATCTACCGCTACACCCTGGCCGGTACCGAAGTGTCGGCGCTGCTGGGCCGTATGCCGTCGGCGGTGGGTTACCAGCCGACCCTGGCCGAGGAAATGGGCGTCCTGCAGGAGCGCATCACCTCGACCAAGACCGGTTCGATCACCTCGATCCAGGCCGTGTACGTGCCCGCGGACGACCTGACCGACCCGTCGCCGGCGACCACCTTCGCCCACCTCGACGCCACCGTCGTGTTGAGCCGTAACATCGCGTCGCTGGGCATCTACCCGGCCGTGGATCCGCTGGACTCGACCTCGCGTCAGCTCGACCCGAACGTGATCGGTGCCGAGCACTACGACACCGCGCGTCGCGTGCAGTCGACCCTGCAGAAGTACAAGGAACTGAAGGACATCATCGCGATCCTGGGCATGGACGAGCTGTCGGAAGAAGACAAGCAGGCCGTGTCGCGCGCGCGCAAGATCGAGCGTTTCTTCTCGCAGCCGTTCCACGTGGCCGAAGTCTTCACCGGCGCGCCGGGCAAGTACGTGTCGCTGAAGGACACGATCCGCGGCTTCAAGGGCATCGTCGACGGCGAGTACGACCACCTGCCGGAGCAGGCGTTCTACATGGTCGGCGCGATCGAGGAAGCGGTCGAGAAGGCCAAGAAGATGGGCGTGGGCTGAGACGCCTGACGGCGTCTCGGAAACTGGGGGTCGAGAATCGGGAATCGTAAGAGCGGAACGTCAGCCCTCGCGGCTTTAGACGAATCCTCATTCCCCATTCCCGATTCCCGTCGAGCGAGCAAAGCGAGAGAAACATGGCCACTACGTTCCGTTGCGACATCGTCAGCGCCGAGGAAGAAATCTTCCACGGCGAAGCGACGCTGCTGGTCGCCACCGGCGAAATCGGCGAGCTCGGCATCGCGCCGCGCCACGCGCCGCTGATCACGCGTCTCAAGCCCGGCAAGGTCGTGGTGACCCTGCCCAACGGCGAGCACCTGGACTTCGCCGTGTCCGGCGGCATCCTGGAAGTACAGCCGCAGGTCGTGACCGTGCTGGCCGACACCGCGATCCGCGCTCAGGACATCGACGAGGCCGCCGTGCGCGCCGCCAAGGAAGAAGCCGAGCGCATCCTGTCGAAGAAGGATCCGAAGATGAGCGCGGAAGAGGCTCAGGCGCAGCTGGCGATGAGCGTTGCCCAGCTGAGTGCTCTGGAGCGTCTGCGCAAGAACATGAAGCACTGATCGCGCGCCACCGCGTCGCGAACGAAACGCCGGCCTCGCGCCGGCGTTTTTGTTTTGGGCAGTCCTGGGGGATGAGCGGCGTGAGCCGCGACCACGAAACCTCGGTCGCCGAAGAGCCCGCGAGTGCGAGGCAGGGTCGCGGCTTATGACCGAAGGAAATCCCTGTGGGATGCCGCTGCTGCCCTAAAGCCCGGTCAGCGGCGATAGATCCAGTACCGCGACAGCAGGAAGCCGATCGCGCCCAGCACCAGTTCCACCGCGGGCTTGGCCAGCCAGGTCCAGGTCAGGCCGACCGCGTCGTCGATCGCGCCCATGGCCCAGGTGCTGGCCAGGGTGGTCGCGATCCACATGCCCAGGAAACGGCCGAACTGACGGCGGCCGACGCGGGTGTCGTCGCCGGCGAAGGTGATGCGGCCGTTGAGCCAGAAGCCGAGCAGGGCGCCGCTGACGCGGCCGGCGATGTTGGCCGGTTCCACCGCCATGCCGGCGTGGCTGAGCGCGACCATCACCCCCCAATCCAGCAGCCATTGGATCAGGCCGATGATGAGGTAGTGGCGGCCCTGACGACCCAGGCTCATCCGGCGCGGCTCCGCGGACGGCGGCGCGCCGATGGGCGGTGGCGTGAATGGCGCGGGGTCGGATTCGGCACCGCCGCATCCTAGCAGGGCCGGCGCGGCTAGAATCACTGTTCACTGAACGCGTAATCGCCTCCCGGAGTCCGCATGGCCGCACCCCTGCATGTCGTCATTCTCGCCGCCGGCGAGGGCAAGCGCATGAAGTCCGACACCGCCAAGGTGCTGCAGAAAATCGGCGGACGGCCGATGCTCGCGCACGTGATCGCGACCGCGCGCGCTCTGGATTCGGCCGGCATCCACGTGGTCTACGGGCATGGCGGCGAGCAGGTGCGCGCGGCCTTCGCCGATCAGCCGGACCTGCACTGGGCCGAACAGGCGCAGCGCCTGGGCACCGGCCACGCGGTGCAGCAGGCGATGCCGGGCGTGCCACAGGATGCGCGCGTGCTGGTGCTGTACGGCGACGTGCCGCTGACCACGCCCGCGACCTTGCAGCGCCTGCTGGACGCACCGGGCCGACTGGCGGTGCTGGTCGCCGACCTGATCGATCCCACCGGCTATGGCCGCATCGTGCGCGACGCCGAAGGCCGGGTCGGCCAGATCGTCGAGCACAAGGACGCCGACGAGGCGCAACGCGAGATCCGCACCGTCAACACCGGCATCCTGGTCTGCGACGGCGAGCCCTTGCGGCGCTGGCTGCAGAACCTGGGCAACGACAACGCCCAGGGCGAGTACTACCTCACCGACGTGTTCGCCGCCGCCGCCGCCGAATTCAGCGCCGCCGAGATGGTGCACGTGAGCGATCCGCTGGAGGTCGAGGGCGTCAACGACCCCTGGCAGCTGGCGCAGATGGAGCGCGCGTTCCAGCGCCGCGCCGCGCGCGCGCTGTGCGAGCAGGGCGCGCGCCTGGCCGATCCGACCCGTTTCGATCAGCGCGGCGTAGTCAGCGTCGGCCGCGACGTCGAGATCGATGTCGACGTGATCCTGGAGGGCCGGGTCGAGCTCGCCGACGGCGTGCGCATCGGTCCTTTCTGCCGGCTCAAGGACGTGACGCTGGGGCCGGGCACCGAAGTGCGCGCGCATTGCGACCTGGACGGCGTGGTGGTCGAGGGCGCGGCCCAGATCGGTCCGTACTCGCGCCTGCGTCCGGGCACCGTGCTCGCCGACGGCGTGCACGTGGGCAACTTCGTGGAAACCAAGAATGCGCGTCTGGGCGTGAGCAGCAAAGCCAATCATCTGGCTTACCTCGGCGATGCGACCATCGGCAGCGGCGTGAACGTCGGCGCCGGCACCATCACCTGCAACTACGATGGCGTCAACAAATCGGTCACCGTGATCGAGGACGGCGCCTTCATCGGTTCCAATTCGGCCTTGGTGGCGCCGGTGACCATAGGCGCGGGCGCGACCATCGGCGCCGGCTCGGTGATCGGCAAGAACGCGCCGGAAGGCAAGCTCACCGTCGCGCGCGCGCGCCAGGTCACGATCGACGGTTGGCAGCGACCGGTGAAGAAGCCTAAGGCTTGAGGTGGGTAGTTGGAGGTTAGCCTCTAATCACTCGAAGTACCTCTCCCCTCCGCGAACAGTCCCCCCCTTTGAAAAAGGGGGGCTAGGGGGGATTTTCTGTTGCTGTTGCTGGTTCGTACAAGGCAAAAGCAAATCCCCCCTGGCCCCCCTTTTTCAAAGGGGGGAATTCAAAGGCAAGGGGATGGGGCAAGCGTAGGCGACGAAACCACGCTCAATCCGGAATCAACATCGACACGCACAAGCCGCCGCCTTCGCGGTTGAGCAGGGCGATGCGGCCGCCGTGGGCTTCGGCGATTTCGCGCGCCAGGGCCAGGCCCAGGCCGGTGCCGTTGCGCTTGGTCGAGTAGAACGGCAACAGCGCGTTCGCGAGCACCGCCTCGTTCATGCCGGTGCCGCGGTCGAGCACGTCGATGCGCCAGGCGTCGGGCGTGCGCCGCAGCACCAGGCGCACTTCCTCAGGCTTGGAGCCGGACTCGTGCGCGTTCTTGAGCAGGTTGAGCAGGCTCTGCTCCATCTGCGCGGCGTCGAAATGGACGATGCCTTCCTGACCGCGCGCGCGGCCGTCGTAGACGAAGTCGACCTGGCTGCGCAGCTGGGCCAGAAAACGCGACCACTCCACCGCCTCCAGGCGCGGCGCCGGCAGCTTGGCGAAGCGCGCGTAATCGCGGATGAAACCTTCCAGATGGCGCGCGCGTTCCTCGATGGTGGTCAGCGCGGTCGGCAGCTTGTCGTATTGGCCGCGCCGCACCAGCTCGGCGCCGGAGTGGGCGAGCGAGGCGATCGGCGCCAGCGAGTTGTTGAGCTCGTGGCTGATCACCCGGATCACCTTCTTCCAGGTCTGCACTTCCTGGCGGCGCAGCTCGGCGGTGAGCTGGCGCAGCAGCACCAGCTCGTGGTGGCGGCCGTTGAGGCGGAACATGCGCCGGGCGAGGTGGTAGATGTCCTCGTTGTCCTCGTCGCCGACGGTGAACATGCCGTCGCCGCCGCGATCGAAGGCTTCGCGCACGGGCTCGGGCGCGCGCGCGAGCAGGTCATCGAAGGACTGGCCTTCGAGCCGGCGGCCTTCGCCCAGCATTTTGCGGGCGGCCAGATTGGCGTGGACAACGCGCCGGCTCGGATCGACCAGCAGCATCGCCACCGGCGTGTTCTGGACCATCGTGTCCAGCAGCAGTTCGCGCTGCACCAGCGACAGCCGCTGTTCGCGCAGGGCCTCGCCGAGCAGGTTATGGCTGTCGACCAGCTCGCCGAGTTCGCCGCGGCCCGCCCATGACAGGCCGAAGCTGTAGTCGCCGTCGCGGTAGCTGGCGACGCTGCCGGCGAGCGCGCGGAACAGCGAGTTCATCGGCGCGAACGCGCGGCGCACGTGGTAGACCAACAGCGGCAGCAATAGCGCCACCGCCAGCGCCGGCGCCATCCAGCGCTGCGACAGCAGGGTACCCAGCCAGGTGGTCAAGGCGGTGCCTACGATCAGGTAAGCCAGCGCGATCGCGCTGAAGCTCAGGCTCAAGGGCAGATGGCGCAACCAGCGCATCGCGTTCTCCTCAGTCCCGTTTTATGCCGAGCCGGTCGAGCCGGCGATACAAGGCCTGACGCGACAGGCCCAGTTCGCTCGCCGCCTGCGCGAGCACGCCACCGGCGCGTTCCAGCGCCGCCTCGATGCTGGCGCGGTCGGGCTCGTCGCCGCCGGAGGCCGCGACGCTCGCATTGGCCGCCGGCAGGCCCAGATCGGCGGCGCCGATGTCGTCGCCGCGCGCCAGCAGGACCGCGCGCTGCAGGGTGTTGCGCAGCTCGCGCACGTTGCCCGGCCAGGCGTGCGCGACCAGAGCGTGCTCGGCGTCCTCGCTCAGGCGCTTGCGGCCGTCGGCTGCGAGTTCGCGCAGGAACTTGCGCGCCAGCGGCAGCACGTCGTCCGAACGTTCGCCCAGCGGGGGCAGGTGAATCTCGATGGTGTTGAGGCGGTAATAGAGGTCTTCGCGGAAGCGGCCGTCGCGGATCATCGCCGGCAGGTCGGCGTTGGTGGCGCTGATCACGCGCACCTTGACCTGGCGCTCGCGGTTGGAGCCCAGGCGTTCGAAGCGCCCGGTCTCGAGCACGCGCAGCAGCTTCATCTGGCCGGCCAGCGGCAGGTTGCCGATCTCGTCCAGGAACAGGGTGCCGCCATCGGCGGCTTCGAACTTGCCTTCGCGCGCCTTGCTGGCGCCGGTGTAGGCGCCGGCGTCGGCGCCGAACAATTCTGCCTCGATCAGTTCCGACGGCAGCGCGCCGCAGTTGAGCGTCACGAAGGGGCCGGACTTGACCGAGGAATTGGCCTGCACGATCTCGGCGATCTTCTCCTTGCCGGCGCCGTTGGGGCCGGTGATGAGCACCGGTACGTCGGCGCGCGCGACATGCCCGGCCAGCTCGACCACGCGCGTCAGCGCCTCGGAGGCGAACACCAGGCCGCGCAGGTCGTAGCGCGATTCGAGTTCGCGGTGCGCGCGCTTGCGCTGGTCGTGCAGGCGCGCGACTTCGCGCGTGCTCGCCGACAGCTCCAGCAGGTTCTCGACGCTGGCCAGCAGCTTCTGGTCGTCCCAGGGCTTGGCCAGGTAATCGGCGGCGCCGGCCTTGGCCAGATCGACCGCGATGTCCAGGTGGGTCCAGGCGGTGAGCAGGATGATCGGCAGGTCGGGGTGGCGCGCGCGGATCGCGCGGAACAGGGCCACGCCTTCCTCGCCCGAGGTGGTGTCGGCGCTGAAGTTCATGTCCTGGATCACCAGGCCGATCTGCTCGCGTTCCAGCGCCTGCAGGCCGTCCTCCGGCGATTGCGCGGTGAGCACGCGGATCTCGCGCAGGCCGAACAGCAGGTCCAGCGCGGTGCCGACCGCGGGGTTGTCGTCGATCACCAGGACGGTGCGCATAAGGCTCCGGAACGTTGAGGGTGCGGCGGCGTGCGCGACGTCGCCGCGGGTCCGGCGGAAGTATAGCCAGCGCCGCCGCGCGGCAGCGGCGCGCGGGCGCCGATACCGCGAGACGGCGCGTCGATCATGGCGCGGCCGCGCCGGTGGCGCGAGTGCGTGCGATCCAGCCGTCGATGCGCTGCTCCAGCGCGTCCAGCGGCAGGGCGCCGCCGCCCAGGACCTGATCGTGGAAGGCGCGGATGTCGAAGCGATCGCCGAGCGCGGTTTGCGCGCGCTCGCGCAGCTCGACGATCTTCAGCTCGCCGATCTTGTAGGCCAGCGCCTGGCCGGGGTTGGCGATGTAGCGATCGACCTCGGCCTGGATGTTGGGCTCGTCCGAATCCGAATGCTCGCGGTACCAGGCCACCATCTGTTCGCGCGTCCAACGCTTGTGGTGCACGCCGGTGTCCAGCACCAGGCGGTTGGCGCGCACCAGTTCCTGGGCGAGTCGGCCGAAGTCGCTGTACGGGTCCTGATAGAAACCCAGTTCCTTGCCCAGGCGCTCGGAGTACAGGCCCCAGCCTTCGATGTAGGCGGTCTCGCCGATCAGGCGCCGGAACGGCGGCAGCTCGGGCAGGGCGCGGGTGATCGAGTTCTGCAGGTGATGGCCGGGAATGCCCTCGTGGTAGGCGATCGCCTCGATCGGCAGCAGCAGGCGTTCGGTCGGCGCGCTGGTATTGATCATGATCATGCCCGGCCGGGAACCGTCGGGCGTGCCGGGCATGTAGCCGGCCGCGGACGCGGACTTCTCGCGGTAGGGTTCGATCGCGCGCACTTCCACGCCGGTCTTGGGCAGTAGGCCGAATAGCTCGGGCAGGCGCGGCTCCATCTGGGTCACGTACTTGCGGTACAGCTCCAGGATCTGCTCGCGCGACTGCGCGTGTTGCTTGGGATCCTGGCGCACCGCGGCGCGCATCGCCTTGAGGTCGGCATAGCCGAGCTTGCGCGCGATCTCGGCCTGGGTCTTCTCGATCCGCGCGACTTCGGCCAGGCCGAGCTGGTGGATCTGCTCGGCGCTCATGTCGGTCGAGGCCTGCTGGCGGATCTGGTAGGCGTACAGCGCCTCGCCCTTGGGCAGCGACCACAGGCCCGGCGTTTCGCGGCCCTGCGGCGCGTACTCCTTGGCGACGAATTCGGACAGCTTGCGATAGGCCGGCCGCACCTGTTCGTCGACCGCGGCGAGCAGGGCCTTGCGGATGCGCTCGCGCTCGGCGGCCGGCACGCTGTCGGGGAATTTCTGCAGCGGCTGGGCGAACACATTGTCGGCGCCGGCCGGGTCGGCGATGCCGTCGCATTGCGCGACCACTTTCTCCAACAGGTAGCGCGGCGGCATCAGGCCGTCCTTGGCGCCCTGACGCGCGCGCTCGGTGACCTGGTCCAGCAGCTTGGGCATCGCGCGCAGGCGCACGATGTATTCGTCGTACTGCTTGACGTCGTTGAACGGAAACGCGCTGGCGATGATCGGCAGCAGCAGGTGGATGCCGTTCATCTGGTCCAGCGGCATCTCATGCAGCTTGAGCCGGTAGAACTCGCGGTCGCTTTCCAGGCGCCGGATCATCAGCTGCAGGTTGAGTCGGTCGGCGTCGGCCAGGCCTTCGGGGTCGATCGCGCGGAAGCGCTTGAGCAGCGCTTCGAGATCGCGGGTCTGGCTGTCGACGGCGGAGAGCGAGAAATCGCTCCAGCCGGCGTTGTAGCGATAGTCGCCGAAGAAGCTGGCCTGCTCCGGCGCTTCGCGCAGGAAGGTCTGCCACTGCTCGTCCAGCAGGGCGTTGAGCGCGCGGGTGCGGGCGGCGACGTCGGCGCTGGTAGCGCTGGACGCCGGCGCCGCGGGGGCGGCGGTTGCGGCGTGGACGCCGCCGATGGCCAGGGTCAGGGCGAGCGCGAGGGCGTGCAAGGGGGCGTTGCGTGGGGACATGAGTGCGGGCTCCGTACCGGATTTCGAGACGACCCGGTCCGGGCCCGTCCAGCGCGGAGGCTGGACGGGCTTGCGGACCGACTCGGAGAGACTAGCGGGCGCGTTGCGCGCGCGCCCGGAACTGCGCCACGCGTTGCGAATCGAACGCGTCAGATCGAGCGGGTCGCGACCGCCGGCGGCACCGCCGCGGCGCGGCGCGCCGGACCGAACACCGCGATCTGGCCCAGCGCCCACAGCGCGACCGCGCCCAGCGGCAGGTAGATCGCCGGCAGTCGCGGCAGCTCGTAGGCGCTCATCAGCACCATGTTGATGCCGTAGGCCAGCGCCATGCCGATCATGATGCCGAGCGTGGCGAGCAGGAAGTTTTCGGTCTGGAAGTAGCGCAGCACCTGGCCGCGGGTCGCGCCCAATGCGCGGCGCACGCCGATCTGCTTGGTCCGCTGCTGCACCCAGAAGCTGGCCAGGCCGACGATGCCCAGCGCGGTCACCACCAGCAGGGCGATGCACACCGCGACCAGCAGCCAGGCCATGGAACGGTCCTGCTGATAGAACTCACGGCGCATCGTTTCCAGGGTCTTGCTCTGGTCCTCCAGGATGATGCGGGTCGGCCCGCTTTTCTCCAGCGCCGCCATCGCCGCTTTCATGGTCTCGTCGCGGCGGCTGGGATCCACGCGCAGCAGGTAGTTGCCGCCGACCTCGTAGGTCACCCGGATCGGGAAGATCATCGAGTACTCGTACTCGCCGGCGCCGCCGCGGTTGTTCGGACGCGCGAGGTGGTCGACCACGCCGACGATGCGGATCGGCTTCGGGCCCCAGCTGTAGAACACCTTGCCGACCGCGTTCTCGCCCGGGAACAGCTTCTCGGCGACGACCTTGGTGACGATCGCCGCCGGCACGCCAGCATCGGCGGGCAGTTTGTCGAAGTCCTCGTAGTTGATGTACTCGTCGTTGGTGAAGCGACGGCCGGCGATCAGGTTCAGGCCCAGGGTATCGAGCAACTGCTCGTCGCCGAAGTAGGTGGTCGCGCTGAGGTTCGGGAACGGCTGATCCTGCTTCACGCTCACGCCGCTGTTCCAGGAGGAATTGCCGAACGTGACCTGGTTGCTGACGGTAGCGGCCTTGACCCCGGGCAGTGCGCGCAGCGCGGCCAGATCGGCCTGGGTGACGGAGCGGGCGTCCTCGTTGTTGTTGATGCCGGTCAGCTGCACCCGCACGATTTCGTTTTCGGCCAGGCCGCTGGTGCGGTTCATCAGCTCCAGACGGTTGCTGATCAGGAACACCGCGTTGCAGATGATGGCGCAGCTCAACGCGATCTCGAACACGATCAGCGCGGCGGCGGTCTTGTGGCGACGCAGGGTCGTCAGGATGGGGCGGATGTCCATGGTGGGCCTCACTGGCTCTTGAGCTGGATGGCCGGGGTCACCTGGCAGGCATGCCAGGCCGGCAACAGGCCGGCCAGCACGCTGGCGACGACCGCGATCACAAAGGTGGCGACCAGCATGGTCGGGTCCAGATGGGCGAGTTCGGCGTAGCTGGCCGGTTGCTGACGCACCGCCCACAGGCCCAGCATCGCCAGGCCCAGGCCGATCACGCCGCCGACCAGGCCGACGGTGCCGGCTTCGACCAGACATTGGGCGAAGATCGCGCGCCGCGAGGCGCCTAGCGCGCGGCGCACGCCGATCTCGTTGGCGCGACGCAGGAACTTGGCCAGCAGCAGGCCGACGGTGTTGAGCAGGCAGACCAGCAGGAAGCCGAACGCCAGCCAGGTCTGCAGGCGCACGTCGGAGGGCACGACCTTGTTGTGGTCCAGCCAATCCATCACGTTGTACAGGCGCACGTTGGTCGGACGCTCGAAACGGCCGGCGCTGCGCTGTTCGTCGGAGTAGTTGCCCAGGTAAGCCAGGTAGTCCTTGGCCTTGTCGGCCGAGTCCAGTTCCACCCAATACTGCAGCCAGGCGCAGGGCGCGTTGAGCGCGTGCGAGCCCTCGGGGTCGTCGTTACGGTTCTCTCCCCAGCAGTTCATGTCGCCGTTGTTGCCCATGCGCAGGGCCAGCGAGGTCGAGAACGGAATGAACACCTGCTCGCCGCGGCCGAACTTCTCGTTGCTCAAGTCGTAGAAGCGCGGCGTCGGGCGCCAGTTGTCGATCACGCCGACCACACGGAACTCGGATTCGTTGATCCGGATCGGTTTGCCGACGCTGGGGCCGGCGCCGAACAGCTTCTCGCTGAGTTCTTTGCTGATCACCGCCACGCGCGCGCGGTTCTCGTCGTCGCTGGCCTTCCAGGCGCCGCCCTGCAGGAAGGGCACGTCGAACATGGCGAACAGGTCGGCGGAGGTGAAACGCGCGTCGGACATGAAGGGCGTCAGGCCCTGGCGGTCGGGCTCGATGTTGGCCGAGCCGGCGGTCATCACTGCCTGGCGCTGGGCGCGCTTGGCGCGCAGCAGGGCTTCGGAATCGAAGCGGGTCATCTGGAACGAAGGATCCTCGCCCGGGGTGTAGCCGTCCTTGGTGCGCGGATCCATCTGCACGTAGAACAGGCGATCGCTCTTGCTCGGGATGGGGTCGCCGGAGAGCACGTAGAACACCGTCAGCGTGGTCATGCTAGCGCCGATGCCGAGCGCGATGGCGAGCACCATCAGCGCGGTCAGCATCTTGTTGCGGCGGAAGCTTCGGAACGCCAGGTCGAGGTAGTAGCCGAACATGGAGTTGGCGGTCATCGCGACGTCCTCAGGCGGTGGTGGCGGCGGCGTCGTCGCTGGCCAGCGAGCGCACCAGGCTGGGCACGGCCGCGAAGTCGGTGGCCATGCCGTCGACGATGTGCACGTTGCGCTGCGCGCGCGCGGCCAGTTCGGGATCGTGGGTGACCATGACGATGGTGGTGCCCTGGCCGTTGATCTCCTCCAGCAGCTCCATCACGCCGCGCGCCATCTGCGAGTCGAGGTTGCCGGTGGGTTCGTCGGCCAGCAGCAGGCGCGGGCTGCCGGCCAGCGCGCGCGCGATCGCGGCGCGCTGCTGCTGGCCGCCCGACAGCTCGGCCGGGTAGTGCTTCATGCGCGAGCCCAGGCCGACCCGGCTGAGCGCGTCTTCGATGCGCTGGCGGCGTTCGGCGCCGGGCATGCCGCGGTAGCGCAGCGGCACGTCGACGTTGTCGAACAGGTTGAGGTCGGGGATCAGGTTGAAGCCCTGGAAGATGAAGCCGATCTTGCGGTTGCGCAGGCGCGAACGCGCGTCGTCGGACATGCCGCTGACGTCCTCGCCGTCGAGCCGGAACTCGCCGCCGGTGAAGGTTTCCAGCAGGCCGGCGATGTTGAGGAAGGTGGTCTTGCCCGAGCCCGACGGGCCGGTGACCGCGACGAACTCGCCTTCGCGCACATGCAGGTCCAGCGAGCGCAGCGCGTGGGTTTCGACGAGTTCGGTGCGGTAAACCTTGGTGACCTGGCGCATGTCGAGCATGACGGTATGTCCTGAGTGAAAAGGTGGAGAGGAATCAGCGAACGCGGAACGAGGTCGGCGCGGCGTTGCGCAGGTAGCCGTTGCGGCGCCAGGCCTGGGCCGGGGCTTCGACGTTGGCGCTGGGCTGGGCCTGGGCGCGCGCGGCGTCGAAGTCGAACAGCTCGCTCAGGCGCAGCGGCATCGCGCCGGCCAGGTCGTCGGAGGTCCAATGCAGGTCGAAGGGGAACACTGGGGTGCGGTTGGAAGCTTTCATGATCATTCTCCTGAGAGGCGGATGCTTTCTGCGTTATCGAACTGGTCGCTACCGGATACCACCACGCGCTCGCCCGGTTGCACGCCGGAAACGATCTCGACCGCGCTGAGGCTGCTGGCGCCGGCCTGGATCGGGCGTCGCACCGCGTGGCTGCCGTCGACCACGTAGGCGAAGCGGCCGCCGGACTGTTCGAGGAAGGGGCCGCGCTCGACCATCAGCACGTTGCGGCGGGTGTCGAGCACGATGCGGGCGGACAGGCGCTGGTTCTGGCGCAGGCCCGGGGGCTGCTTGCCGGTGAAGCGCAGGCGGCTGGTGACTTCGCCGTTCACCACTTCCGGCGACACCGCCGAAACCTGCGCGGCGTAAGGTTCGCCGGCGCCGCTGGTGATCTGCGCCGGCATGCCGATGCCCAGATCGCGGGCGAAGCTTTCCGGCACCTTGATCTCGACTTCGAACACGGCCAGATCGACCACGCTGAGCACCGGCGCGTTGGCGGCGACGTTGGCGCGCTGCGCGATCTGGACCTGACCGACCTGGCCGTCGAAGGGCGCGCGCAGGGTCAGCGCGTCGACCTGGCGCTGGGTCTCGATCACGATCGCGCGCTGGCGGTCGGCGAGCAGGCGCTTGTTGCGCGTGTCCAGGCCGGCGCCCTGGCCTTGCAGGCCGGCGTCCTGGCGCGCATGCGCCAGACCGATGTCGGCCTTCTTGAGTTCGTCCTGCGCGCGCGCCACGTCGACCTGCGCCACCGCGCCGCCTTCGAAGCCGCGCTGCTGGCGTTCCAGATCGCGAATCGCGGCGGTGCGTTCGATCTGCGCCTGGTCGTAGGCCTTGCGCGCATTCGAGCGCGCCAGCTGGGCGTCGAGCTCGGAGCGGCCGGCCTCGGCTTCCAGGCTGGCCAGGGTCGCCTGTTCCTGCGCCAGCTTGCTGCGCAGTTCGGGGCTGTCGATTTCGGCCAGCGCCTGGCCTTGCTTGACCACGTCGCCGGCGACCACCTTCAACACCACCGTGCCCGCGGCGATCGCGTACAGGGTGGGGCTGTTGGCGGCGATCACGCGGCCGTCGGCGGAGATGTCGCGCACCAGGTCGCCGCGCTTGACCTCGGAGATGCGCACCCGCGATGCGTCGACCGAACGGCCGCTGGCGCTCCAGCCCGACAGCAGCCAGGCCGCCAGCGCGATGGTGCCGACGCCGGCGGCGCCGGCCAGCAGCCAGGGGCGACGGCGCTTGCTCGCGACGGAGGAGGTGGCGGCGACGGGGCGGTCCTGGGCGGCGGTATCGCGGATGCTCATGCGGTGTTCGGCTCGGCGGGTGGGCGAAAGGTCTTTGCTGTTATGCAATGCACGAGTCGTGCCAACCGCAAGTTGTTGATTTTATTGGCTGGCGCGCAGTGTCCGGGTGTCCGTCCGGACGGACACCGCGTCCGCCGGACAGACCGGACATGCCGGTTGTGCCGCCGCGCGCCGTTAAACTAGGCGGACACCAGCAGGAGCATTCGCAGCATGTGTGGAATCGTCGGCGCGATCGCGGATCGCGATGTGGTACCGGTCCTGATCGAAGGTCTTAAGCGGCTGGAGTACCGCGGTTACGATTCCGCCGGCATCGCGGTGATCGACGGCGCCGATGTGCGCCGCGTGCGCCGCACCGGACGCGTCGCCGAAATGGAGGGCGCGGCACAGTCCGAGGGCTTCCACGCCACGCTCGGCATCGGCCACACCCGGTGGGCCACCCATGGCGGCGTCACCGAAGCCAATGCGCATCCGCACATCAGCTTCGGCGAACTGGCGGTGGTGCATAACGGCATCATCGAAAACCACGAAGAGCAACGCGAGCGCCTGCGCGCGGCCGGCTACGCGTTCGAGTCGCAGACCGACACCGAAGTCATCGCCCATCTGATCCATCACCATCAGTCGCAGGGCAAGGATTTGCTGCTCGCGGTACAGAGCGCGGTGCGCGAACTGATCGGCGCCTACGCGATCGCCGTGGTCAGCAAGCGCGAACCCGGCCGTCTGGTCGCCGCGCGCATGGGCTGTCCGCTGCTGGTCGGCCTGGGCGAGGGCGAGAACTTCGTCGCCAGCGACGTTTCGGCGATCATCCAGGCCACGCGCAAGGTGATCTTCCTGGAAGAGGGCGATACCGCCGACGTGCGTCGCGACGGCGTCGACGTGTACGACGAGCATGGCAAGCTGGCCGCGCGCGATGTCCATCTGTCGGACGTGTCGCTGGCCTCGCTGGAACTGGGCCCCTACCGCCACTTCATGCAGAAGGAGATCCACGAGCAGCCGCGTGCGATCGCCGACACCATCGAAGCGGTCATGAACGACGGCGCGTTCCTGCCGGCGCTGTTCGGCCGCGACGCCGAAGCCGTGTTGCGCGATATCGAAGGCGTGCAGATCCTGGCCTGCGGCACCAGCTATTACGCCGGCCTGACCGCGCGTTACTGGATCGAAGCCATCGCCGGCCTGCCCTGTCAGGTCGAGGTCGCCAGCGAGTACCGTTACCGCAAGGCGGTTGCCAACCCGAAGCAGTTGATCGTGACGATCTCGCAGTCGGGCGAAACCCTGGACACGATGGAGGCCCTGAAGTACGCCAAGTCGCTGGGCCACGAGCGTACGTTGTCGATCTGCAACGTGCCAGAGAGCGCGATTCCGCGCGCCAGCAAACTGGTCTACTACACCCGCGCCGGCGCCGAGATCGGCGTGGCCTCGACCAAGGCCTTCACCACTCAGTTGGTGGCGCTGTTCATCCTGACCGCAACCGTGGCCAAGCTGCAGGGCCGTCTGGACGCCGCGCAGGAAGCCGAGTTCATCGACGCACTGCGCTACCTGCCCGGCAGCGTGCAGCACGCCCTGAATCTGGAACCGCAGATCACCGCTTGGGCCGAGCGCTTCGCGCCCAAGCAGCACGCGCTGTTCCTGGGGCGCGGCGTGCACTACCCGATCGCGCTGGAAGGCGCGCTCAAGCTCAAGGAAATCTCCTACATCCACGCCGAAGCCTACCCGGCCGGCGAGCTCAAGCACGGCCCGCTGGCGCTGGTCGACGCGGCCATGCCGGTGGTGGTGATCGCGCCCAAGGACGGCCTGCTGGAGAAGGTGAAGTCGAACATGCAGGAAGTGCGCGCGCGCGGCGGCGAGCTGTTCGTATTCACCGACGAGGACAGCCAGTTCGGCCCCTCCGAGGGCGTGCACGTGATCCGCGCCCCGCGCAACGTCGGCGTGCTATCACCGGTGGTGCACGCGATTCCGGTGCAGCTGCTGGCCTACCACGCCGCGCTGGCGCGCGGCACCGACGTCGACAAGCCGCGCAATCTGGCCAAGTCGGTGACGGTGGAATGAGCCGCGACCGCGCCAGTCGGGGCGGTCCGGGTAGATGAGGCTTGCGAGGATGAGCGTGCGGCTGCGCTAGGCGCTCTTCAGGGCGTAGCCAGTTAACTAGCGCTTTTCTGCCTATTTAGCGATATCTCCGCCTTATTCGGCGGAATAGTGCTATTTGATTGATATGTATTTAACTAGCGGATTTCCGCCTTGTGGTAGGCTTCGAGCTACCCATTTGGCGAGAAAGCGCTAGTTATGTCTGCCGCATTCAATACGCCGCAAGAACTCCTCTCAGCGCTCGGGGGGCGGATCAGCCGGCTGCGCATCGGTAAAGCGCTCACCCAGGCGGAGCTGGCCAGCCGGGCCGGCGTATCGCCACGGGCGCTGGGCGACCTCGAGCGTGGCAAAGGCTCGTCGCTGATTACCTACGTCAGCGTTCTGAAGGCATTGGATGCCTTGTCGTCCCTGGACGCGCTGGCGCCGGCACCGACGATCAGCCCCATGGCTTTGCTGCGCACCCGCCAGGCCCAGCCCAAGCGAGCGCCGAGGCGGCGCTCATGAACGCCGCACCGCTGGTCGTCGTCGAAGTGCGCGTATGGGGCAAGCGCGTCGGCGCGGTTGCGGCGGATCCGACGTATGCGTCCTACGCCTTCGAATACGACCCGGCCTGGGCGCGCCGCGGGATCCAGCTGGCGCCGCTGACGATGCCCACCCCTGGACCCGGCATCCATACATTCCCCAGTCTGGATCGCGAGGCCTACAAGGGCTTGCCGGGCCTGCTCGCCGATGCCCTGCCCGACGACTTCGGCAACCAGTTGATCGACGCGTGGATGGCCAGCCACGGCGTCGCCAAGCAGGACGTGACCACCCTGGATCGCCTTGCGTACATGGGCAAGCGCGGCATGGGCGCGATCGAGTTCCGGCCGGCGCGCGGTTCGGCCAGGGAGTCCAAGAAACCGCTGGCGATGAAGAGTCTGGTGGAAGAAGCGCGCCGTGCCATCCATGCGGATCTCAGCGACGACGAAGCCGCGCAGGCGGCGCTTGCCAACATCATCCGCGTGGGCACCTCGGCCGGCGGCGCGCGCGCCAAGGCGGTGATCGCCTGGCATCCGCAAACCAACGAAATCCGCAGCGGCCAGTTCGACGTGGATCCGGGTTGGGAGCATTGGCTGCTGAAGTTCGATGGGGTCGGCAAGGATCTGGAGCTGGGATCCAGCCAGGACTACGGACGAATCGAGTACGCCTACTACCTCATGGCGACGCACGCCGGCATCGTCATGAGCCCCTGCCGCCTGCTGCAGGAGAACGGCCGACGGCACTTCATGACCAAGCGCTTCGACCGCGAGGGCAACGACAAGGTGCACGTGCAGACGCTGTGCGCCTTGCAACACCTCAACTACAAACAGCGCGGCACGCATGCTTACGAGCAGTTGTTCATGGTGGCCACGCAACTGGGGCTGGCCCCCGAGGCGCTGACCCAGCTGTTCGCCAGGATGACGTTCAACGTGGTGGCGAAGAACCACGACGACCACACGAAGAATCACGCCTTCATGCTGCGCGAAGGCGGGGCCTGGGAGCCGACCCCGGCCTACGATGTGACATTCGCCTACAACCCGAGCGGCGAGTGGACCCAGCAGCACCTGATGAGCATCAACGGCAAATTCGACGCCATCACCAAAGAGGATCTGTTGAACGTGGCGGCCCGGTTCTCGATCCCGAATGCGGAAAAAGCGATAAGCCGCGTATGCGAGGCGGTGCGCGAATGGTCCGGCTTCGCGGCGGAAGCGGGGGTGCAGGACGCGGAAATCGCACGGATCGGGCAGCTCCACATCGCGCGGCTGTAACCGACACCAGCGAGCGACCGCGACAAGCGCGCGGTCGCCGGCTTCGGGGTGACGCCGCTGCCGTCGACGACGGAAAAACGCCGGGCGCGTCCTGCCCCGACGTGACTACCGCGCTTACGCCTTGGCCGAAATCGCGCTCAGCTCTTCCAGATCCAGATCCCGTTCCAGCTCGCGCAAGGTCGCGTCGTCGATATCGCCGGCGCGGTGCAGGCGGATCAGTTCGCGGCGGCCGCTGGCCACGGCTTCCAGGACGACGTCGAAGTGGGCGTGCAGCAGCGGCGTGTAGTGCTCGGTGCGAGCGGCGTAGTCGACGATCGCCACCGACTTGCGTTCGTATTGCGCCAGCAGCTTGGGGTGGATGAGTTCGCCGGCGCTGTCGTAGGCCAGGGCGCGCACGGTCGCGAACTGCGCCTGCGCCATCGCGGCTTCGGCCTGGCTCATGGTCAGTCGCGGCTTCTCGGTTTCCGGCTCGGTCAGGCGCGCCCATGCGATCACGCGGCCCAGGGTCATGCCCTGCAACAGGACGGTGCCCAGGATGACGGCGAACGATGTGACCAGGATGAAGTCGCGGCCCGGGAAGCCTTCCGGCACGCTCAGCGCCAGGGCCAGGGTGACCACGCCGCGGACGCCGGCCCAGCTCAGTACCGTCGAGCCGCGAGCGCCGATGGGCTGGTAACGCTTGAGTCCCAGCGCGTTGCAGAGCTTGATGATCAGATCGGAGCCGAACACCCAGACGAAGCGCGCGATGGTGAGCGCGGCGATCACCCCGAGGATGTGCCATCCCATCGTCGCGGCCACCACGCCGAAACCGCCGCCGCGTTCGACCACGCCGCGCAGCGACAGCCCGATCAGGATGAAGACCGAGGCCTCCATCAGGAACACCAGCACGGTCCAGAACGAAGTGCCGCGCATGCGCGTCGAGGCCGAGAGGATGATGCTGGAGTTCCAACTCGCGATCAGTCCCGCGGTCACCGTGGCGATGACGCCGGACACGTGCAGCATTTCGCCGAGCAGGTAGGCGATCCATCCCAGCAGCGCGGTGGTCGCGATGATCAGGTATTCGTCGCCCAGGCGGCGCACCAGCTTGACCCAGAGCAGGCCGACCAGGATGCCGACCGCCACGCCTCCCAGCGCCAGCAGAAAGAAGCTGCCGACCGCCTCGCTCGCACTGAAGGCGCCGGTGACGCCGGCCGCGATCGCGAAGCGGAACAGCACCAGGCCGCTGGCGTCGTTGAGCAGGCTTTCGCCCTCCAGCAGGATCTGCAGGCGGCGCGGCAGCTTCACCCGTTGCAGCACCGAGCGCGCGGACACGGCGTCGGGCGGCGACACGATCGCCCCCAGCGCCGCGCAGGCGGCCCAGGGCAGCGACGGAATCAGCCAATGAGTCACCACGGCCACGACCACGCAGGTGAACAGCACCGCGCCCACCGCCATCGAGCCGATGCCGATCAGATGGCGGCGCAGCCGGGTCAGGGCGATGGACCAGGCGCCGTCCATCAGCAGCGGCGGCAGGAAAATGACCAGCACCAGTTCGGGATCGACGCTGATGGCGGGCAGACCGGGCAGGAAGGCCAGCGCCGCGCCGCCGGCGAGCAGACCCACCGACGGCGGCAGGCCCAGCCTATCGGCCACGTAGTGCAGCGCGATGATCGCCAGGAACATCACGATCACCAGCTCGAACAAATGGGTTGAATCCATGCGGCTCTCCTGCGACCGGGGCCAGCTGTGTCCGGCTCCCTATTTCCGGGTAGGACCGGCCGAAAGGCAACTCTTTAATGCGCGGCGCCGGTGCCGATTCGAGCGGGGGCGGCCAAGCGCGAGCACCTCGCCGCCTACAACTGCGATTCGATCGGCAGCCAGCCCAGTACGCGCGCGGTGGCGCGGCGCATGAGGCCGGCGTCCGGCTCGCGGTCGAGCAAGCGCGGCGGGCGGCTGGTCTCGTCCAGCCAGCACAGGCGGCCGTCGTCCAGGGTCACCCGATAGCTCAGCGCCGGCGCGGCCAGGCGTTCGTACTCGCGGCGCAAGGACGCGGCCAGCGTCGCGTCCTCGAACAGCACACCCATCTCGGTGTTGAGCTCGGCCGAACGCGGGTCGAGGTTGAACGAGCCGACGAAGCCGCGCGCGCCGTCGACCACGAAGGCCTTGGTATGCAGGCTGGCGCCGCTGCTGCCGAACAGGCCGGCGGCGGCGCTGGGGCCGCTGCGGCGGATCTCGTACAGGCGCACGCCGCCCGCGAGCAGGCGCTCGCGGTAGCGCGCGTAGCCGCTGTGCACGGCCGGGACATCGTTCGCGGCCAGGGAGTTGGTCACCACGCCGACCTGGGCGCCCTTGCGCACCAGGCCGACCAGGCCGTCGCTGCCTTCCTCGCCGGGCACGAAGTAGGGCGAGATCAGCAAGGCTTCGTGCTGGGTGGTGGCGAGCTTGGCGATCAGTTGGGTCACCAGCCAGTCGTCGCCGCCGTCGCCGCGCTTCTGTGCGGGATCCGACACTACCCGCACGCCTTCGCTCCAGTGCATGCCGGTGTCCCAGGGCAGGTTTTGGTCCAGCGAGTCGGAGACGCGTTGCAGATAACGCTTGGCTTCATCGCCCTTGGCATCGTCGTCGATCTGGGCGATGTAAGCCTTCAGCTCAGCCGGCTTCTTGTCGCTGAGTGCGGCGAGCGGCACTACCGCGGGGCTGTTCCAGTAGCGATCGAAGATGGCGCTGGCGTCGGCGACCGCCGGGCCCGCCAGCAGCAGGTCGAGGTCGCGGAAATTCACTTCCTGGTGGGCGTCGAAGTACTCGTCGCCGACGTTGCGGCCGCCGACCACGGCGACCCGGCCGTCGGCGATCCAGGCCTTGTTGTGCATGCGGTGATTGATGCTGAAAACGCGCTGCACCATTTCCAGCAAACGCCACAATCCCTCGCGGTTGCGGAAGGGGTTGTAGAGGCGAATCTCGATATTTGGGTGCGCGTCCAGCACCATCAGCGCCGGGTCCAGGCCCTTGGCGTTGATGTCGTCCAGCAGCAAACGCACGCGCACGCCGCGCTCGGCCGCCGCGTAGAGTTCGCGGCCCAGCAAGCCGCCGACCAGGTCGTCGTGCCACATGTAGTACTGCAGATCCAGGCTGCGGCCGCTGGCGCGCGCGCTGGTCGCGCGCGCGGCGAAAGCCTCCAGGCCGCCCGGGATCATCAGCACGCCGGTCTTGCCCGGATGCGCGGCCAAGCGCGGCGCGAGTTCGCGGTCGATCGTGGTCTGCGCCGCGCGCAAGGGCAGGTGGGCGCTGGGCGCGCCCGTCGCGGGCGGGGTCAGACGGTCGGCCAGCAGCACACCGCTGACGACCAGCGCCAGCAAGGCCAGCAGGCCCCAGGCGAACCAACGCCAGCTTATGCGGATGCGCATCGAGGCTCCTTAGCGACGAGGGGAGTATGCGATGCGGCCCTCCGGCCCGCCAAGCCGACTCGTCGCCCCGCTAGCCCGGCGCGGCGCGTTGCAGCAAGGCCAGCACGAATAGCGCGCTGGCGAGCATGCACGCCAGCGCGCGCACGTGATTCCCGCGCGTCCAATCGCGCAGGTAACGCTGCCAGACCGGCAGCGCGGCTTCGCCGCCCTGGTCGACCGCGGCTAGGGCGTTGTTGAGCGGCACGTTGAACGCGACCGTGCATACGAACATGCCCAGCACGTGGACGACGCCGCCGACGAGCATGGCCAAGGCGCCGGGCGCGCTCGCATGCACGATCCCGATGCCAGCCAGCGCCAGGCCGGCGAACGTGGTGAGCCAGAACACCGGCATGAACAGCGAACGCAGGATGACGCGGTTGATCGCGTTCATCGCGGCGATGCCGGCGTCGGGGGCGATGCTGCCCAGCGCGCTCATGATGAACACCGAGAAGGCGAAGAACAGGCCGCCGAGCAGGCCGCAGCCGATCGCGCCGATCCAGAGCAAGACGCAGATGACGGTGTCCATCCTGGCGAAAACTCCTGTGTGCGCGGCGACGGCAGCCGTTGCGTTCGAGCTACGGCACTGGCTCGTCGCCCGCCGCGCGTTTGCGCGCCGTATCGGCGTCCCATGCAGGCAGCCGATAACGAACCAGATACAGCTCCATGCTCTGCTCGCCGTCGCGTTGGGCCGAGTAGAGCAGACGATCGCGCTGCGACCAGTCCAGCATCGGGCCGTAGCTATCGGTCTCGCGGCTGTTCACGCTCAGCGGCAGCAACTGGCCCGCATCGTAGCCCTTGCCGTGGGGCCTCGCCAGATAGAGGTCGACCCGATCGGTGCGGAAGTCCTGCGCGCGCGAGTAGACGATGCTGGCATCGTCGGCGAGATAGCTGGCGTCGAAATCGTGGGCCGAGGTGTTGATGCCTCCGCTCAGGCGTTGTGCGTCGTCGAAGCCGTCGCCGCGCCGCCGCGCGACGTAGAGGTCGAGTCCGCCGGCGCCGCCGGGGCGGTCGCTGGCAAACAGCAGGCGCCGGCCGTCGGCCGAGAGCATGGGTGCGTACTCCTTGCCCGGGCTGTTCACCGCCGCGCCCAGAGGCTCGGGCTCGCCGAAGCCGGTGGCGACGACCGCGACCCGCCACAAATCGTCCGCGCCCAGGCCGCCGGGGCGGTCCGAACAGAAATAGACGCTGCGGCCGTCGGCGGAGAACGCGGGATCGAAATCGCGACCCGGCGAGTTGAACGGCACCGGCGTCGCCTCGCTCCAGCCCTGTTCGCCGCGGCGCGAGATCCAGATGTCGTAACCGCCCGCGCCGCCGGGCCGGTCGCGGCTGAACCACAGCGCGGTGCGGCCGTCGGGGCTGAGGGTGAGGCGGATCTCCGCGTAGCGCGTGGAGGCGATGCCGGGCGCGAACACGGCCGGCGTATCGAGGATCTCGATCGAGGGCTTCGATGCTTCGCCCGCCACGGCAGGCGAACTCGCATCGCTTGCGCCGGCCGCCAGCATCAGCCAGCAGATCGCGGCCGGGCGAAGCAGGTGTTTCGCGGCGATGTCCAAGCCCATCGATCGCACCCCTAGGCCTTGCGCACGAAATCGCTGATCCAATTGGTTTCCCAATTGGCGCCACCGTCGTTGGAGCATGCCTGCTCCCAGCGCGCAGAGCGCGCGGTGATGCGCGACCACAGCACCCGGGTACGGATCGGCTTGCCGTCGAGACTGTCGTCGCCGATGAAAGTGCCCAGGCCCTGCGCGTCGAAGCCGCCGCGCACGGGCGGCGCGATCGCGGTCGGTGTGCGGCCGTCCAGCCACCAGCTCAGCCATTGCTTGTTTTTCGCATCGTAGGAACGCAGGCCGACGCCGCGCACCGTGCCGGTCGGGAACTCGAAGACGTTGTCGCCGACGTTGCCGTAGCCGCCCAGCACCGGCCAATTGCGCAGGGTGCCGCCGAACTCGTCCCAGTCCTGGCTGCCGACCAGGCGCTGGCGCAGGCGGCGGTGGCTGACTTGCCAATCGCCGACCAGGAAATCGAAATCGCGCGGCGCGTTGGCCAGCTTGTCCAGCGGCGAGGGCCGCGCGGCGGTGCGGGTGAAATAGTTGCGCCAGTTCGTTTCCCAACTGGCGCCGCCGTCGGGCGAGAACGCCTGCTCCCACCACGGCTGTCGGCCGTGGATGTCGTGCCAGCGGAAGCGCATCACGATCGGCTTGCCGCGCAGCGTGTCGTGGCCGACGAACTCGCCGCCGTCGCCCATGAAGCCGCCGCGCACCGGCGGATCGATGTGGGTCGGGTTGCGCGCGTCCAGCCACCAGATCGACCACCGGCCCGAGTCGCGATCGTAGGCGCGGATGCCGAGGCCGCGGTAGGGATCGCCGGGCAGCTCGACGAGGTTGTCGTCGATGGTGCCCAGGCCGTCCAAGGTCGCCCAGCACGCACTCTTGCCGGCGAAGTCCTGCCAGTCCTGGCTGCCCGCCAAGCGCTCCTTCAAACGCCGATGGCGCACGTCCCAGTTGCCCTGCAGCCAGGCCCAGTCCCGCGCATGCGCGCCGGGTGTGGCGGGCGCTTTCGCGAAGCTCCAGGCGGGCAGGGCCAAGGCCGCGGCACCGGCCAGGGCCGTGCGGGTCACGAAGCCGCGCCGACCCGGCGAGGCCGGCGAATCGGTGGCGTCCGCATCGACCCGCGACGATGCGGATTCGGGCTGGATGGGGAAGGAGGTCATGCGCAGTCCCTGTGGCGGCGGCGGAGGTGCGGCGCCCAGGATGCGTGCCGCCGCCGCGGTTGACGACACGAATTCCGGGCCGCAGGCTAAGTCACACTTATGGTCCAGTCGCCGCGATTCCCTTCCTTGTCCGCGATCCGGGCCTTCGAATCGGCGGCCCGATTGGGCAGTTTCGCCAAGGCCGCGCAGGAGCTGGACACCACGGCGGCCTCGGTCAGCTACCACGTACGCCGGCTCGAGGAGCAGATCGGCGTGGCCCTGTTCCGGCGCCACCCGCACCGGGTCGAGCTGACCGAGTCGGGCGAGCTGGTCGCGCGCGAGGCCATCGCCGCCTTTGCCGCATTGCGCGCGAGCTTCGTGCGCGCGGTCGACATCGACGAATCGCGTTTGTCGCTGACCACCTTGCCGACGCTGGGCACGAGTTGGCTCACGCCCAAGCTCGGGCGCTTCCGCGCCCGCCATCCGCAGATCGCATTGGAACTGGATCTGTCGGTCGAGGCCCAGGACCTGGGCGTGGGCCGCTACGATCTCGCCATCCGCAACGGCCACGGCGTGTGGCCCGGGATGCAGGCGATGGAACTGTTTCCGGCGATCTTCATGCCCTTGTGCGCGCCAGCCCTGCGCGCGGCCGCGGCCGAACTCGGCGATCCGCGACGGCCCTTGAGCGTGCCCTTGCTGGGACGGCCGGACTGGTGGGCGCTGTGGTATCGCGCCCAGGGCCACGCCGACGCCGCGCCGCCGGGCGGCTTCGGTACCCATCTGTCGGCGGAGCACCTGGACGTCGCCGCCGCGGTCGCCGGCCACGGCATCGCGATCGGCTCGCCCATCCTGTTCCGCAACGAACTCGAATCCGGCCGCCTGGCGCCCGCGCACGATTTCGTCGCCGGCGATGGACGCGCGTTCTGGCTCACCTACCCGAGCGCGCGCCAGCGCAGCGGCAAGATCGCCAGGTTCCGCGAGTGGCTGAGCGAGGAAGTCGCGCGCGACCGCGAGGCGGCCCAGGCCTATTTGCGGCGGGCGGTGATCGTCGCGGCTTGAGGGCCGGGCCTAGCCGGCGAAGTGGAACCGCACCAAGGCCAGGCACAGCGCGAACAGGTAGGCGTAGGAGAAGCGCTCGATGCTCACCTGCACGTGCCCGCGCTTGACCCGCCAAACGCCCAATGCGGCCATCGCGAACCCGGCCAGTATCGGCGTCGCGATCAGGTTGACCACTCGCCAGCTTTCGTCCCGCACCAGCAGTTCCGGCAGCAGCCACAGGCTGACGCCACCGGCCAGCGCGCCCAGGCAGGCGTAAGCGATCGCGGTGAACCAGGGGTTGTAAGGCGGCGATTCGCGCTTCCGGCGGAACGGTTCCAGGCCCAGGTCCACCAGCAGTTCCAGCACCCCTTGCAGGACCACTTCGCCGATCAGTTGGAACAGGAATTCGAGCACGATCGACTCCGAGACGGGGGGCAGGCGGGATGCAGGCGGCGATCAGGTGACCAGGTAGTACAGCGGCCACAGCGACAGCAGCACCGCCAGGAGCAGGTGCACCAGATTGGCGGTGGAGCTGCCGGGCACCAGCACCGCGCGCTGCGGGCGTTGCGGATCGTAGCTGACCTCGACTTCGCGGCCCTGGACGATGCCGTCTAGCAGTTCGGCGGCATCGGAAAAACCCAGGTAACGCGTGGGCCGATAGCTCAGTCGGGTCGAGGTGTAGTGATGCCGGCCGACCTGATAGCGGTAGCGCACATGCGCCGAATGGGTGACGTCGCCATCCTCGTCCGGCTGGGTTTCGTCGAGATAGGCGCTCAGCACCCGGCCGCGCGTACGCGGCCAGCCGGCCGAGGCCTTCGCCAGCAGCAGCGCGCGCGCCTGCCACGCGACCAGGCCCAGCACGATCAGCAGCAGCAAGGCCGGCCCCAGGTCGGATCCGCTCATCGCGACGGCGTCCGCGCGCGCAGGCCGTACGCTAATGCGGACAGGCCGAGCGCCTGCAACAGCGCCAACTGCGGCGCAATGGGCAACTGCAGGAATACGAACCGGCCCTTGGGATCGCCGTTGCCGCCGAAAGCGAAGCCGAGGCAGATCGTGATGAGGGCGAGATAGAGTGCGGCCAGGGCCAATCCGGTCTTGCTCATGCGCGATCTGCGTGAGAGTTAAGCGGATCATCTTGGCCGATCGGCCCGCCGTCAATATCGGTTAAATTCGAGCGAGCA
The DNA here is from genome assembly GCF_001427505.1 of Lysobacter sp. Root604. Classification (NCBI taxonomy): domain Bacteria; kingdom Pseudomonadati; phylum Pseudomonadota; class Gammaproteobacteria; order Lysobacterales; family Lysobacteraceae; genus Lysobacter; species Lysobacter sp. Root604. Next base: position 191,072 of record NZ_LMGS01000010.1, on the reverse strand, counting down.
TGGGAACGCAACGTGACGCGGTTTCCAACCGGAAATGGCTGCGTTGGTTCGCGATCACCGACCAGCTCGAGCGGCGAATATGCCGGCAGCCACTGGGTGCGAGATCATCGCTTTACCCCTTGTTGCAGGCACGCGCACGCCGATTCACGGCTTCGGTCTCCGACTTCGATAGCCACAAAGCGTTCGTCGTATCCAGCATCAACCCCTGGTCTCGCAGGCTATCGCGGTAACCGCGAACCGTCAGTGTGATGGGATCGTCGCGATCCAGTACGCGCTCGTCAAAACGCAAGGCACGATCCAAATGTGCCGCGGCATCTATTCTTCGGCAGGTTTCATGCGCGTGTAGCGCCCGAAAGACCAAGGCTCGATTAAGAAAGTGGGCGCGCAAGTAATCCTCACTGGTGCGTTCGAGGAGTTTCCTGTCCAGGAAGGCGCGGTTGTCTTCGATGCGCTGCGCGAAACGACGATCCGCTTGCTCGCGCTCTCCGCGCACGTATAGCAGTTGGTCCCCCAGTTGGCTCAAGTCCTGCAATAGGAGATCGTGAGGCCCGCCGTAGTAGCGCTCAGCCTCGCGCAGGCTTTCGTCGACCTGACGCTGGGCCTCGGCCAGGCGCGAAATGTCGCCGTCGGCCAGAATGGTGGAAACCAGCAGGCTCCGCTCGTACGGCGCGGCAATGCCCGACCGACGCTTCTCCTCAATGGTCTGTCGCAAAAGCTCGATACCTTCGGCGACGTCACGCGGAGTGCGCTGGACGCCGGACAGACTGATCAGGGCCGCGCCAAGGTTTCCTTTGAGCGCGATAGTCTGCTCGGCCTGCGGGCCCGCGGTGCGTTGCAGAGTGCTTAGTGCTTCGCGCAGCAGGCGCACGTTGTCTTTATCGTCGCGTGCGATCGCCCAAGATATACCACCCAAAGCCATGGCGAAGGTCGGACTATCTCGCCCGTGGCTTGCTTCCAGTTGCGTCAACGCACCCTCGATATCTTCCTGCACCTGGTGAGGGTATTGCGCCCAGGCCAAGCCGAGCACGGCCTCCGCCGTCTTGGGATGACTCGGGCCCAGGTTGCGGCGACGGTTCGCGGCCAATTCTTGCGCTCGCTTCAGTACATCGGGCTTGCCTCGGCGGCCGAGAATGGTTACCAGCAGATCCAGCGCATCGTCGGCGAGTATCGGATTGCGCGGCCGCGCCAGCGCCTCGGCTTTGATGGCGTCTGCCTCGGCGTCTTCGAAACGCAGCATGCGGTGCAGAAAGTTCGCACGCACAAGCAGAAGCTCTGCGCGGACTTCTTCATGGTCGCGAGATAGTCTTTGCGCCTGGTCCACCAGCTCGTCCATGGTCCGGACCGCGCCGAGGGTGTCCGCCTGTCCCCATTGCGCCTTCGCCAGCTCGGCGCCGAAGCTCAGCCGCATCGACTGTGCGTGCGCATCGTCGCTGTCGCCGATCCTCTCCAATTGGGCGCGGGCCAATTTCTCGGCCTCGGCGTAGCGGCCACGGCTGTTGAGCATCGCCAGCCGCGTGGCCGCGATGGAGCCCTCGTCGTCGCGCGCGTCGCCCAGCGCCACCTGGGCCTGGTCGGCCAGGCGCTGGGCGTGGCGATAGTCGCCGAGCACGGCGTAGCTGCGCGCCAAGGTCGCGAGGCTGCGCGCGTGCAGCAGCGGATGTTCGTCCAAAGACAGCCCATGCAGCTCGCGCTCGGTCTTGTCCAGCAGCGCCTTCGACGAGAACGGCGCACTGCCCAGCCCCGACAGCGTGGCCATGCCCAGGGTGGACGCGAACAGGCGACTCACGGCGGCGGTGGCCTGGGTTTCGCGTACCGCGATGCGGTGTTGGCGCAGGGCCAGGCCGGCGCCCACCGCGCCTGCGACCGCCACGGCGGCGGCAACGCCGACGGCCAGACGGTGGCGGCGCGCGAACTTACGGGCCCGGTACAGCAGATCGTCGCCGCGTATCGCCAAGGGCCGGTGCTCGCGCCAACGCCGCAGGTCCTCGGCGTATTCGTTGATGCTGGCGTAGCGGTCCTGCGGGCGCAGGGCCACGGCCTTGCGCACCAGCGCCGACAGGTCGCCCGCGAGCAGGCGCTTGAGCGCGGTCAGGTTCGCGACGCCGCGTTGCTCGGCGACGGCGGGCGCGGCGTCATCGAGCAGTCGATCCATCGGCAGCGCCTCGCCGGGACCGGCATCGTCCATCAGATCGCGCAGCGCGTGCAGCGGTGTCGGCCATTGCCCGCACAGCAAGCGGTAGCTCAGCACGCCCAATGCGTACAGGTCGGTGGCCGGGGCGGTGGCGCCGCGGTCGCGCGCCTCGGGGGCGGCGTATTCGCGCGACAGCGCGAGCTGCTCGCGGTCGGCGCCGGCAAGCGCGACGAAGGTGGAGGCGATGCCGAAGTCGACCAGCTGCACGCGCCCGTCGACGCCGACCAGCAGATTGGATGGCTTGATGTCGCGGTGCAGTACGCCCTGGGCATGGGCATAGCCCAGCGCTTCGCAGGCCTGGATCAACAGGTCGACGCGCTGCCGCACGCTAGCGCGATGGCGGTCGCACCAGGTGTCGATGGCGATGCCTTCGACGTAACGCATCGCGAACCAGGGATGACCGGTGTCGTCCACGCCGGCGTCGATCAGCGCGGCGATGCCCGGGTGGTCGAGGCGCGCCAGCACATTGCGTTCGTCGCGGAAGGCCGCGATCAGCGCCGGCGTCGCCAGCTCGGCGAGGATGCATTTGAGCGCGACCCGCTGCCGATATTGGCCGTCGTCGCGCTGAGCTTCGTACACGCTGCCCATGCCGCCGCGCGCGATCAGGCGCTCGATGCGCCAGGGCCCCAGGCGAGTGCCGAGGCGAGGATCGGGTCCGGCATCGGCTTGATCGCGACTTTCGCGGGCGCGCCGCTGCTCCACCAGCGCCGCCGGCGAACGGTCCAGCAGGCTGCTGTCGGCATTCGCATCGGAATCCAGCAGGGCCTGCAGCGCGCGATACAGCTCGGGGTCGCGCGTGGACAGCTCCGCGAGCGCGCGTTCGCGCTGCGCCGGAGGCATCTCGATATAGTCGTCGAACAAGTCCAGGGCGCGTGCGCTGACGTCGCTCATGAGGCTGTCTGCCGCTGCGGTGAGTGGGCGGAGCTGGGGTGCGCCGATGCGTGGCGTGGCGCCGGTCCGCTGCGGCTATCGTACGCCCTCCGACCGGAGATCCGATTGGACCTTCGCAGGGGGCGCGCCCGATCCACGCCGGATCGGAGCGCTCAGTAATGTCACTGAATTGGTGGATCTGTGAGGGTTTGGGCACGGTACGGCGCGCCGGGTCGGACGGTCCGTGGCCTCGCAGCGCCGCGGCAGACGCGAGCCCGCCCACCGCCCGGCTCGCCGCAAAAGAAAGCCCGGCGGAGCCGGGCTTTCGAGAGCTTGAACGCGCGTCCGGCTCAGCGGGCCGGTGCGTAACGCAAGGTCAGGAACCATTCGCGACCGGGCTGGTTGTAGAACGAGATGGTCTCGTAGTCGCGGTCGAAGACATTGGCCACGCGCGCCTGCAGCGACCAGGCCGCGGTGAGCGCGTATTCGGCGCGCAGGTCCAGGGTGCCGTAGCCGCCGACGCGGCGGCTGTTGGCGACGTCGTCGTAACGCGCGCTGGAACCGACCGCGGTCACGCCGAAGCGGAAGTCGCCGAAGGCGCGGTCGATGTCGACGCGCGCGCTGCGCTTGGCGCGACGCGGCAGATCGTTGCCGGCGTAGAAGCCGACCCGGTTCTCGCTGTCGAGGAAGCTGGCGCTGGCGGCCACGGCCCAATCGGCGACGGTGGTGTCGATGCCGATCTCGGCGCCGCGCACACGCGCGCGCTCGATGTTGTTGGGCAGGAAGATCGCGGCGTCGTAGGCGATCAGGTCGTCGACCTGGGTGCTGAAACCGTCGATGCGCGCGTTGAAGCGCTCGCTGCGGTAGGCCAGGCCAAGCTCCCAGGTCTTGGACTCTTCCGGGCGCAGCGCCGGGTTGCCGAAGAACGGGTAGTAGAGCTCGTTGAAGGTCGGGGCTTTGAAGGCGGTGCCGTAGCCCGCGGTCAGACGCCAGTGTTCGGCGAAGCCCAGGCCCCAGGCGATGCTGCCGGTGGTGTGGCCGCCGAACTGGTCGTTGTCGTCGCGGCGCAGGCTGGCCTCGATCGACTGCGCGCCGAAGCGGCCCTGGTACTGGACGAAGCCGGCGCGGTTATCGCGCTCGTTCTTGTCGTAGGCGGTGTCGCTGTCGGCGTGGTCGCGCAGCCAGTCGAAGCCCACGCTCAGCAGCTGGCCTTCGCCGACGCCGTAGTCGGTCTGCACGGTGAAGCTGTCGCGGTTGGTGGCGAAGTAACCGTTGGGCACGTTGCCGAGGAAGTTGTCGGACTCGTCGCGATTGCGGCCGGCGCTGACCTGCAGGCGCAGGTTTTCGGAAGGACGCCAGGTGCCCTTGGCGCCGACCACCTGCTGCACGATCTCGGAGTAGTTGACGAAGCTGCCGTCGTACTCGTTCTCGCCTTCGGCGCGCAGCACATGGCCTTCGAAGCTCAGGGTGTCGGTGGCATCGAAGCCACCGCGCAGCGACAGCGAGCGGTTGCGGTAGCCGTCGCGGTCGGGCTCTTCGGTGAAGCAGCCGGCGAACAGGGTGCTGGAGCCGTCGCAGGCATTGATGCCGTCGGTGCGCTGGTAGGCGGCGTCGGCGCCGAACCAGCCGCGGCCGACGCGGCCGCCGATGCCGGCGCTGGCTTCGCGGCCGCCGTGGCTGCCGACGGTGACGCTGGCGCGCGGGGCGACGGCGTCGCGGTCGCGGCGGGTGAAGATCTGGATCACGCCGCCGATCGCGTCGGCGCCGTACAGGCTGGAGCGCGGGCCGCGCACGATTTCGATGCGGTCGATCAGGGCGACCGGCAGGTCCTGGAACGAAGCCAGGCCGGAGGTCGCCGAGCCGATGCGGATGCCGTCGACCAGGACCAGCACGTGGTCGGTCTCGCTGCCGCGCAGCGACAGCGTGGTCAGCTTGCCCAGGCCGCCCTGGTTGCCGACCGAGAGGCCGGCGCGGCCGCGCAGCAGGTCGGGCAGCGAGCGCGCCTGGCTGCGCGCGATGTCGTCGTGGGTGATCACTTCGACCGGCGACAGCGCGTCGTTGGCGCTGATCGCGGTGCGGGTGGCGGTGACGACGACATCGTCCAGATCGGTGGCGTCGTCGTTCGGCTGCGCCTGCGCGAGAGCGGGCAGGGCGAGGGCGGCGGCGATGGCCAGGGACAGCTTGGGAACACGCATGAGCAAACTCCAGGGGCGCGGCGGTGGAGCCGCGCCGTCGATCGAGGGAGTCGCGAGGAGAGAGGGGCCGCGAATGCGGGCGCTGAACGCGCCGACGGTCGCCGCCGCGACGCCCTCCGCATCGCAACCAGTCGCGCGTCGGGGCCGGTCTCCGGACTCGCGAGCCGGGACCGGGGTCCCGTGCGCGGCGCCTTCCCGTGCTGAGCACAGTGGCGGTTGCCGCGGTCGACTCGCTTACCGTTGCGGGGGCAGTGCCGGGCTGGCCCGATCGCGCTGTCGCAGCGCTGGGGCGTCACCGGCTTCCCGTTTCAACCCTGACGGCGGATGCCGGGGGTCACCTCGAAGCGCGCGCAGTCTACGCGATCGGGGGCGCAGGGGCCAAAAGGAGCGGGGGGCGTGGCCATTAGCCCCTCATCCGCCCTGCGGGCACCTTCTCCCGCAAGCGGGAGAAGGGAAGATCAAGAACCTCTCCCGCAAGCGGGAGAAGGGMAGATCAAGAACCTCTCCCGCAAGCGGAAAGGGGGAGATCAAGAACCAGCGCTGTGAGCCCCTCTCCCGCTCGCGGGAGAGGGGTTGGGGTGAGGGACGATGCGGATGCGTTGCTTGAACCCCGCCACGTGCCCTCATCCGCCCTGCGGGCACCTTCTCCCGCAAGCGGGAGAAAGATCAAGAACCTCTCCCGCAAGCAGGCAGGGGAAGATCAAAAGCTAGCGTTGCGAGCCCCTCTCCCGCTYGCGGGAGAGGGGTTGGGGTGAGGGCCCGGCGCGAGTGCGTTGCTTGAACCYCGCCGCGCGCCCTCATCCGCCCTGCGGGCACCTTCTCCCGCAAGCGGGAGAAGGGMAGATCAAGAACSTCTCCCGCAAGCGGAAAGGGGGAGATCAAGAACTAGCGCTGTGAGCCCCTCTCCCGCTCGCGGGAGAGGGGTTGGGGTGAGGGCCCGGCGCAGAGCGCGCAGCTCCAACTTCATCCCGGCTCTTCATCCGGTCCGCAGCCCGTCCTGAGCCTGCCGAACGGGGCACCGCCTCCCACTGTTGGGAGCAGGGAAAGCCAGGTCGGGGGCGTAACCAAGCGCCGCTAATCCGCGCCGCAAAGCGGAACGCAGGACTGCCTTACTCCCGCTCTTCCGCCTCGTCGCGGCCTTCGCCCGCAGGCTCGTCGTCGAAGCCGTCGTCGTAGGACGGCGGCATCGCCACGGTGTCCTCGGTCAGCACGGTGGTGCGCACCGGGCCGGCGGCCGGGCGGTTGCGCGGCGCGGGCAGCAGGGCGGTGGCGGCCTCGGCGGCGGCGATCAGTTCGTTGCGGCGCTGGTCGGGGATCTCCTGCCAATGGCAGTCCAGCAGGGCGCCCTCGATCGCGTACAGCAAGTTGAGCGTCGGTTTGAAGCCCGCGCGCTTGACCCGCATGAAAGCCTCGACCGTGCCGATCGCGGCGATGTCCTCGTGCGAGCGCAGGCCGACCTGGCGCAGCCAGGCCGCGCTCTTGGGGCCGATGTTGCGCAGCTTGGCCGCGGTCATCGCAGCGACTCCACGAAGGCCTGGGCGATCGCTTCCAGGCCGCGCTGGTCGTCGGCGTCGAAGCGGTCGAGCTTGGGGCTATCGAGATCGAACACGCCGATCAGTTCGCCGTTCAAGGACAAAGGCACCACCAGTTCGGAGTTCGACGCCGAATCGCAGGCGATGTGGCCCGGGAAGCGGTGCACGTCGGCGATGCGCTGGGTCTGGCCGCTGGAGGCCGCCGCGCCGCACACGCCCTTGTCGAGCGGGATGCGGATGCAGGCCGGCAGGCCCTGGAACGGCCCGACCACCAGCTCGCGGCCGTCGTAGAAGTAGAAGCCGACCCAGTTGAGGTCCGGCAGGGCGTGATAGACCAGCGCCGACAGGTTGGCGGCGTTGGCGACACGGTCGCGCTCGCCCTCGATCAGGGCGCGTGCCTGGGCCAGGAGCAGGTCGTATTGTTCCGGCTTGCTGCCGGACAGGGGGTTGGCGGCGAACATACCGCGAGTGTAGCAGCGGCACGCCCGGGCATTACCATGGCCGGATACCGCCCCCCCAAGCCCGCTGCCGAGGATGCCGATGACCGAGTCTGGCTCGACCATGCCCGCCTTCCGCGAACGCGGCCATCAGGTGACGCGGCTGGAAAGCTTCGTCGACGCCGCGTTCGCGTTCTCGCTGACGATGCTGGTGATCCTGTTCAACGAACTGCCCGACACCGTCGCCGAACTGCGCGAAGCGCTGCGGCGGGTGCCGACCTTCGTGTTCTGCTTCGTGCTGCTCGCCTTGTTCTGGGGCGCGCACAATCGTTGGAGCCGACGCTACGGACTCGACGATGGGCGCTCCAACGTGCTCAGCCTGGCCCTGGTGCTGGTGGTGATGATCTACGTCTACCCGCTGCGCATGGTGGTCTCCAGCGCGATGTCGATGTTCACCGGCGGCTGGGTCAAGAGCGAGTTGGGCATCGACCCGGCGCATTGGAACGCCGACCTGCAGACCGCCTTCATGGTTTACGCGGTGGGCTTCGGCCTGTTGTCGTGGATCGTGTGCGAGCTCAACCGGCACGCCTTGCGACGCGCCGACAAACTGGGTTTGACCGCGGCCGAGCGCTACGAGACCGGCACCGAGATCGGCCTGCACTGGATCCTCACCGGCACCGCCGTGCTGAGCCTAGCGCTGAGCGGCCTGGCGCTGGCCTGGCCCGGCGAGAACGCGCCGGGCCTGATCGCGGCGCTGCCGGTATGGGTGTACGCGGCCTTGGGCGCGGTCATGCCGGCCTACGCCGTGCGTCGCAATCGCCGATGGTTGGCCCATCAATCGAAGGAAGCCGCCGCTTGAGCGCACGCAGTTATTTCGTCACCGGCACCGACACCGGCATCGGCAAGTCGGTCGCCAGCGCCACGCTGCTGCATGCACTGCGCGCGCGCGGGCTGCGCGCGGTCGGCATGAAGCCGGTCGCGAGCGGTTGCGAGCTCACGCCGGAGGGTTTGCGCAACGAAGACGCGCTGCTGTTGCAGGCGGCCAGCGCGCCCACGCCCGCCTATGCGGACATCAATCCCTATGCCTTGCGCGCACCGCTGGCGCCGGAGCTGGCCGCGGCCGACGACGGCGTCGAGATCGCGCTGCCGACGCTGCTGGCCGCGCACGCGCGCCTGGCCGCGCAGGCCGAGGTGGTGGTGGTCGAAGGCGTCGGCGGCTGGGCGGCGCCGCTGTCGGCGAGCCTGGACCAGGCCGAGCTGGCGCGCGAACTGGACGCGGCGGTGGTGTTGGTGGTCGGAATGCGGCTAGGCTGCATCAACCATGCGCGCCTGACTGCGCGTGCGATCGAGGCCGACGGCCTGCGCCTGGTCGGCTGGATCGGCAATGAGATGGACCCTCATATGGACCGACGCGATGACAATTTCCGTTTACTGCGTGAGCGCCTGCCCGCACCGTGCTGGGGCCGCCTGCCGTACGCCCCCGAACCCGACGCCAGCCGTTTTTCGCACTTGCTCGAGGTGGCATGACGGCGCTGGCCCCGTGACTTATGGGGGGTGGGGCCAAGTAGCAGAATGCTAGACTTTTCAGTATAGGAATTAGCGGCAACCACCGAGCGATCGCGCTCTAGACAACGATGGAACCGGAGTCTTTCCCATGATCATGATCCCGCGCTCCGCGGCCCTGGCCTTCGCGTTGGCCCTCGCACTCTCCGCTTGCGGAGGTGGTGGCGACGAACAAGCCGGCGGTGCGCCGCCGCCGCCGGAACTGGGCGTGATCAAGGCGCAGCCGGCGAACGTGCCGCTGCAGAAGGATCTGGTCGGCCGCCTGGCCGCTTACCGCAGCGCCGATGTGCGTGCGCGCGTACCGGGCGTATTGCAGCGCCGCGTGTACGCCGAAGGCAGCGACGTCAGCGAAGGCCAGGTGCTGTTCCAGATCGATCCCTCGCAGATGCAGGCCGAAGTCGGCCAGGCCCAGGCCTCGCTGGCCTCGGCCGAAGCCAACTACGCCAACGCGCGCGCCGCGGCCGATCGCGCGCGCCGCCTGGCGCCGGAGAAATTCATCTCCCGCTCCGACCTCGACAACGCGCTCGCCGCCGAACGCAGCGGTTCGGCCGCGGTGAAGCAGGCCGAGGCCGCGCTGGCCAACGCGCGCATCAACCTGGGTTACGCGACCGTGCGCTCGCCGATCAACGGCCGCGCCGGCAAGCAGCAGGTCACCGAGGGCGCGTTGGTCGGCCAGGGCACCGCGACCCTGCTGACCACGGTCGATCAGATCGACCAGCTGTACGTGAACTTCTCGCTCAGCGTGTCCGAGCTGGAACAGATCCGCCGCGCCCAGGCCGGTCAGGCCCAGGGCGAAACCCAGGTCCAGGTGGTGCTGCCCGACGGCACGGTCTATCAGCGCCCGGGCGTGATGGATTTCTCCGGCGACGTGGTCGATCCGGCCACTGGCGCGATCGCGCTGCGCGCGCGCATCCCGAACCCGGACAAGACCCTGCTGCCCGGCACTTACGTGACCCTGAAGGCCACTCTGGGCAATCAGGCCAACGCCTTCCTGGTGCCGCAGGCCGCGCTGCAGCGCGACGCCGGCGGTCCCTATCTGCTGGTGGTGGGCGCGGACGGCAAGGTCGCGCGGAAGGGCGTGACCGCCGACCGCAGCCAGGGCGGCAATTGGGTGATCAGCAGCGGCGTGGCCGCGGGCGATCAGGTCGTGGTTTCCGGCATCCAGCGCGCCGTTCCGGGCGAGGCGGCCAAGGCCACGCCGTGGCAGCCCGAGGGCGCCAAGGGCAAGCCCGATGCCGCCGCGCCGGCCGCCAAATAAGGACTGAGCGAACGCCATGTCCAGATTCTTCATCAATCACCCGGTCTTCGCCTGGGTCATCGCGATCCTGATCACGCTGGGCGGCGTGCTCGCGATCTTCAATCTCGGCGTCGAGTCCTATCCCAACATCGCCCCGCCTCAGGTGGGGATCTCGGCCAGCTACCCCGGCGCCAGCGCCGAAACCGCCGAGGGCGCGGTCACTCAGGTGATCGAGCAGCAGCTGACCGGTATCGACAACCTCGACTACTTCAGTTCCTCGTCCAGCGCCTCGGGCGGCTCCTCGATCACCCTGACCTTCGCGCCGGGCACCGATCCCGACATCGCCCAAGTCCAGGTCCAGAACAAGGTCGCACTGGCGACGCCGCGACTGCCGGAGGAAGTGACCCGGCAGGGCGTGGTGGTGGCCAAGTCGAATTCGAACTTCCTGATGGTGGTCGCGCTGCGCTCGGAAAATCCGGGCGTGGACACCAACGCGCTCAGCGACATGATCGGTTCGCGCGTGCTCGACCAGATCGCGCGCGTGCCCGGCGTGGGCAGCACCCAGCAGTTCGGCAGCGAATACGCCATGAACATCTGGCTCAACCCCGAACAGCTGCAGGGTTACGGCCTCTCGGCCACCCAGGTGCTGAACTCGGTGCGCGGCCAGAACGTGCAGTTCGCCGCCGGTTCGATCGGCGCCGAGCCCTCGCCGAAGGAACAGGCCTATACCGCCACGGTCTCGGCCGAGGGCCGTTTCAGCACGCCCGAGGAGTTCGGCAACATCATCCTGCGCGCCAACGCCGACGGCACCACGGTGCGCCTGAAGGACGTCGCCCGGATCAAGATCGGTGCGCAGTCCTACGGCTTCGAGGCGCGCTGGAACGGCGCCCCGACCGGCGCCTTCGCCGTGCTGCTCAGCCCCGGCGCCAACGCCCTGGGCGTGGCCGAGGCGGTGCGCAAGCGCATGGACGAGCTGCAGACCAGCTTCCCGCAGGGCGTGAAGTGGTTCTCGCCCTACGACACCTCGACCTTCGTGCGGATCTCGGTGGAGGAGGTCGTCAAGACCCTGCTCGAGGCGATCGCGCTGGTGTTCCTGGTGATGCTGATCTTCCTGCAGAACCTGCGCGCCACCCTGATCCCGACCCTGGTGATCCCGATCGCCTTGATGGGCACCTTCCTGGGCATGTACATCCTCGGGTTCACCATCAACCAGCTCAGCCTGTTCGGCATGGTGCTGGCGATCGGCATCGTGGTCGACGACGCGATCGTGGTGATCGAGAACGTCGAACGCATCATGACCGAGGAGGGCCTCAACGCCCGCCAGGCCACGATCAAGGCGATGAGCCAGATCAGCGGCGCGGTCATCGCGATCACGGTGGTGCTGGCGGCGGTGTTCATCCCCAGCGCCTTCCAGGGCGGTTCGGCCGGCGAGATCTACAAGCAGTTCGCCATCACCATCGCCATGGCGATGGGCTTCTCCGCGTTCCTCGCCCTGGGCTTCACCCCGGCGCTGTGCGCGACCATGCTCAAGCCCACCGAGCACCACAAGTCGAACTTCGTCTTCCGCGGCTTCAACACGGTCTACAACAAGGTCGCCAACACCTACGTCGGCCACATCGGCAGCGCGGTCAAGCACGCGCCGCGCTGGATGGCGGTGTTCGTGGCGCTGGCGGTGCTGTGCGGCTTCCTGTTCACCAAGTTGCCGGGCAGCTTCCTGCCGGAAGAAGACCAGGGCTACGCGCTGGCGTTGGTGCAGTTGCCGCCGGGCGCGACCATGCGCCGCACCCAGGCCGTGTTCGACGACATGCGCAAGGCCCTGGAGAAGCAGGAAGGCTACGACGGCATGATGGAAGTGGCCGGCTTCAGCTTCGTCGGCCAGGGCGAGAACATGGGCATGGCCTTCATCCGCCTGAAGCCCTGGGACGAGCGCAAGGTCGACGCAAGCACCTTCATCCAGACCACCTACGGCACCCTGAGCGGCATCCGCGACGCCCAGATCTTCGTGATCAACCTGCCCACCGTCAGCGGCCTGGGCTCGTTCGGCGGCTTCGACATGTACCTGCAGGACCGCGGCGGCAAGGGTCGCGAGGCGCTGACCGAGGCCCGCAACATCCTGCTCGGCAACGCAGGCAAGAACCAGGCGCTGGTCGGCGTGCGCCCGAACACGCAGGAAGACTCGCCGCAGCTCAAGCTCGACGTCGACCGTGTGCAGGCGCAGGCGATGGGCCTGTCGGTGAACGACATCTACAGCTCGATCCAGCTGATGCTGGCGCCGGTGTACGTCAACGACTTCGTCGACAACGGCCGCATCAAGCGCGTGACCATGCAGGCCGATGCGCAGTACCGCACCGGTCCGGAAGCCTTGGCCCGGTTCTACACGCCCAACCCGTCGGCGGCGACCAACGTCGACGGCAGCGCGGCCGACCGCACCACCAACGCGATGATCCCGCTGACCAACGTGGTCCACAGCAAGTGGATCATGGCCTCGCCGTCGCTGACCCGCTACAACGGTTATTCGGCGGTCGAGATCGTGGGTTCGCAGGCGCCGGGGCATAGCTCGGGCGAGGCCATGAACGCGATGCAGGCGATCGTCGACAACGATCTGCCGGAAGGCTTCGGCTACGACTGGACCGGTCAGTCCTACCAGGAAATCCTGTCGGGCAATCAGGCGCCGATGCTGATGGCGCTGTCGATCCTGGTGGTGTTCCTGTGCTTGGCCGCCCTGTACGAGAGTTGGTCGGTGCCGGTGGCGGTGCTGCTGGTGGTGCCGCTGGGCGTGCTCGGCGCGGTGGTGTTCTCGCTGCTGCGCGGTCTGCCCAACGACATCTACTTCAAGATCGGCCTGATCACGGTGATCGGCCTGGCGGCGAAGAACGCGATCCTGATCGTGGAGTTCGCGATCGAGCAGCGCCAGGCGGGCAAGACGCTGCGCGAGGCGACCATCGAGGCCTGCAAGCTGCGTTTCCGTCCGATCCTGATGACCTCGTTCGCCTTCATCATGGGCGTGATCCCGCTGGCCATTTCGTCCGGCGCGGGCGCCAACTCGCGGCACGCGATCGGCACGGGCGTGATCGGCGGCATGGTCTTCGCGACCTTCCTGGGCGTGTTGCTGATCCCGGTGTTCTACGTGGTGGTGCGTCGCCTGCTGGGCGACAAGCTCGACGAGGCGCCGAAGATCGTGCGTCATGACGACGAGCCGCCGGCGGCCAAGCCTGCGGTCTGATCCGGATCCGCTGTTACTGAAAAGCCCGCCGAAAGGCGGGCTTTTCTTTGGCGCGCTTTAAGCATTTAGCCTTCAACTCCTCCTTTTTTAGCCTTTGACTTCCTCCTTTGAAAAAGGGTGAAGCTATGCGGTTTACGAGCCGCAGGTTCGTGCACGGCTGAACGCCAGCGAGCTCTTGCCACTAGCTCCCTCCTTTGTAAAAGGAGGGTTGGGGAGGATTTGCTGTTGCTTCGCTTTCGTCTTTTCTGACCGAAGGTCAAAGGCTTCCGCCTGCTGCGCATGCGGGTCACTTTCTCTTGCTAGCCTTGCGAGTTCGGTGCCTGCGCCGGGATTTTTCGAATGGACATCCCTGTCCATTCGAAAAACGGCGCGCGTCCTGCGCGCCGCCCTTCGGGTCTACGCCTGGTCGTGCGAGTGCGTGACTTTTGGATTTGAATGCAACGGCAACGGCAGCCGCGTTATCCCTTTGCGGTCATCCCCGCGAAGGCGGGGATCCAGTGGCTTAAGAGCGCTGCTGGAGCGCTGACGCCGTGGGTCTCGGCCATCGCGTGCGATGAGCCGAAGCCGAACCGTAGCGTCGCGTCTTCGATGCCTCGGATCGCTACTGCCAAACCCGACCCCCAAACCGCGCCCAACAAAAAACCCGGTAGCTGGCGCTACCGGGTTTCGTGTCCGTCGGGGGTACGACGAGGAGAGAGACCTTGCGACTTACTTGGCGGCGACCTTGGTCGCGGCCTTGGCGGCCTTCTCGACGTTGGCCTGGGTGGTCTTGGCGGCCGACTCGATCTGCGACTTGGTCAGCTCGCCGATGGCTTCGTTGGCCTTCAGGGTGCGGCCGAAGACTTCCTGGCCGGTGCTGACGGCGCGCTCGACGTTCTCGCGGGCGACCTGCGCGGCCTTCGGCCACAGGGTCTTGAGGCTGTCGAAGTCGCGGGCTTCGGCGGCTTCGCCGAAGAAAGCGAAGGTGGCGTTGACGCGCTCTTCGATCGCGGCCAGCTGCAGGCCGAACACGGCCTCGGCGTTGTCGAGGGTCAGACGGTTGACCTGAGCGGCCGTGTCAGCGAACTGACGCGTCGCGGCGGCGAACTGCTCGTTGAACTGCTGGTACATGGCGTGCTCCTAGAGATTCGGGTGGTCCGGGCCGGGGGAATGCCCGGATTGTGCGGTGCAGCATAATCCGGCTTTTGTTGCGTTGCAACATGGAACCGACCAGCGGTTGCCGACCGTTCATGCGGTCTTTGCAATCAACCACTTACAGGGTGAGCGGCGGTCCGGCGCGGCCCAGGATCGGCCGCGGCGATGACCGCGCGATGACGAAAAGGCGGCAGGCTCGGCCGCTCGGGCGGGGCTCAGCCGCGGTAGCGGCAGCCGGAGGTGCAGGTCTCGTGGACCACGATCTCGCTCAGCAGCGGCAGCGCCGGCTTCAGGCGTTCCCAGATCCAGATCGCCAGCCGCTCGCTGGTCGGGTTGTCCAGGCCGGGGATGTCGTTGAGGTAGTGGTGGTCGAGCTGGTCGTACAGCGGCTGGAACGCCTTTTTGACGTCGCTGAAGTCCATCACCCAGCCGCTGTGCTCGCCAAGTTCGCCGTCCAGATGGACCTCGACCCGGAACGAATGGCCGTGCAGGCGCGCGCATTTATGGCCTTCCGGCACGTTCGGCAGCCGGTGGGCGGCTTCCAGGGTAAAGACCTTGAAGATGTTCATGGCGTCATTGTGCGGCAAGCCGCTGCGGTCGGCGATCCGGCCATTGGCGAGGGCGTGAGAGGGCGGCGGATACGAAAAAGCCCGCTGGCGGCGGGCTTGAACTGCGGCGCCAGGCGCCTGAAACGATGGTGGCTATGGGTGGACTCGAACCACCGACCCCAGCATTATGAGTGCTGTGCTCTAACCGGCTGAGCTACATAGCCACGGGGAACCGCGAATTATTCATGCCGGGGCGGGTGCCGTCAATCGTCCCGGGCCGGCTTGTCGTCGGGCGGGGGCCGTGGCAGAGTCGGTCGCAGTGAATTTGGAGTCCGCATCGTGATCGATCCGGACGGCTACAGGCCTAATGTCGGCATCGTGCTGATGCACCCGGACGGCCGCCTGTTCTGGGCCCGACGCGTGCATCGCGACGGCTGGCAGTTCCCGCAAGGCGGGATGAACACCGACGAGACGCCGCTCGAGGCGATGTACCGCGAGCTGCGCGAAGAGACCGGCCTGCTGCCGCAGCATGTCGAAGTGCTGGGCGCGACCCCGGGCTGGCTGCGCTATCGCTTGCCGCAGCGGGCGATCCGGCGCAACGACCGGCTGGTCTGCATCGGCCAGAAACAGGTCTGGTTCCTGCTGCGCCTGACCGGCCAGGAGTCCGACCTGCGCCTGGACCTGACCGACAAGCCCGAGTTCGACCACTGGCGCTGGGTGGACTTCTGGTACCCGGTCGAACACGTGGTGGTGTTCAAGCGCGGGGTCTATTCCAGCGCCCTGCGCCATCTGGCCCCGTTCGCGCGCAGCATCGCCGGCGCCCAGGCGGTGCCGGCGCCGGGTCCGGACCCGCGCGCTCAGCTGGACCCGCGTGCGGGCGGCCCCGGGCGCAATCGCCAGCGCCCGCGCGCCCGGCAACCGGGGATGAACGTCCGCGGCGGCCAGGACCCGTCGTCGAATTGACAATCATTCGCATTCCTGGCGAAATGGACCTGCAGCCGATCCGGCTGCCTGCCCGCCCAACGCCACCGTGTACGTCTGCATCTGCAACGGAGTCACCGAACGCGACATCCTCCAGGCCGCCGAGGCCGGTTGCCGCAGCGTGCCCGAACTGACCATGCGTACCGGCGCCGGCGCCAACTGCGGCAGCTGCCTGGACATGGCCTCCGAATTGCTCGAGCGCGCCCGCGCGCTGCGCGATCTGCCGCTGCCGGTATTGCAGCAAGCCGCCTGATCGTCTCCCGCGAGCGCCGCGCGTTCGCGAACTCCTTAAGTTTTCCGCGCCGGCGCGTACGCGAAATGCACTCGATTCGCGTTCCGTCACGGCCTGCGCGAAAGGGCTAGAGTGCCCGCCATTGCAACTGCCGGAGCACGGCCATGAAGGGCGACGCCAAGGTCATCGAGTTCCTCAACAAGGCGCTCTATAACGAGCTGACCGCGATCAATCAGTACTTCTTGCACGCCAAGATGCTGAAGAACTGGGGTCTGAAGGAACTGGCCGATCACGAGTACCACGAGTCGATCGACGAGATGAAGCACGCCGACAAGTTGTCGGAGCGCATCCTGTTCCTCGACGGCCTGCCGAATTTCCAGGCCCTGGGCAAGCTGCGCATCGGCGAGAACCCGCGCGAGCTGCTCAACTGCGATCTGGCGCTGGAGCTGGAAGCGCTACCGGTGCTGCGCGACGGCATCAAGCACGCCGAAGCGGTCGGCGACTACGTCAGCCGTCAGTTGTTCGCCGACATCCTCGACTCCGAGGAAGAGCACATCGACTGGATCGAAACCCAGCTGGCGCTGATCGATCGCCTGGGCGAGCAGAACTACTTGCTGACCAAGATCGAAGAGTAAGCCGGCGCGCCTCGCGCGCGGCCGTCGCATCCAGCCAGCCATCGGGCGCGCCAGGCGCGCACCGTCGCCAGCCAGACATCCGAGCCACCGGTACGCCGGTGGCTTTTTTGTGTTCGGGGAGTGTTAGCCCGGGCGTTTCCCGGCACAGTCTTATTTGGTGTCAAATACCGCAACCGCTCAAGGAGACGGGTGCGATGGGAGTGCGCGGCAAACGTTGGCTGATGCTCGTCGGCATAGGCGCTGCGGTCACCATGGCCGCCACGGCGGCGGATCCTGCGAGGCTGGCTATCGCGGGGATCGGGGTAGGGAGCTTCGAGAAGGACGTCGTGCGAAAACTTGGCAAGCCTCGTAGCCGAACCACGGAAGAGGGCTACATCATGGCCACGTTGCACTACGACCGTTCGGCGTACTTCCTCGATGAGGATGACCGTGTGGTAGGCATGCGCTCGTCGAATCCGCGTAGTTGTTTCGAGCGCGTCGTCTGTCCCGGCATGCCGCTGTCCGAGGCGAGAAAATATCTATCGCGGATGCTGCCCGTGCCAACTCACGATCCGAAAGGCCTGGCGTTCGTCGATCCCGGAGGCAGCGGCTGTTGGGTCGAATTGACGCCGAAGGGCAAGACGCTCGCGAGCCTCGCGATCAAGTGTGAGCCCTGAGTTCGTTGCGCCGATCCAGCTCGATGCGCGAGGCCGAGCTGTCGCGACGGGTCGAAGATTCGGGGTGGGCTAGAGCCGGCCCTATGCGGCGCTGACCTTGGGCGCGCGCCGGAAAATCAGGCGCCAGACCCACCACAGCAGCAGGGCGACGACCAGGCTGATCAAAGCGACCAGCGACAGCGCGATCCAGGGGTGGGCGAACACCAGGGCCAGGGTGCCGACCACGGCCAGGTCTTCGCCGACCGAGGCGGTCCAGTTGGTCACCGGTTCGGGCGAGGTGTTGAGCAGCACGCGCGAGCCAGCCTTGAGCAGGTGGCTGCCCAGGGCCACGCCGGCGCCGGTGGCCAGGGCGCCCGCGCCGAGCTGGCCGTCCGGGGACAGGGTGGCGGCGGCCAGGAAAGCGCCGACCGGCACCCGCAGCAGGGTGTGCAGCAGGTCCCAGCCCGAGTCCACGCCGGGGATCTTGTCGGCGAAGAATTCGGTGGCGGCGAGCACGCCGGAGACGCCGATCACCCACGGCGACTCGGTCGCCTGCAGGGCCTGGGGCAGGTCCAGCCAGCCCAGGGCGCCGGCGATGCCGACCCCGAACACGGTCATGTAGACCCGGACCCCGGCCAACCAGGCGAGAACTACCCCAACTGCGAACAGGTGCGCATCGGACACGGTGGCAACCCCGCTAGACTTGTCGGCCAAGTATAGAACCACCGGCGGCCCCCGCCGCTCCGTCGCATGGCCAAGCCACCACCGCCCCGTTTCGTCATCGTCCAGCAGCAGCCCGACCGACGGCCGTTGATCGCGGCCGTGGTGGCGGCGATTTGGCTGGCGTCGCTGGCTGGCGCCTGGGCCTGGGCGACCTGGCGCGCGGCGCCGCAACTGCCCAAGGTCAGCGCCGAGCTCGACGCCGTGCGCGCGACCCTGCGCGAGCGCCAGGCCCGTCTGGACCAGCTGGAACAGCGCGAGGCCACCTTGCAGCGTTCCGACCAGATCAGCCGGGTCGCCAACAAGCAGATCCAGGGCGCGCTGGCCGATCGCGAGGAAGAGATCGCCGACTTGCGCGCCGACGTCGCCTTCTACGAGCGTCTGGTCGGTTCGACCGGCAAGCCGCAGGGCCTGAACGTGCACTCGACCCAGTTCTCGCCCGAGGCGGGCGGCACCTGGCGCTACATGATCGTCCTGACCCAGAACCTCAACCGCGGCGCGGTCAGCGCCGGCCGGCTGGAGTTCGCGGTCGAGGGCGTGCGCAACGGCAAACTGACCACGGTCGGCTGGGCCGAGCTGCATCAACGCCCGGCGGCGCCGGCGCAGGACTATTCTTTCCGCTACTTCCAGCAGCTCGACGGCAGCGTGATGCTACCGGCCGGCTTCACTCCGCAGCGCGTACGCGTGTCGCTGCGAGGCGGGGACGCCTCGGTGGAGCAGGCGTTCGACTGGCGCAGCGGCGCTACCGTCACCGGGGAAACCTAAGCATGTTCAAGAACAAACCCACCCAGCTCGCGGCCGGTCAGGTCGACACCATGATCGGCCCGCAGGTAGTGATGCGCGGGGACCTACAGTTCAGCGGCGGCCTGTACATCGAGGGCCGCATCGTCGGCAAGATCGTGGCCGAGCCGGGCCAGCCGGCGGTGCTGACCCTGGCCGAGAACGGCAGCATCGAGGGCGAGGTGCATGCGCCGGTGGTGATCATCAACGGCGAGCTCACCGGCGACGTCTACGCCGCCGAGCGCGTCGAGCTGGCGGCCAAGGCGCGCGTGCTGGGCAACGTCCACTACAAGGTGGTCGAGATGATCGCCGGCTCGATGCTGACCGGCCGCCTGATCCATTCCGACACCGCCGGCGCGCCGCGCGCGGGCGCTGAAGCTCCGGTGACCGCGCACGCCCTGGCCGACTGAGGGGAGATTGCGCCGGCCCGCGCCGCGCCCTATTAATGGGGCATGGCCGAATCCGAACCGCGCAGTCCCCAGAACGCGCCCCGCCACTGGCGCTACGCCGCCGGCGTGGCGATGGCCGGCGTGCTCGCGTTCGGCGCCTGGGGCCTGTGGCGCGCCTGGTCGCCGCCGCCGCCCGCGGCGCCGGCCGGCTCCGACGCGGCGCGGGACGCGCGCGCCGAACACGCCGAACTCGAGCAGCTGCGCCAGCGCGTGACCACGCTGAGCCGATCGGATCAGATCAGCCGCGAGGCCAACCGCGACCTGCAGGGCACCCTGTCCGAGCGCGACGAGGAAATCGCCGGCCTGCGCGCCGACGTCGCCTTCTACGAACGCCTGGTCGGCTCCACCGCGCAACGCCGCGGCCTGGCCGTGCACGCGCTGCGGGTGCAGCCCCAGAACGGCGGGGCCTGGCATTTCACCAGCACCCTGACCCAGAACCTCAACCGCGGCGCGGTCAGCGCCGGCCGCCTGACCGTGGCCCTGGAAGGCAGCCGCGGCGGCAAGCTGCAGAAGCTGGCCTGGGACGACCTGCGCCAGCAGCCCAATGCGCCGGGCCTGGCCTATTCGTTCAAGTACTTCCAGCAGATCGAAGGCGACCTGTTCCTGCCCGCGGGCGTGACCCCGGTGCGGGTGGTCGTGCGCCTGACCCCGCAAAGCGGCTCGGCGGTGGAGCAGTCGTTCACCTGGGCCGAGGCTACGCGCGAGGGCAGCGGGGCGACGGCGGCGGAGTAGGGGTGGGCTAGTCGGCTCTGCGGAAACCCCGATGCGCGATCGCTTTTGCCCGTGATTCCCGCGGAAGCGCAGCCCGCCTATGCGGGAGTGGCGACTGGAGAGTTTCGACCGAATTGCGACCGCGCCAGACCGCGCAAGCCCCTCACGTCGAGGTCCGCCGCGCCGCGATAGCAGCAACGATCAACCGCAGCGTTCGATCCGCGAGCTTGAATGCGGGGCCTTCGCCCCCCATCCTGGAGGGATGGAAACGATCACTGCCCTGCCCACGGCGCCGGACTACCAGTCGCTGGAGCGCCCGTTGGATTTCACCGCCTCGGCGGCGACCAAGGTCCGCGAGCTGATCGCGGAAGAAGGCAATGCCGCGCTCAAGCTGCGCGTCTACATCCAGGGCGGCGGCTGTTCGGGCTTCCAGTACGGCTTCGAATTCGACGAGCAGCAGGGCGAGGACGACCTCGCCGTGCAGACCGACGGCGTCACCCTGCTGGTGGATCCGCTGAGCCTGCAGTACCTGATGGGCGCGGTGGTCGATTACACCGAAAGCCTGCACGGTGCGCAGTTCGTGATCCGCAATCCGAACGCTAAGACCACCTGCGGTTGCGGCTCCTCGTTCGCGGTGTGAGCGACGCCGCCGACCAACCCGAGCGCGCGCCTTACGCCTTCGTCGAAGCCGGCAGCGATGCCGCCGTGCGCGCAGCCTTGGACCGTGCCGACCATCTGCGCGACCAGCCCGAAGCGCTGACCGCGCTGTGGCCGCAGGCGCGGGTGATCCTGCTGGACGAGTCCGGTCAGGCCCTGGCCGACGACGATGGCCAATTGCTCGCGCCCAGCGGCGCCGAACTCAGCGCCGGTCCCGGCGGAATCGGGGCGGCCGTGTTCCTGGGCCTGGCGCCCGACGGCGGCGGCTGGTTCGCGCTGGAGTCGGCGCTGGCCGCGTTCGAAGCGCCGCGCCGGGTCGATCTGCGCAACGCCGCCGCGCATTGGCCGGCGCTGCACGCCAGCGTGTTCGCGCAGGCGCGCGCGCTGCAGCATTGGCGCACGCGCAACCGCCACTGCGGCGTCTGCGGCGGCGAAGTCGGGTTTTCGCGCGGCGGCTGGCAAGGCCGCTGCGCGCAATGCGGCGCCGAGCACTATCCGCGCACCGATCCGGCCGTGATCGTCGCCGTCAGCGACGGCGAGCGCCTGCTGTTGGGCCGCCAGACCGGCTGGCCGGCGCGTCGCTATTCGGTGCTGGCCGGCTTCGTCGAGCCCGGCGAATCGCTGGAGCAGACGGTCGCGCGCGAAGTGTTCGAGGAGGCCGGCGTGCGCGTGCAGCGCTGCCGTTACCTGGGCTCGCAGCCGTGGCCGTTCCCGGGCGCGCTGATGCTGGGCTTCTTCGCCGAGGCCGGCCCGGACGAGCCGCAGGTCGGCGACGAGCTGGAAGAAGCGCGCTGGTTCACCGCGCAGGAAGTCCGCGAGGCCCAGGCCCGCGGCGAGCGTCCGCCGCGCGAGGACGACCAGGGGCCCCTGCTCTCGCCCAGCATTTCGATCTCGCGCTGGCTGATCGATCAGTGGCTGGCGGCCGCCGAGGCACGTGCTACGCGTTGAGCCACGGTAGAATCGGCGCTGGCGGACGTTGCAGAGCGTTCCGCCGGATGGCCGGTTCGGCCATGACGGCGGTACGCGCCAGGCGCGCGCCGCCCACGCATACAACGGACACCTTCATCGGATTGGCCACGCCGGGAGCCGGGACGCAATGTCAGAAACGCTGATCGCCGCCGTCGTCGCGCTCGTGCTCGGCCACCTCGCGCAGTCGCTGGCGGCCTCGGTGCGGCACTACGGCTGGTACGCCGATTGGCTGCGCTGGCTGGGCACGCGTTTTCCCGAGGACAGCATCTGGCGCGGCCGCTGGGGCATCGCGCTGGCGCTGGTGCCGCCGCTGCTGGCGGTGGGCTTGTTCCAACTGGCCCTGGACGAGCCGCTGTACGGGCTGGCCGGCCTGGTGTTCGGGATCGCGGTGCTGTTCTACGTCTGGGGCCCGCGCGATCTAGATCTGGACGTGGACGCGATCGTCGCCGCGCCGGATGCGGCCTCGCGCCGCGAAGCCGCCTCGCGGCTGTGGCCGCAGGGCGCGACGCCTTCGTTGGACGGCGGTTCGCTGGTCGAGGCGGTGTTCCGCAACGCGTTGCGGCGCTGGT
This sequence comes from Lysobacter sp. Root604, assembly GCF_001427505.1. Lineage (NCBI taxonomy): Bacteria > Pseudomonadati > Pseudomonadota > Gammaproteobacteria > Lysobacterales > Lysobacteraceae > Lysobacter > Lysobacter sp. Root604. The sequence continues at coordinate 168,804 of NZ_LMGS01000010.1, read as the reverse complement.
TCGGCGTGCTGTTCTGGTTCCTGGTGCTGGGCCCGTTCGGCGCGGTGTTGTACCGCCTGACCGAATTGGCGGCCGAAGGCGAGGGCGCGCAGGAATTGCCCGGCGAAACCGCCGTGGGCGCGCGCACGCTGTTGGCGATCCTGGAATGGCCGGTGGCGCAGCTGCTGACCCTGGCGATGGCCCTGGTCGGCAATTTCGACACCGTGCTGGGCGCCTGGCGCGAATCCGGCGGCGCCGCGCTGAGTCTGGACAACCGTTTCCTGGGTGCGATCGCGCGCGCGAGCGTGAAGATCGAGCTGGCCGAAGAGGCCGCCGACTACGCCGAGGACAACGGCAACGCGACCCTGGCCAGCGCGGAGCTGCCCGAATTGCGCGACGCCATGAGCCTAGTCTGGCGCAGCCTGCTGGTGTGGCTGGCGGTGCTGGCGCTGTTCGTGATCGCCGGCTTCGTCAGCTGATCGCCTGACGGCGACCCCTGACCGACCGCGGGCTCATTGCCCGAGCGCGGCGCCGAGCACGGCGAGTCCGCCGAAGAACACGAACCACAACACGATCGCGACCGGCAGCGCGACCACGGATGCGATCGCCCAGTTGATCGCGCTGCGCGAGGCCGCGCGCGCGCCGGCGATGTCGCCCGCGGCGCGTTTGCCGTCTACCTGCGCGGCATACACGATCGAGACCACGCCCAGCGGCAGGCAGCAGAACAGGGTGGACAGGATCGCCCAGACCAAGTGATTGGGGACGTATTCGCCGTGAGGTGCGTTCATGCGGTTCTTCTGCAAAGGGGACGGTGCGCCGCGTTCGCGGCGCCGAGACGGAGGATGCGATTCAGCCCGGCGCGAGCCAGCTGAAAGGCCACCAGGGCAGGTTGCGCGCGATCCAGTAGCCGAAGATCAGGCTGAGCCAGAACTTGCCGCTGAGCAGCAGGTCGATCGCGCGTTTGGGCAGGGGCAGGCGATAGCCCATGCCGTGCGCGATCAGCAGCGGCATGGCCGGGATCACCACGAACAACAGCGGGTTCATCGCCAGTGCCTGGCCGAGGTCGCCGTGGACCAGGCCGTGCATGGCGCGGGTGCTGCCGCAGCCCGGGCAATACAGCCCGGTGAAGTGGAAGAACAAACAGCCCGGTAGCGGGCTGTCGGGCGCGTTCGGATCGACGCGCCGCAACAGCCAGACGCCGGCCCCGGCCGCCGCGAGCGCGGCGGCCGCAGCCGTCGCGTGCCACAGTCGGGGCTGGCGCAACGCGGTCATATCAACGCGCGTTCTGCATCTGCTGCATCATTTCCATGTACTGAGCGGTACCGCCCATCATGACGTAGCCGATGTTGAGCAACAGGCCGACGGCGACCAGCGCGGTCGCGACCCAGCACCAGATCTTGGCGTTCTCGGAGGCCTTGCGCGCGCCTTCCAGATCGCCCGCATTGGACTTGCTGTTGACCTGCGAGCCGTAAACGATGCCGACGATGCCCGGCGCGCAGCCGAAGATGCAGCACAGGCAGAAGCCGAGCACGGTCATGCTGATCGACCAGGCCAGGTAGTTTTGAATCGGCTGCGCAGGCGTGGCCTGAGGCGGCTCGTACATGGGTGTCCCCTATCCTTGTTGTGTTTGTGATCGCCGGCACGCGCCGACGCCCCCTTGCCCATCCTAGCAGCGGCTTGCGACGGCTGTCAGTCCTGAATGGGCTTTAGCGGGGTTTTGCCGGCGCCGGGCCGGCATCTTCAGGCGGCGTCGCCGCGCAGCGCGCGCACCTGCGCTTCCAGGCCCTCGGCGCTGGCGGCGGCGCCGTCCACCGGCGCGGCCGCGACCACCTCGACCTGGGCGCGGAAACGCCGCGGCACGCGCATGCGCGACATGCGCGAATCGCGATGGCTCCACATGCTGGTCCACATCCCGCGCAAGGCCATCGGGATCACCGGCACCGGCTGTTTTTCCAGGATGTGCTCGACGCCGGACTTGAACTTGGCGATCTCGCCGTCCTTGGTCAACGCGCCCTCGGGGAAGATGCCGACGATCTGGCCGTCGGCGAGCGCGGCCTCGATCTCCTCGAACGCGCGTCGCATGATCTCCGGATTCTCGCGCGCGCCGGCGATCGGGATCGCCTTGGCGGTGCGGAAGATCCAGCTCATCACCGGGATGTTGAAGATCTTGTAGTACATGACGAAACGCACCGGGCGCGGAATGCTCGCGCTCAGGATCAGGGCGTCCATGTAGCTGACGTGGTTGCACACCACCAGCGCCGCGCCCTCGTCGGGGATCTGCTCGACGCCCTTCACGCGCAGCCGGTACAGCGCGCGCACGAGCACCCAGCTCATGAAGCGCATCAGGAACTCGGGCACCAGGGTGAAGATCCAGATCGCGACCAGGGCATTGGCGATCGCCAGGCCCAGGAACACCTGCGGAATGGTCCAGTGCAAGTAGCGCTGCACGACCACGCCCAGCACGGCCGCCGACACGATGAAGCCGGCGTTCTGGATGTTCATGCCGGCGATCACACGCGACAGCTCGTTCTTGGGCGAACGGCTCTGGATCAGCGCGAACAGCGGCACCACGAAGAAGCCCGCGAACACGCCGATGCCGACCAGATCGACCATCACCCGCCAGGCGCCGGGCTGGCCGACGAAGCCGGCCACATCCAGCCCCGTGACGGTCGCCGCGCCGGTGCGGGCGAAGTACAGGTCGACCATGAAGGCGGTCATGCCGAACGCGCCCAGCGGCACCAGACCGATCTCGACCGTGCGCGCCGACAGCCGTTCGCACAGCATCGAGCCTACGCCGGTGCCGATCGAAAACAGCGCGAGCGCGAAGATGTACAAGGTCGGCCCGCCGCCGAGGTTGTCCTCCGCGTAGCCCGGCAGCTGCGAGGTCAGCACCGTGCCGACGAACCAGAACCACGACACGCCCAGTACGGCGTTGCGCACCGCCGGCTGGCGCCGGGTCATGCGCATGATCTTCACCGACTCGGGGAGCGGGTTCCAATTGATCGCCAGGTCCGGCTCGCCGGCATCGGCGCGCGGAATCATGCGGCTGACGATGTTGCCGGTGATCGCCAACAGCACGATCGCGGTCGCCGCGACCACCGGGCCGTGGGTGCCGGCGAGGGTGAAGATCAGGCCGCCGAAGATCATGCCGGCCAGGATCGAGATCGAGGTGCCCATCTCGACCAGGCCGTTGCCGCCGGTGAGTTCCTCGGGCTTGAGCACCGAGGGCAGGATCGAATACTTGACCGGCCCGAACAGGGTCGACTGCAGGCCGGTGCCGAACAGCGCGACCAGCAGCACCGGCAGGCTCTGGGTCAGGAAGCCGACCGCGGCCAAGGACATGATCGCGATTTCCATCGCGGTCGTGATCCGGATCAGCTTGTGCTTCTCGAGCTTCTCGGCGATCTGGCCGGCGGTGGCGGAGAACAGGAAATAGGGCAGGATGAACAGCGCCGGCGCCAGGTTGGTGTAGAGGGTGCGCTGCTCGTCGCTAACCCCCAGATAGAACAGCAGGCCGATGATGGCCTGGCGATAGACGTTGTCGTTGAACGCACCGAATGCCTGGGTCAGGAAGAACGGCAGGAACCGCCGTTGCTTGAGCAGCTCGAACTGGTTGTGCGCCATGCGGCCTGCGGGTCCGGTCAGGTCCGCACGTCGATGTGCGGCTCGTGCGAAGGGTTCGCCGGTGGAGCCTAGCAAACCCCCCTGACGGGGTGTAGCGGTACCGGCGAGGTAGCGGAAAACTAGCCCCGCGATGCCATCGGCCTAGCCTTGGCCGCCCTGCATCGTCGCCTAGACGGCGCTGGGGTGCCGGCGAGCTGCCCGGAGCTCGTCCTGGGTGACCGGTGAAGGCCGCGTGTGCAAGGCGCGATCCGTTTCGCGGGCAGCCAGCTTGGCCTGGCTACCCTGAGGCCCAGCTTGTGCAGAGGAGGTTGCCATGTCCGCCGATAACAAGACGCCGTTGGATCACGTGAACTCGGCCTTGAACCAGCTCAAGGAAATGCGTCACTACTCCAAGAACTATGTCGAGCAGCTGACCGCGCAATGGCTGCTGTTCGACGGCGAGCTGTCGAAGTTGAAGCTGGCCGCGCACATCGAGGATCTGATGGTGCGTCAGGGCGAGTTGTACGAGGCTTTGGAGAAGGAGATCGCGGAGTTGGAGGAGGTGGCGGTGTCCTTGCAGCCGGCGCCTGAGGAGGCGGCTGGGGCGGCGCACTAGTTGCGGTGGTCGCGCCGGTGCTTGTGTTGGCGCGATCGCGGCTTACGCCGCTCCCACAGAGAGCGCTAAAGAAAACGGCCGGGAGCGCGATGCTTCCGGCCGTTTGTTTTTGCGTGCGGCGATGTCGGGCTTAAACCTGCGCGGCGCGCTCGCGCTCGATCGCGCGCCAGCCAATATCGTGGCGGTGGAACTCGCCGTGCCAGGAGATGCCGGCCACCGCTTCGTAGGCGCGGTGCTGGGCTTCGGCCACGCTGGCGCCCAGCGCGCACACGCACAGCACGCGGCCGCCCGCGGTCACGACCTGGCCGTCGACCAGTTGGGTGCCGGCGTGGAAGACCTTGCTGTCCTCGGGCAGGGGCACGTCCCAGGCGCTGATCGGATCGCCGGTGCGCGGCGTCTCCGGATAGTGCTCGGCGGCCATCACCACGCCCAGGGACGGGCGCGGGTCCCACTGGGCCTGCGTCTCGTGCAGGCGGCCGTCGATCGCGGCCTCGACCAGGTCCAGCAGGTCGGACTGCAGGCGCAGCATCACCGGTTGGGTTTCCGGGTCGCCGAAGCGCACGTTGAACTCGATCACCTTGGGCGCGCCAGCCTTGTCGATCATCAGGCCGGCGTAGAGGAAGCCGGTGAAGGGGATGCCGTCGGCGATCATGCCGCGCACGGTCGGCTCGACCACTTCGCGCATCACTCGCGCATGCACTTCGGGGGTGACCACCGGCGCCGGCGAGTAGGCGCCCATGCCGCCGGTGTTGGGGCCGGTGTCGCCGTCGTGCACGCGCTTGTGGTCCTGCGAGGTCGCCATCGGCAGAGCGGTGCGGCCGTCGACCATGGAGATGAAGCTGGCCTCCTCGCCGTCGAGGAATTCCTCGATCACCACGCGCGCTCCGGCCGCGCCGAAGGCATAGTCGGCGAGCATGTCGGTGATCGCGGCTTCCGCCTCGGCCAGGGTCATGGCGACGATCACGCCCTTGCCGGCGGCCAGGCCGTCGGCCTTGATGACGATGGGCGCGCCCTTCTCGCGGACGTACTCCAACGCTTCCTCGACATGAGTGTGCACGGCGTAGTGCGCGGTCGGGATCTGGTGGCGGGCCAGGAAATCCTTGGCGTAGGCCTTGCTGCCCTCGAGCTGGGCCGCCGCCGCGGTCGGCCCGAAGATGCGCAGGCCGGCGGCGCGGAAGCGGTCGACCACGCCCGCGACCAGCGGCGCCTCGGGGCCGACCACGGTGACCGCCACGCCCTCGGCCGCGACCAGGGCCAGCAGGCCGTCGATGTCGGTCGCGGACACCGCGACGTTGCGGCAGCGCTCCTCCGTCGCGGTACCGGCATTGCCGGGGGCGACCAGCACTTCGTCGATGCGGGAAGACTGGGCCAGCTTCCAGGCCAGCGCGTGTTCGCGCCCGCCGGACCCGATGACGAGAACCTTCATACGTGCTCCAGGGAAATAACGGATGGGGAGAGGCTCATGAGCCATGGGATTTTACGCCACCGGCCGGGACGGGGTGGGCGGCTGCTACCATCGCGACGGCTACTGGCGGCCTTTCCGGCCTGAACTCGGACGCAGTCCTCGTCCGGTTCGCGACAGGGCCGCGCAGGGCATGCCGGCGATCCGTAACGACGGCGCCGGCAGGGCGGCATGGACGCGGCCGCACGAGCCCCTCTTCCTTCCCGCCCTCATTTCGGAACCGTCCGCATGGATTGGCTGCTGCACCAGATCGAACTCGCGATCTCCCCGGTCGTCGCCGCGATCAACAACCTGCTGTGGAACTACATCCTGATCTACGGCCTGCTGGCGGTGGGCGTGTTTTTCACCGTGCGGCTGGGCTTCGTGCAGGTGCGGCGCTTCCCGCACATGCTCAAGGTGATCGGGCGCGGCACCGACGGCGACGACGCCGGCATTTCGCCGTTCCAGGCGCTGTGCACCTCGCTGGCGGCGCGGGTGGGCACCGGCAACCTCGCCGGCGTGGCCATCGCCTTGAGCCTGGGCGGCGCGGGCGCGCTGTTCTGGATGTGGTGCACGGCCGCGGTCGGCATGGCCACCGCCTACGCGGAGAGCTCGCTGGCGCAGCTGTACAAGGTGCGCGACGAGAAGGGGCAGTATCGCGGCGGTCCGGCCTATTACATCGCGCGCGGCCTGCGCATGCCGAAGATGGGCTGGGCGTTCGCCGCCTGCTTGTTGTTCTCCTACGGCGTGGTGTTCAACGGCGTGCACGCCAACGCGATCGCGCAGTCGGTGGGCGAAACCTTCAAGTTCAGCCAGACCCAGGTCGCGGTGGTGTTGGTGGTGCTGACGGGGGCGATCATATTCGGCGGCTTGCGTTCCATCGCCAAGGTCGCCGAATGGGTGGTGCCGTTCATGTCGATCGGCTACATCGGCCTGGCGGTGTGGGCGCTGGTCGCGCATTACGACCAGATTCCCGCCGCGGTGATGATGATCCTGCGCGGCGCGTTCGGCCTGGACCAGGCCGCGGGCGGCATCGCCGGCGGCATGGCGGCGGCGATGCTCAACGGCGTCAAGCGCGGCCTGTACGCCAACGAGGCCGGCATGGGCAGCGCGCCCAACATCGCCGCGGCGGCGACGCCGGTGCCGCACCATCCGTCCAGCCAGGGCTTCGTGCAAGCCCTGGGCGTGTTCTTCGACACCATGTTCATCTGCACCGCGACCGGGCTGATCGTGTTGCTGTCGGGCGTGCTCGACCAGGGCGGCGATGGCGTGGTGATCACCCAGCGCGCGATGACGGTGTTCTTCGGCGAGTGGGGCGCCTGGTTCGCCTCGATCGCGCTGTTCTTCTTCGCCTTCACCACCATCCTGGGCAACTACTCCTACGCCGAGAGCGGCCTGCTCTACATCGGCGGCGGGCGCAAATCGCTGTTCGCGCTGCGCATCGTGGCGCTGTGCGTGATCGTATGGGGCGTGTTCTCGAAAGTGCAGCTGGTCTGGGACGCCGCCGACGCCGCAATGGCGGTGATGGCGACCTTGAACCTGATCGCGATCGTCTTGCTGGCGAAAGTGGTGGTGAAACTGACCCGCGACTACGACCGCCAGTTGGATGAAGGCAAGTCGCCGGAATTCCACATCGCGCAGTATCCCGAGCTGGGAGAGGGCGTGGACCACGAAATCTGGAAGGAACGCACGCCCAAGGCCTGAGCGGGCGCGGTCAGGCGACCTCGAACGCGCGGTGGTAGGTCACCGCGCCGGACGGCCTGGCGCCGGCGAATGCCAGCGCCATGAAGTACTCGGGCGGCAGGCCGGGGTAGCGCAGTCCGGTGTCCTGGCGGAAGCCGAAACGGCCGTAGTAGCCCGGATCGCCGACCACCACGCAGCCTTGCGCGGCCAACGCGCGCAGGCGCGCCAGTCCTGCTTCGATCAAGGCGCGGCCGATGCCGCGACCCTGCGCCCGCGGCGCCACCGCGACCGGGCCCAGGCCGTACCAGCCCCGGCTGCCGTCGTCGATGCTGACCTGCGAGAACGCGACGTGGCCGAGCACGGCGCCGTCGCGTTCCGCCACCAGCGACAGGCTCAGCGCATCGGCGGCGCGCAGGGCGTCGACGATGCGGTGTTCGGTCTGCTGGCTGTGCGGATGCCCGACGAAGGCGGCCGCGACCACGGCGCGGATCGCGTCGCGATCCCCGTCGCGCTCCTCGCGGATGACTGGCGCGTCGCTGCCCACGTTCAGTGGCGGAAGTGGCGCACGCCGGTGAACACCATCGCCAGACCGTGCTCGTCGGCGGCGGCGATCACTTCGCCGTCGCGCATCGAGCCGCCGGGCTGGATCACCGCGCGCACACCGGCCGCGGCGGCCGCGTCGATGCCGTCGCGGAACGGGAAGAAGGCGTCGGAGGCCATCACCGAGCCCGGCACCACCAGGCCCGCTTCCTCGGCCTTGAGCGCGGCGATCTTGGCCGAGACCACGCGGCTCATCTGGCCGGCGCCGATGCCGATGCTGCGGTGGTCGCGCGCGTAGACGATGGCGTTGGACTTGACGTACTTGGCCACGCGCCAGGCGAACAGCAGGTCGGCGAGTTCGGCCGGGTCGGGCGCGCGCTGGGTCACGACCTTCAGTTCGTCGCGGCCGACCTCGCGGATGTCGCTGGTCTGCATCAGCAGGCCCGAACCGACGCGCTTGACGTCGAAGTTGTTCCTGCCGTCGCCGTGCGGGATGCGCAGCACGCGCACGTTGGCCTTCTTGGCGCAGTAGGCCAGCGCGGCCTCGTCGTAGTCCGGCGCGATCAGCACCTCGACGAACTGACGGTCGAGGATGGCCTTGGCGGTGGCCGCGTCCAAGCGGGTGTTGAAGGCGATGATGCCGCCGAAGGCCGAGGTCGGGTCGGTGGCGTAGGCCAGCTCGTAGGCGTCGCCGCAGGCCACGCCCTCGGCCACGCCGCAGGGATTGGCGTGCTTGACGATCACGCAGGCCGGGCGCTCGAACTGGCGCACGCATTCCCAGGCCGCGTCGGCGTCGGCGAGGTTGTTGTAGCTCAGTTCCTTGCCCTGCAACTGGCTGAAGGTGGCCAGGGTGCCCGGCACCGGGTACAGGTCGCGGTAGAACGCGCCCTGCTGGTGCGGGTTTTCGCCGTAGCGCAGGTCCATGACCTTGACGAAGTTGCTGTGCTGCTGGGCCGGGAACTGCTGGCTGCGCACGCCGTCGGCGTCCAGCGAGGACAGGTAGTTGGCGATGCAGGCGTCGTACTGGGCGACGCGATTGAACGCGGCCACCGACAGCGCGAAGCGGGTCTGCGCCGACAGGGTGCCGGCGTTGGTCTGCAGCTCCTCGATCAGGGCCGCGTACTGGGCCGGATCGGTCGCGACCGCGACCCGGGCGAAATTCTTGGCCGCCGAGCGCAGCATGGCCGGGCCGCCGATGTCGATGTTCTCGACGATGTCCTCGAACGAGCTGTCGGCCTTGGCCGAGACCTGCTCGAACGGATACAGGTTCAACACCAGCAGATCGATCGCGCCGATGCCGTGTTCGGCCATCACCGCATCGTCGATGCCGGCGCGGCCGAGCAGGCCGCCGTGCACCAGCGGGTGCAGGGTCTTGACCCGGCCGTCCATCATTTCCGGGAAACCGGTGACCTCGGAGACGTCGCGCACGGCCAGGCCGGCGTCGCGGATCGCCTTGGCGGTGCCGCCGGTGGACAGCAGTTCGACGCCATGGGCGGACAGGGCACGGGCGAGGTCGAGCAGGCCGCTCTTGTCGGAAACAGAGAGCAGCGCCCGGCGGACGGGCAGGCGATCGGAGGTCATGCGGGGAGTCGGGCAGCGGAAGGGCGCGGGAATTATAGCGGTGCGACTGCGCCATCCCGGCCCCGCGCGCCGAATCCAGCCGGTACGCCCGCCCGCGGGGCATCCGGCGCAGCCGAAGGTGGCGCGGCGCTGGCCCCGGGGGTCAGCAATGCGCTACCCCTGCGATCGGGCCGCGGCGGGACCGTCAACGCGTCCGCCAGCGGCTAAGCTGATGCCCGATCGCCCGTGAGGGCATGCGGACCGGCTCAGGGAATGGCATCGATCTACGCGTTGAAGGGGCGCTTCCAGGCCTTGTTGCGGCCGCTGGTGCGCGCCCTGTTCGCGGCCGGCGTGACCGCCAATCAGGTCACCGTGCTGGCCGGCCTGGGCTCGCTGGCGGTCGCGGCCTGGGTGGCCTGGAACGGCAGCGAGCAGCCCTGGGCGTTCGCGGCCCTGCCGCTGTGGATGTTCCTGCGCATGGCCTTGAATGCGATCGACGGCATGCTGGCGCGCGAGCACGGCCAGCAGTCGCGCCTGGGCGCCTACCTCAACGAACTGTGCGACGTGGTTTCCGACAGCGCCCTATACCTGACGTTGCTGGTGGTCCCCGGCGTCGCGCCGTGGACCCTGCTGCTGTTCGCGGGGCTGGCGGCGCTGACCGAATTCGCCGGGATCCTGGCTCCGATGGTCGGCGCGCCGCGCCGCTACGACGGGCCCATGGGCAAGAGCGACCGCGCCTTCGTGGTCGGCGCGCTGGGACTGGCGCTGGCCCTGGGCTGGGCCGGCGCGCGCGCGACCGAACTGGTCGCGATCCTGGCCGCTTTGTTGTGTGTGTGGACGGTGCTGCGGCGGGTGACCGCCGGCGTGCGCCACGGCGCGGCATCCGCCGACGCCGCAACGCAAGGGAGTCGCGAATGAGGGAACACCAGGAACGCCACTACGCCAGCTTCGACGGCACCGAGCTGTACTACCGTCATTGGCCGGCGCGCGGCGAGGGGCCGCGGCGCGCGGTGGTGCTGCTGCATCGCGGTCACGAACACTCCGGCCGGGTCGCGCACCTGGTCGACGAACTGGGCCTGGACGATTGCGATTTCTTCGCCTGGGACGCGCGCGGCAACGGCCGTTCGCCGGGCGAACGCGGCGACGCGCCGGGCTTCGAGGCGCTGGTGCGCGATCTGGACCGCTTCGTCGCCCACATCGGCGACGTCCACGGGATCGCGGTGGAGGACACCGCGCTGATCGCGCAGAGCGTGGGCGCGGTGGTCGCCGCGACCTGGGCCCACGATTACGCGCCGCGCCTGCGCGCGCTGGTGCTGGCCTCGCCTGCGTTCAAGGTCAAGCTGTACGTGCCGTTCGCGCGCGCGGGCCTGGGCCTGATGCAGAAGCTGCGCGGCAATTTCTTCGTCAACAGCTATGTGCAGCCGCAATGGCTGACCCACGACGGCGAGCGCGTCGCCAGCTATCGCAGCGACCCGCTGATCGCGCGGCCGATCTCGGTGCGCGTGCTGCTGGGCCTGTACGAGGCCGCCGACCGCATCGTCGCCGACGCCCAGGCGATCCGGGTGCCGGTGCAGCTGCTGGTCTCGGGCTCGGATTTCGTGGTCCACCGCGCGCCGCAGGACCGCTTCTACGAGCGTCTGGGGTCGAGCATCAAACAGCGCCACTTCCTGCCCGGCTTCTATCACGACACCTTGGGCGAGAAGGAGCGCGCGCCGGCGCTGGCCAAGATCCGCGACTTCCTGCGCGCGCGCTTCGAGGAGCCGCTGCAACACGCTTCGCTGCTGGATGCGCACCAGCGCGGCGACAGCTTCGAGGAGGCCGAGCGCCTGGCCTGGCCGCCGCAACGCAATTCGTTGCAGGATCTGCGCTGGCGTTTCGTGCGCGCCGGCCTGCGCTTCGGCGGCCACCTGTCGGAAGGCATCCGCACCGGCCTGGACACCGGCTTCGACTCCGGCAGCAGCCTGGACTACGTCTACCGCGATCAGGCGCGCGGCGCCGGTCCGCTGGGCCGCATGGTCGATCGCAACTATCTGGACGCGATCGGCTGGCGCGGGATCCGCGTGCGCCGCACGCATCTGCACGAACTGCTGGGCGAGGCCATGCGCCGCTTGCGCGAAGCGGGCGAGCGCGTGGATGTGGTGGATATCGCCGCCGGCCACGGCCGCTACGCGCTGGAGGCCCTGGCCGGCGGCGCCGATTCGATCCGCCTGCGCGACTACAGCGATCTCAATGTGCGCCAGGGGCGCGCGCTGATCGCCGAACTCGGCGCCGGCGGCGTGGCCGAGTTCGAGCAGGGCGACGCCTTCGACCGCGTCGCGCTGGCCGCGCTGACACCGCGCCCGACCCTGGCGATCGTGTCCGGCCTGTACGAACTGTTCCCCGACAACGCCCTGGTGCGGCGCTCGCTGGCCGGCCTGGCCGACGCGGTCGCGCCGGGCGGCTATCTGGTCTACACCGGCCAGCCTTGGCACCCGCAGTTGGAGTTCATCGCGCGCGCCCTGACCAGCCACCGCGGCGGCGAGGCCTGGGTGATGCGGCGGCGCTCGCAGGCCGAGATGGACGAATTGGTGCGCGCGGCGGGCTTCCGCAAGCTCGATCAGCGCATCGACCGTTGGGGCATCTTCACCGTGTCGCTGGCGCAGCGGGTCGAGGAATGAGCGAGACCGCCGTGCGCCGGCCCTGGGGCCGCGCGCTGCTGTGGCTGGCCTTGCTGGGGCCGTTGTTCTTTCTCAGCTACGGCTATGCCAACTCGGTCGCCGCCCAGCGCGTCGGCGTGCCCAGCATCGTGTTCGGCTGGGAACACGCGATTCCGTTCTGGGCCTGGACCATCCTGCCGTACTGGTCGATCGATCTGTTCTACGGCATTTCGCTGTTCGTGTGCCGCGACCGCCGCGAACTCGACAACCAGGCCTTGCGCCTGCTGACCGCGCAGGCGATCGCGATCGCCTGCTTCCTGGCATTCCCGCTGACCTTCAGCTTCGTGCGGCCCGAAACCGACGGCGTGTTCGGCTGGATGTTCGACGTGCTGCTGGGCTTCGACAAGCCGTTCAATCAGGCGCCGTCGCTGCACATCGTGCTGTTGATCGTGCTGTGGGTACGTTTCGCCCAACACCTGAGCGGCGCCTGGCGCTGGCTGCTGCACCTGTGGTTCGGCCTGATCGGGGTGTCGGTGCTGACCACCTATCAACATCACTTCGTCGACGTGCCGACCGGGCTGCTCGCGGGTTGGCTGTGCGTATGGCTGTGGCCGGAAGGCGCGCGCTCGCCGTGGCGCGCGGCGGCTTGGGCGCGCGATCCGAAGCGATGGCGACTGGCATCGCTGTATTTGTTGGGCGCGGCCTTGTGCGCGGCGCTGGCCTGGATGCTGCGCGGCGCGGCGTGGTGGCTGTTGTGGCCGGCGCTGTCGCTGCTGCTGGTGGCGCTGAACTATGCGCTGCTGGGCGCGGACGGATTCCAAAAGCGCGCCGACGGCCGCCTCAGCCCGGCCGCGCGCTGGCTGTACGCGCCCTACCTGTGGGGCGCGTGGATCAATTCGCGGCTGTGGACGCGGCGCGCGCCGCAGCCGGTGGAAGTCGCCGACGGCGTCTGGCTGGGGCGCATGCCCGGGCGGGACGAGGCTGCACGCTACGCGGCCGCGGTCGATGTCTGCGCCGAGTTGTCGGCGCCGTCGACGCTGCGGGTGGCGGCGGTGCGGCCGATGCTGGACCTGGTGGCAGCCGAACCGCAGGCGCTGCGCGCGGCCGCGCAAGACATCGAAGCCGCGCGCGCGGCCGGTGCGGTGCTGGTGTGCTGCGCGCTGGGGTATTCGCGCAGCGCGGCGGCGGTCGCGGCCTGGTTGCTGGAGAGCGGCCGCGCCGATACCGTCGAGGCCGCGGTCGCGCAGGTGCGCGCCGCACGGCCGGTGGTGGTCCTGGGCGAGGCGCATCTGCGTGCGTTGGAACAGGTCCGTGCCGGTGCGATGCCAATCTCCGTGCAGGCAGGGGCGCCCGCGACATGACCACCGCTTTCGAGCTGCACACCATGGGCCTGCTGCTGCGCCAGGGGCGACGCTTGAATGCGTTGTCGCTGGGCTTGCTGGCCCTGACCGGCCTGTGGCTGCTGCTGGCCGGTTTCGGTTTCGGCGCGCTCGTAGGCTGGACCGCCTACGGGCTCGGCCTGAGCGCGATCGCCGGCCTGCTGCAGGTCTATTACGCCGCGCGCGTGGATTTCGACGCGGGCCTGCTGCTGGCCGCCGCGCGCGAACGCGATCCGGCGCATGCGGCGACGGCCGTGGACGCGAGTCTGCAAGCCCTGGGCCTGCAGGCGCCCGAACACGCCGGCCGCGACTGGTCCGCGCGCTGGCGTGGCGCGCGCGGCCTGCTGCGGCGTCAAGCCGCGTGTCTGATCGCGCAGGCGCTGTTGCTGGCGAGCGCCTGGTGGTTGGCGCCGTTGCCGCTGGATAACGATCCGGCCCCAGAGGCGTTCGACGACGATCCGGTCGCGAGCCTATGGCGGCCCGAGCGCGCGCCCTCGTCCATTTTCGGAGTACGTATCGATGCTTAGCGGTTGGATCGCCGACGGTTTCAGTTTCGCGATCCGCGCCCTGACCGGCGCGCGCGCGCTGTGGCGCTGCCCGCCGCTGGGCGATCGCCGGGTCTATTACGGCAACCACGTCAGCCACGGCGATTTCGTGATGATCTGGTCGGCCTTGCCGCGCGCGATGCGCGACGAGACCCGGCCGGTCGCGGGCGCCGACTATTGGCAGCGCGACGCTTTGCGCCGTTACCTGATCCGCGAGGTCTTCAACGGCGTGCTGGTGGACCGCGAGCCCAAGCCACAGGACTGCGGCGATCCCGACCAGCGCCGCCACGAGGCCATGCAGACCTTGTGCGACGCGGTCGACGGCGGTGCCTCGCTGATCCTGTTTCCCGAGGGCACGCGCAACCAGGGCGAGGGCCTGCTGCCGTTCAAGAGCGGCCTGTTCCACCTCGCCCGGCTGCGTCCGGAGCTGGAATTCGTGCCGGTGTGGATCGACAACCTGGCGCGGGTCATGCCCAAGGGCAAATTGCTGCCGCTGCCGCTGCTGTGCACGGCCACTTTCGGCGAGCCGCTGCGCCTGCACAGCGACGAGGACAAACCGGCGTTCCTGGCGCGCGCGCGCGAGGCGTTGCTGGCCTTGTCCGATGACGGTACGGGCACGCGCGGCTCGGAGGGCGGCGCATGAGCGCGAACCTCGCGATCCTGATCGAGCGGGTGAAGGTGCTGCCGCATTCGGTCTTGTTGTTCCTGGGCGTGGCGGGGGTGCTGTTGCTGGCCACGGCGATCGCGGAATTCCTGCGCTGGCGCACGCGCGGGCGGCCCAGCCCGGTGATCGCCAACCTGACCGCGCGCATCCGCGCCTGGTGGGTGATGGCGGCGGTGGTGGGCGCGTCCTTCCTGATCGGCCGGGTCGGGGTGATCGTGCTGTTCGCGCTGGTGTCGCTGTTCGCGCTACGCGAGTTCATCACCCTCACGCCGACCCGGCGCAGCGACTACTACGCGCTGGCGGTGGCGTTCTACGCGGCGTTGCCCTTGCAGTACTGGCTGGTCTACACCGACTGGTACGGGCTGTACACGCTGCTGATTCCGGTCTACGCCTTCCTGCTGCTGCCGATCCTGTCCACGGTCGGCGGCGACACCACGCGTTATCTGGAGCGTGCGGCCAAGGTGCAGTGGGGGCTGATGATCTGCGTGTTCTGCATTTCGCACGTGCCGGCGTTGTTGAACCTGGACATTCCGGGCTACGAGGGTCGCAATCTGCTACTGATCGCGTTCCTGGTGATCGTGGTTCAGTCCTCGGACGTGCTGCAGTACGTGTGGGGCAAGTTGTGCGGGCGCCGTTTGATCGCGCCCAAGCTGTCGCCGTCGAAAACGGTGGAGGGTTTCGTCGGCGGCGTGGCCTCGGCGACGGCGCTGGGCGCGGCTTTGTGGTGGATCACGCCGTTCACGCCGCTGCAGGCGGCGGCGCTGGCGTTGGTGATCAATCTGATGGGGTTCTACGGCGGTCTGGTGATGTCGGCGATCAAGCGCGATCGCGGGATCAAGGATTGGGGGCACATGATCGAGGGGCACGGGGGCATGCTGGATCGCCTGGATTCGGTGTGTTTCGCGGCCCCGGTGTTCTTCCATTTGATTCGGTATTGGTGGGCGTAGCCGGACGCATTGCGCGCATTGCGCGCAGTCCGGCTACGCGCCCGGCCATGGATGGCCGGGCCGGGCGATCCGGAGCCAGCGTCTTCTCGCCATGGATGGCAGGGGGGCACCCCCAAGAAGCGTCTCGCGCATTGCGCGCAGTCCGGCTACGCGCCCGGCCATGGATGGCCGGGCCGGGCGATCCGAAGTCCGCGGAAGTGGCGCCATGGATGGCAGCGAGTCGCTACCTATGCGTCGTGCAGAACGCGCTCATCCCAAGTAGACGGCTTTGCTGGTGCTTGTCATCCCGGCGCGGGCGGCTTACGAGCGCAGGTTCGTTCACGGTTGAACGCCAGAGGGCTCTCGCTCCTAGCTCCTAAGCTCTTTAGCTCTTTAGCTCCCTCCTTTGGAAAAGGAGGGTTGGGGAGGATTTGCTTTTGCTGTTGCTTCGTCGGCTCGGTTCGAAGGTCAACGGCTTCGTAACCAAAGAGAAGGGCTAGCGTGACCAACCCTCCCCTGCGAGTTCGAGGCTTTCGCCGGGATTTTTCGAATGGACGTCCCTGTCCATTCGAAAAACGGCGCGCGTCCTGCGCGCCGCCCTTCGGGTCTACGGTTGTCTGTGTGAGTGCGGTGCTTTTGGACTTCAATGCAACGGCAACGGCAACGGCAATCGCAGCTCCGTGAAAGACGGCGTTCGTAGGATGCGGTGAGCCGAAGGCGAACCGCATCGTCGCGGCGGTTCGATGTGCGGTGGGCTCTGTCGTGCTGGCCTGGAACGCCCGGAAAGGCGGGAAAGCCCGGGAAAACGAGGCTTTCGACCGCTCACGCAGCGGCGGCGGATTACTCCAGCCCGTACTCGCGCAGCTTCTTGCGCAGGGTGGCGCGGTGGATGCCCAGCATGGAGGCGGCGCGGCTTTGGTTGCCGTCGCAGTGCTGCAGGACTTCGGCGAACAGCGGGATTTCGAGTTCGCGCAGGGCGATCTCGTAGAGGTTCTCGGTGCCGCTGCCGTTGAGGTCGCCCAGGTAGCGCCGGATCGAGGTGGCCACGTGGTCGCGCAGCGGGACGCGCGGTCCGCCGCGGGTGGCTTCGTTGCGATCGATTGCGGCGTTCAAGCGGTTCCCCTGATGCAGTGTCGTCCCGCCGGGCGGGTGCCTGGCGCAGGGCGCGGCGGACGGGCGGGAGGGGGAGTCTAGCGCGCGACGGTCGCGGCGGACAACGCGACCGTCGCAGTTTTTATCGGAAGTCGAAGGTGAATGCGACGATCCGGGGCGCCGGCTCGACCACATCCAATTGCACCGTCGCGCTCTGCCCGGGGGCGAGTTCGTCGGTGGGGGCGTGGCCGCGGCGGTAGTCGGAGGGAGCGAACGCGCGCTGGCCGACCTCCCGGCCATCGACATCGGACAAGGTCAGCAGCAAGGTCGGCCAACGCTGCGGCCAACGCGCATCGTTGCGGAAGCTGGCGTTGACGCGCAACACGCCCGGCGCGCCGGGGCTGGGGCGCACGTTGCGGTTGAGCATGCTGTAGGCGGTGGGCTCGTGCCAGGGCGGAAGGCTGCAGCGCAGTACGCCGCACAGCGCGCCGACCAGCGGGCGCCAGCGCGCATCGGCGGCCAGTTCCTGGCGTTGGGCCAGGACCAACTGCAAGCCCAGCGCCAGCACCAGCACGGCGATCGCGGCGACCGCGCGCCAGTCTCGGCGCGTCGGCGCTGCCGCTGCGCTGCCGCGCGCGAAACTGGGCGCGTCGCGCTTGGCGCGCGGCGTACGCGCGGTGCGGGACGGGCGGGTGCGCGTGTCGGGCAGGGCGGACGCGGCCACCGCTTCTTCCAGCGAGGGCACGGCGGCGGCGGTGGCCGCCGCTTCGGTTGCGGCGCCGTCGGCGTCCGCGGTGGCGGACGCGAGCGCGTCGGCGGGTTCCGGTTCCGGTTCCGGCGATACGGGCGCGCTTGCCGGCGACTGATCAGCGGGCGCGGGCGGCGCCTCCGGCGAGACTGCGTCGGCCTCGGGCTCCGCGTCGCCGGGCGCGATGTCTGCGTCCGCGCCGGCGGCGTCGGCCGCATCGGCCTGCAAGGGGCGCTCGCAACGCGGGCAGCGTTGCGGCGTTTCGCGCGCCCCGCTGCCGGCGGCAGGCAGGATCAGCGCGACCAGGAATCCGCAATGTGGGCAGGCGACGAACATCGGCGTATTCAAGCACGCCGGCTTCGCCGCTGTCCGCCCCCCTGACTCAGCGGCGACGCGTGCCCGTGACGCGCATCCAGTCTTCGAGGCGGTCGGCGCGCAGGTCTTCGAAGGCGTCGGCGTAGCGCGCCAGCACGTCTTCCTCCTGCCCGGCGAGGATGCCCGACAGCGCGATGCGGCCGCCCGGCGCGACGCGCGCGGCCAGGGTATCGGCCAGCGCGATCAGCGCCGAGGCGAGGATGTTGGCGACCACGATCGGGTAGGTCGCTACCGGCTCGTCCTGCGGCAGGTAGACCTGCACGCGTGCGGCCACGCCGTTGCGTTGCGCGTTGTCGGCGGTGGCGAGCAGGGCCTGCGGGTCGTTGTCGACGCCGATGGCGTGGGCGGCGCCGAGCTTGAGCGCGGCCAGCGCGAGGATGCCCGAGCCGCAGCCGAAATCGAGCACGCGGGCCTCGCCGAGCTGGCCGTCGGCGGCCAAGCCGTCCAGCCACTGCAGGCACAGCGCGGTGGTCGGATGGGTGCCGGAGCCGAAGGCCAGGCCCGGGTCGAGCCGGATCACCGCCGCGTCGGCGGCGTCGGCGCCCTCGGGCAGGTCGTGGTTCCAGGGCACGATCCAGGTCCGCGCGCCGAAATGCAGGGGCACGTACTGGTCCATCCAGGCGCGTTCCCAGTCCTGGTCCTCGACCGCGCGGAAGCGCGCCTGGGTCCAGTCCAGGCCGGCGTCGAAGGATTCCAACGCGGCCAGCAGCACCAGTGCGTCGGTCTCGTGCGGGAACAGCGCGCTGAGCACGATCTCGTCCCAAAGCGGGGTTTCGCCGACGCCGGGTTCGAGGATGGCGTGCTCGTCGTCGGTGTCGGCATCGGCGTCCAGCATGGTTACGGCCAGCGCACCGACGTCGTCCAGCGCGGTCTCGTAGCGGGGCTGCTCGGATTCGCGGCAACGCAGGGTCAGTTCGAGGAAGGGCATCGCGGTCGCAGCGGATAACGGGACCGCATTATCCCACCCTTGGCCGCGGTTCCGGTTCAGGTCGGGCCGCCGCCGCCGTTCGTGCCGCCGACGGCGCCGGTGGGCCGGCCGTTTCGGCGCCGGCTGACGGCTTGCTTTACTATTCGAGGTATCAGGGTGCCACCCGCTACCGCGCGCAGGCTGCGCGGCGAGGAAGGGCGGGCCCGCTGGCACCAGGCCGCAGGACCCAGCCCCGCACGCGGCGGAGATCAGGACCGAATGTCCGACTTGCTGACATCCCAGCTCGAGAAGCAGGCGCCGCCCGCGGCTCGGGCCGGCGTGTTCGCTTCCGTGCGGCCGATGTGGGCGGTGGCCGCCGTGGCCTTGCTGGCCGGTGGCGTCTTGTACGCGCGGCGCGGCCAGGTCGCGCCGGATGCGGCGCCCGAGAGCGCCGCGACCTCCGCCAGCGCGGTCGCCGGCGCGAGCGCGGGCACCGGCCATGGCGTGGGCGATGCGGAGGCCGACGCGCCCCAGCGCACGCGCGCGCTGACGCCGGCGCAGCGCTTGCGCGAGCGCTTCGAGCACAGCGACGATCTTTACGGTTACGCCCAGGAGCTCGGTGCGGCGGCGCGCGCGGGCGAGCCCGAATCGACCTGGATGCTCAGCCGCGTGCTCGACTACTGCGCCGGCTACGCCGCTTCGCCCGCCGACTACGGCCGCGATACCCAGGCCATCGCCGGCATGAACCTGCGCACCTCGGCGGCGATGGCGGCGGCGCGCAATCGCGTCGGCGAACGCTGCGCGCGGTTCACGCCCGCCGACGATCTGTCCTACGCGACCATCCAGCGCACCCGCATCCGCGCGGCCAAGGCCGGCAGCCTGCCGGCGGAAGCGGCGCTGATGGGCATGGACCAACCGCTGCAGAACGACGAAGCCTATGCGCGCGACCTGGTCGACCGGGTGCGCAATTCGCTGGACCCGGAGGCCTTCTTCGCGATCTCGCCGAAGATGGGCATCGCCTCCAGCGGTCGCAAGAATTTTTACGGACCGGTGGCCGGTACCCAGTTCTCGGAACTGGCCTGGCAGCTGGCCGCTTGCAAACTGGGGTTGGATTGCAGCCCCAACAGCGTGCTGATGACGACTTATTGCGCCAACGGAGGTATCTGCTCGCAGGACCCGAACCAGGACTTCAGCAGCTTCGTATTCGATGCGGCGGTGCCGCGCCAGGGAACCGAAGTGATGAACGACATGGTCAACGGTCTTGTCGGCGGAACGAGGATAACCAAATGAAAGACAAGCGCTTCGTACACAAGGCCAAGCTGGGCTTCTGGGTGCTGCTGTTCGCCGCCTATTCGGTGGGTGCGGCCGGGGTCGTGATCGACGTGCTCGCCGACGACTACAGCGAGCTGTCGCAGGTCGCGGTGACCACGGTGCACTCGCCCGAACAGACCCGGCGCGCGAGCTCGGCGCAGATCGCGGCGATGTATCGCGCCCAGAGCGGCACGCCGTTCTCGTCGCTGCCCCCCGGAAGCACCTTCAAGGTGGTCTGGCCCGACGGCTCCAGCGAGTACGTGATGATCGTCAGCCCGGCGTCGAGTTCCGGCGCGCAGCCGATCCAGGGCACGCAGTCGCGTGCGCAGGGCGGCCCGATCACGGTGCCCGCGCCCGGCGGCCTGGACGGCGTCAGTGTCGGCGACCTGGGCGAAGTCGGCGAGGTCAAGGTGCCGCGCCAGTTGGATTGAGCGCGCGCATCGTCGCGCCGCCAGGGCCGCGCCGCGGATCGAATGCGAATCCGCGACGGTCGCTCATCCCAGGCGCTAGCGCGCGCCGGGACGCTTGAACCGCAGGGCCGCCTACTGGGCGGCCCTGATCGTTTCCGCCATCGGCCGCCGATCAGGTTGGATCGCGAATAGCCCGATAGACGCCGATGCCGAGGAAGAGGCCGATCTGGCATAGCAGCAGCGCCAGCCAAGCTGCCTTGATGACGATCAGGACCAGCGCGGACAGCGCGATCGACATCAAGGCCCACCAGTAGCTGTAGTCGTACTGCGCGCCCACCGACTCGATGCGGCCCGCGCGAAAGAACGTGACCGCGCACACCAGGGCCAGCACCACTTCGATACTGATGCCCACAGGCTTCCCCATGCGAAGACGGCGCCGGTGTTCCAGCGCCGTCGGAAGGTCCGCTACCGGCGATCGGATCAGACGATCGAGATCGACTTTTCCTTCTGTTCCTTGAGGCGCTTTTCCAGGTAATGGATGTTCATGCCGCCCTGCTGGAAACCGGCGTCGGACAGGATCCGCTGCTGCAGCGGAATGTTGGTCTTGATGCCGTCCACGACCATCTCGCTCAGGGCCACGCGCATGCGCGCGATCGCGGTTTCGCGGTCGGGGCCGTGCACGATCAGCTTGCCGATCATCGAGTCGTAGTTGGCCGGAACGCGGTAGCCCTCGTAGATGTGGCTGTCCACGCGCACGCCCGGGCCGCCTGGGGCGTGAAAGTGCTGGATCAGGCCGGGGCTGGGCAGGAAGCTGTCCGGGTCCTCGGCGTTGATGCGGCATTCGATCGCGTGGCCGGACAGCACCACGTCGCTTTGCTTGATGGACAGCTTGTGGCCGGCGGCGATCATCAACTGCTCGCGCACCAGGTCGATGCCGGTGACCAGCTCGGTGACCGGGTGCTCGACCTGGATGCGGGTGTTCATTTCGATGAAGTAGAAGCGGCCGTTCTCGTACAGGAACTCGAACGTGCCCGCGCCGCGGTAGCCGATGCGGATGCAGGCCTCGACGCAGACCTTGCCGATCTCGGCGCGCTGCTCGAGGCTGATGCCCGGCGCCGGCGCTTCCTCGACCACCTTCTGGTGGCGGCGCTGCATCGAGCAGTCGCGTTCGCCCAGGTGGATCGCGTTGCCCTGGCCGTCGGCGAGGACCTGGATCTCGACATGGCGCGGGTTCTCGAGGAACTTCTCCATGTAGACCATGTCGTTGCCGAACGCGGCCTTGGCCTCGGACTTGGTGGTCTGGATCGCGGCGTTGAGGTGGGCCTCGGTGTGGACCACGCGCATGCCGCGACCGCCGCCGCCGCCGGCGGCCTTGACGATGATCGGGTAGCCGATCTCGCGCGCGATCTTGATGTTGGTGGCGTTGTCGTCGCCGAGCGGGCCGCCGCTGCCGGGCACGCAGGGCACGCCGGCGTCCTTCATCGCGCGGATCGCCTCGACCTTGTCGCCCATCAGGCGGATGGTGTCGGCCTTGGGCCCGATGAAGATGAAGCCCGACTGCTCGACGCGCTCGGCGAAGTCGGCGTTCTCGCTGAGGAAGCCGTAGCCGGGGTGGATCGCCTGGGCGTCGGTGACTTCGGCCGCGGCGATGATCGAGGCCATGTTGAGGTAGCTCTCGGTCGACGGCGCGGGGCCGATGCAGACCGACTCGTCGGCCATGGCGACGTGCTTGAGATTGCGGTCGACGGTGGAATGCACCGCGACCGTGCGAATGCCCAGCGCGTGGCAGGCGCGCAGGATCCGCAACGCGATTTCGCCGCGATTGGCGATGACGACTTTATCAAGCATGGGATTTGGGATTCGAGATTAGGGATTCGTAAGGCGCGTGCGTCTCACTGACGGCGCGCGGCGATGAGTCGAGTGAGCGGATCAAGGCATTTAGACGGGCGAACGTTCGGTCCATCAGGTCGGCGTCCGTGGCGTCCTCGGTGAGGTAACCGACGCGGCGCGCGATCTCGTACTGAGTGCTGACCTCGGCGAGCGAGCCGCGCGCTATCGCTAGGAATCGCAGGTACTCCTGCCGCGAGCGACGCGCTGCGCCTTCGGCAATGTTCGACGGAACGCTTACGGCGGCTCTGCGCAATTGCAAGGCCAGACCCAATCGCTCCGTGTCGGGAAATGAAGCCGTGATCCGGTAGATCGATTCGACCAGCAACATAGCATCGCGCCAGACCTCAAGGCGCTCATGCGGCCGCTGGTTTTCCGAATCCCTAATCACGAATCCCGAATCCCGTCGTGATCGGCCTTAGCCGATCACGAAGAGCGGCTGATCGAACTCGATCGGCTGGCCGCTCTCGGCCATCACCTTGAGTACGGTGCCGGACACGTCGGCCTCGATCGGGTTGAACATCTTCATCGCCTCGATGATGCCCAGGGTGTCGCCGGCCTTGACCGCCTGGCCGACGCTGACGAAGGCGGGTTTGTCCGGCGACGGCGAGGTGTAGAAGGTGCCGACCATGGGCGCGCGCACCACGTGGCCATCGGGCAGGTCGTTGGCGGGCTTGGCGCTGCCGCCGGTGGCCGCTTCGGTGGGCGAGTGCATCGGCATCGCCTGCGGCGGGCGCTCGGCCATCGGCGCGGCCTGCATCATCGGCTGGGCCACGGCGTAGCCGCCCTTGGGCGTGCGCGCCAGGCGCACCGACTCTTCGCCCTCCTTGATCTCGATCTCGGCGAGGTTGGATTCCTCGAGCAGGTCGATGAGTTTCTTGATTTTGCGCAGGTCCATGGGCGGGCCTCAGGTAATGCCCCGGGCGACGGGGCGGTGGTTTCAGGATTGGGGATCGAGCCGCTGCAGCGCGGCATCCAGAGCGTAGCGGTAGCTGTCCGCGCCGAAGCCGCAGATCACGCCCAGCGCCAGATCGCTGAAGTAGCTGGTGCGGCGGAAGTCTTCGCGGCGGTGCGGGTTGGACAGGTGGATCTCGATGAAGGGGATCGCCACCGCGGCCAGGGCGTCGCGCAGGGCCACGCTGGTGTGGGTGAACGCGGCCGGGTTGATCAGGATCAGGGCGGTGCCGTCCTCGCGCGCGGCCTGCACGCGGTCCACCAGCACGTGCTCGGCGTTGGACTGCAGGCTGTCGTAGCGGTGCCCGGCGGCCTCGGTGCGGCCGCGCAGGTCGGCATCGATCTGCGCCAGCGTGGTGCGGCCGTAGACCTCCGGCTCGCGCGTGCCGAGCAGGTTGAGGTTGGGGCCGTGCAGGACCAGAAGCGTCGCCATCGGAACCGGAGCGGTGGCCTTCAAAGGGCGGCAGTGTGCGTGAAGGCCGGTGCCATGTCCAGAAGTTCGCCGCCAAATCGGCGAAGTTGTTACGATTTAAGCGGTTGTTTGAGTGGCGACTCTAAATTTCCCGGCGCCCGGGCACGTTGCCGGCGCAATCGCCGACGATGGCGCGGGGAGGCGGCGCGATGGGCGTAGGGGCAAGGTGGCGCCGGCGAGGCCGGCTGTCAATCCGGGGCCTGGCTCACTGTGCCGAGCCGACCCAGGCCTCGAGTTCGCCGGGTTCGAACGGCCCGATCTTCTGCTTCAGCAGCCGCCCCTCGGCCGAGACCAGGGCGGTGTAGGGCAGCACGCCCTTGGGGTTGCCCAACTGCACGCCGGCGTCGCGCGGGCCGGCCCGGTCCAGCAGGATCGGGTAGCGCACCGGCACCCGGCGCAGGAATTCGCGCACCGCATCGGCGTCGTCCAGGGCGATCCCGACCACCTGGGTGCCGGTCGCGCCCTGCTGGGCGGCATAACGGTCCAGTTCGGGCATTTCCTGGATGCAGGGGCCGCACCAGCTGGCCCAGAGATTGATCAGCACCGGCCGGCCCGGGTACGCCGAGGGCAGACGCAGCGGCTTGCCGTCTAGCGTAGGCAGCTCGATCACCGGCACCGGTGCGCCGCGCGAGGCCACGGCCAGGCCCTGCGGCGGCGCGGGCGCGGTCGAGGCGATCACGCCCTGCAGCACGCGCTGCCCAGCCTCGGTGCGCAGCAGCGGACCGGGGCCGTTGAGCCAGATCCCGAGACCGGCGCCGAGCGCGCCGGCGATGCCGGCGACCAGCAGGACTTTCGCGGTCGACCCCATCAGCGCGCGCGCCGCGCGCGTTCGACGAACTTGGGCGCTTCCTCGAAACCGAACAGGCGCAGCTCGCGACGCTCGGCGCCGCCGGTGTAGTACAGCGTGGCCGGCGGGCCGTGGATGCCCAGGCGCTTCATCAGCGCGGCGTCGAGCTCGTCGTTGGCGGTCACGTCGGCCTTGAGCAGGACGAAGCCGGACAGCGCCTCGTGCACCGTGGGCTCGGTGAAGGTGTACTTCTCCATCTCTTTGCAGGACACGCACCAGTCGGCGTAGAAATCCAGCATCAACGGCTGGCCGGCGGTCTGGGCCGCGGCGACCTCGCGATCGAGATCGGCCACCGATTTGATGGTGCGGAACGGCAGCTCGCGATGCGCGGCGCCGCCGCCGCGCAAGCCGGCCAACGGCTGCAGCGGATCGCTGCCGCCGGCCAGGGCGCCGACGATCTGGGCGGCGCCGGTCAGGCCCAGCAGCAGCGCCGCGGTCCAGCCCAGCGCGCGCAGACCTCCGCTAGCGCCGGCGCGGCTGGCGACCAGGCCGATCGCGGCGGCCGCGCCGCACAGCAGCGCGCCCCACAAGGCCAGCACGAACGGGCCGGGCAGGATGCGCGACAGCATCCACACCGCCAGGCCCAGGAACACGAAGCCGAACGCGCGCTGCACGCCCACCATCCACGGCCCGCTGGTCGGCACGCCCTTGCCCGCGGCCACGCCGAACGCGAGCAGCGGCACGCCCATGCCCAGGGCCAGCAGGAACAGGGCCGCGCCGCCGAACCACTGGTCGCCGCTCTGGCCGATGTAGAGCATCGCCGCCGCCAGCGGCGGCGCCACGCAGGGGCCGACGATCAGCGAGGACAACGCGCCCATCGCCGCCACGCCCAGCCAGGAGCCGCCACGCTGGCGGTCGCTGAGGCTGCCCAGGCGATTGCGCAGCGCGGCCGGCATCTGCAGTTCGTAGAGGCCGAAGCTGGACAGCGCCAGCAGCACGAACAGCAGCGAGAAGGCGACGATCACCCACGGGGTCTGGAACAGGATCTGCAAGTTGGCGCCGACACTGGCCGCGATCACGCCGGCGATCGCGAACACCACCGCGTTGGCCAGCACGTACACCAGCGACAGCGAGAACGCGCGGCGCACGCCGATGCCCGGGCCGTGGCCGGCGATCAGGCCCGACAGGATCGGGATCATCGGCAGCACGCAGGGCGTGAACGACAGACCCACGCCCATCGCCAGGAACACCAGCAGGGTGAACCAGCGGTTGGGGCCGGACAGAGCGGCGGCGAGCAGGCTGTCTTCGGCTTGCTCGGGGGCCTGGGTGGACGCGGATTGGATCGCGGCCACATCGGCTTGCGCTGCACGCACATCGGCGCCGGTTTGCGTGGCGGCGGACGATGCAGGGTCCGCGAGCGCCGTCGCCGCTTCGGCGTCGGCTGCCAGAGCGGCGCCAGCGGCTTCCGGATTGGCGGCGTCCGTCGCCGCGACCGCCGGATCCACCGCGATCTTGCCGCGCGGCAGATCGATCGAGACGGTGCGCGTCATCGGCGGATAGCAGATGCCGTCGGTCTGGCAGCCCATGAAGTGCGCGGTCAGCACGAACTTGGCGGCGTCCTCGCGCGTGCGCCGCAGCGGCAGCGGCACGTCGATCTGCTCGAAGAACACGATGACCTGGCCGAAGTGCTCGTCGCGGTGCGCGCTGCCGCGCGGCCATTGCGGCGCGCCCAGGGCGATGCCGGCCTTGCTCGCGGCCGCGTCCAGCTTGAACGAGGTCTTGTCGCGGTACAGGTAATAGCCGCGCGCCGGGGTGAAGCGCAGCAGCAGGGTGTTGCCGTCGCCGGGGATGGCCTCGAAACCGAAGGCCTGTTCCGGCGGCAGCGGCAGCGCATCGGCGCCGGCCGCGGCGCTGGGCGCGTTGCCGAGCAGGCCGCCGCCCAGCGGCGGCGCGCCGCCTGCGCCGGTGTTGCCGAACGCGACCAGGGGTTCGTCGTTGCCGGCCGCCGCGTTCGCGGCCGCGGGCAGGTTCACGCTGACGTTGCGCGTCACCGGCGGGTAGCAGATGCCGGCGTCGGCGCAGCCCTGGTACTTGATCTGCAGATCGACGCGGGTGGCGCCGGCGCGGCCGGGCAGGGTCGCGCTCAGGGCCTTGCGGTAGGTCTCGACTTCGCCGAAGAACTCGTCCTTGTGCTTGTCGCCCGTGGGCAGCTGCAGCGCCTGCGCCGCGAACGCGGGGTCGGCCTTGACCGAGATGCGGTGCTTATAAAGGTAGTAACCCTCGGCGATCTTCCAGCGCAGCACGATGCGGTCGGCGGCAGGCGCCTCCGCGCTCAGCACGAAGGCCTGTTCGACCGGCAGCAGATCGGACTCGTCGATCGCCAGGGCCGGGCCGGCCAGGGACAGGCCGAGGACGAGCGCAGCGGCGGCGTAACCGGCGCGCGCGCGCCGGAGCAAGGCTTTCAGTTCAGTCATCGTCACGAGTCTGTTCGGCCACCCAGTGCAGGTACTGGGGCAGGCCGCCGCAGGCTTCGACCGCGACAGCCTCCGGCAGTTCATAGGGATGCAGCGCCCGCAGGCGCTCGATCAGGGCGTCCAGGCGGTCGGCGCTGGTCTTGATCAGCAACTGCACCTCGTCCGCGCTTTCCACCTGGCCCTGCCAGCGATAGGTCGAGCGCAGGCCGGGCAGGCGGCTCACGCAGGCGGCCAGCCGTTCGCCGACCAGCGCTTGCGCGATCGCGTCGGCGCTGGCGACATCGGGGCAGCTGCTGAAGACCAGGCGGACGGGCGAGGGTGCGGGCATGAGGGGCGCAGTGTAATGCCCGCCCCTGGGCGCGGCGACCGTGGAGGCGGCCACGGACCGTTCCGCGCTCAGCCGCCGGCGAGCAGGCGTTCCCAGTGCGCGGGCCGGCCGATCGCTTCCTCCAGGAAGTCGATGAAGACCTCGACCTTGCGCGGCCGGTACTCGCGCCCCGGATAGACCGCGTAGAGGCCGATCGGGACCAGGCTCCAGTCCGGCAGCACCTCGCACAGGCGGCCGTCGGCGAGTTCCTGGGCGACGGCGAAGGTCGCGGTCTGCAGGATGCCGCCGCCGTGCAGGGCGGCGTCGACCAGGGGCGCGCCGTAGTTCGAACGCAGGCGCCCGCGCACCGGCACCCGCAAGGTCTCGCGGCCGCGGTGGAATTCCCAGGTCGCCACATCGCGGAACAGGGTGTAGTGCAGGCAGTCGTGGCCGACCAGCTCGCCGGGCGCGCGCGGTGCGCCGCGGCGCTGCAGGTAGTCGGGCGAGGCGACCAGGATGCGGCGGGTGTCGGCTAGCCGGCGCGCGACCAGGCGCGAATCGTCGAGCGCGCCGATCCGGATCGCCAGGTCGTAACCCTCGCCGATCAGGTCGACGTAGCGGTCGTCGAACTGGGCGTCCAGGGCGATGCCGGGCCAGCGCTGCAGGAACGCGGGCAGGCGCGGCATCACGTACAGGCGGCCGAAGTTCATCGGCAGCGACACCCGCAGCTCGCCGCGCGGTTCGCCGCCCAGGTCGTGCACGCGCTCAGCCGCCGAGGCGATCTGGGCCAGCGCGGGCGCGATCTGGGCGTAGTAGTCGCGGCCGGATTCGGTGAGGCTGAGGCGGCGGGTCGAACGGTTCAGCAGCTTGGCGCCCAGCCGGGTCTCCAGTGCGTGCAGCCGGCGCGTGATCGCGCCGGTGGTCACGCCCAGCTGGCGCGCGGCGGTGGTGAAGCTGCCCTGGGTGAGGATGGCCTCGAAGGCCTCGAGCTCGGAGTACAGGCCGCCCAACATTATTGACATTCACTCAATGATGAGTTGATTAGCTGATCCTATATCTACTTCTGTCTCAACAATAGCCTGTGTCTCCCCGATCCGGAGACATCCCATGGACGCTTACCAATTGCAGGGCCACCACCTGGACAGCCTGCGCCAAGTGCGCCTGCCCGAGCCCGCGCCCGGCCCCGGCGAGGTGCGGATCCGCACCGAGGCGGCCTCGATCAACTACCGCGACTACGCCCTGGCCACCGGTCTCTACCAGCCCGGGCTGGCGCGCCCCTTCGTGCCGCTGTCCGACGGCGTCGGCCGGATCGAGGCGCTGGGCGAGGGCGTGAGCGGCCTGCAGGTCGGCGACCGCGTGCTCGGCCACTACACGACCACCTGGCTGGACGGTCCCTTCCGCTCCGAGAACCATGCCCACAAGCTCGGCGGCCCGCGCGACGGCTGGCTCGCGCGTTCGATCGTGCTGCCCGCCGCCGCGGTGCTGCCGGCGCCGGCCTACCTCAGCGCCGCCCAGGCCGCGACCTTGCCGGTGTCGGGCCTGACCGCCTGGGCGGCCCTGCGCAAACTCGAACTCGCGCCCGGTGCGAGCCTGCTGGTGCAGGGCAGCGGCAGCGTGTCGCTGATGGCCATGCAGTTGGCGGTGGCGCGCGGCGTGCGGGTGATCGCGACCAGCGCCGACCCGGCCAAGGCCGAACGCCTGCGCGCGCTGGGCGCCAGTGCGGTGATCGATTACCGCCAGCGCCCCGACCTGGCCGCGGCGGTGCGCGAACTCACCGACGGTCGCGGCGTCGACGGCATCGTGGACGTGGTCGGCGGCCCGGGCTTGATCGAATTGCTGGGCGCCGCCGCCGACAACGCCCACATCGCCATCGTCGGTTTTCTCAACGGCTTCGAAGTCGCCGGCAATCTGATCGCGCCGATCATGGCCCACCAGCTCAACATCCACGGCGTCAGCGTCGGCAGCGCGCGCGACTTCGCGGAGTTCCTGGCCGAGCTCGAACGCCACCGAATCGAACCGGTGGTGGGCGAGGTGTTCGGCTTCGACGACGCCCCCGCCGCGATCGCCTCGGTCGCGCAGCAGCGCGTATTGGGCAAGCCGGTGATCGTGTTCGATTGATCGAGCTTCGCGGCCAAGGCGAAGCGAACGTTCAGCGTACCCGCAATGCGCGAACCCCGCCCCCTGTAGGAGCGGCGCAAGCCGCGACCGCGCAGTAACCGAAGTCGCGCGGTCGCSACTCACGTCGCTCCTACMCCAAAGCCCGCGCTGCGATACGTGGAGGCGGCGTTGCTGCGAACAGGCGACGACGGTTCCCCTGTCGTGGAGGCGGCGTTGCTGCGAACAGGCGACGACGGTTCCCCTGTGGGAGCGGCGTGAGCCGCGATCGCGTCGTAGCCGCAGTAGCGCAGTCGCSACTCACGTCGCTCCTACCCCAAAGCCCGCGCKGCGATAYGTGGAGGMGGCGTYGCTGCGAACAGGCGACGACGGTTCCCCTCTGGGAGCGGCGTGAGCCGCGATCGCGTCGTAGCCGCAGTAGCGCAGTCGCGACTCACGTCGCTCCTAACCCAAAGCCCACGCACATCATCGACAGCTGCGATCCGCCGCCGGGCCGCGCATCGCGCCGGGTTATCCTGAGCGCCCGACTCGCAACAGGATCGTGCATGGCGTCGCATCAAGGACGGTGGTGGTGGTCGCTATGCCTGTTCGCCGCCGCCGCGCCCGCGGCAGAGCGCCCGCAATGGCTGCCTTTCATGGGCGGCGAAACCAGCCAGGCGCATGCGATCCATCTGTCGACGCAGAAGCTGCGCCCGGACGGGCTGCTGGAATCGGCCAGCCGCTATCCGCGCACGTCCGCCGCCGGTTGGACCGCCGAGCAGCACCAGCGCGGCTGGTACGAATATCTGGAACGCCTGATCGATTGCGAAAGTGGCCTCTACGTCGACACCGCGCTGTCCTTGCTCGATCGCGACAACCACCTGGTCGCGCGCCGCGAAACCCGCCGCGACGACCAGTTGCAGCAGATCGCGCTGACCCGCTCCGATGTGGCCGCGCATCGCTGGCCCAGCCACAGCGAAATCTGGCTCGCCTGCGCGGCCAGCCGCGATCCCGCGGTCGGCGCCGATGCGCGTTCGACGATGAGCGACAACGGCGGGCACTATGCCTACGACTTCGAGGCGATCGGCGCTTCGCTTCCGTCGGACGGCAACGGCCTATACGAACGTTTGCGCGCGCAGTACGACGCCGAGCGGGCACGCGACTCGATGCCGTCGCCGCGGCCCGCGAGCCCGGTGGCGGGACCTTACCAAGGCGCGCCGTGGCTGACCGTTGGCGACCACGAGGCCGGCGCCTGGCACGTGGCCGGCCTGCGCCATCGCGGCGGCGGCACGATCGAGGTCGCGCAGCGCGCGGGGCACGACCGACAGCCGCCGCCTGCGCTGCCCGACGATGCAGACCTGCGCATCGAGTACAAGATCGACTGCCGCACCGGCCTCACCGTGCCGGTAGCCAAGGCCTACTACGCCGCCGACAGCGAGCGCCTGTTGCTGCGCACGTCCACGCCGGTGTTCGACACCGTGCAGACCCTCTCGCACGACGCCCAAGGGGCGAGTGCCTGGACGCCCTGGTTGGGCCCGTCGATACCGGGCGACGCGGCCGCCTTGTGCGTCGCCGCCGCCGCGCGCTGCAACGGCGGAAAGGCGCAGGCGCCGGGAACGCTGTTCGAGATCGATCCTGAAGACTTGCCCGCCGCCAGCGGCGCGCCCTTGCTGCTCGCGGCGCGCGCGCGCTGGCTCGCGCATCGCGACGGCTTCGTTCCTGCCTGCCTCATTGGAGTTCCCTGATGCGTATCCGCCCCTTGCTGCTGGCCACCGCGCTGCCGTTGGCCGCTTTCGCCGCCGCGGCGCAGGAGCCGCCGCTGCAGATCTTCTCGGTCAAGAACGAGTTGACGCGCTGGCGCGGCGATGGCCTGCGCGACGCCCAGGGCCGCGTGGTGCTGGCGCCGGCCGGTTTGCTCACCGCGCTCGGCAACGGCGGCTTCATGGCCCAGCGCGACGGCGCCTACTGGTTGTACGACGCGCGCGGCGCGCGCATCGGTGGCCCCTACGACAGTTTGGAGGTGGTCGATCCAGCCGTGGATGCCTTGATCGTCGGGGTCGGCGGCAGCCCGGTGCTGGGCGGCGACGGTGGCTTGATCGATGGCCGCGGCCAAACACTGATGGCGCCGGTTCAGAAGGATTTGCGCTACCTGCCGGGCACCCGCTTGTTCTCGTTCGAACAGGCGCGGCGCTGGGGGCTGGCCGACGCGCGCGGCCAGATCGTGGTCAAGCCGATCCTCGACAGCGTCAACGATGCGCCGGGCGCGGTGCTGGTCGGCGACGCCGGTCGGCAGGGCCTGATGGACCGCACGGGCCGCTATGTGGTGCCGTTGAACGAACACCTAGTGTCCTCGCTCAACGACAGCGCCGGCGCCGCCACGGGCTACTTCGCCGTGTGCGATGGCCAACGATCGAGCTGTCGTGGCGTCGACGGCGCCGGCCGGCCGATCCTGGGCGGGCGTACCTTCTCCGAAGCGACGTTTCATCGCGACCTCGCGCGCTGGGTCATCACGCCGGCGCGCGAGCCGGCGGCGACGGTCGCGGCCGACGATCCGGTGGTCGCCGCCGTGGCGGTACAGCCGGGCTGGACCCTGGCCGACGAGCAAGGCCGCACCCTGGCCACGTTCGACTGCGGTTACCCGTACCGCGCCGGCGGCCTGTTCCGCGGCGCGCGCGCCAAAAGCGATGCCGGCGACTGCCTCTGGGGCCTGGTCGACCGCGATGGCAAATGGCGCGTGCCGGCGCGTTACGACTCGATCGAGCCGGCCCACAACGCCTGGGGCGTGAATGCGGAAACGCCGGAGGCGAAGGCCGACGAATACGAGGTCGGCATCGAAGGCGAGGACCGCGTGCGCCGTTACGGAATGCTCGCCGCGGATGGCAGCGAAGTGCTGCCGCCGCGCTACGCGCAGATGTACGACCGCTATCCCGAACTCGGCCTGTACGTGGTGCGCCAGGGCGACAAGATCGGTTTGGTCGATCGCCAGGGCCGCTGGCGTGTGGAGCCCCGCTATAGCGAGACCGCGCCGAACTCCAGCCTGCCGCTGCCCTATCTGATGTTGAGCGAGCGCGACGACGACGGCGACGGCCCGCAGCGCGAGCGCGACTCGCTCATTGACCTGCGCACCGGCAAACCCGTATTCGCCGGCGACTACGAGTTTCTGAGCGTCGGGTACGACTTCCGCTGGGAGAAGCTCGGCCTGCCCTGGGAAGAGTTCGCCGTCGTCGAGGCCAGGCGCAACGGCAAGTACGGCGCGCTCGATCTGCAGGGCCACGTGATCGTTCCGTTCGAGTACGACAGGTTGGAGGGTCTGGACGCCTGGGGGCGGCTGCAGCCGATGCGCGGAGAACGCGAATTGCCCTGGGTGTCCGGATTGGGGCCGCAACGCAGCGCGCGCCTGCACGAGGCGCTGTCGCGCAAGTTGCGCACGGAGCCGGCGCCGTACGCCAGCGAGGGGGCGCCGTACGCCGGACGCTACGTGCCCGCCGACTATCGCAGCGCCGAGCAGGTGCGCGTGGCGGTCGCCGCGGGTCGTTTGTCGCGCGCGGTCGCGCCGCTGCTGTTGCTGGACGCGGACACGGTGATCTTCGACCTGGACATGATCACCAGCAAGCAGCGGCCGGATTTCGAGTTCCTGGAGTACTACTGCGCGCGCGACGACGGTTTCGACATTCCCTTGCCGGCGGCGGCGACGTTCGAGAACGCCTGCGAGGACCCGGCCGCGCCGAAACTCGAATTCCGCGCGCGCGCCGACCAGGCCTGGGACTGCGCGAACTGCGCGCGCCAGGGCCTGCCCACGCAATGGGTGCGCACCGATCCCGCGCCGGATGCGGCGATGCCGTAAGACGCGCGAACGACCGCGGGATCTTCGCGGGTCCTTGGCGAAGTCGTGCGCCGCGACCGTGCAAGGCGACCACGATCCTGTGCTGTAGCAGCGGCGCAAGCCGCGACCGCGCCGTAGCCGAAGTGGCGCAGTCGCGGCTCACGCCGCGCCTACCCCAAAGCCCGCGCGGCGATATTCGCAGGAGACGTTGGTGCGAACAGGTGGCGACGGTTCCCCTGTGGGAGCGGCGTGAGCCGCGATCGCGTGGTGGCCGAAGTGGCGTCATCGCGGCTCACGCCGCTCCCACAGAAAGCGGCAGGCCATCGCTGCGAGTAGGCCATCGCTGCGAGTAGGCACCTGCAGCTAGGGAAGGCCTCTCCCGCTGGTTCTGTCTTCCCAAAAAACGAACGCCCGCATCTCGCGGGCGCTCGTCATAGCGGCAGTAGCCGCGATTACGGAATCAACACGCAGCTAGCCGGCTTGCTCGAAGTGAACAACGCATTGCTCGCCCACTCCGGATGATCGATGAAGGGATTGCGGTTGCCCTGGAAGCTGAAGATCACTTCGTTGCGTTCCAGTTCGGCGGCGTCCGGCGGATCCTGGGTGTGCCAGGCCAGCAGCGTGCTCAGCAGGCCCATATAAGCCGGCGAGGACGAGGTGATCACGATCTTGCTGCGGTCGTCGGTGAGCTCCAGATCCGGCTCGCCCTGGCCGGTGACCGGATGGCTGTCGCCTTCGTAGCGGATCGCCATGTACAGCACCGCACGCGCCATGTTGCCCTTCATGTGGTTCCAGACCTGGAACGAGCCGGCGTTGCCGTCGGGCGTCTTGACCCAGTTGGAATTGCCCGGATACACGCCGCTACCGCCGCCGTAGCCGGCGTTGGCCTCGGTGATGCGCTCGCCGCAACCGCTGGCCAGGGTGCAGTCCGCGTACGGCTTGTTGCCGCGGTCGGCGTTCCAGGTCGCGTCGGTCAGGTACAGCATGTGGGTGTCGGTGTAGGGCGCGTAGGGCAGACCGAGGTTGCCGGTGGTGCTGCCGAAGCCCAGCGAGTTCGGCCAGGTGTGCTCGCGGTTGTACTTCAGGCCGCTGCCGCTGCCCGCGCGGTCGGTGACCTTGAGGTAGCTGCGGTTGCGATAGGCGTCGAGGATGCGGCCGGAATTGTTCGGATCCTCGTCGGCGATCTCCAGGATGGTCCAGGTGTTGGTGGTGCCGCCGCTGTAGGGATAAACCGTGTGGCCCTTGATGGTCTCGTGCAGCGAGCAGCGCAGCTGGCTGGCGCTGCTGGTGTTGACGTGGGCGTAGTAACCGCCGCCACCGCCGCCGCTGGCCACGCTGAAGTTGACCACGGTGTTGGCGGACGGATGCGCGCCGCCGCTGTCGGTGACCTGCGCGGCGACCACGGTGTAGGTACAGCTCTCGCCCGCGACCAGCGCGGTGCCGGTGGAGGCGGTGAAGCTGGTGCCGCTGGACGGGTAGGTCAGCGCGATCGTGCCCGAGCTCGCGCACTGCAGCGTGAGCGCGCCGCTGCCCAGGGTCACCGCTTCGCTGAAGCTGACCGCCAGATCGCCGGCGGCCGGGAAGCTGTTGCTGCCGTTGGCCGGTGTGGTCGAGGTCACGGTCGGCGCCGGGTTCGGCGTCGAGAACGTCTGGCCGGCGTTGCAGGCGCCGAAGCTCTGCGCGGCGGAGGCCTGCCAAGTGAAGTTGGCGTAAGTGCTGCCGCTGCCCGACAGGCGCAGCGAGGTGCCGGCCGCCGTCGAGCCGCTTTCGGAGACCGGCAGGTTGGTGCTTGTCATGCCCGCGGCCGGGCCGCTGGAAGCGGTGATCGCGCCCTCGTAGCTGAGGAACTGGACCACGTTGCCGCTGCCGTCGACCAGCGCGAAGCCGTCGTTGCTGCCGTTCTGGATGCCGTTGGTGGGATAGCTCAGCACGCCGATGCGCACGCTGCCGCCGCAGGACACCAGGCTGCCGGCGGGCAGCAGGTCGTTGTCGTAACTGGTGGCGGCCGACGGCGTCGAGCCGTTGTACAGATAGATGCGGTAATTGCTGAGGGTTTCGCCGGCGGTGGCGACGACCTCGATCTTCTCGCCGACGTCGCCCGCGGAGGTGGCGTCGTCGTAGTGGAATTCGTTGATGAAGACGGCGGCCGGCGCGGCGGTGGGCAGCGCGGCGGCCATCAGCAGGCTCAGGCAGGACAGGCTCAGACAGGAACGACGTAATGACAACGACATTGGGCGACTCCCTTTCCCCAGGTAGTCGCCGGAGTCTAGTCGGCCTTTGTGACATCGTCTGCCGCAGCGCAGCAGGCGGCGTCGTCTACAAGACCACCCGTGTGCCCTTGGTGAGCGTGGCCCGTGGACGGCCGGTGCGCAGCTCGGCCAGCTGCTCGGCGATTTCCACCAGCGGCGCCTTGGACTTGGTCGGGGTGTCGCGGAAGGCCACGATCAGGCGCAGTTCCAGCGGGTCCTCGACCAGCAGGGCGTCGGCGGCGGCCACCGAATCCATTTCGGTGTCGGCCGACAGGTTCATCTTGCCGCGCCCCGTCGCCAGCCATTCGAACTGCACGCCGGTAATCAGCGCGACCTCGCGCAGATGCGCGACGCTGGGGAATTTGCCCTGCGCGCTTTCCCAGTGGCCGACCGCGCTACGCTGCACGCCGACGGCCGAACCCAGGGCTGCTTGCGACATGCCGGCGTGGCGCCGGGCCAGTCGAATCCGTTGTTGAGGCGTCATCCTTGCGCTCCTTGCTAGGTGGGTTAGGGGTTTTTGCCTAAGAAATAGCCATTTGCTACCAAAAGTCACTAGGCGACCAATAGAGAGGAGACCTTGTGTGCTTTCGGTAGCAATATGAGCTTACTGGGTGGTCGTAAGTCAATGGTGACGGCGTTCATGCTTTCGCGGTGCCACCAGGAGTCGGCAGATTTCGCGACCAGGCACCTAGAAAATGTGACGTGGAGTGAACACCATCCACTCACGCCAACAAGGATGTGGGCAAACGACACGAGGTCGGTTCGGGGGAAGGGGCGCAGGATCGCGCCATGCTGAGGACGGCCGTCTCCGCACCAAAGAGCGCGTTCCACGGGACGCGCTCTTTTCTTTTGGGCGATCGGAACGCGCGCGAACGATGCGCAGCGCGATGCGAATCGCAAGCCAGCTTCCACTCGATGCTTCGATTGCGCCTGCTTTGGGGCAGGAGCGGCGTAAGCCGCGAGCGGGCCACCACTGCGACGACGCGATCGCGGCTTACGCCGCTCCCACACGGACAGATGCGTTTGCGGGCGATGCATTCGATGCGTCCGGGTCCAGGGGCGGGCGCGGGCCGGCCTGTCGTGGTGCCTGCCGTGGGTGTGGGGCCTGCTTTGGGGTAGGAGCGGCGCAAGCCGCGACCGCGCGACTTCGGCGGCGACGCGGTCGCGGCTTGCACCGCTGCTACAGGGAGGGACTGCCGCCACCGCCGCCGCTCCAGCATGAGAGGCCTCCGCCTCCGCTCCAGCACGAGGGCTCCCGCCGCCGCCCGAAGGCTGCGCGGGCCTACCGCCCGGCGGCCAATCGCATCCCGGCGCTTGAAAAGCCCCGCCGCCGCCCCATCTCGTGGCTATCCCGGTTCGCCGGGCGTTTTTTGTCCCCGGCATTGGCACTCCGCCGGGGCGACTGCTAAAATTACCGTTCTTTCTCCACCCATTCAGTCACTTACAGAGGTCGCCATGAATCTCAAGCCGCTTTACGACCGCGTTGTGGTCAAGCCGATCGAAGCCGACGAAGTCTCCGCCGGCGGCATCATCATCCCCGACGCCGCCAAGGAAAAGTCGACCAAGGGCGAAGTCGTCGCCGTCGGCGAAGGCAAGGCCCTGGACAACGGCAGCCTGCGCGCGCCGAAGCTCAAGGTCGGCGACAAGGTCATCTACGGCCAGTACTCGGGCAGCTCCTACAAGCAGGACGGCATCGAATACAAGATCCTCAAGGAAGACGACGTCCTCGCGATCGTCGGCTAAGAGCCGAGATTCGGGATTGGAGATTCGGGATTCGTAAAGCGCTTGCGCTGTGATCCCGCCCAACCCGACGTCTGCTCCCGCTCTTGCCAATCCCGAATCCCAAATCTCAAATCCCGGAGTTTCAAAATGGCTGCCAAAGAAATTCGTTTCGGTGAGGACGCTCGCGCCAAGATGGTGCGCGGCGTCAACGTGCTCGCCAATGCCGTCAAGGCCACCCTCGGTCCGAAGGGCCGCAACGTCGTGCTCGAGAAGAGCTTCGGCGCGCCGACGATCACCAAGGACGGCGTGTCCGTCGCCAAGGAGATCGAACTGGCCGACAAGTTCGAGAACATGGGCGCGCAGATGGTGAAGGAAGTCGCTTCCAAGACCTCCGACAACGCCGGCGACGGCACCACCACCGCGACCGTGCTGGCCCAGGCGCTGATCCGCGAGGGCATGAAGGCGGTCGCCGCCGGCATGAACCCGATGGACCTCAAGCGCGGCATCGACAAGGCCGTGATCGGCGCCGTCGAAGAGCTGAAGAAGATCTCCAAGCCGTCGTCGACGAGCAAGGAAATCGCCCAGGTCGGCGCGATCTCGGCCAACTCCGACGCCGACATCGGCGACCTGATCGCCCAGGCGATGGACAAGGTCGGCAAGGAAGGCGTGATCACCGTCGAGGACGGTTCGGGTCTGGAGAACGAGCTCGACGTCGTCGAGGGCATGCAGTTCGACCGCGGCTACCTGTCGCCGTACTTCATCAACAACCAGCAGTCGATGTCGGCCGAGCTGGACGACCCGTTCGTGCTGCTGTACGACAAGAAGATCTCCAACGTGCGCGACCTGCTGCCGGTGCTGGAAGGCGTCGCCAAGGCCGGTAAGCCGCTGCTGATCGTCGCCGAGGAAGTCGAAGGCGAAGCGCTGGCGACCCTGGTGGTCAACACCATCCGCGGCATCGTCAAGGTCTGCGCCGTCAAGGCCCCGGGCTTCGGCGACCGTCGCAAGGCGATGCTGGAAGACATGGCCGTGCTGACCGGCGGCACCGTGATCTCCGAGGAAGTCGGCCTGCAGCTCGAGAAGGCCACGATCAAGGATCTGGGCCGCGCCAAGAAGGTGCAGGTCTCCAAGGAGAACACCACCATCATCGACGGCGCCGGCGACGGCGACTCGATCCAGGCCCGCATCAAGCAGATCAAGGCCCAGATCGAAGAGACCTCGTCGGACTACGACCGCGAGAAGCTGCAGGAGCGCGTGGCCAAGCTGGCCGGCGGCGTTGCGGTGATCAAGGTCGGCGCTTCGACCGAGATCGAGATGAAGGAAAAGAAGGCACGCGTTGAAGACGCGCTGCACGCCACCCGCGCTGCCGTGGAAGAAGGCATCGTCCCGGGCGGCGGCGTCGCGCTGCTGCGCGCCAAGGCCGCGATCGCGGGCCTGAAGGGCGCCAACGAAGACCAGAACCACGGCATCCAGATCGCCCTGCGCGCGATGGAAGCCCCGCTGCGCGAGATCGTCACCAACGCCGGCGAAGAGCCCTCCGTCATCCTCAACAAGGTGCAGGAAGGTTCGGGCGCGTTCGGTTACAACGCCGCCAACGGCGAATACGGCGACATGCTCGAGTTCGGCATCCTGGACCCGACCAAGGTCACCCGCACCGCGCTGCAGAACGCGGCTTCGATCGCCGGTCTGATGATCACGACCGAGGCGATGGTCGCCGAGCTGCCGAAGAAGGACGAGCCGGCGATGCCGGGCGGCGGTGGCATGGGCGGCATGGGCGGCATGGATTTCTAAGTCCGTAACACCCGCAAAACGCAAACGAAAAGCCCCGCAGCGATGCGGGGCTTTTTTGTTGCGCGCGATCGCGGCCATTTGCGGCGCGCCGTCGATCTGACTAGGCTCGAACGACGGACGACCGACCACATGGAGCGCGATATGAAGATGCGGATTGAGTTTGTGCGCAAACTTTGCGTAAAAAATGCACTCAAAAAATTCAGTGTTTCCTCGGCTCTGATTCTGCTCATATTCGCGGCTTGCGCCGTGGCTCCGGCGAGTGCCGCTGGCGGGATCTTCACCGTCTACATGGCGCCAGCCGATGCCGGCGGTTCGGACTTCAACGATGGGCTGAGCACCGCTACCCCGGTCGCCACGTTGGCGGAGGTGCAGGAAGTGCTGACCGATGCGCGGCCGGATTCGGATGTCGAGGTACGTATTCGCCAGGGCGTGTACGAGGCGCCGCCGCTGGGCTCGTGGACCTTCTATGTACCGGGCCACACGGTCTCGTTCCTGCCCATCGACTACGTTTATGGCGCGGGCGGAGGCAGCATTGCCGGGCTTCCCGTGTTCAGGAACAAACAGAACAGCGACGGCACCTATCCGAATGGGCCCTGGTTGATCGCACGCGTGGGCGGCGCATTGCCCAACGGCGGCGACAGTCGGTTGCGCTTCTACTATCTGCAGGTCGAAAAATACTCCGATGGCCTCAGCGTCGCAGGCCTGCCCTACGGTGAGGACACCGATGGCGGCAATCCCGCCTACTACGCCAAGAACACCGCGGGACTCAACCGCAACGTCGTGTTCGGCATGTACTTCTTGAATATCGGCACCTACTGGACCGGCAACGATACCGGTAGCGGATACGGCGCCATCGTGCTGTCAAACTCATCCAACAATTTGATCGAGAACAGCCACTTCATACGCGTCGAGAACCAAGCCGGTCAGCGGGCGCAACTGCTGCATGGCGTCTATCTCGGTCATTTCAGCGACAACAATTCAATCAAGCGCAATCGCTTCTATTTCAACTCGGGTGCGCCGGTGAAGGTTCGCGACCGCAGCAATTTCAACACCTTCGATAGCAATACCTTCGAGCGCGCGGGCGCCACCGAATTCTATGCCGACGATGTGTGCGACCCCGAATGCCAGGCGCGTTTTCCGGAAATCGCGCGTGCGCTGGAATGCGCGGGATACCACAATAGCTTCATCAACAATCGGTTGATCTCCGCTTATCAGGGCGGCATGCCCGAACGCGTCTGGCGCATGTTTCCCTGGAGGCGGACCGACGATGAGTCGCAGCATTACGCAGGCGATCCCGCGCGTTGCACGCTTCCGGCCAACGAAGTGCGTCTGTATGTGAGCGGAAATCTGTAGCGGTTGCAGTCCGTTCGCCGTTCGCGCGAAACCAAAAACCCCGCCGCGAGGCGGGGTTTTTTTGCGCGTTGCGAAGGCGACGCGACCGAGTCGGGCGATACGCCTTGCGCGGGTATCCTCACGTGTCGCGCCCACGCGCAGGCGCGCAACGGAAGCGCAGCGTGGTCTAGTGTTGGCGGATCGTAAACGCCAAGGTCGTGCCGCGCACCTCGAAACGGGCGGCCACGCCGTTGGGCGCGTATGCCACCGAAGGCCCGCTGCGCCGCACGCCGCCGACCGCGCCGATGCGCAGGCGCACGTGGTCGCCCACGTTCAAGCGTTGGCCATGAAAATGCAGCGTGCCCAAATCGATTCGTTGGCCCCGATGGTGCGTCATGCGGCCGAGCAAACGGGTCTGGCTGATCACTTGGCCGTCGACCAGGCGTTGCACGACGAAGCGCGCCACGAAGGCGCCTACGTGGATGTAGTCGATGTACTGGTAATGCGGTTCCGGTTCCGCGGACGCTTCTGGCGTGTGCATGGCAGGACCCCCTCCGTGTGCGCAGCAAGATCGTTCGCGGAGTCTACGTGAAGACCGGGCGGTCCAGCCGGTGCTTCCGGGCCGGCTTGGACCGCTTGGCGGGTCGGCGGCCGATGGGCGCCGCGCGCGTTTACCGCCGCCCTCGCATAAGCGGACAATGGCGGCCTGATCCAGCAACGGAGGCGGGATGCGATCCAGCCGGCGGTACTTGCAAACGATGGTGCTGGCGCTGGCCTGGCTGCTGCTCAGCGGCTGCGCGGTGGTCTCGGTCAAGCAGCACACCGCCGACGATGCCGCGATCGCGCGTCGCGCCGACGTGCTCAGCAGCGGCAAGCTCAGCACCGACGCCACCACCTCCCTGGCCGCGGCCGGCCTGGACAGTGGCGCCTGCACGCGCGATCCCGCGCCTTGCGTGCAGCAATTACGCGCCGCCGTGCCGGTGGAAGCCTGGCTGGCCACCGCGGCGGAATTGCAGCTCGCGCGCCTGCAATCGGACAAAGAGGCGCAGGCCACGGCTGCGCCGCTGCGCACCCAGCTGGCGGCCGATGCCGCGCGCTGGTCCTACGCCTATCTGTTCCTGACCCCGCGCACGCCCGAGCAGCGTGTGTTCGAATCGCGCCAGCAGCGCGTGCTGGCGATCTACAACCGGGCGGTCGAGCTGCTGGCTCAGGCCACCTTCGAGGCCAGCCGCGCCGAAGGCGGCGTCGGCAGTTCGCCGGTGCGGGTCGGCGAGTTGGAGACCACCGTGGTCCTGCACGGCTTCGAAGCCAGCCAGCTGGGCACCCAGCCCGACGAACTGCTGGCCTCCGACACCCTGGGCTTCGACAACCTGCGCGCGGTGTATCGCCGCGACGGTTTCGGCTCCAGCCTGGTCGCGGTGTATCCGCGTCCGCAGCGCGACCCCGATCAGGCCCAGGTCGCTTACCGCGACACCCGCTACCTGCCGGTGACGGTGACCGTGCGTTTTCCGGGCGACAGCCTGGACGCGGTGCTTGCCAGCCGCCAGCTGCGCGTGGACGCCTACAACCCGTACCGGATCGACAGCGAGACCATCGCCGGGCGCACCGTGCCCCTGGCGGCGAATTTCTCGGCCGCCTACGGTGTTTGGCTGGCGCGTTCGGACCTGGCCAAGCTGAGCCTGGCCAGCCTGCTCAAGCCGCGCCAGAGCACGGTGTTCAAGCCGCGCGTTTATCTCAACCAGCCCTACGATCCCGACAAGCGCGTGATCGTGCTGGTGCATGGCCTGGCCAGCAGCCCCGAGGCCTGGGTCAACCTCGCCAACGAATTGCTGGGCGACGACGAGCTGCGCGGCCAGTACCAGGTCTGGCAGGTGTTCTATCCGACCAACCTGGGCCTGCTCGCGAGCCGGCAATCGATCGACGCCGCGCTGCAGGCCACCTTCCGCCACTACGATCCGGACGGCGACGATGCCGCCAGCCGGGATGCGGTGCTGGTCGGGCACAGCATGGGCGGGGTGATCGCGCGCCTGCTGGTCAGCGACAGCGGCGAGCGCGTGCTCGACGCCAGCCTGGCCTCGTTCTCGCCCGAGCAGACCGCGCGCCTGCGCAAGGAGCCGCTGGTGCGCGGCCTGACCGTGTTCGCGCCGATGCCGCAGGTCGGGCGCGTGGTGTTCATGGCGGCGCCGCATCGCGGTGCGGGCGTGGCCGACGGCTGGGCCCTGCGAGTGGTGCGCAAGCTGATCGGGCTGCCGTTCGAGGTGCTGCGCGAAACCGCCGAACTGGCGCAGCGCGCCGACGTCGATGAGCAGGCGCTGCAAAAGGTCGGCTTCCGTAAGGGGCGGCCGCCGACCGGTCCGGACGATCTGAGCCCGACCTCGTGGTTCATGCGCGTCACCGCCGACGTGCCGATGGAGCGGGGCCTGCCGTTCCACACCATCGTCGGCCGCAAGGACCCGGCGCTGCCGCTGGCGCAGTCCAGCGACGGTTATGTGCCTTACGCCAGCGCGCACCTGGACGGCGCGGTCTCGGAACTCGCGATCACCTCCGGCCACAGCGTGCAGGAGACCCCGCAGGCCATCATCGAACTGCGCCGGATCCTGCGCGAGGACGAGCGCGCGCACGCGAAGCCTTGAGGCGGTAACGCTCGCGCGACATGCGCCTCGCGCCGGCGCGGTTGCCACCGCACCCCGGCATACGCCGAAACAAGCGCGCCGCGTTCGTAGGATGCGGTGAGCCATAGGCGAACCGCATCATCGCCATGCACCGAAACCCCGCGTCGGTGCGGTTGCCACCGCACCCTACGACTTGCGCCGAAACAAGCGCACCGCGTTCGTAGGATGCGGTGAGCCATAGGCGAACCGCATCATCGCCATGCATCGAACCGCCGCGCCGGTGCGGCTGCCACCGCACCCTACGACTTGCGCCGAAACAAGCGCGCCGCGTTCGTAGGATGTGGTGAGCCATAGGCGAACCGCATCATCGCCATGCACCGAAACCCCGCGCCGGTGCGGTTGCCACCGCACCCTACGGCGCCTGGCCTCAATGATGCCGGCTGCTGTCGATCCCGCCGCCCTTGCCGTCGGGCACCAGCACGCGCACGTTCTGCATCATGCCCTGGTCCTCGTGTTCGAGGATGTGGCAATGCAGAACATACTCGCCGATGTAGCGCTGGTAGCGAGTGCGCACGAACACGCGATAGCCCTTCTTCACGAACAGGGTGTCCTTCCAGGTGCCCTTGGTGTTGGCGTATTGCGGGTCGTTCTTCTCGCCGCTGACGCTGACGTCCTGGCCCTGCGGGTCGAGGATGCGCGAGACCTGGAACGGATTGACGTGGATGTGGAAGGGATGGCCGCCGAGCTCCGAGCGCAGTTCCCATTCCTCGACGTTGCCCAGGATCAGGTCGCGCGATTTGCTCGGGTCGTAGGGGTAGCCGTCGACCATGTACACGTTCGGGATCCGGCTGCCGTCGATGTTGAACACCAGGTCCTGCTTGCCGGTGAGTTCGCCGTCGCCGATATCCGGGTGCGGCACGAACGCGTCCAGGCGCAGGCCGTCGCGCAGCGCCGCGACGATGCCGGCGCGCAGGTCGGTCGGCATCTGGGTTTCCACGGCCGCGACCAGGCGATCGGTTACGTAGGGCCGCAACTGCGCGATCGGCGCGCCGCTGCCCGCGGCCACGGTGGCCACGCCCAGCAGCTGGCGGTCCTCGGCGGCGTTGAGGATGCTGGCGCTGGCCGGCGCGGCGGCGTCGATCACGCAGTACTGGCCGGCCTTGGGGAACACGACCAGGGCGTCGCTGCGATAGCCCGGCTGCAACACGTTCTCCGCTTTCTCGATCGCGCGCGCATGGCTGAGGCCATCGGCTGCGACCTCGAACTGCGGCACCACCGGGCCGGTGCAATTGCGCGCGACCCAGTTGTCCAGCGCGGTGCCGGACAGGCCTTCCAGGCTGCCGGGGTTGGCGCGCAGTTCGCGCAGCTGCAGGTTGATGGTGTCGCGCACGCCCGCGTGCAGCAGGCGCCAGCGCTCGATGCGGCCGGCGACCAGGCCGGTGAAGGTCGGCAGCACGTCGCCGTT
The DNA here is from genome assembly GCF_001427505.1 of Lysobacter sp. Root604. Taxonomy (NCBI): domain Bacteria; kingdom Pseudomonadati; phylum Pseudomonadota; class Gammaproteobacteria; order Lysobacterales; family Lysobacteraceae; genus Lysobacter; species Lysobacter sp. Root604. The sequence goes on along the minus strand of NZ_LMGS01000010.1, from coordinate 124,423 downwards.
GATGCTGGTGTGGCGCCCGGACTGCACCCAGGTGTCGATCTTGGCGCCGGGCTCGAAGCCGAACTGGTCGTAGCCTTCGATCTCGCCGACATCGCCGGGGTCGCAGACCCAGGCCACGGTCTCGCCGGCGGCGTTCTTGCGCACCTTGATCTTGCCGGTGGCCTTGTCGCGGCAGGCGTAGGCGACCTGCTGGAACAGCAGCACGCGCTCGGGCAGGGCGCTGCCGTCGGGCTCGCGCAGCAGGGTGTCGAGATCGCCGGTGCGGCCGGGCGCGGGCAGGCGGTTGCCGCGCACCAGCAGCGCGCCGGCCATGCCGCTGGACACCTGCAGCGCGGTCGAGCCGTGCAGATGTGGGTGATACCAGTAGGTGCCGGCCGGATGGTCGGCGGGCAGGTTGTATTCGTACTCGAACTTCACGCCCGGTCGCAGCGTCAGCAGCACGTTGTCGCTGTTGCCGGTCGGGCTGACCCACAGGCCGTGCGAATGCAGGTTGGTGGAGTTGAAGCAGTGCGGGATGTTGATGTCGGAGTGCGCGCAGTCCTTCTGCTCGGGCAGGCTGTTGTCCAGGCGGATGCGCACGGTCTCGCCGGGCGAAGTCACGATGGTCGGCGCCACGAAAGGCACGTCAGGATGGGTGCCCGGGCTTTGGTAGGAGCGCAGGTTGACCTCGTCGTAGCGCTGGCTCTCGGGGTTCCAGATTCGCGAACGGGTATAGACGATACGCAGGTCCAGCTGGGCTTCGTGGGTGTCCAGCGGCTGCGCGCCCTTGGGCGTCAGGCTCAGCAGCGGTTTGGCGGCGTCGCCGGAGCGCAGCATGCGCGCCATCACCGGCTGATCGAGATCGCGTTCGTCCGGCGCGGTGTCCTGCGCCGTTGCGAGCGGCGCGAATGCGAGCAGGCAGAGTAAGGGCAGGGCGGTGGCCTTGCGCTCGCGCCGCGCGCGGCCGAGGCCCGGAATCGAGTCCAGGGAAATGCGTTCCATGCGTCGGTGCTCCTGATGGCGGAGTGGATGTGCCATCCGAGCATATAGCTGGCCGTGAACCCGCGCACTGGCACGTATTGGCGGCGCGCTTGCGTACGCGCGGGTGCTGCGCCGCCGCAATCGGTGCCGCGCCGCGCGAGCGGAATCGCGGGATTCGCCGCGCACTCGCGCACGGGCGCGTCGCGCGCGGGCGATGCGCAGCGAGCGGAGAACGTCGGGAACGCGCAGGCGCGCGTCCCCGCCGCGCCGACCGCCGATGCCGTGGCACCGACGGACGGTCGGTCCGCCTTACATCGACTGCGCCTGGCGCTGTTCCTTCAGCGGCGCCGGCTGGGCCGGGGTCTGGCCCTGGTTGAGCGCGTCGAGCTGGCGGAAGGATTCCTCGGCCGACGGCGCCTTGTCGGTGGGCACGCCGACGCGCACATGGGCCGGGTCGCTGAGCCCGCCCTGGACCAGGAACGCGGTCTTGCCGACTTCCTTGGTCACCGGGTCGACGCTGAGGGCGACATGGTCGGGGCTGGTGATGCCGTTGCGCTTGCCTTCCACGGTCATGCCGGCGGCGATGCGGTCCAGATCGCCCTCGGACATGCTGCGGCCGTGGCGCGCGAACTCGCCTTCGACCTTGTCGCGGATGCCGGTGAACAGCTTGTGGTCGGCATGCTCGGCGCTGCGCGGATCGACGCGGATGTGCGAATGCGTGTCCTCCAGCAGCTTCTCCAGCGGCGAGTTGATCGGCACTGCCGTGTGGGTGGTCTTGGTGTGATCGAAGTGACCCGGCTTGGGCGTGCTGGTGCTGGTATCGACATAGGCCTGGCGCCCGGCCGAATTCGCGCCCAGGTCGATGCCGTTCTGCTCCATCAGGCTCTCGTTGAGCTTGAGCTGGGTCATGTTCAGATGCACCGCCGGCTTGCTGCCGTCGGCGGTCTTGCCGTGCGCGTGCTCGAGCTGGCTGATGTAGCTGACGTAGCTGGCGCCGTAGTAGTTGGCGTAGTCGGAATTGCCGTTGTGGCCCAGACGCGCCTGCGAGCCGGGCATGTCGAAGTAGTACTTGCCCATCGCCTTGATGTTGTCGGCGCTTTGCGCCATCGACAGGTCGGCGCCGACGGTGAGGTCGGGCTTCATGGCGTAGGTGAAGTTGGGCGCGGTGCCGCTGCGGTTGATGAAGTCTCCGGCGCGGCCGGGCGATTTCAGGTAGACGTCCTCGAGCGTGGCGGTGGGCTTGGCCTGACGCACGTTGCCGACCAGCGCGTTCCAGCCGGCGATGTGGGCCTTGGCCTCGTCGTCGCGGTTGGTCTGGATCATCTTGCCGACGATCGTGGTGTAGTCGTGCACCGAGGCCGGGCTCTTGGCCATCGCCGTGGCTTCGGTGGCGAAGGTCGACAGGGCGGTGGCGCGATCGGTGCGGAAGTAGCCGTGCTGCACTTCGTGGCCGAGCACGAAGGTCATATTGCCGGCGTTGTAGCTGCCGCCGGGCGCGTTCTCCAGGCCCTTGATCGGCAGCAGCATGGTCTGGTCGCCGCTGCGGTAGGCGCCGCCGGCGTGCGGGTCGGTCAGCGCGGCGAAGCCCTTCAGGTGGCCCTTGGTGACGACGTCGTTGAGCTGCGCCATCAGGGCCGGCGAGCCGTTGATCGTGGCGGTGAGGTTGGTGACGGCTTCGGCGCTGACGCCGGACTGCTTGCCGAAATCGTCGATGAGTTTCTGCAGATCTGCACTGATAGGCATGACGGGATCCTTCCCTTACTCGACCGTGATCATCTTCACGCAGTGGTGGGTGGTCTTCTCCGGCGTTTCGCTGGATTCGCCCTCGATATAGACCTCCAGCGACAGCGTCGGACGCTGGAACCGGTAGTGGTCGACCCGGCCGTGCTCGCCGTAGCTGACGCTGTCCTGGAAGCCCATGCCCTTGAGCGCCTCGGCGTACTGCTTGAAGTCGACGCCGCAGATCGCGCTCATCGGCGCGTTGCCCTCGCCGGTGCGCGAGAAGTCGAAGATCAGCTTGTTCCTGTCGGCGCCGTCGGGCTTGGTCACGTACAGGTTGTAGGACCAGTCCGGGGTCAGCTGGGCGCCGGTGCCGAACGAATCGGCGCGGCCGGCCGCGCGCTGGATCGCCAGGCCGGTCTGCTGCTCCACGTATTCGGGGGTGAGCTGATCGCTGGACTTGAGCCCCTCGATCAGCTTCAACACGCGCCGGCTGATGTCGTCGGCGGTGAGCTGGGGGGTGGCGGTGGTGGTCATGGATTCCTCCTTGATGGACGTCTTGTCTGTAGGCTCGCTCTGCGACACATGCGCGCAGGCGGCCAAGGCGAGGCTGCTCAGCGGCAGCGCGCACCAGGTGATGAGGGAAGCGAAGGGGGAAGTGCGGCGGGGCGGCGGCATGGCGTCTCCTCCTTGGACGCTGGGGACTTCCCAGTTATAGAACATGCGTTGACCCCTAACAACGACAGAACCGTGTCGCGCAGGACAGGCGAAACCGTCTCTGGCCTGGACGCGATCCGGCCTGCGTTGCCAGTGCAGAACCCGACGAGGAAGCGCGTATGGCCCGCACGCCCCTGTACTCCTTATTGCGCCGCGCGGCCCGCATCGCGCGCGCGTCCCTGCATGCGCGCCAGCCCCTGGACGAGCTGCAGGCCTACGCCGACGAACGCCGCACCGACCTGCGCCGGCGCCGCCTGCTGCAGGGCGCGGGCGCCGGCCTGGTGCTGGCCGGTTGCGCGCAGGCGCCGCCGCGCGCGCTGCTGCCGCCGGACGAGGAAGTGGTGGTGGTGGGCGCCGGCATCGCCGGCCTCACAGCGGCCTGGCGGCTGCGCCAGGCCGGCGTGCGGGTGCGCGTGTTCGAGGCCCAGGGCCGGGTCGGCGGACGCATGCTGAGCCTGCGCGATCATTTCCCGGACGGCCAGGTGATCGAACTGGGCGGCGAATTGATCGACAGCAACCATCTGCGCATCCGCGCGCTGGCCGGCGAGCTCGGCCTGGCCCTGGACGACTTGCTGGAAGGCGATGCCGGCACCGACCGCTGGTACTTCGACGGCCGCCGCATCGACGAGCGCGAACTGGTCGAGGCCTTCGTGCCGGTCGCCGCCTTGATCGAGCGCGACCTCGCGCGCCTGGGCGACGGCGACATCACCTACCGCGACGCCCAAGGCGCGCAGGTGCTGGACGCGCTGTCGATCGCGCAATGGCTGGATGCCAACCAGGTCGGCGGTTGGCTGCGCAAGCTGATCGACGTGGCCTACACCACCGAGATGGGACTGGCGATCGAACAGCAGTCGGCCTTGAACCTGTTGACCTTCATCGGCACCGACGACGACGCCTTCGCGGTGTTCGGCGAAAGCGACGAGCGCTTCCACGTGCGCGGCGGCAACGACCTGATCGTGCAGCGTCTGGGCAGCAAGCTCGAGGACGCGGTCGAGACCGGGCAGGTACTGGAATCGGTGCGCGCGCAGGCGCGCGGCGGCTATACGCTGTCGTTCCGCGCCGGCGCCGGTTCGCGCCAGGTGGCGGCCAAGCAGGTGGTGCTGGCGCTGCCGTTCACCCTGCTGCGTCAGGTCGCGATCGAGGCCGAGCTGCCGCCGGTCAAACGCCGCGCGATCGATACCCTGGCCTACGGCAGCAACGCCAAGCTGATGATCGGTTACGACCGCCGGGTCTGGCGCGAGCACGGCGCCAACGGCGCCTCGATGAGCGACCTGAGCTACCAGACCAGCTGGGAGACTTCGCGCAAGCAGCCCGGCCGTGGCGGCGTGCTGACCAACTTCACCGGCGGCCAGCACGGCATCGACCTGGGCCAGGGCACGCCGCGCGAGCAGGCGCAGGCCGCGACCGAGGCCTTGGAGCGCGTGTTTCCGGGTCTGCTGGAGGCGCGCGCCGGCCAGCGCGAGGCGCGTTTCCACTGGCCCAGCCACCCCTGGACCCTGGGCAGCTACGCCTGCCTGCGCCCCGGCGATTGGACCGGTCTGCGCGGGGCCATGGGCGAGTCGGTGGGCGGCCTGCATTTCGCCGGCGAGCATTGCGCGCTCGACACCCAGGGCTTCATGGAAGGCGGCTGCGAATCGGGCGAGACCGCCGCGCGTGCGGTCCTGGCCCAGCTGCGTCTGAGCCAGTTCCGGCGCGGGCCGAGCCCTATTCAGGTAACTGCCTGAATCCCGGGGCTTTTTGAACTGACGGGTATCGTTTTGCAGTGCAGCGTGCAAAGGGGATAACGTTTCCTTCACGATCGCCCCGCATCCCGACGTGGGGGAGGGAGCAGGCCCGCAACCGGTTCGACCGGGGCGGGCTTTTTTATTGCCCGCTAGTTCGCGTTCCACCTCCATCCGCAAGCGTCGTGCCAGCTCCGCGCGACAGTCGGTGGCCGTTTTCGGCCGCGAATCCGTGCCTTGAGACCCCTTCCGCATGGGCCTACCCTGCTTCGGCACGGGGGAAGACCGTGACGCAAGTCACTCTTATCCAGGAGAAGGGGTTATGAAGCGTTGGACATTGGCTGTATGCGCGGCCGCGTTGGCTGCGGGCAATGCGCATGCGGCGACTTACGTCGTACAGGCGAAAGCGCAGAACTTCAGTCCGGCCCTCGCCGCCAAGATCGCCGCCGCCGGCGGTCAGGTGAAGGCGCGCTATGCGCAGATCGGCGTGGCGATCGTCGAGGCCGACGACAGCTTCGCCGCGCGCGCGCTGCAACTGGGCGAAATCGAATCGGCGTCGCGCGACCGCGTCTTGCAGTTCGAACAGCCGACCGTGGTGAGCGGGCTCAGCCTGGGCGAGAACGCCGCCAGTCCGCCCAACACCGGCGACAACGACACCCGCTTCGACCTGCAGTGGGGGCACACCGCGATCCGTGCCACCGACGCGTGGGCGCGCGGCTATCGCGGCGCCGGCGCGGTGGTGGCGGTGCTGGATTCGGGCGTGGACTGCACGCATCCGGACCTGGTGCCCAACCTTCTGATCAATCTCAACACCTCCTTCGTGGCCGGCGAGGGCGCGTGCGCGACGCGTCCGTTCCCGGCCTTCAACCACGGCACCCACGTCGCCGGCACCATCGCCGCCGCCGACAACGGCATCGGCATCATCGGCGTGGCGCCCTCGGCCAAGTTCTTCGCGGTCAAGGTGCTGTCCGAGTTCACCGGCAGCGGCAGCTTCGCCGGCATCCTGCAAGGCATCCTCTACGCCACCGACAACGGCGCCGACGTGATCAACATGAGCCTGGGCGTGTCCGGCGGCCTGCCGATCGCCGCCGACACCAAGGACCTGATCAAGGCGATGCAGAAAGCGGTGCTGTACGCGCGCCAGAACAACACCATCGTGATCGCGTCCACCGGCAACGACGCGATCGACTTCGATCGCGCGGTCGATGCCGACGGCAACCGCCTGATGTCGTTCCCGGGCGGCGTCGACGGCGTGGTCGGTATCTCCGCGACCGCGCCGATCGGCTGGGCGCTGAACTTCGATACCAACCTCGACATCCCGACCAGCTACACCAACTACGGCAAGCACACGGTCCACTTCGCCGCGCCGGGCGGCGACTCGGTGTATCCGGGCAACGAGAACTGCACCGTCGCCGGCCTGTTGCGGCCGTGCTGGGTGTTCGATCTGGTGTTCAGCGACAGCACCGGCGGCTTCTCCTGGGCCGGCGGCACCAGCATGGCCTCGCCGCACGCGGCCGGCATCGCCGCGCTCATCATCGGCGCCAACGGCGGCGATCTGCAGGTTTCGCGGGTGGAGAACGCGCTCAGGCAAGGCGCGGCCGACCTGGGCACGCACGGCGTCGACGAGTTCTTCGGCCAGGGACGCGTGAACGCCAACGATTCGCTGCGCTAAGCAGCCACCGCGCAGGGGCGCCGCGACCGATGGTGACCGGTCGCGGCGATGCGAACGCCCGTCGCGCCTGCCGCGGCGGGCGTTCGCTGTTTGCGCGCTACTGAACGCCGCGGCCGCCATGCCATCATCGCAGGATGTCCGCAACCGTCTCCATGCCCTCCGACGCGACCGAGCGCGCGCTTGCGCGCCTGCGCGCGTCCGCGCCCGAAAGCGCCGCCGCGCTGTCCGATCCCGAGCTCGCCCGACGCGTGGCCCGGGTCGCGGCGATCAGCGATTTCGCCATCGACACCCTGGTGCGTCAGCCCGCCTTACTGGCCGCGCTGGCCGGCGACGACGGTGCCGAGCCCTGGCCCTTGCCCGAGTTGCGGCCGGAGCAGCGCGCCGACTGGGGCAGCCTGCTGCGTCGCTATCGCGCGGCCGGCTCGACCCGCCTGATCTGGCGCGACGCGCTGGGGCTGGACGAGGTCGACGCCACCTTGGCCGGCAGCACCGCCCTGGCCGAGATCTGTCTGCAGCGTGCGGTGGACGCGCTGGAAGCCGAGTTCGCCCAACGCTACGGTGCGATCCGCGACCGCGACGGCCGGCTGCAGCGGCTGGTGGTGTTCGGGCTGGGCAAGCTCGGCGGCGGCGAACTCAACTTCAGCTCCGACGTCGACCTGGTCTACGCCTACGAGCACGACGGCAGCACCGAATACGACGGCCGCGACCCGGCGCGCGCGTTGGACGCCGAGAATTACTTCGCCAAGCTCGGCCAGCAGCTCGCGCGCCTGCTCGACGAGGTCACCCCCGACGGTTTCTGCCACCGCGTCGACCTGCGCCTGCGCCCCTACGGCAATGCCGGTCGCCTGGCCTGGTCGTTCGCGGCGATGGAGCAATATTTCCAGCGCGAAGGCCGCGACTGGGAACGCTACGCCTGGCAGAAGGCGCGTCCGGTGGCCGGCGATCTGGACGCCGGCGAACGTTTTCTGGAAGCGTTGCGCCCGTTCGTGTACCGGCGCTACCTGGATTTCGGCGCGCTCGACGGCTTGCGCGCGATGAAGGCGGCGATCAGCGCCGAAGTCGCGCGCAAGGAACTGGCCGACGACATCAAGCGCGGGCCGGGCGGCATCCGCGAGATCGAGTTCCTGGCCCAGGCCCTGCAACTGATCCGCGGCGGCCGCGAGCCCGAATTGCGCGGCAGGCGCTTGCTGCCGGCGCTGCGCGAGCTGATCGCCCAACGCCAGATCGGCGAAGCCGCCGGGGCGGCCCTGATCGACGACTACCGTTATCTGCGGCGGCTGGAAAACCGCCTGCAGATGCTGCGCGACGCCCAGACCCACGCCTTGCCCGAGGGCGAGGACGACAGGCTGCGAATCGCGCGGGGGCTGGGCTACGCGGATTGGGACGGGCTGCGCGCCGAACTCGATCCGCGCCGCGCGCGCGTGACCGCCGAATTCGACGCCCTGCTCGCACCGCGCCGGCGCACGGTCGCGCCGAACGCGCTGACCGTGTATTGGGGCGCGTTGCCCGAGGCGGGATCGGCCGAGGTGCTGGCCGACGCCGGTTTCGAGGACGCGACCGCGGCCGACGCCATGCTGCGCGATCTCGCCCGCAGCCCCGGCGTGCGCGGCTTGTCGGACGGCGCGCGCGCGCGCCTGGATCGCGTTCTGCCGGCATTGCTGCAAGGCGCGGCGGTGTCCTCGCAACCGATGCTGGCCTTGAAGCGTCTGCTCGCGCTGCTGCACAACATCCTGCGCCGCAGCGCCTACCTGGCCCTGCTCGACGAACAACCGGCCGCGCTGTCGCGTCTGCTGGAGGCCGTGACCCGCAGCGCCCTGCTGGCCGAACGTCTGGCCGCGTATCCGCTGCTGCTGGACGAACTGCTGGACGCGCGCGTGGCCGGGCCCTTGCCGGGACGCGCCGAATTGATCGCGGCCTGCGAGGAGGTCGACGAGGGCGACGACACCGAGGCCACTCTGCAGGCCTTGAACGAGGTGCGTCAGGCGTTGAGCTTCCGCATCGCCCTGGCCCTGCGCGATGGCCGTCAATCGGCCGAGGAGAGCGCGCGCCAACTGGCCTGGCTGGCCGACGGCGTGGTCCTGCGCGTACTCGCGCTGGCCGAGCGCGACATCGCCGCCGCGCACGGGCGCGTGCCGGGGTCGCGCTTCGTCGTGCTCGGCTATGGCAGCCTCGGCGGCGAGGAACTGGGCTTCGGCTCCGATCTGGACCTGGTGTTCCTGTACGACGCGCCGCGCGCGGACGGCACTTCCGTGGAGGGCATGCAGTCCGATGGCGCGCGGCCGCTGGACGCGGTGCGCTGGTTCGCGCGCCTGGCCCAGAAGGTGGTCGCGCTGTTGGGCGCGGTGACCGCGGCCGGTCGCTTGTTCGACGTCGACGTGCGCCTGCGCCCGGACGGTGCCAAGGGCCTGCTGGTGTCGTCGCTGACCAGCTTCGCCGACTACCAGCGCGAGCGCGCCTGGACCTGGGAGCACCAGGCGCTGGTGCGCGCCCGCAGCGTGGCCGGCGATCCGGGGCTGCGCGAGGATTTCGAGCGCGTGCGCGCGCAAACGCTGGCCAGCGCGCGCGATCCGGCCAAGGTGCGCGAGGACGTGGGCGCGATGCGCTTGCGCATGCGCGCCGAGCTGGACCGCAGCGATGCGGCGGCGTTCGATCTCAAGCAGGGCGAGGGCGGCCTGGTCGATCTGGAATTCCTGCTGCAGGCCTTAGTGTTGCGCGAGGCGCAAGCGCACGCGGCCTTGTTGACGCCGCGCGATACGCCGGGGCTGATCGGGATCGCGCAGTTTGTCGGGGTGTTGGACGAGGTCACCGCGACGTCGCTGCGTTCGGCGCACACGACCTTGTTGGCGCGAGGCTTGGATTGCACTTTGGATCGGCGTGCGCGACGGGTGGCGCCGGACGAGGCGGTGGAGGCGGCGCGTGCGGCGATACGCGCGGCGGCGAAGGCGCAGGGTTTGGCGTTCGACTGAATAGCTTGCTTGGGTAGCCGATCCCATCCTCCGCGGTTCCGCTCGCTTTACGTTGTCATCCCTGCGGAAGCGGGCTCCGCTTTACTTCGGCGTAGCCGAGCATGCAGCGCCTTCGGCGCTCTCCTGCAGGCGCTTGGACATGATGCCTTTGCTGTTGCTCGTCATCCCCGCGAAAGCGGGGATCCAGTGTCTTTAGCGCCTTCCTACAAGCAAGTCCCATCCTTTGCTTTTGACTCCCTCCTTTGTAAAAGGATGAAGCTGCGCGGCTTACGAACCGCAGGTTCGTGCGCAGCTGAACGCCGGCAGGCTATGCCTGCTGGCCGGGCGGGTTGGGGAGGATTTGCTCTTGCTGTTGCTTCGTCGGCTCGGTCCGAAGATCAAAGGCTTCCGCCCGCTTCGCATGCGGGTCACCTTCTCCGTGCTTCTAGCTCCCTCCTTTGAAAAAGGAGGGTTGGGGAGGATTTGCTTTTGCTGTTGCTTCGTCCGCTTTGGCTCGAAAGTCAAAGGCTTCCGCCCGCTTCGCATGCGGGTCACTTTCTCTCGCTTCTAGCTCCCTCCTTTAGAAAAGGAGGGTGGGGATCCGCCTGCTGCGCATGCGGGTCACTTTCTCTTGCTAGCCCAAGAGAAAGTAACCAAAGAGAAGGGCTAGCGTGACCAACCCTCCCCTGCGAGTTCGGTGCGTACGCCGGGATTTTTCGAATGGACGTCCCTGTCCATTCGAAAAACGGCGCGCGTCCTGCGCGCCGCCCTTCGGGTCTACGACTGGTCGGGTGAGTGCGGGGCTTTTGGATTTCAATGCCGCGGCAACGGCAACGGCAACGGCAACGGCAACGGCAACGGCAACGGCAACGGCAACGGCAATCGCAGCCGCGTGAAAGACGGCACTCGTAGGATGTGGTGAGCCGCAGGCGAACCGCATCGTCGCGTAGCGCATCGTTGCGCTAAGCGCCCAACCCCAGACGCCGTCGCACCTCGTCGGCGATGCGCGCCGTTTCGCGTAGCGGCGTGACCGCATAAGGCGCGAGGGCATCGGCGGCATCGAAGCGCCGTGCCCGCGCGCTGGCGAGCAAAGCGTCGACGAAGCGGCGCGGGCGGCCGCTGAGCGCGTCGATGCCGGCGATGTACAACGGCACGGTGGTCGCGGCCGCTTCCGACAACAGATTGACCGAATCGGCCGTGCAGACCACGCGGTCCGCCCAGCCGAGCAGGCCGGCGTAGGGGTTGGCGCCGTCTTCCGGGCCGGCCCAGACCACGCCGGGCACATGCGCGAATCGCGCGCGCAACTGATCGCGCACCATCGCCGGCGTGCGGCGCGACGCGGTTGCGAGCACGCTGCCGCCCTCGCGTTCCACCAACGCGGCGACGCGCGCGATCAAGTTTTCGAACATGCCCGCATCGAACGCGGCATGCGCGCTGGGGCCGCCCAACAGCAAGGCCGTGCGCGGCGCGGGCAGGGCGCCGAAGGCCGGGAAGGCGCTGCGCGCGGCGGCCAGCCAGAGGTCGTCGACCGGATGCAGGCTGCCGAGCGGGGACAGGCTGTTGGCCGCGCGCAAACCATCGTGCTCGGGCGCGATCACCAGGTCCCAGTGGCGGCTGTCGATGCGCGGATCCAGGATCTGCACCGCGCGCGCGCCACGCAGGCGCAACAAGCGGGTCGCGAGCGCGGCCTGGCGCCCGCAGCCGATCGCCAGCGCCGGCGGCGCCGCCAGCACGCCTGCGAACGCGGCACCGAAGGCGCGCGTGGCGCCGGGCAGGCGCCGCGGCGCGGCCCAGGCCCAGGGCGCCCGCGCTTCCAGCACGAACTCGCGCGCCGGCCGGCCCAGCGCGGCCGCCAGCGCCTGGGCCTGACGGACGTTGCCGGCATGTCCATCGGTCAGGACCAAAGTGTCATCCATGGCTGTAACCGAGCTTGAAGGCGTCTTTTGTTGCACTGGTGCTATCAATCCGTTCCGGCGATGGCGGCGTTGCTTAACGGCCCGGACTCTACACTTCTCCCCTTGGCCGCGGCGCTCCCGCTCCGGCACCCCTTGGAGACTCCGATGTCCTCGACCTTGTCCGATGCCGCACTGGACCAGCTATTCCGTACCGCCCGCACCCATAACGAGCTCGGCGGCGAGGTTAGCGACGATACCCTGCGCGCCCTGTACGACCTGATGAAGTGGGCGCCCACCAGCGCCAACATGTCGCCCGGCCGCTACGTGTTCGTGAAGTCGGCGGCAGCCAAGGAGAAGCTGCGTCCGGCGCTGTCGGAAGGCAACCTGGAAAAGACCATGAAGGCGCCGGTGACGGTGATCGTGGCCCACGACGAGGACTTCCACGAGAAGCTGCCCTACCTGTTCCCGCACACCGACGCCAAGGCCTGGTTCGACGGTCCGCGCGAAGGCCGCAGCGCCGCCGCGTTCCGCAACGGCAGCCTGCAGGGCGCCTATGTGATCCTGGCCGCGCGCGCGCTGGGCCTGGACGCCGGCCCGATGTCGGGTTTCGACAACGCCAAGGTCGACAAGGCTTTCTTCGCCGGCACGCCGATCAAGTCCAACTTCCTGATCAACCTCGGCCACGGCGACGCTTCCAAGCTGTTCCCGCGTTCGCCGCGCTTGTCCTTCGACGAGGTCGCGCAGATCCTGTGATCCGCGCCGGTTTCGTTTTCCCGTAGTACGCCCCGCACAGACCGGCCTTAGGGCCCCACCCGGAGATTTCCCGCCATGAAGCGCTTCCTGCTCGCCGCCGCCGTCGCTCTCGCCTTCGCGGGCGCCGCCACGGCCGCTCCGCTGACCTACAAGATCGATCCCAACCACACCGACGTCGTCGCCGGCTGGAGCCACTTCGGCTTCTCCAACCCGGTCGCCCACTTCGGCCAGGTCGACGGCAGCATCACCTACGATCCGGCCAAGCCGTCGGCGTCCTCGGTCGAGGTCACCATCCCGCTGGCCGGGCTGAACTCGCACGTCGCCGCGTTCGACGAGCACCTGCGCAGCGAGGATTTCTTCGACGCCGCCAAGTACCCCAACATCACCTTCAAGAGCACCAAGGTCGAGGCCGCGGGCGAGAAGAAGCTCAAGGTCACCGGCGACCTGAGCGTGCACGGCGTGACCAAGTCGGTGGTGCTGGACGTGACCATCAACAAGGTCGGCGAGCAGCCGATGGCCAAGCGCGCGGCGGCCGGCTTCGACGCCAGCACCACCATCAAGCGCAGCGAGTTCGGCGTGGGCAAGTACGTGCCCAACGTCAGCGACGAGGTGACGATCCACATCACCACCGAAGCCATCGTGCCCAAGCCGGAAGCGGCGAAGCAGTAAGCGCCATGATCGTCGAACGCCCTTCCGCGAGCCGCGGCCGCGTCCAGGCCGGTTGGCTGGACAGCCACCACACGTTTTCCTTCGGTGGCTATTACGACCCGGCCTGGATGGGCTTCGGCCCCTTGCGCGTGATCAACGAGGACCGCGTCGCTCCCGGCGCGGGTTTCTCGCCGCACCGCCACGCCAACATGGAAATCCTGAGCTATGTGCTCAGCGGCGGTCTGGCGCACAAGGACAGCACCGGCGGGGGCGGCACCATCCGCCCCGGCGAACTGCAGTGGATGAGCGCCGGTCACGGCGTCGAGCACAGCGAGTTCAACGCCTCCGAATCGGAGCCGGTGCATTTCCTGCAGATCTGGATCCAGCCCGACCGCCTCAACGCCCAGCCCGCCTACGCCCAGCGCGAGGCGGCTGCGGGCGCCGGCGACGGCTGGACCCTGCTGGCCTCGCCCGATGGGGCCCAGGGCAGCATCGCGATCCGCCAGCAGGCGTGGTTGTACGGCGCGCGTCCGGTCCAGGGCGAAACCCTGCAACATGAGCTCGATCCCGCACGCCTGTACTGGCTGCATGTGGCCGAAGGCGAGGTCGAGGCCAATGGGCGCCGGCTGCAGGCGGGCGATGCGCTGGGGTATCGGGAAGAGGACGGTGCTTTGAGCATCGTTGGGCTCGGTGCCGAGGCGGCGAATGTGTTGTTCTTCGATTTGCCGGTGTAGTAAACCCTAGCCCCTTCTCTCTGTTCCCTTCTCTCGCACCCTCGGGAGAAGGTGCCCGCAGGGCGGATGAGGGTGCGGGATGAGGTTTGAGCTGCGCGCTCGCGCCGAACCCTCACCCCAACCCCTCTCCCGCCAGCGGGAGAGGGGCTCAGTTCCACTAGCTCTTGGTCTTCTCTTCTTTTTCTGGAATGGCGCTGTCCAAAGGGCAGATGAAGGCCGGAATCGCCCACCCCGCACCTGCTAAACTGCGTGTCCGCGTCGCCACTCGCCGTTCCGTCATGACCGCAGCCAACGCCCATCCCACCCAGGCCAACGCCGAACAGCGCTACACCGTCACGCGCGCGGACCTGCCTTTGAGCTGCCCGCTGCCGTCGATGGCGCTGTGGAATTCGCATCCGCGCGTGTACCTGCCGATCGAGGCCGAGCGCGAATGCCAGTGCCCTTACTGCGGCGCGCTTTTCACCCTGGTCGACGACTGAGCCCGCGCGGCCACGCCGCAGGTTCCGCGTGCGCCCGCTGATCGTGGTGCAATTGCTGCCGGCGCTGGAGTCCGGCGGCGTCGAACGTTCCACCCTGGAGATCGCCGACGCGCTGGTGCGTGCCGGCCATCGCGCGCTCGTGGTCTCGGCCGGCGGCCGGCTGGTGCCGCGCCTGCTCGCCAGCGGCGCCGAGCACATCGAACTCGACATCGGGCGCAAATCCCTGCTGAGCCTGCGCCACGCGCGCGCGCTGCGACGCCTGTTCGCCGACACCGGCGCCGACATCGTGCACGCGCGCTCGCGTCTGCCGGCCTGGCTGACCCGGCTGGCCCTGCGCGGCATGCCGACGACGGCGCGTCCGCATTTCGTCACCACCGTGCACGGGCTCAATTCGCCGTCGCGCTACAGCGCGGTCATGACGACGGGTGAGCGCGTGATCTGCGTGTCCGACACTGTGCGCGGGTACGTGCTGCGACATTACCCCGACACCGATCCGGCCAAGCTGCGCACGATCCCGCGCGGCATCGATCCGGCCGCGTTCCCGCGAGCGCCGATGCCGGATCGCGAGGCGCGCGCCTGGGCCGCGTCGCTGCATCCCGCGCTCGCCGGCAGCGGGCCGTTGCTGCTGCTGCCCGGTCGCGGCACCCGCCTCAAGGGCCATGCCGATGCGCTGAGTCTGCTGGCCGCGCTGCGCCGCGACGGCGACGATGCGCGCCTATGGCTGCCGGGCGCGCGCGAGGCCGGGCGCGAGGCCTACATCGCCGAACTCGAACGCGAAGCCCAGACGCTGGGCGTGGCCGATGCGGTCGCTTTCACCGCGCCCACCGACGCGATCGCGCGCGCCTATGCCGCCGCCGATCTGGTGCTGCAGCTGTCGCGCAAACCTGAGGCCTTCGGTCGCACCGTGGTGGAGGCCCTGTCGGTGGGGCGCGCCGTGCTCGGCTGGGCCCACGGCGGCGTCGGCGAACTGCTCGCGCAACTGCAACCGCGCGGGGCGGTGGCGCCGTTCGACCCGGTCTTACTGCACGCGGCGGCTCGCGAATTGCTAACGCATCCGCCCGCGGCAACGGATACGATTGCCTATTCCTTGCGTGCGATGCAGGAGGCCACGCTTGGCGTCTACGCCGAATTCCCCCGCCGACCGCGCTGATCCGCGTTGGGTCGATCCCAACCCGCCGAAGCCGGCGGGCGTCGCGCATGGCTGGCGATGGGCGCCGGCCTGGATCCTGGCCTATGTCGCGCTGTGGCCGGCGCCGGGCTACGCCGAGGCGGTGCTGGTGCTGGGCGCGCTGGCCGCGATCGTGCACCTGGTCGCCTCGCGTTTCCGCAGCGGCGGCCAGTTGCTGAGCAATCCGGCATGGGCCCTGACCAGCGTGCTGTTCTTCGCGTACTGGTTGCCCGAGCTGGTCTCGGCCTTCGATGCGGTCGACACGCCGCACGCGCTACGCAAGGCGCTGGAAGACATTCGCTATCTGCCGTTCCTGTGGCTGGTGGCCTCGGCGGTCGCCAACCCGCGCGGGCGCCGGACCATCTTCGGCGGCCTGGCGGTGATCGTCGCGATCTGGACGGTGGACGCCTTGTTGCAGGCGCTGACCGGCGCCAGCCCGCTGTTTTCGGCGCTGGACGCGATCAAGCGCGGCATCAGCGGCCACGGTATGTGCACGCCGGAGGAAATCGCCGGCGTCGACCGCCTCAGCGGGGTACTCGGCCCGTGCAATCTCAAACTCGGCCAGGTGCTGGCCAGCCTGTCGCCGTTCGCGCTCTACGCCGGCGGCCGGCGCTACGGCATGGGCGGTTGGTTGATCGCGGCCGCGGGCGTCGGCCTGGTGGTGGTGTTGGCCGGTTCGCGCGCGTCGTGGATCACCTACGCGCTGGTGCTGGTGCTGTCGGGCTGGCGCTTGCTGGGTTGGAAGCGCCTGCTGGGCGTGTTCGCGTTCGGCGCGATCGCGGTGGCGACCATCGCCGTGGTCTCGCCGCAGGTGCGAGAGCGCATCGTGCGCACCACCCTGGTCCGCAGCGCCGACGCCGAGGGCGTGGACAGTGCGCTGTCCGGACGCGCGCGCATCTGGGGCGCCGCGCTGTGCATGGCGCGCGAGAACCCGATCAATGGCGTCGGCGCGCGCGGCTTCCGCGAGGCCTTCCCGGCCTGCGACCCCGATCCCGGCAAGCAGGCCGCCTGGGGCTACGGTCCCGCGCTGCACGCGCACCAAGTAGTGCTGGAAGTGCTCAGCGAGACCGGCCTGTTCGGTTTGTTGATGTGGCTGGCAGGCGTGGCCCTGGCCTGGCGGGCGTGGCGGTTCGCCGACGACGCCGCGCGCGATCGCGCGCGCCCGGCCATGCTCGCGATCGCGGTCACGCTGTTTCCGTTCAACACCCATCTGGCCTTCTATTCGACCTTCTGGGGCGGCCTGGCGCTGATGCTGGTGGCTTTGTATGCGGGGAGCTTGTTGTCGCAACCGGCCGAGAAGCAGGAGTGAGTCTGGAGAAGTGAGAAGTGAGTAAGAGCAGAGCGGAAACGCTTCCGCTCACTTCTCACTCCTCCCCGCTCACTCCTCGCTTATAAGGCGAGACATCCCCCGGCGGCCGGCGCTTGAAGCGGCGGTGGATCCACAGGTACTGGCTGGGCGCTTCGCGCACCATCGCCTCGATCTGGGCGTTCACGCGCGCGCTGTCGGCGGTGGCGTCGGAGGACGGGAAGTCCGTCAGCGGCGCGCCCAGGCGCAGCACGTAGTCGCCGCCTTCGCGGCGATGGAAGAACGGCACCACGGCGCAGCCGCTGAGGCGGGCGAACTGGTGGGTGGCGGTGATCGTCGCCGCCGGCACGCCGAAGAACGGCGCGAACACCGTGTCCTTGCCGCGCATGTCCTGGTCCGGCGCGTACCACAGGAAGCCGCCCTGCTTGAGGTGGCGCATGGCCGGACGGATCTCTTCGTTGGTGTACATGGCCGCGGCGTAGCGCAGACGTCCGCGCTTGACCGCCCACTCGAACACCGGGCTGCGGTGGCGACGGTACATGCCGGCCAGCGGCAGGTGGTCGCACATCAGCCGGCCGCACATCTCCAGGGTCATGAAGTGGCCGGAGATCAGCAGCACGCCGCGTCCCTGCGCGCGCACCTCGTCCAGCAGTTCCAGGCCCTCGATGCGCACCGTGCGCCGCATCGGCCCCACCGAGCCCCACCAGGCGCGTGCGAATTCGAACAGGCCGATGCCGAGGTCGCGGAAGCTCTCGCGCAGCATGCGCTCGCGCTCGGCCTCGCTCTTTTCGGGATAGCACAGGGCCAGGTTGATCCGCGCCGCGCGCCGGCGCTCGCCGGCCGCATGCAGGGCGAACGCGCCGAACAAGCGGCCCAGCCCGCGTTGCAAGGACCAGGGCAGACGCGCGCCCAGGCACATGCCGGCCAGGGCCAGCCACATCGGCCAATGGCGGGGGCCGCGCGGGGGAAGGGGCAGCGGGGTTGCGCTCATGCACGCTAGTTTAGAGGGATGAGGACGAAACGCGGCCACGGACCGGCGCCGCGCGTGCGCAAAAGCTGGCCAATCGCGGCCGTGGCCGCCGTTTCGCGCGGCCGATGGGCGTGGCGCGGGCGCGGAACGCTTATCCTTGGCGCATGCAGAGGGACTATATCGAGCGCCTGTTGCGCGGCCTGTACTCGGTCGCGCTATACCTATTGGCGCCGGTCACGGTCTACCACCTGATCTGGCGCGGTTTTCGCCAGCCGGCCTATTTTCAGCGCTGGCTGGAGCGCTACGCGATCTATCGCGGCCCCGCCCACAGCCGCACGCTGTGGCTGCATGCGGTCTCGGTGGGCGAGGTCAACGCCGCGATCCCGCTGGTCAACGCCTTGCGCCGCGGCCGCCCGGATTTGCGCCTGCTGGTGACCACGATCACCCCGACCGGATCGGACCGTGCGCGCGCGGCCTGGGGCGATGGCGTCGAGCACGTCTATCTGCCCTACGACCTGCCCGGCGCGGTCTCGCGTTTCCTCCAGCACTACCGCCCCTGCGCGGCGCTGATCATGGAGACCGAGCTCTGGCCCAGCCTGCTGTTCGGCTGCCGCGACCGCGGCATTCCGACCTACATCGTCAACGCGCGCCTGTCCGAGCGTTCGCTGCGCGGCTATCGGGTGCTGGCGCCGCTGGTCGCGCGCGCGCTACGCACCGTGCGCGCGGTCGCGGCGCAGTCGCGCGCCGACGGCGAGCGCTTCGTGCGCCTGGGCGCGCGGCCGGAGCAGATCGTCGAGACCGGCAACCTCAAGTTCGACGTCAACGTGCCCGAGGCGCTGGACGAATTCGCCGCCGAATGCCGCCGTCACAGCGGTGCGCGCCCGGTCTGGATCGCGGCCAGCACGCACGAGGACGAGGAGGCGGCGGTGATCGCTATCCATCGCCGTCTGCGCGCGCGCTTCCCGGAGCTGCTGCTGTTGTGGGCGCCGCGCCATCCGGAGCGGTTCCGGGTGGTCGCCGAATCCGCGCGCGCGATCGGTTGGACGGTATCGACGCGCTCGCGCATGCGTTGGCCGCAACGCGGCGACGACGTGTTCGTGATCGACACCCTGGGCGAGCTGATGTGCTTCTACGCCGGCGCCGACGTCGCCTTCGTCGGCGGCAGCCTGCAGGCGATCGGCGGCCACAACCTGTTGGAACCGGCCGCCACCGGCACGCCCATCGTGACCGGCCCGCACCTGCACAATTTCGTCGAGATCGCCGAGCGCCTGCAGGCCGCCGGCGCGCTGCGCATCGGCGACGACGCCGACGCGGTGCAGCGCGAGCTCGAGCGCCTGCTATCCGACCCCGAGCAGCGCGCGCAGATGGTAGCGGCCGGCCGCGCCCTGGTCGAACTCGGGCGCGGCGCGCTGGCCAAGACCATCGCCCTGTTGCAACCGGCGCTGCCGCCGCAGGCTTGAGTTTCTGGGAGCGTGTATTCCCGCGACTCCGGCCGAAGGCGCATCGCGGCTTACGCCGCTCCCACAGACAGCGAATTCGCTCCGTAGGATGCGGTGAGCGCAGCGAACCGCATCATCGCCATCGCCAAGATCGCGTCGGAGACGCGATGCGCCTTGCGAACGCACAAAAGAAAACCGCCGGGCACGCCGGCGGTTTTCGTGTCGCATCGAGCGGGCGTCGGAATCAGCCGCCGCTGGGCTCGAACTTGGCCGCCGGTTCGGCGGTCAGCAGGCGGTTGATGTCCTGCACGTCGGCCACGTCCAGCGTACCGGCAGCCTGTTCCAGCAACAGACGGTTCTGCAGGTAGTTGTACTTGGCCTGCGCGTAGGCCTGCTGCGCGGTGAACAGGTTCTGCTGGTTGATCAACACGTCCAGCACGGTGCGGGTACCGACTTCCAGGCCGACCTGGGAGGCCTCGTAGGCGCTGCGCGCCGAGACCAGCGCCAGACGGCGGGCTTCGACTTCGCTGACGCCGGCGACCAGGGTCTGGTAGGCGTTGCGGGCGTTGCGCACCAGGGCGCGCTTCTGCTGCTCGAGCTCGTCGCTGGCGACATCGCGCGTGGCCAGGGCCTGGCGCACGCCGGACTGGGTCGCGCCGCCGGCGAAGATCGGCACCGACAGGGTGATGCCCAGGCTGGGGCCGCGGCCTTCGCTGTCGCTTTCGAAGGTGTTGCCGCCGAAGGTGCGGTCGGTCCAGGTCTTGCTCTTGTCGTAGCCGCCGGTCAGGTACAGGGTCGGCCAGTGGCCCGAGCGCGCGGTCTCGACGTCGGCTTCGGCCGACTGCACCTGAAACTGCTTGGCGCGCAGGGACGGGTTGTTCTCGATCGCGGTTTGGACCCAGCCGTCGACGCCCTGCGATTCCGGCAGCGCCGGCTTGAAGTCGTCCGGCAGGCCCTTGAGGTTGCGGATCGGCTGGCCGGTGATTTCGCTCAGCGCCTGGTAGGCGTCCTCGACCGCGTTGCGCACCAGGATGGTGTTGGCGCGGGCGTTGTCGTATTGGGCGCGGGCTTCGTGCACGTCGGTGATCGGCGCCAGGCCGACTTCCAGGCGCTTGGAGGCGTAGTCGAACTGCTTCTTCAGCGCGGTCTCGGCGGCCTCGGCCGCGGCCAGGGTCTCCAACTGCACCAACACGTTGAAGTAGGCGGCCGAGGTACGCGTGATCAGGGTGTCGCCGGCGGACTCGAGCTGAAAGTCGCTGGCCTGGCTGAGCGCGTTGCGGCTCTTGAGCGTGGTGAAGCGGCTGCGGTCGTAGATCATCTGCCGCAGGTCGACGCCGTAGCTGCGCGAGGTCGTCTCGGTGGTCAGATTGCCGGCGACCTCGACCGGATTGGTCGGATCGCTATTGTCGGTGAAGCTGGGCGCGGTGTTGCGCGACTTGCTGAGCGTGGCCGAACCGGTCAGCGACGGCAGCATCGCCGCGCGGGCCTGCACCGCGCCTTCCTTGGTGGCCAGGCGGCTGGATTCGGCGGCCGACAACTGCGGGTCGCCGTTGCGGGCCAGCTCGTAGGTCTGCAGCAGGTCTTCCGCCGAAGCGACGGCCGGCAGCAGGGCGACAACGAGGGCGAGAACGAGTGGGCGGCGGATCATGCGGCTTCCTTGACGTTCGGTTCAGAACTCGAAGACGGGCGCGGGCGCCGCGCCGACGAGATAGGGTAGGTCGGTTTCGAACAACGATTGGATGCGGCGAGCGTTGACTTCGTTGCGCACCAGCACCGCTTCCATCGCCGGCGACCGGCCGCGGACCACGAACAGGCGTCCGTCCGGCTGCAGCCAGTCGAAGAAGTGTTGCGGAATTTCGGCGACCGCGCCGGTGACGCAGATCGCGTTGTAGCGGCGCTCGCTACGCCAGGCGTAGGCGTCGGCCAGCACCACCTGGGCGTTCTCCACCGACTGCTCGGACAGGCGCGCGCGGGCGGCGTCGGCGAGGTCGGCGTGGATCTCCAGGCTGGTCACTTCGCGCGCCAGGCGGCCCAGGCAGGCGGTCAGATAGCCGCTGCCGGTGCCGATCTCGAGCACGTCGTCGGTGGGGTCCAGCTCCAGCGAATGCAGGGTGCGGCCTTCCAGCACCGGCTTCATGGCGAATTCGCCATGGCCCAGCGGCAGGGACAGATCGGCATAGGCCAGGTTGCGGTGCTCGGCGGAGACGAAGGCCTCGCGCGGCAGCGTCGCCAGCACGTCGAGTACGCGCGGGTCGAGCACGTCCCAGGGCCGAACTTGTTGTTCGACCATCAGTTCACGTGCTTTGGCGTAATCGATCGTAGTCATTGGTTCGTGGTCTCGCGCGGGGAACGTCGGTCGAAATGCAGGCTAGAGCCGACAATTCTACCGGTCTGGCGCGGCAGCCGGTGGATACAGGATGGCGGTTGCGGGCGTACGGGGCTGAGTGCCGGAAGTCACCAAGACCGTCGTCATTCGCGCTCCCGCCCGGGCCTGGGTTCTATCCATGGGACGCGGAACGGGCGTAAGCGCGCAGGAACAGGTCCACCGAGGCCTGCAGGTGGGCATCGATCTGGGACGCGTCGAAGTCGCAACCGAACACCAGTTGCGCGTGCGGTTCGCCCTTGAGCAGGGCGAAGAACTGCCCGGCGGCGCGCTCGACGTCGTCGATCCGCAGCTCGCCGGCGACGATGCGCCGGCGCAGCAGGGCCGCGAATTCCTGGTGCACGCGCTGCGGGCCGGCTTCCCAGAACATCCGCGGCAGCGGCGAGCCGGCCAGCTGCGGCGAGCACAGGATGCGATGACCCTGGACCGCCTCGGGCGCACTGACCATGGCCCAGAACGCCTGCGCGATGGTCATCAGGCGCTCGCGCAGCGGGGTCGCCGGCGAGGGCTCGAACAGCAGCGGCGGCAGGTGGCGCTCGCAATAGGTCTTGATGGCCTCGGCGAACAGGGCCTCCTTGTCGCCGAAATGGCTGTAGACGGTGAGCTTGGAGACCCCGGCCTCGGCCGCGATCTGATCCATGCTGGTGGCGTCGAAGCCAGCCTGGGTGAACATTTTCGAGGCCGCATCGAGGATGGCGGCGCGCTTGCTCAGGTCCTTGGGGCGGCCCGGACCGGCGGGTTTGGCGGTCTCGGGCGGGGGCAGGGTTTTGCGTGAGGCGGTCATGCGCGGAATACTAGACTAACGGGTTCGATATTTATACAGTACCGCCAGGTACATTAATTATCCCTGAGGTCACCCGCGATGCGCAGCCGCACTTCCTCCCCCGGATTGGCGTTTTCCAGCGCCGTTCTGATGCTGGCGTTGGCGGCTTGCGGCCGCGATGCTCCCGCGCCCGAAGCGGCCCGGCCGGTGCTGGTGACCCACCCCGGCGCCGGCCAGACTGGCGTGACCGCCTTCGCCGGCGAAGTCCGCGCCCGCCAGGAAAGCCCGCTGTCGTTCCGGGTCGGCGGCAACCTGGTCGAGCGTCGGGTCGATGTCGGTGCCCACGTCGCCGCCGGCGACCTGCTCGCGGTGCTGGACCCGGGCGATCTGCAGGCGCAGTCGCGCGCGGCCCAGGCCCAATTGGCCGCGGCCGAGGCCGAACTCGGCCGCGCGCGCGCCGACCAGCAGCGTTTCGCCCGCCTCGCCGACGATCAATTGGTCAGTCGCTCCAGCCTGGACGCGCAGAACGCCGCGGCCAAGGCCGCGCAGGGCCAGGTCAACGCCGCCCGCGCCAACCTGGACGTGGCGCGCAACCAGGCTCAGTACACCCAATTGCGCGCGCCGCACGCGGGCGTGATCGCCACGCGCAGCGCCGAGGCCGGGCAGGTGGTCGCGGCCGGCCAGCAGGTGTTCGGCCTGGCCGCCGACGGCGTGCGCGAAATCGCGTTCGCGATACCCGAAGGCGCGATCGCCCAGTTCAAGACCGGCCGCGAGGTGATGGTCGAGCTGTGGTCGCAACCGGGCCAGCGCTGGCCGGGCCGGGTGCGCGAGATCGCGCCGGCCGCCGATCCGGCCTCGCGCACCTATGCCGCGCGGGTCGCGGTCGAGGCGCCGGAAGGCAGCCTCGAACTCGGTCAGAGCGCGCGCGTCTACATCGTCCAGGACGGCAATGGCGGTGCGGGTTTGAGCGTGCCGCTGTCGGCGCTGCAACGCGACAAGGGCGCGCCGGCGGTGTTCGTGGTCGACCCCAAAACCTCGACCCTGAAGTTGGTGCCGGTGCGGATCGGCGCCTACGGCGAGGATCGCGTGCCGGTCACGAGCGGCCTGAACGCGAACGACTGGGTGGTCGCCGCCGGCGGTCATCTGGTGCGTGCGGGTCAGAAGGTGGTGGCGGTGGATCGAGACAATCGACCCGTCAAACCGTAGTCCCCGAAGTGAACGCGACCCGATCGCCATTGAGCTGCCCGATGCGAATCCCGCTCGGCACCTTCGCCCTTCCCCCGCTCGCGGGGGAAGGGATGGGATGGGGGCGCGCCGCCGCGACACGCGTCGTACCGCATCCGTCCGCTCTCACCTCAACCCCTCTCCCGCAAGCGGGAGAGGGGCGACTCATTCAACGCTGAGCCTCTCTCATGCGCTTCAATCTCTCCGAATGGGCGCTGCGTCACCGCAGCCTGATCGTCTACGCGATGCTGGTGGCGGCGATCGCCGGCACCTTCTCTTATATGCGTCTGGGCCGCAGCGAGGACCCGGCGTTCACCTTCAAGGTCATGGTGATCCGGACCCTGTGGCCCGGCGCCACCGCCGACGAGGTCTCGCGCCAGGTCACCGAGCGCATCGAGAAGAAGCTGATGGAGACCGGCCAGTACGAGTTCATCCGCTCGTACTCGCGCGCCGGCGAGTCGCAGGTGATCTTCGGCGCGCGCGACTCGATGCACTCCAAGGACATCCAGCCGCTGTGGTACCAGGTGCGCAAGAAGGTCGGCGATATCCGCGCCACGCTGCCCAGCGACGTGGTCGGGCCGTTCTTCAACGACGAGTTCGGCGACACCTTCGGCAATATCTATGCCTTGACCGGCAAGGGCTTCGACTACGCCGTGCTCAAGGACTACGCCGAGCGCGTGCAACTGGCCCTGCAGGATCAGGCCGACGTCGGCAAGATCGAACTGTTCGGCGTGCAGGACGAGAAGATCTGGGTCGAGCTGTCGAACGTGAAGCTGGCGACCCTGGGCGTGCCGGCCAACGCGGTCGGTGAGGCCCTGAATCAGCAGAACGCGCTGTCCCCGGCCGGCTTCTTCGAAACCGGCAGCAACCGCGTGGCGCTGCGCGTCGGCGGCCAGTTCAAGACCGTCGAGGAAATCCGCGAATTCCCGATCCGGGTCGGCGACCGCACCTTCCGCCTCGGCGACGTCGCCGAGGTACGCCGCGGCTTCTCCGATCCGCCCGCGCCGCGCATGCGCTTCATGGGCGAGGACGCGATCGGCATCGGCGTGTCGATGAAGGAGGGCGGCGACATCCTCAAGCTGGGCAAGACCCTGGAGACCGAGTTCGCGCGCCTGCAGAAGACCCTGCCGGCGGGCATGGAGCTGCGCAAGGTCGCCGACCAGCCGGCCGCGGTCGATGCGTCGGTGGGCGAGTTCGTGCGCGTGCTGGCCGAGGCGGTGCTGATCGTGCTGCTGGTCAGCTTCTTCTCGCTGGGTTGGCGCACCGGCCTGGTGGTGGCGCTGTCGATTCCGCTGGTGCTGGCGATGACCTTCGCCGCCATGCAGTTCTTCGGCGTCGGCCTGCACAAGATTTCGCTGGGCGCGCTGGTGCTGGCGCTGGGCCTGCTGGTGGACGACGCGATCATCGCCGTCGAGATGATGGCGATCAAGATGGAGCAGGGCTTCGACCGCATCCGCGCGGCCGCGTTCGCCTGGGACAGCACGGCCTTCCCGATGCTCACCGGCACCCTGATCACCGCCGCCGGCTTCCTGCCGATCGCGACCGCGGCCTCCGGCACCGGCGAGTACACGCGCTCGCTGTTCCAGGTGGTCACGATCGCGTTGCTGGTGTCGTGGATCGCCGCGGTCGCGTTCATCCCCTACCTGGGCGACAAGTTGCTGCCCGACCACGGCCATGCGGCCGCGCCCAAGCCCGGCTCGCTGGTCGCGCGCTGGCATGCGCAACGCGCGCGCTGGGCCGAGCGTCTAAGCGCGCGCTCGGGTGCGGGCGCGCTGGCGGAGTTCATCGCCCCCACGCCGCACGACGGCAAGGATCACGATCCATACGCCAGCAAGTTCTATACGCGCTTCCGCAACTGGGTGACCTGGTGCGTGCGCCGCCGCTGGCTGGTGATCGGGATCACCGTGGCCGCGTTCTTCCTGTCGGTGTTCATGTTCCGCTTCGTGCCGCAGCAGTTCTTCCCGGATTCGGTGCGTCCGGAGCTGATGGTGGACATGGAGCTGGCCGAGGGCAGCTCGCTGCGTCAGACCGCCGAACAGGCCCAGCGTCTGGAAGCTCTGCTCAAGCAGCGCAAGGACCTGGTCAACTACGTGTCCTACGTCGGCACCGGTTCGCCGCGCTTCTATCTGCCGCTGGACCAGCAGCTGCCGTCGGCCAACTTCGCCCAGTTCGTGCTGATGCCCAAGGACGTGGCCGCGCGCGAAGCGATCCGCGAGTGGGTGATCAAGGACGTGGTGCCGCGCTTCCCCGACCTGCAACTGCGCGTGACCCGCTTGGAGAACGGTCCGCCGGTCGGCTACCCGGTGCAGTTCCGCGTCTCGGGCGAGCACATCGACCGCGTACGCGCGATCGCTTATCAGGTGCGCGAGAAGATCCGTGCCAACCCGCACGTGACCAACGTGAACCTGGACTGGGACGAGCCGAACAAGGTGGTGCGCCTGCAGGTGGACCAGGAACGCGCGCGCGCGCTGGGCGTGACCTCGGCGCAGCTGTCGCAGTTCCTGTCCAGTTCGCTGTCGGGCTCGCACATCAGCACCTACCGCGAGGGCAACGAGCTGATCGAGATGCTGCTGCGCGGCCCCACCGAGGAGCGTCTGCAGTTGAGCATGCTGGGCAGCCTGATGGTGCCGACCAGCAACGGCCGCGCGGTGCCGCTGACCCAGATCGCCACGCTCGAGTACGGTTTCGAGGAAGGCATCATCTGGCACCGCGACCGCCAGCCGACCATTACGGTGCGCGCCGACATCTACGACGGCACCCAGCCGGCGACGGTGATGGGCCAGATCTCGCCGACCCTGGACGCGCTGCGCGCGCAGTTGCCTTACGCCTACTCGATCGATGTCGGCGGCAGCGTCGAGGACTCGGCGCGCGGCCAGAATTCGATCATCGCCGGCGTGCCGCTGTTCGTGTTCGCGGTGTTCACCTTGCTGATGCTGCAGCTGCGCAGTTTCTCGCGCAGTTTCATGGTGCTGCTGACGGCGCCGCTGGGCCTGATCGGCGTGACCCTGTTCCTGCTGGTGTTCCGGGTGCCGTTCGGTTTCGTGGCGATGCTGGGCACGATCGCGTTGTCGGGCATGATCATGCGCAATTCGGTGATCCTGGTCGATCAGATCGAGCAGGACCGTGCGGACGGGCATGAGCCGTGGCGGGCGATCGTGGAGGCGACGGTGCGGCGTTTCCGGCCGATCGTGTTGACGGCGCTGGCGGCGATCCTGGCGATGATTCCGCTGTCGCGCAGTGCGTTCTTCGGGCCGATGGCGGTGGCGATCATGGGCGGTCTGATGGTGGCGACGCTGTTGACGCTGTTGTTCCTGCCGGCGCTGTATGCGGCGTGGTTCAAGGTGAAGGCGCCGGAGGCGGGGGCGTAAGCCCGCGGTCTCTATCCCCTCTCCCGCTCTTTGCTTCTAGCTCCCTCCTTTGGAAAAGGAGGGTTGGGGAGGATTTGCTTTTGCTGTTGCTTCGTCCGCTTCGGCTCGAAGGTCAAGGGCTTCCGCCTGCTGCGCATGCGGGTCACTTTCTCTTGCTAGCCCAAGAGAAAGTGACCAAAGAGAAGGGCTAGCGTGACCAACCCTCCCTTGCGAGTTCGGAGCGTGCGCCGGGATTTTTCGATAGGACATCCTTGTCCTATCGAAAAACGGCGCGCGTCCTGCGCGCCGCCCTTCGGGTCTACGGTTGGTCGTGTGAGTGCGTTGCTTTTGGATTTGAATGCAACGGCAACGGCAACGGCAACGGCAACGGCAACGGCAACGGCAAACGCAACCGAAACTGCAACCGTGGTTGGTTTATTCAAGGCTAGGGCTGCACGTTCGAATGCGCAGCCCCGCACTCAGTCGCGCAGCTCCGCGATCTGGCAAGGCAGCTCCAGCTGCGCGAGTACCGCCGCCGTCACCTCGGCCGTGCTGGCGCCGCGGCCGTTCGGGGCGAGGTCGGCGCTGAGGACGCCGCGTTCCAACACCGCCGCCACCGCTTGTTCGATACAGTCGGCTTCGTCGCTCAAACCCAGCGAGTGGCGCAGCAGCATCGCCGCGCTGAGGATGGTGCCGACCGGGTTGGCGATGCCGCGGCCGGCGATGTCGGGGGCGGAGCCGTGGATGGGCTCGTAAAGGCCGACCTTGCCTTCGCCCAGCGACGCCGAGGGCAGCAGGCCCAGCGAGCCGGCCAGCATCGAGGCTTCGTCGGTGAGGATGTCGCCGAACATGTTCTCGGTCACGATCACGTCGAAGGCGCGCGGCTTGGCGATCAAATGCATCGCCATCGAATCGACCAGCTGGTGTTCCAGGGTCACGTCCGGGAACTCGTCGCGGGCGACGCGAGTGGCGACTTCGCGCCACAGACGCGAGGTCTCCAGCACGTTGGCCTTGTCCACCGAGACCACATGTCCGCGGCGACCGCGCGCGAGCGCGCAGGCGCGGCGCACCACGCGTTCGATCTCGGCCACGCTGTACTCGCACAGGTCGCTGGCGCTGTCGGCGCTGCGCTGCTTCTGGCCGAAGTAGATGCCGCCGGTGAGCTCGCGCACCACCAGCAGGTCGACGCCGGCCAGCAGGTGCGGCTTGATCGGCGAGGCGCCCAGGGTGGCTGCGTGCGGTTTCACCGGGCGCAGGTTGGCGTACAGGCCCAGGCCTTTGCGCAAGGCCAGCAGGCCTTGTTCGGGACGTACTTTCGCTTTGGGGTCCGACCACTTCGGCCCGCCGACCGCGCCCAGCAGCACGGCGTCGGCCTTGCGGCAGGCGGCCAGCGTGGCTTCGGGCAGGGGCTCGCCGGTGGCGTCGATGGCGGCGCCGCCGATCAGGTGCTCGCGCAGCGCGAAGGCGTGGCCGTAGCGGCGGCCGACCGTGCGCAGCACTTCGACCGCGGCGGCGGTGACTTCGGGGCCGATGCCGTCGCCCGGCAATACGACGATCTCAGCATGCATGGCGCAGTTCCTCATAACGTTGGATGGCGGTTTGTTGTTTGAGCAGATAGCCCAGCTGGTCCACGCCTTCGAGCAGACAAGTCTGGGCGAACGCGTCCAGCGGGAATTGCACGCGGCGGCCGCCGGGCAGGATCACGCTGCGGCTGGCGACGTCGACGGACAATTCGATGCCGGGACGATCCAGCAACTCGTCGACCACATCGCTGTCGAGCACGATCGGCAGCAGGCCGTTCTTGAGCGCGTTGCTGCGGAAGATGTCGGCGATCTCGGTGCTGATCACCGCGCGCAGGCCCAGGTCGGTCAAGGCCCAGGGCGCGTGCTCGCGCGAGGAACCGCAGCCGAAGTTGCGCCCCGCGACCAGGATCTGCGCGCCGGCGTTCTCGGGCCGATTGAAGACGAACTCGGGATTGGGCGAGCCGTCGGCGAGGTAGCGCCAGTCGTTGAAGGCGTAGCGCCCCAGGCCCTGGCGCTGCGTGGTGGTGAGAAAGCGCGCGGGGATGATCTGGTCGGTGTCGATATTGCGCTCGCGCAGGACCACGGTGCGCGAGGTCAGTGCGGTGAAAGCGCTCATCACGCGGCCTCCGTGGCGACGGCTTGCAGGTAGGCGCGCGGGTCGGTGACCTCGCCCGCGATCGCGCAGGCGGCCGCGGTCAGCGGCGAGGCCAGCAGCGTGCGCGCGCCCTTGCCCTGGCGGCCCTCGAAATTGCGGTTGCTGGTGGAGACCGCGAGCTGGCCCGGGCCGACCAGATCGCCGTTCATGGCGATGCACATCGAGCAGCCCGGCTCGCGCCACTCGGCGCCGGCCGCGCGCACGATGCGGTCGATGCCCTCGGCCTCGGCTTCGCGCTTGACCTGTTCGGAACCCGGCACCACCAGCATGCGCACGCGCGGGTGCACGCGCCGGCCCTGCAGCACCTGCGCGGCCTGACGCAGGTCGGTGAGGCGCGAATTGGTGCAGCTGCCGACGAACACCACGTCCACCGACGCGCCGGCCAGCGCCGCGCCGCCGCTCAGGCCCATGTAGGCCAGCGCCTTGGCGGCGTCGGCATCCTGCGCGACCGGCAGGCGCGCGTCGACCGCGGCGACCTGGCCGGGGTGGGTGCCCCAGGTCAGGGTGGGTTTGATCGTGCTGGCGTCGATATGCACTTCGCGATCGAAGCGCGCGCCCTCGTCGCCGACGAACTCGCGCCAGCGCGCGACCGCGCGTTCGAAGTCCGCGCCCTGCGGCGCGCGCGGGGTCGCGGCGAGGTAGTCGTAGGTGACCTGGTCGGGCGCGATCAGGCCCGCGCGCGCGCCGGCCTCGATCGACATGTTGCAGACCGTCATGCGCTCGTCCATCGACAGCGCGCGCACGGTGGAGCCACGGTACTCGATCACCTGGCCGGTGCCGCCGTTGACGCCGATCTCTCCGATCACGTGCAGGATCAGGTCCTTGGCGCCGACGCCGGGCGCGAGCTCGCCTTCGATGTTGATCGCCAGGGTGCGCGGCTTGCGCTGCAGCAGGCACTGGGTGGCCAGCACGTGGCCGACCTCGCTGGTGCCGATGCCGAACGCGAGCGCGCCGAACGCGCCGTGGGTGGCGGTGTGGCTGTCGCCGCAGACGATGGTCATGCCGGGCTGGGTCAGGCCCAGCTCCGGCCCGATCACGTGCACGATGCCGCGGTGCGGGCTGTCGTAGTCGAACAACTCGATGTCGTGGCGCGCGCAATTGCGGCGCAGGGTATCGACCTGACGCTCGGCCTCGTCGGTGTAGTAGGGCAGACGGCCGTCGGCGCCGCGCGGCAGGGTCGGCGTGGAATGGTCGAGGGTGCCCTTGGTCAGGTCCGGCCGGCGCGGCGACAGGCCGCGCGATTCGAGCTCGGCGAAGGCCTGCGGGGTGGTGACCTCGTGGATCAGGTGCAGGTCGATGTAGAGCACGGCGGGCACGGCCTCGGTTTCGGGCGTGACCAGGTGGGCGTCCCACAGTTTGTCGAACAGGGTTCTGGGTGCGGTCATGGCGGGATGTGGGGCTTCGATGTTGGGCGGCTGTTGCGTTGGCGGGAGCGGTTCGGGGTGTGGGGCGCTGTGCGGAGCCGTCGTCGTGGCTGCTCGGCGCGTGCCCTCACCCCAACCCCTCTCCCGCAGGCGGGAGAGGGGCTCTTAGGCGGTGGCGGCTAAGCGCTGCGGGGGCTGCTGCTGGGTGCGCAGCACGCGGTTGGCGATCTCCAGCCAGGCCAACGCACTGGCCTCGAGGATGTCGGTGCTGGTGCCCGAGCCGGTCAGTTCGACACCGTCCACGCGTGTGGTCACGCTGGCCTGGCCCTGGGCGTCGTCGCCGGTGGTCACGCTGGACACGTGGTAGCTGTCGATCTGCAGCTGCACGCCGGTCGCGCGCGCCAGCGCGGCGAACAGCGCGTGCACCGGGCCGTCGCCGACCGCGGCTTCGTTGATCGCGCCGCCGTCGGGATCGACCAACTGCACGCTGGCGGTCGGCAGGCTGTCGCTGGCGATGCCGGTGCTGACATGCGCGCGCACCAGGCGATGGCCGCGCGCGGCGCGCGCGTCGGCGCCCAGCACCAGCGCTTCCAGGTCGGCGTCGAAGACTTCGCGCTTCTTCTCGGCCAGGGCCTTGAAGCTGGCGAACACCGCGTTCAGACGCGCCTCGTCGACGACGAAGCCCAGGGTTTGCAGGCGATCGCTGAGCGCGGCGCGTCCGCTGTGGCGGCCCAGCACCATCTGCGACTGTGCCCAGCCCACGTCCTCGGGATTCATGATCTCGTAGGTGCCGCGGTGCTTGAGCATGCCGTGCTGGTGGATGCCGGACTCGTGCGCGAACGCGTTCTGGCCGACGATGGCCTTGTTGCGTTGCACGGCCATGCCGGTGATGCGCGAGAGCAGACGCGAGGTCGGCACCAGCCGGCGCGTGTCGATGCGGGTCTGGGCGTTGTAATAGCCGCCGCGCACGCGCAGCGCCATCACCAGCTCTTCCATCGCGCAGTTGCCGGCGCGTTCGCCGATGCCGTTGATGGTGCATTCGACCTGGCGCGCGCCGCCTTCGATCGCGGCCAGGCTGTTGGCCACGGCCAGGCCCAGGTCGTTGTGGCAGTGGGCGCTGAAGATCGCCCGTTCGGCGTCGCGCACGTTCGCGCGCAGGTACTCGAACAGCGCGCGGATCTCGCTGGGGGTGGTGTAGCCGACGGTGTCGGGAATGTTCAGGGTGCGCGCGCCGGCGGCGAGTGCGGCGCCGCAGACCTCGGCCAGGAATTCCGGCTCGGTGCGCAGCGCGTCCTCGGCCGAAAACTCGACGTCGTCGACGTAACGGCGCGCCAGTTCGACGCCCATCACCGCGCGTTCCAGGACCTGCTCGCGGCTCAGGCCCAGTTTGTGTTCGCGATGCAGCGGGCTGGTCGAGATGAAGACGTGGATGCGCGGCTTGCCGGCACCTTCCAGGGCGCGCGCACAGGCCTCGATGTCGCCGACATGGCAGCGCGCCAGGGTGGCCAGGGTCGAGCCGCGCACTTCGCGCGCGATCGCCTGGGTCGCTTCGATTTCGGCGCCGGAGCTGGCCGGGAAGCCGGCTTCGATCACGTCCACGCCCAGTTCGGCCAGTGCATGCGCGAAGCGCAGCTTCTGGCTGGAGCTCATGCTGCAGCCGGGCGATTGCTCGCCGTCGCGCAGGCTGGTGTCGAAAATGGCGATGTGTTGCGGGGCGTGGTCTATGGGTACTACCGGCCCGGGCGACTCGTTCATGCGGGGACGTCCTCGATCAAAGTGGAATGCGGGGCAAGGGAGGGCGTGTGGGTCGTGCGCGCGGGCGGCGACGACCCGGATCTAAGTCGCGCCAACCGGAAGATGTCGCTCTCGATGGCGGCCGCCTCGCGTGCGGGCGCCTCGCGGCTGCGTCGGCGCGGGCGTCGCGGTGCGCGCGGGCGCACCTCTGACAGCAGCTGCGCGAGCACGCCGGCATCGAGGTTGCCGCCGGACACCACCGCGCATTTGCGCTTGCCGGCGATGCGGCGGCCGGCCGCCAGCGCGAGCGCGCCCGCGCCTTCGGCGATGATGTGTTCCTCCAAGGCCAGTCGCACCAGCGTTTCGCGCAGTTCGGCTTCGCGCACGATCACCACGTCGTCCAGCAGCGCGCTCAGCACGCGTTCGGTGAGACGGCCCGGATCCTTGACCCGCACGCCGTCGGCCAGGGTCGCGGCCGGTTCGATCAGGCGGCGGTCGCCGCGCAGGGCGCGCGCCATCGAATCCACGCCTTCGACCTGGGCGCCGATCACGCGCACCCGGCGCGCGGCCGCGCTGCCGCACAGCAGCTCCGACTTCAGCGCCAGGGCTACGCCGGCGGCCAGGCCGCCGCCGCCGATCGGCACCAGCAGCACGTCGGGCGCGAACGCGGCCAGCTCCAGCGCGACCGTGCCCTGGCCGGCGATCACGTCGGGGTCGTCGAAGGCCGACAGCAAACGGTAATCGTGTTGCTCGGCCAGCTCGATCGCGAAGGCCTTGGCCTCGTCGTAGCTGTCGCCGTGCAGGCGCACGGTGGCGCCCCAATGGGCGACGCCGGCGATCTTGGTCTGCGGCGCGCAGCGCGGCATCACCGTGATCGCGTTGACGCCCAGGCGGTACGCGGCCCACGCCAGGCCCTGGGCATGATTGCCAGCGGAGGCGGCGATCACGGTGCGGTGATCGCCGCGTTCGCGCGCGGCCAGCAGCGCATTGAGCGCGCCGCGCACCTTGTAGGAGCCGGTGCGCTGCAGGTTCTCCAGTTTCAGCCAGCAGCCGAAGCGCTCGGCGTGATGCAACGGCGTCGGGTCCAGGTAGCGGCGCAGGCGCGCCTGCGCCGCCAGCAGGTCGGCGGCGCTCACGGGTACCGCGCTGGCTACGTCGCCGTCCATGCGCTCAGACCGGCGTCAGCCACGCGCGGTAGCGCGGGTCTTCGCCGCGCACCACGCGCGCGTACTGCGCCGACAGCTCGCGGGTGACCGGGTTGTCGCCGAACTCGCGACGGTCCAGCACCGCGATCGGGGTGGCCTCGGCGGCGGTGCCGCAGACGAACACCTCGTCGGCGTCCAGCAGTTCGTGCAAGGTGACTTCGCGCGATTGCGCACCGGACAGCGCGATCATGGTGTCGCGGGTGATGCCCGGCAGCGCGTCGCGGTGCTCGACCGAGGTGATCGCGCCGTTCTTGACCATGAACACGTTGGCGCCGGTGCACTCGACCACATAGCCCTTGTCGTCGGTGAACAGCGCTTCGTCGAAGCCGCGTTGCTTGGCTTCGCGCTTGGCCAGAATCGAATTGACGTAGGCGCCGCTGAGCTTCAGCGCCGGCAGCGAGGTCGCCGGGTTACGCTTCCAGGGCGAGACCGTCAGGCGCGTGCGCGCGCCGCCCAGGTGCACCACCTTGGCCATGGTCGCGATCATCAGGTGCTGGCTCAGCGGGTCCACGTCCAGACCGATGGTGCCGGTGCCCATCCAGGTCAGCGGGCGGATGTAGGCGTCGCGATGACCATTCGCGCGCAGGGTCTGCACGGTCGCGGCGCTGGCGCGTTCGACGTCGAAATCGATGCCGAACAGCTCGGCGCCCTTGCGCATGCGCTGCATATGCTCGGGCAGGCGGAACACCGCCGCGCCGCCGTCGGCGGTGGCGTAGCTGCGGATGCCTTCGAACACCGCGGTGCCGTAATGCATGGCGTGGGTGGTCAGCGGCGCTTCCGGGGCATCGGCGGCGACGAATTCGCCGTCGAACCAGATCAGCGGCGTTTGCGTGTCCAGGCGCAGCGAGATGCTCGCCGGAGCGGTGGAGAGCATTGGAGAGTCCGCACATGGATGTGCGGGTTTTTGCGAGGGATTCGCACTCAAGTACATGGAGACACCTCGACGGCAAGACAGTCGTAGAGCTTGGCGAGTTGGCTCTGCAGGGCGGTGTCGGCGCGTTCGCCTTCCACCGTCATGCGCAGGTGCCAGCGATCGCCGTCGGGTTGCGCTTCGCCGTCCACCGACAGGGGACGGAAACCGCGCCGTTCGGCGGCGCCCAATACGCGAGCCAGCGCGCCCTCGGCCTGGCGCAGGGTCAGTTCAAGCTGGTATCGCATGGGCATCCTCCTTGTCGGTGGCGGGGGTGGGAGAGGCGGCCGCCGCGATCGCGTCGGCCTCGGGGTCCAGCATTTCGGCATTGCTGCGGTTGGGCGGCACCAGCGGCCAGACGTTGGCTTCCTGATCGATCGCCACATGCAGCAGCGCCGGGCCCTCGCAGGCCAGCATCGCGGCCAGCGCGTCCTCGACCGCATCGGCGCGTTCGACATGGAACGAGGCCACGCCGAAGGCCGCGGCGATCGCGCAGAAGTCCGGGTTGTCGGACAGGTCGATCTCGGAATAGCGGCGTTCGAAGAACAGCTCCTGCCATTGCCGCACCATGCCCAGGGCCTGGTTGTCGAGCAGCACGATCTTCACCGGCAGGCGATAGCGCGCGACGGTGGCCAGCTCCTGCACGTTCATCAGGAACGAGCCGTCGCCGCTCACGCAGATCACGCGCGCCGACGGATCCTGCATCTGCGCGCCGATCGCGGCCGGCAGGCCGAAGCCCATCGCGCCCAGTGCGCCGCTGGTCAGGTGCTTGCGCGGATCGTCGAAGCGCCAGTGCTGGGCCACCCACATCTGGTGCTGGCCGACGTCGCAGGTCACCACCGCGTCGGGGGCCAGGTCGGACAGGCGCCGCAGCAGCGCCGGTGCGTACACGGTCTCGCCGGGCGCGTCGTAGCGCGGGGCGCAATCGCGTTTGCGTTGCAGGCAGGTGTCGCGCCAGGCGCGCCGTGCGCCGCCGTTGCGGCCCTGGGTCTGGGCGGTGCAGGCCGGCGTCAGCGCTTCCAGCGAACGGCGCAGATCGCCGTTGACCGCGGCATCGGCGTGGCGCAGCTTGCCGATCTCGGCCGGGTCCAGGTCCAGATGGACCACACGCGCGTTCGGCGCGAACTCGGCCAGTTTGCCGGTGGCGCGATCGTCGAAGCGCGCGCCGACCACGATCAGCAGATCGCATTCCTGCACCGACAGATTGGCGGCGCGGTTGCCGTGCATGCCCAGCATGCCCAGGTTCAACAGGTGCTCCGCCGGCAGCGCGCCCAGTCCCTTCAGCGTCAGCACGGCCGGGATCTGGCTGCCTTCGACGAAGTCGCGGAACGCGCGCACCGCGTCGCCCAGGGCGATGCCGCCGCCGCCGTAGACCAGCGGCTTGCGCGCATGCGCGATCAGCGCCGCGGCCTCGTGATAGGTCGCGTCCGGTGCGCTCGGCAGCGCATCGGTGGGCAGCGGCACGTGCGCGGACAGATGCGCGGCGTCGGCGTTCTGCACGTCCTTGGGCAGGTCGATCAGCACCGGGCCCGGTCGCCCGGAGCGCGCCAGGCGGAAGGCTTCGCCGACCATGCGCGGCAGATCGTCGACGCTGCGCACCAGGAAGCTGTGCTTGACGATGGGCAGGGTCATGCCGAACACGTCCAGTTCCTGAAATGCGTCGGTGCCCATCAGGGACGTCGCGACCTGGCCGGTGATCGCGACCATCGGCACCGAGTCCAGCATCGCGTCGGCGATGCCGGTGACCAGGTTGGACGCGCCGGGACCGGAGGTCGCCACGCATACGCCGACTCGCCCGCTGGCACGGGCATAGCCGTTGGCAGCGAAAGCGGCGCCTTGCTCGTGGCGGACCAGCACATGCTTGAGGTCCGACCCGTGCAGGGCGTCGTAGAAAGGCATGATGGTGCCGCCCGGATAACCGAACAGCGTGTCCACGCCTTCTGCGGCCAGCGCTTGCGCCAGCCAGCGGGCACCGTTCATCACGCAGCCTCTTCCTGTCGTTCACCGCGCGTGGCGGCGGGGGCGGGGGCGGCCGGCTGCGCTTTCGGCGCGGTGTCCAGCCACTTCATGTTGGCGCGCAGCTT
Organism: Lysobacter sp. Root604; assembly: GCF_001427505.1. Taxonomy (NCBI): domain Bacteria; kingdom Pseudomonadati; phylum Pseudomonadota; class Gammaproteobacteria; order Lysobacterales; family Lysobacteraceae; genus Lysobacter; species Lysobacter sp. Root604. The sequence continues at coordinate 88,105 of NZ_LMGS01000010.1, read as the reverse complement.
CTTGCCGACCGCTTCGATCGGGTGATCCAGATCGGCCTGCTTGAGCGCCTTGTAGTTGGCGTTGCCGGAGGCGTACTCGGCGATCCATTGGCGGGCGAAGGTGCCGTCCTGGATTTCCTTGAGCACGCGGCGCATCTGCGCTCGGGTGTCCTCGTCGACCACGTAGGGCCCGCGGGTGAGCGCACCGTACTGCGCGGTTTCGCTGATGAACTCGTGCATGCGGGTCACGCCGCCTTCGTAGAACAGATCGACGATCAGCTTCAGCTCGTGCAGGCATTCGTAGTAGGCGACTTCCGGCTGGTAGCCCGCCTCGACCAGGGTTTCCCAGCCGGCCTGGACCAGCTTGGTCGCGCCGCCGCAGAGCACGGCCTGCTCGCCGAACAGATCGGTCTCGGTCTCTTCCTTGAACGTGGTCTTGATCGCGTTCTGGCGCGCGCCGCCGATGCCGGCGCAGTAGGTCAGCGCGAACTCCTCGGCGCGGCCGCTGGTGTCCTGATGCACGGCGTAGACGCTGGGCACGCCGCGGCCGATTTCGTATTCGCGACGCACCAGCGCGCCCGGGCCCTTGGGCGCCACGAGTACGACGTCGAGGTCCGCGCGCGGCGCGATCTGGGCGTAGTGGACATTGAAGCCGTGCGCGAACAGCAGGCAGGCGCCCTGGGCGATGTTGGGTTCGATCACGTCGCGATAGAGCTGGGCCTGGACCATGTCCGGCGTGAGCACGGCGACCAGCTCGGCGCCGGCCACCGCCTCGGCGGGCGACTTGACGGTGAAGCCGTCGGCCTTGGCCTTGAGCTCGGTCGGGCCGCCCGGGCGCAGACCGACGGTGACGTCGAAGCCGGAGTCGCGCAGGTTGAGCGCGTGGGCGCGGCCCTGGCTGCCGTAGCCGACGATGGCGATCTTGGGGCGGAAGGTCGTAGCGGTCATGTCTGTGATCTCTGAGCGAGGAGTGAGCGGAGGGGAGTGAGGAGCGAGTGGGGTCAAGCGGTTTCGGTGCTGGCGTGTTCGACCAGAGCGGCTGGGATCGTTCGCGGCGGCGGCGACTGCAGCGGACCGGGCGCGGTGACCGCGCCTTGCGAGGCCGAGCCGACCAGCAGCGCGTACTTGGCGAGCACGCCGGTGGTCACGCGCGGGGCGATGCGCGCGGGCTCGCGTGCGGTCAAATCGGCGGCGACGTTCAAGCGGCGCGTGCGCACGTCGATGCTCACGCGGTCGCCTTCGCGCAGACGCGCGATCGGGCCGCCGTGCGCGGCTTCCGGCGAGATGTGTCCGACCATGAAGCCGTGGGTGGCGCCGCTGAAGCGGCCGTCGGTGATCAGGGCGACGTCGTTGCTCAGGCCCTGTCCGACCAGGGCCGCGGTCACCGCCAGCATTTCGCGCATGCCGGGGCCGCCGGCCGGGCCTTCGAAGCGGATCACCACCACGTCGCCGGCCTGGATGCGACGCGACTGCACGGCAGCGAACGCATCCTCTTCCGAGTCGAACACTCGCGCCGGGCCTTCGAAATGCTCGCGGCCGTGACCGGCCAGCTTGAGGATGCAGCCTTCCGGCGCTAGGTCGCCGTACAGCACCGAGTAGCCGCCGCGCGGCTTGATCGGGTCGGACACCGGGCGCACCACGTCCTGCTGGTCGGCCATGCAGGCGTCGGCCAGCTCCTGGAAAAAGGAACGGCCGGTGACCGTCGGAATATCCTCGATCAAGCCGGCCGCTTTGAGTTCGCGCGCCACCAGTGCCGCTCCGCCGAATTCGTACATCTCCGCGGCGGTGTAGCGGCCGCCCGGTTTCAGGTCGGCGATCACCGGCGTATGCGCGGCGGCTTCGAATTCCTCCAGGTCGAAGGGCACGCCGGCTTCGTGCGCGATCGCCAGCAGGTGCAGCGCGGCATTGGTGGAGCCGGCGGTGGCCGAGACCGCGCGCGCGGCATTGCGCAGCGCGGAGGGAGAGAGGAGCGCGCGCGGCCTCGGTCCGCCCTTACGCAGTTGCTGCATGACCAACTCGCCGCAGCTGCGCGCGGCCTCGGCCTTGTCGGCATGTATCGCCGGAATGTCGTTCAAGCCCAGCGGCGACAGGCCCAGGAAGGTCAGCACCATGGCCATGGTGTTGGCGGTGAACTGGCCGCCGCAGGCGCCGGCGCCCGGGCAGGCGTGCGACTCGATGCGGTGCAGTTCGGCGTCGTCGATGCGGCCGGCCGAATGCGCGCCGACGGCTTCGAACACGTCCTGCACGGTCAGCGGCTTGTCGTCGGCCGCGCCCCGCTTGGACGGGCAGTGGCCCGGCATGATGGTGCCGCCATAGAGGATCACGGTCGGGATATCCAGGCGCGCCGCCGCCATCGCCGCGGCCGGAATGGTCTTGTCGCAGCCCACCAGCAGCACCATCGCGTCCAGGCAATGCCCGGACACCGCCAGTTCGATCGAGTCGGCGATGGTTTCGCGCGAGGCCAGCGAGGCGCGCATGCCGTCGGTGCCCATGGCGATGCCGTCGGTGACGGCGATGGTGTTGAACTCGATCGGCGTGCCGCCGTTGTCGACCACGCCGCGGCGCACGTGCTGGGCCAGATCGCGCAGGGTGATGTTGCAAGGCGAAACGTCGGACCAGGTGTGGACCACGGCGACCAGCGGTCTGGCGATGGCCGCGTCGTCGAGACCGGTCGCGCGCAGCATCGCGCGTGCGGGGGCTCGGGCCGGGCCTTGCTTGATGGCGTTGCTTCTCACGGAAAAACGTTCCTGCAGTCGTGGTCGACAAGGAACCCGAGGCCTCAGAAACGAAAAACCCCGCGCCTTTTGGGCGCGGGGTTCAGGTTCTTTCGACCTTGGGTTGTGTGGTTTTGCTACACGAACCCGACTCCCGCGCTGGTAAGCGAGGTAATAAGTACGAGGACGAGAATAATCGTGGCGATCGCGGGTGCGAGACGCAGCGAAACGCGCGCGGCGTCGTTCGAGGCCGTGGCGGCCTTGAGCGAAGTCGTCTGCGAGTGGTTGTTGCGCTGCGTCATGAGGACGAGAAAAGCATGTCGATTCGCACCTTGTCAACCGTTTTTTAGGTTTCATGCGAAACCGTCATAAGGCGCTCGAGGCCGGGCGCTGCGATTCAGGCGGGGCCCCTGATCGGATCTGAGATGGCCGTCGCACTCGACGCTACGCCGTGGCCGGCGGCGGCCTGAATCCACGTCTGCATCGGCGCACCATCCTTAGGTCCGCATCGGGTCCGATGCGGACTGCGCCTGCAGGGACGCTGGGCAAGGTGCCTGTCGTGCGCACGACCGATACGCATCTCGCGCCGCGCCGCGCTGTCCAGGGAGGACACAGCATGAATCCGAATTCCATCCATCCATCCATCGCCCGCCGGTGCAGGAAGCGCCTCGGCTTGGGATGGCGAGCTAGCGTTTTACTCGTCGCGCTGGCGGCGGCGGGCACGGCCAGTGCGCAAGAGACTTTCAGGAAGGCGATGACCTGGACGGTGCTCGCGCAGAACGGTGGCCAGGTGCGCGTGGGCGCGGACGCCTTGTCGAACGCGTACGCGGGCGACACTCAGATCGATACCGAGTTGCCGATACTGTGCGCTTACATCGATGGTCGCGGCTCGTTCAACGCAACGGCCTACGACTACCGGCAAGCGCAGATGGTGAGCGAGCCGGGCGACCCCGGTGCGCCCGGCACGCCCATCTACGAACTTCCGCTGCCCCCTGACGATCCCCCGCCCGGCAACGCATACAGCTTTTCCGAAGGTTGGTTGCAAGGCGAGGTGCGTCTGACGCCGTCCATCCACGGCGTGGCGCTGATATCGCGAGAGCGCGGCGACGAAATCTGCGCCGATACCTTCGATCCCGGTTGGCGGATGGCCGAATTCCACGACGGCCGCTATGGCCCTTACTTCGAGTACCGCGGCGGTTGGACCTATTGGGCCGACGGCAATTTGCCCGCCGGCGCGCGCTTTTGGACCGCGATCGACGATCAGCCGGCCAACCCGTGGAACTCGGCCGGCGAGATCCCGGCCGTGCAGGTGCCCAAGTTCATGCCGTCCGAGGCGCCGGTGCCGGACCAGTACGTGGTGATGTTCAGCGAGGAGACGCCCGAGGCCGATGTCGAGCCGCTCTCGCAGGCGCTGCTCAGCAGCTACGGCGGCACGGTCATCAACGTGTTCCCGTCGGTACAGGGGTTCTCGTTCACCGGCAGTCAGTCCCAGGCCCTGGCGATGAGCGCCGATAGCCGCGTGGAGTCGGTCGAACAGGACACCTACGGCGAGCCGGCCGAGTATTGGCATCGCGATCGCATCGACCAGCGTTACCGTCCTTACAACAACAGCTACCTGCCCGGTAACGACGGCTCGGGGGTGAACATCTACGTGCTCGACACCGGCTTCCGTCGCTCGCACGAGCAGTTCGGCGGACGCGCCAGCCAGCAGGCCGACTTCATCCGCTTCCTGGGTTCGCGCGACGATTGCAACGGCCACGGTACCTCGGTCGCCAGCGCCGCCGGCGGCAGCACCGTGGGCGTGGCGCCGGGCGCCAATCTGATCTCGATACGCATCGCCGGCTGCGGCGGCACCGCCTACAACCCGCTGACGTCGCTCACCACCTCGACCATCGTCGCCGGCCTGGACTGGGTCGCGCGGCATCATGTCAAGCCGGCGGTGGCCAATGTCAGTTACGGCTCGTCGCCCGGTTTCTGGCGGCGCTGGTTCAACTGGCGGACGCCGCAGGACCGCGCGGTGCGACGCGCCGTACAGGCGGGCGTGACCGTGGTGGTGTCGGCCGGCAACGAAAACAAGAACGCCAACCGCTCCACGCCCGCGCGTGCGCCCGAAGCGATTTCGGTCAGCTCCACCGATTACAGCGATATGCGCGCGAGCTTCGGCAACTACGGCAAGGTGGATATGTTCGCTCCGGGCGTAAGCCTGCTGCTGGCCGATCTGGGCAGCGACAACGGCTACCGATACGGCAGCGGCACGTCCTACTCCGCCCCCATGGTCGCCGGCGCGGCCGCGCTCTATCTGCACGATCACCCCTGGGCCAGTCCGGCCGAGGTCCGCAACGCGCTGCAGAACTCGGCGACCCCGGGCGTTGTCGGCAACCCGGGGCCGGGTTCGGCGAACCGCCTGCTGTTCGTCGGATCGGCCGGCGGCAGCGCCACGCATGCCGGTCTCACCTGGAGCGTGGGTACGCAAAGCGGCAATCTGAATCACATCGGCGTGCATCCCAACAGCAATCCCTACGATGGCGACACGCCGGCCTCGGCGACGCTGCCGCTGCTGTGCATCGCCGTCGACGGCAGCGCGATGCCGGGCGGCTTGTCGCTGAGCTACTCCAGCGGCTGGGCACGCGGAAGAATCGCCGCGACGCCGCCGGTCTCCGGAACCCAGCTCAGCAGCCGCGCGACGGCCAATGCCATGTGCGCATCCGCGTTCGGTGCCGGATGGCGGATGGCGGAGTTCCACGATGGCCGCTACGGCCCCGGTCTGGCCTATCCCACCGGCTGGTCGTTCTGGGCTTACGGCACGCTGCCCGTGGGCACCCGCGTCTGGATCGCGATCGACGACCAGCGCGCCAATCCCTGGGACTGACGGATTCGGGGCGCCGCCGCGCGCGGCGCTCCCGAATCGATGCGGCATGACCGCATCGCCGGCGATGGACGCCATTTACGGGCGTCCGTCGCCGATGCCGGGCGTCGCGGCGGCCGCACAGGGCCGCGACGCCCCCGGACGGGTTTGCCGGCGACAAGGCGGCACCGGTCAAGGCGTCTTGAAGTCATGGATGCAGTAGAGCGGCAGGCCTGACCCTGCCTGCCGATGCAGGCGGCAGCGAGCTGCGGCGGATCGGCGACCGCGTAGATCCCGCCCTCCGATCCCAGACTGAGGTTGTCCGACCCGGCCAAGAATCCGGGTCGATCCCGCGCTCGCCTCGGCACCGCGCCAGCCACCGAATATCCGCCCTGCGAGCGCATGAATTGCGTATTCATTGCGGGCGCATCGGCGTCTGCATCTGATTGATTAAGCGCGTTTTTAGTGCATTTCATGCGGGTCGTTAGTGCACAAGACCTGCCCCCATCCAAGCGCTCCCCTGGTCTTCTGTGACTGGGTTGTAATTTTTCTGTGACTAACAATTAGTTTCCTATAGGATATTTATCGTCCTGTTGAGGTGCGCCGGGCCGGGCTGCGGGAATGGGCTCCGCGCACGCCGCGCCGCGGGTGCCGTCGGTGAGGTTTCGAGCGCGCACAGGACAAGGGGAAATCCGGTCGGGGACCTGCGGCGGCATGCGCACGGAAGGGTCCGCAGCCGGTTCGTGCGAAACGAAGGGGCGATCGAATCGAGGCCTGCGGCGCTGCCTGGCGCTTCGCGCCGATGCGCAGGAAGGGGATAGGCGTCTGATGGAGCGAGTGCAGCAGTGGTTGGGCGGCCTGTTGGTGTTGGCGTGCCTGGCTTGGGTATCGAACGTCGGCGCGCAAACGACGGTGCGCTATCAGCAGGTGCTGAAGGGCGGCGCCGCGATGATCGGCAACGCGCACTACCTGCGCTCGTCCGACTTCGGCAATCCGATCGTGGTCAACGACGTCGATGGCGACGCGAGCACCGCGATCTCGTCCTCGGCGGATCTGATCCTGCCGTCCGGCTCGACCATCATGTACGCCTATCTGACCGTGCAGACGGGCTATCAGACCAGTCAGGGCATCGGGCCGATGACCAGCGTCAAGTTCCGCGTGCCCGGCGGCAGCTATACCACCCTGACCAGCGCCTCGGCGCAATTCCTGCAGGCGCGCACCACCACCGAAGCGGCCAGCGGCGGCACCCGCTTCTATCGCCAGATCATGTTCAACGTGACCAGCCTGATGCCGGCCAACGGCTACGTCAGCAATGCCGGCGGCAGTCCGCTGGCGCGCTACTTCGTCGCCGACCCGGCGCCGGGCTTCACCGCGGCCGGCACCGGCGACGCCGCGCGCAGCCGCCTCGGCGGCTGGTCGCTGATCGTGGTCTACCGCCACGCCAACGCGCTGCCGCGCTCGATCACGGTCGCAGACAACTGGCAGTTCTTCGGCTCCGGCGCCTTGTCGATCGATACCGACGTGCCGAACGTGCAGTTGCCCAATGGCGGCACGGTCACCGCCACCGTCGGCGTGGCCGCCACCTACGGCGATCCGTCGGGGACCACGGGCGGCTTCACCTGCGGCAACTGCGACGACTTCCTGTCGTTCGGCATCGCCGGCGGCACGCTCACCGATCTGAGCGACCCGGTGCGCAACGTCACCAGCGATGCGCTCAACTCCACCATCGGCTGGGCCGCGGGCAACGACGTCAGCACCGACGGCGGCCCGGCGATCTCGGGCAGCTATGCCGCGCGCAACCCGGCCACGGGCTTCACGCCCTCCACCTACACCACCGTCGGCACCTGGGGATCGGCGGACTACGACTCCGACATCTTCAACGCCAGCGGCCTGCTGCCCGCCGACGGCTCCATCCGCACCCTGCGCTTCCGGCAGCGCAGCCTCGGCAACGATTGGCTGGTCAGCGGCTCCTACTTCGTGTCGGTGGAAACCGGCACCGCCGCGCTGCGCAAGTCGCTGACGCCGGCCGCGATCGTCGATGGTGGCGTCGGCACCTACACCTTCACCTTGGACAACACCTCGCCGACCTCGGTGAACCTGACCGGGGTCGGGTTCACCGACAACCTGCCCAGCAGCCTGCGCGTGGCCAACCCGGCGGCGATCGCCAACACCTGCGGCGGCACGGTGACGGCCGCGTCCGGCGCGACCGCGATCGTGGCCAGCGGCATCACCTTGAACGCGGGCGTTTCCTGCACGATCAGCGTCAACGTCACCAACGTGCCGGGGCAGACCAATACCAGTTGCGCGGCCAACCCCGCCGCCTTCACCAACAGCACGATCAACATCACCGGCACCACCAGCGCGCTGTTTCCGGACTTCAATCCGGTCTGCCTGGTGGTGCAGCCGGCGGCGACGATCGTCGTCGTCAAGGACGCGGTGCCCAACGACGCCCAGGACTTCGCGTTCACCGCGACCGGCACCGGTTTGAGCGCCTTCAGCCTGGACGACGACGGCGACGCCACGCTGTCGAACACGCGCAACTTCACCGGCCTGGCCGCCGGCAGCTATACGATCACCGAAACCGCGGTAGCCGGTTGGGCGCTGACTGGCCTGGTCTGCAGCGATCCCACCGGCAACAGCAGCGGCAACACCGGCACCCGCGTCGCGACCATCGATGTCGCCGCCGGCGAGACCGTGACCTGCACCTATACCAACACCAAGCGGGCGCAGTTCCGACTGGCCAAGACCTGGGACGTGAACAGCGCGGTCGGCGACGTGGCTACGATCGCCGCGACCACGGGTCTGGCCAACAACACCGCCGCCTTCAATTCGCCGGCCACCGCCGCCATGCAGGGCGCGGCCGTCGGGGTGCTGGTCGGCGAGACCGCGAGCCTGCCGGCCGAAACCATGACCCCGGCCGGCGCGCTGGCCAATTACCTCACCTCGCTGACCTGCGACAACGGCGTGGTGCCATCGGGGGCGAACGGCCAGGCCGCCAATACGGTGCAGATCCCGGGCAATCTCGCGGTCGATACCCTGATCACCTGCACCTACACCAACACACGCAGGACGACGACGCTGCAGCTGCGCAAGCAATGGTCGGGCGCGGCGGTGGGCGACGACGCCACCGTAACGCTGACCCGCGCCGGTGCCGGCATCGACAGCCTGGCGTCGGATGCGGGCAGCGCCGGCGAGCTCGATAGCGATGCCACACCGACGACGGTGTTCGCCGGCGAGACGGTGGTCGTCGCCGAAAGCCTGGCTGGCGCCAATGCCGGCGCCTACAACGGCAGCCTGGCCTGCACCGGAAGCGCGGACGCCAATCCGAACGACGGCATCACCGTGGCTGCGGCCGACACGGCGATCGTCTGCACCTACACCAATACGCGCAGATCGGCGGACCTCTCGGTCGCGAAGACCAATGGTGCCAGCCTGCTCACGGCCGGCAGCACGACCACCTATACCGTGACCGTTCGCAATCAGGGGCCGGATGCCGCGCACGGTGCGGTGGTGCGCGATACGCCGGGCGCGCAATTGAGCGGATGCACGGTGATCGCTTGCGCGCCGATCGGCGCCGCGGCCTGTCCTGCCACGCCCGCGAATCTGCTCGCCGTCGGAGGCGCCGCAGTGCCGACCCTGCCGAATGCCAGCGGCGTGGTCTTCACTTTGCAGTGCACGGTGCTGTGAGCGCCTGAGCCTCGATATCAGGCGAAGCCGCGGCGCTTGCGCCGACAAGGCGCAGCAGCGCTGCGCGCGTTGGCTGGGCAGCTCGGTCTTGGCGTACCGGATGCCGTTCGCGCGCGTGTGGCGACGGGTGCGCAGGCGCCGGCGGTCGTCCAGGTGTTGCAAGACGGCACCGGTTCGGCGACTGGCCGCCGCAAAGCCGCGATCGGGCGTTGACCCCGCGTCACGACGTCGCCGACCATGAGCGGACATCGCGTCTCGGGCTTCGATCGCGATGGATGGCTGCGAATTCCGGCGTTTTGCGGCAAGTGGCCGGCACCTGGCCGGCCGTACAATAGCGGCCGGACCCCTCGCGCAAAGGTCCGCTTGCCCGGCGAGCGGGCTTGCACTCAACGACTACCCTGGCATGCCGCAACTCTCAGCTCCCACCGAATCGGTACTAAAGCAAGCCATCGATATCGTCGGCCAGGAGGGCGTCAGCGAGGATGAGATCGAGCGGCGGGTCGCGGCGCTGGTGGAAGAGCCCATGCTCGCCCGGCGTGTGATCGACTGGCTGCCCGAGGTGTTCGGGCTGGTCCTGGTCTCGCACATGGACGGCGTCGAACTGCCGACCACCTTCAGCGCGCGCGATCGGCGCGGTCGCTGGCATCGGTTCGAGTTCGAAATCGAGCCCGTCTTCAAGAGCGCCTTGGTGCTGGCGGTGGAGATGTATCACGCCGGTCCCCGTCGCGGCTTCGGCGCGGTGGCGCTGCGCAGCTCGGTGGTGGCCGCGGCCAGCCAGGCCTTGCGCGAGAACGGCACCCTGGAGGGCGCGGACCTTACCGGACCTGCGCTGGCTGGAATACCGGCCGAGCTGTACGCGAGCGCGGCAGCTCGGAAGTAGCAGGTTCCTGGCCACGCCTTGACGGTGCCGTCGATCCGAGTCCAATCTGGATCGCATCGATTCCTGGGGGCAGCGAGAGGCGCGATGCCGGATACCGTGAACTTGTCCTGGGGACGTTTCGCACTGGCGATCGGCGTGCTCAACGGCGTGCCGTTGTTGCTGGCGCTAACGGGGAATGGGCTGGATTCCGGTCTCATGATCGTATGGCTGGTAGCGATCTCGCTCTCCATTTTCTTCGCCTTCGGCTGGGCCCGCCTGCGACGGGAGAATGCCGTCAGTCCGCTTTCCGCTTTCGACAAAGACCGTTTCAAGCGTGTGCTCATAGGCCCGCCGGTTCCCGCCATCGTGTGGTTCGCCGCCACGATGGCGGTGGCGATCGGCCTGGCGGTCATGACCGCCCTGTAGCGGCAGCCGAGGCATGGAGTTCCTCTGTCGATTTCACGACAGCGACGCCCTGTCGCAGGCGCGCGGCCGCCTGCGTGAGAAGGGTATTCCCAGCTTCGCCTCCGAGGTCGAATCGCGCAGGATGGGCAGCCAGTGGGCGCTGTTCGTGTGTTTGCCCGAGCAGGCCGAAGATGCGCGTAGGCTCCTGCGCGATCCGAACCATGAACCCGCCGTGCGTGTCGACGCCGCCGAGTTCGAACGCGCCATCGAGCACGCGGAACGCGCCCCCTCCGACGAGACGTTCGCGCGCTGGATCACCATCGTGGGCGCGGTGGTGGCCGCGGGCTTTCTGGTGCTGGTTTACCTGCGCTCGCAATGGGCCTGAGCCGGTCCGACCCGAGCCCGCCCCGTCGCGCTAACGCGCCTTGCCGCGGCACGCCTGGAGATGCAGCGGTTCCGCCGCGCTCAGCGCGGCCTTGATCGGAACCTGCGCGCCCGTGGTGTTGAGCATGCGGCCGCGCTGGCGCAGCGCGCTGAGGAAGCCGACGGTGTCGCGGGTGGCGAAATGCGTGGGCCCGAGCCTGGCCCGCTCCGAGGCCAAGGCCTGCTCCAGATAGCGCTGCGCCTGCGCGTTGTCGCAGTGCTCGTAGGCGTGAAGGGCGCGATACACCCAGGAGTCGTGCAGGTACAGCTGCGCGAGGTAGCCGGTGTCGTCGCGGTACGCGTCCAGGGTGCGCGCGAAGTCGCGGTCGGCTTCGACGCGATGGCCTTGCTGGTAGCGCAGGGTGATCCAGAAGATATCGACCATGCCCCGGTAGCTGCTCTTGGGCTCGAAATAGCGCTCTCCATCCGCGCGGCTCTCGCGCAGCAGGGCTTCGACCCTGGGCAGGTCCGTCGCGCCGCCGTGCAGCAGCAGCGAATGGGCCAGCAGCAGCTTCTCCCACGGCCCCGGAATGCGGGCCGCGCGCTTGATGCGCAGGTTGTATTCGAACAGCGCCTCGGCCTCCTTGTGGTCGCCGGGCTGCAGGATCGCCGGCGCCAGATCGTGCAGGCGGGCGGCCAGGGTGCGACGCGCGAACAACGTGGTTTCATGGGCCGGGCCCAGACGGGTCTCGCAAATGCGCAAGGCCTCGCGCAGCACCGGGACGTTGTCGCGCGATTCGCGCGCGGCCACGGTGGACCCCATCAACAGCGATAGCGCGTACTCGGGATGGTCGCGGCCGTAGGCGGCTTCGATCAGGGCGCGCCCGGCCTCGATGTATTTCAGCGCATCGACTTTACGGCCGTTCACGTACTGCCCGTAGCCGAGCAGGATCCAGGCGCGCGCGGTCTTGGGGTGGCGGTCGCCCAGGGTCTCGCGGCGGTCGCGCAACAAGCGCTCGGCCATGGCCAGGTCCGACGAGCGCCGGTAGCGGGCGGACATGGTCAACCAGTGATCGCGCCCGTCGTCCGCCAGTACCGGGTTGCGCAGGTCGACCAAGGCGATGGCTCGCTCCGCGTCGGCCTGCGCCTCTTTGAGCCGGAACAGGCGGCCGCGGAACTTGCTGCGCTGGATCAGCAGTTGGGCGAGCAATTCCTCGTGCCCGCCGCCCAGCGCTTGCGCCTGACGCAATGCCGTATCCAGCGTCCTCAGGGCCGCCGTCGGATCGCCCAGACCCCACTGCGCCTGCGCCAGTTCGACGCCGAAGGCGACCTTGGACTGATGCGCCTGCGCATCGTGACGCTCGGCCAGCACCGCGAGATGCGCGCGCGCCACCTGCGCGGCCTCGGCGTAGCGCGATTGTATGTTGAGCAGGGACAAGCGCGTGGCGGCGACGTAGTCCTCTTCGTCGATGTCGTCGCCGAGACTGAGTTGCGCCTCGTCCGCCAGACGTTCGGCGTGCCGATAGTCGCCGATCACCGCGTAGCTGCGCGCCAGCGTGGCCAGGCTGTGCGCCTGCAGGACGTGGTGCCGGCTCAGGTCGAGCTTGCGCAGCTCCATTTCGGTCTTGGCCAACAGGTTGCGCGAAGAGAAGGGCGTGGTGCCCAGGCCGGATAGGGTGGCCGAGCCCAGGGTCGAGGCGAACAGTTCGCTGACCGCGCGAGTGGCCTGGGCTTCGTGCAAGGCGCGCTGACTCTGCCAGTGCGAGATGCCGAAGGCCGCGCCCAGCACCAGCGGCAGCGCGAATGCCAGACTGGCGGCGGCGCGGTTGCGACGCAGCAGTTTTTTCGTGCGCGGCCACCAGCCGACCGGATTGGCATGGACCGGGTGGCCGGTGCGCCAGCGTCGCAGGTCTTCGGCGAATGCCTGAGCGCTCGCATAGCGATCCTGTGGCCGCTCGGCCACCGCTTTGAGCGCGATCGCCGACAGATCGCCGGCAAGCTCGCGCGTCAGCGCCGTAATGCCGGCAACGCCGCGCTCGGTCGCTACCGAACTCGGGGCCTGGGCGAGCAGGCGATCCATCGGCGCGGCGGTGCCTTGCGCGGCGTCGGGTATCAGCGCGCTGAGGGTATGCAACGCGGTCGGCCATTGCCCGCACAGCAGGCGATAGCTCAGCACGCCCAGGGCATACAGGTCCGCGGCCGTGCCGCCCGCGCCGAGGCTGTGCGCGCCTGCGCGCCGTATCTCCGGCGCGGCGTAGTCCATGGTCAGCCCTATGCGCTCGCTGTGCGCGCCGGTCAAGACCTCGAAGGTGGAGGACAAGCCGAAGTCCACCAGCTGCACTCGGCCGTCCTCGGTCACCAGCAGATTGGACGGCTTGATGTCGCGATGCAGCAGGCCTTGCGCATGCGCGTATCCCAAGGCCCGCGCGGCCTGCATCAACAGATCGACGCGCTCGCGCACCGGTGCGCGGCGCCGATCGCACCAGCGGTCGATGGCAAGCCCGTCGACGTAGCGCATCGCGAACCAGGGTTGGCCGTTCTCGTCCACGCCGCCATCGACCAGGGCGGCGATGCCGGGATGGTCGAGGCGCGCGAGATGATTGCGCTCGTTGCGAAAGGCCGCGATCAGCTCCGGCGTGGCCAACTCGGCGCGCACGCATTTGAGCGCGACGCGCTGTTGGTAGTGGCCGTCGTCGCGGTGCGCCTCGTAGACGCTGCCCATGCCGCCGTGCGCGATCGCGCGGTCGATGCGCCATGCGCCAAGGCGGGTGCCGATGCGCGCATCCGCTGCCTGCGCTTCGTCGGCATCCAGCGGCCGCGATGCTTGCTTGTCGGCGATTACGTCCGCGGGCGAGCGCGACAGTATTCCGGAGGCGCTGTCGTCGTCGGCTTGAAACAAGGCGCGCAGCGCCTGGTGCAAGGCGGGATCGCGGCGCGCCAGCTCGGCTAAGGCGCTTTGACGTTCGGCCCAGGGCAGGTCGATCCACTGGTCGAACAGGCCCAGTGCGCGCGTGATGAGTTCGCTCATGGAGAGTGCATCGCCGCCTTGGTTGGATAGGCAGGGTCCATGGTCGGATGTTCCGTCGCGGCAGGGATGGTCGTGATGAGTAGGCGTCAATTGATACGCCAAACGCGACAGGCTGTCGAACCCTCGAGCTGGATGCACGTGACTGTCGCGATGGCAGCGCGAGCGTCGTGTGCGTGGCGAGTCTTCGAGCGTGCTTTCGGATCAGTCGCGCGTACGCGGCGCGTGGAGGCGGATCGTGCGACCGCGAGAATCGCGTGGATTATGTGTGTATTTGTGATGCGCATTAAACGCCTATAGGTACTTTCACTCTCTTTATTTTCAGTAACCGATGGTGCGATCAATGCGCGCAAAGGAGCGCCTTCGGTGTAGGTTGCGGGGGCCGAAATGGGATGCCGGACGTGGCAAGGGAGCGCGACGATGGATAGAGATTCGCTTGCATGCGCGAATGACAAACGGATATGGCACATAAGTGAAGTGCCTAGCGCACAGAATAAGTGCGTGTACGGCGAGAAGTTCTGTCCGGCGCTAGCTGCAGTGGGGCGCCGTACGCGGATTCTGTTCCCGGCCTTGGCCGCGCTGGCGTTCATGTTGCCCACGGCGGCGGCGTTCGCCCAGAACCGTCCGACCCTGGAGATGCAAACCACCAACGGCGGGCCCGCGGGCACCGGCCCAACCACCGCCAGCCAAGTCGTGACCTTTCGCAGGAACAACGACAACCCCGGCGGCAATACTTTCGCCGCGCAAGCGCCGCTGCCGGCGGTCACGGTGACCTATAGCCTGTCCAACCAGCAGTACACCTTGAACACGACGACCGAATCCGCCGCCGGCGCGGCTGTCGCTTTCGGCAGCAACTTGAATAACGCCGGCACGCTGGCCGGGCCGCTGAATCTGTACATGAACATGAGCACCATCGGTGCGCCGGCCAATGGCTCTTTCACCTCCACCGGCACCTCGACCGCGGGTACCGGCATCGAGATCGCGCAGAACGGCGCCATCGAGATGTTCATCTCCACGCGCGGCCTGTTCAATGCTGGCGCGCCGACCAACGCCAGCTATCGGATGGCCGATCTCACCTTGACCTTCAGCCGTCCGGTCAACAATCCGGTTCTCCATTTCGCCGGCACGGGCGGAATGTTCGGCACCATGGGCATAGCGCCGACCTTCGATCTGCTCACGCCAGGGCTGTCGCTGACCCGCCTGTCCGGCAATGCCGCGTTCGCCACCGGCATCAACCCGGCTACCGGCTTGCCCTCGGTCAGAAACGCGGCCGTCACGCCTGCCGCCGCCTGCAACGTCGCCGATGAGGCCGCCTGCGGCTCGGTACGCGTGGTGGGCAACAATCTGTCGTCGATCAGCTTCCGCATCTACCTGCGCGGCGATGGGCTGGAAACAGTTTGGGCCACGCCTGCCCAACATCCGGGCGACGGATTCACCGTCGGGGTTTCCCTGGACGTGCCCCCACGCATTCGCTTGCAGAAGGCGCTGGGCGCCGGCGGGCGCGCGGCCGCGGCGGATCAGTTCGCCTTGAGCATCGCCGGCCCGGTGGGTGGAACCGCGACCACCGTCACCACCAACACCACCGGCACCGGCACCACCGCGACCGGCACCGCCGATTTCGCCCAAGCCGATGTAGGCGCCACCTACACCTTGTCCGAAGCCATGGCGGCGGGCAGCACCACACCTTTGACCGGCTACACCAGTTCGATCGCGTGCGTGAACGCCACGGCGAACTCCACCACCGTACTGCCCAGCGGCGCGGGCACCAGCTTCACCCTGACGACCACGGCGGCCGACGACATCACCTGCACTTTGACCAACACCCGAAAGGCCGTGCAGTTCCGCCTGGCCAAGGTCTGGGGCGCGAACAGCATTGCCGGCAACGTGGCGTCGATCGCGGCGACGACGGGGCTGACCACCAATACCGCGGCCTTCACTTCGACCGCGCCCACCAACACCAACGGCGCGACCGTGACCGCCTTGGTCGGCGAGGTGGCGACGCTGCCGGCGGAAACCTTCAGCAGCGGCAGCCTGGCCAATTACACCACCGCACTGACCTGCGACAACGGCGTCGCGCCCTCGGGCAGCAACGGCCAGGTCAGCAACACGGTGACGATCCCGAACAATCTGCCCGCCAACACCCTGGTCACTTGCAGCTACACCAACACGCGCCGGCAGGCCAACCTGTCGATCACCAAGACCAATACGCCGGGCACCAACGGCGAGGTCGACCAAGGGGCCGATACCGTGATGACCGGCAACTCCACGGTGTACACGGTGATCGCTACCAATGCCGGACCGGACGCCGCGCATGGCGCGATCGTGCGCGACCAGCCGGTGGGCGGTTTGAGCGGCTGCGTGGTCAGCGGTTGCACCCAGAACGGCGGTGCTGCCTGTCCGGCCACGCCGAACGATATCTTGAACGCGGGCGGCGCGACGCTACCGGTATTTCCCGCGAACGCATCGGTGCATTTCGTCGTGGCTTGCACCGTCAACTAGGCCTGGCTGCCGGACTCCGTGGCGCGGCGCCACGCGCCACGGAGCGACTGCCTGCGCCGCGCTGGGACCGGCCCCGTGGGGCGCACCGGTCTGCCGCAGCGCGGTGTCGCCGAGATTGACGCGGGCGCCCGCGCCATCCGAGCATCCGTCCATCGCCCGGCCGCAACGGCCAGGCCTCTGGTTTTCGGAACTCGCATGGACGCAGCGCGCAACGCCCTGGAAATCGCATTGGCGCGCGCCGCCGCCGAGCCCGCGGCGCGACCGGCGTTCTATCGGCTGCTGCTGGACTCGGAAATTTTCGCGATCGGCCATACCCGAAGCTCGAACGATGGTGGCGACAAGCTAAAGCTGGCGCTGATGCAATGGCAGACGCAAGACGGAGCGCCCTATCTGCCGTTCTTCGCCAGCATGGAGGCCTTGCGGCGCGAGTCCGACGACGAAGTCGCGGCGGTGTCGATGCCGGCGCGCAACTTTTTCGAGCTCACCCGTGGCGCCACGGTGGTGCTGAACCCCAGCTCCGACTGCGGCAAGGAGTTCACGCCCGGCGAGATCGCGACCTTGCTGGACACCGGCATGTCCCAGCGCGTGAGCGCGCATACGATTCCGCACAGCAGCCAGGTGCTGCTGGGTCAGCCGGCGCAATTGCCGACCCGGATGCTGGCGTCCTTGAGCGCCTTGCTGGCGACGCGGCCCGAAGTGCGCGCGGCCTATCTATGCCAGATGCACGACCCTGCCCGGATGCCGGAGCCCGGTCTCGTGGTCGGCTTTCAAGGCGCGGGCGACTTGGACCGCGTCATGCAGGACGCCGCCACCGTCGTCGCCGATACCGTTCCACCGGGACACTCCGTCGACTTCGTGGCGATATCGCGCGGCGACGGCGGCCTCGGCGACTATTTCCTGAGCTCGGTCGCGCCGTTTTATCGGCGTTCCTGGAGCAGCAGGTTGAAGGCGCTGTTTTCGTCGCGGGCTTAAGACCTGCTCCCGACGGAGATGCGGTGCGCTCTCGTCGATCGTCGGACGAAGCTTAGGGCGCGCCTTCCAGCCGCCGCAGCTGCGTTGCCGCATGCGTGTTCTTCGGATCCAGTACCAGCGCGCGCCGGTACGCCTCGATCGCGCCCTTGCGGTCGCCGTTGACCGAGCGGGCTTCGGCCAGGCTGTCGTAGGCATTGCCGCTGTTCGGATACAGATCGACGATGCGTTCGAAGATGGCCAGGGCCTGCTTCGGACGGCCGGAGGCGAGCAAGCGGTAGCCCCAGTCGTTGAACTCGGCCTCGGGGAAGCTGGCTTGCGGATGTTGGGCGCGCAAGTCGCGCAACACCGTGTCGACCCGCTCGTAATCGCTGTCGTCCAGCGCGATCCGCAGCGCGGGGATGCCGGTCAGCGGCAGTTCGGGCGCGTAGATCTTGGCGATGCCGTCGATGAAGTCCTCCGGGTAGGCGCCCGACAGATTGGTGAGCACGACCACGGCGAGTGCGTCGTCCGGATACAGAAACACCGCCGAGCGCCCGCCGCCGGTCATGCCGACCATGCGATGGCTGCCGCGCGCGAACACCTGCCAGCCCAGCCCCCATTGCCCCGGCTTGCCGTCGGCATACCGCACCGGCGTCCACAGCCGTTCGCGCGTGCGCGCGTCGATCAGGCTGGCGTTCAACACCGCCTTCGCCCAGTTCGCCATGTCTTCGGCGTTGCTGTTGATGCCGGAGGAAGCCTGCCGATAGGGCGGGAAGCGCTCGTAGATGGGGCGCAGGGTACGCGGGGTGCCCGGCCCGCTGTCGCGGTAGCGATAGTTCGGACCCTTGCCGGGGACCACGACGTCGGCGTCGCCATAGCCGGTATGGCGCATGTCGGCCGCGGCGAACTGGGCGGTGGCCAGCGCCGCGTCTGACGGACGCGCCGTCAGTTGGTTGAGGATGCGTTGCAGCAGCGTGTAGTTGGTCTGGCAGTAGTCGTAGCGTTCGCCAGGGGCGAAGCGGATCGGTTGCGCCAGGGTCCACGCCCATGCGGCCGCGGGGTCCTGCTCGACGCTGGGCGCGCGCATCAGGTCCGGCAGGCCGGACATATGCGCCATCAGTTGTTCGATCGTGACTGCTCGCCAGGACTCGGGCAGGTCGGTGAGGTAACGCGACAGCGGGGCTTTGGGATCGAGGCGGCCCTGCGCGATGGCGGCGCCCGCGGCGATGCCCGAAAACGCCTTGGTGATGGAATTCAGCGAAAACACCGAGGCGTCGGTCACCGGCACGCCGAGCTCCACGCTCGCGACTCCGTAGTTGCGCAGCAGTACGGTGCGGTCCTGGCGCACCACAGCGACTTGCAGGCCGGGAATGCCCAGCTGCTGCATCCGCCGTCGCACCAGCGCGTCGACCGCTCGGGTGTTCGTGTCCGTGGAGGGCGCGGTCGGCGCGGGGGCGGCGTGGGCGCTGCCGATGGCGGCGGCCGACAGCACGAGCGCGAGCAGGAAACCTAAGTTCATGAGTAAGCGATGCCTGCGGTTAGTTCGGGTCCACGAGGGGCCCGGTTCCATGTGCGATTAGAGATAGGTCCACGGCGATGGTCGCGCCTTGCATGCTCCGATGCGACCGGTTCGGCTAGAGCACATCCCAATCGGCGCGGCCGGTGAGGGTCTTCCTGCCCAGCGTGAGCGTGCCGGCATCGCCTTGGACCTCGAGCACGAACGACGGCGGTTGGCGCGAATCGCCGGGGTTGGTATGGCGCACGGTCAAGCGCTTCCCGGCCCGATCCATGCGCACGACATAGGCCTTGGGATTGGCTTCGTACTGCCCGCTGCCGGTCCAGCTGGTTTGAGGAAAGCCCGGGTCCTCGCGGCCGACCAGCTCGAAGGAAAAGAAATCGGCGGGCGTGGTGCCGGCCGAAAAGCGGAACAGGGTGCCGGTCGCCGATGCAGGCAAGGCGCACAAGGACAAGACCAGCAACAGGGCCCAGGCGCGAGCCTGGTGAAGGCTGCGAGCGGCGAAACGGGCCGTGCTTTCCATTGCGAAAACTCCGCGATCGGTTGGTGGTGGGCGCGTCGGCATTGTGAGCCGCGCTTTCGCGGCGGAGCAATCGGGATCCAACGAATGCCGCGGGGAATGCGCCAGACCGGGGCGCGGCCGGCGCAAACGCTGGGCGCGGCCGGCCGATGAGACGCGCCCGGTGCGGACGGACGGCGCGCAGCCGCCCACACTTTCGGCTACTGTCCAGCCTCTGCCACAGGGGGCGTGCCATGAATGGATTCGGGTGGATGCTGGTAGCGGTCATGGGGGCGATGTCGGTGCAACCGGCCAGGGCCGCCGATGCGGACGCGCTGTATCGGTTGTTGCATCCCAAATCCTGTCTGGGCTGCGATCTGAGGCAGGCCGAGTTGCCCGACGGGATCGACTTGAGCGGTTACGACTTGAGCAAGACGCGCTTCGACGGTGCGCGCCTGCGCGGCGCGAATCTGCAGGGCGCCGACTTCGGCGGAGCGGATCTCACCGGCGCCGACGCCAGCGGCGCCAACCTGCGTTCCGCGAAGCTGGGCACGGCCAAGCTGGCCGGCATCGATTTCAGCCGCGCCCAGCTCGACGCCGACTTCAGCGGCATCGACCTGACCCGCGCGCGCTTCAAGGGCAGCGAGCTCAACGGCAACCGCTTCAATCGCGCGCAGCTGGGCGATGCCGACTTCAGCGAATCCAAGCTGGTCGGCGTCGATTTCGGCAAGGCCGTGGCCCAGCGCGCCGACTTCAGCGCCAGCCGCATCGAGAACACCCACTTCGTCGGCGCGGTGTTGAGCGGGGCCAGCTTCAAGGATCTGCAGGTGCAGAGCTACAACGTCGGCAAACCGATCGACTTCAGCGGCGCGGATTTGAACGGCGCTGATTTCAATGGCGCCAACTGCCGTGGCAAGTCCTTTCGGATCTGTACGCGCACCGACGCCGCGACCACCTGTCCGGCGGGCAATAAGGGCCCTTGCCTGGACTTCGGCTCGGCGCTGGTCGCGCGCAATCGCGAGACCTTGAACGGCACTGCGGAGTGCAAGAGCTGCGATCTGCGTGGGGCGACGCTGGACAACAAGGGCGGCGCGCGCATCGTCCTGGATGGCGCCGACCTGCGCTACGCCTCGCTGTATCGCTTCAACGCGCCAGACGGCAGTTTCGTCGACGCCAAGCTGCAAGGCGCGGACGTGGTGGGCGATTACACGCGCGCCAAGATGCAGGGCGCCGACCTGCGCGCCGACCGCCTGATGGGTACCTTCGTCGAGGCCCAGATGCAGGGTGCGGACCTCAGCGGCGCGGATATCCAGATGTCCGACTATCGCCGGGCCAACCTGGTCAAGGCCAAGCTCAACAACACCCTGGTGTACGGCACCGACCTGCGTGGCGCGGACCTGACCGGCGCCGACGTCCAAGGGCTGCGCTACGGCAACACAGCCAAAACGGATGCCACCACGACCTGCCCGAACGGAAAGCCGGGGCCTTGCGCCTGGTGAACCGTCGATGGGTGCGAGGGCCCGATCGAGCTTGCGCGCAGGCACGCGCGCAAGCGATACAGGCGAAATGAGCAAGACACTGTTGCGTAGATGCCGGCTTGTTGGTCGATAACGGCGGGGCTAAGCTCGCCGAGCCGCAACGCCCGGTCACCGGCGAGTGTCGCCGCTCCCCACTTCGCACCCGAGACCTGCCCATGAATCGCACCGCGCTCTCTCTCTTCGTCGCCGCCGCCTTGGCCGGCGCAACCTTGGTCGGTTGCGCCAAGCCCGAGCCCGCCGCGACCGCCACGCCGACTCCGGCCGAGACGCCCGCCACGGCCACGGCCTCGACGCCGGAAACCGCGAACCCGGATGTGCATCGTTTCAAGATCGGCGCGCTCGATGCCGCGGCCTTGAAGGACGGCGACATCGACGCCGCCAACGACGGCAAGACCTTCGCCCTCGGCCACCCGCCGGCGGACGTCGCCGCGCTGCTGAGCGCGGCCGGCCTGCCGACCGACGTGCTGCATCTGAGCATCCAGCCTTTGCTGGTGCGCAGCGGCTCGCGCGTGTTGCTGTTCGACACCGGCGCGGCCGACGCCTCGTTCGCACGCGCCGGGCGCCTGCCGGCTTCGCTGCGCGCCGACGGCGTCGAGCCTTCGCAGGTCACCGACATCTTTCTTTCGCACCAGCATCAGGATCACACCGGCGGCCTGCTCACCGCCGACGGCAAGCTCGCGTTCCCCAACGCCGCCATCCATCTGTCGGCACCGGAATGGGAAAGCCTGAAGGCCGACAAGGGCGCCGCCGCCTTGGTCGCGGCGATGACGCCGAAGGTTGCCCCCTTCCAGCCGGGCGCAGTCCTCATTCCCGGTGTCGTGACCGCGGTCGCCGTGGACGGACATACGCCCGGCCACAGCGCCTACGAGATCGCGTCGGGCGATCAGCGCCTGCTCTACATCGGCGATACCGCGCATCACCACGTGATCTCGGTGCAGCGTCCGGAGTGGACCATCCAATACGACACCAACGCGCCGCTGGCCCAGACCAGCCGCCGCGCGCTGCTGCAGCGCGCGGCCGACGGCGATCTGCGCGTCTACTCCGTGCACTTCCCGTTCCCGGGCCTGGGCCACGTCAAGGCCCAGGGCGAGAGCTTCGTCTGGGTGCCGGAACACTGATCGCGAGCGGGGCAGCGCGTTACGGCGCCGCTGCCCCGCGCTCGATGTCGGTCACCTGCTTTCGTCGCTGCCTATCGGAACCGGATCGGCGCCATGCTGCGACGCTCCCCGCGAGGTGGCCAGGAATGAGCCCAGCAGCACCAGGGCGAAGCCCGCGAGCATGCCCGGCGTGAGCGGCTCATGCAGCAGCCAGACCCCTAGCAGCAAGGCCACCACCGGATTGACGTAGGTGATCACGGTGGCGCGCGTGGGGCCGGCTTCGGCGATCAACGAGAAGAACAGCAGGAACGCGATCGCGGTGCAGACCACGCCCAGCACCAGTACGGAGCCAGCGGCTTTCATCGTGACCTGCGGCGGCCAGGCCGGAATCGCGAACGGGATGTACAGCGCCGCCGCGACCGCGAGCGAGGCGGCGATCACGCCCAGCGGCGGTACCCCGGACAGATAGCGGCTGATCACGATCGGACCCAGCGCGTAACCCAGGGCGGTCGTCAGCGCGGCGCCTACGGCCCAGCCGTTGGAGACGTCGATGTCCAAGCCGACCAGTGCGACCACGCCGCCCAAGCCCACGGCCAATCCCAGCGAGCGTCGGCCGTTCAGCACTTCGCGACCGCTCAGCACCATCAGGCCGGCGGTCAGTACCGGCACCAGCGCGATCAGCAGGCCGGCGGTGGAACTGTTGATGCGCGTCTCCGCATAACCCAACAACCACCAGGGAATACTGATCTCGACCAGGGTGAAAGCCAGCAAGGGCTTCCAGTAGCGCAGCAGCGGCCGCAATTCCCCGCGCATCGCCGCGATCGGCAGCAACAGCAAGGCGCCGATCAGAGTGCGCGCGAACGCCACGCACACCGGCGGCAAATCGGCCACCGCCACCCGGATCAGCAGATAGGGAATGCCCCAGATCAGGCCGAGCGCGAGGAACAGCCACCAGGCGCGCGCGCTCATGCGGCCTTCCTCGCCAGCACGGAGCGCCAGGGACCGGAGCTCTCGTCCTGGTGCGCTTCCCACACGACGACGAAGCCTGCGCGCCGCAGGCGCCGGTCCAGCGCTTCGCCGGTCCACAGCACCACGCGATAGTCGCCGGAGTTCGCCTGCTCCCAGTACTCGGTCTCGCCCAGCGGGTAGGAAAGCAGCACGGCGCCCTCCGACGTCAGGGCGTTCGCGAGTTTGCGCAACACGGCATCCAGGTCGGCGCGCTCGAAGTGCTGAAGCACGCATAGCATCAGGATGCCGTCGTAGGTGTCGGCGATCTCGTCAGCGAGCACGTCCAGCGCATCCACGCGATGGCCGCGCTCGGCCTGAACCTCGCGGAAGGCCGCCGTCACGTCGGTGCGGTGCACGCGCAGGCCCAGGGTTTCCAGGAAATCGGCATCCCAGCCGGGGCCGGAGCCCACGTCCAGCACGCGCCCGCCAGCGGGCAGCAGCTCGGCCAGTTGCCGCAAGGCCGTGGCATACAGCCCGGTCGGCTGCTTCGGCACGCTGGCCGCGTAGTCGTGCGCGCATCGCTCGTAGCCGGCGACGGTGCGGCGGTTCGAATCGGACGAATCGGGCATGGCGTGTGCTCCTGGGGCGTAGCGATGAGGCGAGGCCTTAATCGGCCAGCGGTATCCACAGCGAGAGCCCGCCTTCGCCGGTGTCGGGATCGAACTCAGGCGAATGCCGCTCGATGATAGGCGACTGAGCCGGCGTCCATCCGTGCTCGGGCAAGGCTTCGTTCCAGATCGCGGCATAGGTATCCAGTACCGTCGAGACATGTCCGCGGTGTTCGAACACCGCGTAGCGGCAAGGCGCGATTTCGATCCGCAGCAGATCTTCCGGTACACGGCCGAACGCGCTGACCTCGGCGGCGCAGACGTAGTCGAATCCGCCCTGTTCGTCCGCGGGCTGCTGAATGCCGATCGGTATGCCTTCGACCCGGTGCGGAATCTGGCCGTAGCTGCCGGCCATGAAGACCTGCCATTGAATGGGAATGCCGATGACCTTGTCGAAGCTGTGGCGGCGCGACAGACCGACCGCGCGCACGGCCGGACCGTCGGCCAACCAGGGCGGCGCCAGCGCGGGCCGCGCCCGGTTGCGCAGGTCCAGTGGCGCGACCAGCGCCAGGCCCTGCGTGCTCGCGCGCTCGCGCACGCGCTCGGGCGGCAGCTCGAACTGATCGCGGAATGCGCGGGTAAAGGCTTCGTGCGAACCGTAGCCCGCGTCCAGCGCCACCGCCAGAATATCGGGCGCACCCTGCGCCAAGGTTTGCGCCGCGCAGGTCAGGCGCCGCGCGCGCAGGTACTTCATCAGCGGCCAGCCGGTGCTGCTGCCGAACGCGCTGGCCAGGTGCGAGCGCGATACGCCGCAGGCTTCGGCCACGGTCGACAGGCTGAGCTCGCATTCCGAGTTGCGCTCGATGACCCACAAGGCTTTGTCCACGACCGACATGCGAGTCCTCCCGTTTCGAAAGGCGCAACCTAACAAGCGTGTCGGCCGGCCGTTTGATCGTTCGTACGGTCGGAGGGTGGCCGTTCCCGGCCGGGCGCGATAGTGACAAGTCTCACAAGAACGCGATGATGCGCGGATCCGACTAACCTGCGCTGCCCCAATGCGCCTGGCCGCCTTGTCGGCGACCCGACTCGCGCCACGCCCGCATGGGCGAACGCTGGCCTGTTCGTGCGGCATCCGACGTTGGCCCCGGATGTCGAGCCAACGGAGGGCGGGTCATGATCGTCTCGGTGTTCAATCTCAGCCACGGCGCCATCGGCGACCTCCGCATGCAGGAGGTGATCCGGGCCATCAATATCCAGATCGAGCGCGACTTTGAGCCCTACTGGGGCTTCGGCGCGACGCTGCGCCTGGAAGGGCACACGGCCCGCAAGGGCAAGCGCCGTTTCGAGTTCGAGCCCCTGGATATGCGCGGCGACGGCGTGCTGTACGTGCTGGACAAGTTCAACAAGGACCTGGCCGGCGCGCACGAGACCGACTTCCGCGGCGTGCCGGCGGGCGTGGTTTACCTGGACCTGAGCAAGGGCTTGCAGGAGGACTGGACGGTCAGCCTCTCGCACGAGGCGCTGGAGATGATCGCCGACCCGCAGGTCAATCTGGTGGTGCAGGGGCCGCATCCGGAAGCGCGCGATCGCGACGTGTTCCACTGGTTCGAGATGTGCGATGCCGTGCAGGCGCAGTCCTACGCCATCGACGGCGTCGGCGTGTCGGATTTCGTCCTGCCCCTGTACTTCACGCCCACGTCGGAGCCCGGCTCGCGCAACAACTTCATGGGGGCCGTGACCCGCGGCAAGAAGAGCGTCGACCTGCCTTCGTTCGGCGTGGCCCACGGCGGCTATATCGGCTATTTCGATCCGCGGAAAGCCGACAACCTCACCTACGAACACGAAGGCGACACCTTGGCCAGGAAGCGCCGGGCCCTGAAGCAGGGCCGCACCGGCCGTCGCGCTCAACGCATGCTAAAGACGGCCAACTTCGCCAAGATACCCAAGGCCTAGACCGCCGTCGCGCTCACTTCATCGGCTGGCGGATGATGGTTTTCCACTTGGCCGGATCGCCGCGGCGGATGTCGCTGAGATAGATCTCGTGGTGCTTGCCGGTCAGCGTCGAACGCGCGGCGATGTGGTCGTGGACGCGCTGTATGGTCGGGCCTTCCTCGCTGAAGGGGCCGATGTGCAGCGTCTGCGCGCACCGGCCCTCATCGAAGGACGCCAGCCTCAGCTGGCTCACCGCGGGTAGCGCCTTCTTTCGTCGCACCTGCGCGATGGCCGCGTCGATGACCGCGTCCGCCACGAAATCCGGCTGCAGGATCATCATCGTCCATTGCCATTGCGAACGGTCGTCGGCGGCGAAGGACGCCAGGTCGTCCGCCCACCACAAGCCTTCCAAGGGCATGACCGCGTAGTCGATCGCCTGCTTGCCCTTCTTGAGCATGAACTTGGCCGTGTAGGACACGGAGAACAGAGCCTCCACCGCGGCGGCGTAAGCGGGCGAGGTGTTGGGGTCGCCCGCGCCGTCGATCATCAGGAACCGCAAGCTCGGCACCTCGACTTCGACCACGGCCTTCGCCGAGGGCTGGTAGAGGAACTTGAGTTCTTTCTTCAGATCGATCTTGCCCATGCAGACTCCCAAGGACGACGAATGCGGCCGCTGCCGCCGCGCACGAATGCGACGATCGTACGCGGTGGCCGGACCGCGATGGGTCGAAGCCCGGCGCCGGCCTGGAAGCGCGGTCAGAGCGAGGTCTGCGCCTGCTGGTCTGGCCGGCCTTGCTGGCTCTGCTGGCGTTGCTGCCACAGCGGCGATTTGAAGTAATGGTGCAGATGGTGGTCCGCGCCGACCGCGACGCCGGAGCCCGACCACACCGCATTCTGGCCCGAGCCGTCGTCCCAGGTGACGCCGCACACGTGATAGCGATCGGCGGCGTCGATCTGCTGCAGCTGCATGGTGCCGGCCTGGCTCCAATCGCCGGGCGCGATCCGCGACCACAGATGGTGATTGCCGTCGATCGCGAACAGCGAAGCGTCGGCGCCGATCGCCACGTCCAGCATCGCGCCGGTGGTCGGAGAGGAGACCGCCTGCCAGCCGCCGCCGGTGAAGAAGAACAGCTTGCCGCTGGGGTCGAGGCCGGCGATGTACTGCGAGGAACCCACCGCGACCTTCTGCATCCGGCCAGGCACGGACTGCCAGGCGGCACCGTCGAAACTCCAGATCGCTTGCGCCTGATCGACGGCCCACAAGCTGCCGTCGACGCCCGCCGAGATCGAAACGAAATTGCTGCCCGCGATCTTCTGCCAGGTGCTGCCGCCCCATTGCAGATAGACGCCGGTCTGCACGTCGAGCGCATACATCTTATGGGCGTCGATGGCGATCTTGTCCAAGGTGCGATTCGGAAACACCAGCGACTGCCAGGCGCCGAAGCCGGCCAGCCGGACGACCGGATCGCCGTCGACCAGCAGGGTGCCGTCCGCGGCCACGCCGGCCGAAGCGCAGGACCCCAGGGTGTCGATGGGCTGCCAGAAGCCGCCGCCCAGGACCCAGAGCAGGCCGAAGTCCCAGCCGTAGACCAGCCCGCCGTTGCCCGCGGCGATGCCGAACAGATTCGGTGTGTTGGTGGCGGCGACCCGCCATACGCCGCCATCGAGATACAGAGTGCGATCGTCGTGCGACTGCAGCCAGACCGTGCCGTCCGGAGCGATCGAGATCCACTGCGCGTTGGGTGCGTCGGTCACCGGAGCGAAGGTGCTGCCGTTCCACTTGTACGGAACGCCGGGGCCGCCCCACCAGCCGCTGGTGTTGTCGATGGTCCAGACATTGCCGCCGTCGCCGACCGCGACGAACAGGGCCATGGCGCCGCCGTTGGGGCGTTGCTGCCATTGCCCGCCGGACCACTCGAAGATATTGCCGTTGCCGTCGACGCCCCAGGCCGAACCGTCCGCGCTGGTGCTGACATGCCACATCGGCGTCCAGGGCGCGGCCTGGTACGGCGTATTGACCAGCTGATAGACCTCGCCGGCGGCGCTGAGGCCGTAGATGCTGTTGACGTTGCCGACCGCGATATAGGTCAGCGCCTGCGAGGTTTCGGGCTGCACCGAGGAATTGCCCAGATACCGCAGCGCCTGATGGGCCGCGTTCAAAGCCCAGAACGTACCGTCGTTGCCATTCGTCGCCATCAAATACGTTGCCATGCGCTACTCCGAGAGTGGGATGGAAGTGACAGGACCGGGCTCTGGTTTCCCCGCGCACAGCGCTACAGCGCCCTGCGCCAGGCCGAGCGGCGGTGGCGACGCGGTGCTTGCGGCGGTTCGGAAGCTTGCAGTTCCCCGGGTGTAGCCGTGTTCGTGCTGCGGCGGCAGCGACCGCTCCGCGGTATCGCGCCACGTCGGTCGTACCGGCGTGGCGGCGAAGACGGGTTCATTGCGCCCAGCGCAATCCTACGTCCGCTCCGGCTCGGAAACGACCGCGCCGGTGTCGGCGGTCGCCCCGTAGGCGCCGCTCATCCGGCGCGGTCGCCGGACGATGCCGATGTTGGCGTGTCGGACGCGATGCGCCGGCGGGCCGAGCCCGCGCGGGTCGTCGTGTTCGGAAAGAAGAGCGGACCGGCGCAGGCAGGCGGCTATCCGCGCTGGAACGCGGAAGAAGGCGGGTAAGGGGGCTTGGGCGGAACGCGCGCCCGCGCAGCGGGCCGATCGGCGTGCAGGGGGTGAAGACGCCCCTGTCCCTATCAATATCTTAGCGCATGGGGGGCTTGCGGCAAGCCCCGCGCCGTGGCGCTAAATCGCCGACCGTAAGCCGGACCCTCCGGCCGTTGGAGCGACGACATGGGCGAGCGGTTAGTTCAAGACGAAATGCGTGGGCATGCGGTGGCGATCGCCGGAGGCGGCCCGACCGGACTGATGCTGGCGGCCGAATTGGCCTTGGCGGGCGTGGACGTCGCCATCGTCGAGCGGCGCGCCAATCGGGATCTGGTGGGCGCGCGTGCGGGCGGTCTGCATGCGCGCACGCTGGAGATCCTCGATCAGCGCGGCGTCGTCGAGCGATTCCTGTCGCAGGGACAGGTGGCCCAGGTCGCGGGCTTCGGCGGCACCACGTTCGATATCGGCGACTTCCCGACCCGGCATCCCTACGGCCTCGGGCTGTGGCAGAACCACATCGAACGCATCCTCGCCGATTGGGTGGATGAGCTGTCGGTGACGATCTATCGCGGCTGCGAGGTCGCCGGTTTCGTCCAGGACGCCGCCGGCGTCGACGTCGCCTTGTCCGATGGCCGGAGCCTACGCGCGCAGTACCTGGTCGGCTGCGACGGCGGACGCAGTCGGGTGCGCAAGGCCGCCGGCATCGAATTCCCCGGCACCGATCCGAGCACCAGCGCCCTGATCGCGGAAGCGCAATTCAGCCAGCCGCCGGCATTGGGCGTCCATCGCGATGCCTTGGGCACGCATGGGTTCGGCAAGCTGGATTACGAGATCCGCGACGGCAAGGTGGTCTACGGGGAAGGCGGGCCGACCCGGGTCATGGTGACCGAGGCGCAGGTCAGCACGACCGAACCTACTCTGCGCGATCTCAGTGCCGCCCTGATCGCCGTGTACGGCACCGACTACCGGATACACAGCCCCGCTTACATCTCGCGATTCACCGATACGACGCGTCAAGCCGCGAGCTACCGCGTCGGACGCGTGCTGCTGGCCGGCGACGCCGCGCACATACACAGCCCGATCGGCGGACAGGGCCTCAACACCGGCGTGCAGGACGCGGTGAATCTGGGCTGGAAGCTGGCTCAGGTCGTCCACGGCACCTCGCCGGAGGGTTTGTTGGACAGCTATCACGCCGAACGCCATCCGGTCGGCGCGCGCGTCTTGCGCAACACCCTGGCGCAGGTCGTATTGCATCGCAACGACGACCGCAGCAAGGCGGTGGCCGAGGTGGTGTCCGAGCTGATGCGCATGGACGAGCCGCGCAAGCGCTACGCGGCGATGATGAGCGGCTTGGATATCCGATACGAGTTCGGCGAAGGCCATCCGCTGCTCGGGCGCCGCGTGCCCGATCTCGAACTGATCGGCGCCGACGGCCCGCTGCGTGTCTATACCTTGCTGCACGAGGCCAGGCCGGTGCTGCTCAACCTGGGCGCACCCGGCGCCTTGGACCTCGCCGTGTGGACGGGGCGAGTGCGCTTGGTCGAGGCGCGCTACGCGGGGGTGTGGGAGCTGCCCGCACTGGGCATCGTCGCGCCGCCCACGGCCGTGTTGATACGGCCGGATGGCCATGTGGCCTGGGTGGGCGAGGGCACGCACGAAGGACTGCGCGAGGCGCTCGCCACCTGGTTTGGCGCGCCCGTCGAGAGCTGACGCGGGCGGCGTTATCGTTCGGGGCTTAGCACCCGGCGATCGCCTTCGAGCCTGCGACCGCTATGCGTCGCAGGCGCGGGGCGTAGCCTCGCGAACGTATCCGAACCTCAGGTGCCGACGTCCGCGACCGCGCGATCGAGCTCGGCGATGTCGATCTTGCGCATTTTCATCATCGCTGCGAACGCGCGTTTCGCGGTGTCGCCGCCCTGGGCCATCAGATCGGTCAGGCGCCGCGGCGTGATCTGCCAGGACAGGCCGAAACGATCTTCGCACCAGCCGCACATGCTCTCTTTGCCGCCGTTGTCCACGATCGCGTTCCAGTAGCGATCGGTTTCGGCCTGGTCGTCGGTGGCGACCTGGAAACTCACCGCTTCATCGAACTTGAATTGAGGACCTCCGTTCAACAGCAGAAACGGCATGTCGAAGATCGTCATCTCGACGGTCAGGACCTCGCCCTGCTTGCCGTCGGGATAATCGCCGGGCGCACGCGCCACCGCGTCTATGTGGCTACCGGGAAAGGTCGCGGCATAGAACTGCGCGGCCTCTTCGGCGTTTTTGTCGTACCAAAGGCAGGGCTGGATCTTGGCGGTCATGCGCAACCTCCTGAGGTCAATCCGGGCGAGCGAGGGTACTGCGGCGCGAGCGAGTCTGGCGTGAAGTCGCCTCGCCCAGCTTTCGCGTCTTCGGCGAGCGCCACCCAAGGCCCACGCGCATGAAGCCCTGACCCGGCGTGGGCGATCCGTCGTCGGCACGCATGGCCGTGGTGGCGGTATCGGTCGTGGGAACGTGGCGGCTCGTGTCTGCGGCGACATCGCGGCGTTGCGCGAGGCGCGACGATCCGTGCCAGCGGTGCCCGATCGGCGGCGCGGCCCATGCCGTAGCATGAAACGCCCTGGCTTCGAGCGGGAGTTCTGCCTTGTCTTCGTTCTCCGATCCGCAAGCGGTCGCCCGCTACGCGCAGGGCCCGGTGCGCCAGGTACCGGGTTTTCATGCCCTGCAGCAAATGACCCGGCTGCTGCTGGCCGAGCGCGTGCCCGACGACGGCCGCGTGCTGGTGCTGGGCGCCGGCGGCGGTTTGGAGTTGAAGGTGTTCGCCGAAGCGCAACCGGGATGGCGCCTGGTCGGCGTGGACCCGTCGGCCGAGATGTTGAAGCTCGCGGCGGTCACCTTGGGGCCGCTCGCGCCGCGCGCCGAACTCATCGAGGGCTATATCGACAGCGCGCCCGAGGGGCCCTTCGATGGCGCCGCCTGCCTGCTGACCTTGCACTTCCTCGATGCCGAGGAGCGCCTGCGCACCTTGATCGAACTCCGGCGGCGCTTGCGGCCGGGCGCGCCGCTGGTCGTCGCCCACCACAGCATTCCGCTGGAACCGGAGCAGAAGCGGCGATGGCTGAGCCGCTATGCGGCCTTCGGGATCGCGTCCGGCGTCGCCGAGTTGGACGCCAACCATGCGATCGCCGCCATCGGCGCCAGACTGCCGCTGCTGTCGCCCGAGCAGGAGGTCGAGTTGTTGCAGCAGGCCGGCTTCGGTACGGTCGAGCTGTTCTACGCCGCGTTTAGCTTCAAAGGCTGGGTCGCCTACAACCCGGCCTAGCGTCGTTGCCCTCAGGGCCTCGCCGATCTGCCAGCGTTCACAGATGCAGCGCCTGCCGCAGGCGCAGCAACCAACCGCTGTCCCTGGCGATCGGGCGGCCCGCATGCCACAGGCGCAGGTCGTCGGCGAACGCGAGCATGTCCGCATAGCCGCCGCGCGCGGCCATGGCTCGTTCGACGATGGACGTGAGGTCGCCGCCGAGGGTGCGCGCGAGCGCGCGGTTGTCGTGCAGGCCGCGGCGTTGGGCGACGCTGGCCGGGGCGTCGATCAGGGCCAAAGCCATGCTCGGCGCGGCGCCGGGTTTCGCCGACAGCGGCGCGCGGCCGCACAGCAGGCGGAATGCGACCGCGCCCAGGGCGCGCACGTCGGCGCCGATGGCGATACGGTCGGCGTCGGGCGGCGTGGGTGCGGCGTCGAACAGCGAGGCGCTGCGGGCGGGTGCGGGCAGGCCGAAGCCGACCAGCTGCAGTTGCCCGGTTTCGTCCACCAGCAGGCTACAGGCGGCCACATGCCGGTGGCGCACGCCGTGGGCATGGGCATAGGCGAGCGCGTCGCAGGCGCGAATCAGCAGGTCGACTCGCTGCGCCACGGGCAGACGGCGGGCGTCGCACCAGTCGTCGATGGCCTGGCCGTCGACGGGGCGGGCGGCGAACCAGGGATGCCCGTCGCCGTCGATGCCGGCGTCCAGGATGGTGGCGATGCCCGGATGGCGCAGTGCGACCAGACGGCGACGGTCGGACAAGAAGGCGCCGATCGCATGCGGCTCGCGCAGGGCCGAATTCAGGCAGTGCAACACCACTTGCTGGCGGTAGCGGCCGTCGTCGCGGTAGGCGAGGTAGCGGCCGCCGCCGCAGGCGTCGGCTAGGGCGCGATCGATCCGCCATGCGCCCAGGCGCTCGCCGATGCGGGGATCGGCGGGCCCGGCGTGCGCGTGTTCGGGCGAGGCCAGCACCGCCAGATGGGCGACCAAGCCGCTGGGCAGTTCGTCGTCCAGGGCATGGCGGCAGCCGTCGGCGCGCAGCAGATGGGCCAGGGCCCCGTGCAGGCGCGGATTGGCGTGCTGGAGCGATTGCAACCATTCCGCACGTTGCGCCGCCGGCAGGTCGACGTAGTCGTCGAACAGGTCCAAGGCGCGAAGCTTGAGTTCGTCCATGGGTAAGCGGTGAGGCCGGCGGTGGGCGCGGTTGCGCCTGACACAGCAGATATCGCCGTGGCGCGCGGCATCAGGGCATGCAGGGGACACCGTTCGTCGCTGGAAAGACGAATCTGCGACCGGGTTAGCGCTTAGCGGTTCCGCTGCCGGGCTGCACGCCGCCCTTAGGCAGCGCCGCAGTCAGATTGGTAGTGGAATTTTTACGTACGAAATATGTTTCATTTCCGCAGTTCTGGGCGCGTCGAAGGACCGCGGCCTTGAGCGCGTACGGCGGAATGCCTTGCGCCGGCGGCGCCGTCAGCATGGCGCCGTCGCGCAAGGCGGTCAGATAGGCGCGCGATTCGCGGGTGGCGGGGCCCTCCGGTCCCTGGCGGCGCAGGTCGTCTTCGGCCGACTGGGTCAGCAGCGTCGCCGCATCGTCGTCGCGGCAGGTCTCATAGGCGTACAGCGCGCGGAACATCAGGCTCTCGTGGATGCCGGCGCTGGCGACATCGCTGTCGTCGGCGACATCGGCGGCCACCTGCCGCGCGAAGGCGGTGTCGGCGCGCGCGCGCTGTCCTTGCAGGTAGTCCAGCGAGATCGCCATCTGGCTGACCAGGCGGGTGAACGCGTCGTCGGTTTCGTAGTAGCGGGCCGCATCGGACTGGGCATGGCGCAGCAAGGCCTGCGCACGCGGCAGGTCGGCCGGCGTGCCGCGCAGCATCAGCACGCGCGCCAGCAGCTGCGCCTCGCGCGAGGAGGGCAGGCCGGCCTTTTCCTTGATGCGCAGGTTGTCGCTCAACAGCGTTTCGATCTCGGCTGGATCGTCGGGCCGCTGGTTGCGCGGCGACAGGCTCAGCAGGCGCATCGCCAGCACGGTGTTCGCGCGTACCGTGGTTTCGTGGTTCCGGCCCAGGGTCCGCTCGCAGATCTGGGCGACTTCGCGCAAGGGAGCGATGCTGTCGCGGTTGTCGCCCGGCGCGGTGTAGGACGCGATCATCGACGCCATCGCGTATTCGGGGTGGTTACGCCCGTACGCGGCTTCGATCATCGCCAAGCCGGCCAGCAATTGCTGACGGGCGATCACCTTGCTGCCGGCCAGGTATTGGGTATAGCCGAGCAATATCCAGGCGCGGCCGGTCTTGGGATGGTGCTCGCCCAAGGTGCGTCGGCGGCTTTGCAGCAGGCGTTCGCTGAAGGCCGGGTCGACCCGGCGGCTCTTGCGCAGCAGCATCATCACCAACTCGTCGCGGCCGTCGTCGGCGAGCACGGTGTTGGTCTTGTCGGCCAGCGCGATCGCCGAACTCAGATCGGCTTGCGCCTGTCGGAAGTAGGACACGCGCGAACGATAGTTGCCGCGGCGGATCAGCACCTGGGCCTGCAGTTCTTCGTTGCCGGGCCCGAGTGCGCGCGCCTGCGCGACGGCTTCGTCCAGCGTGCGCAGCGCGGCCGGCGGATGGCCTTGCCCCCACTCGGCCTGGGCGAGTTCGGCGCTGAAGTTGACTTTTTCCCGGCGCGCGGACGCATCGTTGCGGTCCGCCAACTGCGTCAGACGGGCTGTGGCCAAGCGCGCGGCGTCGTCGAAATGCGCGCGTGCATTGAGCATCGAAACCTGGGTGGCCGACACGTAGCCGTCGTCGTCCCCGACCTCGCCCAGGGCGCGCATCGCCTCGGCGGCCAGGTCTTCGGCGCGCTTGTAATCGCCGATCACCGCGTTGCCGCGCGCGAGCGTGGCCAGGCTGTGCGCGAGCAGTTGCGGGTGGTCGTGCAGCGACATTTGGCGCAGTTGCGCCTCGGTCTTGTTCAACAGGGCGCGCGAGGAAAACGGCGCGCTGCCGAGACCGGACAAGGTGGCGGTGCCCAGCGTGGACGCGAACAGTTGGCCGACCGCGAGGGTGGCGCGCGCCTCGCGCGCGGCGCGCTGGCCTTGCCATAGGGTGATGCCGGTGCCCGCGATCAAGACCAGCAATAGCGACGCGGCCAAGGCGGTCGCGGCGCCGTTGCGACGCATCAGCTTGCCCAGGCGGGCCAGACGGCCGAGCGGGCGCGCCAGCACCGGCCGACCTTGCTGCCAACGGCGCAGGTCGGCGCCGAGCTCGCTGGCGCTGGCGTAACGGTCTTGCGGTTGCTTGGCAACCGCCTTGAGCGCGATCGCGCTGAGGTCGCCGGCCAACGCGTCGGCCAAGGCCGCGACGCTGCGCGCGCCGCGCTGCCGCGCCACCGATGCGGGCGTCGACGCCTGCAGCAGGCGCTCCATGGGCTCGGCGGCCGCGGAACTCCAGCCGGGCATGAGTTCGTGCAGGCTGTGTTTGGGCGCCGGCCATTGCGCGCACAGCAGGCGATAGGCCAGCACGCCCAGCGAATAGATGTCGACCGCGGGGCCGCGAATGCCGTCGCGCAGGCTTTCCGGCGCGCTGTAGTCGGGCGTGGCCGCGAGCTGCGGATCGGCAAGCGCGCTGCCGGTGAACAGCGAGGAAATGCCGAAGTCGACCAGATGCAGATGGCCATCCGCGGTGACCAACAGGTTGGCCGGCTTGATGTCGCCATGCAGCACGCCCTGCGCGTGCGCATGCGCGAGCGCTTCGCAGGCCTGGATCAACAGGCCCACGCGGGTGCGCACATCGGCGTTGCGGGCGTCGCACCATTCGTCGATCGGGGTGCCGTCGACATAACGCATCGCGAACCAGGGCCGGCCATCGCCGTCGATGCCGCCATCGACCAGACTGGCGATGCCGGCGTGGTCCAGGCGCGCCAGGTGATGGCGCTCGTCCAGGAAGGCGGCGACCAGATCGGGCGAGACCAGTTCGTTGCGGATGCACTTGAGCGCGACGCGCTGCTGGTAATGGCCGTCGTCGCGATG
Organism: Lysobacter sp. Root604; assembly: GCF_001427505.1. Taxonomy (NCBI): domain Bacteria; kingdom Pseudomonadati; phylum Pseudomonadota; class Gammaproteobacteria; order Lysobacterales; family Lysobacteraceae; genus Lysobacter; species Lysobacter sp. Root604. The sequence goes on along the minus strand of NZ_LMGS01000010.1, from coordinate 52,686 downwards.
CGCCTCGTAGACCGCGCCCATGCCGCCGCGCGCGATCAGGCGTTGCAGGCGCCAGGGCCCCAGGTGGGTGCCGATGCGCGATTGGTCGGCGCAGTGCGCGTCGTCGTCGGGCGCGTCCTCGGAGTTGGCGGGCTGCTTGTCGGCCAGGAAATCCACGGCCGAGCGCCGCAAGACGACCTCGTCGCCGGCGTCGGCGTCCAGCAGCGCGCGCAGGGTCGCGTACAGCGGCGCGTCGCTGCGCGCCAGCGCCGCCAAGGCGCGCTCGCGCGCGGCCGATGGCATCGCCACGTACTCGTCGAACAATGTCAACGCACGCACGGACAAGGAGGTCATGGCGGTGTCGGCCAGGTCGGGCGTCCTGCGTTCAATGAGGTCTTACGTCGAGCCGTCGTCCGTGCCGCTCGGGTCCAGGGATGCGGCCAGGAAAGCGCGCGCTTTGCGCCAGTCGCGCCGCACCGTACGTTCGGTGACGCCTAGTACTTGTGCGATCTCCCCTTCGCTCATGCCGGCGAAGTAGCGCATTTCCACGACCTGACCCAGGCGCGGATCGACCGCGGCCAGATCGGTGAGCGCGCGGTCGATCGCGACCAACTGATCCAGTTCCGGGTCGTAGGAGGGTTCTTGTACGGAATCGATTTCGCCGGGGTGGTAGTGCTCGGCGCGCTTGCTGGCCTGCAGGCGCCGCACTTCGTCCAGTACGGCGTAACGCATCGCGCGCGACAGCACCGACAACAGATGCTGGCGATTGTTGAGCGAGACCTCGTCCTGGTTGAGGCGCAGCCAGGTGCGGTTGATCAGCGAAGTCGGCGAACGCTCGCTGCCGCGCCAGCGCCGGCGCAGGTGCAGCCCGGCGACTTTATGCAGTTCCTGATACAGCAGGGTGTAGACCCGGTCCCAGGCGCCGGCCTGGCCGTTCTGGGCGGCCAGGATCAGTTGGGTGACGGAATCCATGGTGTCGCAGCCGAATTCGAACCCGGACGGGTTGCCGTCCGGGGTGCCCTGAAGCGCTTCTTGGGCCTGCTGCGTCATGGTATGGAGTGTTTCCGAATACGAAAGTTGTGTCCTTGAGAACGATAAATACGCCAAAGGCCGTCCACTGTCGATTGTTGCGGGCGCAACCGATGGTGAGTGGTCAGGTTTCGCTAACTAAGCGCTGTGCGACGCAGGTGAAAACCCCTACGTTTTGTTAGTGATATGCGGTGATTGCCGGCCCGGTCCGTGGCAGGTTTTGCGTTGCACACGGGCCGTGCGCGGGCATTGCACGGTGCTTCCCTGCCACGCCGACGGACGGCGCCATTTCTCCCGGAAGGCGATGCTGTCGTGGGCGACGTTAGTGCTTCGCACTCCGTCATATTGTGACGATCGTCGCTTTCCGTGGCCGGTGCGCTCAGGCGGTCATGGCGGCCAGCCGCGCGCGCAGCGTCGCGTAGTCGGCGCGCAGGGATTCGGCCGACGCCGGGCGCGCCAAGGCCTCGGCCAGGGCGTGGGGCGGCGGCACCGCGCGACCGACCAAGGGCTCGACGATGCTGTCGAACTTGGCCGGATGCGCGGTCGCGACCACCGCCCACGGCCGGCTATCGCCTTGCGCGCGCAAGCCTTCCAACAGGTGCAGGCCGGTGGCGGTATGCGGGCAGGGCACGATGCCGTGGCGCTGCGGCGCGCGTCGGATGGTGTCGGTGATGGTGGCGTCGTCGACGGCGGTGGCGACGATCGCGGCACGCAGTTGCGTGTCGCTGCCGAACCAGTGGCGCAGGCGCTCGTAGTTGCTGGGCGCGCCCACGTCCATGGCGTTGGCGAGGGTGGCACGGGTCGGCTGCGCGGCGTAATCGGCGCCGGCGAAGTAGCGCGGCAGGGTGTCGTTGGCGTTGGTGGCCAGGCGGATCTCGCCGATCGGCGCACCCATGCGTTGCGCGACCAGGGCCGCGCAAGCGTTGCCCAGATTGCCGGTGGGCACGATGAAGTTGAGTGCGTGGCCGTTGCGCGCCTGGTGCTGTGCGGCGGCATGCGCGTAGTAGGCGGCCTGCGGCAGCAGGCGCCCCAGGCTGATGCTGTTGGCCGAACTCAGCGACAAGGTTGCGCGCAGGGCCTGATCGGACAGCGCCTGCTTGGCCAGGCGCTGGCAGGCGTCGAAATCGCCGTCGACGCGATAGGCCTGGACGTTGTCGCCCCAGCAGCCCAGGCCGTGGGCCTGGCGCGGCGAGACGCGGCCGTCGGGGTAGAGGATCGCCACGCGGAAGCCGGGCCGGCGATGGAACGCCGCCGCGACCGCGGCGCCGGTGTCGCCGGAGGTTGCGACCACGATGGTGGTGGTCGGCGCATCGGGCTGGCGCAGGGCCGACAAGGCCTCGGCGAGGAAGCGCGCGGCGTAGTCCTTGAAGGCGGCGGTGGGGCCATGAAACAGCTCCAGCAGCAGGTCGTCGGCTTGCGAGAGCGCGCGCAGCGGCGCGGGGAAGTCGTAGGCGCGGCGGCACAGTTCGGGCAGGCGCTCGCGCAGGGCGGAGTCGGCGAAGTAGGGCGCGAGCAGGGCCTGCGCGGTATCGGTGAGCGCGTCGCGCGCGGGCTGCGGCGGCAACTGCGGCAAGGCTTCGGGTACGTAGAGACCGCCATCGGGCGCGAGTCCGGCCGAGAGCGCGGCGTCGATCGAAGTCGCGGGCGTCTGGCCGCGCGTGCTGAAGTAGTTCATGGGCGGTCTCGGGGCGGGGCGGCGTGGCTGCTTGGTGCGGTCGAAGAGCAAATCCCCCTCGGTCCCCCTTTTTCAAAGGGGGAGGGCCAGCGGGTCTCTGGCGGGAAGGGAGATGCGTGCGGCGGTGGACGACCGGCGGCGGTCGAAGAGCAAATCCCCCTCGGCCCCCCTTTTTCAAAGGGGGAGGACTGGCGGGTCTCTGGCGGGAAGGGAGATGCGTGCGGTGGTGGGCGACCGGCGGCGGTCGAAGAGCAAATCCCCCTCGGTCCCCCTTTTTCAAAGGGGGAGGGCCAGTGGGTCTCTGGCGGGAAGGGGGATGTGGGCGGCGGTGGGCGACCGGCGGCGGTCGAAGAGCGAATCCCCCTCGGTCCCCCTTTTTCAAAGGGGGAGGACCAGAGGGTCTCTGGCGGGAAGGGGGATGCGTGCGGCGGTGGACGACCGGCGGCGGTCGAAGAGCAAATCCCCCTCGGTCCCCCTTTTTCAAAGGGGGAGGACCAGCGGGCTTTTGCGAAGGGGGAGGGCCAATGGACTTTTGCGAAGGGGGAGGACCAGCGGGCCTTCAGCGTGATGGGAGATCCGTGCAACGGCGCAAGACGAGGCACGCGACGCCCTGCTGTTCCCCCCTTTGAAAAAGGGGGGCAGGGGGGATTTGCCGTTGTCGTTGTCGTTGTCGCTGCCGTTATCGCCTCACTCCTCACCGATCACCTCCGCGCGCGGTCCCGCCACCGGCGTCACGTAGGCGCGCGAATCGAAGCCGGCGTCGGCGAAGGCCTGGCGCATGGCCGCCGAGGCGGCTTGCGCCTGCGCCTTGGATTCGAACCAGGCGAAACAGCTGGGGCCGGCGCCGGAGATGCTGGCGCCCAGCGCGCCGTGCGCGAGCGCGGCCGCCTTGACCGCGGCGAAGCCGGGGATCAACGGCGCGCGCCGCGGTTCGACCAGCAGATCGACCAGGCCTTCGCGCAGCAAGCTGGCGTCGCCGCGCTGCAAGCCGGTCAGGAACAAGGCCAGGTGCGCGCTCTGCTCGACCACGGTGTGCAGCGGATAGGGTTCGGCGAGCACGGCGCGCGCGCGCCGCGTTTCCAGCACCTGGTCCGGATGCACCACCGCCGCATGCAGCCACTCGGGCACGGCCAACGGAATCATGCGCGTCGCGGTCGCCATGACCACGCCGCCAAGCAGCATCGGCGCGACGTTGTCGCCGTGGCGGCTGCCGCTGGAGACCGACTCGCCGTCCAGCGCGAATTCGTACAAGGCCTCGCGCGGCAGCGGCGCGTCCAGCAGCGCGTTGGCGGCGACCACCGCGGCCACGCAGGACGCGGCCGAGCCGCCCAGGCCGGAACCCAGCGGGATGCCTTTCTCCAGTTCCAGCTCGAAGCCATAGTCCAGGCCGAGTTTGTCGCGCAGCGCGATCAAAGCCTGGCCGGCGGTATTGCGCGCGGCTTCCAGCGGCAGGCCGGCGGCGCCGAGGCTGTCGCCGCGGATCGCGGCGATGCGCACCGTCGGCTCGGCGATGCGGCGCACCACGGCGACATCGCGCGGGCCCTCGATGGAATGCCCGAGCAGGTCGAAACCGACCCCGATGTTGCCGACGCTGCCGGGCGCGAAGGCGCGCACGCGGGAATGGGGTGTCGCAGCGCTCATGCGCGGGCTCCGAGGGTCTGCGCGATGGAAAGGATGTCGCCGAACACGCCGGCCGCGGTGACGTCCGGCCCCGCGCCGGGCCCTTGCACCACCAGCGGATTATCCGCGTAACGACGGGTGCGGAACTGGATCAGGTTGTCGGTGAGCGCGCCATGCAAAGCGGCATGGCCGGGCGGCGGCGAGACCACGCCGACGCTGGCGCGGCCGTCGCGGTCCAGACGGGCCAGGTAACGCAGGCCCAGGCCGGCCGCGCGCGCCTCGTCGAAGCGCTGTTTCAACGGCGCGTCCAGTTCGGACAGGCGGGCCATGAACTCGTCCTTGGAAACCGTGCGCAGCGCCTCGGGCACCAGGCTTTCGACCTCGACCTGCTCCAGCGACAGGGCGCGGCCGGCTTCGCGCGCCAGGATCACCAGCTTGCGGGCGACGTCGGTGCCGGACAGGTCGTCGCGCGGATCGGGCTCGGTGTAGCCCAGGCGATGGGCTTCGCGCACCAGCTCGGAAAACGCGGCGCTGCCGTCGTAGCGGTTGAACAGCCAGGCCAGGGTGCCGGACAGGATGCCTTCGACCTCGGTGAGCTCGTCGCCGGTGTCCAGCAGCGAGCGCAGGGTCTGGATCACCGGCAGGCCGGCGCCGACCGTGGCTTCGTAGCGGAACTTGGCGCCGCCGTTGCGGCTGGCGGCGCGGATCGCTTCGTAGCGCGGCAGCGGGCCGGCGCCGGCCTGTTTGTTGGGCGTGACCACGTGGATGCCGGCTTCCAGCCACTGCGGGTAGTAGGCGGCGACCGCATCGCTGCCGCTGCAATCGACGATCAGCGCATGCGGCAGGTGCTCGGCGCGCACGTGCGCGGCGAAGCGCGCCAGGTCCAACGCTTCGCCCTCGGCCAACGCTTCGACCGCGCCCTGCGGCGCCATCGCCTTGGGCGTGAGCTGCATGCGCCGGCTGTCGGCGATCGCGCGCAGGCGCAGTTCCAGTTTCGAATCCGGGTGGTGTTCGGAACTCAGGCGCGGCTGCGCGTCGGCCAGCTGCGCGAGCAGGGCGCGGCCGACCTTGCCGGGGCCGATCAGGCCGACCGACACGCATTGCGGCGACAGCCAGAACGCGGAGTGGGCGGCGCGCAGCGCGCGGGTGGCGTCGCGCGCGCCGATCGCGACCGAGATGTTGCGCTCGCCCGCGCCCTGCGCGATCGCGCGCACGTTCACGCGCGCCTGCGCCAGCCCGCCGAGCAGGCGCGCGGCGACGCCGGGCGTGCCGACCATGCCATCGCCGACCGCGGCCAGCACGCATACGTCCGGGGTGACGCTGACTTCCTGGGCCTGGCCGTCGGCCATGGCATCGGCGAACGCGGCGACGATGGCCGCGCGCCCGCGCTGGGCCTGATCGGCGCGCACCACGCAGCAGATCGAATGTTCGGACGAGCCCTGCGAAATCATGGTCACCGACACGCCGGCGCCGCGCAGCGCGCCGAACAGGCGCTCGGCGGTGCCGGGCACGCCGACCATGCCGTTGCCGACCAGTTCCAGCACCGCCAGATCGTGGACCAGGCTCAGGCCCTTCACCGGCGCGCCGTCCACCGACGGCTGCGGCGTGATCAGGGTGCCGGGCGCGTCGGGATTGCGCGCGTTGCGGATGCGCAGCGGAATGCCGCGCTGCTGCACCGGCGCCAGCGTCTGCGGGTGCAGCACCTTGGCGCCGAAGTAGGCCAGCTCGCAGGCCTCGGCATAAGACATCGCCGGCAGGCAGACCGCATCGGGCACCAGGCGCGGATCGGCCGACAGCACGCCATCGACGTCGGTCCAGATGGTCAATGCGTCGGCGTCGAACAGGTGGGCGAAGATCGCCGCGGAGTAGTCGCTGCCGTTGCGGCCCAGGGTGGTCGCTTCGCCCTGCGCGTCGCGGGCGACGAAGCCGGTGACGACGATGCGTTCGCCGGGATGGCGCGCGCGCCAATCGGCCAGGCGCGCGCGGCTGGCGTCCCAATCCACGCCCACGCCCATCTCGCCCGGATGCACCACCAACACCTCGCGCGCATCCAGGCGCAGCCAGCCGGCGGCATCGCCGCCGAGCGTGGCGTGCAGCAAGTACGAGGACAGCACTTCGCCCAGCCCGGGCAAGGCGGCGGCGATGCGTTCGGCCTGCTCCTCGTTCCAGTGCCCGGCCGCGAGTCGGTCCAACTGCGCTTTGAGTTCGGTCAGTTCCTGGCGCAGCGCAGGCGCCAGACCCTGGCGGCCGCTGGGGTCGAGCTCGGCGGCAACGTCGAGGTGGCGCTGACTCAGCGTGGACCAGGCCGGTTCCAGCGCCTCGCGCCCGCGTGCGGCCGCGGCCAGTGCGACCAGGGCGTCGGTGACGCCCTGCATGGCCGAGACCACGACCATGCGCGCCTGCGCGCCGTCGTCGATCAGCGGCGGAACGGCGCGGTAGCGGACGGCGTCGGCGACGCTGCTGCCGCCGAACTTGTGCACGTGGCGAGCGGGTGGGGCGGCGGGCGAGGGTGGCGCGGACGACATGGCGAGAGCTCCGTTTGGGGCTCCGCGTCGCGACTGGGGTGTGGCCGGCAGGCCGCACCCGGATCGGGTGCGGAGCGGCGTGTTTGGATCAGTTGGACACGCCCGTCCGCACCACTGGGGTAGTGGTGGTACCGGTGGTGGTAATCGTCAGCGCTCGCGCGGCCGCGCCCCGGCCTTGCGGCTGGGCGGCGATGCGGGCGGTGGCGACGGCGGGGTGCATGCGACAGCAATAACCGAGGTTTGTGCGGTGCGTCAAGCGGCGCGGATGGCCGTCACGCTCCGCAGGCGTTCGCCGGGCGCGGCGGACCTGGCGCGCGCGCGCGGATCAGCGCGGCTTCTTCGCGCGCGGCGCGCGCTTGGGCTTGGCCGGCGCGGGCGGCGGATCGCTCGCCCCCCAGGGCGGCGGCGGGGTCGCGATCGGCCGGGTCAGGTCGAACTCGACCCGGAACAGACGCCCGGGGCGCGCCAGCTTGTAGACGAAGCGGCGGCCGCTATCGAGTTCGATCGTCCATACGTTCTGCGCGGCCTCCGGCCGGCCCATGCGCCGGAACAGCGAACGCGAATCGGCATCCGCCGGGAATTGCGCTTCGGCGCTATCGGCCGAGATCGCGATCTGCGCGCTGTCGCCGCCGTAGTGCGACAGAGGATCGGCGGCGCCGTCGGCGTGGCGGTGGTCGTGCTTGAGCCGCAGCTGGTGCCCGCGCGGGCTCAGCACCCAGGTGCGCGAGCGGTCGCTGCCGACGTGAAAGGGGATGCGGATCTCCTGCTTGTCGCATTCGCGCACGTGCATCACCAGGGCGCGGCCGGAATAGGGATCGGCCGCGTTCTCGGGGATGTCGGCGACCACGCGCCCCAGGTAGGCCTTGCCGCACAGGGCGGACAGGCGTCGAAACAGTTCGTGAGCGTCGTCGGCGACCGGTTCGGGCGCCGGCTCGCCGCGGAACGGCCATAGGGAGCAGGCGCTGGTTGCCAGCACGACGCAAAACAGGGCGATCAGGCGCGGCGAAGGTGGGTTCATGCGGCCGGAGCGTGCGTCGAGGTGATGACGTCATCGTGGCACGCGGTGCAGCCGTGCCGATAGGTGCAACCAATACGCTTCTAACGCACATCCGAGGCGCGCGATGTGAATACGGAAGCGGGGGGCGTCCGGGCTTTCGATCGCCGATCCGGGCGGCGCCGGTCCGGCGGAATGGCTCATGTCGGAATGTAATAACAGAATTGGAGAATTGGTCTCATTTGAAACTAAATGAACGGGCCTGCGTCTCACGACAGCGCCGGCCATGCGCGCGAGAGTTTTTTTGCTGCGCATTCCTCAAGGGCGACGGATGCCAGTGGAGTGGCGGGACGTTTAGCCGGACGTTACGGCTCGGCGCCGGGCCCGACGGCTGGGGCAGGCGCACGCAGTTCGCCCATTCGTTCATTCAAGGAGCAAGGCAATGAAGGACATATCCAAGGCAAGAAAGACGCTGCTGGCGTGCTGCATGGCGCTGGCGATCAGCGGAGCGGCCACGGCGGCGGAACCGGCCGGCGGCGGGCTGGCCGGGCGGGATCTGATCTACAGCTACGACGAGATGTTCGACTTCGACATCGACGCCTATCTGGCCAAGCGCGCGCCGCATCTGTCGCGTTACGGTGAGACGATCTCGCACTGGGCCGGCTACAGCGGCATCAGCCCGAAGGTGCTGATCGCATTGATGGAGCAGCAAAGCGGCGTGGTCACGCGCCGGCGCGCGGCGGCCGACGGCATGAGCCGGCCGTTCGGCAAGCTCGCCCAGAGCCGCGACTTCAGCGCGCAAACCCGCGAAGTGGCGGTGGCGCTGCGCGAGGCGCTGTACGCGCAGGACGCCGCCGACGCCAAGGGGCCGGTGTCGCTGGCGCGCGTCAATCCGCTGCAGACCTTGTTCGCGCGCACGGGCGTGAGTGCGGCCAGTGCGGCGCTGAGCGGCGACAGCGAGTTCCAGCAGGTCTACGCCAGCCTGTTCAACGAGACCCGCAAGGCGGCGACGCCGTCGCCGCGCTTCGCGGCGCAGGCCGGTCCGGACGTGGGCGCCCTGGCGGGGCCGGCGAACGGCTTTCTGCAGTTCCCGTTCCCGCGCGGTCAGCGTTGGCATGTGGGCGGCGCGCACACCAACACCGGCTCGGGCAACTACCCGATGTCGTCGCTGGACATGTCGATCGGCGGCGGCTGGGGTAGCAACCAGAGCAATACCTGGGTGTCCTCGTCGGCGGCGGGCTCGTTCAAGCGCCACTCGTCGTGTTTCGCCGAAGTCGTGCATAGCGGCGGCTGGTCGACCACCTACTACCACCTGATGAACATCCAGTACGCCACCGGCGCCAGCGTCGCGGCCAATACCCGCATCGCCAATCCGGCCAACACCCAGAGCCAGGCGCTGTGCAACGGCGGCTCCTCCACCGGCCCGCACGAGCATTGGTCGCTCAAGTCCAACGGCAGCCACTACCACCTCAACCAGGTGTATCTGTCGGGCTTCCTGATCACCGCGACCGGCAGCAGCTACGACACCAACTGCAATCGTTTCTATCTGACCAAGAACGGAACCAAGTACTGCTCGGGCTACTTCACCAACCCGTGATGCACGCGGGCGCGCCGGCGCCCGTGGTTTTCCCCGTGGCGCGTCCGGCCGGCGAATCCGGCCGGACGTCGCCGCGCTAGCGGAGCGCTCGCGCGTGGACGCCTTATCGGGGCTTGCCGGATGAGACGACTCCGCCGTTGCCGCTGGTGGTAAACAGGAAGCGCGCCTCGGACGAGCCGTCGGGTAAGCGGATCAGGCGATGGGAAAAGACGGGCATGGGCAGGGTCGTCTGCTCGCGGAACTCGCGGGTCCATGCATTGAACGCTTTGCCCTCCTTGCCGACGTTGATCAAGCCCGCGCAGAATCTGAGGCCACAGGCGAAACGGCCCAGGGGGGCCAGCTCAGGGTGGCGTTGTAGCGACGCTTCGATTTCCATGCGGTAGGCGGCACTGCGCTCGCTCGCCTCCGCGGTGTTCCCCGCCTGCAGCGATACGATGAAATCGTCGAAATTCTTGGCGCCCAATGCGGCTTGCGCGTTGTCGTTGACCATGTCCTGGGTCAGCAATGCGGCCTCTATCGGCGGCAAGGCCTGCGCGCCGTTGGCATGGTCGTTTCCAGCGGAACGCTGAGCGGGATAGGGCGACGTCTGCCGCGCGTCCGACGGCTCGGAATAGGCGCTCGCCTCGCTTCCGTCCGTCCGCGTTTCCGGCGCGTCCGAGGCATCGTGCGCAATGGGCGCATTGGCCGCTCCCTCCGGTGCCCGCCGACCGACGAACCAAAACGCGGTGGCGACGGCCGACAAGACCACGACGGCAACAATCAGTTTTCGCATTCGGGATGTCCTCGATCAGCGGTGATTAATAGCCAAGACGGCGACGCGATCCTGCTCAGCCGCCCCACGGCGGCGGAGGCGGCGCGATCGGCTGGCTGAGGTCGAATTCGACCCGGAACAAACGCCCGGGGCGCGCGAGTTCGTAGACGAAGCGCTGCGCGTCGATCTCGACCGCCCACACGTTCGGCACCGAGACCTCGCGGCCCAGTTTGCGGAACATGTCCTGGCTGTAGGCGTCGGCCGGAAATTCGTAGCGGCCGGCGATCTCGCCCGGGCGCTGCACGCCGGGCGCACGCTGATCGCCGCCGTACTGGGTGAGCGCATCGGGGCTGCCATCGGCGTGGCGATGATCGTGCTTGAGCCGCAGCCGGCCGTCGTGCGCGCTGAATACCCAGGTGCGCGAACGGTCCTCGCCGACATGAAAGGGCACGCGGATCTCGGTCAGGCCGCAATCGCGTACATGCATGATCAGCGGCTTGCCGGCGAAGGGATCGTCCGCGCTCTTGGGCGTGTCGACCACGACGCGGCCGGCGTAGGCCTTGCCGCACAGCGCGCGCAGGCGCTGCAGCGGATCGGCCGGGTTCGGCGTGGCAGCGGCACTCGGCGTCGCTGGCGCGGGCTTGGGCGCGGGCGCGGCGCAGGCCGACAGGGCCAGGAGGAGCGCTGCCGCCCATCCGGCAGGGCCTACGGCGATACGAGGCGAGGAAAGCTGACTGGGGTGGCTGGGCATCGTCACACGCTAGCCTGCGCGGCCACCGCAGGCAATGCGCGGACGCCAGCACGCACAGGCCCGGCGCGCGCGGCGGACGCGCCCGCCGGAATCCGCCCGTGCCAGCCTGGGCGCGGATTGGCGCCGACCCGAATTTCCATGTCTAATGCGCACTGAAGCGGGGGTACCGCGGCGGTTCCAGGCCGGCGGTTGAGACAGTCCCTTCGAACCTGATGCGGTTGAGACCGCCGTAGGGAAGCTTCGCCGGCCGCGCTTCGCGGCCGTGCGCCGCCCGCTTTGTGCGAGTCCCTCGCATGCGCCCGCACGTTTCGTGCGGATGTCTTCATCAAAAAGCGGATCCGATCCCATGAATGCGGTGCCCTCCGAACTGCTGCAGCAGGCCGAACGTCTTTCGGCCGACGTCGTGCGTCCGATTCCCGGTTCGCGCAAGATCCACGTCGAAGGTTCGCGTCCGGACCTGCAAGTGCCGATGCGCGAGATCGCGCTGGCGCGCACGCCGACCATCTTCGGCGGCGAGGACAACGCCGCGCTCGCGGTCTACGACACTTCCGGCCCCTACACCGATCACGACGTCGAGATCGATCTCGCCGCCGGCCTGAAGCCGCTGCGCGCGAACTGGATCGCCGAGCGCGGCGACACCCAGGCGCTGAGCGGGCTGTCGTCGGAGTTCGGACGCAAGCGCGAGCACGACCCCAAGCTGGCCCACGTGCGCTTCGGCAACCGGCCGCTGCCGCGCCGCGCGATCGCCGGCGCCAACGTGACCCAGATGCATTACGCGCGCCGCGGCATCATCACCCCGGAGATGGAATACATCGCGATCCGCGAGAACCAGCGCCTGGAAGCGATCCGCGAGGCCCACCTGCTCAACCAGCACCCCGGCCACAGCTTCGGCGCCGACATCCAGAAGATCATCACGCCGCAGTTCGTGCGCGACGAGGTCGCGCGCGGCCGCGCGATCATCCCCAACAACATCAACCACCCGGAAAGCGAGCCGATGATCATCGGCCGCAACTTCCTGACCAAGGTCAACGCCAACATCGGCAATTCGGCGGTGTCCTCGGGCATCGCCGAGGAAGTCGAGAAGCTGGTGTGGTCGATCCGCTGGGGCGCCGACACGGTCATGGACCTGTCCACGGGCAAGCACATCCACGAAACCCGCGAGTGGATCATCCGCAATTCGCCGGTACCGATCGGCACGGTGCCGATCTACCAGGCCCTGGAAAAGGTCGACGGCCGCGCCGAGGAGCTCAACTGGGAGATCTTCCGCGACACCCTGATCGAACAGGCCGAGCAGGGCGTGGACTACTTCACCATCCACGCCGGCGTCTTGCTGCGCTACGTGCCGCTGACCGCCAAGCGCGTGACCGGCATCGTCTCGCGCGGCGGCTCGATCCTGGCCAAGTGGTGCCTGGCGCACCATAAGGAGAATTTCCTCTACACCCACTTCGAGGAAATCTGCGAAATCATGAAGGCCTACGACGTGGCCTTCTCGCTGGGCGACGGTCTGCGTCCGGGCTCGATCGCCGACGCCAACGACGCGGCCCAGTTCGGCGAGCTCGAGACCCTGGGCGAGCTGACCAAGATCGCCTGGAAGCACGACGTCCAGACCATGATCGAAGGCCCCGGTCACGTGCCGATGCAGTTGATCAAGGAGAACATGGACAAGCAGCTCGAGGTTTGCGGCGAGGCGCCGTTCTACACCCTGGGGCCGCTGACCACCGACATCGCGCCGGGGTACGACCACATCACCTCGGCGATAGGCGCGGCGATGATCGGTTGGTTCGGCACGGCGATGCTGTGTTACGTGACGCCGAAGGAGCACCTGGGCCTGCCCAACAAGCAGGACGTGCGCGAGGGGCTGATGGCCTACAAGATCGCCGCGCACGCGGCCGATCTGGCCAAGGGCCATCCGGGGGCGCAGGCGCGCGACAACGCGATGAGCAAGGCGCGCTTCGAGTTCCGCTGGGAGGATCAGTTCAATCTGGGCCTCGATCCGGAGCGCGCGCGCGAGTATCACGACGAGACGCTGCCCAAGGATGCGCACAAGGTGGCGCACTTCTGCTCGATGTGCGGCCCGCACTTCTGTTCGATGAAGATCACCCAGGACGTGCGCGATTACGCGAAGGAGCATGGCGTCGAGACCGATGCCGCGCTCGAAGTGGGCATGGCCGAGAAGTCGGCGGAGTTCCTGGCGGCCGGAGCGGAGCTCTATCGGGCCAGCTAAGCCGTCGCCCCGGGTGGCCCGGGGCGCGACGCGGTCGAGTGGAGGCGGCGATGTCCGCCTCCACCCGTCACCTGGGGCGAGCCGGCCTTATTCGGCCAGGCAGCGCATCAGCTTTTCGTCTTTCAGCAGGCTGTTGATCGCCTGCGAGACGACGTCGTTGACGAACAGGTTGTTGGACTTTGCGCCCTGCACTATCTGTACGTTCTTGCGGTACTCGCCGCGGTACATCTGCTCGTAGGGACGCGCATTGCCCTTGATGCAGATGCCCTTGAGCAGGAACTCGATGTTGAGCTTACCTGCCCAGAACCCGGAGTTGAGCACGTAGTCGAGGTTGCGGATTTCCACGCGCAGTTGGTTCTCGAGCGGGCCATTGGTGGCGAAGCCCTGCTTCTGCAGGCCCTGCACGATGGACGCTTCGAGGATCTTGGGCAGATCGCCGTCCACGGTCAGCTGTTCGCCGATACCGGACACGCCGCGTGTTCCCAGCGTCGAGCGCGGACGCTCGTCTGCGACATTGACCATGGTCAGCTTGCCGGAGCCGATCGTGCTTTGCGGCGCGTCGACCTTGGGTTCGATGCGGACGGCTTGTTTCTGAAAGGCGCAGCCAGACAGCACGACTGCCGCGATCGCTACGATCGCAGTCCTGAATAACGACATTTCGGTGTTCCCCCTGGTTTCATACGACCGCCCGCGTCGGGCGGCGGTAGATTCTCGGGGACGCTGATGGCCCGTACAAGCGCGGTGCGACGAACCGATTCGGCGCGTGCACGCGGGCGCAGCGCCGGTGGTTGCGGACTGCGTTGAGCGCAGGCATTGCCGCCCGTCGCGGTGCGGTGCAGTTGCTGGAGAGGGGGCGTCGCAGCGGTCCGTGTCTTGGATTTCGAAAGAATTCGATATCCCGGCCTTTCGAGTCGACTCTGGCGGCGCTACCCGAGGGCGGCCTCAGACCGACGCTTCGGCACCGCCGCGACCCGATCCCCGCCCCCTGTGCGCCGCCCGCCAAGTCCTGCACACTCCGCCGCATGAGCGACCGCAACTACGCCTCCTTGAAATGGCGCGCCATCGCGCGCCGGCATCCGTCGGCGTTTCTGCTGGCCGCGCAGCTGCTGAGCATGCTGGCCTATCCGCTGTTCGAGCCCTCCGGCGGCGGGCGGGTCGTGTTCGGCGCGTTCGGCGTGCTGGTGCTGACCCTGGCGGTGTGGGTGGTGGACCGCAGCCCGGCGGTCAAGTGGATCGCGTGGCTGCTGGCGGTGCCGGCGTTCGCGCTGTCGATCCTGTCGGTGCTGATAAGCAGCGACCTGCTGCTGGTGGCCTCGTCGGCGCTGGAGGCGCTGTTGTACTTCTACGCCGCCGGCAGCCTGATCGCCTACATGATGAGCGACCACCGGGTCACCGCCGACGAGCTGTTCGCGGCGGGCGCGACCTTCACCTTGCTGGCCTGGGGATTCGCCTACGCCTTCCTGGTCTGCCAGGCCTGGTACCCCGGCAGTTTCGTCGGCGCCGAGCGCCCGGGCGAGCCGCGGACCTGGATCGAACTGTTGTTCCTGAGTTTCACCAATCTTTCCGCGGTCGGTCTGGGCGACGTGATTCCGCTGGGCTCGGGCGCGCGCGTGCTGGTGATGCTGGAGCAGTTCGCGGGCGTGGGCTACATCGCCGCGGTGGTGTCGCGTCTGATCGGCTTGACCATCCTGCGCCAGGAGCGTCGTTGAACCCGACGCCGATCGGGCGCGGCCGGGCCCGTCGTTAAGCACGCATGCAGCGAAGGCGCGGAAAAAAAATCGCGCCCCGGCCCCGTGAAGGCCGCGACGCGAAAGTGGAACGATACGTTCTGTAGGACGTCGGCGAGAGAGGGCCTGTGTGCCACCCGCGATGAATGCGGAGGTACCCGGCGACGTTAGAATGGCGGCCTCAGGCGCGTTAGCCCGTTCGCGCCCCAGCGTTGTGCCGGGTATGGCCGTTGGCCTTACACGTCTTCAGGCACATGACGCCGTAGCGGACCGCCGCGACCATTGCAGGATTCATGTCACGACCCCCCGAGCCATCGCCGCCGCCGCTGCCGTCCGAGCGACTGCGCGTGGGCGACTGCCTGGTCGACGTGCCGCTGCGCGAGATTCTCGCGCCCGGCGCGCGGCGGGCGCGCCGGATCACGCCCAAGGCCATGGGCGTGCTGCTGAGCCTGGTCGAGCACCAGGGTCGGGTCGTGAGCCGCGATGCCTTGCTGACCGAGGTCTGGCCCGACACGCTGCCGACCAACGACGTCATCACCCAGGCCATCACCCAACTGCGCAAGGCCTTCGACGACGAGCGCGGCAATCCGCGCTACATCGAAACCATCGCCAAGAACGGCTATCGCCTGCTCACGCCGGTGGTCTGGCTGGACGCCGCATCGGACGCGCCCGCGCGCGCCGAACGCGCGCGTCAGGATGCGGCGCTGGTCGATCCTTCGCGCACCACCGCCGAACATCCGGCGTTTCCCGAGCCGCGGCGCGACGAGACGGTGGCCGCCATCCCGGTCGTCGCCGCGCCCAGCGCGCGCGGCGCCTGGACTTCGATCGTCGGCGCGATCGTCGCGGTGTCGGTGCTGGTCGGCGCGATCCTGCTGTGGTCGATGTTGCGCACGCCGGCGCCGCAGGAGGTGCGCGCCAATAGCGCGATGCCCGTGCCCAGCGAGCGCCCCTATCGCCTGATCACCTCGATGCCGGGTTTCGAACTGGCGCCCACGCTGTCGCCGGACGCCTCGATGGTGGCCTACGTCGCCATCCCCGAGCGCGCGCGCGCGACCGCGATCATGGTCCAGACCACCGACCAGACCCAGCCGCGCGTGCTCAGCCATCCCGGCGGCAACGCCGAGGACAGCGCGCCGGCCTGGTCGCCGGACGGGCGTTGGATCGCGTTCGTGCGCCTGGACCCGGGCGTCGCCTGCCGGATCATGATGATCGCGGCCAACGGCGGCGCCGAGCGCGAGGTCGGCACCTGCGACCACCGCAGCCCGCCCAGCTTCGACTGGACGCCCGACAGCCACGGCCTGGTGTTCGGCAGCATGCCCACCGCGCTGGGCGTGGCCGGCATGCGCCAGCTCGATCTGGCCAGCGGCGAATGGACCGCGCTCAACTACCGCCGCGGTCGCGACGATCTCGACACCGCACCGCGCTACTCGCCGGACGGACGCTGGATCGCGTTCGTGCGCAATGCGCCGCTCGGCGATTTCTGGCGCGTGCCGGCCGAGGGCGGGGAAGCCGAACGCCTGACCGAGCTGCGCGCCGACGTGCGCGGCTGGGACTGGTTGCCCGACGGCAGCGGTCTGTTGTTCGGCCGCGCCTCCGACGGCGACGTGCGCATGTACCGGCTTGACTTCGACAGCGGCCGGATCACCGACACCGGCATCGCCGACGCCCAGAGCCCGGTGTCCGCGCGCAGCCGCGAGGCCGCGGTGTTCGTGCAGCGCAAACCCTATTTCGGTCTGTACCGGGTGATGGTGCCGGAGCATTCCGGCGGCCTGGTGCACGTGGTCGAACCGCTGTTCGCGTCTTCGGCGCGCGACGTGCTGCCTTCGATCGCGCCGGACTCGCGCCAGATGGTGTTCGTGTCGGATCGCTCCGGCAGCAACGGCCTATGGTGGGCCGATCTGGAGCGGCCGGAATCGCTGCGCATGATCGCCGGCGTGCAGCCGGCCACCCGTTACGTCTCCAACTGGTCGGCCGACGCGCGCAGCGTGCTGGTCAGCGGCCGCGACCGCGACGGCCGGGCGGTGGTGCACGAGGTGGTCCCGTCCAGCGGCCGGGTTTCGCAGCTGGACCTGCCGCTGACCGAACCGGTGCAGGCCCTGTACTTGCCCGACCCGGACCGGATCCTGGTCCTGGCCGGGGCCGGCGACGGCCATCTGCGCCTGCACCTGTTCGACCGCCGCCACAACCCGATGAAGGCCCTGGCCACGATCGACGACGTGTCCCAGGTCCAGCTGGACCCGGTCGGCCAGCGCGTGCTGTTCACCCGGCCCACCCGCAGCGGCCTGTGGCAGGCCGACCTGGCCCTGACCGCGGGCAGCGTGCGCGAGCTGAACGCGGAAATGCCGATCTCCGACCGCTACCGTCTGTGGGCGGTCGCCGGCGACGGCCAGATCCGCTACCTCGAACAGCTGCAAAGTTGCGCCGCACGCCTGCGTCGCATCGGCCTGGGAGACGCCGCCACGTCACCGCCGCTGTGCCTGGACCAAAGCCGCCGCGCCGCCATCAACGGTTTCTCGGTCAGCCCGCGCGGCGACGCCGTTTATGTGGCCCTGGTCGAGTGGGATGGCGCTGATATCGGTTACATGGACCTGTTGCCCGCGCCGAAGACCGAAGTGCCGGGTTGGTTCAAGTAATTGATCCAAAAGCGAAACATGCTTTCGGAAGTTCTTCGGTTTTGCTCTCGTTGCGATTTCGCATAACTGTCCGACAACTTTCCTGAAGCCGCACTCCGGCTCCGGCAAAACCTTTGGCCATTCTCGGCACATGAGGTGGACCAATGGAGCAATCGCAATGGGCGGATCGCGGGCAGCTGCTGCAGCTCGACAGCCCGGACAACGCAGCGCTGGGTAGCTGCGTCGGCGTCTCCCGCCTCGGCAGCGCACAGCTGTCGGGCGCCAACTTCTCGATCTGGGTGCAGCTGCGAGGCGCGTCCTGGGTCGAAGCCAAGGAAGGCAAGTTCCGTCTGCGCCGCGGCGACTGGATCGCCTTCGAGCGCGACTCCAAGCCGGTGCTGCAGGCCGACCGCTACGGCCTGTGCGTGGGCCTGAACCTGAGCGCGGACGCGCTCAAGGCGATGGCGCGCTTCACCGACTGCGGCCTCTATGCCGGCCGCGGTCGCATGACCCGGCGCGACGCCCGCGTCGCCCTGCGCCTGTGGCGCCAGGCCAGCGTGCACGCCGCCGACACCGAGGCCCCGGCCGAGGTCACCGCGCTGCGTCCGATCCTGCTGCACCTGGCCGGCATCCAGCGCGAGCTGGCCGCGCGCATCCCGCGTTGCCCGGGCCGCTCGCGCAGCCGCAAGCGTCAGGTGTTCGGCCGTCTGCAGCGCGCACGCCTGTATCTCGAAGGCAATTGCGATCGCGTGGTGCGCATCAGCGAACTCGCCGAACTGACCAGCTTCTCCAGCTGGTACTTCTCCAAGACCTTCCACAGTCTTTATGAAGAGAGCCCGCAGGCCGCATCCGCGCGCATGCGTCTGGAGCACGCCGCCGACTTGCTCAAGAGCACGACGATGATGATCGGCGAGGTCGCCGCGGCCAGCGGCTTCGACAACTGCTGCAGTTTCGCGCGCGCGTTCCGCGCACGCTTCGGCGTATCGGCCACGCGTTATCGCAGCGCGGCGGCGAGCGGAGCGAATGCGCGGACCGATTCGGCAAAGTCCACGGGCGTCGTGCGTAAAGCCGCGTGAGTTCGGCGCCAACGATGCGGAATCGCGCACATATATAGATGTGCGCGTCGCGACGCATCGGCGTGCAGTGAGAACGACGAGCGAAGCCGCTGACATCAGCGGCTTCGCTTTTTTGTTTGCGCGTGTTACGCGCGTTCGCGTTGCTTGTGCGACGACGCAGCGCGTGTGAGCTCGCGGACCGACTTGGCAAAGTCTCTCAGCGCCGCGCGCAAAGCAGCGATGGCCAGCGGAACGTAATTTTGCTGGGCGTTTTAACACGCCCATAACGATTACTGGAGAGAGATAGATGAACCATCGCAATTTGCGTCCCGCGGTGCGGCTCGGCTTGCTGCCGGCCGGTATCGCGATCGCACTGGTGCCGGCGTTTGCCAGCGCCCAAGAAGCCGATGCAGCTCCCGCCCAAGACGCTACGACGCTCGATCGCATCGAGGTCACCGGCTCGCGCATCAAGCGCGCCGACATCGAAACTTCGCAGCCGATCTTCACCCTGACCCGCGCCGAGATCGACAAGCAGGGCGTGACCTCGGTCGCCGACGTGCTGCAGCGCATCTCCAGCAACGGCGCCGCGCTGAACTCGACCTTCAACAACGGCGGCGACGGTTCCTCGGGCATCAGCCTGCGTAACCTCGGCAGCAGCCGCACCCTGGTGCTGGTCAACGGCCGCCGCTGGACCACCCAGCTCGACGGTTCGGTCGACCTCAACACCATCCCGGCCTCGATCATCGAGCGCGTGGAAGTGCTGAAGGACGGCGCGTCGACCATCTACGGTTCCGACGCCATCGCCGGCGTGGTCAACATCATCACCCGTCGCAACTTCGAAGGCGCCGAAGCCGGCGCGTACTTCGGCCAGTACAACGCTCAGGACGGCGACCGTCAGGCGTACGACTTCTCGCTGGGCGTGAGCAACGACCGCTCCTCGCTGCTGCTGGGCGCTTCCTACGTGAAGGAAGAGGCTGTGATGGCCGGCGCGCGCAAGATCTCCGCGGGCGGCGCTCCGTTCTACTCCGGCCAGAGCGGCACCGGCTTCCCCGGCTCGTTCGTCGACAACAAGGGCACCGCCGCCACCGCGGACGACGTGCGTTACGTGCTCGACGCGCAGGGCAACAAGGTCGTTTACGACTCGGCCGTGCACGGCTACAACACCGCGCCGGACAACTACCTGCTGACCCCGCAGGAGCGCACCTCGCTGTTCGCGCAGGGCACGTTCGACATCACCGACAACCTGACCTTCCGCACCGAGACGCTGTACAACCAGCGCATCTCCGAGCAGCTGCTCGCGGCCATGCCGGTCACCGGCCTGACCCTGAGCAAGGACAGCCTGTATGCGCCGGCCGAGTACAAGGGCGTGCGCGACCTGGTCGGCGTCAACCGCCGCTTCCAGGAAACCGGCGGCCGTTCGTACAACCAGGACGTCAAGAACTTCCACTTCTACGGCGGTCTGGAAGGCTACTTCAGCGTCGGCGAGCGTCAGTTCGATTGGGACGCCGGCTACCGCTACGACAAGTCCGACGAGAACACCCTGACCTACGGTCTGTTCAACCTGGCCGCGCTGCGCAACGCCTACGGTCCGTCGGAAATGCGCGACGGCAAGGCCGTGTGCGTGTCCGCTCCGGGCGGCGCCATCATCGCCGGCTGCGTGCCGATCAATCCGCTCGGCGGCCTGGGTTCGATCACGCCGGAAGGCCTGGCGTACACCGGCTTCACCGCGCACGATTCGGCCAAGGTCGAGTCCAAGAGCTACACCCTCAACGTCAGCGGCGACATCGTCGACCTGCCGGCCGGCCCGCTGGGCTTCGCCGCGGGCTATGAGCACCGCACCGAGAGCGGCCAGTTCGATCCGGACGCGTTCATCGCCGCCGGCCTGAGCACGGGCAACGCGCGTTCGCCCACCGCCGGTTCGTACTCGCTGGACGAGTTCTACCTCGAAGTCGCCGTGCCGGTGCTGTCCGACCTGCCGTTCGCCAAGCTGCTCGACTTCTCGGTCGCCACGCGTTACTCGGACTTCAGCAACTTCGGCAACACGCTGAACAGCAAGTTCGGTTTCCGTTGGAAGCCGATCGACGACCTGCTGATCCGCGGCAACTGGTCGGAGGGCTTCCGCGCCCCGAGCATCAGCAACCTCTACGGCGGCAACACCGATTCGTTCGAGAGCTACATCGATCCGTGCTCCAGCCACTCGCCGCTGCGTAGCAACCCGCAGGTCGCGGCTCGCTGCGCCGCCGAAGGCGTGCCGGCGAACTACGTCCAGCCGGGCAACGGTTCGTCGCGTCAGACGCTGGAAGCCTTCACCTGGACCTCCAACGACAAGCTGTCGCCGGAAACCTCGACCAGCAAGACCCTGGGCTTCGTCTACAGCCCGAGCTGGCTGCAGGGCTTCGACATCGCTCTTGACTGGTACAAGGTCAAGATCGAGAACGCGATCACCCGTCCGGAAGCGCAGTTCATCCTCGACAAGTGCTACGCCGGTACCCCGGGCGAGCAGGCGGCTTACTGCGGCCTGTACCAGCGCGGCGGCACCTCCGCCGGTAACCCGAACATCATCGACAACCTCGAGATGCCGCTGCTCAACCTCGCGCAGTACGAGGTCGAGGGTTACGACATGACCTTGAACTACCGCCTGCCGGAAACGGTCTACGGCAAGTTCTCGATCACCTGGGACACCAGCTACACCTCCAAGTGGATCGCCACGGCCACCAAGGACTCCGTCGCCGAAGAGCGTCAGGGCCTGTACCTGCCGAACGATCCGTACTGGCGCATCAAGTCCAATCTGTACCTGGATTGGACCAAGGGCGACTTCGGTGCGACCTGGGGCATGCGCTACAAGTCGGGCATCGACGAGGTTTGCCCGTTCACCGGCGCGAGCGCGCAGGCTTACTGCTCGGATCCGAACCGCGTGACCGCCGATGGCGCTTCGCCGCGCAATCACCTGGGCGCGACCACGTACCACGACATGCAGTTCCGCTACAACACGCCGTGGAACGCCACCGTCTCGGTCGGCGCGAACAACGTGTTCGACAAGGATCCGCCGCTGTCGCTGACCGCGAAGTACAACATGTTCGATCCGCAGTACGACCTGCCGGGCCGTTACTACTACCTGCAGTACCGTCAGCGCTTCTGATCGACGGTTGCCGTAGTAGGCAGCACGCAGTACCGGGAGGCGGGCCATGGGCCCGCCTCCTTTTTTTGGGGCGCCGCCGCCGTGGCGACGGCTCGACGGTCCTGTGTACGATAGGCCGGTCGCAAGCTCGGATCGCACGATGAAATTGCAGGTGCCGTTCATCCAGTTGCCGCTGACCATCGATGCGGCGCGGCTGGCCGCCGAGATCGCCGCCTTGGGCGAGGGCCCCTGGCGCCCGCACCCGCAGGGTTTCGCCGGCAATTCCATGCTGCCGCTGGTCGCCGTGGACGGCGATCCGGCCAACGAAGCCTTCTCCGGGCAGATGCGTCCGACCCCGGAACTGTTGCGCTGCCCGTACCTGACCCAGGTGTTCGCCAGCCTGGGCGCCACCGTCGGCCGCAGCCGCCTGATGCGCTTGTCCGGCCACGCCGAGGTCACCCGCCACGCCGACCAGGGCTATTACTGGGCCGAGCGCGTGCGCGTGCACGTGCCGGTGGTGACCCAGCCGACCGTGCGCTTCGAGTGCGGCGACGCCGCGATCAACATGGCGGCGGGCGAGTGCTGGATCTTCGATACCTGGCGCCAGCACCGCGTGATCAACGATGCGGTGGAGTCGCGCATCCATCTGGTCGTCGATACGGTCGGCGGCGGCGAGTTCTGGGAACTGGTCGCGCGCGGCCGCCCGCACAATGTCGCGCCCGTCGGCTGGCCGCAGCAGGCGGTGGCGCCGCGCGAGAACGAGGTCGCGCGTTTTCCCTGCGAGATCGTCAACGTGCCGGCGGTGATGAGCCCCTGGGAGCTCAACGCTCACTTCGGGCTGCTGTTCGCCGACGCCGAGCCGCATCCGCAACTGCAGCAGGTACGCCAGGCCTCGATGCGTTTCGCGCGCGTGTGGCAGGGCTTGTGGTTCGAGTACGGCGAGCGCCCGGAAGGCCGCGCGAGTTACCGCGACGCCCTGCAGCGCTTCATCGACGAGGTCAAAGGCCCCAGCCAGACCATCCGCCTCAAGAACGAGCTGCGCTGGTTCAACGCGATGATGACCATCGTCGCCAAGTTCGCGGTGGGTGGCCAGGCGCCTGCGACGGGCAATAACGCCGAGCAGCAGCGCGCGGTGGGCGATAACGCCTAGCCGCTGTCAGGCGGCTCCCAGACGCGTAACTGCGAGCCCTGCGGCGGCGCTCAGCCGCCTTTCGGCCGCCGCTAGCGGAAGCGGGAACGGCAAGGCGGTTACGCTGCGAAAACACGAAGGCCGCCCAGAGGCGGCCTTCGTCGTAGCGGAATCGCGACGGCCTCAGAACTTCGGCTTGTCGCTCTCTTCGGTGGCGTTGTAGCGCTCGATCGCTTCCAGCAGGATCTGCTTGGCTTCGGCGGCGTTGCCCCAGCCGTCCAGCTTGACCCACTTGCCCTTCTCCAGATCCTTGTAGTGCTCGAAGAAGTGGCCGATGCGGTCCAGCCAATGCTGGCTGACCTGTTCGATGTCGGAGATGTGGCTGTAGCCGGCGAAGACCTTGTCGATCGGCACCGCCAGCAGCTTCTCGTCGCCGCCGGCTTCATCGGTCATGCGCAGCACGCCGACCGGGCGGCAGCGGATCACCGAGCCGGGGATCAACGGCAGCGGCAGCACCACCAGCACGTCGGCCGGATCGCCGTCGCCGCACAGGGTGTGTGGCACATAGCCGTAGTTGCAGGGGTAACGCATCGGGGTCGACAGGATGCGGTCGACGAAGATCGCACCGGAGGCCTTGTCGACCTCGTACTTGACCGGCTCGGCGTCCTTGGGGATTTCGATGATGACGTTGATCTCTTCCGGCGGGTTCTTGCCGGTGGGGACGAGGTCCAGGCCCATGATGCGTAGCTCCGACTGCTGGTGGCCCGCCGGGGGACGGGCCGATGAAAGAGCGGGCATTCTACGCGGCCGGCTGCTGCGATGCAGCATCGACCGGCCGAGCCGCCGCTTCGGCCCGGCGCGCGCCCGCGCCGGAGCCCGGCATGGTCAAGGATGCGCCGTCCCGGCATGCTGAGCCGCACGCAAGCCAGGGGTGTGGGCGGGCCGATCGGGTCCCGCCGCGACCGAGACCGACCAGGGAGCGACGATGCGATACAGGACAGGACTCGGCTTGGCGGCGATGCTATGCCTCGCCGCGGCCGCGACCGCCGAGGCCAAAACCGCCGGCGAGCCGGCGAGCGCCGACGAAGCGCGCACGGCCGCGCGTTTCGAGCGCATCGCCGACAGCCCGCCGCAACTGCGCATGTTCCTGCAGGCCATGCCCAAGGGCGGCGACCTGCACAACCACGCCAGCGGCTCGGTCTACGCCGAGGACTACCTGCGCTGGGCGGCGGAGCGGGGCTACTGCGTCGCCGCCGACAGCCATCGCATCGTGCGTCCGCCCTGCGAGGCGCCGGGGTCGGTCGCGGCGCGCGATCTGGCCAGTCGGGACTACGCCGCCTACAGCCGCGCGATCGACGCGTTGTCGATGCGCAATGCGGCGCTGCCCGATTTCGACCGCTTCTTCGCCAGCTTCGACGGTTTCCGCGCGGTCTCGGCCGACGACGCCGGACGGGTGGTCGCGGCCGCGCGCGAACTGGCCGCCGACGATCAGGTGGCCTATCTGGAACTGATGTCGATGCCGCGCAGCGCGCAGGGCCTGCTGGACGCGGCCAAGGCCAGCGGCCAGGACGGCGGCGATCCGGACGCGCTGCTGGCCGTGCTGGCGCCGCTGCTGCCGGCCGCGATCGCCGAGGCGCGCGCGGAGCTGGATCGCGACGAGGCCGCGTTCGCCGCCTCGCATGCCTGCGCGAGCGCCGCCGCCAAGCCCGCCTGCGCGGTCGAGGTGCGCTATCAGATTCCAGTGCCGCGCCATCGGCCGCCGGCGCAGGCCTTCGCCGCGATGGTGTTCGGTTTCGCCTTGGTGCAGGCCGATCCGCGCTGGGTCGGCGTCAACATCGTCGGCCCCGAGCATCACCCGGTGGCGCAGCGCGATTACTCGCTGCACATGCGCCTGTTCGCTTACCTGAAACAGCGTCACCCCACGGTGCCTTTGTCCCTGCATGCCGGCGAACAGACCCTGGGCCTGGTCGCGCCGCGCGAGCTGCGCTACCACGTGCGCGAGGCGGTGACGGTGGCCGGCGCGCGCCGCATCGGCCACGGCGTGGACATCGCCTACGAGACCGACGCGCGCGCAGTGCTGGAGCGCATGGCGCGCGAACGGATCGCGGTCGAGATCAACCTCAGCAGCAACGCGGCCATCCTCGGCGTGCAGGGCGCCCGGCATCCGCTGCGCGCCTACCTGGACGCGGGCGTGCCGGTGGTCCTGGCCACCGACGATCAGGGCGTGCTGCGCAGCGACATGACCCACGAATACCAGCGCGCGGTGCAGGAGCAAGGCCTGCGCTATGCGCAGCTCAAGCAGCTCGCGCGCGACAGTCTGGAATACGCCTTCCTGGCCGGCGACAGCCTGTGGCAGGGGCGCGCCGGTGGCGCGCGCGTGGACGCCTGCGCGCGCGACATCGCCGCGCCGGCGTGCGCGGCCTTGTTGCAAGCCAGCGCCAAGGCACGCCTGCAATGGCGCCTGGAGCAGGAGTTCGCGCGCTTCGAACGCGGCCAGCGCTGAGCGCGCCGGAAAAGAAAACGGCGGCCGTGGCCGCCGTTTCCTGAACCCCGAAGCCTGGCGTTTACTCGAGGCGGACCTCGACCCGGCGCGCTTCCTTGGCGGTGCCGTCGCCTTCCATCTGGACCGGCTTGTCCATGCTCACGCGATCGGCGGACAGGCCCTGCTGGATCAGCCAGTCCCTGACCACCGACGCGCGCTGCTTGGCCAGATCGGCATTGCGCGCGGGATCGCCGCTGCTGTCGTGAAAGCCCGACACGCGCGCCTTCAGCGCCGGATCGCGCTGCATGCGGTGGTAGGCCTTGGACAGCACGGTTTCGAACTCGGCCGGCAGAGCGGCCGAACCGCTTTCGAAGTACAGCGTGGCCAGCGAGTCCGGCGTGACGTCGGCGGTAGCCGGCGCGGCCCCCATCGCCGGCGCCGACAGCTCCGCCACCGGCGCGCCGTGCGCGGCCGCGGCCGCGTCGGCAGGACCGGCGCCGCTGGGCAGCAGCGGCACCAGCAACAGCGCGACGATGTTGATGATCTTGATCAGCGGATTGATCGCCGGGCCGGCGGTGTCTTTGTACGGGTCGCCGACGGTGTCGCCGGTGACCGCGGCCTTGTGCGCCTCGGAACCCTTGCCGCCGTGGTGGCCGTCCTCGATGTACTTCTTGGCGTTGTCCCAGGCGCCGCCGCCGGTGGTCATCGAGATCGCCACGAACAGGCCGGTCACGATGGTGCCGATCAGCAGGCCGCCCAGCGCCTTCGGCCCCAGCAGCAGGCCGATCACCACCGGTACCGCGACCGGCAGCAGCGAGGGCACGATCATTTCCTTGATCGCCGACTTGGTCAGCATGTCCACGGCGCGCGAGTAATCGGGCTTGCCGGTGCCTTCCATGATGCCGGGGATGTCGCGGAACTGACGGCGCACTTCCTCCACCACCGCGCCGGCGGCGCGGCCCACGGCTTCCATCGCCATGGCGCCGAACAGATACGGGATCAGGCCGCCGATCAGCAGGCCGATGATCACGTAGTGGTCGGACAGGTCGAAGGAGAACACCGTGCCCGGATGCGCGGCCTGCAGGTTGTGGGTGTAGTCGGCGAACAGCACCAGTGCGGCCAGCGCGGCCGAACCGATCGCATAGCCCTTGGTCACCGCCTTGGTGGTGTTGCCGACCGCGTCGAGCGGGTCGGTCACCGCGCGCACCTCCGGCGGCAGCTCGGCCATCTCGGCGATGCCGCCGGCGTTGTCGGTGATCGGGCCGTAGGCGTCCAGGGCGACGATCATGCCGGCCATCGACAGCATCGAAGTGGCGGCGATGGCGATGCCGTACAGGCCGCCCAGCGCGTGCGCGCCCCAGATCGCCAGACACACCGAGATCACCGGCAGCGCGGTCGACTTCATCGACACGCCCAGGCCGGCGATGATGTTGGTGCCATGCCCGGTGGTCGAGGCCGCCGCGACGTGCTGCACCGGCTTGAACTGAGTGCCGGTGTAGTACTCGGTGATCCACACGATCACGCCGGTCAGCACCAGGCCGATCAACGCGCACCAGTACAGGTTCATCGCGCCGTAGGACGAGTCGGCCATCAGCTGGGTGGTGATCGGGTAGAACGCGATCGCCGCCAGCACCGCCGACACGATCACGCCCTTGTACAGCGCGCCCATGATCGAGCCGCCTGCCTTCACCTTGACGAAGAACGCGCCGATGATCGAAGCGATGATCGACACGCCGCCCAGCACCAGCGGATACAGCACCGCGTTGTGGCCGGCCTGGGCGATCATCAGCCCGCCCAGCAGCATGGTCGCGATCACCGTGACCGCATAGGTTTCGAACAGATCGGCGGCCATGCCGGCGCAGTCGCCGACGTTGTCGCCGACGTTGTCGGCGATCACCGCCGGGTTGCGCGGGTCGTCCTCGGGGATGCCGGCTTCGACCTTGCCCACCAGGTCGGCGCCGACGTCGGCGCCCTTGGTGAAGATGCCGCCACCCAGTCGCGCGAAGATCGAGATCAGCGAGGAGCCGAAGGCCAGGCCGACCAGCGCGTGCAGCGCCGCTTCGCCGGTGATGCCCATCTTGGCCAGCACCAGCCAGTAACCGGCCACGCCCAGCAGGCCCAGGCCGACCACCAGCATGCCGGTGATCGCGCCGCCGCGGAAGGCGACGTCCATGGCCGGGCCGATGCCCTTGCGCGCGGCTTCGGCGGTGCGCACGTTGGCGCGTACCGACACGTTCATGCCGATGTAGCCGGCCGCGCCGGACAGCACCGCGCCGATCAGGAAGCCGATCGCGGTGGGCCAGTTCAGGAAGAAGCCGATGACCACGAACAGCACGACGCCGGCGACGCCGATGGTGCTGTACTGGCGATTGAGGTAGGCGCGCGCGCCTTCCTGGATCGCGCCGGCGATCTCCTGCATGCGTGCGTTGCCGGCGGGTTGAGCGCTGATCCAGCGCGCGGAAATGATCCCGTACAGGATCGCGATGACGGCGCAAGCCAGCGCCAAGGTCAAACCGTACTGCTCCAGCATGAACCCCTCCCCAGAGTGGACATCAGGAATTTCTGATCACCTAAAGTTTTAGGTCGCAGGCCGAAGTCCCGGCGCGGCAACGCTGGGACTATCGCACAGGGCTTGGGCCTGTGAAACCTCGTGAAACCAGGGTTCAGCCCCGGCGTGCCAGCCTGCGACCCCAGTCACGTATCGATGGAGCCTGTTCATGCGCATCGCCGCCGTCCTGCTCGCCGCGCTGTCGCTGCCGGCCCTGGCCGCCGCCGCCGGTACCGACCCCGCCCCGGAAATCCAGCGCCCGGTCGGGCAGCCGCAGGCGCTGGGCGCCGTCCACACCCTGCGTCAGATCCCCGAGGCCTGCGCCCGCCTGGAAGGCCAGTTCACCGGGCAGGCCGCGCAGCCCTACAAGTTCGCCGTGGTCCGCACCAGCCCCAGTTGCCAGCCGCGCGCGCGCTTCGTCGACGCCGCCAAGGCCCAGCCCTCGCTGGCCGCGGGTTGGACATTCAACGATCTGATCCGCGTGCCCAACGCGGCCTGCCCCTCGCAGCAGGCGGTGGTGCGGGTGTGGCGCAAGCCGGCCAACGTCGCCCCGCCCAAGCTGGACGGTCAGGGCCAGGCGCGTCTGTACCTGGCTGACGAAAAGGCCAAGGCCGCGGCCAAGCAGCTTGCGGCGGTGCCGATGTTCGCCGCCGTCATGGCGGTCGAAGGCAAATCCTGCGGCGGTTAGGGCGCGCCGCGCGCCGATCACTTGCACGCAAACGGGCGCCGTGTCCGCGGCGCCCGTTGCGATCGATAAGGCTTACTTGGCGAGCTTGAGCTTGTCGGCCAGCGCGTTGAACGCCGCGGCGTCGGTCGGCGCCAGGTTCGGACGACCGGCCACGATGCCCATGCCCAGCGTGCCCTGCACGTAGTAGGTTTCGCCGGCTTCGATTTCCATGGTCAGCACGTCCTTGGTCTCGCCATGCACGCGGTACTCGTGCGTGCCCGGCTCGGCCACATGGACGAAGTACTTGCCGCTGCGCAGCTTGCCCAGCTCGGTCTCGCCCTCGCGCACCTTGAAGCCGACCGCGCCGCCGACGAACTTGGACGGGCGGAAGAACACGATCTGGCCCTTGCCCTGCGGCGGCACGCCGATCTTGCCGGCCGGCTGCGCGTCGGCGGCGGTGTCTTCGGCCTCTTCGGCGCTGGCTTCGGTCGCGGCGGGCGGGGCGGTGTCCTGGGCCAGCACGGCGCCGGAGAACATCAGGCCGAGCGCGAGAGCGGAAACACGGAACTTCAGGTTCATCTAAGAACTACTCCTGGGGTGGTTGAACGGCGTCGGCCGCGGTGGTCGGCGACGGAGAAACGGGTAAGGCAGGCGCGGTCGCGGCTGTGGTGTCGGCGACGGGCAGCTCCAGTTCCTGGGCGAGCTTGGCGCGCAAGGCGGTGTCGGCGGGGATCTCGATTTCGCGGCCGCGCACGAACATCGCGAACGGGCCGATTAGGAGGGACGCGCCCATCGCGCCGTTGATCTGGTCGCGTCCGCTTTGCCCCACCGACAAGCCGCGCAAGGGGATCTGGCGGCCGTTGAATTCCAGATAGCGGCCGGCGATCAGCAACTCGCCCGGATGGCCGCCGCCGCGCGAACGCGCGCCGTGCACCACCTCGCCGACGGCGGGCGTGCCGGCCGGTATCGGTTCGGCGCCGTCGACCGTCAACGGCTGGCTCAGACGCAGCGCGAAGCGGTCGCCGCGCTTGTGACGCGCGGAGGACAGGCTTTCGCCTAGCTGCAGTTCGACCGCGCTGCCCGCCGCGAGCCGGCAGCAAGGCGCGGGTGCGGAGACGTTGGCGTTGGCGTTTGCGGCCGTCGCGGGATCGTCGGCGGCGGCTGGCGCAGCGATGGGTTGTGTCGTCGGCGCAGGCGTTACGGCGGGGAGCGGCGCGGCGGCAACGGCGTCCTGCGCCTGCGTAACCGGAACGACCAGCAAAGCCGCCAGCGCGGCTGCGAACTTGAACATGAGCGACGCCCCCCCTGAGCGTGGCCGCACCTTAGCCAAGGCTCGGATTCCAGGCAAGCGCAGCGCGCGTGCGCGGGCAGGGGGCGCCGCGATCGCGATAGAGCGCCTACGACCGCAGGCCGGGCCGGCGCTAACGCCACGCACGAGGCGCCGAGTCAATGGCCGCAAGGGCTCGGCGTCGACGGGGGGCGGATGAGTCGCTGCTTACGTGACGCCAAAACGGCGCCTGGGATGGTGGCGCGGCTTCAAGGCCGCGCGCCAGAACGGTAGCGCCTAGCGCCGAAGCGGTAGGGCCCGCGCTGGCTGGGGTAAGCGGCGCACAGACGGCGCCGAAGCGCCGCCCGCGCGTTGTCGCCAGGGCTTACTGGATGCCGCGGCAGTTCTTCAGCCAGACCAGGTAGCTGGACTCGTCGTAGTGGTCGTAGGTGGCGTTGAGATACATCTTGTCGCCGTTGCGCATCGCCAGCGCGTAGGCGTTCTGGTCGGGCATCATGCGGCAGGCGATGCGCAGCTCGCCGCGCCGCGACTTGCTGGGGACGAAGCCCGGAACCAGCGAGGGGTTCATGTCGAAGTACAGCTCGAACGCGCCCTTCTTGCCGGCCACGCCCTTGTTGACGCCCTTGATGTTGTAGACCTTGCCCGCGAAGCGCACGTCGATCGCGGCGGAGTTCTCCACGCCCTGGCGTTCGATATCGGTGGCCAGCGCGGTCGCCTGGATCTCGATCGGCTTGACCGCGGCGCGCGCGACCGGCGCCTTGCCCGGCTTGAGCTGGGTCAGCATCTTGCACATCTCGCTGCGGATGCCGTCGGCGTTGCCGAACGCGCCGCGGCGCGTCTTCATCAGCATCGACACGGTGCCGTCGGGCTTGGCGGTGACATACACCTGCAGGCCCTTGTGGGCCAGGTTCGCCGGTTCCTCCAGCAACAGCGAGCCGCTGTCGGGGCTTTCGTCCAGCACGTCCATGCCGTCGGCGATGGCGAGGTTGCGCATCTGGCCGATCGCGCTGGGCACGCTCAGGCCCGCGACCTTGTAGGAGGTCGAATACTCGGCGCCGGAGAGCGCATTGCCCTTCTTGCTGAAATTGTCGTCGCACTGGCCGGCCAACGCCGGCAGGGCGGGCAGCAACAGCAGCATCGGGAGCAATAGTGTGATCGGCTTGGCTTTCATGAGCTGTTCCTTGAAGTGATCGGTCTTCCGTGCGCCTTGCCGACGGCCGGCGACGCCCACGGCCGCAGATTGCCGGATTACCCCTGTCGATTCAACGACAATCCGGCACGAATTCCGCTATCGCGTTCGCATTCCTGCGTTCGAACGTGCGTTGCGCGCGCTCAAGCGCAGGGATCGGCGGGGTAGCGGCGCTGCATTTCCTCGGGCGTGAGCGCTTCGATGCTGTGACCGATGTTCCAGCGATGGCCGAACGGATCGATCACAGTGCCCGAGCGCTCGCCGTAGAAATGGTCGCGCGGCGCCATCGCCAGCCGCGCGCCGGCGGCGACCGCGCGCGCGACCGTCGCGTCGGCGTCGTCCACGTGCAGATGCAGGGTGTGGCTGTGGCCGTGCTCGGGCACCGGGCGACGGATATCGATCTCCGGATACTCCTCGCAGAGCATCAGGGTGCTGCCGCCCAGGTCCAGTTCGACATGGCCGATGCGGCCGCCGGGCTCGACCAGGCGGAACTTCTCGCTGGCCTCGAAGGCATAGGCATAGAACTCGATCGCGGCCTGGGCATCGGCGACGCAGAGGTAGGGGAACAGTTCGTGTACGGCCATGGCGGCGCTCCTGGTTGGGTGTGCGCGTCAGCCTGCGGCCCGGGCGCGCCGCACGATTGGACGAAATTTACCTGTTTGCTGCGGCGGCGGCGCGTGCGGCGACGCCTGCTCCCTGTGGGAGCGGCGTGAGCCGCGATGAGTCTGCGGTTACGACGAAACTCTGGACTATGCGCGCGCCGTCGCGACTGCGCGATCGCGGCTTACGCCGCTCCCGCAAAACGCCCACAGATCGCATCGGCGTGCGCGCCCGCGCTCAAGCCAGGGGCAGATGGTTGGGCGACGCGGGCGCGCGCGCCGCATACTCGCGCGGGCTCACGCCGGCGAACTCGCGGAACTCGCGGATCAGATGGGATTGGTCGAAGTAGCCCGCGTCCAGCGCCAGTTGCGCCCAGGCCGGGCGCGGCGTCGCCGCCAAGGCGGCGAGCAGACGCTGGAAGCGCAGCACGCGCGCATAGCGCTTGGGCGCCAGGCCGGCGGCATCGCGGAAGCCGGCGATGAAATGGCGCGGGCTGCGGCCGCAGGCATCGGCCAGCGCCGCCACGTCGGTCGCGGCCGGCGTGCGCTGCACACTGGCCAGCGCCTGTGCGATCTGCGGATCCAGCCCGCGCCCGCTGCGCGCGCGGCGCAGGCGCGCGCCCAGAAAGTCCAGCAGCAACGCGCGGCGGCGGCCGCGGTCGGCGTCGCCGGCCAGGCGTTCGTACAGCAGCTCGGCCTCGTGCCCGCACAACTGGGCCAGATCGACATGGCCGTCGGCGAGTTCGGCCGCCGACACCCCGAACAGCGCCAGCGCCGCGCCCGGCCGCAGCACCGCACCCACCGAGGCGGCGGGGTGGGCGGTGTCCTTGATGCAGTAGCCGGCGCGCACGCCGCCGACGGTGGCGGCGCTGTAGCCGCGACCCTGGCGATCGTCGGCGCTGGCGTAGATCCGCAGCGGCGGGCCGTCCAGGCGGATCGACAGATGCATCGCGCCGCTGGGCAGCGAGTGCTCGCGCGCATACGCGGGCGGCGCGGGCGGACGCGCGCAGGCCCATACCTGCGCGACCCAGGGCCGCAACGCCGCCGCCTCCTGCATGCCCGCGTCCTCAGCCCTCGAACGCCGGCAGCTTGCGCTTCACCGCCACGTTCTTCAGCGTCACGTACTTGGGCAGGCCGTCGCGGCCGTAGGGCGGCGGCGCCTCGCCGCGGATCAGCGGCTCCAGGTATTTGCGCGCGCTGGCGGTGATGCCGTGGCCGTCCTTGCGGATGAAGCCGGCCGGCATCTTCTTCTCGTGGTTGGCGACCTTGTCCAGCGGCGCGGGCGCGATCTTCCAGCGGTAGGGCGCGTCGGAGCTGCGCACGATCGCGGGCATCACCGCGTTCATGCCCTTGAGCGCGTACTCGACCGCGGCCTTGCCCACCGCGCGGGCCTGCTCGACGTCGGTCTTGGAGGCCAGGTGACGGGCCGAGCGCTGCAGATAGTCGGGCAGGGTCCAGTGGACCTTGTAGCCCAGTACGTCCTTGACCCGGCCGGCCAGGTGCGAGGCCACGCCGCCGAGTTGGGTATGGCCGAAGGAGTCCTTGCCGCCGCCGGCATCGGCGACGAAACGGCCGTCGGCGGTCTGGATGCCCTCGCTGGCGACCACCACGCAATAACCCACGCGCTCGACCACGGCTTTGACGCGCCGGAAGAAGTCGGCCTCGTCGAACGGCCGCTCCGGGAACAGGATCAGGTGCGGGGCGTCGTCCGGGCCCTGGCCGGCCAGGCCGGCGGCCGCGGCCAGCCAGCCGGCGTGCCGGCCCATGGCTTCGTAGACGAAGACCTTGGTCGAGGTCTCGGCCATCGCGGCCACGTCCAGCGCCGCCTCGCGCACCGACACCGCGGTGTACTTGGCGGCCGAGCCGAAGCCCGGGCAGCAGTCGGTCACGGCCAGGTCGTTGTCGACCGTCTTGGGCACGCCGATGCAGGTCAGCGGATAGCCGAATTCGGCCGCCAGGCGCGAGACCTTGAGGGCGGTGTCGGCCGAGTCGTTGCCGCCGTTGTAGAGGAACCAGCGCACGTCGTGGGCCTTGAGCACGGCCAGCAGGCGCTCGTAGCGGGCGCGGTCGGCGTCCAGGGATTTCAGCTTGACCCGGCAGGAGCCGAAGGCCCCGCCCGGGGTATGCGCCAGGGCCCGGATCGCCGCCGCCGATTCCTTGGAAGTGTCGATCAGGTCCTCGCGCAGGGCGCCGAGGATGCCGTTGCGGGCGGCCAGCACCTTGACCTTGCGCGCGCGGGCGGTCTCGATGACAGCCGAGGCGGTGGCATTGATGACGGCGGTCACGCCGCCGGATTGCGCGTACAGCAGGGTTCCAGAGGCCATGGGGGTTCCAGGATTGACGCCGGGATGCGGTAAGCTGACCGCAATATTGACGCCCGGCGGTGGGGTGGCGACGGCTGAGTGTAGCGCCGCGCCCCGGGCACGCGACCCAGGCCGCTCCCGAGAGAGCGCCGGCCGCGCGAGGCATTCTTGTTCTAGGAGCGATGTAGATGCGATTGGTACTTCTGGGCGCGCCCGGTTCCGGCAAGGGCACGCAGGCTGCGCGGCTCAAGGACCACCTGCAGGTGCCGCACATTTCCACCGGCGATTTGCTGCGCGCCGAAGTCGCGGCCGGCAGCAAGCTCGGCCTCGAGGCCAAGGCGGTGATGGATGCCGGCAATCTGGTCAGCGACGAGATCCTGCTGGGCATGCTCGAGGACCGTTTCTCGCGTCCGGACACCCACGGCGGCTTCATCCTCGACGGCTACCCGCGCAACCTGGCCCAGGCCGACGCGCTGGACGTGCTGTTGAAGAAGATCGGCCAGCCCATGGACTACGCCGTGCAGCTGGAAGTGCCGATCGAGCTGCTGGTCGAGCGCATCGCCGGCCGCGCCGCCGAGCAGGGCCGCAAGGACGACAGTCCCGAAGCCGTGCGCACCCGTTTGAAGGTCTACGACGACGTGACCGCGCCGGTGATCGAGTACTACCGCCAGCACGGCCGCCTCACCGCGATCGACGGCGTGGGCTCGTTGGACGAGGTGTTCACGCGGATCGTCGAGGCGTTGTCGCCGGCGCCGGTGGTTGGGTGAGTTTTCCGCTTCGTTTTTGCTTCCGCCTTTCGCTTTAGCCCCCTCTCCCGCTCGCGGGAGAGGGCTGGGGTGAGGGCACACGAATCCCAAAACCACGGCGCCAGTCTCGAAATCGCGACATCGGCTGCTAGCCAGCCTGCGTCGAACGCCAACTGTCGCGCGCCCTCACCCCTTGCCCTCTCCCGCAAGCGGGAGAGGGGGAGTAGGCCCTATGCGGGAGTCGCTGCGTTGAGCTTTCGCTGTTAATCCAGGAACGTCGGATCTTGAAGCTACATATTCTGGGCATTGCCGGTACCTTCATGGGCGGCGTCGCCGCGCTCGCGCGCGAACTCGGTCATGAGGTCGAAGGCAGCGACCAGGCGGTGTATCCGCCGATGTCGACGCAGTTGGAGCAGCTCGGCATCGCCCTGCGCCAGGGCTATCGGCCCGAACATATTTCCGCCGATTGCGACGAGGTCGTGGTCGGCAACGCGCTGTCGCGCGGCAACGACGCGGTCGAGCAGGTGCTCGACGACGGCCGCCGCTACACCTCCGGCGCGCAGTGGCTGTCCGAACGCGTGCTGCCGGGCCGCGACACCCTCGCGGTCGCCGGCACCCATGGCAAGACCACCACCACCACCATCCTGACCTGGCTGCTCGAAGCCGCCGGCCGTGCACCCGGCTTCCTGATCGGCGGCGTCGCCGAGGATTTCGGCGTGTCGGCGCGCGTCGGTGGCGGTCGCGAGTTCGTGGTCGAAGCCGACGAGTACGACACCGCCTTCTTCGACAAGCGCAGCAAGTTCGTCCACTACCGTCCGCTGGTGGCGATCCTCAACAACCTTGAGTACGACCACGCCGACATTTTCCCGGACGTGGCCGCGATCCAGCGCCAGTTCCACCACCTGGTGCGCACCGTGCCGCGCCGCGGCCGCCTGATCGTCAACGGCGAGGACGCGCGCCTGGCCGAAGTGCTGGCGATGGGCTGCTGGACGCCGGTGGAGACCTTCGGTCTGGACGCCGACGCGGCCCAGGGCGGCGCCGGCTACACCTGGAGCGCGCGCCTGCTAGCCCAGGACGGCAGCGCCTTCGTCGTGGTCCACAACGGTAACGAGATCGGCGAGGTGCAGTGGCCTTTGCTGGGCCGTCACAACGTGATGAACGCCTTGGCCGCGCTGGCCGCCGCCCACGCGGTCGGCGTCGATGTGGCGAGCGTGCTGCCCGCGCTGGCCGCCTTCCGCAGCGTCAAGCGTCGCCTGGAAGTGATCGGCGAGGCCAACGGCATCACCGTCTACGACGACTTCGCCCATCACCCGACCGCCATCGCGACCACCCTGGCCGGCCTGCGCGCGCGCGTCGGCGCGGCCCGCATCGTGGTGGCGATGGAGCCGCGCAGCAACTCCATGCGCCTGGGCGCGCATGCGCAGGCGCTGGCACCGTCCCTGGACGGCGCCGATGCGGTGGTGTTCCTGCACCGCCCGGAACTGGCCTGGGACGCCGGCCAGGTCGTCGCCGGCCTGCGCGGCGAAGGCGTGACAGCGGCCGATGCCGACAGCCTGATCGCGGCCCTGCGCGCTCGCGTGCGCGCCGGCGACCACGTCGTCTTCATGTCCAACGGCGGCTTCGACGGCGCGCCGCGCCGTTTTCTCGCCGCCTTGCGCGACGGCGCCGCCTAAGCGCGTTCCGCGTGCCGGTGGCCGCAGTGTGCGGCCGCCGGAATGACAATTCAAACGTGCCAATTTGCGTGCCATCCAGCACCGCTCCGTGCACGTCTGAGCGTTATATGTGCCATTAGTGCACACTTTAAATACCTATAAATCACCTTGTTAGTGCCTCGTTGCACGACAGAGGCGCGCTAGGCTCGTGCTCGAGGTCCTGTCTCAGATAGCAACTGATAATTGTTATTTGTGCATATGAAAAGTGCCACTCCCGGCTGCGAGTTACGCAACAATGAGTTGCGTCACTCCCGCCGCCCGTGCGCCGCATCCCGCGCCCGCCCGGGCGGCCCGTTTCGGCCTGGCAGGATGCATGGGCGGTATTGCATGACTTCAAACCACGACGACTTCGCCCAGCGCCTGCGCCATGCGCTGGACTATTCGGGTTTCGCAAAGGGCCGCGGGCGCATCGGCGCGCTCGCGATCCAGTACAACGTCAGTCGCGAGACCGCGCGCAAATGGCTGGCCGGTCTGTCGCTGCCCGAATTGCAGCGCATGATCGACATCGCCAAACAGCAGCGCGTGAGCTTCGAATGGCTGAGCACCGGCCGCGGCAGCGTCGACGGCAACGGCGTATCGGTGCGCGATGCCGGCGGCCATTACGGCGATCCCGACGAACTGCAATTGGCCGGACTGGTGCAGCGGCTTTCGCGCAAAAAGCGCCGCGCCCTGATCGATCTGCTGGAGCCGCATTGAGGCGATAGCGGCGCGCGCGGCGCGGGTACACTGGCGGCATGTCGACCGCTACCGACGCCGCAGCTTCCAGCCCGGAATCGCTGGGCCTGTTCCCCTTGCACACGGTGCTGGTGCCCGGCGCGGCGCTCGGCCTGCGCGTGTTCGAACCGCGCTATCTGGATTTGGTGCGCGAGTGCGGCCGCCGCGGCCGCGGCTTCGGGGTCTGTCTGATCATCGACGGCCAGGAGGTCGGCGCGCCGGCCAGCGCCGCCGCGTTCGGCACCGAGGCGCTGATCGAGGATTTCGGCGCCGACGCCGACGGCCTGCTGACCTTGCGCGTACGCGGTGCCCGACGCTTCCACGCGCGCCGCGTGCGGGTGCGCGACAACGGCCTGCAGGTGGCCGAAATCGAATGGTGCGCGCCCGATTCCGAGCAGGTACTGCGGCCGGAACACGGCTTGCTGGCGATCCTGCTGCAGGAGCTGATCGACCGCTTCGGCGGCGAATACGCGTTGGCGCCGCGCGTGCGCATGGAGGACGCCGCCTGGGTCGGCTGGCGCCTGGCCGAACTGCTGCCGCTGCAGCACGCGCAGCGCCAGGCGCTGTTGCAGATCGACGACCCGCACGAACGCCTGGACCGTCTGCTGGTCCTGTTGCCCTGAGCCAGCGACCGATGCCGGGTCGCCATACGATGCGCGTGCGGATGGGCCCTATGCCATCGCAAAGCCAGCCGTAGGATGCGATGAGCCGCCAGGCGAACCGCATCGCACCGCGTCACTCCGAACTGCATCGCGGCTCGCAGCGAAAGCGCCCAGCGCTCGCGCCCCGCCCTAAGGCGTGCGCGCCTTCACCGCCCCGGCATCGCCCGGTGCGACCGTGCGCAAGCGCAGCACCGGCGTGCCATGGAACCCGGTCGCCTCGATCGCGCTGAATTCCTTCAATGCCGCGCGCACGGTCGCGTGCGCGCGTGCGTCGTCGCTGGTCGGCAGCCACAACGCGGCCGCATCCAGGGGCTTGTTGAGTCGCAGCACCTGGCTGGTGCCCAGCCACAGCGGCGTGCCGTCCTCGAACGTCGCCGGCGCCGGCCACAGGCGCAGCGCGTATTGCTCGTCGGGGCGCGCGCCCGCGCGCAGCAACAGCAGGGATTCGGCCTGCGCATCCAGCGTGGCCGGCAGTACCGCCTGTTCCAGCGGCGGCGCGCTGTCGTTGAGCAGGGCGATCGTGGCCAGCCAATCGGCCTGCGGCTGCACCCGCCAGCCCTGCGCGATCAGGCTCGCGCGCAGCGGCTCCAGCGGGCCGGCGACCTGCAGGTCCAGCGGCCAGCGCCGGCGCAAATCGCGTTCGTTGCGATGCTCGGGCAGGGTCGCCCAATCGCGTCGCCACCAGTCGTCGATCGCCAGTACGCGGGTGGGCGCGGCCGCGGCGAACTTCGCCAGCAGCGCGTCGGCCGAGCGCGGCGCATGCCACAGCGCGGCGGCCGCGAAGCTGCCGTAGAACAGCCAGGCCAGCGGCCGCATCCAGAACGAGCGCGCTACGTGGCGGCGATAGGCGATGCCCAGGATCAACAGCCAGACGATGCCGAACAGAGTGCCGCCGACCAGGTCGCTGGGCCAGTGCGCGCCCAGGTACAGGCGCGCGAAGCCGACCAGGGTGGTCACCACGCCCGCCAGCAAATACGGCCACACGCGTTGCCGCCCCGGCAACTCGCGCGCGATCAGCACCGCGAAGAAACCGAACACGATCGTGGTCATGGTGACCGCGACCGAGGGGAAGCCGAAGCCGGCCGGCGCGGTCGGCGGACGCGGCATGTCGATCGCCGCTTCCAGCAGCGAGGTCAGGGCCAGGCCGAACACGATCGCCGCGACCCAGTGCGCGGCCGCCATCCAGCGCCGCCGCCACAGCAGATAGCCCAGCGCGACCAGCGCCGCCGGCGCCAGCACCGCCGCGTCGCCCAGGCTGGCCAGCGCGGCCATCAGGCGGTCGGCCAGCGGATTGCGCAGGCTCCACATCAGTTCGTGGATGCTGTGATCCAGCGCCAGCGGACCGCCGCTGGCGAGCAGGGTCGCCAGCAGGGTGAACCAGACCCAGCTGATCGCCAGCAGGCACACCGCCAGGATCGCCAGCGAGGCCGACTCGGGCCGGTTCGGATCG
Organism: Lysobacter sp. Root604; assembly: GCF_001427505.1. Lineage (NCBI taxonomy): Bacteria > Pseudomonadati > Pseudomonadota > Gammaproteobacteria > Lysobacterales > Lysobacteraceae > Lysobacter > Lysobacter sp. Root604. The sequence goes on along the minus strand of NZ_LMGS01000010.1, from coordinate 13,540 downwards.
ATCAGGGCTTCGGCGTAGCGGCCCATGCGCGGATGCCGGCGGGTCCAGCGCAAGGCGCGCGCCAGGAGGTTGTTGGCGTGCGCGGCGAACCAGCGCCAGGTGTAGAGCACGCAGGCCCAGACCAGCGCCACCGCCACCAACAGCCCGCCCAGCACCAGGGCCAGACGGTCGGCGACCGCGGCCACCGCATCGTAGGACGCGCCCAGCACCCAGCCCGGGGCCAGGAACGCGGCCGCCCAGGCGATGCAGGCGAACAGGCTGGGCAGGGCGTAGCGGCGCGCCGGCATGTGCAGCATGCCCGCGATCGCCGGCACGAACGGCCGCACCGCGCCGACGAAGCGCGCGATCAGGATGCTTTTGCTGCCATGGCGGCGGAACAACTGCTCGCCGCGATCCAGCCATTGCGGATAGCGCGAGAACGGCCAGCGTTGGCGCAGCTGCGGCCCCCAGCGATAGCCGACCCAATAGCTCAGGCCGTCGCCGGCGAAGGCGCCCGCCGCCGCGCAGGCCAGCGCATAAGGCCCGCTGATGTGGCCCAGACCGACCAGTGCGCCGACCGCGAACAGCAGCGGCAGGGCCGGCACCACGATGCCCGCCAGGATCAGGGCATCGCAGAACGCAATCAGGAAGATCACCGCGCCGGCGGCGGTGGGGTTCGCCGCGATCCATGCGGTCGCGCTTTCGAGCCAGGCTGAATCCATCGCTCGATTATAGGAGCCGGGATTGGCGATTCGGGATTCGGGATACGCAAAAGCGGCGATGCATGGCGTCGGTACACTGGGCTCATGACAGTTGACATCGCCAAGGGCCGGGATTCGGGATTCGCGATTCGGGATTCGTAGAGCGCCGCCGCGGCGCGTCGGTACACTGGCCTCAGCCTGCCCCGGACCTTCGACACAGCGCCCTCCGCCTTTGCCAATCCCGAATCCTCCATCCCCAATCCCGGCCGTGGAAGTCGCCGCGCTCAAGGCCGACAGCTTCGGTCGCATCGCGCTGATGCGCGACGGCGACGGCCTGTTCGTGCGCCGCGACCTCGCCCACGTGCCGCTGTGGCTGCGTTTGCCGGCCTGGTGGCTGGCGCGGCGCGAGGCTCTGGCGCTGCGCCGCGTGCACGGCCTGGCCGCGCCGCAGCTGCTGCGCTGGGACGGGCGCCGGCTCGACCGCAGCTATCTCGACGGCGCCGCCATGTACCAGCGCCCGCCGCACGGCGATGTCGCCTACTTCCGGCGCGCGCGCCGCCTGCTGCAGCAACTGCATCGCAGCGGCATCGCCCACAACGATCTGGCCAAGGAGGCCAACTGGCTGGTGCTGGCCGACGGCGCGCCGGCGGTGATCGACTTCCAACTGGCGGTGCGCGGGCGCCCGCGCGCGCGCTGGCTGCGCCTGCTCGCGCGCGAGGACCTGCGCCATCTGCTCAAGCACAAGCGCACTTACTGCCCGCAGGCTTTGACGCCGATCGAGCGGCGCCTGCTCAAGCGGCCCTCCTGGCTGCGCCAGGCCTGGTTCGCGACCGGCAAACCGGTGTACCGCTTCGTGACCCGGCGCATCCTGCATTGGGAGGACAACGAAGGGCAGGGACCCAAGCCTTGACGGCAGGGATTAGGGGGTTGGGATTAGGGATTAGGATGTGGGCTTGCGGATGCTTGCGAATCCCTAACCTCCGATCCCTAATTCCGGCCTTCCACCATGACCAGCCTCTCCGGCAAGACACTCTTCATCACCGGCGCCTCGCGCGGCATCGGCCGCGCGATCGCACTGCGCGCCGCGCGCGACGGCGCCAACATCGCGATCGCGGCCAAGTCCGACGTCGCCAATCCCAAGCTGCCCGGCACCATTCACAGCGTCGCCGCCGAGATCGAGGCCGCCGGCGGCCGCGCGCTCGCGCTCAAGTGCGACATCCGCGAGGAGGACGAGGTCCACGCCGCGGTCGCGGCCACCGTCGACGCATTCGGCGGCCTCGACATCCTGGTCAACAACGCTAGCGCGATCTGGCTGCGCGGCACCCTGGACACGCCGATGAAGCGCTTCGACCTGATGCAGCAGGTCAACGCGCGCGGCAGCTTCCTGTGCGCGCAGGCCTGCCTGCCGCATCTGTTGAAGGCGCCCAACCCGCATATCCTGACCCTGGCGCCGCCGCCGAACCTCGATCCCAAGTGGTGGGCGCCGCACACCGGCTACACCCTGGCCAAGATGGGCATGAGTTTCGTCACCCTGGGCCTGGCTGCCGAGTTCGGGCCGCAGGGCGTGGCGGTCAACGCGCTGTGGCCGCGCACGGTGATCGCCACCGATGCGATCAACATGATTCCGGGCGTGCAGGCCGAACGCTGCCGTAGGCCCGAAATCGTCGCCGACGCCGCACAGGCGGTGCTGACGCGGCCGGCGCAGGGCTACCACGGCCACTTCCTGATCGACGACGAAGTGCTGGCCGCGCAAGGCGTCACCGACTTCGCGCCCTACGCGGTCGATCCGACCCAGCCTCTGCTGCCGGACCTGTTCCTGGACTCCGACCGCGCGCACCAGCCCCCGCGCTGAGTCCGCGCGCGCATCCGCCATCGCCTCCGTAGGATGCGGTGAGCGCAGCGAACCGCATCGCGTCGCATCGCCACGCGCCCGCGCAAGCGACGACAGCAGGGTGAGCGCGGCCCATCGCCGCGCCCACCGCATCGCCGCCTTACTTCTTCGCCGTCGCCTTTAGCGAATCCGACAGCGCATACATCAGGTCGACATAGAAGCGCTCGGCCTGCGCCAGCCCGGCGATCTTCGAACCGGCCTGCGGTTCCACCACCATGTACTCGTTGGGCGCGTGCGCGCCGCTGCCGTGGCCCAGGCCGCCGGCGATCATCGGCAGGCCCAGGGTCTGGGTGAACACGTAGTAGGGCGCACTGCCGGCCAGGCGCGGCGCGATGGTGGGGGTGAAGCCGTACTTGCGGTAGGTGCCGATCGCGGCGCGCGACAACGGTGCGTCCACCGAGGTCTGCGCCGGCGGATAGCCGGACAGCTGGCGCACCACGATGTCGTCGAAGCCCTGCGCGTCGAGCTGCTTGCGGATCAGGCCCAGCGCCTGCTCCGGGGTCTGGTTGGGCACCAGCCGCGAATCGACCTTGGCCACCGCGCGGTGCGGCAGGATGGTCTTGACGCCTTCGCCGGTGTAGCCCGCGACCAGGCCGTCGATGTTGAGGGTGGTGTCGAACAATTCCGACGCCACCGCCTCGCGCACGCTGCGCCCGTTCTTCCAGCGCGTCGCGCCCAGCACCTCCAGGGTCTTGGCCGCGTCCTGCTCGCGGTCGCGGATCAGGCCGTTGTACAGGCGCTGCTCCTCGGCGTTGGGCGGACGGATCGCGTCGCGATAGCCCGGCACCGCGATCTCGCCCTCGGGCGTGGTCAGGGTCGACAGCGCCTGCACCAGGCGCCAGGTCGGCGAATCCAGGGTCGCCGCCATCGAGCCGTGCACCTCACTCTTCTGCGAACCGCCGGTCTTGGCGTTGCCGCGCGCTTCCAGTTCGAAATACAGGATGCCCTTCACGCCCAGGAACATGCTGGGCTCGCCGTCGCGGCCCTGGGTGTTCATCGGGAAGAACACACCGTCGGCCTTGCGCAGTTGCGCTTCGTACTTGGCCACCACTTCCGGATAGTGCGGCGAGCCCAGCTCTTCCTCGCCCTCGGCCAGCACGATCAGGTTCACCGGCGGCTTGCCGCGCACCTTGATCATCGCCGCCAGCGCATTGAGAAACGCGCGCTGCGGGCCCTTCTGATTGGTCGCGCCGCGCGCCATCAACACCTTGCCCAGGCCGGGCTCGTCGACCAGCTCGCCCTTGAAGGCGTCGACCTTCCAGCCGGCGGGCTCGATCGGCTGCACGTCGTACATCATGTAGACGACCAGCGTGTGTTCGGCACCGGCGTCGTAGTAGCCGTAGACGCCAGGGTGCCCGGAAGTCGGCACCAGCGCGGTGTCGCGGAAGCCCAGGCCCTGCAGGTCGGCGCGCAGCAGCTCGGCCATTTCCTGGATGCCCTGGTTCTGCGCGCTGATCGACGGCTGCCGCACCCAACGCTGCAGCTGTTCCAGATCCTGCGCGCGGTGCTGTTCGAGGTAGGCGTAGATGTCGGCGTAGTCGCCGGTGTAGGCGGGCACCGAGGCGGCGTCGAACGCGGCGGTCTCGGTGATCGAGATCTTGGGCGCGGGCGCATTGGGCGGCGCCGCGGCGGCGGAGCCGGCGGCGAGCAGGGCGGACAGCAGACAGGCGAACGACGAGCGGCGCGGCTGGGTCATGAGCGTGGGGTCCCTGGAGTGGTCTGCCGATTCTGCGCGCGACCCCCGGTTCACCGCATGACGCAGCGCACAGTGCGTCCTGCCGCATTCCGCCTTGTCGCCCCTGCGCGGTCGGGCTAAGGTCTGCGGGCTTTCCGATCAGGGGTGGGAATGTCGTACTTGCAGGGTCTGCCGGCGTTCGCCGGTTATTTCGGGGTCGGGCTGGGGTTCGTCGCCTTGTTTCTGGCGGTGTACCTGCAACTCACGCCGCATCGCGAACTGCAGTTGATCCGCGACGGCAACCTCGCCGCCAGCACCGCCCTGGCCGGCGCGCTGCTCGGCTTCTGTCTGCCGCTGGCCAGCGCGATGGCGCATAGCCTCAGCCTGATCGATCTGGCCGTGTGGGGCGCGGTCGCGATGCTGACGCAGGCCGCCGCGCATGTGCTGACCCGCTTGCTGCTGCCGGGATTTCCCGCGCGCATCGAGCGCGGCGAGCAGGCCGCCGCGCTGTTGTCCGCCACCCTGCATCTGGGCGTGGGCCTGATCAACGCCGCGGCGATGACCTACTGACGATGGCGAAGAAGAAACGCGGCGCGTCACAGTACACGCCCACGATCACCCGCCCCGGCCCGCTCAAGCGCAAGCGCTCCTACGCGGTGCCCTTACTGTGGCTGGGCGCGGCCGGGCTGATCGGTTATCCGATCGTGCGCGATCTCACCGCCGAGCCGGTGCAGCGCGGCGGTTACGCCGATCGCTACAGCTGCGAATGCGACTACAGCGATCGCTGCACCTACGAGAACGGGCGCTGGTACGGGCCCTGGTATCCGCAGAAGGCGCAGGACCCACGCGACGAGCAAGCCGGCAACCGCTGCCGCCACCATCGCGGCTACTACGGCTACTACGGCTACTACGGCGGCTACGGTAGCTACGGCAATAGCGCCGGCTTGCGCAGCGACCCCGAATACCGCGCGCCGACGGTCGAACGCGGTTACCGCGGCGGTTTCGGCCGCACCGGCGCCGCGCACTCGGTCCGTTCCTGATGCGCCGCGAGCGTTGCGCGCCGCGGCCGGACTGGCGCGCGCGGGTGGAGGCACTGGGCTTCGACTTCCACAGCCTCGACGGCGCCTACTGGGTCGACGACGCCTGCTACCGCTTTCGCGAAGACCAGATCGACCGCATCGAAGCCGCGACCGGCGAGTTGCACCAACTGTGCCTGCAAGCCGTGGCTCACGTCGTCGAACGCGGCGATTACGCCGTGTTGGGCTTGAGCGCGCGCGCCGCCGAACTGGCCGAGCGCTCCTGGCGCGCCAAGGAGCCGGCGCTGTACGGCCGCTTCGATCTGGCCTACGACGGCTATGGCGAGCCCAAACTGCTCGAATACAACGCCGATACCCCGACCTCGCTGTTCGAGGCCGCGGTGGTGCAGTGGTATTGGCTGGAAGACACCGCCGCCGGCGCCGATCAGTTCAATCTGATCCACGAGCGCCTGGTCGAGCGCTGGTCGCAGGTGCTGCCCGCCGGCGCGCAGGTGCATTTCGCCGGCTGCCTGGAGGCGCCGGAAGACCGCGCGACCGTCGAGTACCTGCGCGAGACCTGCGCCCAGGCCGGCTACGCGACCCAATCGCTGGACATCGCCGAGATCGGCTGGCTCGATTCGAACTACGTCGATCTCGACGACCGCCCGATCGCGCAGCTGTTCAAGCTTTATCCCTGGGAATGGTTGCTGGACGAGCCTTTCGCCGAACACCTGCCGGCGGCGCCGACGCGCTGGATCGAGCCGGCCTGGAAGCAGTTGTTGTCGAACAAGGCCCTGCTGCCGCTGCTGTGGCGCATGTTTCCGGGCCATCCCAACCTGCTGCCGGCCTCGCACGATCCGGCCGCGATCGACGGCCCGCTGGTCGCCAAGCCGCGCCTGGGCCGCGAAGGCGAGGGCGTGGCGCTGTTCGAACGCGCCCCGCTGATGGCCGCGCCGGACACGGTTTACCAGGCTTATTCGCCGCTGTACCAAAGCGCCGCCGGCCACGCCGTGCTCGGCGCCTGGGTGGTCGGCGACGTCGCTGCCGGACTGGGCGTGCGCGAGGACGGCGACCGCATCACCCGCAACAGCAGCCGCTTCGTGCCGCACTGCTTCGACTGAACCTGCGCGCCAGCGCCGGCCGCCGACTTGGGCGAGAATATGCGTACTCCCCAACCGATCCCGCGTCGATGACCGCCTCCACCGAATCCCTGTTCGCCCTTTCCGAGCGCTACTACCTGCCGGTCTACCGTCCGCGCCGGATCGTGCTCGACCACGGCCAGGGCGCGCGCATCTGGGATCGCGACGGTCGCGAGTACGTGGATTTCGGCGCCGGCATCGCCGTCAACGCGCTAGGCCACGCCCATCCGGCGCTGATCGCGGCGCTGACCGAGCAGGCCGGCAAGCTCTGGCACACCAGCAACGTGTTCGTGAGCGAACCGCCGCTGCGCCTGGCCGAGGCGCTGGTGAGCGCGTCGGGTTTCGCCGAGCGGGTGTTCTTCTGCAATTCCGGCGCCGAGGCCAACGAGGCTGCGATCAAGCTGGCGCGCAAGTGGGCGACCGCGCAGGGCCGCGAGCCCGAGCGTCGCGCCATCCTGAGTTTCCGCGGCAGCTTCCACGGCCGCACCCTGGCCGCGGTCACCGCCACTGCCCAGCCCAAGTACCACGAGGGCTTCGAGCCGCTGCCGCCGGGCTTCCGCTACAGCGATTTCAACGATCTGGCCGCCGCCGAAGCGGCGATGGCCGACGGCGCGGTCTGCGCGGTGCTGGTCGAGCCGGTGCAAGGCGAGGGCGGCGTGACGCCGGCCACCGCGGAGTTCCTGAGCGGTCTGCGCGCGCTGTGCGATCGCCACGACGCCCTGCTGATCCTCGACGAAATCCAATGCGGCATGGGCCGCACGGGCCGCTTGTTCGCCTGCCACGGCTATGAGGTAGTGCCCGATGTGGTCACCTTGGCCAAGGCGCTGGGCAGCGGCTTCCCGATCGGCGCCATGCTGGTCGGCGCGCGCGCCGGTCAGAGCATGCAGTTCGGCGCTCACGGCACCACCTTCGGCGGCAATCCGCTCGCGGCCGCGGTCGCCAACGCGGCCCTGCGCGAGCTGTCGTCGCCGGCGCTGCTGGCCAATGTGCTGCGTCAGTCCGAGGCCTTGCGCGCGGCCCTGGCGGCGCTAGACGAGGAGTACTCGTTGTTCTCCGAAGTGCGCGGCCGCGGCCTGATGCTGGGCGCGCAACTGCGTCCCGAGCACGCCGGCAAGGCCGGCGAGATCCTCGACCGCTGCGTCGACCACGGCCTGCTCCTGCTGCAGGCCGGCCCCGACGTGCTGCGCTTCGTGCCGGCGCTGAACATCTCCGACGCCGACATCGGCGAAGGTTTGGCGCGCCTGCGCGCCGCGCTGGCGGCGTTCCTGGGCCGCTGATCGCCAAGCTCGGACGATGAGCGACGGCGACTGCGTCTTCTGCGCCATCGTGGCCGGCACCGCGCCGGCCGCGATCGTCCACGAAGACGCCATTGCCATCGCCTTCCTGGATCTGCGCCAAGCGGTGCCCGGCCACGTCTTGGTGGTGCCGCGCGCCCACGTGCCCAATATCTACGCGCTGGACGAAGCCACCGCCGCGCACCTGATGACGCTGGCGGTGCGCATCGCCAAGGCCCTGGCCGCCGACGTCGCGCCCGACGGCCTCAACCTCTGGCAGTCCAACGGCGAGGCCGGCGGGCAGGAAGTGCCGCATGTGCATCTGCATGTGCATCCGCGCCGTCATGGCGACGGCTTGCTCGACGTGTACCCAGCCGGAATTCCCGCGCCCACCGATCACGCGATCTTGCGCGTGCTCGCACACACCATCGCCGCACGCCTGTCCGCGTCCTGACGACGCGACACGGTCCGGCCTCCTTCGTCGCATACCTGTCCGGGCTGGCATCCGCTGCTTAACTAAACGATAATGATTATCGTTTGCATAAACAGCCGGAGACCCCATGCCCCGCTCTCGTATCACCCCGGCCCCCTTGGCCGTGGCGCTAATGCTCGCCCTGACCGCGCCCGCCGCGCTGGCCCAGACCTCTTCCAGCCCCGACGACGGTGACGCGGCGGCGGATCGGGCCACCACGCTGGACCATGTGGTCGTCGAGGGCGCGGCGGTGGAGGGCTACCAGGCCGACAGCGCCCGCAGCGCGACCAAGACCGACACCCCGATCTCGGAAACGCCGCAGGCGATCACGGTGGTGACCGGGCAACGCATGACCGACCAGGGCGCGCAGAGCGTGCAGGACGCGCTCAACTACGCCGCCGGCGTGCGTTCGGAAGCCTACGGCCTGGATTCGCGCGGCGACTGGACCCTGATCCGCGGCAGTTCGCCCAGCGAATACCTCGACGGCCTGCGCAACGCGTTCAACTACTACACCAGCAGCGCGCGCACCGATCCCTACATGCTCGAACGCATCGAAGTGCTGCGCGGCCCGGCCTCGATGCTGTTCGGGCAGGGCAGCACCGCCGGCATCGTCAACCTGGTCAGCAAGCGCCCGCAAGCGCAGACCCGGCGCGAGATCGGCGTGCAGGTCGGCAGTTTCGATCGCCGCCAGCTCAATGCCGATTTCACCGGTCCGCTCAGCGACGACGGCACCTGGTTGTATCGTCTGGTCGGCGTGTACCGCGACAGCGCCACCCAGGTCGACAATGTCGACGACGACCGCCGCCTGTTCGCGCCCTCGCTGACCTGGAAGCCCAACGAGGCCACCTCGCTGACCGTGCAACTGCGTTGGCAGCGCGATCGCACCGGTTCCACTTCGCAGTTCTTCGGCTGGAGCGGCCTGCTGGCGCCCAACCCGAACGGACGCGTGCCCGCGCATCGCTACATCGGCAATCCCGGCGATCACTACGACACCGACCGCAGCACCGCCGGCTGGTCGTTCGAGCATCGCTTCAACGAGAACTGGACGGTCCGCCAATCCTTCCGCGCCGCGCGCAACAAGGTCGATTACGCCAGCGTCTACGGCAATCCCTTCCTCAATCCGACCGATCCCTTCATCGATCCGCAACAACGCCTGCTGCCGCGCGAAGGCTGGTTCGCCAAGACCCAGGTGCGCATGCAGAACATCGACCAGCACGTCGAGGGCCGCTTCAGGACCGGCGCGATCGATCACCAGATGCTGCTGGGGCTGGACGCGGTGCGCTTCAAGCAGGACGAGGCCCAGTTGTTCGACAGCAACGTGCCGCCGGTGGACATCTTCGCTCCGGTGTACACGTCCTATACGCCGCCGGCGTTGGGCGCACCGGTCAAGACCCGCCAACGTCAGGTCGGCCTGTACCTGCAGGACCAGATGAAGTTCGGCGAGCATTGGATCGTGGTCGCCGGTGTGCGCCACGACCGGGTCAACAACGGGCTGGCCGGCGCCGCCGACGAAGACACCAGCGCCACCACCAAGCGCCTGGGCCTGATGTTCCACGATTGGGCCGGCTGGTCGCCGTACCTGAGCTACAGCGAATCCTTCACTCCCTTGGCCGGCACCAACGCCATCACCGGCGCGCGTTACACGCCGCAAAAGGGCGAGCAGGTCGAAGCCGGCCTGAAGTTCGAACCGGCCGGGCGCGATCTGAGCTTTAGCGCCGCCGCCTACGAGCTGCGCGAGGAAAATCGCCTGGTCCCCGATCCGCGCAACCCCAACACCAACATCCAGGCGGGCAAGACCAAGGTCAGCGGCGTGGAGCTGGAAGTCGGCGGCCGGCTGACCGAAACGTTCGACATCACCGCGCACTACAACTACCTGGAGAACGACAGGCAGCTCGAAGCCACGCCGCGCCACCAGGCCGCGGTCTGGGGCAAGCAGCGCTTCCGCATCGGCGGCCGCGAAGGCTACGCCGCCGGCCTGGGCCTGCGCTACATGAGCGCCTTCGACAGCCTGCCCGCGCCGACCACGCCGGCGGTGACCCTGGCCGATGCGATGCTGTCCTACGACACCGGCGTCTGGCGCTGGGCGCTCAACGTCAACAACCTGACCGACAAGCGCTACTTCAGCATCTGCATGGGCCGCGGCGACTGCTGGTTCGGCGCGCGCCGCAACATCGGCTTGAGCGTCAGCTACACGTTCTGACCGCAGGCGCCGCGAAACCAAAACGGGCCGACGTTCGTCGGCCCGTTCGGATTTCCGGCGCCGCGCATGCGCGGCGCGATGCGGATCACAGCGCGGCGAAACTCGCGCGCGCGGCGTCCAGCGTATGCGCGATCTCGGCCTCGCCGTGCGCGCTGGACAGGAAGCCGGCCTCGAACGCCGACGGCGCCAGGTACACGCCGCGCTCAAGCATGCCGTGGAAGAAGCGGTTGAAGCGCTGGGTGTCCGAGGTCATCGCGTCGGCGAAGCTGTTCACCGGCCCCTCGCGGAAATACAGGCCGAACATGCCCGGCGCGCGAGTGGTATGGAAGGCCACGCCGGCCTCGCGCGCGGCCGCTTCCAGGCCGTCGCACAGCGCGTGCGTGCCGCGCTCCAGCGCCTCGTGGAAGCCCGGCGCGCGGATCAGGTCCAGGGTCGCCAGGCCCGCGGCCATCGCCACCGGGTTGCCGCTCAAGGTGCCGGCTTGATAGATCGGGCCGCTGGGCGCGACCTGTTTCATCAGATCGCGACGGCCGCCGTAGGCGCCCACCGGCATGCCGCCGCCGATGATCTTGCCGAAGGTGCTCAGGTCCGGCTTGATGCCGTAACGCTGCTGCGCGCCGCCCAGCGCGACTCGGAAACCGGTCATCACCTCGTCGAAGATCAGCAGCGCGCCGTAATTGCTGCACAGGGCGCGCAGATGCTGCAGATAACCCTCGCGCGGCAGGATGCAGTTGGCGTTGCCGACGATGGGCTCGATGATCAGGCCGGCGATCTGATCGCCGACATCGTCGAACAAGCGCGTCGCCGCCTCGAAATCGTTGTAGGGCAGGGTCAGGGTCAGGTCGGCCAGCGCCGAGGGCACGCCCGGCGAATTCGGCAGGCCCAGGGTGAGCGCGCCGCTGCCGGCCTTGACCAGGAAACTGTCGCCGTGGCCGTGATAGCAGCCCTCGAACTTGACGATGCGCGTGCGCCCGGTCGCGCCACGCGCCACCCGGATCGCCGACAGCGTGGCCTCGGTGCCCGAATTCACCATGCGCACCATCTCGCAGCTGGGCACGATCGAAGTGATCGCCTCGGCCATGGTCACCTCCAGCGCATTGGGCACGCCGAAGCTCAAGCCGTCGCGCATGGTGCGCGCGACCGCGTCCAGCACCTGCGGATGGGCGTGGCCGGCGATCATCGGGCCCCAGGACCCGACGTAGTCGACGTAACGGTTGCCGTCGACGTCGTACAGATACGCACCTTCGGCGCGCTGGGCGAAGAACGGCTCGCCGCCGACGGATTTGAACGCGCGCACCGGCGAATTGACGCCGCCGGGCAGCAGCTCGGAAGCGCGGGTGAACAGGGCGTGCGAACGGGCGTTATTCATGGGCAGGCAGGGGTCTTCAGGTAAGAGGAACGGAATCGGAATCGGAATCGGGGGCGTCGAAACAGGCCCGGTAAGCGCGCGTCGCGGCGGCCGGATCCGGCGCGTCGAACACGCCGCTGATCACCGCCAGCAGATCGGCGCCGGCCGCGACCAGCGCCGGCGCATTGTCCGGGGTGATGCCGCCGATGGCCACCCGCGGTACGTTCAAATCCGCCGCGTCGCGCAGCAGCTGCGGCGATGCGCGGCGCGCATTGGGTTTGGTCGGCGACGGAAAGAACGCGCCGAACGCGACGTAATCGGCGCCGGCTGCGACCGCCGCGCGGGCGAGGGCGCCCTGGTCGTAGCAGGACACGCCCAGGATCGCGTGCGCGCCCAGGGCGATGCGCGCCGCCGCGATATCGCCGTCGTCCTCGCCCAGATGCGCGCCGTCGGCACCGATGCGCGCGGCCAGGCGCCAGTCGTCGTTCACGATCAGCGGCACCTGGTACTGCCGGCACAGCGCCAGCAAGGCGCGCGCCTGGCGTTCGCGGCCGGCGTCGTCGGCGGCCTTGTTGCGGTACTGCAGCCAGGCCGCGCCCGCACCGAGCACGGTGCCGACCCGCGCCAGCAGGCGCGCGTCGTCGGCTTCGTCGGGGGTGATCGCATAAACGCCGCGGCGCGGCCAGGATGAATGCATGACGGCGCTTCCGTGGGCGCGGCGGGGGTGGGACAATGCTTGTCCCGCAAGACAGCCATTATCCGCCCATATGTCCGAGATCGCCGCCGCTACCGTGTTCCGCACCTGGATGTGCGTCGTTTGCGGCTTCATCTACGACGAGGCCAAGGGCCTGCCGGAAGAGGGCATCGCCCCGGGCACCCGCTGGGCGGACGTGCCCGATACCTGGACCTGTCCGGACTGCGGTGTGACCAAGGACGACTTCGAGATGATGGAGCTCTGAGCGCCTAGGCGGTTCAGGGCTGGGGCAGACCGGGCCCGAAGGTCAGCACGGCGCCGTCCTGCAATTTCAGCTTGGCCGCCTGGCCGGCGTTGAGTTCCAGCACATAGCGCGCCGGCGCGGCGCTGGGGTAGGGCGGGCACTGGTTGCCGGCCGAGCACGGCGGCACGTCGCGCTGCTGCGACACCAGCTTGCGGTCGTTGTCGAAGTACAGGATATCCAGCGGAATTTTGGTGTTTTTCATCCAATAGGCCTGCGGTTCCTGGCGCTCGTGGATGAAGACCATGCCGCGGTCGTCGGCCATTTCCTCGCGGAACATCAGGCCCATGGCGCGCTCTTCGTCGTCGTCGGCGACTTCCACCGTATAGCGCTGCCCGGCCAGCTCCACCCAGGGGTCGGCGCCGCTGGCGCAACCGGACAGGGCCAGGCCGCAGCAGGCGGCCAACAGACGTAGCTTGGACATCGAGCGTTCCTTGTTGCCTAAGGGTGCGGCGACCATCGGGCAGCGCGGCGCGGCGGTCAAGTCGAATTATTTTCGCTGACCCCCTTCCCTATTCAGCTTGAGCTGTGCACAATGCGCGCCCCGCCGAGCTGCATGGATTGAGCGCGGCGGGGCGGATCGAAAGCGGCATCGAAAACGGTTGACGGATTCGAAGGCTGCTGTAAGATGCGCGGCCCACCAGACGGGACGGCTTTAGGGCCTGAACGCAACGGTGGGAAGCGGTAGAAAAAAGGTTTCGCAGGGTGTTGACGGTCGCGAAATCTGCTGTAAGATGTGCGGCTCCCTCGGGCACTTTGGTGACGAGGCTGGAACAAGGCGCTGAGGCCGGTTCCTACGATCTTTGACAGTGTGCGCAGGTGACTTGTGCGGGCGTCTGGCCGGTGGTGT